>JAAEYW010000003.1:90073-330868 GCA_018223185.1 Oceanospirillales bacterium | reverse complement strand
AGGAGTTAAACTCAACAGCCCGACTTGTTTCAGTGACCGTTTCCGGTGGCTGTCTGAAGCGAGGAGCGCATTCTACATTCTGGAGCAGAAGAGTCAACAGAGGGAGCACGAAAAAGTTAAGAAATTGTGAAAAATATCTTCTTTTAAAACAAGACGTGGCCAGAACGTCGCTGCGCCGCTTGCTAGTGGCGAGGAGAGCCTTCTTTATCGGCATTGTAACAACCTGCTTCGTAAGAGAATCTCCAAACCCCAAAAACATAAAACCGCCTCGCGGCGGTTTTATGTTTTTATCTTTGCTTTTTCTAGCAGGAAACGCAGTTTCCGTTCTAACTACTAGCAAGCGAAGCGTCTGGCTCCTCTAATAGAGGTTATCGCTTCTTCCCTTTCTTTTTCTGCTTATCGTTGTGCAACTTCTGGCGCAGCTTTTTCATCACCTGCCGTTTGGTCAGTTCATTCTTTTTATCTTTGAATGGGTTTTCACTACTCTTGAACTCAAACCGCAACGGCGTCCCTTTTATTCCCAGAACCTTGGTAAACTTATTCTCTAAGTAACGCTTATAGGAACCCGGCAACGCGCTGGTCTGATTTCCATGGATCACAATAATAGGTGGATTTGATCCGCCCTGGTGTGCGTAACGCAGCTTGATACGATTACCATTAACCATTGGTGGCTGATGATCAGCAACAATATCTTCCAATAAACGGGTTAGTTTGTTAGTCGCCCATTTAGTCATAGCGAACCCATACGCTTCATCTACAGAAGCAAACAGGTTACCTACGCCACTGCCATGCAGAGCAGAAATAAAATGCATCCGGGCAAATGATACAAATTCCAGACGACGCCGAAGCTGCTCACGCACCACCTCTTTCTCATCACCTGACATACCATCCCATTTATTTACCGCAATAACCAGCGATCGTCCGGAATCCAGAACATATCCCAACAGATGCAGATCCTGTTCAGACACACCTTCACGGGCGTCAATTACCAGTACCACAACGTTGGCATCGTTAATTGCACGCAACGTTTTAATAATGGAAAACTTTTCAACTGCTTCAGTGACATTCTTACGACGTCTGATACCCGCTGTATCGATCAGCGTATAGGACTCATCATCCCTTTCAAATGGAATGTAAATACTATCCCGGGTGGTACCGGCCTGATCAAATACAACCACCCGGTCTTCTCCCAGAATCCGGTTTACCAAAGTAGATTTACCTACATTGGGACGACCGACGATAGCAATTTTCTTTTGCCTCTGACGCTCTTCATCTTCTTCAGACTCTTCCCGAAGCGGCAGCTCAGCCAGAACGTGCTCAATTAGCTGGGTAACACCACGCCCGTGTGACGCGGCTATTGGCAGTGGTTCAGATAAACCTAAACCGTGGAAATCAGCCATCGCAATTTCAGGGTCGAGACCATCAGTCTTATTAACAATAAGATAGCTTTCTTTTTCGGAGCGACGCAGATGATCAGCAATCATTTCATCTGCAGGGTTAAGTCCGGCACGCCCATCAACCAGAAACAGAACGATATCAGCTTCTTCAATCGCCAACAGCGACTGCTCTGCCATCTTATAATCGATACCCGCTTCATCACCTGAAATACCGCCGGTATCAACAACAATATAGTCCCGCTCACCCAGCCGGCCTTCACCATACTTCCGGTCACGAGTCAGACCCGAATAGTCAGCGACGAGAGCATCGCGACTTTTTGTCAGTCTGTTAAACAGTGTCGACTTACCCACATTTGGGCGGCCGACGAGTGCAATTACCGGAAGCATATTTTCATTACCAACTTTTTAGAAACGGTTTCATATAAAACAAAATGGCGGCTAACTGAAATAACAGATAGCCGCCTGATCAGAAGCTCTGCGCTTAGTTCAACTGAAGTGCGACCAGGTGGCCGCCATTACCCAGTACATACAGAACATCATCAACCACGGCCATATCACCACGCATACCGTCATTATCCACCTGATAACGAGCTACGAAATGTCCATCAACCTGGGACATGAAGTGCAGATAACCATCAAAATCCCCCACCACAACCGTAGTACCCAGCGCCACAGGCGCTGTAGTCTGGCGATTTTCCAGTGCAGTCTGACGCCAGACACTGGCACTGCTACGCTGATCAAATGCCTCTATAAAGCCATTATCTTGGCTTACATAGATATTGCCAAATCCAGCGGCAAGGCTCTGATAACTGGATGCGTTCTGCGACCATAGAACCTGAGCATCAGACGCGCTCACGGCAACAAGCCGGCCCTGATAAGAAACAATATAGATAACGCCATTAATATAGAGAGGCCGGGCATCAATATCGATAAGACGCTCAAGTTCAGTTTTTCCTTCAGGAACCGCAACCTGACGCTCCCATAGCTCAGCTCCGCTATCATTACGAACAGCAACCAGCTTACCATTAGCAAAACCTGCAATGGTCACATTGGAGGCAACGATTGGCGAGCTGGTGCCCCGCAGAGTCAGTCGCGGAATCTGGCTGTCATAGGTCCAAAGACGCTTACCGCTATTTATATCCATAGCGACCAGCTTACCATTCTGCAACTGGGCAACCGCTATTTCGGCATTCATCTGAACCGGACTAAGAGTTTCACTACTGAGCTGCTGACGCCACATCTCAACGCCATCAGCAGCATTAAGCATGACCACCTCACCCGACTCTATCGTTACTGCCACATGGTAAGGTCCGACACCCACTCCCCCCAAAACAGGAGCATCAAGATCGGCTTCCCAGATGACCTTGCCATCACTACGGTTAATCGCGAACACCTTGCCATCAACATCCAATGCATAAATAACATCTTCATTAATGGCCAGACTGAGCTTATTAAACTTTTCGCCCAGCCCTGTGCCGACAGAACGGCTCCACAGGACGCTGACCTCTTTTTCGGCCTGAAAATCGATCAGTTCAGCCGGTTCAATCTCGACCTCTCCACCCCACCAACCACATGCTGTCATTGTCAGCATACTGGTAGTAAGCAGTAAAACTCGGCATAGCTGTTTCATCTGTTAACTTCCTTTTGCAGCCAGACTATCAAGCTTCAGGGTAAGTAGCGGACGCCCACCCTGAGGGGCATCAGCAACAGCTGACTGATATGCCTCACGAGCTTTATCGACCGCTCCCGCCTGTAGATAAAGATCACCTTTCAGCTCAGCAACACTAACACTGAAGCTGGGCTCTTTAAGTCCATCAAGCAGCGATATAGCCTTGTCAGCATCGCCCATAGCAGCCATAACCCGCGCTTTACGCATGGTGGCAACTGTTTGCATGACACTATCTTCTGACTGCGCCAGCACCCAGTCGAGCTCATTCAATGCAGCCTCATAGTCACCTTTATCAACATACAGGCGCGCACTGAAAAGAGCACCAAAGCGAGCATAGGCTGTATCACCATATTCAACTTTAAGCGATTTGGCCAGATGTGCAGCTGTCGTCCGCTGATCATCGGTCGCCTGTGGCGCGCTCGCCAGCTGTACCGCCTGAACCAGGTTCTGATACATTATTCCGGCATTTTCAGCAGTAATACGCTGATTGTTTTGCCAGGCCTTCCAGCCAAAAACAACCGCCAGTGCCAGAGCGATAGTCAACACAAGAGACTTACCGTTCTCTTTCCACCAGTTCTTTAACGCTTCAACCTGTTCTTCTTCAGTGCGCATATCCGACACAGCCAGCTCCTAATCGCCTTTCAAAATTTAGTTATTATGCCTGTTGCTGCTGCAGCAAGCTGCTCAGGTTATTGACCTGAACATCATAGGTTGGTTCAGAGTTATACCACAGGTTTGCAACCAGAGACCCGTTTTCTTCACGAACCAGCACCACCCAGGGAGCACCCGCCTGCCTGGCTTTACTACTGATATTTTTCAGGCCACTGCAGTGCACCCGGATTCTTAAATCAGGCATTTCATCACGTAACCGTTCAGCCAATACGATCAGCTGCTGCTGCAACCCTTTATGCTCTGCCGCAAGGTAGAGATCAAATGGCTGCTTAACGGCTTCCGGAATGACCTCTAAGGTTTCCAGCAACAGGATCAGACGCTCAACCCCCATAGCAAAACCCACCGCAGGAGTCGGGCGTCCACCTAACTGTTTCACCAGACCGTCATAGCGTCCACCGGCGCACACAGTACCCTGAGCGCCAAGCTTATCAGTCACCCACTCAAATACGGTCTTGCAGTAATAATCGAGCCCGCGCACAAGACGCGGATTCAGCTCATAGGCGATCCCCGCCTGATCAAGCATTGCGCACAGCTCAGCAAAATGCTCACGGGACTCATCATCCAGATAGTCACTCAGGGAAGGTGCCCCATCCAGCAGTGACTGAGTCTGAGGATCTTTACTGTCCAGAATTCTTAATGGATTACTAATCAGACGTCGCTGGCTATCTTCATCCAGCTGATCTTTTCGCGCTGACAGATAATCAACCAGGGCGGCTTTGTAATCAGCCCGCGCCTCATTACTGCCAAGCGAGTTAAGCTGCAGGGTGACCGAATCGATTATGCCTAACTGCTTCCACAGACGCGCACTGAGCATTATCACTTCAGCATCAATATCAGCCGCCGCCATGCCAAAGGTTTCGACGCCGATCTGATGAAACTGACGATACCGTCCTTTCTGTGGTTTTTCATAGCGGAACATAGGCCCCTGATACCAGAGCCGCTGAGCCTGATTGAACAGCAGTCCATGCTCTTCACCGGCACGCACACAACTAGCAGTACCTTCGGGGCGCAGCGTAAGACTTTCGCCATTACGATCCTCAAAGGTATACATCTCTTTCTCTACGATATCAGTCACTTCGCCGATAGAACGTTTAAAAAGGTCCGTCTGCTCTACGATCGGCATACGGATCTCTGAATATCCATAAGCGCCGAGCACCGACTTCACACTATTTTCAAGAAAATGCCAGACCGGTGTCTGGTCTGGCAGGATATCATTCATTCCACGTATGGCTTTAATCTTGGCCAATGTTCATTACCCGATCTGTTACGACTTTAATTCATTATTGAGGCAGAGTTAAACGCACCACACCTGAACGGCTATCACGGTTAAACTCTATCGGCGTACCATTAAAAAACACCTCACCCACCGCTTCAACCTTGCCCAGCAGAAGCTTAATCGGCGTTTCTCCGGTGACACTAAGTTCACTTCCTGCAGGCTTAACCCGCATAGCCAGAACCTTACCGGTATGATCTTCAACACTGACCCAACACTCATCGGTGAAGGTAATCCGCAGTGAAGCCTCGGTTCCGATAACCGGCTGTCTATCAGGCTCATCAACTGTAGCATCTCCGACAACCAGAGCTTCAGATGTATCGCCTGGCTCAACGGAAAGCGCCTCCGCAGGGGAATCTGTTTCTGTTGTATCATCAGCAACCCCTTCACTGTCAACAGCCACTTCAGGCATCGCAGGATCAACCCCTGCCGGCACTCCATCCTGAGCTTCTGTCTCTTCGGTTATACCTGATGGTACGATCAGAGTACTCCCATCAACCGACTCAACTTCTACTGACTGTGCCGCCGGCATCTGAGATACAGGCTGCCCTCCTCCCTGCTGTATTTTCCACCACCAGACAGTTGCAGCGATGATCACCAGTATAAATATCCAGGCTGACCATTTAATAACCGGATCACCGAGCTTCGCAGTTGACTGCACTCCTGGTGCAATACGAAACTGAGGAGCAGCGCCCGCTCCGGTACGACCATAAAGCCGGTCAAAAATATCCAGATAGTGTTTAGTATCCAGCTTCAGCTGTCGGGTATAAGACTGAACATAACCACGGGCAAACACCATACTTGGCAGTTCATTGAAGGCGCCACGCTCCAGTGAGTCGATATATTTCTCTGACAGTCTTAACTCACGGGCAACATCATTCTTAGTGAGCCCCTGTTGCTCCCTGGCAACCGCGAGCTCCTGCGCCGGAAACTCAGTTTCGAGCCCTTCACCTTCCTGATTCAGCAACTGCTCATTACTCACGGTGTTGACTCCTTATACTGCTGATACTCTTCTGAATCCGGAAACAAGTTCTTGAGGATCAGACCATAGGTCGCGGCATCAATGCCACTATTCTTCAACCGGGAGATCTGAACCCCAAGCCACAGACTCTGCGCAGAGTGCTGAACCTGTTTTGCATCAACCATTGCGCTGTACTGATCAAACAAGCCAACCGCTTCTTCCAGATCACCCTTTTGTAACATCACATCAGATAGCTGGAGAATCGCCAGAGGCCTTTTCGGGTTCAGCGTCAGACTGCGCTTAAAAGCATGTTCAGCGGCATCCAGACGATCAATCAGCCGATAACACCGACCCAGGTTTTCAAACGCCTGGCTGCGCTGATTATAAAAAGGATCTTCCGTTGCCCGGCCCAGCTCTTTGCAGGCCTCAGGGTAGCGCTTACGGCTAAACAAAAAAGCCCCATAATTGTTGTGCAGCATGGCACTATCCGGCTCCACCTTAATCGCTTTTTTAAAGTAGCTTTCTGCCAGTGGTGCATCTTGTTCTAACTGAAAAACCATCGCCAGACCGTTATAGGCCTGTGCAGAATCAGAATCAATCTCGATGGAACGCTGAAAGGCGAGCTTGGCATTAGCAGTATCACTGCGTCGCAAATACTGCATACCCAGTGAGTTGTATGCCTGAACCGCCTTAGGCGTATCCTGCTCTCCTGTCGTAACCTGTTGTCCCGCACACCCGGCAATCAATAGACTAATCAGTAATATCAGATAACCTTTCAATCCTATTCACTCCTGGCGAGATTAGTTTCACATTGCGTACTTAACGAGGCGGTTCCTGCTGCACACCGCTGGCATCTTTTAGCGGGATATATTTTTCACTACGACGGGTACGGTCCATTACCTGACCTACCAGCTGCCCACAAGCAGCATCAACGTCATCACCCCGGGTTCGCCGGACAGTGGTTATGACTCCTGCCTTAACCATAACCATTTTAAAAGCCTGAATCGCATCTTCAGACGGACGTCGATAGTCTGAATTCGGAAACGGATTAAATGGTATTAGGTTTAACTTGCAGGGTAAACGTTTTAACAGCTTAACCAGTTGTTTTGCCTGACTTGGGTGGTCATTTACACCGGCGATCAGCGTATATTCAACTGTAATAACCCGCTTATCCTTCAAATTTGCCATGTAACGGTTACAGGCATCAACCAGCTCGGCAATCGGGTAGCGTTTATTAATCGGCACCAGCTGATCGCGTAACTCATCAGTCGGGGCATGCAGAGAGATTGCCAGAGAGACGTCAGTAACCTGACTCAGCTTATCAATCTGCGGCACGACACCCGCAGTACTCAAAGTAACACGGCGCTTGGACAGACCGTAAGCATTATCATCCATCATCAGATGAATGGCATCAACGACATTGTCGAAGTTCATCAGCGGCTCGCCCATCCCCATCAGCACCACATTGGTAACCCGGCGGTCACCGTTGGGGTCAAACGGGCCAAATGAACGGATTGCTACCCGTACCTGGCCGATAACTTCTGCAGCACTGAGGTTGCGGTTAAACCCCTGCTTACCGGTCGAACAGAAACTACAATCCAGCGAGCAGCCAATCTGAGATGAGATACACAGAGTAGCCCGGCCATTTTCCGGAATCAGAACAGCCTCAACGGCAGAGCCTCCATCCAGCTGAATCACCCATTTACGGGTGCCATCTTTTGAAATATTCTGCACCAGCACTTCAGGCTCACGAATTTCAGAAACCTCACTTAGCTTCTGCCTCAGCGCCTTACTGATATTAGTCATTTCATCAAAGCTGCTGGCCCCAAACTGATGAATCCATTTCAGCACCTGAGTCGAACGAAAAGGTTTTTCGCCAATACTCACAAAGAACTCTTCCAGTTTTTTTGGAGAGAATCCGAGCAGGTTAATTTTTTGAGTGGATTCAGTCATAGCGGTCTCAACTTTCATGAAATGACGGGCCGCCGGTTAGCGGCCCGCAGGGATTACTTACCGAAGAAGTAAGCGATCTCGCGTTCAGCAGACGCTGCAGAATCAGAACCATGAACCGCATTCGCATCAATTGACTGAGCGAAATCACGACGGATAGTACCTTCAGCTGCTTCTTGTGGGTTAGTTGCTCCCATCAGCTCACGGTTCAGAGCGATAGCGTTTTCACCTTCAAGAACCTGAACAACAACAGGACCAGAAGTCATGAATTCAACCAGATCACCAAAGAACGGACGCTCTTTGTGCTCAGCGTAGAAACCTTCAGCTTCTTCACGGCTCAGCTGCTTCAGTTGCATTTCAACGATTTTCAGACCGTTAGACTCAAAACGAGAAACGATTTTACCAATAACGTTTTTTGCAACGGCATCAGGCTTGATGATAGAAAAAGTACGTTCGATAGCCATGTGCTATTAATCCTCAGTATAAAGTTCAGGGCAGTTTGCAGCCGGCGACTAAAGTCGCAGACTTGCCAGAAAAATGAAACGCGCAATTATACGCTATGCAATCCTCACTGAACAGCATCTCCAGCCACGAAAAAGCCCGCATTTGCGGGCTTTTTCAGTATCTTCTACTGACGCTCTTCGATCCAGGCCATCTGAATCCCTTCCAGCACTTTTTCACCGCAGCGATCAGGATCATCATCAAAGCCATCCAGTGCCATGACCCACTCGTACAGATCAGGAAAACTGACTGTCAGCGGATCAGTATCGGGATACTTCTCATCCAGCTCTATTGCGATATCGTAAACATCTATCCACTTCATAAACGCCTCCGGTTGGTCGTGAAATCCGGGTTTCAATGACGCTCTGAAACCTGATTGATGGTGTATTTAGGGATCTCTACCACAAGATCATCATCACCCACCACCGCCTGACAACTCAAGCGGGATTCAGGCTCCAGCCCCCAGGCCTTATCCAGCATGTCATCCTCAAGTTCGTCTGACTCATCTAACGAGTCAAACCCCTCACGCACAATGACATGACAGGTCGTGCATGCACAGGACTTCTCACACGCATGTTCTATCTCAATCCCCTCTCGTAAGGCGGCATCACAGATAGTCTCACCCACATCAGCCTCAATCACTTTACCCTCCGGGCAAAGCTCATCATGGGGCAGAAAAATAATCTGCGG
The DNA here is from genome assembly GCA_018223185.1 of Oceanospirillales bacterium. Lineage (GTDB taxonomy): Bacteria > Pseudomonadota > Gammaproteobacteria > Pseudomonadales > Balneatricaceae > Amphritea. The sequence continues at coordinate 321,755 of JAAEYW010000003.1, read as the reverse complement.
CATCAGGAATCTCCCTCAATCTCTTGAATACTATGCCCCTTAAGAGCATTTTTAATACTTTGATCCATCCGACGTGCAGCAAAGAAGTCACTGGCCTGAGACAATATTTTAACACCGCTCTCGATTGCAGCAGCATCTGACCCATTTCTCAGCACCTGCAGAATAGCCATCTGCTCACGCAGATGCTCCACTTCTTCACCGCTCAGCAGTACTTCGCCATCAGCCTGTATCGCCTGTTCAAGGGACAGCAGCAGCCGGTCAGCCTCAACCTGCTGTTCTCGCAGATGACGTAACTGCATATCATCTTCAGCAAAGCTGTAGGAGGCCTTCAGCATCTCAGCAATCTCATTATCACCCAGCCCATAAGACGGCTTAACCTGGATTTCGCTTTCAACACCAGTGGACAACTCTTTTGCTGAGACCCCCAGCAAACCATCCGCATCAACCTGAAAAGCAACCCTGATTTTAGCAGCGCCAGCAGCCATCGGAGGAATACCCCGCAGAACAAACTGAGCCAGCGAGCGACAATCTTCAACCAGCTCCCGCTCCCCCTGAACCACATGAATCATCATGGCAGTCTGGCCATCCTGATAGGTGGTAAACTCCTGTGCCCGGGCAACCGGAATCGACGTGTTGCGGTGAATAACCTTCTCCGCCAACCCACCCATCGTTTCAAGCCCCAGCGAAAGCGGCAGCACATCCAGCAACAGCATCTCGCTGTCAGGCTTATTACCGGCCAGCACATCTGCCTGAATAGCCGCACCTACAGCCACCACCCGGTCGGGATCAATGTCGATTCGCGGGGCACGACCATAAAACTGCTCTACCCGCTCACGCACAACCGGCACACGGGTACTACCGCCGACCATTACAACATCCTGAACCTCTTCGATACTGATAGCAGCATCCTTCAGCGCCCGGCGACAGGCGCGAATTGTTTTACCGACCAGAGGCTCAACCAGACCATCAAACAACTCCCGGGAGACCGTTAAAGAGATCTTCTGCCCTGCATGATCAAGATCAACAACAACACTTTGATTATCCGTCAGCTTCTCTTTCACCCAACGAGCTTTCTCAGTCAAATAGCGGGACTCACCGGCAATCACCTCTTTACCGCCAAGCTGATCGAGGAACCAGCGCGCCAGCGCCAGATCGAAATCATCACCACCCAGGGCGCTATCACCACCCGTTGCCAGAACCTCAAAAACACCTTTATTCAAACGCAAAATAGAGATATCAAAGGTACCACCGCCCAGATCAAAGACAGCAATAACCCCTTCAGCAGCCTTATCAAGACCATAGGCCACTGCAGCAGCAGTGGGCTCGTTGAGCAAACGCAGCACCCTAATACCAGCCAGCTGAGCGGCGTCTTTGGTTGCCTGTCGCTGAGCATCATCAAAATAAGCCGGAACGGTAATAACCGCACCCTCCAGCTCACCTTCCAACGAAGCCCGCGCACGGGATTTGAGCGTTCTGAGAATTTCAGCAGACACCTCAACCGGACTTTTATCCCCGGCCACGGTCTGCAAATATGGCATTCCGCCATCCCGCTCAGCAAAACGGTACACCGCTTCACCCTCAAGCCCTTTCAGATCATCAACACCCCGACCCATCAGACGCTTAACCGATACAATGGTGTTAAACGGATCTACCGATGCTTTTGACAGTGCAGCCTGACCAACAACCACTCCCTGCTCGGTATAACGCACAACAGAGGGCAGCAGATGACTCCCCCCCTCATCAGGAAGGGTGGTTGATTCGCCACTGCGTACAGCAGCTACCAGCGAATTGGTTGTTCCTAAATCAATGCCCACAGCAAGCTTTCGCTTGTGGGGCTCAGGACTTTGTCCCGGTTCTGCAATCTGCAATAACGCCATAGTTTTTTTATTCGTCGAAAAGTTGATCTTCCAGAGCCTCAATCTCACGGCCCAGCTTATCAAAAAACTGCATCTTTCTGACACAGACCGCGGCTGCCTCGAAGGCTGAAGGTGTCGATTGTTGATAGTACGCATCAAACTGCTCGCGCAGCGATAGCAGTTCTCGCTCAACCGCCATCCGAAGCGCTTCCAGCTCAGCCTCCGAATCCGTTGCGCCTACAACGTCCTCAAGCGACTCACGCAACTCCATCTGCTGCATAAGAAACATCGGGGCAAGCTGCTGCTGGGTTTCAGAGAAGGTATCAAGCCCCTCCAGCTTCAACAGGTACTGCGCACGGGAGAGAGGCTTTTTCAGCGTCGACACAGCCTCATTAAGATAAGCTGTATATTGAACAGAAAGCCTGCGCTCCCGATCAGACAAATGTGAAAAGCGATCCGGGTGCAAGGTTTTTTGCAACTCCCGGCTTCGTTCAGCAAGAGCCTGAAGGTCCAGCTGATACGTCACCGGCAGAGCTAAGAATTCAAAATAGTTCTGAGAAATATCCATCATCTAACCAGCAGGTGAAAAAGAAGTGTTATACATTACCACAGCGCTCTGACAAACAAGCGCCATGATAACAAAGGACTCAGATATTAAAGCTTTCGCCGCAACCGCATTCGTTTTTGACGTTCGGGTTATTAAACTTAAAGCCCTCATTCAAGCCCTCTTTAACAAAATCGAGCTCGGTGCCATCCAGATAAAGCAGACTTTTAGGATCGATAACAACATTTACACCGTCAGACTCAAATACCTGATCTTCGTCCTGAATATCATCAACAAATTCCAACACATAAGCCATACCAGAACAGCCTGAGGTGCGAACACCCAGCCGGACGCCAAATCCATGACCGCGGGTTTTGAGATATTTGCTGACATGATCAGACGCTGCCGGTGTCATTGTAATTGCCATGAATCCGTTTACTCCATCGAGCCCTTAGCTCAGTTATTACTTCTTCGCCTGTTTTTCTTTGTAATCGGCAACCGCCGCTTTGATCGCATCTTCTGCCAGTACTGAGCAGTGAATCTTAACCGGCGGAAGCGCCAGCTCTTCGGCGATCCTAGTGTTTTTCAGTTCCTGCGCCTGATCCAGCGTCATCCCCTTTACCCACTCGGTAACCAGAGAACTGGAAGCGATAGCGGAACCGCAACCGTAGGTCTTAAACTTGGCATCTTCAATAATACCATCGTCACTAACCTTAATCTGCAGACGCATAACGTCACCACAGGCCGGAGCTCCAACCATACCAGTACCGATGTTATCGTCCTGGTCATTCATTTTGCCAACATTACGAGGATTTTCGTAATGATCGATAACCTGTTCACTATAAGCCATAACGACCTCCTAAAGCAGTATTCACCCGATAAAGATTAATGGTGAACCCATTCAACTTTGCTTAAATCCACACCGTCTTTATACATATCCCACAAAGGAGAAAGTTCACGGAGCTTACCTACGGCCGTGCGAATTTCTTCAACAGCCCGATCAATATCTTCTTCAGTCGTGAAACGACCGATTGAGAAGCGGATAGAACTATGCGCCATCTCATCATTCAGTCCCAGCGCCCGCAACACATAAGAAGGCTCCAGACTCGCAGAGGTACAGGCCGATCCGGAAGAAACCGCAAGATCTTTAAGCGACATCAGCAGAGATTCACCCTCAACATAGTTGAAGCTGACATTCATATTACCGATATAGCGCTGATTTTCTGAACCGTTCAGGTAGATCTCTTCCATATCAGAAAGACCATCCCAGAACCGCTTTCTCAACGCAGTAATACGCTCACTCTCCTGGTGCATCTCAGCCTTAGCAATCGCTGCAGCTTCGCCCATACCAACAATCTGATGAGTTGCCAGCGTACCGGAACGCATGCCGCGCTCATGACCGCCGCCATGCATCTGAGCTTCCAGACGAACCCGCGGTTTACGGCGAACATAGAGTGCGCCCATCCCTTTTGGACCGTACATTTTATGTGCTGAAAGAGAGATCAGATCGACCTTCATCGTCTCAACATCGATATCAATCTTACCGGCACTCTGGGCCGCATCTACGTGCAACAAAACACCATTAGCCCGGGTAATCTCACCGATGGCTGCGATATCGTTGATCACACCGATTTCGTTATTCACATGCATTAAAGACACCAGAATAGTATCTTCACGCAATGCAGCTGCAACCGCTTCTGGGTGAATAACACCGTCTTTATCCGGATCAAGATATGTCACTTCAAACCCTTCACGCTCCAGCTGGCGACAGGTATCCAGTACCGCCTTATGCTCAATTTTGGAGGTGATGATGTGCTTACCTTTCTTTTGATAAAAGTGCGCTACACCTTTAATCGCCAGATTATCAGACTCAGTCGCACCAGAGGTCCATACGATCTCCCGGGGGTCTGCATTGAGCAGATCAGCAACCTGACGGCGCGCTGTTTCAACAGCCTCTTCAGCCTTCCATCCGTACACATGAGAACGGGATGCCGGGTTACCGAAATTACCGTCCATTGTGAGACACTCAATCATTTTGTCTGCAACCCGGGGATCTACCGGTGTAGTAGCAGAATAATCAAAGTAGATTGGTAATTTCATTGTCTATACTTCTCCAAAAACCTGAACCGCAGCTCAGGCTGTTACTTTTGCGGAAATAAGTGAATCTTCAAATGACGCTATATGCCCTCGACCCTGCCGCTCGGCAACGCTGCGAACGTCATTCCTTTCCATCAGATCAGCCAGTGATATCTGACTTAAAAATGCATGAATCTGACTACTCAGATCACACCAAAGATGATGCGTAAGACAAACATTGCCGTCCTGACAATTGCCAGTGTGGCCACAACCTGTAGCATCAACTGACTCATTTACAGCGTCAATAACCTGAGCAACATCTATATCCTGCTGCTCACGGTTAAGCTGGTAACCACCACCAGGACCGCGTACACTGCGTACCAGTTCATTACGCCGCAGCTTAGCAAACAGCTGTTCAAGATAGGACAGGGAGATCCCCTGACGCTCGGAAATATCTGCCAGACTTACAGGTCCTTTTCCGGCATGTATTGCCAGATCAAGCATTGCTGTCACCGCATAGCGGCCTTTTGTAGTTAATCGCATTACCAATCTCTCCGTCATTCTTCGTGGTTCAACGAAGCTGACTGCATTATGCAATAACCAACTATTTTGGTCAACTATTAAACCGACTAAAACAGTCAACTATACCCAGACCGGCAACCGCAACCCGTACGCAGCATTTAACTACGCTTACGCTTCTGAATTGCAGTCAGCATACCCCTGAGCACATTGACCTCTATCTTATCAGGTACCGCCCGCAAAATCAGACGCCGCAACCTTGGCATCAGATTTCTTGGTTTATCCGGATCCAGAAAATCAATTTCAGTCAGCGTCTGCTCAAGATGATCAAACATCAGCTCAAGCTCACGCCCATCTGCCAGCTCCACATCCCACTCAGTACCCCAGCGCGGTTTCACATCCTCCGCACCAAAGACTTTAGCCATACGCAGCTCATAACTGATCACCTGCACCGCTGCAGCGAGGTTCAGCGAGCTAAACCGCTCATCTACAGGAATATGCACATGCTGATGACAACGCTGCAACTCCTCATTCGTCAGCCCCCGGTCTTCCCGCCCGAACACAATGGCAACCCGGGTCGTTTCCGGCAGAGGCGATACAATCGCTGCAAGTTCCCGCGGGTTAACCAGAGGCCAGGGAATCGTCCGGCTTCGGGCACTCGTACCCACCACCAGATGACAATCAGCCAACGCATCTTCAAGCGTATCCACCACCATCGCCTGCGCGAGGATATCTCCGGCCCCGGATGCCCGCGCCTCAGCATCAGGATGAGGAAACAATCCTGGCTTCACCAGACAAAGAGCGGACAGCCCCATATTTTTCATCGCCCGGGCAACACCACCGATATTCCCCGGATGGCTCGTATTGACCAGCACGATTCGGACATTTTCCAGCATTTTGAACCCGCCCACTCAAAAAAGGGGCATATTTTATCAGATATTTAGCAACTATTAATCCCGGACTGTTCTTTATATGGCAACTGTTTTGTATAATGCCCGTTTTGCTACCCTTACTGGTATTTACAGATGCAACCGATGGTTAATATTGCCCTGCGCGGGGCACGCGTCGCAGGTGAACAGATCGCCCGTTCAGTCGAACGACTTGATCTGATCAAATCTGAACAATCAAGTGTTATCGAGTTTCTCGAAGACACCTGCAAACAAGCTGAACGCACTATCGTTAACGCGATCCATAAGGCGTATCCCGAGCATCAGATCAACGGTGAATATACCGGTATACACAAACCAGAAGACAGGGTTTGCGACGTCATCTGGACAGTGAATCCGATTGACAGCATTTCAAACTTCTCCAACGCCCTGCCGGTCTTTGCCCTGAGCATTGCCTGCCACCAGCGTGGTAAACTTGAACATGCCATCATCCTCAACCCGATTACCGGTGAAGAGTTTACCGCCAGCCGGGGCAGAGGCGCTCAACTGAATGGCAAACGCCTTCGGGTCAGCAACCGAAAACTACTGGATAACTCACTTATCGGCAGCGGATACTTTGGCCGCAGCAGCGACAAAGCACATCTGGACAGCTTCCAGCAGATCTTCAAAAATATCACCCTGGAAAGCGGCAGCATCTACAGCGGCGGTTCACCTGCCCTGAATCTGGCGTACACCGCTGCAGGGCGACTGGATGGTTTTTTCCAGATCGGCCTGAACCAGTGGGAGATGGAAGCAGGAACGCTGATGATTCAGGAAGCTGGCGGCCTGTTGTCAGATTTTACCGGCAACAACAACTACATGAGTTCTGGAAACCTTGTCGCCGGCAACCCGAAAATTCTGAAAGCCCTGCTGCAGAATATTCGTCCGGCACTGAATGACGCCCTCAAGTAAGCAGACAACCGAACACTCACAGCGACCGCTGTCATAAAAAACCGGGCATTGCCCGGTTTTTTTTCATTTACAGATTATATTTCAGGCACAAAAAAACCGGCATATCGCCGGTTTTTTTCAAAGAAAGCGATCAGACATCAAACGGATGACGCAGCACGATAGTCTCCACCCGGTCAGGGCCGGTAGAGATAATATCAATCGGCGCACCGGTCAGCTCTTCCAGACGCTTAATATAAGCAACCGCAGTTGCAGGCAACTCATCCAGAGTCTTAGCTCCCAGAGTAGATTCAGTCCAGCCCGGCATAGATTCATACACCGGCTCAACTGCCTCATAATCTTCACTACCACTCAAAGAGGTAACAACATTTCCCTGTGCATCTTTATAGCCGATACAGATCTCGATTGTTTCCAGACCATCCAGCACATCAAGCTTAGTCAGACAGATACCGGACACAGAGTTAATCTGAATCGCATGCTTGAGTGCAACCGCATCAAACCAGCCACAGCGACGGGCACGACCTGTAGTAGCACCAAATTCGTGGCCACGCTCTGCCAGACGGGCACCAACATCACAACCCAGCTCAGTCGGGAAAGGACCCGAACCCACACGCGTGGTATAAGCCTTGGTAATACCCAGAACATAATCCAGATACAGCGGGCCAAAACCGCTACCGGTAGAGGTTCCGCCAGCTGTCGTATTTGATGAAGTGACAAAGGGATAAGTACCGTGATCAATATCCAGCAGAGACCCCTGAGCACCTTCAAACATGATATTTTCACCACGCTCACGGTACTCATGCAACTTAGCAGTCACATCAGCAACCATCGGCCGCATTACCTCAGCCATCCGCAGTGCCTCTTCCAGTACAGCCTCATAGCTGATCGGCTCGACTTTATAGTAGTTCTGCAGCATAAAGTTGTGATATTCCATCACCTCTTTGAGCTTAACCGCAAAACGCTCCGGATTCATCAGATCATCCACACGCAAACCACGACGCGCGACCTTATCTTCATAAGCAGGCCCGATACCGCGACCAGTAGTACCGATCTTAGCTTCACCACGGGCAAGCTCACGCGCCTGATCAAGTGCTACATGGTATGGCAGAATCAGCGTACATGCCGGACTCAGACGAAGACGTTCACGCACAGGTACGCCCCGACCCTCCAGCTCATCAATCTCTTTCAGCAGCGCTTCCGGTGACAACACCACACCGTTACCGATCATGCAGAGTACATTCTCACGCAGGATACCTGACGGAATCAGGTGCAGCACCGTCTTCTCACCATCAATAACCAGCGTATGACCTGCGTTATGACCGCCCTGAAAGCGAGCCACGGCAGATGCCTGATCTGTTAACAGGTCGACGATTTTACCTTTACCTTCGTCGCCCCACTGCGTTCCTAAAACAACTACGTTTTTGCCCATTGGTTGTCTCTAGCGTTTAATCAATCAAAAAATTTACAGGCTCTCGAGAACCCAAGTTCCATCCTGTTGCACCAACTGATGCGTAAACTGTTGCGCATCTTCCACAACAGCCTCATCCAGCATCGGCACAACACGCTCCCCCTGAGCTCTCAGCTTAGCCACAGCGTCCAGAGCTGCAGAATCATCAACAGCCGGCACCCGCACCACTTTACGTGCAGTTTTTTCCTGCACAGATGATAACTCAACAAGAGTTTTCAGATCGGCACTGAATCCGGTTGCCGGACGGGCACGACCAAAATCGCGCCCCACTTCATCATAACGACCACCCTTGGCAACTGCTTGCCCGAATGCCGGAACATAGGCCGCAAAAACCACACCGGTATGGTAGTTATATCCCCGAAGCTCACTCAGATCAAAATAGAGATCAAGCTGCGGATAACGCCGCGATATCTGTTCCGCAAGGGCATCCAGATAGTCCAGCGCTTCAATAATCGATGTTTCAACATCAGCAAAACAGACCCGAGCTTTCTGCAACACTTCACGCCCGCCATGCAAGGTTGGCAGTATAGTCAGATGCGCCTTAACGCTGTCAGAAAAACCCGAACCAGCCAGGAATCGCGCGATCTCAGGCAGATCTTTACGCTGAAGCAACTCAAAGTACTCAGTTTCCTGATCCGCACTCAAAGCAGCCTCACCCATCAGGCCACGGTAAATACCCACGTGACCAAGATCGAGACTCAGATCCTGATTGACCTGCATCGCATTCAGAGTTTCCACCATCAGCGAGATGATTTCGACATCACTGGCAACACCGGAATGACCAAATAGCTCAGCACCCACCTGCAGTGGATTTCGGGACGCCAGCGGATTAGCCGGCAGCGTGTGCAACACAGTACTGCAGTAACAAAAACGAACCGGACCCTGATTATTCAGATGATTCGCATCAATACGGGCCACCTGCTGAGTAATATCTGCGCGAATGCCCAGCATCCGCCCAGTCAGCTGATCAGTGACTTTAAAAGTATTCAACTCCAGATCGCGCCCCACTCCAACAAGCAGAGAATCCAGGTGCTCGATCAGTGGAGTCATCACCAGCTCATAACCCCAGGTATCATACAGATCCAGCAGGCGCCGCCGCGCTGCCTCTACCTTCTGTGCCCGAGGCGGCAGCACCTCTTTGACGCCGTCTGGTAACAACCAGCGTTCTGCCAACGACATGTAACTCTCCGAAATACAGTGGATCAGTTAAATATATAAAGCAGGATGACGCCAGTCATCATACTTACAAAACCAGTTATACGCAGCCCCCGGTTACTCACCAGTGCCAGCTGATTAACCAGATTACGCCAGCGCTGCGGATAGAGGAAAGGAATGATTCCTTCCATCACCAGCATCAGACAAAAGCCGATCAGTAACGGATGCCAGAGCTCAGAATTCATTACCCACCTCAACACAACGGCACGGCCGCCACATAAAAAAACCGGGTCAAAACCCGGTTGATGAATTCTACCACGGAACAGGTCATTTAGTGAGCCTATTCCGTGGATTTTTTATACGACAATTGACGTATAGCGATCACTTACCCTTGGAATTTCCCAGATAGCGGAAGAAATCACTATCAGGCTTGAGCACCATGATATCACCCTGCTGATTAAACGCTTCTTTATACGCATTCAGACTACGATAAAAGGCATAGAACTCAGAGTCTTTAGTATAGGCTTCAGCGTATATTTTGGCGGCCATGGCATCACCCTCACCACGAACCTGCTGAGCATCACGGTACGCATTTGCCTCAATAACCGCTTTCTGACGATCAGCATCCGCCTGGATACCTTCGGCAAGCTCCTTACCACGGGAGCGCAGCTCACGGGCTTCACGCTCACGTTCAGTACGCATCCGCTCATATACAGAGGCAGACACTTCCTGCGGCAGATCGATCTTCTTGACGCGAATATCGATCATCTCAATACCCAGCTCTTCCTTGGTCTGAACACTCAATGCATTCACCAGCTCAAGCATCAGTTCATCACGCTCACCGGAGACAACTTCTGTCAGGGTACGCTCACCAAACTGATTTCGAAGGCCGGCATCAACGTTCGGAAACAGCAGTTCTGCCGCTTTATACTCATCACCTGAAGTAGCGGTGTAGTATTTCTGCGGATCGGTCACACGCCACTTAATGAACGAGTCAACGATCAGTCGCTTCTTCTCCACAGTCAGGTATGACTGCGGCTGAGCATCCAGAGTCTGCACCCGACCATCGAATTTACGAACCTTGTTGATAATCGGCCAGCGAACATGCAGACCCGGTTTGATATCCGGATTTACAATCTCACCGAACTTCAGCAGCACCGCCCGATCAGTCTCTTTGATGATATACAGGGAGTTAAAGCCAACCACGATAAGTAACAGCGCGATCACAAGTCCCGTCATAGATTTACCTGACATTAGCGTACCTCCCGTGATGTCGATTGCTGGCGCTGACGAAGCTGTTCAATAACCTGATTAGTCACATCGCGCAGTTCAGAACTACTCAAACGACCTGAACTACTGCTGGTTGCAGCCCGGGGCCGGCTTTCTGCCAGCTTATCCAGTGGCAGATACATCATATTGTTGCCACCCTCAACATCGACCAACACTTTCGAGTTGTTCGCATACACAGTTTCCATCGCATCCAGGTAGAGACGCTCACGAGTCACTTCAGGCGCTTTCTGATATTCAGTCAGCAGCGAGACAAAACGTTTTGCATCACCCTCTGCCTGAGCAACAACCCGCTCCCGGTAACCATTAGCCTCTTCCTTCATCCGCTGAGCATTACCACGCGCCTCAGGGACAATACCGTTACGGTAAGATTCAGACTGGTTAATAGAACGCTGCTCATCCTCACGAGCCTTGATCACGTCATCGAACGCATCCTGGACCTGGGAAGGTGCTTTCGCTTCCTTGATATTGATCTGAGTGATCCGCAAACCCGTCTGATAACCATCCATATAGTTCTGCAGGCGTTCCTTCACATCACTACCCAGAACCTCACGACCCGCTGTCAGAATAGAGTTCATCTCAGATGACCCAACCGTGTGCCGCAGTGCCGATTCAGAAGCATGTTGCAAACTAACATTAGGATCGCGAACTTTCAGGGCGTAATTAACAGGATCAGAGATGACATACTGAACGGTCATACTCACATCGACGATATTCTCATCCTCAGTCAGCATCAGTGAACGGTGCTCGTAGGCACTTACCCGGGTAACATTCGTGGTGATAACATTATCGATCAGCGGTGGATTCCACTGCAGACCCGGCATCACCGTTTCCTGATATTTACCCAGACGCAGTACAACGCCCCGCTCCTGCTGATCCACGGTGTAAAAACCCATCACCGCCCAGCCGACCAGCATTACCACGGCAACAACTACCAGCAAACCAGCCGATGAGCCGGCTGACGGACCGGAACCACCGCCGCCCTTGCTGCCACCTTTGCCGAAGATACCGTTCAGCTTTTCCTGCAGTTTCTGCAGCGCTTCGTCAAGATCAGGTGGACCCTGATCTTTTTTACCACCGCCGCGACGATCACCGCCGTTATTCCAGGGGTCCTGATTATTCCCGTTACCACCAGGCTCATTCCAAGCCATACTGTACTCCGTTATAGAACTGTTTAAATCATTAAAAAATTGTAAGCAGCATAACTTAACTATGCAACCACTCGGGTTTCTTTACATTAGCACCCAGATAGCGCTCCGGTGCTATATTCATACGACTTAATAGCTGCAGCAGATCTTTTTTCTGGATACGTACCTCCAGATCAATAATTCCCTGATCATCCACCGCCTCATTCAGAACAGCCCCCTGAGCATAGAGCTGAGCACGCAAACCACCCTCTTCCGGCCCCAGACTCAGCTGTTCATGAAAAATATCCCCGACCAGCAACTCAGTAATTGCCTGAAACAGCAGGTCAATACCTTCACCCGATACCGCAGACAACCAGACCCGTACAGGCTTACCTTCATCGTTTCGGTCGATGCGGGCTTCAGCCCGCTCAAGCATATCGATTTTGTTATAGACTTCGAGGGTCAGCACCTCATCTGCACCGATCTCTTTCAGAACAGAATGCACTTCATCCATATGAGACTGACGATCCTCATCGTAGGCATCGATAACATGTAGCAGCAGGTCAGCCTCGATGGTTTCCTGCAGAGTAGCACGGAACGCTTCGACAAGCTTGTGAGGAAGATGGCGTATAAAACCTACCGTATCCGCCAGAATCGCCGGTCCCACATCAGCCAGATCAATCCGGCGCAGAGTAGGGTCCAGCGTCGCAAACAACTGATCTGCAGCATATACGTGTGCATGAGTGATGCGATTAAACAGCGTTGATTTACCGGCGTTGGTATAACCCACCAGCGAAATAGTCGGCACCTCTGAACGGCTGCGGGCACGACGTCCCTGCTCGCGCTGCTTACGCACCTTTTCCAGCCGTTTGAGAATGTTTTTAATCCGTGCCCGCAGCAATCGGCGGTCGGTTTCCAGCTGGGTTTCACCCGGCCCCCGCAGACCAATACCACCCTTTTGTCGTTCAAGGTGGGTCCAGCCCCGCACCAACCGGGTCGACATATGCTCCAGCTGCGCGAGTTCAACCTGAAGTTTACCTTCATGGGTGCGGGCACGCTGGGCAAAAATATCCAGGATAAGGCCGGTACGATCAAGTACACGGCATTCAATTTCACGCTCAATATTGCGTTCCTGGCCAGGGCTTAAGCTGTGATTAAAAATAACCAGCTCAGCGTCATGCAGGCGCACAAGATCCTTCAGCTCTTGTACCTTACCAGAGCCGATAAACGTTTTAGGATTAGGAAGACTGCGAGAGCCGGTTAGAAAGGCAACCGGATCTGCACCAGCAGACAAAGCGAGCTCTTCGAGCTCTTTAGGACTTTCGCGGTCCACTTCATCTGCCATATCGATATGAACAAGAATGGCGCATTCGCCAGACTCAGGGCGCTCAAAGAACAATGAATACCTCAGTCAGTCGATTCATCACCCTGCGGTAGTTTTACCGGACGGGCTGGAACCACAGTAGAAATTGCGTGCTTGTAAACCATCTGGCTGACAGTGTTTTTCAACAAAATCACAAACTGGTCGAATGACTCAATCTGCCCTTGAAGTTTGATACCGTTTACAAGAAAAATCGAAACAGGTACGCGCTCTTTGCGCAGTACGTTCAGATAAGGGTCTTGTAATGATTGCCCTTTTGACATTGGAAGCTCCTTCCCATGAGTAAGTGGTGCACCGCTTTCGGGGTATAATTTTATCCCGCGATACATAACGCTGTCGCAAAAAAGCCGGACAGCCCAAAAATAATTTTTTTCAGTACTGCATTATATAATGATCCCATCCAACAATTTCAAGGCATTCTTAGTTAAATTAAGGTCTGCAGATTCAAAATTGTTCAGATTATCCCAACTGCGCAGCCAGGTGACCTGTCGTTTGGCCAATTGTCGCGTCGCGATGACACTTTTTTCGATCATGGTCGGGTAATCCCACCGCCCCTCAAAATACTCCCACATCTGTCTGTATCCGACACAACGAACCGAGGGCATCTGCAGATTCAGATCACCCCGTTCCCAAAGCGCCCGAACCTCTTCTTCAAATCCCTGCCCGAGCATAATCTGGAAGCGTTTCTCAATACGTTCATGAAGAACTTTACGCTCACCGGGCATAACACAGAGCTGAGTGACGTTATAAGGCAGTCGTTGCGATTCCTGTTCCAGCCACATCTCGGTCATCGACCGGCCGGTCAGTTCGTAAACCTCCAGAGCCCGCTGCATCCGCTGCGGATCATTGGGATGAATCCGCTGCGCCGCGACAGGATCAACCTGCTGCAAACGCTGATGCAGGTATTCCCAGCCATGCTCGGCCGCCTCCTGTAGCAGCCGGTCACGAATGGCCTGATCCGCCTGGGGCAGGGTCGCCAGCCCTTTCAGTAGCGCCTGATAATAGAGCATGGTCCCGCCCACCAGCAGAGGTATTTTGCCTGCAGCAGTGATCTCAGCCATCTCACGCAGGGCATCGGTCCTGAAATCGGCCGCCGAATAACTCTCAGCCGGATCAAGAATATCCACCAGCCGATGCGGATAGCGGGATAAAAACTCCGCATCGGGGGTCGCTGTGCCGATATTCATATCCCGGTAGATCATCGCCGAATCGACACTAATGATGTCACAGGGCAGATGATCACACAGCGCCATTGCCAGATCGGTTTTACCCGAGGCGGTTGGCCCCATCAAAAAAATAGCCGGCGGTAATTTCTGTTCGCTCAAACTACTGTCCCCGCATAAACAGACTATCGAGATCATTCATCGACATCTGTGTCCAGGTCGGACGACCGTGGTTACACTGTCCACTCCGTTCGGTACGCTCCATATCCCGCAACAATGCGTTCATCTCAGGAATAGTCAGTTGCCGGTTGGCGCGCACAGAACCATGACAAGCCATCGTCGCCAGCAATTCATTGGTATGATGCTGAATCTTCAGACTGGTACCAAACTGCACCATATCGCCCAGCACATCGAGAATCAGTTTATTGATATCAGCACTGGCCAGCGCCACCGGAACCTGCCGTACCACCAGGGTTTCCTCCCCCATACGGGCGATTTCAAAGCCCAGTTTCGTAAACACCTCAGCCTGCTCTTCCGCGCAGTCAGCTTCCATGGAGCTGACCGCCATGCTCACCGGCACCAGCAACGGCTGACTGCGCACCCCTTCTGCTTCACAGGCCAGCTTCATCCGTTCATAAACAACCCGTTCATGGGCGGCGTGCATATCAACCACTACCAGCCCGGCATCATTCTGCGCCAGCACAAAAACACCGTGCAACTGCGCAATGGCGTACCCCAACGGCGGACACTCTGTATCATCAGACTGAGCCATTGGCACGGCAGGCTGGGTATCAGACATGCCCTGCTGAGGATGGAGTGCGCCATAACCGGAAATCTGATCACGCACCTGACCCACCGCAGGACGATCAGCCTGATACCGACCATCAGCGGTGAAGCCTGAGCCTGATGAGCGGCCAGCATCCTGCTGTAACTGATGCAGCGGCATGCGACTCTGCTCAAAACTCTGCGGTGACAGCGACTGCCCCGGGACTGCACTTAACAGGGCGCTGGCCGCCGCACCGGAGATGGCGGGTTCCACACCGTGTTCCGGCCGTATATCAGCGATAACCCGGTGAGTGGTACGGAAGATAAAATCGTGCACCAGACGGGTCTCACGAAAGCGTACCTCATGTTTGGTGGGGTGCACATTCACATCCACCAGCTTCGGATCCAGCTCCATATAAAGCACATAGGCAGGGTGGCGCCCATGATAGAGCACATCCTGATAGGCCTGACGCAACGCATGAGCAACCACTTTATCGCGGATAATCCGTCCATTTACAAAGAAATACTGCAGATCGGCCTGGCTGCGGGAGAAGGTTGGCAGCGCCACCCAGCCCCACAACCGGAGGCCGGATGCTTCCGCGCTGACATCCACCTTCATAGCGTTTTCAATAAACGCCGGTGACAGCAGGGTAGAGATACGTCGCTCCTGCTCAGTTTCACTGACAGCCGGGCGCAGTTGATGGATCACTTTCTGGTTATGACGCAGCGTAAAACCAACATCAAACCGGCTCAGTGCCAGCCGCTTAACTACTTCTTCAAGGTGTTTAAACTCAGTTTTTTCGGTCTTGAGAAACTTACGCCGCGCCGGAGTATTAAAAAACAGATCCCGCACTTCAACGGTTGAGCCCTGAGGATGGGCCGAGGGCGAGACCTCAGCGACCATATCCCGCCCCTCTGTCCGCACCTGCCAGCCGGCATCCTGATCGGCTGTACGTGAGGTGAGAGTCAGACGGGACACCGAACTTATCGAGGCCAGCGCTTCACCCCGGAACCCGAGACTTTGCACCGCTTCAAGATCATCAAGATTGAGTATTTTACTGGTAGCGTGACGACTCAGGGCCAGTGGCAGGTCATCTTTCTCGATGCCCTGACCATCGTCCCGCAGACGAATCAGCTTGACGCCACCCTGCTCGATATCCAGCTCAATCCGGCCAGCCCCGGCATCAAGACTGTTTTCCAGAATTTCTTTAACAACAGAAGCGGGGCGTTCAACAACTTCACCGGCAGCGATCTGGTTCGCAAGCCGGGGGGTCAGCAGGTGTATTCGGGACATATCACAGATTACAAATAGTTATTTAACTGGCAGGGATCTTCAGCACCTGGCCAACCTGGATATGGTCAGCGCCGTGAAGACCGTTAGCCTTACGTAGAGCAGACAACGATACACCGTTCCTGCTGGCAATAACAGAGAGGGTATCGCCCCGCATCACCTTGTAGCTGGAAGGCGTCGCCCTGATCGTTCCCCGTCCCTCTTTCTGCCAGGCGAGCCAGGTCAGCGCAGGAGGCTTAGCCAGAAAATGGGCTTTAATTCCGGCAAAAATAGCCTGAGCCATCTTCTGTTGATACGCCCTGGATTTAAGTTTAGCCGCCTCATCATGATTGGTGATAAAACCGGTCTCAACCAGAATAGAAGGAATATCCGGAGACTTCAGCACCACAAATCCCGCTTGCTCAACCTGATTTTTATGCATTTTGGCAAACATACTCATATTTTTATGGATGCTGCGGGCGATATCCCGGCTATCGCTACGACTGGCCGTCATCGACATATCCAGTAGAACCTTCGCCAGCACATCATCTTTATCTTCCAGACTGACACCGCCTACACCACCAATCAGATCAGCACTGTTTTCCTTCTGCGCCAGCCAGCGCCCCATCTCACTACTGGCTCCCCGGGGAGACAGAACCCAGACAGAAGCGCCCCGGGCCCGGTGATCCTGAAAACCATCCGCATGGATCGAGACAAACATGTCCGCATTCATCTTGCGGGCTCGCTCAGTCCGGCTTCGCAGACTGATATAGTAATCGCCATCACGGGTCAGTTTCGGCTGAAAACCCCGTTCCCTTTCCAGCAACACACTGAGTTCCCGGGCAATCCCCAGAACCACGGTTTTCTCCTTTACCCGCCCAGGACCGACAGCACCCGGATCTTCCCCTCCGTGTCCGGCGTCAATCGCAATCACGATATCCCGCAAGGCTGCCGGGTCGTCCGCAGACGCAACTGCGGTTTTCTGCAGTGCCTCGGGGGCAGCATCGCGATACAGGTCGAGTACCAGACGGTGTCCGTACTGATCATTGGGTTTCAAAGCAAAACTTTTAGGCCTCACATGTTCTTTGAGGTCCAGCACAATGCGCAGATCCTTGCCGCCATTACGGGAGCCGGAACGGATCAGTGACACCGGGCTACTGGACAGATCAACGCTTTCAAGACTGGATAACAGTGTCGAATCTGACACATCCAGAACAATACGATCAGGCTTTTTCAGGGTAAACAGCTTATGTTGCACCGCTGCAGATAGATCAAACACCAGACGTGCATGATCCGGAGCGATCCACACCCGTACGTTGTGCACTTCAGCCGCATAACCTCCGGCCGCCCCCAGCCAGCAGCTCAGAAGCAATACTATCAGTCCTGCTCGTCGTATCATTCTGTTTCTCATCGTGCGGTTACAACCCAGGCTCTTGAAATTGAGCCTCTTGAAATTCAGCCCCTTTAAAGCCAGCCCCATTCCAGCAGGCTGTCGGCAATATCAGCTTATTTTTAGTTTATCGGCCAGTTGCCGGCCTTTTTCAGTCTGTGCCTGCCAGTTTATGCGGCGGCCCCGCTGCTCTACGGTGATATTCAGCAGCAGATCAGCCAGTGGCAGCGCGCCTTCACCCCGTTCAGGCCACTCAATCAGACAGATGCTCTGATCGGTAAAATAGTCCCTGATACCCAGATATTCGAGTTCCTCAGGATCACCCAGCCGATAGAGATCAAAATGAAACACCGTAATATCACCCAGTTCATAGGGTTCGACCAGTGTATAGGTAGGACTCTTAACCGAACCTTGATGACCAAACCCCTGCAGGACGCCCCGACTCAGGGTGGTTTTCCCCATACCTAGGTCACCGTTAAGAAAGATCACCTCTCCCCCACTTGCTGCCCGGGCAATCTGCTGCCCAAACTTCACCATCGCCGCTTCATCGGCAACGAACACACTGCAATCAGATTTATGCGGCACTCTGCCCTTCCTTACAAACCATTAACCAATAAACGTAATTGTGCCAACAGATCGGTCGCTTGCATACCTCGGGCACCATAAAGCGCCGCACTGCGATCAGCTGAGGCGCCGTGAAGCCAGGCACCCAACCGGGTCGCATCGGCCGCAGACAGCCCCTGAGCGATCAGTGCTCCGATCACGCCACTCAAGACATCTCCCATACCCCCACTCGCCATCCCCGGATTTCCGGTAGGATTCAGGTGCAACGCATCACCATCAAAACTCAGACTACCCGGCCCTTTCAACAACGCCACCCCGCCAAATGCGGCCTGCAGCTCAACAACTGCGGCAAAACGGTCAGCCTGCAGTTCAGCCACACTGCAGCCAAGCAGTCGTGCAGCTTCCCCCGGATGAGGAGTGATCACCCAGTTTTCACCATTGAGCTGACCAAACTCTCGGCGAAGAGTCAGAAGATTCAATGCATCAGCATCCAGAACCAGCGGTTTATGGCAACTGATCGCCTTCATCAGTAGCTGCTCTCCCCAGGCATTTTTCCCCAGCCCGGGTCCCACCACCAGCACATCCGCCCGCTCAATGCAGGATTCAAGCTCGGAGCCGGATCTGATACCAACCGCCATCGCTTCCGGATAGCGGCTTAGCAAAGCGGACAGATGTTCCGCCCGGGTCGCTACCGTCACCAGCCCGGCGCCACAACGTCCGGCCGCCTGCGCAGCCATAATCGCCGCGCCTCCCATACCCGTGTCACCGCCAATCACCAGCACGTGCCCACAGCGACCCTTATGAGCGGTCTTATCGCGGGGCGGCAACAGGTGACTGACATCATCTGCGCCCGTAATAAACCCGCTGACATCCACCGACTCATAGACATCATCACTCACACGCAGACCATCAAACAGCAGGTCTCCGGCATACTCCGGCCCCTGATGAGTCAGCAACCCCCGCTTAACGCCGATAAAGGTAACCGTCATATCGGCCTTTACCGCAACACCAAGAACAGTCCCGCTATCACTGCATAATCCCGATGGTATATCCAGCGCGACAACCGGCAGCCCCGCCCGGTTTATCTGCTTAATCGCGGCCCGGAAGGGACCACGTACCGCTCCGGAGATACCGGTACCCAGCAACCCGTCAACTATAAGCTCGCCGGTAAACGACTGTTCACGGTAGAGCTGCCAGGTAACTGACTCGCTCTGCAACCACTCCCAGGCCTCCAGCGCCTCACCGGACAATCGCTCAGCAAAGTCATCTCCCCCAACACAGAGGAGCTGCACCTGCATCCCCTGTCGGTGCGCCAGCACTGCGACGACAAAGCCATCGCCGCCGTTATTACCACCGCCGCATAACACCGTCAGTTTTCGCACGTCAGGCCAGCACTGCCGCAGCCGGTCAAATGCAGCATGCCCCGCTCGCTGCATCAGTTTAAAACCCGGCACCCCGGAATTTATCGCAATGCGATCAAGAGCACGGGCCTGTTCCGCTGTGTATAATGATGCCGGCAGGTCAGAATGTGACATAACATATTCTCTGAAAGGCTTTTTCTAACTTTATTATATAGTGCCGATGACTCAATACGACCCTGAAATACTGCAAAGTCTGGCAGATCAGATTAAAACGCTCGCCTTAAGCCTTGGGTTTCAGCAATGCGGAATCACCGGTACCGACCTGAGTGCTGAAGCGGACCCCCTCAAAGCCTGGCTTGATAAAGGTTATCAGGGGGAGATGAGCTATCTGGAAAATCACTTCGATAAACGGATCAATCCAGCCCTGCTAACAGAAGGCACACAACGCATTATCTGCGTCCGTATGAACTGCCTGCCCCCTGATACAAAAACCATCAGTGTGCTGAAAAACCCGGACCAGGCCTATATTTCCCGCTATACCATGGGGCGGGATTATCACAAGGTGATGCGTAAGAAACTGACTCAACTGGGTAAACAAACAGAAGCTCTGGTCGGTGCATTCGGTTATCGTGCCTTTGTCGACAGCGCTCCGGTTCTGGAGCGACCACTGGCCCGCAACAGCGGTCTGGGGTGGCAGGGCAAGCATACCCTGATCTTAAACCGGCAGGCGGGGTCCTGGTTTCTGCTGGGTGAGCTGTTTGTTGATCTGCCACTGCCAATTGACCCACCTTACACAGAGGAGCACTGCGGCCAGTGTCAGGCCTGTATCGACATATGCCCCACCCAGGCCATTATCGCCCCCTATCAACTGGACGCCCGACGCTGCATCTCATACCTGACCATTGAACTGAAAGGCGCAATTCCCACCGAGTTCCGGCCACTGATCGGCAACCGGATCTTCGGCTGTGACGATTGTCAGCTGATCTGTCCCTGGAATCGCTTTGCCAGACTCAGCGATGAAGATGATTTCACCCCACGGCATAATCTTGACCGGATCTCGTTGCTGGAACTGCAACAATGGGATGAGGAAACCTTTCTTAAGCGTACCGAGGGATCAGCAATCAGACGCACTGGCTACAGTGGCTGGCAGCGTAATATTGCTGTCGCCCTGGGCAATAGTCGTGGCGGAGAACAAGTGCTGGCAGCGTTACAAACCATGATCGACGGAAACGATCCTCTGGTGAGAGAACACGCCCTCTGGGCACTGGAGCATTTACGTAACCGGTCAGCCGACAGCGTCGCCCCTATCCTGACTCACCCCCGATCAGGAAAGCTGCCGGACTGAAATCTTCCCAGTCAGAATTAACCGCTTCCTTTTAACAACTGTGCTTAACTAAACAGTGTTTTAAGATCGCAGCTCTCCCGCTTTCCCAAATCAGTACTGTGGGTTGATAGCCAGCGCTCACCAGCCTCCCGGCCGGATTCCATCAGTCCGGTCAGAAACTGCTTACTGTTGTCATATTTACTTGAGCCATCAAGCCCTTCAAGCAAAGGATCGCTCTCCAGCAGGTGACAACGCATACCGTTCACCTTGCGCTCTGACCAGCCCTGTCGCCAGCGCGAACCTGAGCTGTACTTGCGGATATGGGTAACCGCCCGCATCTCCCGCATAAACGTGCTTTGAAACCCCAGTTCGGTGACCCGCGCCGCAATATGTTCAGCGGAAACCGGCAAATTATCACGTTGCAATGACTGCAGCAGGATAATCAGCACATCATCGGCAACACACTCATAGATCAATGGAAACACCGCCGGGTTACCGGAAAAACCGCCATCCCAGTAGTACGCTCCGTCAATCTCAATCGCTTTATGAATATTAGGCAAACAGGCCGAAGCCAGCAGATGAGGCAGATCCAGCTCACGCTCGTTGAACAGTGTCAGTTTTCCCGTTGCCACCTCTGTCGCGGCGATAAACAATTTGAATGGACTATCCTGCCTCAACTTTTCAAAGCACACCTCTTTTTTCAGCAGCTCTTCGAGGGGGTTGATATCCAGCAGATTCAGGTCATAAGGGGAAAGATAGCGCATTGCATGCAGCCAGAAGCGAGCAACCGCGCCTTCAAGCTGCTCTGGCAAGCGGATGGATAAATCGCTGGAGGCGACAGCCAGCCAGAACGACTCCAACTGTTCTCTGGCGCCTGCACGACCGCCTTTACGCCAGCCTTCTGCCAGCATAACTGCGTTCATCGCCCCGGCACTGGTACCGCTGATGCCGTCGTAACTGATCCAGGACTCTTCCAGTAAACGATCCAACACCCCCCAGGTAAATGCCCCATGAGCACCGCCACCCTGCAATGCAAGATTGATAGACACTGGCTTCATAAACACCTCTCAGGTTATTGTGCGCTGCACAAAAAGTAACATAAAAGAGATGAATTAAAGATGAATACTTTTCTTATGGGAGGGTAATCAACGAACAACGACTGATGATCTGTTACTCATGCATGCCTTTATGGTGGAGTATCACAGGAGACGGTTCACTGAACAGATAGCCCTGTGAGTAATCAATCCCCAAAGACTCAACAACCTGCTGCACCGCATCATTATGAACAAATTCCGCCACTGTTTTGATGCCGGCATTACGGGCAAAGAAGACAATCGCCCGGGTAATCTCATAGCTCTTACTATCCGTATCAATATTTTTGATATATTTCGCGTCGATTTTGACAAAATCGACATTCAGCTCAAGGATTCTTTCGAAATTGGAGTATTCAGTTCCAAAATCATCAATCGCCAGCTTATACCCCAGATCTTTGAGCCTGTTCAGCTGAGCGATGTGGTTTTTCTTACCTACTGCACTGATGCCCTCCAGGATTTCCAGCACCACCTGCCCGGGCGCAACCCGGTACTCTGTCGTTTTCTCCGTCAGATACGCTTCCAGATATTCCATCAACAGATCATCTTCTGTGATATTGACCGACAGGGCCAGCCCGGTTCCGGCAATCTCAGCCAGTCCTTTATCAATCACCAGACGACTGATGGTTGGAAACAGCCCGGACAGCTTAACCGCATTGAGAAAGTGATACGGAGTATAGATCCTGCCGCCATCCTCAAGACGCACCAACGCCTCATAGCTGATAATTTGACCACTACTGTTGTCACGCACGCCCTGAAAGAAAGGCTTCACACGCCCCTCGTTCAAAGCCTGATGCAACATAGCATTCCAGCTTATATACTCGCGGCGCAGTGCCTGATCAGGCTCATCCTGTTCAGCGTTATAGATATGATAACGGTTTTTGCCATGGGCTTTTGCCTGACTCATCGCCTGCACGGCCTGTTCAAGCAGATTACTACGTCCGGAGGCCCCTCCTGCAGTAAAGGTGATACTGAACAGCTGATCATCAATCTTCAGGGAGTGTCCAAACAGGTACTCCCGGAACTGTTCTATAGGCTGTTGCAGATCCACCGGCGTCCGGTAATACAGCGCAAACTCATCTGCATTGATACGATACAGCTCAGCCCCCGGGAACTGCTGGCCCAGTAGTTCCGCCACTTTACAGAGAAACAGATCACCAAATGATGGCCCGTAAGCCGTATTAATAAAGCGGAAGTTATCCAGATTGATCAGCAACAGAGACTGCGGTGCGATACAGCTTTTCAGTTGCACTTTCAACTTAGACTGATTCGGGAGGGCCGTCAGACTGTCATACTCGAGAGCGGTAATCAGTTGCTGACGCTGCGCCTCTAATGCCTGTTCCTGATAGTGCTTTGTCAGAACAATATTGACCATTGACGCACCCACATCCAGTAAACGGGTATGAAACTCTGACGGAGAACGGTGTTCGAATGAGGAGAGTGCAAAAGAACCTATGACTTTTCCGTCATTATTGCGGACCGGCATCGACCAGCAGGCGCACAGATTAAAGTCATTGGCCAGTTGCCTGAGACCCAGCCAGCGGGGATCATTAAACGTATCCCTGACAAAGACCGGCTCGTTACGCATGACCGCATTACCACAAGAACCACTGCCCGGGCCGGGAGCCAGTCCCTGCAACGCATCGATGCCATTTTGCGGCACGCTGGGAGCAACCAGAACATTGAGCAGACCACTCTGCTCATCCCGCAGCATGATCGACGCAACAGAATTAGGCAACAGCTGTTCTGCCATGTGACACAAAGCATTCAGGGTGTCGAGATAATCCCCGTTACTGGCAACCTGAGTAAAAATAGCCTGCTGCAGGCGCAGAATCATATCCAGCGCCTCAACCGACATCGCCAGCGTTTCCTCAGCAGGCGGCTGGTCGAATGAGTTTATGATATCTATTTCATCAATCATCAGCAGTTTCCAGATTCGACTCCCCGGGAAGCCTGTCGCAGCATGCAGCGATAAGCCTTCACACGACCAGGAAAGCTCCCCATACCAGGAGCATCATGCAATACATAGCGACCGTTTATCTATTAAAAAAAGTGCTGCGATAATGCTGTAGCTCATTGATTGAATCTTTAATATCATCCAGAGCCAGATGGCTGCCCTTTTTCACGACACCATCCAGCACGTCAGGAGCCCAGCGCCGGGCCAGCTCTTTGATCGTACTGACATCCAGATTGCGATAATGAAACCACGCCTCCAGTTCCGGCATATACTTCACCAGAAAACGACGATCCTGACCAATTGAGTTACCACAGATCGGCGAAGCCCCCTTATCCACATACTCATTGATAAACTCGATTGTATCCAGCTCCGCCTGACGCTCACTGATCCGGGAATCCCGTACTTTCTGTGTCAAACCAGACTGTCCATGCTGTTTGGTACACCATTCATCCATACTGTCTAACAGCTTATCTGACTGATGAACCACCAGATTTGGTCCTTCTGCAAGAATATTCAGCTGCGAATCTGTTACGATAGTTGCGATCTCGATGATTCTGTCATGCTCCGGATCCAGGCCGGTCATCTCAAGATCGATCCAGATCAGGTTATTCTGCCGTGACATATTAGTATTCCTTAGTGCCAGTACTGTAAAATTATTGCTTAATAGAATACCTTAGCACATCGTAAAAATTCACCCCTATACCAGAATTAGCTGATAAATGTCGAAACGAAAGCTTACCCGACGCCAGACCTGGCGCGTACAGAAGATTCAGGACGAGCGCACCCAGCGGGCAGCTCGCAAAGATTCAGATATCGACCAGCAACTGGAAGGAGGCGATCTGGGACCGGAACAACACGGTCAGATCATCTCTCACTTCGGCCGACAGGTTGACGTAGAAGCGCAGGAAGGCGAAGCCGCCGGACAGATCTTTCGCTGTCATATGCGCACCAATCTGGATGTTCTGGTCACCGGTGACCGGGTTATCTGGCGCGCCGGTGCCGAATATGGCGTGGTCGTGGCAACCCTGCCCCGCACCACGATCCTGCAGCGGCCGAACAATCACGGTGAACTGAAACCGGTCGCGGCAAACATTGACCAGATCGTTATCACCATCGCCGTCGAACCGCTGGCCCATTACAACCTGATTGACCGCTATCTGGTTGCCGCCGAACTCAGTGGTATCGAGCCGATCATCCTGCTCAACAAGACCGACCTGATCAACGATGAAAATCGTCAGCGGGTAGAGTCAATGATCAACCTCTACCGTTCCATCGGCTATCAGGTGATGCAGGTCTCATCCATGGATAAAGAGGGACTGGCGCCGCTGCGGGAACAACTGAATAACCGCATCAGTGTGTTTGTAGGTCAGTCCGGCGTGGGAAAATCATCACTGATTAACGCCCTCTTACCGGGTATAGACCTCAAAGTGGGAGCATTGTCCGAAGCCACCCGCAAGGGCACCCACACCACCACCACCGCCCGGTTGTTTCACTTCCCGGAGGGCGGAGATCTTATCGACTCCCCCGGAATCCGTGAGTTTGCGCTGTGGCACATAAATGAACACAACCTCCTTGATGGCTTCAGGGAGTTCGCCCCCTTTATCGGTTACTGTAAATTCAGAGACTGTAACCATGAGCAGGAGCCCGGCTGCGCTATCAAAGGTGCGATCGAAGAGGGTAAGATCAGCGAGCAGCGGGTGAACAGCTACAAACATATTCTGAACACCCTGAACCAGGACTGACGGGACAGTAAGAACGAATGACCGAACAACAGAACCCTCAGAATGCTGAGCAGTGGTATCGCTTACTCAACGAAAAGCAGCCACCGGTCAGGCTCAGCATTATCAGACGACTGCAGAGCAAACTAAGCGATCCGAATTGTTCAGTTATTCAGCTGAGCAAACTGATCAAAAGTGACCCCCTGCTCTGCTTTCATGTAGCCCTGGCCGCCGGCAGGCTACATGATGAGAAAAAGTCTGAAATCACCAGTATCGATCACGCCATCGGCTCGCTGGGTTTGCACAAACTCGAACAACTTATCAACAGCCTTCCCACTATCCGTCTGAATCCAGCCAGCACTGTCCAGAAAATGTACTTTCGCGCCGTTGCCAACAGCCACCATGCAGCGACTCAGGTACACCAGTGGTTAAAACAGTGCCGCGGTGGAATGTTTGCTGAAGAGAGCTACCTGGCAGCCCTGTTTTACAACATAGGTCACTGGATGCTGTGGTATTTTGCGCCTCAGCAGATGACCAGAATTCAGGTGATGATCCGGGAAAAAAATGCCCCCCCTGAGCTGGCTGAAACCCGGGTGCTGGGCTGCACCATCGATGAAATATCCAAAAGACTACTGACCTCCTGGCCGGTGTCCTCTCTGGCCAGAGTGACGCTGGAAAACAGTACTCCCCTGAACCGACAGATGATTCTCCAGTTACACCAGCGGGCACTCAGCGATCCCCGTCTGGATAGCGATCAGCTACGCCAGCTGAATCATCTGACCCAGCAAAAGTTTTTCCCGGTCAAACTGGGCAACTGGCTGGCACTGGCTGCAAACTATGGCTGGGGCAAAGAAGCAACACTCCACCTGATTGACATAATTAATGATTACCTGCGGGCCGAACTGAACCATACTTTCGCCTTTCTGCACAAGAACTGTGTGTTAGCGTCACGCAACTACTATGTTCCAGGAACACTCTCCCCCGCAACCGAGATGCTGATGCTGGACTCAGACCTGTCTCCCGGCTACAGACTGACATCGGCCGACAGAACACTCTTTGATCTGCCGCCAGTCAAATCGGTATCGCAGCCGGGCGACACTAAAGCATCACCTGCCACCAGCACATCAGAAAACGGCGCTGTAAACCGCGACAAAACAGCGTCGGAGTCTGCAGCAGAAAAACCGACTGAAAGACAAAACAGCGAGCCCGCTGCGGCTGAAAGCCAGCCACCGGATAAAAAGCCAGCAACGCTCGCTGAGCCCGAGGCTGATTTTCTCAGCAAGGATATCTACCGACAGTATATGCAGCGGTTCAGAGAACCGGGAGACGCCTATACCCAGGGGGCACAGGTCCTCAATGATCTGCTGATAGGGCTGACTAAAGGCTTAGGCATGAAGCACGCAGCTCTGATTATCCTGCCACCCAGAAGTAATACACTTAAGGTCATCAAAGCGACCGGCTTCGAGAATGGTCACCCCCTGCCGCATTCAACCCATACACTGGGCCCTAAAAGCCTGTTCAGCCGGCTTAACGAAAAACCGGGATGTCTGCTGATTAATCAGACGAATCGTCAGCAAATCAACGTGATGCTGCCAGCCACGTTCAGCCACCATATCAGTGACCGGGACTACCTGTTGATGTCACTGATTGCATCCAACAAATCGGTGGTCATTATCTATGCCGACCGGGAAGATGACCCCGAAGGGATACAGAGCTTTCACCATAAAAAGTTCAAAGACCTGTGTACTACCGCCGGACGCTGTCTGGATCATGTCTATAAATTACGCGCCGGAGCCAAAAAATGAATCTGCCACTGGTTATCTCTGCCACTCAACTGGCAAATGTTTTGCCAGATAATGACCTGCTGATTGCTGACCTCTCGTCAACAGAAAACTACCTCAAAGGCCACATACCCGGAGCCATTCATATTGACCCGGCCAGACTGCTGTGCGGTCACGGAGATGTGCCGAATAAAATGCCGGAGCCCGCTCAGATAAGCGCCCTGCTGGGTGAGATCGGTCTGACACCGGAGAAACACATAGTGGTCTATGATGATCAGATGGGGCCCTGGGCCGGACGCCTGATCTGGACACTCCACAGCATTGGTCATCAGCGCTGTTCATTTCTTAACGGGCACCTGCCAGCCTGGACCGGTGCAGGGCAGATGCTTGAAGCAACGGTCAATCAGGCTGACTCCAGCGATTATCCGGTTACCCTGAAACCCGGTTATCTGGCAGATATTACCTATATTAAGGAGCATCTTGCCGATACCAGCCACATCGTTCTCGATGTACGCTCGGCGGCAGAGTATTCAGGTGAAAAAGTTATTAATGCAAAACGGGGCGGGCATATTCCCGGTGCCGTCAATTATGAATGGACCCGCGCACTCATCTCCCCGGATAACCCGCAACTGCGTCCGGCTGAAGAGATATTGGCTGAACTGGCCGGGCTCGGGGTTACCCCGGATAAAACGGTGATCACTCACTGCCAGACTCACCGTCGCTCAGGCCTGAGCTATCTGTTCACAAAACACCTTGGGTTCGACAAGGTACGCTGCTACGATGGCTCCTGGTTTGAGTGGGGCAACCGGGACGATACGCCGGTTGAATCCTGAGCCTTATTGAATTGTCTATTGGCAGGGGCTCTCAAGAAGGGCTCTTATATTGGGACTATATTTTTAAACAATTGCTGCCAAACACTTTTTATAAGTACTTTTTATAAGTACTTCTTATAAGAACTTTTATTTTTACATACTTTTTTCGGATACCTGACTGTGAAAGACTCCCTGTTTATTCTGCTGCAACACCTGCTGCCTCAACACCTGCTGTCCCGGGCGGTCGGTTACCTGGCCGAGAGCCGCTGCAACTGGATCAAGCGACCGTTTATCAGGACATTTGCCAGACAATACCAGGTTAATATGTCCGAAGCGCAGATAGAAGATCTCGATCAGTTTGAGAATTTCAACGCGTTTTTCACCCGCGCACTCAAGCCGGGTATGCGTCCGCTCGATAATGCCGCTGTAGTATCGCCCGCTGACGGAGCGATCAGTCAGATCGGCGCTATCGATTATGGCCGGATTTTACAGGCTAAAGGACGGGGATACGGCCTCAGCACTCTGCTGGGAGGGCATGCGGATCTGGCGGAACAGTTTATCCACGGCCATTTCGCCACCATCTATCTTTCACCCAAAGATTACCACCGGGTACATATGCCGGTCAGCGGCACCCTGCGGGAAACCATCTACGTACCAGGTGACCTCTATTCGGTTAATCAGACCACCGCAAAAGGTGTCGATAATTTGTTCGCCCGCAATGAGCGACTGGTGGCGATATTTGATACAGAACGGGGACCGATGGCAATGATACTGGTGGGCGCGATGATTGTGGCCGGTATTGAAACGGTCTGGGGGGGACAGGTCGCCCCACCGCAGAAAAACAGCTGGCGAACAGATCACCGCAAGCCAACAGAGCCGGTTATACTACAACAGGGCGAAGAGATGGGACGCTTTAAGCTGGGCTCCACCGTGGTCCTGCTGTTTGGTAAAGACGCTATAGAATGGTCGGAATCCCTCAAGGCTGATGACCCGGTTCGTCTTGGACAGGCTATCAGCGACTCGTGAATGAAACGCTGGCTAGTGGCTAGAAAAAGCATTAAAGCATAGAACTCAGGGATCTACTGATTAGTAGGTACTTACATACTTTTGATTTCAGGTTTTATTATGAGCTGGTTAGATACACTTAATACACTGGGTGTTCAGGTTGATGAGTCGGGTAATTGCCAGGTTTCTGCTGCCGTTACCAATGCCTCTGCAACCATTACACCGCTGACCCATCTGGGCCTGTTCGATGTCACCGGGCCTGATGCAGAGAAGTTTCTGCAGGGACAACTTTCCTGTGATGTACAAAAAGTCCGTGCAGGCAAGAGTCTGCTGGGTTCCCACTGCAACATTAAGGGCGCGATGGTCAGCCTGAGTCGCATCCTTCCGGTTGAAAACGGCTTCTGGTTACGAACTGAACGGCCGGTTCTCGACACAGCGATGGCCAACCTTAAAAAATATATGATCTTCTCAAAAGCCGAAAGCCATGACCTTTCAGATGAGGTCGTCGGACTGGGGTTCTGCGGCGAGCAGGCAGCCACTCTGCTATCGGCTCAGGGGTTCAGCATTCCGGCAGAAACCGGTGAATGCAGCGCTGGCCATGAGGGAGTATTGATCAGAGTTCCCGGTGACCGGTTTGAACTGTGGTTGCCGGTTCAACAGGCAGAGCCTCTGCTGACGACACTGTTAACAACAGGGTCTCTGACCGGTACAGACAGCTGGAAACTGGCAGAGATCCGTAGCGGCCTGCCCACTCTGCAGAGAGACACGCTCGAAACCTTTATTCCGCAAATGACCAATCTGCAGATCTTCGACGGGGTCAGTTTCTCCAAGGGCTGTTATACCGGCCAGGAAGTCGTAACTCGTCTGCAGCACCGGGGCAAACTCAACCGGCCGATGTACCGGCTGGCATTTACCGCGACAAAGGCTCCCGCTGCCGGCACAGTAATCAATACACCCGGCCGGGCGGGGGTAGGCACCGTTGTGAGTGCGGCAATGGACTCAGACACCAGCGGTGAGCTGCTGGCGGTCATGCTTAAAACCAGTTTTGATGATGACAGTGCGATACTGACGCTGGACGACAACAATCAGCCCCTGGTACGTCTGAATCTGCCTTATGAACTGGATCCTGAGCTGTTTGAACGGCCACAGCGACTCTGATTCTGCAGATAAATAAAGCAGGCCAAGCAAGCAGGTAAAGAAAGCACTTAAAGAGAGCGTCACAGGGGCGCTTTCTTTACCCGGCAGGATTATGCCTTCGAGTCTTTCGCAAACGCCTCAGCACCCGCCAGATTTTTAGTCTCAATTGCAAAATCATAATAGCCCGGCGGTCATCAGTAAAAAGCTGATGATCAGACATTACGCCGGACAATACACTGAAGGCCCCCTCCCTTACACGGCTCAATACCGCTTAACGTCACAGCAAAAATCTTTAATACAGCAGAGGCCTCTCATAGTTAAACCGGCCGGATAGCGCTATAGTTGCTCAACTGACATCATCTTTATGTAGTTAATTTCTACCGCCCCATTTTTTCCGGCGATGGACCTGATTATACTATCCATACATTTTTATTCTGGAACCCGTTACCATGCCAAAAGCTAGTGAAATTAAAAGAAACGCAGCAATCGACATTAATGGCGAAGCTTACATTGTTCGCGATATCGAGCGCTCAGTCCCTCAGGGACGTGCTGGTGGCAGCCTCTATCGTATGCGTATGTATAACGTATCGACCAACCACAAGATCGATGAAACCTTTAAAGATTCAGATATGCTGACACTGGCTGATCTGACACGCCGTGCCGTCACATTCTCATACGCTGATGGCGATGAGTATGTCTTTATGGACAGTGAAGATTACACCTCTTACAGCATGAACAAAGACGCTATCGAAGATGAACTGATGTTTGTCACCGAAGATCTGCAGGGACTGCATGTAATCGTTGTTAATGATGCACCGGTCGCCCTCGATCTGCCAGGTGTTGTAGAACTTGAGATCATCGAAACTGATCCGTCTATCAAGGGGGGTTCTGCAACAGCCCGGACCAAGCCTGCCAAGCTATCGACCGGCCTGGTTGTTCAGGTTCCGGAACATATCTCTACCGGCGACCGGATCAAAGTCAACGTCGAAGAGCGCAAATTTACCGGCCGCGCATAAGCGCCAACGGAACGAAAAAAACCGCCAATTCGGCGGTTTTTTTTTCAGAGAATCACCCGGATCATAGCCGATGAGCAGCGGGTTCTATCCTTTGGCAGCCGGCAGGCTTCTTCTCAACCGCAAACCGGGGCCTATCTGTAGCTCAGGCTGATCCGTCTGCAGTATAACCAGCTCGCCATCGACAAAGTCCTGCTCCATCCCCAGCATAATAGCGGAACCATTATTCAGATGGAAAACTAAGAGAGAATCATAGTTGAGTGATTCGGAAGGAATTTCCAGATCGGGAGCAACAATATCGATCAGCTCGCGCTGCTCATAGATATCTATCGACACAAGTCTGGCAGCCACCGGCAGACTGATCCAGCTGCACTGATCCGGACGCGGCACAACCGCCTTAACCTCTTTTACCCCCAGGCAACCAACGGTAAAGCCGTCTTTAAACGGATGTCGTACTACACTGACCTCGATCCAGTGCTCATCATCCAGCCGGAATCGCAACCAGCAGGCACGATTCATATCCTGCCCCAGACAGGTATGCAACCCTCCCGCCCAGATCTCATCCAGACGTATCTCAAACAGCCGGGAGAGACAGGCCTGCGCATCATTATCGAGATGGAATACTTTCAAACGCACGGTTTCAGGCATAGAGGGTCTCCTTTCAGTCGACAGTCCGGAAAGCTTCGCTTTCCTTGCCAGACGCAACTACGTTGCTTGTTAGTCGCTAGAAAAAGCGTAACACAATCAGCAGTTTACTCTACTAATATTTGCTCAAACGCTCTTTCTTTTCTAGCCACCTGCAGGCGCGCAGCGCCGTTCTGGCTAGCTGCGAAGCAGCGGTCTATACTTATAGCGCCTCCTCCGGGGTTGCGGGAAGCTGCCAGTCAATCGGGCTGCGACCGTTAGCCGAAAGATACTCATTCGTCTGACTAAAATGCCTGCAGCCAAAAAAACCCCGGTAGGCAGCCAGTGGTGACGGGTGGGCGGATTTCAGCACCAGGTGGCGGCGGGAATCAATTACCGCGCCTTTTTTCTGCGCATAACTGCCCCAGAGCAGAAAGACGACGTGCTCGCACTGTTCATTCACAGTAGCAATTACCCGGTCAGTAAATTGCTCCCAGCCCCGCCCCTGATGAGAGGCGGCCTGAGAATCTTCTACCGTGAGCACAGCATTGAGCAGCAATACCCCCTGTTTTGCCCAGCTTTCCAGATAGCCATGATTTACCGGGGCCACCCCCAGGTCGCTTTGCAGCTCTTTATAAATATTCACCAGCGAAGGCGGTGTTTTGATGCCGGGGCGCACCGAAAAACAGAGGCCATGAGCCTGGTCCGGCTGATGGTATGGATCCTGACCGATTATCACCACTTTAACCCGGTCCAGTGGTGTCACTTCCAGCGCATGAAACCAGTGACTTGAATGTGGATAAATCGTCTTTTGAGCCGCTTTCTCATTCTGCAAAAATTGTTTCAACTGCTGCATATAGGGGGCATCAAATTCAGTGCTTAACCAGGGCTGCCAGCTGGGGGAGTTTTCCAGCGTCATCATACAGGCCTTGTTCATTCAGTTATCTCCACAATCACGAATCTTCACACCGGTCCGCCCCTCCCAGACTTCACGGGTCAGGGTTTTACCATAGATAAAGGAATAGTAACGTACCTTACCCGGCGCATGGGAGATCACTCCGGAAATCAGAATCACCACAATATAGATCCAGGCCTGCGGCTGTGCAAACCAGTAGAGTCCGGCGGTCAGCAGCAGCAGCTTAAACAGCACCAATTGTCCCCGTAACTGGTACAGCCAGATAGAATCCACATAGAGCTCCTTAGCCACCATCAGGACACCACTGCCAACACCCAAAATCAGATAGGGAAACCAGACCGACTGCGGCTGACTGAACAGGTAGGCCCCCGCCAGCCCGGCAATACCGGTCAGGTGCAGCGAACGCAGAATAATGCTGATCCAGCGCTTACCGGGCAGCGGTCGCTTCTGTTGGGGTATTAACCAGCTCATAAGGACGATCCCAGCTCACATTGAGAATGAAAATAAGCCTGAAACAAAAAAGGCTGCCAGATGGCAGCCCTTATACTTTAACTCTTTATCCCCGGGGACGCATCGCCGGGAACAGAATAACGTCGCGGATTGAAGCAGAGTCGGTGAACAGCATCACCAGACGGTCAATACCGATTCCTTCACCGGCAGTTGGAGGCAGTCCATATTCCAGTGCATTGATGTAATCGGCATCGTAGTGCATCGCTTCATCATCACCGGCATCTTTTTCTGCGACCTGTGCCTGAAAACGCTCAGCCTGATCTTCAGAGTCATTCAACTCGGAGAAACCGTTTGCCAGCTCACGCCCGGCCACAAAGAACTCAAAACGATCGGTCACAAACGGGTTAGCATCGCTGCGACGAGCCAGCGGAGACACCTCTGTCGGATATTCCGTAATGAACGTTGGCTGCTGCAGACGGTGTTCAACGGTCTTCTCGAAGATCTCGATCTGCACCTTGCCCAGACCCCAGCTATCCTTCACATCAATATCCATACGCTCAGCGATCTGACGGGCAGCATGGTCATCTGCCAGCGCTTCAGCGGTGATATCTGCATTGTAGTGCAGGATAGAGTCGAATACGCTGAGGCGGGTGAACGGCTTCTCGAGGTCGTATTCAAACGTTTCCAGAACCTCTCCGTCTTCGTTACGCACCGTGTTAACGATGGTTGTCGTCCCCAGTACATTCTGCGCAACAGTCCGCAGCATATCTTCAGTCAGATCCATCAGATCGTTGTAATCGGCATAGGCCTGATAGAACTCGATCATGGTGAACTCAGGGTTATGACGGGTGGACAGACCTTCGTTCCGAAAATTACGGTTGATTTCAAACACCCGCTCAAAGCCACCGACAACCAGACGCTTCAGATACAGCTCCGGCGCAATCCGCAGGAACATGTCCCGGTCCAGCGCATTGTGATGAGTGACAAACGGACGGGCACTCGCACCACCCGGAATCACCTGCAGCATTGGGGTTTCAGCTTCAATAAAGCGTTTTTCTGTCAGATAGTTACGAATACCGGCAACAATTTTAGAGCGGGTTTCGAACACTTTACGTGAGTGTTCATTCGTAATCAGATCCACGTAGCGCTGACGGTAACGGATCTCTGTATCCTGCAGGCCTTTATGCTTATCCGGCAGCGGACGCAGGTTCTTGGTCAGCAGTTCATACTGTTCCAGATCGACATACAGATCGCCTTTACCTGACTTATGCAGGGTTCCGGTCACGCCGATAATATCCCCCAGATCCAGCGACTTAGCGAACGCACGCGCCTCTTTATTAACGTAAAACTGAATCCGGCCAGTCATATCCTGGATGACACCAAAAGCGCCACGGTTCAGCATCACCCGGCCAGCAACACTGACTTTAATACCTTCCTCAGCAATCTCTTCCTTCGATTTATCGCCATGCTGATCCTGCAGATCCTGAGCATAACTGTCGCGACGGAAAGTATTTGGAAAAGCGTTACCCGCTTCACGCAGCGCGTTGAGTTTTTCACGACGCTCCGCGATGTGGCGGTTTTCATCTTGCGGCTGAGTGTTATCAGACATTTTATGTGGAACCTTTAATGGTTAAATCTTTAATTCTGGAAACCGCCAGTTGGCGAACTCTTCATATATTCAATACGCTTAAAGCGTTACTAGCATGCATTACTGTAAGTAAAACGCCGTCAGCACAAGCGCAATCGCTTTCCCAGTGTTTACAGTCCGGCCTTAAGGCTGGCTTCGATAAAGAGATCCAGATCACCGTCCAGAATCTTATCGCAGTTACTACTCTGCACACCGGTGCGCAGATCTTTAATCCGCTGATCATCCAGCACATATGAGCGGATCTGACTGCCCCAGCCGATATCGGCTTTATTATCTTCCTGTTCCTGCGCGGCCTCGGAGCGTTTCAGCATCTCCATCTCGTACAGTTTTGCCCGCAGCTGTTTCATACAGGTATCTTTGTTCTGGTGTTGCGAGCGCTGACTCTGGCTCTGCACCACGATTCCGGAAGGTTCGTGGGTAATACGCACCGCAGACTCGGTCCGGTTAACGTGCTGACCACCAGCACCAGAGGCACGGTATACATCCACCCGCAGATCGGCCGGGTTGATTTCGATCTCAACGTTATCGTCGATCTCCGGCGAAACAAATACCGAAGAAAACGATGTATGACGACGGCCACCGGAGTCAAACGGTGATTTACGCACCAGGCGGTGAACACCGGTTTCGGTACGCAGCCAGCCAAACGCATATTCGCCCTCAAAACGGATCGTCGCGGATTTGATTCCTGCCACATCACCGGCAGAGCATTCCAGCAGTTCGGTTTTGAAACCTTTGTCCTCACCCCAGCGCAAATACATACGCAGCATCATCTCAGCCCAATCCTGAGCTTCTGTGCCGCCAGACCCGGCCTGAATATCAAGGAACGCATTGTTAGCATCGGCCTCACCGGAGAACATCCGGCGGAACTCAAGCTGGTTCAGCATGTTCTCAAGATTTTCAACTTCGCTACGAACCTCTTCAACGGTCTCCTCGTCATCCTCTTCAACTGCCATATCCAGCAGGTCACGGGCATCGGAGACACCCGCGGTCAGGTCATCGATAGTCTGCACCACGCCTTCCAGCATCGCACGTTCCTTGCCCAGCGCCTGCGCCCGCTCGGGCTCGCTCCAGACAGCAGAATCTTCCAGCTCCCGATTGACCTCTTCCAGGCGTTCCTGCTTTTCCGGATACTCCAGATAGTTACGCAACACCTCGGTTCGCTCGGTTATATCTTTCAGGCTGTTGATGATCGGATTGATTTCCATCGTAATCGCTTTACTCTCTCTATCTGCGCTGGCAGCGTTCTATCTGATTGGCACCGGGACTGACTGGACTGGCCGTGTAAAAAAGCAGCATATTTTACCCGATTCCCCGGCAGCTGTGTATCCAAAGGGCTGAAAAAACTCGACTTTGCCCCCCTTTATCAGCAAGAATTGGATCTCACGAAGGGAACCGCGAGATAACCAATAAAAAATGTATCGTCAGCTGATCATCTTCTGCACGCTTTTCTGGTTACTTCCGGCACCATTGATGGCCGCAGAAGGAGCCACCCTCTCCCATACCGATACGTTTATCGGTATCACCTGTGTCGCTATTTTTCTGATCAGCTATCTGTGTGTTCTCGGGGAAGAATTTCTTCATCTGCGCAAATCAAAACCGGTGATTATAGCGGCCGGACTGATCTGGCTGTTAGTCGGCCTGGCCTATACGCTCGAGGGAGACAACGAAAGCGCCGCGATTGCATTCAGGCATAATCTGCTTGAGTATGCTGAGCTGTTTTTCTTCCTGCTGGCAGCCATGTCCTTCATCACCACTCTGGAAGAGCGGCAGGTTTTTTCAGCCTTGCGCTCATGGCTGATCACCTGCAACCTGAGTCTGGTACAGATCTACTGGACTACCGGCGCACTGGCGTTCTTCCTCTCCCCCGTTGCCGATAATCTCTCGACGGCCCTGCTAATGGGCGCTGTCGTGATGGCGGTGGGCCAGCACAATGTCAGGTTTGTCGCCGTAGGCTGTATCAACGTCGTTGTGGCAGCCAATGCCGGCGGAGCATTCAGCCCGTTTGGGGATATCACTACTCTGATGGTCTGGCAGAAAGGTGTAATCGAATTCAGTGGTTTCTTCAATCTGTTTATACCCTCAGTGATCAGCTGGCTGGTACCTGCACTGATCATGTCGGCAGTCGTAGAGAAAGGTAATCCGGTACCAGAACGACGCCATCAGCAACGTCAGATGAAACCCGGCGCACTACCGATTCTGGCGCTCTTTCTGCTGACCATTATGCTGGCAGTCACCAGCCACAGCCTTCTTCATCTGCCCTCTGTACTGGGCATGATGACCGGTCTGGGAGTATTGAAACTCTACGGTTACTATCTGAGCCGCTTTGAATCCAGCATACGGGATACCGGCCATGTGCATAATCTTCATATTCAGAATCTGACCGATATCAGCCAGATGAAGGGCGATCACACCGACGTAATCCGTCGCTTTGATATTTTCCAGGTGGTTGAACGCTCTTCCTGGGATACACTGATGTTCTTCTATGGCATCGTATTATCGGTGGGCGGATTAGCGGCGCTGGGCTATCTGGGATTACTGTCCGACGTGTTCTACAGCAATTTAGGCCCCACGCTGGCAAACAGTCTGATCGGCGTACTGTCATCGTTGATTGATAATATTCCGGTCATGTTTGCCGTACTCACCATGCAGCCGGACATGTCCACCAATCAATGGCTGTTGGTCACACTGACCACCGGCATAGGCGGCTCTCTGCTGTCCATCGGTTCGGCAGCAGGGATAGCGTTAATGGGACAGGCTCAAGGGGTTTATACCTTTTATTCCCACCTGAAATGGAGCTGGGCAATCGCTCTGGGATACCTCCTGAGCATCATGTCCCATCTGTGGCTGAATGGCAGCTAAGACCTGCGGCATTAATTAAGCACGCACCGACTCAGATACCAAACGCCTCGATCACCTGAGGCACCCACTGAGCGACTCTGTCTGCCGTCAGCTCACTCTGACAATCTTCATCCAGAACCAGACCGACAAAGTAATCCTGACTTTCATTCAGCGCTTTAGAGGCTTCAAAGTTATAGCCATAGATTGGCCAGTAACCACACATAAGCGCGCCCCGACCCACCAGTTTGTCATGCAAAGCCCCCATCGCATCAACAAACCACTCGCCATAGCCGATCTGATCGCCCAGACCAAACAGCGCACATTTCACACCGCTGAGGTCCATCTCATCCAGCTCAGCCCAGACATCAGACCAGTCTTCCTGAAGCTCACCATAATCCCAGGTGGGTATTCCCAGTATCAGATAGCTATAATTACCAAGCCCTTCCAGCCCTGCAGCGGCCAGCTCATGCATATCAACCCGTTCATAGCCAATATGCGTTGCAATCAGTTCGGCACAGCTCTCGGTATTACCGGTAGTTGAACCGTAAAAAAGCCCCACGTCCTTACTCATTGTGTCTCACTTGATTAATCAGTCCAGGAAATTATCGTTTTGGAGCAAACGCATCAAAAGCATCTTCCGCCAATCGCTCAACCGACTCACGGGCCTCATGCAGTGCCTTCATATTCCGATCGTTGGCCTGCTTCAGCGTCTCTTCGAGCTGGACTGCATATTCCTGCTGCGACCGGATCAACTCATCTGCGGAGGTACAGTTCTGCATCTGACGGGTCTGTGCAACGGTCGCGTCAATACAGGCTTTAGTGCATTCCATCTGCTGACGTGTCAGTTCCTCCAGCATTCTGGTCTGGATATTAACCAACTCTTTGAATGGTCCCATGGACTGACTCAGTACTTTAGACATATCTTGAAACATAACAATACCCTCGCTCGCCACCCGGCCGAGTTTTAAAAACCCTAATATAACAGATAGATTCATTTGATCTGTCTGATGAATAGTTTACGATGAACAGCCGTCAGGCCACAAACAGGAGACCTCAAAATGCGACTATTGCATACCATGCTCAGGGTTACAGATCTGCAGAAATCGATCTCATTCTATACTGAGATACTGAATATGAAACTGTTACGTCGCAAGGATTTTCCCGACGGTAAGTTTACCCTCGCCTTTCTCGGCTATGGTCCTGAGTCCGAAAATACTGTTCTTGAACTGACACATAACTGGGAAACCAGCAGTTACGATATGGGTAACGCCTACGGCCATATCGCTATCGAAGTTGAAGATGTTTATGACGCCTGTGAGAAAATAAAATCACTCGGTGGACAGGTTGTCAGGGAACCGGGCCCGATGATGCATGGCTCGACCATTCTGGCATTTGTCCGCGATCCCGACGGCTATATGATCGAACTGCTCAGTCATTAAGCAAACAACAAACGCCCCCGGCAGGTAGTGATACCGGATGATGTCCGGTCAAAGTCATGATTTTTAAATCTCATTGCTGTAGAATGTGCGCAATATTAGATCATGCTAATTAAGCATTTCACTGATCTGCGCCAACAGTGCCTGCCAAAAAGATCCTCTTTGTCCCTATCAACTTCGGAAAGCAGGCCGGTATAATAGGCGCCAATTTTTACCTTTAACCATACGGGCGTAATTCGATGAGTAAGAAACTACTACTGGCCATAACCGGGCTGCTACTGACTCTCAACACAGCCTCCGCATATGCCGCCAGTCTGGCAAAAGGCCTGAAAGCCTTTGAAGCCAAGGACTACAGCACGGCCATGAATGAGCTGAAGCCACTGATCAATGACAACAATCTGGATGCGATGAACATCGTCGGCCAGATGTACGAATTTGGTCTGGGCGTTGAAGCCGATGAGAAAGCCGCGGTAAAACTGTATAACCGCTGTAGCGCTCAGGGCCATCTGGATTGTGTAAACAGTCTGCGTGCTTATAAAAACAAGGGCTATAAGGTTGAACTGAAAACCGTTGAACCGGCTGCTGAATCAGGCGATGCCATCGCGCAAAACCGCCTCGGTGAAATGTATGAGTTTGGTTATGGTGTAAAACGCGATGCCTCAGAGGCGTTCCAATGGTATACCCTGGCCGCGGATCAGGGTCTGGTCGTTGCTCAGCATAACCTGGGCCGGGCATATAACTTCGGCACGGGTGTTAAGCAGGACTTCACAATGGCCGAAAAATGGTACCGCAATGCCGCAGAACAGGGCCATATGGATGCCATGTTCTTCCTCGGCGCACTGTATTCCAACAACCATGGTGCCGAAGAAGATCAGCAAACCAACATCATCGCGTATGCCTGGCTGCAGAACGCGCTGGAACTTGGCAATCAGACCGCCACGGCTATCCAGTCCCGTATCGTGATGAAACTCTCCGATGCCGAACTGGAGCAAGCCAAAGCGCTGGCAGCCGAGTACAAGAACAAGTTTGTCGTGCCGTTTAAGTAACACTTCCCGCATCACTGAAAAACCGGGCCCTGCGTCCGGTTTTTTTATACCCCGGCCTTAACAACAGAACTTATTTTGATGGTATAGTCTCGGCAGTTATATGATGGCCGTGGCTTTGCATCATCAATACAGACACGCCTGGCCGGTAGTGATAATCAGCAAGAGACAGTAACAACCAAGATGAGCATACCTTTCCCCGAACAAGAAGGTGAACTGCGTCAGCCCAGCCTGATGCGCCGTTTTGCAGCGATGATTTACGATGGTTTTCTGGTGGTCGCCATCTGGATGTGTGCAGGCTTTGCTGCCGTCGGACTGAATCATGGCGAAGCGGTCAGCGGCCCGGTGCTTCAGACAGTGCTGTTCCTGCTAACCTTCGCCTTCTTCGCCTATTTCTGGGTTCGTCTGGGTCAGACACTGGGGATGCAGGCATGGAAACTTCGAATTCAGACCCTCGATGGCTGTCATATCAGCCTGCGCCAGGCACTGATCCGTTTTATGACCGCAATCCTCTCATTCGCCTGTTTTGGTCTGGGATTTTTCTGGATGCTGTTCTCAGCCAACAAAGCCACCTGGCACGACAGCTTTTCAGAGACACAGATAGTTCTGCTGCCGAAGAATTAAATATAAAGTAGCTAGAACGTCGCTTGCCAGGAGCTAGAAAAAGATAAAATCCACACCGTGCTATAGCGCTTAATCTTTATTTTTTCTAGCAAGCGAAGCGTTCTAACCACTAGCAAGTCACGAGTGACATCCAGCCACTCCCGCGCTCTTTGCGACGGCACTCCCCTGTAGGAGCGGCTTCCAGCCGCGATCAGTTTTCCATTCGCGGCTGGAAGCCGCTCCTACAAAAGCAAACAAAAAGCTGACAACCACACGCCTGAAAGCGCTTAATCTTTATTTTTTTCTAGCAAGCGAAGCGTTCTAACCACTAGCACGTCACGCAGTGACGTCCAGCCACTCCCGCGCCTTTTGCGATTTACCCCGCCCGTTTGATCAGCCAGCCACCTAAAAACATACAAATAATGATCGGCACCAGCGCGGCCCAGACAGGGTCGATACTGTAGAGACTGCTCACCGGCGCAAGAATATCCTGACTGATCTTGAAGATCATACCCACGACAACCCCGGTGA
This sequence comes from Oceanospirillales bacterium, assembly GCA_018223185.1. Taxonomy (GTDB): domain Bacteria; phylum Pseudomonadota; class Gammaproteobacteria; order Pseudomonadales; family Balneatricaceae; genus Amphritea. Next base: position 280,067 of record JAAEYW010000003.1, on the reverse strand, counting down.
TGATTCGCTGTCCGGTGGAGACGCTGCGCAGCGAGCCGAAGATAAAGGATACGGCGACCAGCACCAGACCGACAATCGCCAGTGGCTGAAACACTTTGCGCCAGAAGCTTTGCATATAGCGATCATTATCCAGCTCCTGGTCCGCAAGATACTGACTGTATTGATACAATTCGCTGGTCGACATCTCTTTCGGTTTGACCATCAACACCTTCAGGCGCTGGGGGTTCAACTCTATACGCCACTCCTTCGAGTCATAGCGTTCTGTCTGCGTCTGATTTTCCAGAAAACGGGTTTCGACAACATCTTTCAGCGCCCAGACACCGTTCTGATAACGTCCGGATTTAGCATAACTGCTGTACGAGAGACTACTGTCCGGTGCCAGGCCAAAACGCGTCACCCCCTGTATAGCACCGTCAGGGGTCACCACATTAATATGGATATACTCACCACTCTCCCGATGCCACACCCCGGTGCGGGCCGAAATAGTGCCGCGGTTGAGATGCTGTGCACGAATACTCTCAGACAGCGCTCCGGCGTAGGGGGCAATATACTCACCCAGAAACAGCGCCAGAACCGCGAGCACAATAATCGGTTTTAATACTATCCGCACCAGTCGCCAGACCGATACTCCGGCGGCCCGCATAACCGTCAGCTCACTACCGCTGGCCAGGCCTCCGAGACCTAACAGGCACCCCACCAGACACCCCAGTGGCAGATACTCATAGAACGCGGCGGGCATATTCAGGGCCGAATAAGCCAGCGCGATAAGCAGCGTATAGCCTTCGTTCAGGTCAGACATCTCATCGATCATCTGGAACAGAAAATCCAGGCCGACCACAATCAGCATCACCACCATGATACTGAGAAAAACCTGCTTCCCAATATACCGGTCCAGCTTAAGCAGCATGTTTCACCCTCCGCCGGCCCAGCAGTTTCTTCCAGGAACCATCAACATATAACAATCCCATCGCCAGGGCGAAGAACAGCAGATGCACCAGCCACAGCAGTATCACCGCTCCGCCGCCACTCTCAATATATTTACGCACATTGGTCAGCAACATCAGATAGGCCATATAGAGAAGAATTGAAGGTATCAGCTTGGCATACCGTCCCTGACGAGGGTTGGTTTTGCTCAATGGCACCGCCAGCAGCGCGACAATCAGCGTCAGCATCGGCAGTGATAAGCGCCAGTGCAGCTGAGCCCGCTCCGCGGCACTGCCATCAAACAGGGCGGTTGTCGGGAGAGAGTAGAGTTCATTCACCTGCTGTATCGGCTTCTGGTCAGGCAAACGGATACCATATTCCTCAAACCGAATCTGACGATAATCAGCTTCGCCCGGATTACCCTCATAGCGATAGCCGTTATCCAGCACCAGATAGCGTATCCCGGTCTCCGGGTTGGTATAACTGCGACCTTTCTCGGCCACCACCATCACCGCCTGTTCCCGGCTATCGAGCTTGACCTTCTCAGAGATAAACACGCCTCTCATCGTGCCACTGAGACTATCCAGATTTTCGATATAGGTGACCCGGTTGCCCCGGGGCATCGTCTGGAAACGCCCCTCGGTGATCACATCAAACTCACCGATATTGCGCTGTTTCTGCAGCATAATCTCGGTCTGATTGGCACCCACCGGAGACAGATAGAGACTCATCAGCGACACCAGAAGTGCGGTGAACAAAGCCGGCCCCAGGGTATAGACCGTCAGTCGCCGCTGACTCATACCGGTTGCCTGCAGCACCACCATCTCGCTTTCAAGATAGAGGCGTCCGTAGGCCAGCAGAATGCCCAGAAACAATCCCAGCGGTAAAATCAGCTCAAGAAAGCCGGGCATTCGGAACAGAAGATAGTAGAATACCGCTTCCATCGGTATTTCACCGGCCGCAGCGATACTCAGATAACTGATAAAACGACCACTCATAATGATCAGCAACAGCACCAAAGTAACTGCGGCCATGCTGATCAGCACCTCTTTGGCCAGGTAGCGAAAGATAATCAAACTGCCATATCCTGTGTAATTGCAGGTAAAGAATTCTCTCTGATACCGAAAACGGGGTTTTGTTTCTGCGGCATTAGGATAAAATCCGGGTATCAATTTAAAAACCGGCCAACAGATACAGGTTGCGCCGGAGCGTCATTATCTTATAAACCAAGCACGATGTCTTGTGTGGAGAAAGCATGGAATTTGAAATCGTTACCGGTTCAGTAGAATCCCTTGAAACTGACTGTTTAATCGTCGGCGTCGCCCCTGATGGCGAGTTTGCCCCCTCTGCTGATCTGATCAACAAGGCATCGGCTGGCTATCTCAAAGAGGTGATTGGCGATCTTCAGGGAAAAGCGGGTGAAACCCTGCTGCTGCACAAGCTTCCTGGCATTAGCGCCAAACGCGTATTACTGGTGGGTCTCGGCAAAGCCGATGAGCGCAGCGACCGCAATCAGCTCAAAATCATCAAAAGCATCATGGCCAGCCTGAAAGCGATTCGCTGCAAAACTGCGGTCATCGCTCTGGATGGACTGGAAAGCGCCGACAAAGACCTCTACCGTCAACTGCGCCACAACACCGAATGGGCCAGCGCTGAGCTGTATCAGTATGACGCAACCAAGAGCAAAAAAGCAGATCCGATCAGCCTCGAAAGCATCGGTTTCCTGCTGAGCCAGGATGATGCCGAGCTGGGTGAGTTTTCCATCAGCGACGGTTCGGCAATCGCCAACGGTATTGATACCGCTCGCGAACTGGGCAACCTGCCGGGCAATATCTGCACGCCATCCTATCTGGCCGAAAAAGCGCTGGCACTGGCGGAAGCCTGTGAAGATATGAGCACCACCATTCTGAATGAAGATGAGATGGAAAAGCTGGGCATGCACTCCCTGCTGTCAGTCGGCAAAGGCAGCTCTGAGCCCTCCAAACTGATCGTAATGGAATATAAAGGCGGCGAACCGGACCAGCAGCCCCACGTACTGGTCGGTAAAGGGATCACCTTCGATACCGGCGGCATCAGCCTTAAGCCGGGTCTCAAGATGGATGAGATGAAGTTTGACATGTGTGGCGCCGCCAGTGTTATCGGCACCATGGAAGCACTCACCCAGCTGGGGCTGGATCTGAACGTTGTGGGTATTATCGCCGCCGCAGAGAACATGCCTGCAGGCAATGCCTCTAAGCCGGGTGATATTGTCACCACCATGTCAGGCCAGACAGTTGAGATTCTTAATACCGATGCAGAGGGCCGACTGGTGCTGTGCGATGCGCTTACCTATGCTGAGCGTTTTGAACCGGAAACCGTGGTTGATGTTGCCACCCTGACAGGCGCCTGCATCGTTGCCCTGGGCAACCATGCAACCGGCCTGCTTTCCAACGACGACCTGCTGGCAGACGATCTTCTCGCCGCGGGTGAATTCGCCGCCGACAAGGCATGGCGTCTGCCGTTATGGGATGAATATCAGGAACTGCTGGACAGCAACTTTGCCGATATGGGCAATATCGGCGGCCCAGCTGCCGGCACCATCACTGCCGCGTGCTTCCTGTCACGCTTTACCAAGAAGTATCGCTGGGCACATCTGGATATCGCCGGCGTCGCCTGGAACAGTAACGGCAAGACAAAAGGTGCAACCGGGCGCTGCGTACCCCTGCTGTGTCAGCATCTGATTGCTCAGGTGGATGATCTGACTGAAGAGTAAAACCGGGGCCTGAACGGGCCAGTACAGCCGTATAAACCATCTCGAAAGGCTCGCCCGGCCACACGCGGGCGGCGCTTTTTGAAAATATATACCCGCGTCTGGCTCGTGAACCAACCCGACTCACAGAGAATAGATATGAGCCAAGCTGATTTTTATGTTCTGCCCGATGCCGACCCGGACAGCCGAACCGCTTTCCTCTGCCGGCTGGCGGATAAAGTGCTGGGGCACGGCCTCAACGCTTACATTCACGTCGCCGGTGCTGGCGAGGCGGAACGTCTGGATCAGCTGCTGTGGGATTATCGCGCCGATGCTTTCATCCCCCACGGACTGCTCAATAGCAAACCCGATGCCCCGGTGCAGATCGGCTGGGGAGATCAGCTTCCTCAGCACCGGGATGTCTACATCAACCTGGCGCTGGACGCTTCAGAGGAAACCCTGAAATTCGACCGGATTCTCGAAATCGTTATTCAGCAACCGGACATCCTCGCCGCCACCCGCAAAAACTACGCCCTCTACAAAGAGCACGGCATTACCCCGAAGATGCATGATATGCGTAAGAGCAGTAGCTAGAACGGAAACTTCGTTTTCTGCTCGTCGCTAGAAAAAGCAAAAATCTCGCAATCGCCCGAACTACGTCTTGTAGGAGCTGCATCCTGCAGCGATTTAACGAGCAGAGGCCAGACATTGCAGGTACTCGCAAAAAACGCGAGAGCAGCCAGAAAAAAATAAAACCCACACCCGGCCAAACTACCAAACGCTTTTGCGTCTTAGCTTTTCCTGGCAAGCGACGCAGTCGCATCTAACCACTAGCAAGTGCGAAGCACGTCTAGCGACTGCTCGTCACAACTTCGCTTCCTGCTAATAGTTAGATAAAACAAAAGCCTTCAGGATTCCGTCGATTTAATTAATGCTGCCAGCATTTTTTGAATCTCATCCAACTCTTTTCGCCAGTCACAGCCTCGCTCGGTGTGAATGTAACCAATCCTCTGACCGATATAGACCTGAGTTTTCAGTTCAGCCAGCGAACCCTTGGCATAATAGAGAAATTGCCGCTTCTCTTTTAAAGAACCACGCTCAAACCCTTCCGCGATATTACTGGGTATCGACAAACTACTGCGGGTAATCTGATCCCTGAAACCAAAATCCCGGCATCGGGACAGCACTGTATACACCTCACAACTCAATCGGCAAGCACGCTTCCATGCATCAAGATCTTCATAACTCATAACAAAATCCTTTTTGTCGTTTCTGAAAAATAGTCTAGTTCAAAAAAAACGCAGTTCACAATGGTGATACCATTCGGGAATAAGTCGCTAGACGTCGCTTCGCGACTTGCTAGTGGTTAGACGCGACTGCGTCGCTCGCTAGAAAAAACAAAGAGCAAAAGAAGAATGTCGATACTACAGAACCATGCTCTTGATCTGCGCTTTTTCTAGCAGGAGCCGCAGGCTCCGTTCTAACCACTAGCAAGTGCGAAGCACATCTAGCGACTGCTCTTACATCTAGCAAGCGACGCAGTCGCGTCTAACGCCTAGCAGGAAACGAAGTTTCCGTTCTGGCTACTTAATAGCGCCAGGCATTAGGTTCGGGCACCCCGCCACGGCTTTTACCCCTCGCTTAACCGCCCTGCGGGCGTTATAATATGCGACTATTTTTTTGCACTAATTCTAGCTTTGAGAGCACGGTCTATTAATGGATACCACCTACCAGCCGCACGAGATCGAGAAATCCTGGTACAAAACCTGGGAAGAAAAAGGTTACTTTGCCCCATCCGGTAAAGGCGATGCCTACAGCATTATGATTCCGCCGCCGAACGTCACCGGCAGCCTGCATATGGGTCATGCTTTCCAGCACACTATCATGGATGCTCTGATCCGCTATCAGCGGATGAAGGGTAAAAACACCCTGTGGCAGGTCGGTACCGACCATGCAGGTATCGCCACCCAGATGGTGGTTGAACGCAAGCTGGCCGCCGAAGAGCAGAAAACCCGTCACGATCTGGGCCGCGATGCCTTTATCGAAAAGATCTGGGAGTGGAAAGCAGAATCCGGTGGCATGATCACCAACCAGATGCGCCGCCTGGGCGACTCGGTTGACTGGCCGACCGAACGCTTCACCATGGATTCCGGCTTCTACAACGCCGTGCAGGAAGTGTTCATCCGTCTCTATGATGAAGGCCTGATCTACCGTGGTAAGCGCCTGGTAAACTGGGACCCTAAACTGCACACTGCGATCTCCGATCTTGAAGTGGAAAACCGCGACGTTAAAGGCAAGATGTGGTATCTGCGTTATCCTCTGGCCGATGGCGTTAAAACCGCGGCCGGTGAAGACTATCTGGTGGTCGGCACCACCCGTCCGGAAACAATGCTGGGTGATACCGGTGTGGCGGTTAACCCGGACGATGACCGCTATAAAGACCTGATCGGCAAAGAGATCATCCTGCCACTGGTTGGCCGTCGCATCCCGATTGTCGGCGATGAACACGCCGATATGGAGAAAGGCTCCGGGTGCGTGAAGATCACCCCGGCTCACGACTTCAACGATAATGAAGTGGGCAAGCGTTGCCAGCTGCCGATGATTAACATCCTCACACTCAACGGTGATATCCGCAATGAAGCGGAAACCTTCAACACCGATGGCAGCGAAAACCACGAGATTGATAAAACCCTGCCGGAAGCCTATCGCGGCATGGAGCGCTTCGCCGCCCGTAAGGCGATTGTAGCGGATATGGAAGCAGCCGGCCTGCTGGTGAAGATCGAAGAAAACGATATGACCATCCCCTACGGTGACCGTGGCGGTGTGGTAATCGAGCCGATGCTCACCGACCAGTGGTTTGCCGATGCCAAAACCCTCTCCGGCCCGGCCATTGAAGCGGTTGAGAACGGCGACATCAAGTTCGTACCCAAGCAGTATGAAAACATGTTCTTCGCCTGGATGCGTGACATTCAGGACTGGTGTATCTCCCGTCAGCTGTGGTGGGGCCACCGGATTCCGGCGTTCTACGACAATCAGGGCAATGTCTACGTTGCCAAGGATGCCGATGCCGCGCGGGAAAAATATGGCCTGGACCTGCAAACCGAGCTGCGTCAGGACGATGACGTACTGGACACCTGGTTCAGCTCTGGCCTGTGGACCTTTGGCACCCTGGGCTGGCCGGAAAACACCGAACGCCTGCAAACCTTCCACCCCACTGATGTGCTGGTGACCGGTTTCGATATCATCTTCTTCTGGGTTGCCCGGATGATGATGATGACCATGCACCTGATCAAAGATGATGAGGGCAAGCCGCAGGTACCGTTCAAAACCGTTTACGTGACCGGTCTGATCCGTGACGAGAACGGCGACAAGATGTCCAAGTCTAAGGGTAACGTACTCGACCCGCTGGATATGATCGACGGTATCAGCCTGCCAGAACTGCTGGAAAAACGCACCGGCAACATGATGCAGCCACAACTGGCAGAGAAGATCGCCAAGCGGACCGAAAAGCAGTTCCCTGAAGGGATCGCCGCCCACGGCACCGACGCCATGCGCTTCACCCTGGCAGCACTGGCCTCAACCGGCCGTGATATCAACTGGGATGTGAAACGACTGGAAGGTTACCGTAACTTCTGTAACAAAATCTGGAACGCCGCCCGCTACGTGCAGATGAACACCGAAGGCGAAGACTGTGGACAAGGCACGTCTGGCGAGTCCGGTGGTGAAGTGACGCTGTCGCTGGCCGACCGCTGGATCGCCAGTGAACTGCAGAAAGTCGAAGCCGAAGTGACAAAACATCTGGACGAATACCGTTTCGACCTGGCTTCTCAGACGCTGTATGACTTCATCTGGAACGAATACTGCGGCTGGTATCTGGAACTGTCCAAGCCGGTGCTGTGGGATGAGAACGCCTCCGCCGAAGCCAAGCGCGGCACCCGTCGCACTCTGGTCCGCGCACTGGAAGTGATTCTGCGACTCACTCACCCGATCATGCCGTACATCACCGAAGAGATCTGGCAGTCAATCAAAGAGCTGGCCGGTGTCGAGGGCGACACCATCATGCTGCAACCCTTCCCGGTTGCCAATCAAGATAAACATGATGCCGCCGCCGAAGCCGATATCAACTGGCTGAAAGGCATCATCACCGGTGTGCGTAACATCCGCGGCGAGATGGGCATCTCCCCGGCGAAAGGGCTGGATATCCTGATTCAGAAAGGCACCGCCGAGGATAAAACCCGTCTGGACGCCAACCGCTCCTTCCTGGCTAAACTGGCCTCTCTGAGCTCAATCACCTGGCTAGAAGCCGGTGAAGAAGCACCGATGTCCGCAGTCCAGCTGGTCGGCGATATGCAGGTACTGGTGCCCATGGCCGGCCTGATCGACAAAGACGCCGAACTGGCCCGTCTGAAGAAAGAGATGGACAAGCTGCAGAAAGAAGCCGGACGTCTGGAAGGCAAGCTGAATAATGACAAGTTTGTCGCTAATGCGCCGGAGGAGGTCGTCTTAAAAGAACGCTCAAAATTGGCGGAGTACAAGGCATCGCTGGATCAATTGAGTGAGCAGTTCTCGAAGATAGAGGCGCTTTAGCAACAGTGGCTAGAACGTCGCTTCGCTCCTCGCTAGACGCGGCTCCGCCGCTTGCTAGTAGCTAGAAAAAACGTTAAAAAGCCCAGACACTTGTCTGGGCTTTTTTGGTCATGGGTAACTGCGATAGATGTCAATTCTGTGGGAGGCGCGCCCTCGCGGCGATTGAAACGGGATTATCCTTTAATTTAAATAGTTTTAGCTATTAAATCAGCTTTGAGTAATCCACCCTTAGTGAGTAATTTTTCCGAGAAATTTGGATGCCTTTTTGCTTTATAGGCGGTAACAATTGCCTTTAACCCTTTCGCCTCTAACAGTGAAATATTGACATCCGTATCCAACTCGGCAGCTAACACGAAGTCATCAGAAAAACTGGGCGCTACAATCAAAACTTGAGCGACTCTCTTGCCATTTGATTCACAACGGTTCACATACGCTTTCACTTGCCGAGACGTTGTAGAATACTTAGAAAAATCACCATTCTTATGTGACTTAACTTCGCACACAATTACATCATCACCGCCAAGGGATACAATAATATCAGCCCTATCTTTGGCAGTATTAATTTGCTTTCGTAATTCCTCATCAACAACTAAGCCCAGAATTTCAAACATTGTTCTCGTAACTTCTTCAAACTTAAGACCCAACTCCGCCTCTTTTATATCAATATTAACTAATGATAAGCCAGCAAGATCACGAGAAGCCAATAATTCATAGTGTTCAATCAATTTATCATTTGCGCTAGCATAGCTTTCCAAAATAACTACACGGGCATTTCCTCGTTTAGAAAGGCCCATACTATCGCGTATAGCTCTGACCTCATCATTCGAGTAAAGATATAAAATATCTAAAGGAGATACACCTAAAGAACGAAGACGTTCAGGGTCTAGAGACTCCGTTGACTCAATTTCAAACTCCTCACGAATACGTTCAAGAGCGCTTGGCTTCGTTTCTTTCAATGCAGTTATTAATTCACTAAAACCACTCGCACTTAATAAGTTAAATTCAGCATCAGAGTTATTCTTAAATGCAGAGATTAGCAAATTAATTCTTTCATCCAGTTTAGCGCCCAACTTATCAACTGATAGATTTAAATCTTCAATTAAAATCTTTATTCGATCTTTTCTTTCGCTTATTTTTTCATCAGTAAAAATATCTCTAGCCAAGATATTTTTAATAGAAACACCTGAGTGAGAAATCCACTTTATTTTATCCTGCCGAGAAGTCCCTCTCGACTTTTCACCATGCTTACGTAAAATTACAGATAACTCAGCATCTGAAAGTGAACGAAGTACTCGAGTTGTATATTTATCAGCAATTACTTTATTTTGAATTACTCGAAGCAATTCAACAATTTCATCGGCAACCAATACTTCAGACTTCCGCTTATCTATAAAAATAACTCCAAGTTCCCTAAGGCTACTTAATGCTTCTTGAATATTACTGATTGGCACAGGAACCTGAATGTGTTCAATAGCAAAAGCCTCATCTTTAGACATTCCCAGACGATCAGATAAGACATTCAAGATTGTGCGCTCATCATCCGTGACTTTAGCTTCGCGATTTAAGCGAAGATCATTTTCATAAGCGATTTTAAAACAATCTCGATATATAGAAAATCGCTGTCCTCGATTATATCCGTCAGCAGTTTCTGCTTCTTCAATCTCTTTTGAAATATCGATTGCAAGTTCACTAAGACGACCATGCTCTTCAACATATAATGATTCAATCCATGACTGACGAGCAATACTATTACCATCACGAGAAAGAATATTTATTAGAAGAGAAATCTGCGGGCCACCTAAAGCTATTTGCTCGCGGATATAATCACAAAAATGATTCGCTACAACTTTGAATAATTCAGTAATTTCACTACCCGATGCGCTTTTAAGCTGCCCTTCTGTCGTCAACTGGTGCTCTAGATCAGAATCTGTTTTGATGGCCTCAGTGCGTACTTTATCTAAGCAACTAACAAATTTTGATCGTTCAACTTGATTGATTTGGGATAGTACTTGACTTAATTTCATACTGATTTCCATAGCACAGTTTAATTTATTACGAATAATGGAGATACGAGTAGAAGCTTTTCAGCCAATTCCCCTTCTCAAATCACCAAGCTCTATTTCAGACGGCTCTGCACCCGTTTTTTCTTCCAACTCTTTCGCCAGCATCATTTTCAGCACTTCTGTTTTATAGGCGTATTGTGCGGGTACTCTCAGGAGCTGGAGTTGTGATTGTTGGCAGATGTTTTTCAGGAGTTCGTCGCGTTTTTGGCGGTGTTTCTGGTTGTGGGTTTTGTCGTCGAGTTCGATGGCGGCGACGGGGGTCAGGTCGTCGGTTTTGCAGATGACGAAGTCGAAGTGTTTGGCGCTGATGCCGTTAAAGGCTTTCTGCCACTGGCTACGGTTGCGGCTGGGCTGGGGTTCCAGCAGGTCCGCGACGCGGACCTTGCCGAACACCTGGTATTTGTCTGTGTCGATCGCTTGTAGAAGTACACCGTAGAATGAACGTTCCGCAGGGGTGAATAACGGGCCTTTTTTCCGATAACCTAAAGACGAGCCGTCTTCTTTAGTGGATGTGCCGGAGCCTTTCAGATTTTTAAGAAAACCGGCAAGAATAACCACCGCGATAAGCAGTAGCAGCGGGAAGATGAAAGCATCCATATTATGTGTCTCCTCCACATGCCTTATCGCGTTCGTAGATGTCTATCGTTTTACGGGTGCGGGCGGCTTTTATGGTCAGCATTGAGCACTGCTGGCGCTGTTGGGTGCGTTCATCCATCGGTTCTGAGCGGCGGACTTTGGCGATAACGGGCTGATAGCTGGCGGCGGCGTTACAGTAGAGTCGTTTGTAGTTTGGGTAGAGCAGTAAGTCGGTGGGGTTCTGCTGTAGTGTCTGGCAGGTTTCCCGGAAGAACTGGCTGGCCGCTTCAGTACAGGATGAATACTTTAACAGGCTGTATTTCTGTGGCTGACACACGCTGTTGGGGCGCAGCCGCCACATCTGATACTGGAAGCTCACGGGTTGATTGCGGTACTCGACGTTAACAGACTCAAGGGCCACCCCCATGCTATCGCGCATCGGCTTCATAATGGCGTAGGTCAGATTCTGGTTAAACTTTACGTAGGTATCGATCAGAGGATTAGCTTGTACGCTTATAGATATAAACGGGGACACTGTCAGAATGGCTATCAGGCACTGAAGCGTAGAATATGCAGTAACCTGCTGTGTCAGTTTTTTCGAGCAACAAACAACGAGCCACGAACAACGGCTCTTAAAAGAAGCATCCATGTTACATCCATTTCAGTGAGACGCGCTGCGTCTCCGATCCCCGGGTCTTCATGACCAACTGCATGATTGCTGTCGCAATCTGGTAACGAACTAAAAGTTATTACCTGAATGTACTCCCAGACAGCACTCCGCTCAACCCCGAAAGCCAACAAAACCATCCCAGCCCTGCAAAACGAGCTGGCTTTAAGCTTTTTCAAACCACGAACAACGAGCTACGGCTCTTCTGGCAAGCGACGCAGTCGCGTCTAATCACTAGCAAGTCACGCAGTGACGTCTAGCCACTCTCGCGCCCTTTGCGAGCCCGCGAAGCGACCGTCCCCGCTACTCTTTCTTTTTCAATCGCGACGAGACGTCGCTCCCACATAACCAACAAACATCCAACAACTCGTCAGGCTCTTGCCCTTTCGAGCGACGAACAACGAGCAACGGCTCTTCCCTAGCAAGCGACGCAGTCGCGTCTAACCACTAGCAGGAAACGAAGTTTCCGTTCTAGCCACTCTCGCGTTTTTTGCGAGTACTAGCCACTCTCACGCTCTCTGCGAGCTTTAGGTTGCAGACATTAAAAACACCACCTACACTTGTTACCAGATTGGTTACAGGGATTCGTAATGGCGATCAATGTTTCCGGGGCATGGCGGCTAACATTCAAACTCGAAGGCACAAACGCCGTCATCGTCGACTACCAACAATATCATTAAGGCGCAAAGGAATGAGTAGAGTACGCAATCGTAAACCCACCCATCCGGGTCAGGTGTTCCTGAATGATGTGTTGGTTCCACTGAAAACCAGCATCAGTGATGCCGCCCGTAAACTTGGGGTTTCTCGTAAACACCTGTCACTGTTCATCAATGGTCATATCCCCTGTTCCAGAGATATGGCAACCCGTCTGGGCAAAGCCACCGGCACAAGCATGGAAAGCTGGCTGAACATGCAAACAGCACTGGATGTCTGGGAATCTGAACAAGAAGGCGTTGATGCAGAGAAATATGCAGGAATTGAAAAACTAACCGCATGATTCAGCTCTTACTTTTGTTTTTTTGAGCGACGAACAAAGAACAAGTCGCACAGCGATGTTCAAGCCACTCTGCCGTTTGTCCATCGCGACGGGACGTCGCTTCCACACAACGAACAAACATCCAACAACTCCACAGGCTTGTGCCTTTTCGAGCCACGAACAACGAGCAAGTCGCGAAGCGACGTTCGAGAAACGGCTCTTCCTCTTCCCTAGCAAGCGACGCAGTCGCGTCTAACCACTAGCAGGAAACGAAGTTTCCGTTCTAGCCACTCTCGCGTTTTTTGCGAGTACTAGCGCTCTCGCGCTCTTTGCGAGCCTGCGCAGCGACGTTGAGCTACTTGCCCCTCCCCTCCCTTAGTGCAAGAATACCGGCCCTGTTCATTAATCTATTCAGTGCCATTCGATGCCCGCTATCCAGTTCACCTCTCAGAATTCCACTCCTGAAGCCCTTATATTGATGTTTCACGGTGTGGGTGCCAGCCCTGAATCACTGAGGCCGCTGGCTGAGATTCTGCACCGCTGTAACCCTGATCTGGAGATCCGTATTCCTGCCGGATTCTCTCCCTCTACAATCTCTCAACAGGGGTTTCAGTGGTTTGATGTGATCGGCGTGACGGAAGAGAACCGGCCAGCCAGAGTGCAGCAGGTGATGCCTGTATTTGATCAGTTGATTCGGCAACAGGCGGAATCAGCGGGAGTGTCGCTCGACAAAGTCGTGTTACTGGGCTTTTCACAGGGCACGATTATGTCACTGGAATGGCTGAAACAAAGCAGTGATGCTGTGGCCGGTATTATCGGCATCGCCGGCCGCTTCGCCGAACTGCCACAACAGACACCTGCCAGCGCTACCCCGGTATGCCTGATTCATGGCGAAGCCGACCCGGTTATCAGTGTTTTCGAATCACAACAGAGCCACCAGCGATTATCAGAACTTGGAATCGACAGTGAACTCCACCTGATGCCAGACACCCCACACACCATCACCCAGGCGATGTATCCGCTGATGACAGACTTCATTGACAAAGTGATCTAACTCCCACAACAACGCGGCAGGCTTTTGCCTAGCCTCGCAGCGATGTTCAAGCTACGGCTCTTATATTAAATCATCGGCACGAGGGCGTGCCTCCCACACAACCAATCAACACCCAACAATTCTGCAGGCTCTTGCCCTTTCGAGCGACGAACAACGCGCAACTACTCTGCCGTTTTCCATCGCGGCGAGACGCCGCTCCCACATAACTAACAAACACCTCAACAACTCCGCAGGCTTATGCCTTTTCGAGCGACGAACAACGAGCAAGTAGCGCAGCGACGTTCGAGCTGCGGCTGCCGTTTTCCATCGCGGCGAGACGCCGCTCCCACATAACTAACAAACACCTCAACAACTCCGCAGGCTTATGCCTTTTCGAGCGACGAACAACGAGCAAGTAGCGCAGCGACGTTCGAGCTGCGGCTGCCGTTTTCCATCGCGGCGAGACGCCGCTCCCACATAACTAACAAACACCTCAACAACTCCGCAGGCTTATGCCTTTTCGAGCGACGAACAACGAGCAAGTAGCGCAGCGACGTTCGAGCTGCGGCTGCCGTTTTCCATCGCGGCGAGACGCCGCTCCCACATAACTAACAAACACCTCAACAACTCCGCAGGCTTATGCCTTTTCGAGCGACGAACAACGAGCAAGTAGCGCAGCGACGTTCGAGCTGCGGCTGCCGTTTTCCATCGCGGCGAGACGCCGCTCCCACATAACTAACAAACACCTCAACAACTCCGCAGGCTTATGCCTTTTCGAGCGACGAACAACGAGCAAGTAGCGCAGCGACGTTCGAGCTGCGGCTGCCGTTTTCCATCGCGGCGAGACGCCGCTCCCACATAACTAACAAACACCTCAACAACTCCGCAGGCTTATGCCTTTTCGAGCGACGAACAACGAGCAAGTAGCGCAGCGACGTTCGAGCTGCGGCTGCCGTTTTCCATCGCGGCGAGACGCCGCTCCCACATAACTAACAAACACCTCAACAACTCCGCAGGCTTATGCCTTTTCGAGCGACGAACAACGAGCAAGTAGCGCAGCGACGTTCGAGCTGCGGCTCACGTTTTCCCATCGCGGCGAGACGCCGCTCCCACACAACCAACCAACACCTCAACAACTCTGCAGGCTCTTGCCCTTTCGAGCCACGAACAACAAGCAAGTCGCGCAGCGACGTTCGAAAAACGGCTCTTTCCTAGCAAGCGACGCAGTCGCGTCTAACCACTAGCAGGAAACGAAGTTTCCGTTCTAGCCACTCTCGCGCTTTGTGCGAGTCGTCGCTCTATAATTTTTTCGTTCCGGGATTTCACCAACCTTCGTTTTAGCCTACACTGAGATTTATGAAGCATGCCGTGAGTATCACATCACCCGGAACAACATACCGCCAGAATCAGTGGTGGCCTGGGTTACTGCTTTTACTGGTTCTGGTGGCGCTGCAATCCCCTATACTCCCCTTTGAGCCGCTGGCTAAACAGCTCTTCCCGGTTAACGAAAGCAATGTTTCAGAGCAACAGCTTCTCATCGATCCTGTTGATAATGATAATCCACCCTTCAATCTAATCCTTTCAAACGCGGCCGGTCTGGCCCTGCAACCTTCCAGCTTTGAAATAACCTATGCTGATCAGTCGCGCCCTTCCTGTTCACGCTGGAGAATCCCATTAACCAGAGCGCCACCTGCTTTTAGCTAATATCCAGCATTTTTTATATACCTGATGACAGGTCTTTTTCTAAGACAGGATTATGCTATGAATAACTATAACGAACTGAAAACTATTCTTCTGGATGCCTCCGATCATATCGCCCGCCCCGAGGAACTTCTCGAATACACGCTGGATACACCGGCCATCGAAGTGATGACCGACTTTGAAAAGGTTCAGCCGCTGATGATGGAACAGGACGTATCCATCGATGAAGCCCGGCAGATGATGCGCAAGGTACATGTGCGTTCCGTGCTGGTGATTGATAAGGATGAAAACTTTCGCGGTCTGCTGACCATTGCAGATCTTGAAAGCCGCGCAGCAATGAGTATTGCAACGTCTGCGGGCCTCAAGCGTCACGATATCTCGATTAAAGAGGTGATGACGCCCCGTGATAAACTGCATGCGATCCCCCTTTCAGAGATAACCCATGCCAGCATCGGTGACCTGTTGCGCACATTACAGCATGCCGGCACTCCCCATATGCTGGTTGTAAACCCTCTGAATCACGAAATTCGTGGCGTAATCTCCTCCAGTGATATCGCCCGCCGCCTGAAGGTGCCGGTGGAAATTTCCAAACGGGCATCCAGTTTTCGTGAAGTTGTGGATGTACTGTTTTCCGGACGGGATACTTGATAAGAACAGTGGCCAGATCGTCGCTACGCGGCTTACCAGACGCGGCTTCGCCGCTTGCCAGTGGCTAGAAAAAGCATATAGCCGGCACTGTTTTCACACGGTGATAAATCAGGAAAATGACAGAACATCTTGTGAGTTCAAAAAACTCGTTGCAACAGGCCTGAGCTATATAGGCAACGCAGAAGACTCGGTTTGAAGGGGCTATTGTCCGGGGTGATGTCCGGGCAGTAGTAGAACGGGTCGTGATCTCCGTTAATGTGAAGGGCCCGTTTATCAAAGCCCGGTTCTGTAACCGGGCTTTTTATACTGATACATTCCTATTCGTCTATTTCAGAGGCAGATATATATCGGTTAACAGGTCACATTCATCGACTTCATGAATAAAGTTCAGATACTGAAAAAAACAGGGAAAGTCCCGCAGCTCTTCACCGCTACCAGGTAACCAGCTACGATACAGATAATAGATACTCTCATCGATATTATCGTGACTGCCGCGGTGACGTACCACAGCACAACGACCACCCGGAATTACCCCTGACTTAACGCCATAACCGTTCGCCGGAACCTCTGCGCTACAAGAGCCACCAATATCGAAGCGGAAATCCTCCGGCGCGGTGGTATTGGGGTCACTGTAGGGGACGCCAAAGGTTTTGCTGGTTTTAACCGGAGATAGCCCGGTCGCTTTGCGCCAGGCCACAAACCGCCCTGCCGCATCCAGCACCTGCTCCCGGGGGCCTTTATGTTCCACCAGTGCAACCGGTGTTTCTACAAAATCCACAATCTCAACATTCATTTTCAGCACGCCTCCTGCAGGCATATCAAACTGGAATTTAGAGTGCCATTCGGGCCACTCAGGTGATGCCCTGAATCCGCTGGGAGATTGTCCAAAGGTTCGCTTAAACGCGCGGGAAAATGCTTCAGGGCTGTCAAACCCTGCTTCATATGCGATATCGATAATCCGCAGCTCATGCTCAAATGCTAATCTGAATGAGGCTCGTTTTAAGCGCATCAGCTGAATAAAGCGAATCACGCTGACGCCGGTAAACGCTGAAAACAATCGATGAAAATGATATTTCGACAACGAAGCGATACCGCTCAGCTGTTCTATCGACAGCTCAGCATCCAGATTCTGATGAATATAATCACAGACCCGGTTAATGCGCGGATATTGCTTTACTGCGCTTTGTTCTTTCATCTCCTCTCCTTCGAGCCAGCCTTTTCAGTGCAGCAGTATATTCGCATTCAGAAAGAGAGCGGTCCTGATCGGGGTTGCTGTATTAAAAAACCGGTTTCTGTTCATCGCTCAACAACGCAAAAAGCCCGGCAATGATGCCGGGCTTTGGTAATGATACGCTGATCGTGATTAAGCCTCAGCCGTTGTCAGTTTTGCACCCAGCTGCCCGGACGCGAACCCGAATAAAGTACCTACGATAATTGAAACAGAAATCAGTAACAGCGGGTTGCTCAGGTTAGCCGACAACAACACGTCATTACTGAGTGTACCCGATGTCTGCAACAGATAAGCAAAGGTCGGCGCATAGCCAAAGACACTTGCGGGAATCGTTGCCAGTGCTGGAATATTCGCCGCCAGACAAAGAATCAGTACCGTTGCAGCCACCACGATACCGGCCCACAATGGCAATCCCAGCGACTCGGCCATCGGCAGATTAATAATAATGAGTGCGGCACTCCAGGCCAGAAAAACACCGAAAATGCCACAGACAATTGTATTTTTCATCGCATCCGCCGTGCCACCGACAGCGAAGAAAGCTCCCCAGGCCACAAACACAGCCCAGATAAGAAAAATGCCATTGAGAGGGCCGATCGCCAGGTAGGTGGCCAATCCTCCCAGAAGGCTGATACTGATCGATAAAGCCGTAAGATTCTTCATTAAAAACTCCAGATTATTTTAATTTTCAGAGTTACACCGCTGAATCAACATCAGCTATGTAATGAGTTGGAGGCTTAATCCTAGCCCTCTGATGGGATATTAAAATTGCACTAGAGGCTCAAAAAACACGACTTTAATGTTACTCACGGGGATCATAGTACAGGAGGTAAACCAAACAATTTTCGCCCTATCACAAAGTATAAGAGCCGTGCTAAGAAGGTCGCCAGGCGACGTGCCGGGGCTCGAAAAAACAAACAGCCCGGTGGTGATTCAGGATTTCCTGATATTTAACGTATATTTTTCAGAGACTCTCCCATGTTTTCATCGCGACGAGACGTCGCTCCCACACAAGCAACCAATCCCTCAACAATTTCGCAGTCTTTTTATTTTGCTTTTGCTTTTGCTTTTTCGAGCCACGAACAACGAACAACGAGCAACGAGCAAGTCGCCTAGCGACGTTCGTGCCACCAACCGCAATCAAGTAATCTGAACACAGCCCTCACCGCCCCTTAACCTTCTCCATCCCCTGTGGCCAGCTACAAACCACTTTATTACGCCCGCTGAGTTTCGCTTCATATAACATTTTATCGGCGGTGGCGAACAGTGATTTACGATTAAGCTTCGCCACAGGTACCATACAGCAGACACCGGCACTGATTGTCAGCACCTTTCCCGCGCTGGAGGCCGGATGGTCTATAGCAAGATCAAGTATTTCACGGCGGCACCGTTCGGCGATATCCAGGGCAGCATCGCGGCCGGTATCGGGCAGTAGCAAAACAAACTCTTCCCCGCCATAACGGGCGATAAGATCTGTTGAGCGGGTCACCACTTTCTGTAGTGCACCGGCGACTTTTTTGAGACTTTCATCGCCAAGCAGATGACCGAACTGATCGTTGTACTCTTTAAAGTTGTCGATATCGATAACGACCAGAGCCAGAGAAGAATTATTACGCATCCCG
Source organism: Oceanospirillales bacterium (assembly GCA_018223185.1). Classification (GTDB taxonomy): domain Bacteria; phylum Pseudomonadota; class Gammaproteobacteria; order Pseudomonadales; family Balneatricaceae; genus Amphritea. Next base: position 261,314 of record JAAEYW010000003.1, on the reverse strand, counting down.
TGCGCCCACTCTCGCCCCAGAGTCTGATCATAAAGCCGCCAGTTAGCCACCCCGGTCAGGCCATCCTGAAAAGAGAGTTGCTCTAATTTTTTATTGGCCTGATGCAACGCCTCTTCCATCGCCTTACGCTCAGAGATATCGAAAATAAACCCAATCAGCGATTTGGTCATGCCATTCTCACGAATCACGTGGATCACATCCCGCACCCAGACATAGTTGCCATCGGCCGTCAGCGCCCGGTAATCTATCTCATGGTCGACCCCTTTATCACTCAACTCAATGCAGCTGAGCGCTGACGCTTGCCGCTCATCTTCGTGAATCCGGTCGATCCAGTCCTGTGCGCTGGCCCAGCTATCCTGACTCCAGCCGAGCAGTTCCTCAATCTGCGGACCGATATATTCAAAAGCTTTTGTCTCCCAGTTAATCTTCCAGGGAATTGCTCTGGTCGATTCCAACAATGTCTTATAGATATCTTCAGCTTCTCGATCGATCACGTTATATCTCCTTGAAACGTCCGGGGACAAATTTCAGACTGTGTAGCCCTGTTATCAGAATCAGACAGCAACGCTTGCAAACCCGTTAATCGGGCCAGTCGGGCACAACCCCTTTCGCCATGCTCAGCGTTTTTTCGTTATAGATCAGTACAGTATTTGCACCCGCCAGGGCAGAATCAGCCACAGTCAGCGCGTATTCGCCCACCAGAGTACCATCACCATGAATAGTGCCTGAGGGTGTAACAAGGGCATAACCAAAGGGAATTCTGAACGCAGTGAAATGAAACGCATCCTTAACCGGTTTTCCAATCAGGATATACCCACCACACTCCTCAGATAACGGAATATGCACATGGGGAAAATCGTGGGTTTCAACAAAAATACCGCCCCCACCCTGCGTTTGCATGAGGAAGTCTTTCTTATAATTCCTGCCATACACATAACGCATCATGGCTACCTGATATCTGGCTGACGAAATCGAAAACTGTTCGCCGGTTTCCACCAGTGACAAACCATAATACTTTACGTTCGTCCGGCTGGCCGTCACGGTCGGAATCTTGAAATTATCGGGAACCAGCAGGGTTCCCATGCTTCCGAAACTATTAGCACTGCACCCATGAAGTACTTCAATACCGGCTTCTAACGCTTCTTGTGACGTATACCAGCGGGCGGCAACCTTTACATACGGTGTTTCAGATTGCGCCGGGGCGATGGTTTGCTGTGAAGCGATATCCACTTTCCAGATGGTGACGCCCTTGTCGACAAAGGCGACCTCCCCCTCAGTGCTCATTACAACGTCACTTTTATCCGGCTCACCCTCTTTTACTGCATAGCGTGTAAGCTGCACACTGTTAACGATCGTCTGCTCCAGCAGACTCTTATCATGCGGAGTCATCTTTGCGTATCCCCCAATGACATAAACCCCAGAACCTGTTTATAAACAGAACTAACTATTCACCAGTCGCCCAGTGTCTTCCGGGGATTTAGCCGGCCAGCTGCAGGCAAACCGGTTACGCCCGTTGCGTTTAGCCTGGTACAACATACGATCAGCGGCCGCAAAAAGATCGGTCTGTTGGTCATCGTTTGTTGGCCTCATACAGGCGACTCCCGCACTGATGGTTAACAGGTTCCCCGCGGTTGATGCCGGATGAGCAATCGCCAGTTCCAGAATACGACGCCGACACCGTTCTGCGATATCACGTGCGGCTTCCTGACCTGTGTCCGGAAGTAGCAGCACAAACTCTTCTCCGCCGTAGCGGGCGAAGAAATCGGTTGAACGAACGGCCACATCCTGTAGTGCTTCAGCCACCAGTTTCAAACATTCATCACCCTGAACATGGCCGCACTGATCGTTGTAATCTTTGAAATGATCGATATCGATAGCGATCAGAGAAAGGCAGGTTCCGGCCCGCACCGCGCGCCCCCACTCAGTGTCCAGTGTCTGATCGTAGAGTCTCCGGTTGGGTACACCGGTCAGTCCGTCAAGATAGGAGAGTGCTTCCAGCTTTTTATTAGCACGCTGTAACTCTTCCTCCATCGCTTTACGCTCAGAGATATCGAAGATAAAACCGACCAGATCAGTGGTAACACCGTTCTTGCGAATGACATGGACAACATCACGTACCCAGACATATTGGCCATCAGCGGTCAGGGCACGGTAATCAGCTTCATGATCAATCCCGTTATCGCACAGATTGATACAGTTATGAGCGGTTTGCTCCCGTTCGTCCTCATGAATACGATCGATCCAGTCCTGTGCACTTTTCCAGCTATCCTGACTCCAGCCCAATAATGACTCGATCTGGGGGCCGATATATTCAAACGCCTTTGTCTCCCAGTTTATTTTCCAGGGAATCGCCTTGGTCGATTCGAGTAAGGTTTTATAAATATCATCTTCTTGATCTATCACGCTTTCAAACTCCTTGAAACGCCTGAACCGGAGGTGCTGTTACACCTTCTGCCAACATAAAACAGCTAATAACGTTCAAATATACCTCACTTCAGGTAAGAAGCTTCGCTCAGATACTTAAACTGGGAACTGTTTATTTTTTAATCAGGACTTTTATCAGATAAAAGACAATGACTCTGAAGCAACACCGCAGTCCCGGAACAGCAATCAGTGCTCTGCTCTATTCAGAGCGGCTGTGCTATGCTCCGCATCCATATAACTTAAACACTCACCCCAGGAGAGCAATGCTGTGGACTACGACTTCACCCACGATATATACGGTGCATTCCGGGCTGAATTCTCCATGGGCCATGAGGCGATAGGTTATTGGCTGACCTATGAATTGAGAAGCCGCCAGGCTGTTATTCAGCAACTGCTGACGATTATTTCAGAACTCCGTCAACATCAGCGGATGGACTATCTGATGGAAGGGTCGGAATATAACCTGATGCTTAATAGGGATGAAGCCGTCGTGCGGGCCCACGCCCTGGATTCCGAGTTTGAAGAGGAGCAACCGGAAGATAACCTGGTGTTCTATGATCAGGAGTCAACGGCGAGTTGTGGCCTGGATGACTTTATCGAAATTCTTGAAGGCTGGCAGCAGTTTACTTCAACGCTGTAAACTCTGACTGTATTGGCTAACTATCATTCATTAATTTAAATTAATATGTCCTATACGGGCTTAGCCACTCGCGAAAAATAACTTATGAGACTATCCTCAAAGTCTGGTCCTCAAAGTTTGGTTATTCGCACACAAGCTTATCTATGCACAGCAAACAGTCCATCCGGATCTCTTTGCAACCAAAACAATATTGTTTTATATACCAAAAGATCCAGAGTAGATAAACGTTCAAGGGAATAACGTAACAGAGCCATATACATTTAAGAGGGATCTTATGTTTTCGTTTTTTAACAAACCGGCTTTATCTATATTACTGACAACGCTGAGTTGCTTTGCCACGGCAGACGAAAATCAGATTGAACTTTTCGTTGTCGACTTTCCGCCTTACGCCATCATTGACCCGCACAATACCATCACGGGGGTCGATGTTGAGGTTACTCAGGCCGCCTTTGCCGCGGTTGACATCAAAGCAATCGTTTCATCCGCTCCCTGGAAACGAATCATCAAGAATATGCAGCATGGCCAGATAGCCGGCACTATCTCCTGTTCAAAACAACCGGGCAGAGAATCTTTCATTCTGTTCAGTCAGCCATTAAGTGAAGACAACCATGTCGCCTTTACGCTGAAAGAGTTCGATGCAAAAAAACTTTCGACCCTGTCAGACCTGCATAACTATCGGGTGACTACCGTTGAAAAATGGGGTGTCGAACGCGAGCTGACCGATCAGAATATTAAGCATACAAAAACCCCTGATACTGATAGTGGTATCCGTTCGGTTGTGTTCAGAAACATCGATATTTTTTACAACAGCGAACTGGCAACCCTTTATCGTGCCCGGCAGCTTGATCTGCAAAACAGAATTAAAGCCCATCGGCTTAAAGATAAAGACAGCACGCCATTTCATCTGTGCCTGAGCAAACACTACCCCGGCAATCAAGAACGGATTAAACAATTCAATACCGGACTCGAAAAGATTAAGAATTCGGGAGAGTTTGATGCGATCTATAAAAAATATTTATAATCAGTTAGCAAACGGATTGGCAATTTCGTCCAACGTAAAACAGAGGATGTAACGTTGAGTTTTAAATTTATTCATCGTATCGCCTTTAAACAGGCCCGATCTGTTTTGCTGATCTCCGTGTTGCTGGGTTTTATCTCTGCCAGCTGGCAGATCTATATGGATATTGATCTGGAGAAACAGAGGATAAAACAAACCGTTGCCCGAATAATCAACCTGCATCAGGATACAGCCGCCCGTACCGTTTATAATCTGGATACCCTGCAGGGAGAAGAGATTACCGCAGCGCTCATTCTTAGTCCCATCATCCACCACGCCACCATTATCGATGATTTCGGCGACAATCTTGCTGAAAGCCGCAGAGAACCCGCAGACAAAACATGGTTAGCATCCCTGGGAAGTCATTTCTTTCAGTTCAACAGCCACATTGAAGAAGCGCTCATCGTTACCCCGCCTAACCAGAATAACGCCCGGCTTATTATTGATCTGGATACAGCTCATATTGCCAATACCTATGTTCACCGCGCGATAGCCAGCCTCTTTATGGCGCTTATTTCGAGTGTAATCCTGGCAACTATATTTCTGTTGCTGATCTATCGTTATCTGTCTCAACCCATTCTGGATATCGCTAACTGGGTCAATCAGTTGCGCCAGAGTGACGTTTGTCCGCCTCTGCCCTATAACAAACCCGATGAGCTGGGGGACCTGGCAGCCGGGTTTGCCCGTCTATGGGAGGAAAGAAAAGAGAAAACAGATCAGCTTAACGAAACCATTAACCGCCTGTCTAAAAGCGAGCACTTCTCCCGCTCGCTGATGGATAACGCCGGCGATGCGATGTTTCTCTGCCTGCCGGACAGCACCATTATCCGGACCAATCACCAGGCTGCCGATTCACTCAAAACCGATGAAGATTCATTTATCGGTCAGTCACTGGCGAAATTCAGTAAGAACTTCACAGCCAAAACACTGCAAGAGCTGTTTGCAACCATTAGTGACAAGCAGCCCTGTACACTGGAAGATATTCAGATCAACACTCTGGGGGAGCTTGTTCCGGTTGAGGCCCGTTGCATTCGGATGTGCCTGAATGATAAAGATTATATTCTGATTCTGGCCCGGGATATCTCAGTACGCAAAGAAGCTGAACAGCAAATTTTCGAACTGGCATTTTTTGATACCCTGACCGGGCTGGCCAACCGCAGACTTTTTATCGACCGTTTGAATACCGCGATGCAGTCCCATCAGGACAATCAACACTACGGGGCGGTGTTGTATATGGATCTTGATCGTTTTAAAACCATTAATGACTCACTGGGGCACTCGATTGGCGATGCTATCCTCTGCGAGGTCGCAAAGCGACTGACCCGGATATTACCGGAAAACGCGACCTGTGCCCGGTTTGGTGGAGATGAGTTTGTCGCGCTGCTGCCTGACACCGGAAAGTCAGCAGAACTCTGTGCTGAAGTTGCCGCCAACCACGCCCTGCAAATTCTGGAAGAGCTGGTAATCCCGTTTGAAGTGGATAGCCATCAGCTCTTCTGTAGCACCAGCATCGGCATTGCGACTTTTCCAGATAAAAAACACAGTGCCATGGAAACCCTGCGCCATGCCGACACGGCACTCTATCGGGTAAAAACCCTGGGTCGTAACAGTTTCCAGTTTTTTGATCCGGAGATGCAATCCTCGGCACAGGAAAGGCTTGAGGTTGAAAAAGGGCTCCATCAGGCACTTAAAAACAGTGAATTTGAGCTGTGGTTTCAGCCGCAGGTGAGCAGCGATGATAAGATTCTTGGAGCCGAAGCACTGCTAAGATGGAGGCACCCTGATAAAGGCATTATTATGCCGGGGAGTTTTATTCAGATAGCGGAAGAGAGCGGCCAGATTGTTGAGATTGGCAACTGGATTTTGCTGCTGGCGTTGAAACAACTGGCAGCCTGGCGCGAACAGGGACTACCAAAATCCTTCAAACGCCTGGCTATCAACATTAGTCCGTTACAGTTTATGCAGGTCGATTTTGTTGAGCGCGTACTGGACATGCTCGACCAGACGGGTATTCCGGGGCTACTGATTGAATTAGAGATCACTGAAAATCTGTTGCTGAATAACTTTGAAATTGCCAGCAATAAGATGAAACTGCTAAAAAAACGGGGCATCTCTTTTGCTATTGACGACTTTGGCACCGGCTATTCATCGCTTAGATACCTGCACTATCTGCCTCTGGATGTACTCAAGATTGATCGCTCGTTTGTCACCGGTCTGCGTCCCTCCTCAGAACTGGCGGCCATTGTCGCCGTGATCATCGCCACAGCTGACCGGCTTAACCTTACCGTTATCGCTGAAGGGGTTGAAACCCTGAATGAAAGAAGCGCATTGATGGAACTGGGCTGCAACTGCTTCCAGGGCTACCTGTTTTCCAAGCCTGTTAATGCAAAGCTGTTCTACCAGAAATTAGTGGTCTCCAGTAAAACTTCAACCGTCTGAATGAACGATTCATAACATCCCGGCGCGAATCAGATCGAAACACTCCATGATCCGGGCAACATACTGATCTTTCGGGCGGAAGCTGTTGCCACTCTGACGCAGCAGATCCTGCTCCAGATGATTGAGCATCTTATTAAGACGATAGCGATGCAGCCCGGTAACGGCCTGTACCGGGTCAGAAATACCCCCGGACAGGGCAGCAAATGCCGATAACAGGGACAGCACGCCGGCAACGGTGGCGACAGTAACCCCGGCAGAAAGCGATGGCGGGAAGAGGCTGTAATAAACATGACCTAAGGTTTCCCCCAGAATAAACTCACTGGCCGCCAGTTCAGTGCTGATAATCGTCGCCAGCATCAGCGCAATACCGATGCCTCCCGGGGTAAACTTCTGAAAGGCAAACGCACCTAATACGGTACAGGAAAGTGTATTGGTTATATCAGCTGAAGCGGTGCGGGTGACCCGGTACTGAGCCAGTGCTTCCTCGATAACAGGTTCGGTTCGGTCATGAAAATATTCCAGGTCGACGCTGTTTTCTTCATTTTCCTGATACAGAACTCTCAGTTCTTCGGCAATAAACCAGCTCAGTGAAGCATGGGACTGGTTATGCTGTAACAGATCGCTGAGTACCAACTCACTGATATGGGTCTGCACCCGGGTGGTAAAACCCGCCGGAAAACGGCCTAACCAGCGATACAGCCATCCCAGCCGTGAAGACTTCCCAACAAAGAACCGGATCATACACACCAGTGCAAACAGGGGGGCCCAGAACAGATTGACCGGTGCCCGTAAAATATCAAAACCAAACGCCACCCGGTTGGTCGTTAAAGCGGCGGGATAACTGAAATGCCTTTTTATAAAACCGGGAATCCGGCCCCGACAACTTTGAAAATAAGTGCGGATACCTGCGGTAACGGCCCGCTGAATATCCTCCTGGAGTGCTATCTGCTTGTTTAATTCTGACGGTTGCATAGTGCCCTGAAATTTAGATTGCACTGGAACAAGGAACGTTTGCAGACGTCCCGGACTCTGGCTGCGGAATCAGCTTACGTACTGATCGTTACAAATACATGCTTCGGTTTACTGATTGACGGACTGAGTGCTGTAGCGACTTAAGATACCAAAAACAGCCCTTCCTTTCTTAAAAATTCATAAATAAAAAGTTCGACCCCGAATTTTCAGTTTCATTTCAAGTTGATCATGAATACTGATTCCCCATCCATTAAAGATTCCCGGATTCGCCCCCTTCAGGGGCATTTTACCGGCCTCCATGATCAACTGCTGATCTGCCTGAAAAGGCTGGAGGCCACCACACAACCAAAGGAAGAATAACAATGATAACAAACATGAAAACCAAACTTTCCGGGGCCGCTATCGCAATGGCTGCAGCGGGTCTCGCTGGATGCGTGGGCGCTAACGCCGCCAGTTCATCCACCGCCGCACCAACCGATACTGTAGAGCTTGGACATTGCTATGGGGTAAACAGCTGCAAGGGTCATAATGACTGCAAAACAGCAAATAATGCCTGTAAAGGAATGGGATCCTGTAAAGGACAGGGTTTTGTTACGATGCCAACGAAAGCCTGTACTGATGCCGGCGGCCAGGTGCGGGATGACTGGCGGGATCAGATTGCTAAAGCAGAACTGACCCAGTGCTTTGGTGTGAATGTGTGTAAAGGCCATAACGACTGTAAAACAGCCGATAATGCCTGTGCCGGTCACGGCGCTTGCAAAGGCACCGGTTTTGTTATGACCACCGCAAAATCCTGTGCGGATATTGGCGGTAAGACGAACAGTTAAGCTGTTTAGTCTGCCCGTGAGCGCCCCTTCCAAAAGCGCTCCGCTAAGCGCCCTGCTAAAAAAGGGCGCTGTTATCCGCTTACGATACATTGTACATATACATTTACCTCTCATTCAACTGGAGCTGCCATGAACGACCACTTTCTGGGCTTTGGCCTGGGGCTGAGAACCCAGCACTTTAATGATGTGCTGGAAAACCGTCCGGATGTCGACTGGTTTGAGATTATCTCAGAAAACTTCATGGTTGCCGGAGGTAAACCCAAATACTACCTGCATGCCATTCGTGAGCAATACCCGATGGTAATGCATGGCGTGTCGCTGTCGATCGGCTCCACCGACCCGCTGGATAAAGATTACCTGCAACGCCTGAAACGGCTGGCCACGGAGGTGCAGCCCCGCTGGATCTCTGACCATCTGTGCTGGACCGGGCTGGATGGTATCAATAGTCATGACCTGCTGCCGATGCCCTATACCGAAGAGGCAATCAACCATGTCGCCGGACGGATAATGCAGGTTCAGGACACACTGGGCAGGCAGTTACTCCTGGAAAATGTTTCCAGTTATATCAGCTATACAGAATCGGCTATGTCCGAGTGGGCGTTTTACAATGCAGTGGTTGAAAGGGCTGACTGCCTGATGCTGTTAGATATCAACAACATCTATGTCAGTTCACGTAATCACAACTTTGACCCGCAAGCCTACCTGAACACGGTTAAACCGGAGCGGGTTCGCCAGTTTCATCTGGCGGGTCACAGCGATTATGGCACCCATGTCATTGATACCCATGATCATGACATATGCGATCCGGTCTGGGACCTTTATCGCCAGGCACTGCTCCGCTTTGGTGCCGTCAGCACGATGATTGAACGCGATGATAATATCCCACCACTGAATCAGTTAGTGGCTGAGCTGCAGATCGCCCGTGATATTGCCGCCGGCATACTACCTTTTCAACACCCCGGCAAGCAGGCCCCGGGGCTGGAGGTCAGATGAGTCATTCAAAGGCCACGCTGCATCTGCGCCAGCGACAGATGATGTCGGCACTACTGACAGGAAACACGGCGATTACCGATCATATCGCGGGCGATCTCAACCTCACTGCACAGCAACGCCTGTCGATCTATCAGAGTGGCTACCGGCTGCGCCTTCGGGAGGTGATCGATAACGATCACCCGGTGCTGGGCAGCTATCTGGGTGATGATCTGTTTGAGCAGATGGTGAACGGGTATATCGAAGCGGTACCGAGTCAATATCGCTCCCTGCGTCACTATTGTGATCCGTTGCCGGATTATCTCAAAAGCGATGCGTTTTTCAGCCAGCACCCACACATTTCAGAACTGGCCCGATTTGAGCGATGTTTGTTGTCATCTTTTGATGCGCCGGACCGGAATACCGCATCAACTGAAACACTACAACAGATACCGCCAGAAAAGTGGCCGCAGATGCAGTTGCGGTTTCATCCCAGCCTGCAGCTATTTAGCAGTCAGTATAATGCTGTCGGGATCTGGCAAGCGCTCAAAGGTAAACAGACACCCCCTGACCTTGTCAGGCAACCGGCATGCTGGGCCATCTGGCGCAACGCAGAAAGACTGACAGAATTTCGCTCAGTGACGCGACTGGAACAGGGTTTAATTCACTGTTTCTTTCAGGGAGAAACCTTTTCCACAGCGGCAGAGATAACGGTCGCAGAAGTCGGTGAAGAGGCCGCAGCCCCGGAACTGCTTAGCACATTATGCCGCTGGCTTGATCTGGGCTGGATACACCAGCTGTATGACGAAACAACGCCTCCGCAACTGAACATCGTTTGAGTTGATATCACCGTTACCCGAACCAGAGCCGGGTAACGGTGAGTAATAGCATCAAAAATATTCAGCTATCCGGTAACGCTCTGATTTTAATCACCATCCCTTCGCTGGCATACACTTCAACCCGGGTTCCCGCGGCCAGTGGCGTTTCAGCTTCAGCCTTCCACAGAGTATCACCTACCTGCACCCTTCCCTGACCGTTTTCCAGCTCCTGCTCAAGCAGGAATTTACGGCCAATCAGCTGAGCGGCCCGGTCATTCATCAGCGGCTCATCAGAATGGCGGTTAAAGGAGCGGAAAATACGCCAGTAAAGTACGGTGAAAATAATCCCCAGCAACGCAAATGTAAGCAGCTGAAACGGCCAGCTGACAATTAACTCCAGTGCTACGATAGCGGCAACAACCAGGCTGGCCACTGCCAGCCCGATTAAAAAGCCCGATGCCCCGAGTATTTCCAGAATAAGTAACAGGACTCCCAGAATAAGCCAGTGCCAGAGGGTTAGAGTATTAAACCAGTCAGCCATATATCAGTCTTTCGCCCGGGTGTTGTTAAACAGTTCAGAAATACCGCCAATAGAACCGATCAGACTGCTGGCTTCCAACGGCATCATCACCACTTTACTATTTTCTCCCGCACCAATAGATTGCAGCGCTTCGGTGTATTTCTGCGCCACAAAGTAATTAAGCGCCTGGGGATCTCCCTCGGTGATGGCTTCAGAAACAACCTTCGTAGCCAGTGCTTCCGCCTGAGCCTGACGTTCCCGGGCTTCAGCATTCAGAATCGCGGCTTGCAAGGCACCTTCTGCCCGCAGAATTTCAGCCTGTTTCTGTCCTTCGGCAACTTTAATCGCCGCTTCACGCTGTCCCTCTGCAACCAGTATTGTCGCCCGCTTATCCCGCTCGGCTTTCATCTGGTTACCCATTGAGTTAACCAGGTCCTGAGGCGGAGATATATCACGGATCTCGATCCGGGTGACTTTAATACCCCAGGGATCGGTCGCTTCATCCACCTTACCCAGCAGTTTGATATTGATAGCATCCCGGTTGGATAACATCTCATCCAGTTCCATTGAGCCCAATACCGCACGTATATTCGTCATCACCAGATTACGCATCGCCCGCGGCAGATCATTCACTTCATAAGCGGCTTTACCCGCATCCAACACCTGAAAGAAACATACCGCATCGGTGGTCACCATCGCGTTATCAGAACTGATAACCTCCTGAGGCGGCACATCCAGAACCTGCTCCATCATGTTTTGTTTAGAACCGATGCGATCAATAATCGGCACCAGCAGATGCAACCCAGGATGCAATGCCCGGGTATAGCGGCCAAACCGCTCCACCGTCCAGCAATACCCCTGCGGCACCATTTTTACACCGGCAAAAACCAGCGCCAGCGCAAAAAAGACAATCACAATAATTGAAATTTCAAATCCGTACATGGTCATTCTTCCTTAAATTTAAAACGCCCTTAGTTACGCCAGTCTAGCAGCTTCTCCGGCGTAATCTACGCAATTTACCTACTCTCAACGGGCTGCATATCGTACATATTCTCAGCGGCCGGAGTCTCAGCCCGGGTAATCCGGTTTCGCCCTTTCTGTTTGCTGATATACAGAGCGTTATCTGCATATATGATGGTTTGTTCAATCGATTCATCAGGGTGCCACTGTGCGATACCAAAGCTTAGTGTTACAGGAGACTCGAGTATTTCATCATCCGCGTATAACTGCTCAAGCCGGGGGCTAACCTTAGCTAACAGCTTTTCAGCATCCAGGTCTGATGCATCAGAAAGAAGTATCAGAAACTCCTCCCCACCCCAGCGAATCAGTACATCGCTTTTTCGGATACTGCTTTGCAGTGTTTTCGCTACCTGACACAACACAGTATCACCGACACTGTGACCATAACGATCATTAATCTGCTTAAAGCAATCTATATCCGCCATGACGACGGTGAGAGGGTGCCGGTTCCTGAGTGCCAGCAGATATGCCTGTTTCAGAAGCACCCGCCCCTGCCTGCGGTTAATTAACCCGGTCAGACTATCGAGGGTTGCCAGCTCTTTAAGCTCAGCTTGCTGACGCAGATGAAACCCGCGCATAATCATAATAGCGAAAATAGACAGGATTCCGGCAATCACCATATTAGCCAGTTTAATATAGGGCAGATATTCACTCAGCGTGAGCTCATAGGCCGGCTCGAACAAGCCAACGTTAAGCAGGGCAAAAATCAGCACCAGCATGACGGCCGAGATAAACACCCGGAACCGGCTACTGCCGGTGTCCATTACCGCAAAGGATGACATCGCCCATAGATAATACTGGAAACCCGGATCAGGCCCCACGTAATAAGATACCACCACCGAATGCAGCAATACTTCACAGCTGAACAGCTGTATCGCCAGATTAATTCTGTTGTGCTTACTCAGCCAGATCCCATACACCCATATCAGTACACTGAAGACATTTAAAATGGCCAGCACAGCAACACCGGTGTAATAAAAAAAAGGAATCAGTAAAAAATGCACCAGCGCGGCGATGGGCGCGATAAAAAGGATAAGCTGTAAACGATGGAAATCAGTTTGCGCCGAAGGATCCTGACTCTGGAATAGCTGCTTAACACCATCATTCACATACATCGGAACTCCAGACCATTAACGACATGGTTGGGTTGCTTTTAGCCCGCAGGAATAGTTATCAATGACCCACCAGCATATAGGAGCGATCAATCATAGGTGTCATCTAAGTTAGCACCCGGAAATAGCCGCATAAAATCAAGGTAATTATGAAGTGCTATAAAGTCAATCGTAAAAAAGCGCAATCCCGGTTTGTAGCAGAGTTTAGCCTGCGCCTCATTTAAGGCGCTAATAGCAGATACGCGTTCACTTCGGCCTGATTCTGCGCCAGTTTTTGCAACGCTTGCTGCTCCAGCGCCCAGTCTTTTTGAAGCATACTGTGTTTCAGATGAACCGAAAGCTTATGCAATGCAAAAAAAAGATCAAACAATCCATCCAGCTGATTGCGGTAGATGTAGGCTTTCTGATTATAAAACACCTTTTCATAGGCGTTCTTGGTGGCAATATATTCAGGGGTCCAACTGGAATTACGATAGTCAACGAACCCATCGGCATCGTCTGCAGCCTTGAATGCCTGATATTGATTTTGCAAGTGAGTGCTTAATAGCAGATATTTGCCCACCATCTGGCGAACAAACTCCTGTTGATTCGAAGGGTCAATCTGCTGAATACTGACAACCGGGGCTGCATCAGATGCGCCGTTATCACAGCCGGTAAGAGCAGCACCTGACAAACAGATAAGCAGAACCGGAATAACGATAGCCAATAGCCTGTTGACAGGTTTCATAGATAAACCTCTGATTTAAACGCAGTAATAACGAAAAATTTATGAGGGTATGCAACCCCCGAGGGCTCCTTTCATCTTCAGACTCCTGAGCACACTATACGCTTAATCTGTTATGCGGAAACAGACGTCGCAACGACCACTACCCAACTTGGGTAATTATCCTAATGCGCTTTAATGCTATCGAAAACACTCTTAATTAATTCACCCACTGCTTCAGTGTTCAGACTGGTTTTCATATAGATTCGCAAACCGATCATCTGCACCTGTAGGTGCTTTGCGAGAAGACGGGGGTCAGAATGCTCCGCAATTTCACCCTTTTTTATCGCCTGCTGAAGAATTCCGGCGAAGCGGCATTCAGTACGTTTTAGTAACTCACGACACAGATGCATCAGCCCGGGCTGATCATTCCGGACCTCTGACAGGGTTTTCACCAGCATACAGATCTCACTGGGATTGGTGTCACGCCGGTCGATCACCACATTACGGAAAAATGACTCGAGCCCAGCCAGAGGCGACCCCTCATCTGCGACGCTCTGCTCCAGTATTGCAGCCACCTCTCGTGAATAGCACTCAAGCGCTTCACTATAGAGCTGCTCTTTACTGCCAAACGCGGCATAAATACTGCCTGGCCGCATATCGATTGTCTGTTGCAGATCACGGGTTGAAGTGCCGTTAAAGCCCTTCTCCCAGAACAACAACATCGCTTTATGAATCACATCGTCACGATCAAATTTAGCAATATTTGCCATTTCAGAACCTTTTTTTGAACTACAGCACAAATTCTACCTTGAACAATCGCTCAACATCAAATAACCTGCTCTTATTGAGCAGTCGCTCAAGAATAAAATCACGACTAAACAGGCGCCAATGATGAATAATTTAACAATACATACGCTGGAAACAGCACCCGAAGCCAGCAAAACCCTGTTGCAGAACTCGATCAGAAACTTTGGCGAGATTCCAAGCCTTCACGGTGTGATGGCAGAATCACCGGTGGTCCTTGAAGCCTATCAGATGTTACATAAATGGTTTCAGGCAAGCTCTTTTAACGCTGAAGAGCTGACGGTCGTCTGGCAGACGATAAACGTTGAACATGATTGCCACTATTGTATTCCCGCCCATGCGGCAATCGCCAGAATGATGAAAGTGGATGATGCACTGACCACCGCTCTGCGGAAACACCTGCCGATGCCCAGCGCACAGCTGCAGGCGCTGCACGATACAACACTACTGATCGTGCGCAATCGCGGAAAGGTGTCCGAGGATGATATTGCTGCTTTTTATGCGGCAGGTTATAGCCAGAAACACCTGCTGGAAATTATCCTCGGACTGGCTCAGAAAGTGATGAGCAACTATATCAATCACCTGGCCGACACCCCGATAGATGGGCGTTTTGCTGCATTTGTGTAATAACCCTATGCAACAGCCGTTTAGCGGTGGCCGCCACCTGTCACTGACCTTCAGGACAGCATATCCGTCACACAGACCATTGCCAGCCCTTCTGTCAGGAATAGCGGTGTACATAAAGGATGAACAGCAGCACGGCAAAGTCCGGATAACCCGGTCAAAGCTGCTGACTGCGACATCTGCATAACCAGAGAAAAGGTCTGTTACTGTGCTCGGTGTGCACCGTAACAGATCTGGACGTCAGATATGAAAAGGGCCGCTTTGGCGGCCTCTTTAACAGTCGATGCAGCGAATTACTTCTTACCGTCTTCGCTCATCAGCTTGCGAATTTTGATAAACGCCCAAATCATAGCGCCAGACATTGCGGCAACACCCAGCAGACTAGGCCACAGCGTTTCGAACAGATACGGATCCATAACAGTTACCTTTTTTGTGTTTCAAACTTGATACTAATACTACCCCTGATGACATTAGCGAATATTGATATAACTCAATAAGTAGATTGATTAACCCTTTTCTTTGGTAAAACCGTCACGATCGTTCCGTTCCGCTACCCTCTCCTGCCCACCCGACCGGAATCACTCTATCCAACCAGACTCAGTCGCCTGGTCTGCTACAAACACTGCCAGAGCGCACATTAAAAAAACCCAACTTTTCAGGCTGGCCAGTCTCTGAAATACCGAAAACGCTTCCTATCCGAATCATCCATTCTCATAACATCTTTTAGATTAATCAAAAACTAATTTTTGATAGTTATTTATACAGAAATGACATCTTGTAAATAGAAAAATACAATCTCTGACACACAAACAACAACCTCAAAAAAACCTTTATTATCAGTAACTTAAAAAATTTAACACATAAGATTAAATAACCAGGAAAAATAATTAAGAAAACCTTTATAAACAACAAGTTACAAGATCAAAAACAGTGCAAATAACTTTTGATTAATCAATATTTGTTATATAATCATCTTAATAACTTTAAGAACCTTCATTTAAAAGGTATTGATTATGCAAGAGAGAGAAATTAAGCTCCTGTTTAAAGCCGGAGTGTTTGATTCCTGCCAGGCAGCACCGGTCTCTATTGCCCGGGGCTGGCGCCTGAAATTCATAACAAAGCAGAACGAGGTGCTGACCCTTGATCTGCAACGTTCAAGAAAGGAGCGGGAGTTCAAGAGTCTGGATGGCGCGGCCGCTGTTGCGAAACGTATTGGATTTGAGTGGCTAAACGTTCAGATTGGCGAGATGGAATGGCAGGAGAAGGTTTAACAACCTGCACCGTTATTTTCACTGGCAGTTGAGAGATCTGCAGTCTCCGGTAACGGCTAAGGCCGCGCTGTTTACAAGCACACTGATCTGTAAGGCAGGTCTGTCGGTGGATAAAACAGGGAAAGGGGATATCCGGAGGGCTGCGCGAGGCCCGGTACCTCAATAATAATGAGATATAAAGAGGTACCGGCCCGGGTCAGAAAACCGAGGGGCGTTCCGCAACAGCGTTACTTGTTTCCGAGTGCGGATTCTATTTTTTTATCGGTGTTATACTGACTCAGGGCGTATACCGACCAGATTGCAGCAGGCAACCAGCCAACCAGCGTCAGCTGAAGAAGCAGACAGATGATGCCCGCAAAGGGCCGTCCAATGGTGAAAAACTGCAGCCAGGGTAGCAGCAGTGCTAACAACAATCGCATGATTAATTCTCCTTTTTCTATAGGTTTGCACCGGTAATTTTAGCCGGTAAGCCCGTCGCGCAACTCTGCTTCTGAGGCTTCACGTACACTGATCACTTCGACCTCAAAATTCAGCGTCTGGCCGGCAAATGGGTGGTTAGCATCGATCGTCACTTCACCCTCTTCATCATCAATATGAGTTATCGTCACCAACTGAGGCTGACCATCTGCCCCTTCAATCTGGCACATCAATCCCTCTGTAATGGCATCAAAACCCGCAAAAGATTCAGCATCAATAATACTGATTTTTTCCTCGTCCCGTTCGCCATAGCCCAGCTCTGGCTCGATAGTAACACTGAATTTATCCCCTGCAACACGGCCTTCCAGTGCCTGTTCCAGGCCGGGAATAATATTCTTCCTGCCATGGATATAGGGTAGCGGCTCACCATCCCGCGAACCATCAACTTCCTCTTTAGCCTCGTTATAGAGGGCATAGTGGATTTCGACATAGCAATTATTGCTGATATTCATTTAATTAGTTTCCATCGTTAATATTCTTGTCAGCCAAAGACCTATCGCTTCGACCTCAGGCAGGCAGAGACCATGGTCGACCGACCAGCAATGCCATTCGGGCTGATAGCCCAGCTGTTGCAGCAGTTCACAGGCCTGTACACCCAGCGTCATTGACACCACATCATCTTCTCTGCCATGGTGAATCGCTATCGGTATAGACTGGTTAACATCGCTACGATGCTGTGTAATCAGTTCTGCAGTGGCCACATAGGTAGACAGGGTCAACAGACCGCCCAGCGGTTTGGAGCAGCATAACGCAGTATGATACGCCACCGCGCCTCCCTGAGAAAAACCGGCCAGAATAATCCTCTCAGAAGGCACACCCCGGGAGATTTCGCGTTCGATCAGCGCCTCAATCTGGCTGACTGAACGGAGCAAGCCAGCCACATCAATTTTACGTTCAAGCTTCATTTCCAGAATGTCGTACCATGCTGGCATCACCCAGCCACCATTTACGGTGACCGGCTGCACCGGAGCATTGGGGAATACAAAGCGCACCGGCAAGGTATCCGGCAGATTCAAGGCAGGCACCACCGGCTCGAAATCATGCCCGTCAGCACCCAGCCCATGCAACCAGATCACGCTGGCAATCGCAGGCTGCGACGGTTCGACTTCGACACAAGGTAAAAGTTGGTCAGTCATTATTTTCAGTTCCGCTACAGGTCAGGGAGAAAGCCGGTCGATCTGCCACTGGCCATCGACCAGGGTATAGCTGAAGCGGTCATGGAGACGACTCGCCCGTCCCTGCCAGAATTCAAAATGGCTCGGTATCAGACGATAGCCACCCCAGAACTCAGGATAAGGAATATCACCATCCGGATGCTGTTGCTGCAGTTCAGCCACTGCCTGCTCAAGGGTTTCACGACTGTCGACAACCGAACTCTGATGCGAAATTGCCGCACTCAGCCGACTGCCCACGGGGCGCTCATTAAAGTACTTGCGCCCCTGCTCAGCTGAAAGTTTCTCAACCCGTCCCTGAATCCGTACCTGGCGCTCAAGGCCATACCAGTAGAACATCAGCTCAGCCTGCGGATTTTCAGCCAGTTCCTGACCTTTGCGGCTTCGATAATCGGTATACCAGGCAAAACCGTCTGCATCAAAATGCTTCAGCAGCACAATCCGTGCTGATGGCATCCCTGAAGCGCTGGCGGTCGCCAGGGTCATCGATGTGGCATCATCGGGACGGTAGTCAGTTGCAGTCTGCATCCAGTCAGCAAACTGCTGCACCGGATCGGCAGCCAGATCTGACCGGTTAAGGGGGTGCGCCTCATATTCTCGGCGCAGGGCTTTGAAATCACCCTGATCGGATTGACTCATTAGATAACCTGAAAAATTAATTCACTGTCGTTTGATAACCTATTATCTGGCCCCGGATTTCCCGCGGCCAGCTACAAGCTCTTTAGCCGCTATAGTACTTCACAATGCGTTCAACATCACGGTGATACGCACCACCAAACAGCAGCAGATGATTCAGGTAGTGATAGAGATTATACAGATCAGCGCGATCCCGCCAGCCCGGCAGAATATTACTGTTTGCTTCATAGACCTGATAAAAGCGGTGACTGAATCCTCCAAACATCTGCGTCATCGCCAGTTCAGCCTCTGCCCAGCCATAATAAACAGCCGGATCGATCAGCGCAGGCTGTCCCTGCGGACCGCAGATCACATTACCGGACCAGAGATCACCATGCAGCAGCACGGCAGGCTGACCGGGCAGCAGTTCAGGTAACTTGTCGCATAACCGTAAGATTTGATCAAACACCCCGGCAGTAATGAGGTTGAGCTGAAGACTCTGCGTTGCCAGCACCTGATAGCGTTGCCGGGCATAAAAGACAGCACCATCCGTCTGCCACTGGTTAGGTTGCCGGGTGCCGCCACAAAAGGTATCAGTGTCAAAACCAAACTGGCCGCAGTCACTCTCAGAACAATGCTGCAATGCCAGACCAATACCCAGCTGAGTATCAAAATCATCGGCCGGTGGTGATGGCGAGAGATACTCCAGCAGTAAACAGTCTCCCTCCTGCATTACCACTTGCGGCACTCTGAGTGCATGCGGTTCTGACAAATGCAGAGCCTGCAGACCACACATCTCTGCAGTAAGCTGTTCAGCAGCTCTGCCGGGCATCTGTTTGAGAACCAGTTGAATGCGGTTCCCCTGTTTAGTTTGCAGCGTAAGTTGCCGGACCTGTGCAATACAACCACCACTCAGCGGTGTCGATGCGATAAGCTGCAACGATTGCTGCCCAATCCATTTGGCTATGGGTTCAGGGAATAAATCTGGCATACTCTGAGTTCTGTTTAGCAATGGTCTATACCTCTATGCATGGCACACCTGAACAACTGATCGCTTGTCACGAATGTGATCTGCTGATGGAACGGGTCGCAAGTAAGCCCGGCGAGGATGTTATCTGTCCCCGCTGTCATGCACGCCTATATTACACCACCATCAACTGCATTGAACGTCTGCTGGCACTGTCGGTCGCGGGTCTCATTCTGTTTCTTCCGGCTAACCTGTTTCCCATTCTCAGCCTGCGGATATTTGGCCAGAGCCAGAGCGAGATTATTCTTCAGAGTGCAATGTCCCTCTACGAAGGCGGGCTGCCACTGGTTGCCCTGCTGATTCTGTTGTTCGCGGTAGTGGTGCCATTGTTTCAGTTATGTGCGCTGTTCTATATCAGCTGCACCCTTCATTATCAGCTTGAGGGACGCCTGTTAAGACAGGCGATGCACAGTTACCAGCACCTGCGAGGCTGGGGGATGCTGGAGATATTCCTGCTCGGGGTGTTGATATCGATTGTCAAACTGAAAGATATTGCTGATCTTGAGATCGGACTGGGTCTCTATAGCCTGGCCGCTCTGATCGTGATTACAACCCTGAGCAGTATCTTTTTTAATCCCCACCAGATCTGGGATGAGATCCACCAGCACCGGCAACGGAGTTTTTCTGATGACTGAGCACTCACCCCGGTATCGGTCAGCCCGGCAGAGCGGCTATCTGCTCTGCATCGATTGCGATAAATTACATACTATCAGTCAGGAGGGACAGCACTGTGATCGCTGCGGTGCCCGTCTGCACAGCCGCATGCCTAACTCAATGAACCACAGCTGGGCAAGCCTGCTGGCCGCCATACTGCTTTTTCTGCCGGCTAATCTGCTGCCAATCATGACCTTCAAATCCTTTGGTCAGGGAGAACCCAGCACCATTCTGGGCGGTATACTCCATCTGCTGGAACAGGATATGCTGATGATCGGAATGGTGGTTTTAATCGCCAGTATTGTGGTGCCGGTGTTAAAGATTATCGCCATGATAATCCTGCTCTGCACTGTCCAGTTCCGGCTGCAGACCAATCTGCGCCAGAAAACCATAATGTTTCGCATTGTGGAGTGGATTGGCCGCTGGTCGATGCTGGATATTTTTGTTATCGGTATACTGGTCGCTCTGGTGCAATTAGGTAATATTGCCCATATTGAAGGCAACAGTGGCGCAACGGCCTTTGCAATCGTAGTACTGCTGACGATGTTTTCTGCGCTGTCTTTCGATACACGACTGATATGGGATAAAAGGGCGCCGGAATTACCACCCGGAATGACTGATAAAAAGGATGAACAATGAGTACCCCTCAAGCTGATAATGCGCCTGCAAGCAGACCATCAATTAAGCGCCATCGCGGCCCTTCAGTGGTCTGGCTGCTGCCGTTTCTGGCTGCCATCATTGCCGGCTGGCTGGTGATTAAAAATTACCAGGATGCAGGCATCATGATCGAAGTGCAGTTTGAAACCGCAGAGGGTCTTGAGGCCGGTGTCACCAAAGTGATGTACCGGGGTCTGCCGACCGGCAAGATTAAAAGTCTGAAACTCAATGAGGACCTCAAAAGCGTTACTGCGATGATCGAGATGGAGAAGGAAGCCTCCGAGATTCTGGTCGACGGTACCCGTTTCTGGCTGGTCAAACCGCAGATCTCGCTCAGCGGAGTAAAAGGTCTGGACACCCTGCTGTCCGGCTATTACATCGAACTGCAGCCGGGCCAGGGGGATGAACGTTTCAGCTTCGTGGCAGATAATGAACCCGCACCGCCACTTAAAGACCGGCAGGGACTCTATCTCTCTCTGTTAGCTGATTCAGCCCAGTCGATACAGCGGGGTGCTAAGGTCTATTACCGTCAGATCGAGGTGGGCGAAGTCATTAACTTCGGTCTCACCGGCAATGCCGAACAGATCCGTATCGAACTGTTTATCGAACCCGCTTACAGCCACCTGATCACGGATAGCACCCGTTTCTGGAATGCCAGCGGTATCAGCCTGAAGGCTAACCTGTCCAGAGTCGATCTGCGTTTTGGTTCTCTGGCGGCCATTATCGCCGGGGGCATCAGTTTCTATACTCCGCCCGACGATGAAAGTGTTCTGACCCCCGGCCATGAGTTCCCCCTGTTTGCCGACTTTGAAGCAGCAGAGGATGGTATTGTCGTCATGGTTAAGTTTCCTGCGCGCACCAGTGTGCATGAAGGAACCCGGGTGATCAGCGAAGGGATTCAAATTGGCCGGGTTCAGAGCCTGCAACTGAGTGAAGATCTGACAACGCTCAATGCCAGACTGCTGATAGACCCCAGAGCCAGACCGTTACTGCGTTCAGGCAGTCAGTTCTGGCTGCCCAAGCCAAAACTGTCACTCACCCGGTTACAAAACATTGGTGACCTGATTCAGGGATCAGCAATCGTCCTGCAGCCGGGAAGCGGTGAGCCTGAGTTTAACTTTACCGCCCTCAACACCCCACCCGCCCATCGTCCGGGAATTTCAGGCCTCAATATTAGTCTGGAAAGCGACCGGTTAGGTTCTCTCGATTACGGCTCACCGGTGATGTATCGCCAGATTCCGGTCGGCGAGGTCAGTGGCTATGAACTGAGCGCCGATGGTACAAAAGTGCAGATCTATGCCACCATCAAAGAACAGTATGCAGATCTGGTTAAACACAACAGTCGATTCTGGGAAGAGAGCGGTATCAAACTGAAAGCTGATGTTGACGGTGTTGATTTTGAAAGCGCGTCTCTGAGCAACCTTATCAATGGCGGCATCGGATTTTTCACACCCGATACCCGAGACCAGAAAAGCGTCGAACAGGAACATAAATTCCATCTGTTCCATAACTTTGACAATGCCAGCAAACAGGGACAGCTGCTATACAAGGAAAATGCAGATAAGCTGCCCATCCGGGTGAAAGCCGATACTCTGGGCTCCCTCACCAGCGGCGCGCCGGTGCTGTATAAACAACTGCCCGTAGGCACAATCAGCCACTATGCGCTGGCAGATGATGACAGCGTCATTATTCACCTGCTGATCGATAAACCCTACCGCCACCTGATCACCGGGCAGAGCCGCTTCTGGAATGCCAGTGGCGTGGATGCCAGCCTGAGCCGAAGCGGAGTTAAGATTCACAGCGAGTCGTTTCAGGCGCTGCTGCGGGGTGGTATAGCCTTTGACAACCTCAGCAGTAATGGCAAAGCCGCCGCCCCCCGTCAGTTGTTCAGACTCTACAAAACACAGAGCAAAGCGCTGCAGAAGGGGCCGGATATCATCGTAACCTTCCCTCCGGGCCCCAATATAATCTCGGGTGCGAATGTCTACTTCAAAGGTGTTGTTATGGGCCAGGTCGAACGGGTCCGGTTACTGGATAGCCAGGGCAGTGCAGAAACTCAGATCGCTCTGAGCGATGAGGGGCAGTTGCTGGCCCGTAACGGCACCCGTTTCTGGATCGCCGCACCAAAAATAAACCTGTCCGGCGTGGATTACCCGGAAACGCTGATCACCGGAAACCATATCGAGGCACTGCCGGGAAATGGCGAGCGACAACTCAGTTTCGCAGGCCTGCCCGAGAGTCCGGCTGACCGTAACCTGCCCGGACTGAATATTGTCTTGCAAACGGAACAACTCGGCGCAATTGATATCAATAGTAATATCTACTATCGGGGCATGCCGGTCGGTTATGTCTCCGGTTATGAGCTGAGTGATGATAACCACAGGGTGAAACTATTTGTAAATATTAAAGCCCGCTACAGCAAGCTGGTGACCCGCTCCAGCACGTTCTGGAATATTGGTGGAATTGATGCAGAGTTCGGCCTGTTTAAAGGATTAAAAGTGGAAACGACAAATCTGGAAAGTCTTGTTCAGGGTGGTATCGCGTTCAGCACGCCGCCGGGTGACACTCAACCGGTCGGGGCCGGCTATCAGTTTGAACTGTTAGAGCAGGAACCGGACACGTGAGGCTCACCTCACTGCTGCAGGTCTGTCTGGTGGCCACACTGCTGTTACAAACAGGCTGTGCAGCCAACTCTGCCAGCAATTTTAAACTCAGCAACCTGGCTAAAAGTGACATCGACAGTGTCACCGATATGCATATCAAAGAGATTCGCAAACTCTGTCGCGAGCTGGCTATTAAACTGTATAAGCGCAATCCCCGGGAGCTGGCAAAAGCCCCTCCCGGCACGACGGAAAAAAAACGCTTAGCGCAGATCTTCAGCACTCAGCGTATCCACGGATTTTCCGAACTCGGGGGCGCCAAAGGCACAGCCGCTATCACCCTCAGTTTCAGTGAGCAGTATGAAGGGGACCGGGTATTCGCCCTGATGGCCGGGATCAGCAGTATGCTGTTTGCAGCATATAACTATCAGGATGAGTTTTTCATACTCGACGATATTGATCAGCAGAAGCTGTATAACAGCGCCCGGAATCTGGAAACGGTTGCCTGGCAACTGAATAACCGCAGAGACAACAGCGGTGAACGCTATATTCTCAGCAACGGTGTTTCAGAGAGCGGCATCCGCAATCTCAGTTATGAGCGTCTGTTTGGCAAACTGATCAGTCTGCAGGATATGATGGCGATGCTGATCGCAGACACCACCAACCGCAACATCACCCGGGTTGTACAAAGCGCCGCCTCAATGACCTTCCTGCCAATCTGATGGTAATTTCAAACAGAGCCATTGCTCTTTCGAACAACGAACAGGTCACGTGTCTGTGACCCTCGAACCACGAAAATCGGCCTTTATTGCTGCATCTCTTTAATAAACTGATCCGATGCTTTAATCGAGCGCTGCATCTCCGCCAGTAAACGGTCGATATCGCGTTTAATACCGCCAAATTCACCTTTCAGCGAACCGATCGCCCGGGCATTCAGGTTATGCTTGAGAAACAGGGTATTATCCTTCAGAGCCGACAAGACCGGCTGCATCTTCGCCTCAGCCCGTTTCAGACTGATATGCAGTGCCTTATAACGGGATTTTGTCTCTTTCAGGGTCTGTGCACTCTGACTGCGAAGTTTGGTATTGGTGTATTGCCCCAGCTCATCTTGCCACTCGTCAAACAGAGCTTCAGCGACATCCTCAACCTTGCGAATATTTTCACTCACTGATTCCGCAGCAGCTTCGCTGTCGTCATAGGCCGATTGCATATCGTTGTAGACCGACTCCAGTTCGCCTCCGTCAAAGTTCACTACGGTGCGAAACTGCTCCAGTGCGGACGCAAACTCCTCCTGAGCCTCATCCTGAGCTGCACGGGTATCTTCAACCCGGTCAACCAGAATATCCCGTTTATGAACACCCACCTTTTCCATTGCCGAATAGTAAGCGCTCTGACAGCCACTCATAAGGAGCGGAGGCAGGGCCAACACACAGGCCAGTACAATACGTTTCATCTGATTCCCTTAAATCTGTCTTAAAGCGGTTTATTAATACGGATATTACCGATTTTATGGTTCTGATTCAGCTCCAGACAGACATCCGCCCGGGTCGGCATCTCTTCCAGCATAGTGCGGGTTAAGCGCTCATAATGCTGGATAAAACGCCGGATCTCCCGTTCGTTCATAATCCGCAGGTGCTGGGTGGGCTGCTGAGTGTCGTAGAAATACCGCACCCTTTCCGCCAGTTTTATCTCCTGTTGCGAGCGCCACTCGAACACCGCTTCCATACTTGGCACCTTTAGCATAATCAGCACATCAATCATGTCAAACAGCTCTTTATAACGACTGTCCAGCTGCTGATTGACATAGCCCCGCCAGAACCCCAGCGGGTCTTCACTGCGTTCCAGATCATTAACCGGTTCGGCCAGTTCACTTTGCGGCTGAGCGGTAGCACCCACACACCAGCCCTCCAGCACAATCACATCAGCCTCACCATGCCACTCCTGCCATAAAGCAGTCGGGCAGCGGTCATCTATCGATTTATCAAATACCGGAATCTTAACATTGCGCCCCTCTTCGCCAAACTCCCCCTTCAGGCCACGGATCAGTTCAATACCTAACTCGACATCGTGAGTACCGGGCACCCCGCGGGTTTTAAGCAATGGATGAACCGAGTGCGCCAGTTTTTCACGATCCTCGCGGGTTTTATAGAGGTCATCGATCGATAACCCAACAACTTTAAGATCAAACCCCTCTTCAAGAATCACTTCAAGAAGATTAAACAGTGTCGATTTACCTGCACCCTGAGCGCCATTGATACCCACCACCAGCGGGCCCTGCTGCTGATTTTTACGGGCCACCAGCCAGGCGCCCAGAGGAACATAAATTGATTCCAGCAGTTCGACCAGACCAATATCAACTTTGAGCGATTCAAGTGTCGAGGCAAACGCTTTTTCGACCCGGCGTACCGCCTGCTCGCGGGCCTCTTTGGTCAGACACAGCTGATCAGATGGCCATGTACACAATGAACTCATAATGTTGTTCCCTGATTCTTAATCCGGTTGTCCCGCAACCACTGCTGTATTGCGTTAATCTGTTCGGTTTCCATCAGTGATGGCGCATGGGTCATACCCTCTATCCGGCAGAGACTCAGCTCCGGACGCAACTGCTGCATCCGGGCCACTGTGTCAGCGGTCAGTACATCCGACTGATCACCCCAGATCAGCATCTGTGGACAGCTGACCTGACTCCAGACAGGCTCCAGATCGATATCCTGATCCTGAATCTCGCGACTCTGATCAGCGATGCGGGGGTCATAGTGTAACCCGTACTGATCGTCAGACACCGTCCGGTGACCATACTTAACCAGATGCTTCCACTGCCGGTCACTCAACCCCTTATACGCGGTATAGGTGGTACGCATATACTGTTCTACCTCAGCCACAGAACTGAAACGATGGTCCCCCAGATACTGTGAAATCCGCTGCAGCGCGTTCTTGCCGATAAAACAACCAACATCATTCAAAACCAGTGAGCGGATCGGAGAGTTTGGCAGTGCCGCCAGACAGGTGCCAATAATACCGCCCATGGAGGTGCCAACCCAGTCAACCTGATCGACATCCAGCCGGGCCAGCAAGGTCGCCATATCACTTATATAACGGGGAATATCGTAATTTACCCCCGGGGGGAGCCAGTCACTTTCACCTCGTCCCGGCATATCCGGGCAAACCACCCGGTAATCCCGCGATAGTGCCCGGGCCAGCTCATCAAAATCACGACTGTTACGCGCCAGCCCATGAACACACACCAGCACCCGGTCATTATCCGCACTGCCCCACTCGTGATACACCACCCGATGAAACCCCACAGGGTCAAGCGCCATTACTGATCGGGTTCGCATAACTCTCTCCTGTCATCTGAAACGCTGCCGATTACGTAAAGCTAACATCTGGTAAAGAATTGTAAAGAGCGGAACAAACCTGCTTACTGATCAGCATATATGTATTATGATTTGCTAATCTAATAACCACGGCTTACAAATGGACAGGTAATGGCTGAACAGCAAGCAAAATCTTTTTATCAGAAACATAAACACTGGTTGCTGCCTATACTGATTTTGCTGGGTGCAGCGTTGATATTTGTGGCTCTGATAGCCACTCAGCCAACGGCCCCCTCCCGCCCGGCCAAAGAGAAAGTCTGGACCGTTAAGGTTATCAAAGCCGAACCTGCAGCCTATTCCCCTCAGCTGTCACTGTATGGACAGATAGAGTCACCGTCGAGCAGCACCCTCTCTTCATCGATCAACGCCTATGTTGAAAAGCGCCTCACGTCAGAGGGCGAGTATGTCGAGGCGGGACAGCTATTGATTCAGCTGGATAACCGTGATGCCTCGTTAGTGCTGTCCCAGAAACAGGCCGAAATTGACAGAATTGAAGCACTGATTGCCGCCGAAAAAGTGCGCTATCAGGCAAACATAAAAGCCTTGAAAATCGAGCAGGAGCTGGTCTCCCTCACCCAGCGCACACTGGAGCGCTATCAGGACCTCAGCAGCCGTAGCCTGGCCAGCCAGAATCAGCTTGATGAGGCCCGCAAAACCAGACAGCAACAGGCACTCTCCCTCAACAGCCGGCAACAGTCCATCAATGACCACCCGAATCAACTGGCCCAACTGGAGGCCCAGCTAACGCAGGCAACTGCTCAGCGAGACAGTGCCGTCCTCGACCTGGAACGCAGTCAGATCATCGCGCCCTTCAGCGGCCGTATAGCTGAAGTCAGTATCGCCGCCGGTGAGCGGGTTCGCAGCGGTGATGCACTGCTAACCGTGTATGATACCCAGGCGCTTGAGGTGCGTTCACAGATTCCCAGCCGCTACCTGCCCCAGCTGCGTCAACAGCTGAACAGTGGCAAAAAAATCATCGCCACCGCCACTCTCGATGGTCAGCCTCTCGCTCTGACCCTGGAACGCTTTGCCGCTACCGTGAGTAGTGGAAATGCCGGCGTTGATGCGCTGTTCCGTATCGCTTCAGATGATTATCGCGGCGAACCGGGGCGCTCTGTGTCACTGGATCTGACGATGCCGGAACAGAGCAGGCTGCTGGCACTGCCACCACAGGCTATTTTCGGCACCGACCGAATCTACATTGTTAAAGAAAACCGGCTTCAGGGCCGCACTATCGAACGGATTGGCGATATACGTGACAGTAATGGCGAGTCAAAAGTGTTAGTTCGCAGCACCTCAATCCAGCCTGGCGAGCTGATTCTGTCCACCCAGTTACCGAACGCAATGACCGGTCTGCTGGTCGGAGTGTCAGGCAGTCAGCCAGACTCACCCCCGGCCACAAAGCCCGCCTCAGCTGCGGCCAGGGCGGAGTAAGTCATGGCGATGAATCATGGACCGTTAAAAAACCTGATCACGCTGTTCACCGAGCACCGCGTTGCCGCCAATCTGCTGATGATGCTGATGATTCTGGCCGGCATATGGGGGTTAAAAAAACTCAACACCCAGTTTTTCCCAACCTTTGAGCTGGATATTATCACCATTGCGGTTCCCTGGAGCGGCGCGGCCGCTGAAGATGTGGAGAGCTCCATCATCCTGCCGGTTGAACGGGAACTCAAATCAGTAAACGGTATTGATGCCATCTATTCGACTGCCACTCAGGGGGCTGCATCGATACGTCTGGAGCTGGTGGAGAACAGTGATGTCGCGTATATCCTCGACGAGGTAAAACAGAAAGTCGACGGTATCACCAATCTGCCGGCGGATGCTGAAAAACCGATCGTTCAGCGGGTGATCCGTTATGACGATATCGCCAGAATTCTTATTACCAGCAATAGCGCTACCGCGCAGGAACTGCGGATTCTGGCGCGGCAGTATGAACGCGAACTGCTACAACGGGGTATCCGGAAAATCGACTTTGTCGGCTTGCCGGAACAGGAGATCGCCATTCAGATCCCCTCCAGCCGTCTGCATGAGCTGGGGCTGAGCCTCAGCGACGTTGCCCAGATTATCAACCAGCGCAGTGTTGACCTGCCGGCGGGTACCGCCGCACAGGGAGACGGCTCACGCCAGATACGCAGTCTGAGTCAGCAGCGTGATGTCGAGGGTTTCAGTCAGTTACCGTTAATTACGACAAAGGATGGGCGGTTGTTACGCCTGGGCGATGTTGCCGACGTCGACTGGCGCAATCAGGATAACCAGACCTACCTCACCTACCGGGGCCAGCCCGCGATCCAGTTACAGTTACGCCGCACAGAACATGAAGACACTCTGCAAGCCGCCAGAATTATGCGCGACTGGCTCAGCGAGCGGCAAGCCACACTGCCTCCGGATATTCAGCTGATTGCCTTTGATGAGAGCTATGAGGCGATTCAGGATCGTATTAATTTGCTGATCAAGAACGGCGTGGGCGGACTGATTCTGGTGATCGCAACGCTATTCCTGTTCCTCAATGCGCGGGTCGCTTTCTGGGTCACGGTCGGCATTCCGGTCTCTTTTATGGCAACCCTGGCAGTGCTTTACGGGATCGGCGGCAGTATCAACATGATCAGTCTGTTCGGCATGATCATGGCTCTGGGTATTATTGTCGATGATGCCATTGTGGTCGGTGAAGACACCCTTACTCACCTGCAGATGGGAGAACCGGGGCTTCAGGCAGCCATCGGTGGTGCTCACCGGATGCTGGCACCGGTCATGGCGTCCTCACTCACCACTGTCGCAGCGTTTCTGCCGCTACTCTTAATCGGCGGTACTATCGGCAATATTCTGATCGATATTCCCACGGTGGTTATCTGCGTCATCATGGCATCGGTGGTGGAGTGTTTTCTGATTCTACCTGGCCACCTGCATCACAGCCTGCATAAAACCGCTGACCTGCACCCGTCTGAAACCCGTATCAGACTAGATAACGCATTCAATAACTTTAAGAACGGCCGGTTCCGCAGCTGGGTAGAAAACGCCATCAAGTTCCGCTGGGTAACGGTTACTATCGCCCTGGCTGCGTTTATTATTGCCATCGCTCTGGTGGGCAGTGGCCGGTTAAAGTTCACCTTCTTCCCGGCGGTTGAGATGGAGACCCTGAATGCCAACATTCAGTTTACCTCCGGCAGCAGCCCCGATCAGGTGGATAACTTCCTGCAACATCTGGATCAGACGCTGCGACAGACAGAACAGGAACTGGGCGGCAATCTGATTAAGATGGCACTGCAGATTCATCGTAAAACCAATAGCAGCCGGACCAGCGAGGGTTCCGGTCAGGGCGATGAATTTGGCGCGCTGTATGTACAGCTCACCTCAATCGACAGCCGCGAAATAACCAACGGCGAAATTATTAAAAAGTGGCGCAGTAAGGTCATTCTGCCGGCGGGAATTGAAAAGTTCACCATTGACCTGAACCGTTCAGGTCCTCCGGGCAAATCGCTCGAAGTGAAACTGGTGGGTTCAGATGTCGAACAGCTGAAGGCCGCCTCCCTGGCGGTTCAGGATGCCCTCAGTCAGTACAACGGTGTCAGCAACGTCGATGATGACCTGCCCTTTGGTAAGTCCCAGCTGATCTATGACCTGACACCGGCAGGTAAAACCGCCGGCCTGACCCTCAACTCCGTTGGCCGCCAGCTCAGATCATCCTTTGATGGCCAGCTGGTACAGATCTTTAACCAGGGCGAGGACGAAGTTGAGGTCAGGGTAGTACTACCGGACCGTGAACGGGACCGTTTTAGTGCCCTGGAAAATTTGCCGATACTGCTGCCCAATGGCGACAATGCACCACTGGCCAATGTGGTGCAGTTTACCGATAAACAAGGCCTTGACCGGTTACAGCGGGTCGATGGCCAGCTGGCGATCAAGATCACCTCCGACCTTGATGAATCAGTGGCCAACGCCAACGAGATCATCGCTGATCTGCGCGCAGGCAAACTGCAACAGATCACCTCAGAGTATGGCGTTCAGGCGAGTTTTGAAGGGCGTAATAAAAATCAGCGGGAAACCCTGGCCGATATGAAGATGGGCCTGCTGATCGCACTGTTACTGATCTTCATTATTCTCAGCTGGGTATTTTCATCCTACAGCTGGCCACTGGCGGTGATGCTGGCAATTCCACTGGGCCTGACCGGAGCCATAGCAGGGCACCTGTTAACAGGACAGAACCTGACCATACTCTCTCTGTTTGGCTGTTTTGGTCTCTCAGGAATCGTTATCAATGACTCCATCGTACTGATCACCTTTTTCCAGAAACTGCGTAAAGAGGGGATGAGTGTTCACAGCTCGATTGTAGAAGCTGCCTGCCAGCGTCTGAGAGCGGTTCTGCTCACCTCACTGACCACCATTGCCGGCCTGACGCCAATACTGTTTGAGACCTCACTGCAGGCCCAGTTCCTGATCCCCATGGCAACCTCCCTGGTATTCGGACTGGCATTCGGCACCATGCTGATTCTGCTGGTAGTGCCGGCACTGCTGGTCATCCTGGAAAATGGTAAAGCACTGTTCAAATCCACCTTCAGCCGCGACAAGGCCACACTACATTCATGAAGGCGAGAGCGGCGATAATACACCCGGCAGCGTTAATCGGACTGCCGGTTCAGTCAACATGACTGATCAATATAGGTTGAGATAATCTCTGTGTCGTGAGAATTCAGCCCGACAAACTTCATGCCAAACTCAAAGCAATTCTGGGAAAGCCGCCGGACATGGACTAACCGGCACACTTCACTCAGCTCTCCTCCGGGCATGGTAAAACTCACCACATGCTCACGGGTACCTCGTGTATTGGCATAATCCGTTTTTAAAACCTGTTCCAGCGCCTGACAGCCCCGGATGGCAATGCCGCCCAGACTAATATTGGTAATCCGGGCACCGGTATTATCTCCGGGAATACCAACTCTGACTTCAAAATCCGCTTCTGCTCTTGGGTGTAATCGACTATCTGTAAGCACACTGACCCACTCCCCGCTAATTCCTGTTAACTAACATTATGTCGTTAACCGCTGAATGTCACTTAAGTGCCCGGCCAATTCAGATAAACGCCAATAGATTGTTGCTTTAATTGGCCTGCAGGCTTCCATCCGGTATAATTTCCGCTCTTTTGTCAGCGGCAATTACAAGGCATTTCAATGAATTCAGATCTGCAGAAGCTTCAGCCATACCCATTTGAAAAACTGGCTAAGCTGAAAGCCGGGGTAACCCCTCCAACCGAACTTGAACATATCGCGCTTTCTATCGGTGAACCGAAGCACCCGTCTCCTGCTTTTGTAATCGATGAACTGAGCCGGAATCTGGACAAACTGGCCAACTATCCAACGACCGCCGGAACCATTGAACTACGCCAGACCATCGCCGACTGGGCAACCCGTCGTTTTAAGTTGCAGGCTGGCAGCCTGACCGGCGCCGATAACGTGCTGCCGGTGCTGGGTACCCGGGAAGCGATCTTTGCATTTACCCAGTGTGCGATCAACAGAGCATCCGCCACTGATGAAACGCCTCTGCTGTTATCGCCCAACCCATTTTATCAGATCTACGAAGGGGCGGCCTATCTGTCCGGTGCCGAGCCCTATTATCTGAGCTGTACGGCAGATAACAATTTTGTGCCTGATTTTGATGCGGTTCCCGAAGCTGTCTGGAAACGCTGTCAGCTGCTGTTCCTTTGCTCTCCGAGCAACCCTACCGGAGCGGTAACCGACGCCGCAACGCTGGCTAAACTGATTGCGTTGTCTGACCAGTATGACTTTATTGTCGCGTCTGATGAGTGCTACTCAGAGATCTATTTCGATGAAGCCACACCGCCCGTAGGACTGCTGGAAGTTTGCGCTCAACTGGGCCGTCATGACTACAAAAACTGTATCGTTTTCCACAGTCTGTCAAAACGCTCTAATCTGCCGGGTCTGAGATCGGGGTTTGTTGCCGGCGATGCCAGCCTTATTGGCCCTTTCACCAGCTACCGGACCTACCATGGCAGCGCCATGTCCATTCCGGTCCAGCTGGCCAGTATCGCAGCCTGGAATGATGAGACCCATGTTCTGGAAAATCGCGATAAGTATCGGGAAAAATTTGCCGCTGTGCTGGAAATTCTTGAGCCTGTTATGAATGTTAGGATGCCTGATGCCGGTTTTTACCTCTGGGCAGAGACTCCGATTCCTGATGACCAGTTTACTCAGGGGCTGTTTGCACAACAGAATCTGACCGTACTGCCAGGCAGCTACGTCTCCAGAGAGGACCAGAATGGTGATCTTCCGGGTGCAGGCTTTGTGCGGATGGCTCTCGTGGCAACGCTCGAAGAGTGTGTAGAGGGCGCCAAGCGAATTCGCAGCTATGTTGAGTCACTCAACGCCTGAAGGAGCAAAAAATGACTATTCTATACGGTATCTCAAACTGCGATACGGTGAAGAAAGCGCAACGCTGGCTCACGACAAACGGTGTTAATTTCAGCTTTCATGATTTC
Source organism: Oceanospirillales bacterium (assembly GCA_018223185.1). GTDB lineage: Bacteria > Pseudomonadota > Gammaproteobacteria > Pseudomonadales > Balneatricaceae > Amphritea. The sequence continues at coordinate 228,042 of JAAEYW010000003.1, read as the reverse complement.
CGCAAGGATGGCCTGACAGAAGCTCAGCTGCGTGATTGGGTTGAACATCTGGGCTGGGAGGCGTTGTTAAACAAACGCAGCACCAGCTGGCGCGCCCTGGATGACAGTATAAAAAACAGTATTGATGAAACCTCCGCCATCCGCGAAATGCTGGCGACACCCACGCTGATCAAACGACCAGTGCTGAGTCTGGGCGATCGCGCTCAGGTCGGTTTCAAAGAGAGTGAATATAGCGCTCTGTTCAAATAAATTTTTAAAGTTCTATGGAGTTACAAACAATGAGTATATTTGCATTTGGTCTGGGTATCGGGACAAAGTCGTCAGCCGGTGAGTTACTGGAAGTTTATTATAACTGCCCACTGCTGAATCCGTCCGATACGCTGGTAGCCGCCGTTAAGGATATTGCAGGCTATACCGGCGGCAATCAGGCGATTGAACTGACAGCCGCTCAGCTCAACGACCTTGAAGCCGCTTTCCTGGCTATCGATGCAGAAGATCAGGCAGAGATCGTTGAGACCTGCAAAGGCACTCATCAACCGATGATTCTGACCATTCTGGAAACCGATGCAGACCCTGAATCCACGGCAGAAGTTTATCTGAAGCTGACGCTGCTATCACACCGTCTGGTTAAACCTCATGGCATGAACCTGAATGGCATGTTCGGTAAGCTGCCCAACGTGGCCTGGACAAATGAAGGCGCCATCTCACTGGCAGACCTGCCTAAACGTCAGCTGACAGCCCGTGCTCAGGGCCGGATTATCGACGTTCATTCTGTGGATAAATTCCCGAAAATGGCCAACTACGTTGTCCCTGCCGGTACTCGTTTGGCGGCTACTTCCCGCATCCGCCTGGGCGCCCATGTTGGCGAAGGCACAACCGTTATGCATGAAGGCTTTATCAACTTTAACGCCGGAACACTGGGCGTCAGCATGGTAGAGGGTCGTATCTCTGCAGGTGTTGTTGTGGGCAACGGTTCTGATCTCGGCGGTGGTTGCTCAACCATGGGAACCCTGTCCGGGGGTAACAACGTGGTGATCTCTGTAGGCGAAAACTGTCTGCTGGGCGCCAATGCGGGGCTGGGTCTGCCACTGGGTGATCGCTGCACCATCGAAGCAGGTCTGTACATTACTGCCAGCTCCAAAGTGACGGTGCTGGATGACGAAAACAACGAGGTTTGCACCGTGAAAGCAGCTGAACTGGCAGGCAAGCCTGATCTGCTGTTCCGTCGTAACTCTCAGACCGGTCGCGTCGAAGTAAAAACCAATAAGTCCGCGATTGAGCTTAACGAAGAGCTGCACGCGCACAACTAAGCGTCTGACGTCTCAGGGTGCTGTGAAACGCAGCACCCAAATACCCACCTCTCCAATTGCCACCCGGCATCAAGGTAAACCCAATGTCTCAATTCAGTGCCACAATCGAACTTGCCAAGCAACTGATCTCTCGTCGCTCCGTAACCCCGGAAGATGACGGCTGCCAGGCGCTGATGATCGAACGCCTGGAAGCGCTGGGCTTTCACATCGAACGTCTGCAGTTTGAAGAGGTGACCAACTTCTGGGCTCGCCGCGGCAGCAAAGGGCCGCTGTTCTGTTTTGCCGGACATACGGATGTGGTGCCAACCGGGCCGGAAACAAACTGGGACTACCCTCCCTTTGAGCCGGTTATGGAGGATGGTTTTCTCTGTGGTCGTGGCGCTGCCGATATGAAAGGCAGTCTGGCAGCGTTTATCACGGCACTGGAGCGCTTTTTAGAAAACCACCCCGATCATGACGGCTCTATTGCCCTGCTGATCACCAGCGATGAAGAGGGCCCCTTTGTCAATGGCACGACACGGGTCATTGACCACCTGGAAGCCCGCAACGAGAAGATCACCTGGTGTATCGTTGGCGAACCCTCCAGCACAGCTAAAGTCGGCGATGTTATTAAAAATGGCCGCCGTGGCTCAATCAGTGGCGACCTTACCATCCGCGGGATACAGGGCCATGTCGCCTACCCCCACCTGGTGGAAAATCCAATTCATATGGCCGCTCCCGCGTTGAACGATCTGGCCTCTGAGCTGTGGGATGAGGGTAATGAGTTCTTTCCCCCCACCAGTTTTCAGATCTCCAATATTCATGCAGGCACCGGAGCCACCAATGTGGTACCAGGACATATCGATGTACAGTTTAATCTGCGCTTTTCCACCGAATTAAGCGCTGAGCAGATTAAGGAACGAACCTATGAGATCCTTAATCGCTACGGCCTGAATTTCGATATCAACTGGACGCTCAGCGGCAACCCCTTTATCACCGAGCGGGGCGACCTGGTCGATGCCTGTGTCGATTCAATCAAAGCGATCACAGGCTTAGACACTGAACTATCCACCTCCGGCGGGACTTCAGACGGACGCTTTATTGCACCGACAGGAGCACAGGTTGTTGAGCTGGGGCCGATTAACGCCACCATCCATAAGGTCAACGAGCGGGTTAAAGCCGATGACCTGGACACACTGTCTTCGCTATATGAAAACATTATGGCAAAGCTGCTGACTCGGTAACCGGAATGAACTTTGATCTGAACTGTCCTGTCTGCCTGCAACCATTAAATGGCGACAGTAAGCATCTGGAGTGCCCTGACCGACACAGTTTTGATGCTGCCAAACAGGGCTACTGGAATCTGCTGCTCGCCAACCAGAAACGCTCAAAAGATCCCGGTGACAATACGGAGATGGTGCAGGCACGACGCAACTTTCTCGCGCTCGGGCATTATCAGCCCCTGGCAGACACCATCGCAGCCAGAGTGGCCAGAAAAGCCCTTGAGCAGCCAGCAACCCGCATACTCGATATGGGCTGCGGTGAGGGTTATTACACCTGCCGGATGCAACAACAGCTTGAACTAAGCCACTGCGAATATCAGCTGGCCGGTCTGGATATCTCAAAACATGCGGTCAAAGCCGCTTGCAGTCAGAGCAAAGCCATTACCTGGATGGTGGCTTCCGGAGCACGGATGCCAGTGGCTGATAACTCTCTTGACCTGATCACCGTACTGTTTAGTCGTTTGATGGCAGAAGAGTTCTGCCGCACGCTTAAACCGGGGGCGGAACTGCTGATTGCCTATCCGGGTGAAGATCACCTGATTGAACTGCGAACCCTGATCTACGATGAGGTACGCCACTCTGGCTTTGATCCGGCAACAGTGCTGAGCGAACCGTTTGAACACATCTCCACTGAACCGGTGAGATACCGTTTCACCTTGCCCGACCAGACCCAGATCAGTCAGTTACTGGCAATGACACCCCATGGCTGGCGGATCAATCAGGCCGCCCGCGAGCGGCTGGCAGAACTGAGCAAGTTAGAGCTGACACTTGATGTCTGCCTGGCACGTTTCAGACGGAACTAAAGCATGCGCAGCCGCAGCTTCAGACAACGCCTGCGTTTGCGCCTGATTCGCCGCGCCGATAACGTCAGGCAAAACCTGACCATTCTACTGATCGGAACCGGCATATTTATGATCGGTTTTATCGCACTGGTGATTGCACAATTTATGCTGGCAGAAAGCCTGCAACGTGAAATTATCGCGCTGATCGGCCTGATTCTCGCAATTTGCGGGGCAATAACCGCAGCCTTCGGCTATATTAGCCTGAGTATTCTACGGATTTTCCGTTTTCTGTTAACCGATCACCAACCTGACCCGAAATCTGACAAACACCATGACTGAAGATCAACGCCATCCTGATATTGAGATCTACATTAAAGACCGTTCACTCGAACGGATAACACAGTGGCTAGAGGGCCTCTGCCAGTCGCTCAAACGGGACTTTGAGCAGGGTCAGGTGCATCATTTTATCGGTAGCATAGATGACTGCGAGATCCCGGTTATGATCCATGAGAAGGTTTCAGGTAAAGCCTGGACCAGCATCTGGTTTAACTCAGATCAGACCCCATGGGTCAAAGACCTGGACTGTGCTGAGCAGGCGGCTCGCGAGCTGGACACCGAGATTCGCTGTATCGCCAGTGGCTGGACCACCGGGGATGACCCTGATGAATGGTGGCGGGTTGAAAAGGACACAATCGAAAAGATTCACTGGCGCACTTAAATCTGAAGACAACCCGTGAAAGCAGTTTGTGCAAAGCCCAGCACTACTGAAAAACGAAGCGGCGTTTTAACAGGGCTGGTAATAAACAGTCTAACCTGAAATCAGCCCCTGCTCATGCACGGGCACTGAACTGCTGACCCGAACGGCCAATCTCTTCCAGCATCAGCCGGCCTGCTGAAGCAAGACCTATACGGGCAAAATCATCTGCGGCGGAAACGCTGCGGACCGGCGTATTCGCCTGCACAGAGATATGACTGAGGAGGTAAGCAAAATCTCCAGGATGATTCTCACGCACAGCACTATTCAAACGGCTAACCACTTCACCGCTGTATAGCGAGTCCGGATCGGGGTATTCCGGCAATTCGGGCTCAGGCAGACTAAACCCCTGAGTCGATGCTCTGCCCTTCTGCGTCTGGTACTCTGCGGCACTGATCAGACTCAGCAGCATAGAGAACTGCGCACCACGCCCTTCATTAACCGCATGGGTTAACGAAGAGGTGTAGCCCTCAATTCGCTGCTCTAACTGTTCAAGCCGTTCTATCTGCATCAGAAAATCACAACAACCCGGTTAAAATGGAGTCCCTAATAGTTCGGCCTGAAACCGGATTTCTTGAGTTCTTTCTGACACTTATTATATTTCGGGCGATACAGCCCTCCCCCAACTGAGCCTTAATGAAAAAGATCAGCATCCCAGCAGGAAGGTTACAGCTTCAGAAAGCGGGTAAACGCCTGCACCAGCTGACTGGAGCCGGTTTCAGGCGGCACCACCACCGACAACTGCCGGGACAACTCTAAGGGAGTCTGCAACACCACCAGCTCCCCTCTGCGCAGCTCTTCAGCAACCGCCAGACGAGACAAACAACCAATCCCCAGACCAGCCTTAACCGATTGCTTAATCGCTTCCTGACGATTCAGCGCCATCACCGTTGAGACGCTGCCACCAACCCGCTGCAGCGCCCGGTCGAAAACTTCACGGGTGCCTGATCCCTGTTCCCTGAGAATCCAGCGCTGCTGTGGCATCTGCTCAATGTCCAGCCGTCCTCCCCGGGCCAGCGCATGCGCATGACTGCAAAACACCTGCAACTCATCACTCCGCCAGGGGATAATCTGCAGCTGAGGATGCGACGCGGGGCCTTCAATCAGGCCGATATGAGCCTGCCCTTTCTCCAGCCTTGCGATCACTTGCCGGGTATTGGCGATCTGCAGATCGGGTTCCACCTCTGGGAACTGCTCCAGGAAGCCCGCCATCAGCCCCGGGAACAGATAACTGGCGATAGTCACACTGGCAGCCACCCTGAACGAACCACTGACGCCACTACTATAAGGTGCTTTAAGGCTTTCAACATTTAGCAGAATATCCCGGACCCGCGGCAGAATCTCCCGCCCCATACCGGTTATTACCAGTTCACGACTGTTACGACTGAACAACCGGTAACCCAGCGTCATTTCCAGCTCTTTCAGCGCCTGACTGGCCGCCGACTGACTCAGCGCCTGCTCATCAGCGGCCGCGGTCAGGCGCCCCAGGCGAGCGGTCGCCTCAAATATTATCAATTGCCTCAGTGACAGACTCATTATTCGGTTTTTCTTATATCTAATGTTAAAAACATCCATTTTACTTAAGCTTATGGAAATTGGAAGATAGCCTGTATCAGCCAATACCAACCAGAGCCTGAACCATGCCCAGAATTATCCTGCTTCCTATTATTGCTGCTCTGGCACTTGGACTGGCAAGCCTGGAACCCATTGCTAAAATGGGCCTCAGCGCACTACCGCTGGCGATTATTCTGGGCATGATCCGGGGACATTTCGATCATCGTACACCCAGCACGAGAGACCTCCGGTTTACCCTGTTCTGCCAGCAGCGCTTACTGCGTGGCGGCATCGTTCTGTTTGGTTTTAGTCTGAGTCTGGAGCAGATATTTGCTGTCGGCTGGCAGGCCCTGTTACTGGACGCGGTCACCATCTTCACCATCTTTACTATGGGCACCTGGATTGGCATACGCTTTTTCAGACTACACCGCGACGTGGCCATCCTCACTTCGGCTGGCAGCGCTATCTGCGGCGCTGCAGCGGTGCTTGCCACCGAAGCAGTCCTGAAGCCCAGACAACAGCATGTCTCCGTTGCAGTAGCCACCGTAGTATTGTTCGGCACTCTGGCGATGTTCAGCTATCCGTTAATCTATCAGTTTGCCGGTATGAGCGAGCAGGCATTCGGCATCTACATCGGCAGCACAGTACATGAGGTGGCGCAGGCGGTTGCGGCAGGGGAATCGATCAGTGGAGAAACGCTTCAGACAGCAGTGGTGGTTAAACTCATCAGAGTGATGATGCTGGCCCCCTTTATCCTGCTGCTAAGCTCAGGCCTGAACCGCTCTGATGAAGGTAAGACTCATGGCGGGAAAATAATGATCCCCTGGTTTGTGTTCGGCTTTATTGCCGCTACCGCCCTAAACAGCCTGCTAGCGATTCCCGAACCGTTGCTATACCTGCTTAAACTGTTCAGCCAGTTCTGCCTGGCACTGGCGATGGCAGCACTGGGCCTGCAAACCCGCTGGATAACGATGAAACAGGCGGGGCCTAAGCCCTTGCTGCTGGCACTGATACTATTTCTGATGCTGATGTTCGGCGGATACTTTCTGAATCTGCTATTGATTACCGCCCAGTTCAGGGACTTTACTTAACAACGCTGCCGGGCAAAGCCTCCCATCAAAGCAATCAAAGCAATCAAAGCAATCAAAGCAGAGAAACACAAAAGAGAAGCACAGTTAAGACTTAACGTACTCGATCTCATTAATATACCAGCACGCTTCACCGGCCGGAGTCTTAACCACCACCTCATCACCCACTTCTTTTTTCAGCAAGCCCCGGGCCATAGGCGAATCGATAGAGATGTAATCTTTTCGCTCAAAAATTTCATCATAGCCGACAATACGAAAACGCTTCGTCTCACCGGCATCGTTCTCAATCTCAACCCATGCACCAAAGAAGACTCTGCCCTCCTGTTCCGGCGCATAATTAACAACGCCCAGCTCATCAATACATTTACGCAGGTATCTGACCCGGCGATCAATCTCCCGTAAACGCTTTTTATTATACTGATAGTCCGCATTCTCACTGCGATCGCCGAGGCTGGCAGCCCAGGTAACCTTCTGAGTGACCTCAGGGCGTTCTTTTCGCCACAGAAAATCCAGCTCCTCTTTGAGCTTATCGTAGCCTTCCTGGGTAATTAATCGTGCTCTCATCAGCTAATACTACCTTCACATCAATGATCTCTGCAGACGCCCGGATTGACATCTCAGTGACGGCTTACGCTGCCGGATCCGGCAGCCAGAGATAATGAGAGCATTTTTACCACAGTGAACCCTGAGAGCACAGAGAAAAAGTACGGGCAGCCAGACTCAGAAGCACCGCATGAAATCGAATCCTATTTTTTAAGAACAGGTTTTCTATGTGCCATAAAATCCAGACGTAAAAAAACCGCCTGATCTCTAATCAAGAGCAGCGGCTTAATGTAGAAGTGGTGGGTCGTATAGGATTACTGCGCTCTTCGGGCCATCATCGCAGGCTACGATGTTTTCTCACCAAAAAACGGCTCGAATCGAACCTTACGGTTCTCACCCTATACGCTCAGCATCGTATTACTTTTCTACAGACGTAAAAAAACCGCCTAATCTCTAATCAAGAGTAGCGGCTTAATTTAGAAGTGGTGGGTCGTATAGGATTACTACGCCCTTCGGGCCATCGTCGCAGGCTCCGATGTTTTCTCGCCAAAAAGCGGCTCGAATCGAACCTATAGGTTCTCATCCTATATGTGCCATAAATTTCAGGCACAAAAAAACCACCCGATGGTGGCTATTTAGTAGAAGTGGTGGGTCGTATAGGATTCGAACCTATGACCAATTGGTTAAAAGCCAACTGCTCTACCAACTGAGCTAACGACCCGTTGTGGCTCCTCGAGCTGGACTCGAACCAGCGACCAATAGATTAACAGTCTACTGCTCTACCAACTGAGCTATCGAGGAACAACGTTCTCACTGTGGCGGAGGGGCAGGGATTCGAACCCTGGGAGGGCTATCAACCCTCGCTGGTTTTCAAGACCAGTGCTTTCGACCACTCAGCCACCCCTCCAGTGAGGTGGCGTATATTAAAGGATTCCGCGTTTGTGTCAATACTGTAGAAGGCAAAAAATTAATTTTTTGCAGATTTTTTCCAGATCGGAGTACCGATGAATGTCTGGAACGATCAGCTCATTCCTAGACTGTACTTCTCACCATAGGTTTCACTGCGGCGATACTCGCCCGGTGTCATTCCGGTCCACTTCTTAAACGAACGGAAAAATGCGGAGGGCTCATCAAATCCCATCAGGGCTGCCACGTCATTGATCGACAGTTGCGGGGAGTCCATATAGTTTATCGCCGCTTTCTTACGACACTCATCCTTAATCTTCTGATAAGAGCTGTTCTCCTCTGCAAGACGACGGCGCAATGTTGAAACCGACATATTCAGTTTAAATGCCACCTCTTCAGCCCCTGGCAGTTCACGACTAAAATCCTTACCCAGCATCACTTTCACCTGCGAACGCAGACTCTGATCGTTATCCACCATAACAATCAACTGATAAGGGGCTGTTTGTAAAAATCCCCGTAGGCTTTCGTCATTCTGGATAATGGGATAATCAAGATAGCGGGCAGGAAAAACGATCGCATTATCATGCTGATCAAACTTTATTTCTGACTGAAACAGTGTCTCATAATGATAACTGTCCTCCTGACAGGGAAAGGTAAAATAGGCCGCTTTCAAATCCAGCCGGGAACCAATCAGCCAACTGATAAAATGATGCCACATCGACAACCCGGTACGCACAACCGCAGGCGCTTCATTCTGCAACATCTCCCGCACCTCTTTTCCGGGGACGGTACTGACCGGAGCAAAGGAAAGCTTCGCATAACGCCCTTTGCGCACCAGATAGGGTTTTACCTTCGTGCCGCGACAGATCTCATAAAAAGCACTGCACCGATAGATCGCCCGCTCCAGTGTCGGGCAGTGAATGATCGCGTGGCACATCATCCGGAAAGTACCATTAGGTACCCGGCCCCCTGACACCATGCCAAAAGACTCATCCTGCGCAGTCCACATGATCCGCTGATATAGCTGACCGAATTTGATAGCAGAAAATTCAGTTCGCTGTTCTATTTCTGTCGGATCAATCCCGACAACAGCCAATAGTTCATCAAGATTGTAACCCTGCTTTTCAACCTGAGACAGAAGATAACGTACATAACCTGTTGGAACGTTGATGGTTTTTTCCATCCTTTTAATCTCAACTTTGTTGTTATTTTTGTTCAGTTAAAGAAATTCGTATAACATACTTTTAACTTATATCATGAAAAACCAAAAAAACAGCCCAGACATTTTTTGTCAGTGAAAATGACAGCTATTGTTATTGAGAAAACACCCCCTGCTGAAGGATTATCTAGTCTGCTTTAACTTCAAATTACAATCACCGAGCCTGGTAACCTGAAGTTAAGGCAGGCGGACTGAATACACAAAAAAATAACAAGTTACCGAAAAGGTGAACTGAATGGCAAAGAGATCAATACGAACGTCAGAACCCTGGCGTGCCACTCCTGTGCGAAGCAAACTTGCACGAAGTGTTACCCTGGCAATGCTGACAGCCTCAATCGCCGGACCGGCAACCGCTGTAGAATTCAACCTCGGAGAGATCGAAGGACGATTTGATTCACAACTGTCGTTTGGATCGAGCTGGCGCTTAAGCAATCCGAACGAGGGCCTGATCTCTGAAGCTAACTTTGGTACCAGTGCAGGCTCAGGTTCATCCGACGATGGTACCCAGAACTATTCCAAAGGCGATGCCTTCTCAACTGTATTTAAAGGCGTCCATGATCTCCAGCTGAGCAAGGACAACATCGGCGTCTTCATCCGCGGTAAATACTGGTACGACTATGCCCTGAATGAAGGCAACGCTAACCACGGCAATATTCCAAATGGATACGCGTCAAACACCTCACTGGATGACACCGGCTTTAATGATTATGCCAAATTCTCCGGCGCAGAAATTCTGGACGCTTATGTTTTTGGTTCATTTGATATCAATGATAAACCTTTCGACATCCGTGTCGGCCGTCAGGTAGTGAACTGGGGAGAAAGCACTTTCATACAGGGCGGAATTAACGTTATCAACCCGTTCGATGTAAGTGCATTTCGTCGCGCAGGAGCAGAAGTAAAAGAAGGGCTGCTACCGGTTAACATGGCCTTTGCCTCACTGGGCCTGACCGATAACCTGAGTATTGAAGGTTTCTACCAGTTAGAGTGGGAAAAAACCGCCATTGACGGCTGCGGTACGTATTTTTCAACAAATGACTTTACTGCAGAAGGCTGTAACGGTATTCGGGTTCTCAGTGAAGACCCTGCACTGGCTGTTACCAAGTCGCCGGACTCTGTTTATTTCAACACGTTTGATGGCAGCCCTCCTTTTTACACTGACCTAGTAGTAAACAGAGCCGCAGACGGAATCAGAGAAGCAGATGATAACGGTCAATTTGGTGTTGCCTTCCGCTATTTTGCCGAGGAGCTAAACAGTACTGAGTTTGGCCTGTATCTGGCGAAATATCACAGCCGGCTACCGCTGATCAGTGGTATTAAAACCGATCTTGTTTCACTGGGTACGCTGGGCCAGTTAGGCGTTTTCCAGTCGCAGTATTTTGTCGAATACCCTGAAGATACCAAACTGGTTGGGCTTAGCTTCAGCACCAGTCTGGGCGATGTTGCCTGGTCAGGAGAGATCAGCCATAAGATGGATGTCCCTCTACAGATGAATGGACCGATGCTGGTTACCGCAATGCTTTCATTGGGTAACCCAGCAGTATCAGGCAACAATCCTGCTAACTCACTGATTGCTTCAACTGGCTATGGTGAGGATATTCATGGCTACAGTACTTTTGATATCACCCAGGTACAAACCAGCTTTGTGAAATTTGTTGACCAGGTGATGGGGGCCAGCCGTATGACTCTGATTGGTGAACTGGGCTGGACCCATGTACACGACCTTGATGAGAGTGCAACCGCACTGAAATATGGCCGGAACGGTATCTTTGGTTATACCCCGGGGGATACAGAAGGGTTTGTAACCCAGGACTCCTTCGGTTACGTTGTCCGGGCAAATCTCACCTACCCGAATGCCTTTGCCGGGGTTAACCTCAAACCTGAAATCAGCTTTAAACATGGTATTGAGGGCTATGGCCCTCAACCCGGTGCAGCCTTTAACGAAGGCGAAAAAACAGCAACAATTAGCCTCACCGCCGATTACCTGAACCAATACCAGGTACAACTGGGCTACACCAACTTCTATGGGGGTGACTTTAACGCTATTGATGACCGTGACTTCCTGTCACTCAGTGCGTCAGTTTCTTTCTAAGCGTTAAGGGTTACAGGAGAACATTATGAATTACAGATCGACTGCCCTGATCCTTGGCTCAGCCCTGGGATTAAGTTTAAGCCTGCAAACACTGGCCGCTGTTTCAGATGCCGAAGCCGCCAAGCTGGGTGCATCATTAACCCCGATGGGGGCCGAGATGGCTGGCAACGCCGCCGGAACCATTCCGGCATGGGATGGCGGTTTGCCTGCCGGAGGGGAACGCTTTAAAGACCCCTATGCCGGTGAACAACCACTGGTAACCCTGTCAGCCGCGAACGCTGCAGAGTATAAACAACACCTGACACCGGGTCAGTTGGCGCTGTTTGCCAAATATCCAGATTCCTTTCGGATGAATATTTATCCGACCCATCGCAGCGCTTCCCTGCCGCCATCCCAGTATGACAATGCCCGGAAAAATGCGTTGCAGTCAGAACTGATGGATAACGGTAACGGGTTAAGTGCGAATACCCTTGAGGGGATCCCCTTTCCGATTCCTCAGAATGGTCTCGAGGTCATCTGGAACCATATGTCGCGTTATCGCGGTGGTGCACTTGAGCGTACCTTCGTACAGGTACCGGTGCATGAGAACGGCAACTTCGTTCCGGTGAAAATTACCGAAAAGATGTCCTGGCCCAGTTACCTGAAAGTGGGACGTACCGAACAGGATGATAATATCCTGTTCTACTTTATTCAGGAGATTCAGGCACCTGCCCGACTGACCGGCAATGTGCTGCTGGTTCATGAAGCCCAGAACCAGGTCGCCAAGTCACGTCAGGCATGGATTTACAATGCCGGGCAACGCCGGGTTCGCCGGGCGCCACAAATCGCCTACGATGCCCCGGGCACGGCGTCTGATGGGCAGCGTACCTCTGACAATCTGGATATGTTTAACGGCGCGCCCGATCTGTACGACTGGACACTTGCGGGCAAAGAGGAGATCTACATCCCTTACAACAGCTACAAGCTGGCTGACCGCAACCTGAAATACAGCGATATCCTGCAGAAGGGTCATATGAACCCGGACCACACGCGTTATGAACTGCACCGGGTATGGAAAGTGGAAGCAACACTAAAAGAGGGTGCGCGTCATATCTATGCTAAACGGGTGTTCTACATTGATGAAGATACCTGGCAGGCGGCTATTGTCGATCACTATGATGGCCGTGGTCAGTTATGGCGCGTCGGCGAAGCTCATGAGATGCAGTATCTGGATGCTCAGGTTCCCTGGTTAACCGCTGAGGCACTCTATGACCTGCAGTCCGGGCGCTATCTGGTGGGCAGCCTGACCAATGAGGAAGGCGACGGGTTCGACTTTAACGCTCGCTTCAAGCACAGTGACTTTACGCCACAGGCGATCCGCCGGTTGGGTATTCGTTAATCCGCCTGCAGAATGTAAAGAAGGAGCCCGAGGCTCCTTCTTTTTTATTATTTTTAGTCTGAACAGTTAACCGTGACGATTCAGCACCTGCGCCTGAACCGCAGCGGCCGTTCTAGCCCCCTGCTGCCAGGCAGCCAGCGCCTCTTCACAACCACTGCACACGCCGACATTCAGTTCCCGGTCAACAATGATCCAGGTACACTTACCATAATCCGTGTCGCAGCTATGATGATCATCACAACCACAACCGATACAATGCGCCAGCACCAACTGACTTTGCTTCATGAGTTTCTCCCACTTTTTTGTTTTTATCCTTACTGCAGGCAGGTAATAATAGATCAAACTGTTTCTTCTTTCCGTTCAACTAAGTAGTTAGTTGATATGAAAAAGAATCAACTAATGAGAAAATAATTGAACAGATTTACACTTCGCCCCCCAAATAATGACCCAGATCAACATCTATTTTGCAACGCAACATACATAGCCACAATTTACCACAGCTGTGTTGCCACCATTATGACGGACACGCATGCAGAGAATCCTGTGTTGGAGATAATGTTTTGAGTACTATCCAGGACACTAAATATGCAGGGAACTGAGATCGCCCGCAACTTTGATGAATATGGCCCTATCTACGTCTACGATGATGGCCCCTATCGCTACATGAGTTTTGGTTCCGGGGGTGAACAGAGTCGTATTGAACGCAGTCGCCCGGAATACCCTGTCTATCAGTATCTGCAAGCGATGCTGCTGGGATTATTATACCAGCCCGATCCGCAGCGGGCGCTGATGTTGGGTCTGGGCGGCGGATCGCTGGTGCATGCACTGCTGAGTTATTCCGACAGTTTACAGATCTGTGTTGCTGAACTCAGACAACAGGTGCGGGATATCGCCAGTGAATATTTTCTGTTGCCGGACACCCGACGCCTGACCATCACCATTAGCGATGCACTGGAATACCTCTGCCAGGAAAGCACGCCTTCGGATCTGATCTTTACCGACCTGTTCAGTGATAGCGGCATGCAGCATCAGCAATTACAGAAAGAGTATCTTGAACAGTGCTACCGCCTTCTGAGCGACCAGGGTGTCTTAGTGTTGAACCTGTGGGATGAGGGTTATGGATACCACCCACTGGCTAACCAGCAACTGTCAGATCTGTTCGGGGATAACTGGCTCTGCTGCACCGTCGACAGTGGCAATCTGATCGCGTTTGCCTTCAAAAGCGGCAAACCGGAGTCTAACCCCAGAGCCTTACTTAACGGCGCAAAAAAGCTGGAAAAACAGCTGGGATTCCCGGCTCGCAAACTACTCAACCGGCTACGTGAAATCTGAGCAGAGAACAGTTCAAAAGAAATCCGAACTAAGGGTTAATTTCCCAGCGTAATACTGGGATAATCTGTGACTATACTATTTATTATTCCCGTTATTTCCCCAAAGCGAGAGATTCAGACATGCCTCTGCTAGATAGCTTTACTGTTGACCACACCCGCATGAATGCTCCGGCGGTTCGTGTTGCTAAAAAAATGACAACACCCTCTGGCGATACTATTACGGTATTTGATCTGCGCTTCTGTCGTCCGAATGAAGAGATCCTGAGCGAAAAAGGGATCCACACTCTGGAGCATCTGTTCGCCGGTTTCATGCGCGACCACCTGAACGGCAACGGCGTTGAGATTATCGACATCTCCCCTATGGGCTGCCGCACCGGTTTCTATATGAGTCTGATCGGCACACCGGAAGAGCAGAGTGTGGCTGGCGCCTGGCTGGAATCAATGGATGATGTGCTGAAGGTTGAGCAGCAAAACCAGATTCCTGAGCTGAACGAGTATCAGTGTGGCACCTACGATATGCACTCACTGGATGAGGCTAAAGCAATCGCTGAAAACATCCGTCAGCGTGGCGTGGGCGTTAACAGCAATGACGAGCTGAAACTTGACCCTGAATTTCTCGAGTCTCACTCCTGATAGTACAGATATCTGATTCAGGAACGGAGCCGGGCTAAACTGAGTATGGCTCCGTTTTTTATTTTTTAAGAGGCTAAAAATCCCATGGCAATGATCGGCCGGCTCAACAATCTTGAAGTCACCAAACAGGTTAAATTCGGCGTTTATCTCGATGGGGAAGAGCTGGGAGAAATTCTGCTACCTCAGCGTTATGTGCCTGAAAACACTCAGCCAGGTGACCGGCTGGAAGTCTTTATCTATCGTGACTCTGATGATCTGCTGATCGCCACCACCGACACACCAAAAGCACAGATTGGCGAGTTTGCCTGCCTCAAAGTTGTTGACCTGAATCGCACTGGCGCCTTTTTTGACTGGGGACTGCCAAAAGATCTGCTGGTGCCCTTCAGTGAACAGAAGAAAACCGTAGAGAAGGGTCAGGAACAAATCGTCTATCTCTATCTGGATCAGGAAACTGACCGGATCGCGGGCTCCACCAAGCTGAATAAGTTCCTCGACAACTATCCCCACCATTACGAGAAGGGTCAGCAGGTAGACCTGATCATTGAAGAACATACGCACATCGGTTACAAGGCGATTATCAACGGTCAGCACTGGGGAGTCATCTATGATGACGACCTGTTTAAGCCCGTGCGTTACGGCCAGCGGATGAAAGGCTTTATTAAGCTGGTCCGTCCGGATGGCAAGATCAATCTGAGCCTGCAGCAACTGGGTTATGGCAAAACCGATGACCTGGGTAAACGTATCATGCACCTGCTGGAAGAGCATGATGGCTATATTGCGGCGAATGATAAAACCTCCCCGGAAACCATCAAGCGCCTCTTCAGCTGCAGTAAAAAAGCGTTCAAACTGTCGATTGGCCGTCTCTATAAAGAGCGCAGGATTGCGATTGAGGAAGATGGCATCCGGCTGCTGACAAAATAAGCAGACCGCCGGAACCTTTCACCTCATCGTTACAAAATACAGGAAAACCCTGATAATATAGCCTCCCCCTACCCGAGGAATAGCGCTATGACACAGGCCCTGATAATTGCCGCTGCAAAAACCGTCGACGACAGTGGCTCTCTGAAGCACTGTCTGGATCTGGAAGCCACCCTGCATCGGCAGGGTATCCGTGTAACCGAGCTGGTCATAGATCCCCTCAGCACTCCCTGGCACAGTCCGCTGGAACCACACCACTATCGCAGTGGCTGTGGTCCGATTGAAGCACTGGCCGATGCCCGCCAGCTGATTATCAGTGGCGCAACCGATGCGGTCGTCATCAGCGGTAAAGACATGTTACGTAGCGGCTATGAGCGCCAGCAACGGCTCGACCTGATGGCAATCTATGGCGATGACTACCCCCTGACCACCGCCTATAACGAACTGGCTGAACAGTTTATCCACCGCCACGGTGCCGACGCACAGCTGTTTCAGCAGCTGGCTCATCACCTGTTTGAAAACTATAAGTGCAGTTACCGCAACGTGGTATCAGATCACCTGTCCGCCGAACTGCTCCCCGATGAGCGCTGGTACAATCATATCACCCCTCTCTTCAGAGGCGTCGATTGCGCTAATCCACTGATCGACTTCTCCGGCCGCTTGCTGCTCAGTACCCCAGAGGTTGCCCGACAACTTTCTGTTACACCCCAGGAATGCCTTGAGGTCGCCGGTGTCGGGCTGGGCTTCCTGCCCGGTGATGGCCAGCAACATGTGGAGGATATTGTCAGCTATGAGCATCTTCAGACAGCCTACCGGACAGCCTGCGAGCAAGCGGATACCGACTTTGCCCGGGCGTTTCGCAATGGTGATGCTCTGTTGGAGGTCTACACCTGTTATCCGGTGGTTCCGATCGCCTTTCTGCTGACCAGTGGACTGGTTGATCTGCTGGAACAGGTTCCGGCATTTCTTGAACAACATCTGATAACAATTACCGGAGGGATGAACCTGGCAAAAGGTCCATGGAACAATCCCGCCCTGAACAGCCTGATTGAGATGCACCAGCAACTGACTGCCAGCCAGGATCATCACGTGGGCGCCGTTCATGGGAATGGTGGACTGGGTTACAAGCAGGGAGTCGCTATTCTGAAAAAATACCTGTAACAAACAGGTTGTGTGGCACGAATCTGCATCGCAGGATCAAAATGCCCGAAAAGTTACCCACAATATCTGTGTATAACCTCTGGGGAAAACTATGCATAACCAGAAAAAGGATTCATCAGAGCCCGTCAGACGGCGCTTTCAGAAAGCTGAACATATTCTATTCAACAGCCTTCTCTGCCTCCGTAACCATCACATGATCAGCTTCTATATCGGCACAGGCATAGAGCAGACAATCACTCAGGGCGATAGCAGGATTGGTGGTAATCATAAAAAGTTTCTGCTGCTGCGCAGAGTACAGTCCCGACGACCGGTTGAGAAAATAGCGGGGTAAAACATCACTACCGCTGGCGCTTTGCACCCTGAATACCGACATCCCCCGCGGGCCTAGCCAGCCCAGACGGGTCAGCGCCGGAATCGTACCAAAATTAAATTTTTCCACATCAAACGGGACGGTCAGATCAGCCCCCGGCACTGGCTGATCGGCAAAAGCGATCCGGCACCCGGGTAACAACTGCAACCTTACCGCATCTTTATACAGATCCATGACCAGTCCTGGCTCAGGCCGCAACACCTGCTCGTTAAACAGATATCGCTGTAACCCCTCCCAGGCAATCTGGTCAGATTCAGGTTGTTGTGCACCACCACACTCAATGGTTACCACCGGCAACCACTCTCGACTCCGCTCCATCAGGGCACCTAAGCGCAACTCAGTCACAATCATGCGCCGGGTAAATAGTGCAATCAGCGCTTCATGCTCAGGGCTTTCACAGGTCACAACCCCAAATGAGGGGCTCATACCGGAAGTATTATGAATATCCAGCAACGCTTCCGGCTGATACAGTTCCAGTAGTTCTAAAAAATGCCGGGCAATATGCCCCTGATGATCATCAAAGGGAGGCGTGAAACAGCGGTTCTGATCCCGCTGTCCGGGAATCTGACGGTGGCAGAAAAGAGCTTCATGCAGGGCGGTCTGCACTGACGCGATCAGGCAAATCAGTTTAACCGCAGGCCGCTCGCCTGTGCGCAGCCATTTAAGAAGCGCTTTAACACCCGAAGGCTCATTGCCATGCAGCAGGGTAGCCACAGCCCGGCAGCGAGTGTTATCCCGCCCATCCACCACAATCAGAGTGGGCCCGCCGAGGCGCCGGAGAAACTCACCAACCTCCTGCGGCAGAGAAGCGGGGTCAGGATTGTGAATAAACTGTATCGGGTGGGACTGCCGCACCATCAGATATCCTCCCATTCGGCCACTGGACGATTATTGCCACAGTGACCGATATAATGTTCCAGCATACAGCGCAACGCCCGTCGCCTGGTCTGCGAACGGGATAAGCGTTCAAACTGACGCAATTGCCAGCAGGCACCATTGGTTCTCGCCTGCAGACGCTGACTAATAATCCCCAGATAGTGATCCACCTCCGCCGGACGGATTCCCGCACCCAGTAAGCCTTTACGTGCAACCGGCAACAGAGCAGACACGATATCCACAACCGGAAGCCGGGTTAACTGCTCACGGGGGCCACTTGGCCACATCAGTTTTGCCCCCATACCAAACCGGGCAGCCTGATAGAAATTATATTCCAGAGTCTTAAAAGGCAACGCCGGAATGATCTCCTCAATACGTGAACGCAGCCCTTCAGCCAGTCCGATAATCAGTGCTGCATTTGCCATCATATCGCAGGGACTCGGTCCCGCCGGTAATGACCGGATCTCAATACGCAGATGACCACCATCGACCGGATCATATACCGGACGATTCCAGGGCCATACGGTACCCTGATGCAATGTCAGTTCGAACAGAGAGATATTGTCCCCTGCTTTACCAGCCCTGCCATGTTTTTTTTCACACACCGGCAGGATAGGTTTATGCAGGTATACCGTTTCGGCAAACAGCTCATGCACTCCATGCCTGACCCAGCCATGGCCAAAGCTCACTCGTTCCGCTTCTCCGGTTTTCACCGAACCATTACCGCTGCCATCAATCGCCTGCCTGAACAGCGGTACACGGGTCTCATGCCACAACCGGTTGCCCATCAGAAACGGAGAGTTTGCCGATATCGCCAACACCAGAGGGGTCACCAGCTGAATCGCGTTATAACTGTCAGCAAATTGTTGAGGAGTGACACGATAGTGCATCTGCAGTGAAGTATTAGCGCCCTCCAGAGTGACATCAGAGGCACGCAGGGAGATCGGATCTTCGCCATCAATCCTGATTGCAACAGTCTCACCCCGGATCTCAGCCAGCGCCCGGGTGAGTGCATGATAACGGGACAGATCAGTCATCGCGTGTAAACCAAAATCTTTACGCTGCAATGTCGGCAGGATACCAATGGGCAATATCCGGCCGCCATAAGGCTCAGCCAGAGCATTGAGTCGTTCCAATACCGTGCGAATCTCAGTCTCTATGGCTGAAAAAGGCCGGCCCTCCATCGCGACAGGGGTCAGGTTATATTCCAGATTATAGCGGTTCAGCTCCAGCGTCAGCTGTGGGTCCCCCAGCTGCGCCTGTATCTTATTGTTCACCAATAGCGGCCGGCCCAGCTTATCAACAATATAGAGTTCAAGTTCGGCCCCCAGCGTAGCGGCTCCTAATCCGAAGCCTGGCTGTTGCAATAACTGAGCAAGCTCATCCAGATTACTGAACAACTTGCGGGTAAAGCGTTCGTAGTCTTGCCGGGCGAATTCAGACTTCTTAATCTCAAGTCCCATTATCAGATCCATTTCGGGTAACACCGTTACACTCAGTTAAGTCGCAGCGCCGTTATTCTTCAATGTTAATAAGTGATCAGGGTCACTTTTATCCCCTGTTTCTGTGGATATCCTATGGGAAAACCTTTGCATAGTGACTTATAAATCCACTCAACGCCTGTAGAACCGCAATATTCAGGGCCGGATCAGTTTATAAGCAATAAACTAACAAAATAGTTATTGATAGTCATTCTCATTTGCATTAATATCAATCCGACTCGTAAGCACTGGCAGATTGCTCTCACCTCACCGGTAATCTGCCGACGGTGGGGGAACTGATTTGGCCAGTTCTCCCCACCCTGCTTACGGGTTGTGATATACAGTTAAGCTCCGGTTTTTAAGGTGTAAGCTGACTTTTCAGCTATCACCCGGATGCTTGCTGGTACTATCAGGCTCTTGTTAATATTGACCGGGTTTAACCACCCGGTATTTTTTTCTTATCTCCGGCCATTTATTCGCTAATATATAGCAAACTTTTTTAACAGGCCGAGCACTGATGCAACAGGATCCCATCCCCGCAAGTAAACACCTGATCTTTATCGGAGGTGGGCACGCTCACGCTATCGCTCTGCTGATGATGGCGATGAACAAACCCGCAGGGGTTCGCGTTACGCTGATCTCGAATATGGTGCAGACGCCCTATTCTGGCATGCTGCCTGGACTGATTGCCGGCCATTACAGTTTCGATCAGGTGCATATCGATCTGGGCCGTTTCTGTCGTTATGCCGGCATCGATTTTATTGAAGACTCTGTGATTGGTATCGATCCGGTCAGCCGAACCGTACAGTGTCTCAACCATCCGGATTTCAGTTACGACCTGTTGAGTATCGACACAGGGTCAACACCCGACCTGACAACCATTCCCGGTGCAGCAGAATTCACCACCGGTGTTAAGCCGGTTAAACCATTGCTGGATTACTGGGAATCCTTGCAGAATCGCATTATGCAGTGTGATGATCTTCAGGATATTCACATCGGCACGGTTGGCGGAGGAGCCAGTGCTGTCGAAGTCATGCTGGCGATGCAGTACAAACTGCACAAAATGCTCAGCAAAGAGCAGCGTCGCACCAGCCATCTGCACTTTCATATTATGTGCGGGCCACAACAGATTCTGACTGGCCATAACAATCGGGTAAAAAATCGTTACCTGAAGGTACTGAAACAACGCAATATTGAACTGCATACCAACTTCCGGGTCGCTCAGGTCAAACAGGGACGGGTGATCAATGAGTCTGGAGGCGTTATCGAACTGGATGAGATTATCTGGGCGACGTCTGCCACAGGCGCCCAATGGCCAGCCCGTGCCGGACTTGAATGCTCGGAAAACGGATGTATCCGGGTCAATGATTATCTGCAATCGTTGTCTCATCCGGAGATCTTTGCCTGCGGCGATATCGCCGATATGGTTAATTATCCGCGTCCCAAAGCCGGTGTATTTGCAGTGCGTCAGGGAGCGCCGCTATTGCGCAATCTGCAGGCAGCGCTCGCGGGGCAGCCACTTACCCGTTTCAGACCGCAAAAACAGTTTCTCAGCCTTATCAGCACCGGGGATCGCTATGCGGTTGCCTCCCGCGGCCCGTTCAGTTTTGCCGGTGACTGGGTCTGGCGCTGGAAAGACCGTATTGATCAGAAATTCATGCAACGTTTCAGCGATCTCACCCAGCTGCCCGATCAGGTGCCCGGTGCGGCGCTGAAAATTGAGAACCCGGATATGCGCTGCGGTGGTTGCGGCGCTAAAGTAGGCCACAGTATTCTCAACCGGGTACTGAAACAGTTGCCTGCCCCGCCCAACGAGATTGAGATCGGTCTTAACCGTCCCGACGATGCCGCAGTCATCGCTATTCCTCAGGGAAAACTACTGGTCCAGTCGGTCGACAGCTTCCGTCAGTTGGTCAGCGATGATTTTCTGTTTGGCCAGATTGCAGCAAACCATGCCCTGGGAGATATTTTCGCCATGGGCGCAACACCCCACAGTGCTCAGGCAATTGTCAGCCTTCCCCATGCCAGCGATGAGATTATCGAGCAGCGACTCCGTCATCTGCTTCTCGGGGCCAGCAAGGTATTTACTGAATGTGGTATCGGTCTGATCGGCGGACACACATCAGAAGGCTCCGAACTGACACTGGGCTTCACCATCAATGGTCTGGCCGACCGTCAGCAGCTCCTGACCAAACAAGGGCTGCAATCCGGAGACCGGTTAATTATCACCAAACCACTGGGCACTGGCACACTGTTTGCCAGCGATATGCGCAGCCAGGCTCAGGGGCGCTGGATAAGTCAGGCACTGCAACATATGCTGCAATCGAATTACCAGGCCAGCAGGATTTTCACCGCAGCGGGGGCTCATGCCTGTACCGATATCACGGGTTTTGGCCTTCTGGGACACCTGCATGAGATGCTCAATGGTTCGGGTCTTGGGGCGCGTCTGTGGCTGGAAAAACTACCCGCTATGGAGGGCGCACTGCCGTGCCTCCGGGCTGGGCTTTTCAGTTCCCTGCACCCTCAGAACCGGAAGTTTGAACATACCATTAATAATCTGGATGAGTTCAGTCATGATATCGCCACCGAGCTGCTGTTTGACCCACAAACCGCAGGCGGATTGCTCGCGGCGGTCAGTTCAGATCAGGCAGACTCAGTGATTGCCGAATTACAGGCCGCAGGCTATACAACGGCCTGTGCTATCGGCAGTGTACGACAGGAAGGCAATGATGCTGTTTCGTTGATGTAAGCAGTCAATCAAAAACCGGAGGTTGCTACCGGCAGTAGCAACCCGGTCAGAAATAATCGCTGATAGACTCCAGCTTCAATGCAGTGATATAACGCAGAATCACCTCACGATCAGCCGTAAAAGCCAGACCTGCATGATGATCGGTTACGGACAAAGACATAACCCTGGAATCCACTTCAGAAGGCTCCTCATTGAAAGGCAGCTGCAGTTTCAGAATACACGCCAACTGTTCGCTGCGTGCACGCTGCAACAGCTCCGGATCCTGCTCAGCAGTCAGCTTCAACAAACCGCCGCCGGTACTGAAATTGACCATAATTCCGCTGATACTATGTTCCCCTATCATCAGCTCAGCTGGAATCGTACAGGGATAACGTGGCTCTTTTCGCAGCAGCCGGGATTGAATCTTTTTTGGATAGGTTGTCATCAGCAGCCGGCCCCCCTGCAGGAACAGATCGACAACTTCAGTTTCAAAGGCATATACCCGGCCATGCGAGATCATTCTCATGACCAGCTTTTTTCTACTGGTAAAGGTATCTCTGTAGGTCAGCTCATCGGTGGCCATATCACGTTGTTTCAGTTGTGATACCGCCGGTAACCGGGAGATTACGACCTTGCCATCGATACCAAAGAAGCGGGAGATATATTTAAGACGACCTCCTTCATCGCTGACTTGTATAACACACCCCTGCTCAATTGGGGGAAGCTCATTCAGGATGACACTCTCATTCAGATTTGACATCTACACCCCGTTACTTAAGAACTTACTCATCAAGAGATACTACAGCCGCTTACGGGGGTCAAAAAAAACATCACCATTTTGGTATTTTCAGGTTGGTTTCATTGCCCGACAGTAAAGTTAATCTATTCAGTGATGTTTTTGGAGAAATAAGCGATGAAAACTAAGATAGCCGTGTTTCTGGCAACCCTGACGAGCATTACCGTGCTGAGCGTTACCGCCAGCCCGGAGACTGTAGTTCGCGCAGACCTTCAGCAACAGGGACTCAAGGTCGCCACCTTTGCCGGAGGATGCTTCTGGTGTACTGAGGCTGGCTTTGAAAAGCTTCCCGGCGTCAGGGAGGCGATCTCCGGTTATGCCGGTGGCCAGAAGGCTGATCCGACCTATAAAGAGGTCTCATCAGGCAGCACCGGTCATACCGAATCAGTACAGGTATACTATGATCCCAAAGTGATTACCTACGAAGGCTTACTCCAGTCTCTCTGGCGCCAGATGGATCCGACCGATGGTAAAGGTTCATTTGTTGACCGGGGTACTCAATACCGCCCTGCAGTGTTTTACCACAACGAACAGCAACGTCTGATCGCAAAAAAATCAATGGCTGAACTGGCAGCGTCCGGACGCTACAGCAAACCCTTAGCAACAGAGCTGACGCAGCTGATTCGGTTTTATCCGGCTGAGGATTACCATCAGGATTATTACAAGCGTAATCCCCTCAGGTATAAATACTACCGTTTTAATTCAGGTCGCGACCAGTACCTGAAAAAAACCTGGGCCGATGAGCTGCACCCGGACTTCACTCAGTTTGGCCGCGACCAAAAAATGGACCCTAGCCGCGATAAGCCCGGCACTCAGGGGACAGGAGCCGCAAACGATTACAGCCATTTTAAAAAACCATCAGAGAAACAGCTGCGCAATAAGCTGACCAAACTGCAGTATCAGGTCACTCAGGAAGATGCGACCGAGCAGGCATTTCAGAATGAATACTGGAATGAGAAGCGGGCGGGAATCTACGTGGATATTGTCAGCGGAGAACCCCTGTTTTCATCAAAGGATAAGTTTAAATCCGGTACCGGGTGGCCGAGCTTTACCCGGCCAATTAATCGTTCAGCTGTTTCCGAGCATACCGATACCAAATTCTTCATAACCCGGACAGAGGTGCGAAGCCAGTATGCTGATTCCCATCTGGGACATCTGTTCAATGATGGTCCGCAACCCACCGGGCTGCGTTACTGTATCAACTCGGCCGCCCTGCGTTTTATTCCCCGGGAGCTGATGGCTGCCGAAGGATATGGTGAACTGCTCAGTCTGTTTAGTGAATAACGTTATAAATATCGCACAGACAGTAAGCCCGTAGCTGAGCGTTCCATAAAAATAGGATAAACTGCGGTAAAGATCCTCAACAGGAGCAGCCGTTTGTCCCATTTACAACGCTATACACCGGGCTATCTGCCAGGGCTGCTGTTAATGACACTGTTATTAATCTCCGGTCCAGTCGCAGCGATGCAACTGGACAATCCGCGAGCCGCAGCCGTTTACATCATAAAGCTGCGACCATTAATCAGCGCCTGCCTGAAACAGGCGGATGCCAACAGCAATTTGTCTGCTGTATGGAGCAGCCCTCCCTGCCAGCAGTTACTGGATGAGGAACCCCGGTTTACAATCGCCTGGCAACTGCTATTGCCGGATGGAAAGATCAACGCCCTCGCAGAGATTCCCGAGCTGTTGCGTCAACCCACCATAGACACCTATTCTGAATACAAACAACTGGCAGAGCGGATCGCCCGGTTAAGCCGCTGAAGTGATTTAATTGTAAATTTATTTTCCAGCCGGCTCACCTGCCACGACCTGAATAAACCATTAAATCAGATAGATAGCAGGGGTCATTTTTTTGTCTGAAAAAAAACAAAATTTCAAGTCTTACCTTTGCCTCTGTGATCTCTATAATACGCCCTCTTTTTGCCAGCGGTATCGGGTAACATCTTGATTATTTTCACCATCACAAACACAGTTTCAAAACAAGTTTATGTCGGCTCAACACGAAACGATATCGATGCTCACTGGGAAACGCTGCTGATCGCGGCAGAGTCCGGGGTAGAAGCCGAGCTTTATAATGATATTCGTACCGCCGGAGCGCACAGTTTCGCACTCAGCGAGTATGGCTTTGCTGATAACCTTAGCGAAGCGCGTGAACTCACGGCTGATGCATTGGAAACGTTCAACGGTAAAAGTCTGCAGGGACTGATCACAAAACCTAAACCCAGCAAGGTACACCGCCAGAGTCCTGAAGAACGCAAAGCGGCGCTGGCACTGCTGGAAGAGGCTGAGCAAAAGGCTCTGCTGAAAAATGAAGTCGCAAAACCGGCTGGCGAAGTCGATCTGAAGCTGCTGGCTCAACAAAGGGATGCAGAACTTGAAGCCCGCATTGCGCGGGAGCGACAGGAAACCATGGCAATGAACAAAGTTCTTGCCGCGATGGACTCCCGCAAACGCGGCAAATCATCTAAAACAAAAGCTAAAACCGCAGCGGTAAAACCGGCTAGTCCGACAGCAACACCGAAACTGGCATCGGGAAAAGTATCCTCAGCAAAACAGGAAAAGCTGATCAGGGAAAAAATTGCCCTGGAGCGCGAAAATCGTGAGAACAGCAAACTCTCACGGCAGCAAGCCGAAGCTCAGGAAATGGCTGCAGTGATGGCACGTATTGATGCCCGGGCTCAGGGAATGCGCAAAACCGCACCCAAAGCCAAACCCAAATCAGCAATCCGTAGCAGCATTTCACTGTCACCTAAAAAACCAGCTGAAGCGCTTAAAGAGACTCGTCTTGAACTGGACCTTGATACGGTTAAAAGTGCAGAGATTGCGCTGATGCAGCAGGAAAAATCCCGGGCGACTTCAGGTATTTTACTGACCAGAAAGCAAACCGCTCCGGCCCGCCTGAATGCACGCCCCGGCCTGAATAAAGAACAGAAAATTGCCCATACCATTGCCCGCTATCGTAATACCGCAGAACCGGCGGTTAATAAAACGGGGCATGGTAAGCAGGAACTGATCAGCACTCTTCAGGCAAGACTCGCCCAGCGCAACAGCTAACAGACTAACAAACATATTCAGTTCCCGGAATCGATCAGCGGTGATGGGAACTGCTTCGTCAGATCAGCAAAAAACAGCCGGAAACCCGCTTCAAACCGTGGATAATGAAGCACCAGCTCCTCTCCCACACCATCAAACTCATTGTTAAACCTTATCCGTCCCGCGATCCGGTCCAGCGCATAGCTAACCCCTTCAAGGCTTTCATAACTGCCAAACCAGTCCGACTCGACTATTCGCCGGGTGACCTGCTGCATCCGCTGCGGCATCAGAGGCTGTCCGGCAATAAGGTCGTCATACAGTCCACCAATCACCTGTGCCTTAGGTTGCGAAGCAAACTGATGCCAGTGATTCAGCAGATAGTGATCGAACAGAACATCCAGTGCGATACCGGAAAATCTGCGGCGCTGTTCACTGAAAAGACGCTTCATCTGGCGCACCTCAACATGCTGATCGGTAAACTGATCGATCTGGCGATGATTGATCAGTCCCTGAAGCACTTCAGCCGACAGAGAGCCCTGATCAATGCCACGGGCAAAGTCTCCCAGCAGATTGCCTACCCGTGACTCAACCGTCGGCTCAGCCAACACCAGATGCGCGAAAAAATTCAAATAAAAAACCCCGGATCATGTAACACCTGGTCACAGTATCCGGGGTTTTACTATTATCAGCAACCGCTGCTGCGGTTGTAACTAGTTCAGTCGTTCAAATACTGTAGCAATACCCTGTCCCATACCAATACACATGGTTGCCAGTCCAAGAGTGCCATTATTCTGCTCCATCACATTCAGCAGGGTGGTCGAGATCCTTGTCCCTGAGCAACCTAAAGGATGCCCCAGCGCTATCGCCCCGCCATTGAGGTTAACCTTCTCCTCCATCTGATCCATGAGCTTAAGATTCTTCAAGACCGCAAGCCCCTGAGCCGCAAAGGCTTCGTTCAACTCGACATAGTCGATATCTTCGATGCACAGCCCCGCCCGTTTCAGCGCCTTCTGGGTTGCCGGTACCGGACCATACCCCATAATCGAGGGATCACAGCCGGCAACGGCCATCGAACGGATCTTTGCACGAGGCTTCAGACCCAGCGCCTGAGCGCGGGCCGCTGACATCATTAACATCGCAGAAGCCCCATCAGAAAAGGCTGAGGAGGTGCCTGCCGTAACCGTCCCGACCTTTGGCACAAATACCGGCTTCAGCAGCGCTAGGGTTTCTGCCGTGGTTTCCGGGCGGATAACCTCATCCTGTTCAAGCAAAGATTTAAAACCGTTTTCATCGTGACCCTCAACAGGCACGATCTCATTATCAAAACGGCCCTCACGACGCGCTTCATCGGCCAGACGATGGGAACGGGCGCCAAAAGCATCCTGCTCTTCCCGGCTGATCATATTCATCCGCCCCAGCATCTCAGCGGTCAGTCCCATCATCATCGCAGCCTTGGCGACCTGCTTACTCATCTGCGGATTGATATCAATACCGTGAAGAATATCCAGATGCCCCATATGCTCGACGCCGCCGACCATAAACAGATCACCATTACCACTCATGATAGCCTGAGCTGCCGTATGCAGTGCGGCCATAGAAGAGCCACACAAACGGTTGACTGTCTGGGCCGCAACACTGTGGGGCAGCCCGGCAAGCACTGCGGCGTTACGACCAATATTAAAGCCCTGCTCTTTAGTCTGGTTTACACAGCCCCAGATCACATCCTCAATCTCAGCAGGGTTAACGTCAGGATTACGCGCCAGCAAGCCGTTCATTACCCGGGCAGACAACGCTTCAGCACGCACATTCCGGAAGGAACCGCCTTTGGACTTACCCATCGGGGTACGCACCGCATCGACGATGACTACATCATTTGGATTCAGACTCATCTTCGATTCCTCCTTAGTTAACGTGCTTGTTTGAATGGGTATTCAGATAGGTTGTGCCACTGGCAGCCATCTGTTGCATCTTCCCGGTTGGCTGATACAGAGGCCCCAGATCAGCATACTTAGCCGCCATTTCACAGAACGCAGCCAAACCCATCTCATCCAGATAGTGAAATACGCCGCCCCGGAAGGGAGGGAAACCGATACCGTAAATCAACGCCATATCCGCCTCTGCAGGTGTGGCTACAATCCCCTCCTCCAGACACCGAACGGTTTCAATACACAGTGGGATCATCATCCGCTCGATAACTTCCTGCTCTTCAAACGTCCTCGCACTGCCGACAGTTCCTTCCAGCAACTGATCCACTTCGTCATCAGCCAGCTTGGCAGGTTTGCCTCTGCGATCCAGTTCGTAACGGTAAAAACCCTTACTGTTTTTCTGCCCAAACCGTTCCAGAGAGTACATCCGGTCAATCACCGACTCACCCTCATGTGACATCCGTTCCGGGAAGCCAGCAGCCATCACCTGATCTGCATGATGGGCCGTATCAATACCCACCACATCCAGCAGATAAGCCGGCCCCATTGGCCAGCCAAACCGCTCCATGACTTTGTCTACCTGACGAAAATCAGCGCCATCGCGCAGCAGACCATTAAATCCGCCAAAGTATGGAAACAGCACCCGGTTGACCAGGAATCCCGGGCAGTCATTCACCACAATCGGTGTTTTACCCATCGCGGTGGCGTAAGCAACAGTGCGGGCGACTGTTGCCTCTGAAGTCTTCTCACCCCGGATCACCTCCACCAGCGGCATCATATGTACCGGATTAAAGAAGTGCATACCGCAGAAATTTTCCGGACGCTTGAGCGATTTCGCTAACTCAGTGATTGAGATGGTTGAAGTGTTGGACGCCAGCACGGCATCATCGGCAATATGCTGTTCGGTTTCCGCCAGCACCATCCCCTTCACTTTAGGATTTTCAACCACCGCTTCAACGACCAGATCGACATTACCGAAATCGCCATAACTGAGGGTTGGCCGGATCCGGTTAATCGCTGCCGCCATCTTCGCAGCATCAATCCGGCCCCGTTTCAGCTGACCACCAAGCAGTTTGTTTGCTTCATCAAGGCCCAGCTGAATAGCGGTCTCATTGATATCCTTCATCAGGATCGGCACGCCTTTCGAAGCGGACTGATAAGCTACGCCTCCCCCCATAATGCCTGCACCCAGCACCGCGGCCTGCTTTACTTTGACCGCCTTTGACTCATAGCCCCGGCTGACTTTTTTGACATACTGGTCTTTCATGAAAAGACCTACCAGCGCTTTCACCACCGGACCTGAAGCCAGTTTAGCAATTCCCTGCGCCTCAGCCTGAATCGCTTGTTCACGGTCCATGCCGCAGGACTTCTGGATAGTCTTCACCGCCTGCAACGGCGCTGGATAGTGTGGCCCCGCTTTGGCACCGATCATACCTTTTGCCGTTTCGAAGGCCATCATCTGTTCAATCTGATTAAGCTTCACCGGGCTCTGTTTTTCACGGCGACGGGTGGCATAATCGAACCGCCCTTCAGCACACTGACGCAGGAGATCAATCGCCGCATCACGCACTTTATCCTGAGCCACGACGGCATCGACTGCACCATCTTTCAGTGCTGCATCGGCACGTTTTTCAGCGCCGGTACAGATCCATTCATTGGCATTATCAATACCGATAAGACGGGGCAGACGCACAATGCCACCCCAGCCGGGGTTAATCCCCAGTTTCACTTCCGGCAGTCCCACTTTAGCCTTCTCACCCATCACCCGATAGTCAGTGGAGAGACACAGCTCAAACCCACCACCCAGTGCCAGACCGTTAATGGCAACCACCGTAGGACAGGGCAGATCCTCGACCGCATTGAAGATAGCATGGGTCTCCAGAAGCTTTTCGATCAGTCCCGCTTCACCCTGATCAAACAGGGCACTGAACTCAGTAATATCAGCACCGACAATAAAACTCTCTTTGGCGCTACTGAACAGTACCCCCTTAATACCCTCAACGGCACCCAGCAGGGCTACCGCTTCTTTCAGCTCCCCGAGGGTTTGCTGATTAAACTTATTCACCGGTTCATTGTTAAGATCAAAACACAGCTCATAAAAGCCGCTGTCGATCTCCTGAACCTGAATAGCTTTTCCTTCAAATTGCATGGTGCACTCCATACTCAGGATAATTATTGTTAGTCATAGCAAGAATCTGACTCTTTCTCTGTACGCCGGACTGCCAAATCAGAAACAGGGAGATAACACTGCGTACAGCACAGACTTTTTAAGTCTAGTCACGGGGGATTTTACAGCAATAACAAAAATAGCCTTTATCAGTAACAAAATCGTCTAAATGAACATTATCTGATTTTAAATCAGATAGTTATGGAAAATAGATAATTGACAATTATGAGCTGAAAAATATCATTTCCGGCGTTTACACGATCCAGCAAAGAATAAAACAAAGGAACCGCTTCAGCGCGCAATCGGGTTGCATATCAGATAGGGTCAAATAACATTATAATAGTCCGAAAATGGCTACACTTTCAGATCTCTCATGCACTCGACTATTTTTGACAACCCGGTATTACAACCAGCGCTGTGCTGGATCTCACGTAAATTCCTGAAAATGAAAAAGTGGCAGCTGGATTTTACAGCCATACAGGGCATAGATAAGTGCGTCCTGATCGGAGCGCCGCATACCAGTAACTGGGATCTTCCGTATGCACTGATGCTGGCTTTTAGCCAGGAGCTGCCAATCTACTGGATGGGAAAGGTGCAGATATTCAGGTTTCCGTTCCGCCACCTGATGATGTGGCTGGGAGGGATTCCCATCGACCGGTCAAAATCCCTTAATGTTGTCTCTCAGGCAGCCGCTCAGTTTGATAGTGCCGATCAGCTCTATCTGGTTATCGCCCCTGAAGGCACCCGTTCACAGGTCGATGAGTGGAAAACAGGCTTCTACCATATTGCCCACCAGGCAGGCGTTCCGGTTCTGACCGCCTATCTGGACCTGCGTGCCCGTAAAGCCGGTATCTACTGCAGCTATACAACAAGCGGGGATGTGGACAAAGACCTTGCGGAAATAAAAGCCCTGTATGGCGATCTGTTATTACGTCATAAGGGCAATCAATAAACTAAAAAAAACACTAGATCAGACGCAACAGGTCAGAAACGGGAGAAGTCCGGTTCACGCTTCTCCATAAACGCCTGCAGCGCTTCAGCGGCTTCCGCCGATCCTAATCTGGAGGCAAACTGCTCAACCTCAGCCACCAGCACCGCTTCTAACTGAGATTGAGTATGACTGCGCAGCATCGCTTTACTCAGTCGTACCGCTTCGGGTGCCAGAGCAGCCAGTTTACCGGCCTCGAGCATTGCCAGATCCTGTAAACTCTGTAGCATCACTACCCGGTTAATCAGCCCCAGCTCTCTGGCGGTTGCAGCACTGAACGACTCTCCCATCACCAACAGTTCAAATGCCCGGCGATGCCCGACCAGTTGCGGAAACAGCAAGCTGGAGCCCCCTTCAGGCACCAGCCCTAAGCGGGCAAATGGCAGCTGAAAACGGGCCTGATCACTGGCGATCACCAGATCACAATGCAGCAACAGCGTAGTACCTATTCCCACTGCAGCACCCGGTACCACCGCCATAACAGGCTTAGCCAGGGAGGCGATTGTCTGCAAAAAGGCCAGAGGCGCCGCAACGGCATCCGGACGACTCGATGCCGCAATAAAATCAGCAATATCATTACCGGAACAGAAGCTGTCACTGGTGGAACCCAGCAGAATCACTCTGACACCCGGATCCGCGTCGGCGCTGACCAGCGCCTGGGTTAAAGCTTCGTACATTGCCAGCGTGAGAGCATTTTTTTTCTCGGGGCGGTTCAGCAGAATCTGACAAATGCGATCCCGGATTGTGACATTCAGTAATTCACTCACAACTGACTCCTGTATGATCAGTATTAATTGATGGTATTGCCATGCGTCGGCGGGCCAGCTGTTCAGGCCGCATGGCTGCCTGGCTTATCATTGCGAAGCATACGCCGCAGCACTTTACCCACATTTGATTTTGGCAGATCATCGACGAACTCCACAATCTTCGGGACTTTGTAAGGGGTCAGTCGTTCCTTACACCAGTTACGGATTTCCTCGCTGGTAACCGTTGCCTGAGCCACCACAAAAATCTTCACAATCTCGCCACTATGCTCATCCGGCACCCCCACTGCCGCACACTCAACAACAGCAGGATGCAGGGTTACAACATCCTCAACTTCATTGGGATACACATTGAAACCGGAAACATTGATCATATCTTTAGCCCGGTCAACGATGCGCAGATAACCATCAGCTTCAATAATTGCTACATCGCCGGTAATAAAAAAACCATCATCAGTGAAACAGCTTTGGGTTGCCTGCTCCTTCTGCCAGTACCCTAGCATCACCTGAGGCCCTTTAACGCATAACTCTCCAGGCTCACCGACACCGAGCGCCTGACCATCGGCTCCGATTATTTTTACCTCAGTTTCAGTCACCGGCGGCCCAATCGTACCGACCCGGATACGGCCTGGAGGGTTCATCGCCACCGCCGGAGAGGTTTCGGTCAGACCATAGGCTTCCAGAACCTGGCAACCGGTTAACTTCTCCCAAGCCGTTGCCGCGGCTAAGGTCAGAGCCATTCCGCCGGACAGAGTGACTTTAAGCTGACTGAAATCGATCGCCTTACTGTCTTTATGGTTACAGATCGCTACAAACAGCGTATTCAGCCCGATGAAGGCTGACATCGTATGCTTCTGCAATTCTTTAATAAATCCGCTTATATCCCGGGGGTTTGCAATCAGCAGGTTATTCCCACCCAGCTCAAGCACCGCCATAGTGATGGTAAAAGCATAGATATGATAAAGCGGTAAGGGGGCAACCACCGTCTCAGCCCACGCTTCATCCGCACCTGATATCAGTTTGACACCCTGAAGAAAATTAGAGATCAGATTACCGTGAGTCAGCATCGCCCCTTTGGCTACCCCGGTGGTTCCGCCAGTATATTGTAATACCGCAACATCCGCGCATTGACGGGAGACAGCTTGCGGCTGCTGGCCTGCTTTCTGGTCTAACGCATAACGCAACTCAACAGCCTGGGGCAGATGGTATTCAGGCTCCATCCTCTTGATATATTTTACTGTGGAGTTAATCAGTAGCCGTTTTAGCGGTGGATGAAGATCGGCAATCTGGGTGGTAAAGATATATTTAATGCCGGTATTGGCAATGATCTTATCGACATTATGCGCAACCCCTTTGTAGACCACCAACGCTTTAGCGCCAGAGTCATTAAACTGGTTTTCCAGTTCTCTGGGAGTGTACAACGGATTGGTATTAACAATGACCAGACCCGCTTTCAGCGCACCAAATAGTACCACCGGGTACTGATTGAGATTCGGTAATTGAATGGCAATACGATCTCCCGGCTGCAGATCTGTTTCCTGCTGCAGGTAAGCGGCAAACGCATCCGATAACCGTCCAAGCTCAGCATAACTCATCGCATAGCCGAAGCTGGTAAAGGCTGTTTTAGAGGCATAGTCACTGACGATTCGCTGAATAACGTCTGTCAGTGTGCTGTAGCCTTTTGGATTCAGTGCTTCCGGAATCCAGCTGCCGCGTACTTTTTGATCCATGTTCAGATCCCGTCTACTGTAATTGTTATTGTTGATTGGCTGTTTTATACAGGATACAGAGTTCAACCTGTTTTTCTCAGCATAAGTGCTCAGACAAAAAAGTCGAATAAAATCAGCAACAACAGTAGTCTGATGTCGCCGATTCCTAAATTAACTGGCCGGAAACAGCGCTTCCAGCCGGGTGGCCAGCATAATATCGCCATCAGCACGGATGCGGCCAGCCATAAACGCCTGCATGCCGTTGGTTTCACCATCCAACACCTCTTTAAAGGTCTGGCTATCCATCATCAGCACCACGCTGGGACTGTTATGTTCGCCTTTGCTCAGAGCGCATTCGCCTCCTGAAACAGAAGCATAATAAGCATCGCCCTCATCAAGCTTATATTGAAATACCGCGTCAAGACCTGCTGCGGCAGCACTGTTAAACCGCCCGGTCATCATTTCAAACCAACCCTGAATTTCTGACATATCTATCTCTCCGTTTCGTTCGCCCGCGTCTTCAATTGCGAACAGCCCCGCCGCACACGACAATTCACACTGATCAGACCACTCAGTAGCGCCCGGCAAGCTCTGATTCTAAGCAGCTTAGTCATTGTTTATCAACAGGAAAATTCATCTTCATCCATCGCCAGGAGGTTATCCGCACCGGAATCGATAGTTGCTTCGAGCGTCTTCGTCCGCGGCAAAATACGTTCAAAGTAGAACCGGGCCGTTTTAAGTTTCGCCTGATAAAAACGCCGATCGCCCTCTCCGGCATCCAGTTTCTGCTGTGCAGTCGCTGCCATCCGGGCCCACAGATACGCCATCGTTACGTAGCCAGAATACATCAGGTAATCGACAGACGCGGCGCCGACCTCTTCCCGGTTCATCATCGCTTTCATACCGATTCGGGTGGTCAGATCACCCCATTCGCGGTTGATCCGGGCAAGCGGATTGATAAACTCCTGTAGCGGACGGTTATCTGCCTGCGACTCACAGAACTTGTGAACCACTTTGGTAAAGGACTTAAGTGACTCTCCCTGAGTCATCAGCACCTTACGTCCCAGCAAGTCGAGCGCCTGAATACCGGTGGTACCTTCATAGAGCATAGAGATACGGCTATCGCGAACGTTCTGTTCCATCCCCCATTCACTGATATAACCATGACCGCCAAAGATCTGCAGCCCCAGATTGGCGGACTCAAAACCAGTCTCAGTGAGGAACGCTTTAGCGATCGGCGTCAGGAAGGCCAGCTGAGTATCCGCCTGCTGGCGCTCATCGCTGTCGGTCGTCAGATTAACCCGGTCCACCAGCTGCGCGCAGTAATAGATCAGTGCCCGGCCACCCTCGGCAAAAGCTTTCTGGGTCAGCAGCATGCGCCGCACATCGGGATGAACAATAATCGGATCAGCAGGCTTATCGGGGCAGGCAGGACCATTCAGTGCCCGCATCTGCAGACGATCACGGGCATAGGCCAGAGAGTTCTGGTACCCCCACTCTGCATGAGCCAGCCCCTGCAGAGCCGTTCCCAGACGCGCGGTATTCATAAAGGTAAACATACAGTTCAGACCTTTATTTTCAGGTCCGATCAGATAGCCTGTCGCGCCATCAAAATTCATCACACAGGTAGAATTACCGTGGATGCCCATCTTATGTTCCAGCGAACCACAACTGAGACTGTTTCGTTCACCGATATTTCCGGCAGCGTCCGGCATAAACTTGGGCACGATAAACAAAGAAATACCTTTGGTACCCTGAGGCGCATCCGGCAAGCGCGCCAGCACAATATGAACAATGTTATCAGCCATATCGTGCTCACCCGCGGAGATAAAAATCTTGGTTCCGCTAATCTTATAACTGCCATCCGCCTGGGGTTCCGCTTTCGTTTTCAGCATCCCCAGATCAGTACCGCAGTGGGACTCGGTCAGGCACATGGTACCGGTCCACTCACCACTGATCAGTTTGGTCAGATACGTCTGTTTCTGTGCTTCTGTACCATGGGCCTCGATAGTATTCATCGCACCGTGGCTCAGCCCAGGATACATACTCCAGGACCAGTTAGCCGATCCGACCATTTCATTGAGCACAATACCAATCGACTCCGGCAGCCCCTGTCCACCCCACTCAGGGTCATGGGCCAGTGATGGCCAGCCACCCTCAACAAACTGCTGATAGGCCTCTTTAAAACCGGTAGGGGTCTTCACCTCACCGTCAATCAACTGGCAGCCTTCCCGGTCGCCAACCTGGTTCAGAGGTGCCAGCACACGCTCAGCAAATTTAGCACCCTCCTCCAGAATGGCACCCAGCATATCCGGAGTAGCCTCTTCACAGCCCGGCAGATTCTGGTAGTGCTGCTCACTTTGTAACATTTCATCCAGTACAAACTGAATATCTCTTAAGGGCGCTTTATATTCCGGCATGATGACACCTCGACAGATCCTGTATCGCTACCTATGTCTCAGACACAGATACCTAGTGTTATTAATTTTATGCACTGAGGATCTATGAAGCGCCCTCATTAACCAATAACAAAACCTTTCATTATCACTAACACAAAAAATCACGAAACATATAAACCAATATTAAGTATTAAAAATCAATGAGATATAAATAAGACCGAACTTTATTTTCATTAACAAAAAAGCCCGGACAAGCCGGGCTTTTTTAATAAAACCGTTTTACTGCTGCAATACCGGCACCACCGCATCAGACAGGCCGATGCGCAACACCAGAATATCGCAGTCCAGCCGCGGCAATATCCGCTCTGCGGTATTACCGATCAGCAACCCTTTGATGCCACCCCGGGCACGGGTGCCTATCACCACCAGCCGTGCACCGAGCTGACCTGCGGCTTCTGGAATCCAGTATTCAGGCGGCCCTTCACCCACCGCGAGTGCCTGCGCCTTAAGCTGTAACCGGTTCAACTGAGTGTCTATTGCCTGTCGTGCCAGTTCCTGGATCAACTCTTCTGACTGCATCTCGGGGTCTCCCCCCATCATCGCAGAAGGGCAGGCAACGGCTGCCGCCAGTGCTGAATCGGTCGCTACCGCAATCTGCGCTGCGACCTTCAACAGATCATCATTGAGCTGTAACTGATGGCTATCTTCAGCGAGAGAGTTGACCGCAGCCATAACCACACCATCCTGCCAGAGCTGGTCTTGCTTAACCAACAATACAGGACAGGGAAGATCCCGCAGAATTTGCCCATCCAGAGATGTCATAAACCCTTTCCTGCGCGGATCACAGCTTTTCACCAACAAACCAAAAGCTTGTTGCTTCAACAGTTTAGTCAGCACCGTTAGCAACTTATCCCTGGATGTGATAACAAGCGTGACAGCAATGCCATCATTCTCCAGCTGTCCGACTGACTCCCGCGGGTCATCGCCAAGCCAGACCAGAGTGACAGGACTGTGCAAACGTCCGGCGATCAGGCGACAGCGCTGTAAGCCATTACAAGCCTGATCACGTTGATCAAGCACCAGCAGTATGCGTTTATTTAACAACATGTTTCATCTCCGTCCGGGCAGTGCTTGGAATCCGATCACACCTCAGCAAACAGGCAAGTGCTGGCAGCAACACCAATGCACCCAACATATTCCAGAGGAACATAAAGGTGAGCAGCACGCCCATATCTGCCTGAAACTTGATCGGTGAAAATACCCAGAGCACCACCCCAATGGCCAGAGTTAATCCGGTGAAGGCAACCGACTTACCGGTGGTTTTAAGGGTATTAAGATAGGCCTCCTGCAACCCCATTCCCTGCACCAGATAAGTGTTCAGTTTGGAGTAGATATAGATACCATAGTCCACACCGATCCCCACCCCGAGAGCAATAACGGGCAGAGTCGCCACCTTCACGCCAATACCAAAGCTGGCCATCAGCGCCTGACAGAGAAGAGAGGTCAGCGCCAGCGGTGCGATAATGCAGATCAGCGTTTTTAATGAACGGAACGTCAGCAGGCAAAGCAAACCGACAACACCATACACCCAGGCCAGCATCTGATACTGGGCGGTACCGATCACCTCGTTAGTGGCCGCTTCAAAACCAGAGTTTCCGGCAGCCATCTCAAACGCTATCTGATCAGAACCATATTCTGCAGCAAACGCTTCTATCTGCCGGGTCAGATTGCTCAGGGTTGCGGCCTTATGATCATCCAGAAAGATAATGACCGGCAACAGCGAACAGGAAGGGTTCATCAGTCCGGCAGGCACATAGGAGAGGGAAGCATTGATCACCAGCTGATTGCGACTCACCGTGCGCCATTTGAGATTGCCCTCATTAAGTCCTGCAGTAACACGCCTGGAGACATCCACCAGAGAGACACTCGACTGCACCCCCTCAATATTGGTCAGGTAATACTGAAAGCGATCCACCAGCGACAACGTGGCAAAACTGGAACACTGTTCTTTTGGGGTAGTGACCATCACCACAAAGATATCGCTGGACGTCGAGTAATGCCGGGTAATAAAACGGTTATCCAGATTATATCGTGAATCCGGACGCAACTCGGGGGCACCACTGTCCAGATCGCCGATCTGTAGCTTTTGTCCCTGATACAAGCCGCCCAGCATTAACACCAGAGCAACCACGACAGCCACTTTTGCACCGCGAGGGGTC
Organism: Oceanospirillales bacterium; assembly: GCA_018223185.1. Lineage (GTDB taxonomy): Bacteria > Pseudomonadota > Gammaproteobacteria > Pseudomonadales > Balneatricaceae > Amphritea. Next base: position 189,659 of record JAAEYW010000003.1, on the reverse strand, counting down.
GCAAACCAGGTCAGCAGACGCCAGCCGCTGTGGTGTTTCTGCTCAGCATTCCGGGCTCTGCGGGTGGCCCGTTCACCGATTCCCAGCAGTGACATGATGACCGGTAGCAGAAACAGATTGGTCAGGATAATCACGGCAATGCCCAGCGATGCCGCGATCGCCAGATCCTGAATCACCCGAATCTCAATCACCATCAGAGTAACAAAACCGATACCATCCGATAACAAAGCGGTCAGGCCTGGAATATACAACGCCCGGAACGCCCGTCGGGCGGCCAGCCAGCTGTCTGCGCCGCGAGCGCTCTCAAGCGCAATAGTGTTAACAATCTGCACCCCGTGACTGACCGCAATAGCGAATACCAGGAAGGGCACCAGCATGGAGTACGGATCCAGCCCGTAGCCCAGCAACTTTAACACCCCTAACTGCCAGATCACCGCAATCACGGAACAGGCCAGCGGTACCAGAGTACCGCTGACGCTGCGGGAATAGAGGTACAGCAGTACCAGGGTAATTAACAAAGCGATGCCGAAAAATACCGCCACCTGCGCGGCACCATCGATAAGATCGCCAACGACTTTAGCAAAGCCGGTAATATGGATACTGATAGTGTCCGACTGGTATCGGTCCCGTATCAGACTTTCCAGTTGCTGAGATAAAACCTGATAGTCCAGTTTCTCACCGGTATCCGGGTGTTTATCAAACAGCGGTACCTGAACAATCGCCGAGCGGAAATCGTTGGCCACCAGCCGCCCCACCTGACCGGATCGCAGAACATTCAGTTTGATCTGTTCAAGACTGGCTGGCGAGCCATCATAGTCCAGCGGAATCACAGGACCACCGACAAACCCCTCTTCGGTCACTTCGGTCCAGCGCACATTAGGCGTCCAGATTGAGGTCAGCGCGGCCCGGTCTACTCCGGGAATAAAAAACAGCTCATCGGTAATCTTTTGCAGTGTCTGCTGAAATCCGGCGGTAAATATATCCCCCTCCCGAACGGCTACCGCAACTCTGACACTGTTCCCCAGCCCGGCAAGGTCATCACGGTTTCTGAGATAGTTCTCCACGTAGGGATGAGACGTGGGAATCATCTTCACAAAACTGGCATCGGGACGAATCTGGACCGCCTGCCAGCCAAGAAACAGGGTCAGCGCTGCAAATACCAGCAAAACGGGTAACCGGTGGTGAAACAAAAATCGTTCAGCAAACTCTTCTGAGCCTTTAATCGGCGCCAGGAGTATCCGAGAAAGCTTATTCATGTGAGATCTCCAGCGTCTGCAACCCACCTTCACCTACCAGAATATATGCACCGTTCAGCGCCAGACCGGCACTCAGTGAGTGCCTTGCGCCACTCGGTAGCTGAGAGAAGTGCTGACCATCAGGACTCTGAAGAATCATTCCTCCCTGACCCAGCAATACCAGCTTATCAGCCCCCGCGACAGCGCTTAGCAGAGTCACTTCATAGCCGGTCTCTACCGGCAGCCATTCCAACCCGCTATCAGAGCGATAAAGATGCCCCCGCAGCCCCATCAGGTATAACTGCTTATTGAATTCGGTAATACCGAAAAAAGAGCCATCATAGGGAGTGTCGATACGACTCCAGCTATCACCGTCATCCTCAGAGCGAAACAGAACGCCTGCTTCGCCGACGATATACAGATGCCCCTGATGATCTGCCGCCATAGCGTTAAGATGAAAATTATCAGGGTTCTCAAGCCGGTCACCCCAATAGGCCCAGCTGTCACCACCATCCTCAGTTTTCAGCAACAGACCATACCCACCCAAAGCAAAACCATGCTGAGAATCGGCAAACCAGATATCCAGCAGCGGCACACCCGCGCCATCGTCCACGGCAGCGGTGGCATCTGCAACCAACCAGGAAACAGTATCCAGCTGCTCCGCCAACAGATCATTATCCGGTTCAGCATCAAACCGGATCTGTATTTCAGTCATTTTCTGCTGCAGCGTTTGCAACCGCAGCTGGTTGATCTGATTACCATCCAATAATGTTCGCCAGCTGACACCACCATCACCGGTTGCAGCGAGCAACCCGTCATGCCCGGTCAGCCAGCCATGTTCAGCATCAGCAAAGAAAACAGATGTCAGCATCACGCTGAAAGGCGTGTGCTGCTGCTGCCAACTGCGCCCCTGATCAATCGAGCGCATAACTATACCCTGATCGCCCACAGCAACCAGCTGATTACCACTTGCAGCAATATCCAGCAGCAGAGCCTGATCCGCACGATAGGAGAGCAGTGCGGGGGTGTTAAGACGATCAGCCACAGGCTGAGCTGCAACGGAACCTGCCAGCAGAACAGCAGCAGCCATACAAAAACGAATTAGCGATCGGATCGGATCCATACTCTTCCCAGTTATTATCATTATGCAGGAATCAGCGTTCTCTCTGACGTTAGCATCTACCACCAGCCGCCGGAAATACGTGTCTGAGGGTAAGAATCATTAACAAAAACGGTCAATTGCTCAATAACAAATAGTGGCAATATCATTAACACTTTCTCTCACTGCAGCGGATGTAAACATCCCAGATCAACATAACCTTATAAAAGTCCTCTACTTAGATTGCAATTAGTAGACCGCCAGAGGTAGAGTTAGCCACTGCGACAGAGGTAATAACATCTCAGGGCGTAAAATCTGTAAATTGGTTCGATGCTTAGTGAAAGCCGGCTATCTTCAGGTATTACCCTTTGAGAAACTCTGCAAAGAATAATAAATGGAGATTAGCTTGATGAATCAATTCCGCAAATCATTGCTGGGCCTGAGTACCGCTGTTTGTATAATGGGCTTAACGGCTGCAGCTCAGGCTGAAACGCTTAAGATCGGCCTGGCGGGACCAGCTACCGGCCCTGTTGCCCAGTATGGCGATATGCAAAAAATCGGTGTAATGGCAGCCATTGAAGATATCAACAAAGCTGGCGGCGTTAACGGCATGATGCTGGAAGGCGTAATCTATGATGATGCCTGCGACCCGAAACAAGCAGTAGCTGTGGCGAACAAAATCATTAACGATGGCGTAACACAGGTTGTTGGCCACCTCTGTTCTTCCTCGACTGAGCCTGCTTCCGATATTTATGAAGAGGAAGGCGTGCTGATGATTACTGCAGCATCGACCTCTCCTTCAATCACGGAGAAAGGCTACAAGATGATTTTCCGGACTATCGGTCTGGACAGCCTGCAGGGCAGCATGGCTGCCGATTACATTCTGAAAACGGCCAAACCAGCGCGTGTTGCTGTTATTCATGATAAGCAGCAGTACGGTGAAGGTCTGGCAACGTCGGTACGTGATCAGCTGGCCGAAAATGGCGTTAAGGCGGCTATGTTTGAAGGTGTCACCCCGGGTGATAAAGACTTCTCAGCACTGATCGCCAAGCTTAAGAAAGAGAATGTTGATTTCGTTTACTACGGTGGTTATCACCCTGAGCTGGGCCTGATCCTGCGTCAGTCTGCCGAAAAAGGCTTCAATGCTCAGTTCATGGGACCTGAAGGTGTGGTTAACTCTGATCTGGCGAAAATTGCCGGTGATGCTTCAGAAGGTGTACTGGCAACCGCACCGAAGAGTTTCGATCAGAACCCTATAAACGAAGCCCGTGTAGCTGCTATCAAGGCTAAGGGTGAAGATCCAACCGGTCCTTTCGTATTCACCGCCTACGCGGCTGTAGAAGTAATGGCTAACGCCATAAGTGCAACCAAATCGACTGATTCAGTAGAGCTGGCTGATTACATTCGTGCTCACGATTTCGATACTGCGATCGGAAAAGTCAAATATGACGAGAAGGGTGACCTGACTGAGTCGACTTTCCTGGTGTATCGTCTGCACAAAGATGGATCTAAGACTCCTGCTGAGTAATTCATTGTAATAACAATAGATTAGCAAACTCCGGCTGTACCAGCCGGAGTCCGCAAATCCCGACTCCCTGGTGCCGTGATCCGATGCCGGGGATTCGTTTTATATGGTCCTTGCAAATGTCAGAATTTTCGCTTTATCTGTTGCAACAGCTCATTAACGGGCTAACCATCGGCTCTACCTACGCCCTGATTGCCATCGGCTATACAATGGTTTACGGCATCATCGGTATGATTAACTTTGCCCACGGCGAGATCTATATGATCGGTTCCTACGTAACATTTATTGTTATCGCAGGTTTGCTGGGCATGGGAATGGTAAGCCTCCCCATTATCCTGATTATTGCCCTCGTAGTTGCAATGTTCATTGCCAGCACATACGGCTGGACGGTTGAACGGGTAGCCTACCGTCCCTTACGCGGCTCTAACCGGCTGATTCCACTGATCTCTGCGATCGGTATGTCTATATTCCTGCAAAACTTTGTCGTTTTGTCTCAGGGTTCACGGGATGTGGCGCTGCCACCTCAGGTGACCGGTGGCTGGAGCTTCGGTGACCCGAGTCTCTACGAGGTATCACTGTCCTACATGCAGGTGATGATCTTTGTTATCACCATCATCAGCATGACGCTGCTGACTCTGTTTATCTCCCGTTCACGCATGGGCCGTGCCTGTCGCGCCTGTTCAGAAGATATTGGAATGACCAACCTGCTGGGTGTTGATACCAATAAGATTATCGCCCTCACCTTCATTGTCGGGGCTGCACTGGCTGCTATTGCCGGTCTGTTGCTTGGGCTGTATTACGGGGTGGTGAACCCTTTTGTCGGTTTCATCGCAGGTCTGAAAGCATTTACTGCGGCAGTCCTTGGCGGCATCGGCTCTATTCCCGGAGCGATGCTTGGTGGCCTGATTCTTGGCGTAACCGAGGCGATGACCTCAGCATTCTTCCCATCTGAATATAAGGATGTTGTATCGTTCGGCCTGCTGGTGCTTATCCTGCTGTTCCGTCCAAGCGGACTGCTGGGCAAACCGGAGGTAGAAAAAGTATGAACTCCAGCAAGCTTTATAATGCATTTTTTGCCGCGGGCATCTCACTTATCCTCGCCTGCCTGATGATCGGCGTTAAACTCGATACTGACAGTACCGTTCTGACAGTCAAAGGCGCCACCACCGAACAGTGGATGTGGATCCTTACCGGTATCTCTGTGGTATTCCTGTCGCAGCTGTTCAGTACGCAGATTGATGCGCTGTTTGGTGCGATTCCGAAACCCAATATCCAGAAGATTCTGCCAGAAGAGCGTAAAATGGCAGCCCTGAAACCCTGGCTGATCGCTGCGGTTATCGTGGTAATGCTTATCTGGCCATTTATGGTCTCCCGGGGCACGGTTGATCTGGCGACGCTGACCCTGATCTACATTATGCTCGGGCTGGGCCTGAACATTGTTGTAGGTCTGGCAGGCCTGCTGGATCTGGGTTTTGTCGCGTTCTATGCAGTGGGTGCGTACACCTACGCTTTGCTATCCCAGTATTTTGGTATGTCATTCTGGGCGTGCCTGCCAATATCAGCAGCACTGGCGGCTTCTTTCGGCTTCCTGCTGGGCTTTCCGGTACTGCGCCTCAGAGGGGATTATCTGGCGATTGTCACACTGGGATTCGGCGAGATTATTCGCATACTGCTGAACAACTGGACTTCACTGACCGGAGGGCCTAACGGTATTTCCGGTATTGCCAAGCCAACCCTTTTTGGTCTGGAGTTCAACCGCAAAGCGAAAGAGGAAGGCGCTTCAACCTTCCATGAATACTTTGGTATGGACTACTCCAGTTCCTATAAAGTGATCTTTCTTTATCTGGTCGCAGTGCTATTGGTTATCTGTGTGATCTATCTGATCAACCGCCTGATGCGGATGCCGATCGGACGCGCCTGGGAAGCACTGCGGGAAGACGAGATTGCGTGCCGTTCACTGGGACTGAACCGCACCATCATCAAGTTATCTGCCTTTACGATTGGCGCTTCGACAGCCGGATTTGCAGGTTGTTTTTTTGCTGCCCGACAAGGCTTTATCAGCCCGGAATCGTTTGTCTTCATCGAGTCAGCCATCATTCTGGCGATTGTTGTACTGGGCGGTATGGGCTCTCAAATGGGAATCATCTTCGCTGCCATTATCATGACAATCCTGCCTGAACTGGCACGGGAGTTCTCCGAATACCGGATGCTGCTTTTCGGCCTGCTGATGGTAGTGATGATGCGCTGGCGCCCTCAGGGCCTGATACCCATGAAACGACCGAATCTGGAGTTGAAACAACAATGAGTCAGTTACTGCTGGATGTAAACGGTCTGACCATGCGCTTCGGCGGCCTGGTAGCGGTGAACGGTGTCAACCTTAAGGTTAAGAATCGCCAGATCGTTTCAGTTATCGGCCCGAACGGGGCCGGAAAAACCACCGTATTTAATTGTTTGTCCGGGTTTTACATCCCCACCGAAGGCAGCGTAATGCTGAAGAGCGAGCAGATTGCCGGCCTGAAAGATTATCAGATATCCCGCAAGGGTCTGGTACGCACCTTTCAGCATGTCCGTCTGTTTCAGAAGATGACCGTGATTGAAAATATGCTGGTTGCACAGCACCGGCATCTGAATACCAATCTGTTTTCCGGACTACTGAAAACCCCCAACTACCGCCGCCTTGAAAAAGACGCAATGGAACATGCGGCACACTGGCTGAAAGAGGTCGGTCTGCTGGAGTATGCTAACCGGGAAGCGGGCAATCTCGCTTACGGACAGCAGCGCCGCCTTGAGATTGCCCGTTGCATGGTCACTCAGCCCGAGCTGTTGATGCTGGATGAACCGGCGGCAGGCCTCAACCCTAATGAGACAAAAGAGCTGGATGAACTGATCATAAAGTTGCGTGATGAGCATGAGATCTCGATCCTGCTGATTGAGCACGACATGAGTCTGGTTATGGGTATCTCCGATCATATCTACGTGATTGCCCAGGGCACCCCTCTGGCTAACGGCACCGCCGAACAGATCAAGGGGAATCCGGATGTCATCAAAGCCTATCTCGGAGAGGAATAAGATGCTGAAGATCGAAAATGTAAACACCCATTATGGACAGATTCAGGCACTCCATGATGTCAGCATTGAGATTAATCAGGGCGAAATCATCACTCTGATCGGTGCCAACGGCGCTGGCAAAACAACCCTGATGATGACTATCTGCGGTGACCCTAAGGCCTCATCCGGCAAGGTCATTTTTGAAGGTGAAGAGCTTGAACACTTCAACACCCCTGAGATTATGCGTAAAGGACTGGCAATTGTCCCCGAAGGACGCAGAGTCTTCAGTGCGATGACAGTGGAAGAAAACCTCTCAATGGGCGCCTACTTTCGCACCAAAGAACAGGCCGAAGAAACAGTAAAATATGTTCTCGACCTGTTCCCCCGTCTGGAAGAACGCTTTAAACAACGGGCGGGAACCATGTCGGGGGGCGAACAACAGATGCTTGCGATTGGCCGGGCACTGATGAGCAAACCCCGATTGCTGTTACTGGACGAGCCATCGCTCGGACTGGCACCCATTATTATCAAGCAGATTTTCGATATTATCGAACGTCTGCGGGATGAGGGGGTCACCATATTCCTGGTGGAACAAAACGCCAATCAGGCATTGCGCATAGCCGACCGGGCCTATGTTCTGGAAAATGGCCGGATTGTTAAAACTGACTCCGGAGCGAACCTGTTAAACGATGCATCAGTTCAGAAAGCCTATCTGGGTGGTTAAAAATTACTACTAAACAGATACAAAACCAGCCAACCGGCTGGTTTTTTTTGTATTCTGGTTGTTACTTCTTCCGAAATGACAGCGAACCTGGCGAGTCGTCTGATTTTTAATCGCTCAGCTCCGTCCGGTACACCTGGCACACCTGGCACACCTGGCACACCTGGCACACCTGGCAAACAGATAAGCTACCAGCAGGATACCACTGACATTAAGATGTAAAATCTGGCACACTTGACGGGACATACCTGTAGTGCAGAGACCCGATGAGCCAGCTTGAAACTCTCATTAATAGCAGCGACGAAAATCTTCTCACCCTGCTTTCCAGCCTTTGTCAGGGCGCAATCGCCATTGATCAGCAGTGCCGTGTTGTCTGGCTCAGCGAACAGTACCGGGAGTTTCTTAACCTTCCCGCAGACTCAGTCCTCACCGGTCACTCCGTAGAAGAGATTTTACCTACGACACAACTCCCCCGCGTAGTGAAAACAGGTCAGCCCAGCTTTCTTGATCTTATGCAGATCAATAATCGCTGGTGCGCTGTCACCCGCCTGCCACTTAAAAACCCCGATGGCTCAGTCTTCGGCGCAATCGGTTTTATCTTCTATGACAACCTTAGCAACCTGCAACCCTTGTTTGATAAATTCGCCCGCCTGAAAAAACAGCTGGTATCAGAAAACCTGTTGCGCACCAGTAAATATGAACTGAATGACCTGGTGGGTAACTCCGCCGCGCTTCTTAAGGTCAGACGTCAGGCACTGAGAGCTGCGCAACTGGACACAACCATCCTGTTATTGGGAGAAACCGGCACCGGTAAAGAACTACTGGCGCAGGGTATTCACAACGCCTCGCCCCGGAGAGACGGTCCCTTTGTCGGTATAAATATGGCGGCACTGCCGGAAACACTGGTGGAATCTGAACTGTTTGGCGCCGTTGCCGGCGCGTTTACCGGCGCCAGTAAAAGCGGCCGGCAGGGAAAAATCCAGCTGGCCGCAGGCGGCACCCTGTTCCTCGATGAAATTGCCGATATATCGGCAGCAATACAGGCAAAATTATTACGGGTTTTACAGGAGCGGGAAGTAGAAGCGCTGGGCTCCAACCGGTTAGAAAAAGTCGATGTAAGAATTATCGCTGCAACATCCCGAAACCTTAAACAGCTGGTTGATCAGGGGCTTTTCAGAGAGGACCTGTACTACCGGCTGAACGTTCTCCCACTCCGGCTTCCGGCGTTGCGCGACAGAAAGTCTGATATACCGGCACTGTGCCACCATCTATTACAGAAAATCGCCCAGGACTCGGGACTACCTGCACTGGAGCTCAGCACTGAGGCAATAACCTGGCTGCAACAGTATCACTGGCCTGGCAATGTCAGAGAGTTACACAACCGGCTGGAACGGGCCTGCGTTATGGCAGAACTGGACGCCATCTATCCGGATGACCTCGGAGCAGACGATATAATCCTCGCCTCTGCATCCCTCTCCGGTGAGAGTCTGTCTCAGATTCGCAGTAAAGCGGAAGCAGACTCTCTGCAACAGGCACTGGAACAGTGTCAGCACAATAAAACCCGGGCAGCTGAGCTGCTGGGGATCTCCCGCGCGACACTCTACAACCGGATCAGGCGTCTGAATATGTAAAGGCCCGCCAGTCGTAATAGACACATTTATACACTATGTCTAATTTATTAGACATGCACATGTTCAGCCCGCAAGATAATTTATCATAACTGACTGATTTAAAAGGACTTATAATCTATGGCCCGCCGCTTGCTTATATAGGTCTGTATCAGAAAAATAATAAACTCAGGATCCATCCATGTCTAAGCAGATCAGTGCAGAACAGGCCGCCCAACTTATACCTGATAACGCGACAATCGCCACCGGTGGTTTTATTGGCATCGGCTTCGCAGAAGCCATTGCCAAAGCGATAGAACAACGATTTATTACCTCCCAACAGCCACACAAACTGTCTCTGGTCTACGCGGCCGGTCAGGGTGACGCGCAACACAGAGGGCTGAATCATTTCGCCCATGAAGGGATGGTTAACAAAGTTATTGGCGGTCACTGGGGATTAGCCCCGGGCCTTGGCAAACTGGCGACAGACAACCGTATCGAAGCCTACAATCTGCCTCAGGGTGTTATATGCCACCTGTTCAGAGATATTGCTGCAGGCAAACCCGGAACCCTGACAAAAGTTGGCCTGCACACCTTTGTTGACCCTCGCCAGGAAGGCGGCAAGATCAACAGCCGCACCCGCACCGATCAGGTTGAACTGATCAACCTTCATGGAGAGGAGTACCTGTTCTATAAAGCATTTCCTGTAGACATCGCCCTGCTACGTGGCACCACAGCCGATGCGGATGGCAATATATCCATGGAACGGGAAGCCCTGCCACTGGAAGCCCTGGCGATCGCCCAGGCAACTCATAACAGCGGCGGTAAAGTGATCGTTCAGGTAGAGCGCATTACCCATCAGCATCACCTGACACCCGACCGGATTAAGATACCGGGAATTCTGGTTGATCACTTTGTTATTGCCGACCCTGCTGACCATCCACAGACATTTGCCGAGCCTTTTAATCCGGCTTATTGCGGCGATATTGTTGCCACAGTTGATCAGGAAACTGAACCACTTTCTGCCCGTAAAATCATCGGCCGCCGGGCGCTGATGGCGCTGCAGAAACAGTCTGTGGTTAACCTGGGTATCGGCATGCCGGAGATGGTGTCAGCGGTGGCGGCGGAAGAAAAGATGCTGAATGATTTCACATTAACCGTTGAACCTGGCGGGATCGGTGGCCAGCCTGCCAGCGGCCTCAGCTTCGGCGCGGTCAGCAACGCCGCCGCCGTAATCGATCAGCCCGCCCAGTTTGATTTCTATGATGGTGGCGGACTGGATCAGGCCTTTCTGGGGCTGGCAGAGACCTGCCCGCAGGGGCATGTTAATGTCAGTCGCTTTGGCAGTAAACTGGCGGGAGCCGGGGGCTTTATCAACATAACCCAGAACACCCGGGATCTTTACTTTCTTGGCACCTTCACTTCAGGGCCACAACAGATTGAGATCAATAACGGTGAACTGCAGATAATCAAAAATGGTCCGGTGAAAAAGTTTTTGCGCCAGGTACAGCAGATCACCTTCAATGGTGAATATGCGATTAAACAAGGTCACTCAGTCACTTTTATCACTGAGCGGGCGGTCTTTCTGCTAACCGCTGAAGGACTGAGGCTAACCGAGATTGCCCCCGGCGTCGATCTGCAAAAAGATATTCTTGAACAGATGGAGTTCAAACCCGCAATCGACGACAACCTGACGCTGATGGACCCACGGCTGTTTAATCAGGGACCGATGAACCTCCAGCACAGCGGCAGTCACCCCGCAGGTCATATGCGCAAACTATGGTCGCAGCTAATAACAAATTCAGACACTCGAACAGAGGATCTGGACAGCTGTATTGCCAGTTAGCTGTTCGCTTTTCCACCCGCCTTAGTTAATACTGTGGCTATCACTCGCACAGCTTAAGGACAGTTTATGAAAATGCTGACTCTGGTACGGCACGCCAAATCAAGCTGGGATAACCCTGAACTGTCCGATTTTAACCGGCCGCTTAATAAACGCGGTAAACGGGATCTGCCGCTTATGGCCGCCCGCCTGCTGAGCCTGAGAATTCAACCAGACCTTATTCTCAGCAGCGGAGCCCGCAGGGCGATCACCACCGCTGAGCAGATAGCGCAGGCTCAGGACTATCCGGTAAATAATATTATCGAGGTGCCCGAGCTTTACCATGCCCGGGTTGAAACCCTGATAAACCTGCTGCAAGGCCAGTCAGATCACTATCGACATCTGATGGTTGTCGGACATAACCCAACCCTTGAGATGACCGGTTACTACCTGACCCATGAAAATATCCCCAATTTTCCCACCAGCGGCGTGATGCAGATCGCCCTGAGTATCACCGGCTGGGAGGAACTATCGGAATCCTGCGGCACTCTGGAACGACTGGACTACCCAAAACTACATCAATAATCACCCACCTCTTGAGAGCACCTGCAGCATAGGCGATATAAGGTGATATACTCCAACAACGCCCACCCTATGCCCCTGTAAACGGAATTATCGCTTTGAGCCTTTATATCGACACCCTGCTCTTTACCAGCAATATCGTTGCGCCAATCTTTTTTATTGTGTCACTTGGCTATCTGCTGATGCGCCTGAGGATTATTGATCAGGGGTTTATTGATACCTCTTCCAAGCTTGTCTTTACCATCACGCTGCCGGTTCTGGTGTTTATGAGTATCTCCAGAATGAATTTCCAGGCGGTATTCAATCCACAACTGATGGGCTATTTTGTTGTCAGCACTCTGATCATTGTTCCTTTCATCTGGCTGATCAGTCGTTATTTCATTAAAGAACCGGCCGATCTGGGTGTCTTTATTCAGGGCTCCTTTCGTGGCAACTATGGCATCATCGGACTAGCGATCAGCTTCAATATGTTTGGTAACAGTGGTCTGGCGCTGGCGTCCCTGCTACTGGTCTGCGTTATCCCCCTCTACAATGTGCTCTCGGTGCTGGCGCTGTCATTGCCGATGCAACAGAGCAGCGGCCCCAGCATCATACGCCCAATAAAAGAGATCGCCCGCAACCCATTAATTATCGCGGTATTACTGGCCCTGCCATTTTCCTACTATGGCTGGGGGCTTCCCTCTGTCGGCGATAAAATCGGCACCTATTTTGCTAACCTCACCCTGCCCCTGGCACTTCTGGCAATTGGCGGCTCACTGAATCTGAAAAGCCTCAGAAACACCTCTGGCCAGTCCGGCTGGTCAACCCTGATCAAGCTGATCATCATGCCACTGATACTGACTCTGGGGGCCTGGCTATACGGCTTTAAAGGCCAGGAACTGGGCATCCTGTTTGTGCTGTTTGGCTGCCCCACGGCTGCCGCCAGCTTTATTATGGCGAAAGCGATGGGCGGTAACGCTCAGCTGGCAGCCAATATCATATTAACGACAACACTTGGCTCACTCATCACCCTCAGTAGCGGCATCTACTTTTTACGCTTATGGAATCTGATCTGATTAAGGTAAAATAACCATTACCTTAGGGAGGGAGTCTGCTGATGTTAACGGCGTTCTTTGAAAATCTGCTGAATCTGTTTCTCGACACCGCCGTCTGGTTGCTCTTCGGCCTGCTTCTGGCGGCCATACTGAAAGGCTGGATACCTACGGAGCTGATCAAAAGGTGGCTCAGCGGCCGGGGGATAGGCCCGGTCATCAGAGCAGCCATCATCGGCGCCCCCCTGCCGCTCTGTTCATGCGGAGTATTGCCCACAGCCATCGGACTTCGCCGTTCCGGCGCATCCAAACCCGCCACCGTTTCTTTCCTGGTTGCAACACCCGAAACCGGCGTCGATTCAATCTCTGTCACCTATGCACTGCTTGGACCCGCCATGGCGATCATCAGGCCGCTATCAGCCATATTCAGCGCCGTCACCAGCGGCATTATGGTACTGCTGTTTGACCGCGAGGGCTCTCACGAAGGCTCTCACAAAAAGCACAGCCCGGCGGATCAAATAACATCTGAAAAAGAACGGGTTGTTAGTAACTGTTGCAGCAGTAACAAAGATGAAGTTTCCGGCAGCAGTTGCAGCAGCAAAACGGAACCCACGGCGACAACAACATCCGCCTGCTGCAACGGGCAGAACACGGAACTGAAACAACCGGGCATTCTGGCCGGACTGCAGTTTGCAATAATCGATATTCTTGATGATATATCTAAGTGGCTTGCGGCCGGCCTGGTATTAGCGGCGATTATCGCCACCCTGGTAGAACCTGAAAGCCTGAGTCAGTGGGGCAGTGGGCTGACCGGAACCCTGCTGATGCTGGTTGTCGGCCTGCCGCTGTATATCTGCGCAACCGCCTCCACTCCATTGGCAGCCGCTCTTCTGGCGGCAGGAATGTCCCCCGGCGCTATCCTGGTGTTTCTGCTGGTTGGCCCTGCCACCAATATTGCGTCCCTGGGAATTCTCAGCCGAGAACTGGGTGCCCGGGCGGTTATTATCTACCTGTGCGGCATCAGCAGTTGCGCCGTTTTACTGGGACTGACAACAGATGCAGTGCTGACCAGTCAGTCACTTGCCGTTGGCACAGTAATGGGCTACAACGATTCAGTCACATTTACCGTCCTGAAATGGATCTCTGCAGCAATCCTCTTGCTGCTGGCAGTTAAACCGCTGCGCCGGCTTTTCTGGAAAAACAGTACAGCAGCCTGCGCATGAGCTTCTTTACCCGGCGCAGCCTGAATAAACTGCAGCAGGCGGTGATTAACGCAGATCTGATGCTATTGAAGAAACAGTTTAACAAACTGGATCAGACACTGCTGACAGGACATCTGTTCACCTATAAGGAGCGTACCTGCAACCTGCCAGAGCTGGCAATTCACGCGGGTCAGCCCCTCGCATTAGAGCATCTGCTAAAAGCCGGATGCAGCCTTGAGCCGCACCAGCCAGTGCCGCTGCTCTATCAGGCACTGCAACATCCGCAACAAAGTCTGAAACTGATGACGGTGTTACTGCAGGCGAAAGCCCCCTTAGCCTATCCGGACAACACTCCACAGCACGCCCTGTTTGCCTGTTTCAGATTTTGCCCTGCAACTCAGCTGATGCTGCACCTGAGTCGTCTGAACGAATACGGCGCCAACCTGAATCAACCCGATACCGATGGCAACACAGCCCTGCTGCTGGCAATGCAATCAGAACATAAGCCTCTGGTGCAGATGCTGATAAACAGTGGGGCACAACTGCAGGATGCGATTCAGGAAGGATGGTGTAGCGAAGAGATTGCGGACTATGCCAGAAGACTGACTGATGATATAAAAATCAGACTGATGATGCTGAGCTGACCCCGGAAAACGATTCACAATAACCACTTTCGGTGACAGCTCCAGCTATACGACTTATTTTTTCAATGCCGCAATCACAGATACTTCCACCAGCAACTCAGGCCGGGCCATTCGCGCCTCAACACAGGCCCGGGCAGGTGCATGCCCCTCGGGCACCCAGTTGTCCCACACCTCATTCATATCAGCAAAGTCTTTCATATCACGAATATAGAGGGTAGCGGAAAGTATATGCTCACGATCACTGCCAGCCTGCTGCAACAGTGCATCAACCTTTTCCAGCATCGTGGCGGTTTGTTCTTTGATTCCTGCGGCGGCATCTTTAGCCACCTGACCACACAGATAAACAGTATCGTTATGGATAACGATACGACTCATGCGCTGGCCTATTTCCTGGCGTTCAATTGACATCGGTATTCACCCTTAGTGTAAACCTGTCATTGTAGAGGATCACCGTGGAGACACCAGCCGGATGCCCCTGAATTCCCGGGCATTGACGGTAAAAACCGATAAAGTCTGGAAAATATCAGAAAATAAAACCAGCCCCCGGATGAAAACGATGCAGAAAAAGATTACGGCTCAGAGACGGGGGATCTCAATGGCCGGACAACGGTCCATAACCACCTGCAGTCCGGCAGCTTCTGCTTTTTCTGCAGCGGGCTCATTAATCACCCCCAGTTGCATCCAGACCGTTTTCGCATTGACCGCAATCGCCTCATCAACCACCTCCCCTGCTTCAGCTGAGCTGCGGAAGATTTCCACCATATCGATCGGCTCTTTAATATCCGCCAGAGAGGAAACCACCTCACGACCGTGAATCTGCTCGCCCGCTCTGTACGGGTTCACCGGAATTACGTTATAGCCTTTAGCCAGCAGAAAGTGCATCACCTGATTACTGGCCCGGTGGGATTTCGGGCTCGCACCGACCATCGCTATGGTTTTAGTATTTGCTAATATCTGACGAATGGTTTCCATAAAATACGGTACCTCTTAACTGTTTTTATCACCGCAACAGGGACACTCAGGATCCCGACGCAGTTTCAGTGTTCGCCAGTCCATATGACGACTGTCCAGCAGTAACAATCTGCCTACCAGCGGCTCACCAAGATCCGCCAGCACTTTCAAAGCTTCCATCGCTTGCACCGAGCCGATAATGCCCACCAGCGGCGCCAGCACTCCACTTTCGGAGCAGGTGAGGTTTTCCTCGTCACCATCCCGATAGAGACAGCGATAACAGGGTGCATTTTCACGGCGCGGATCAAACACCGCCACCTGCCCTTCAAGGCGAATCGCAGCTCCCGAAACCAGAGGCGTTTTATGCTTCACGCACGCCGCATTCACTGCAAAACGGGTGGTGAAGTTATCACAGCAATCCACCACCAGATCACACTCAGCAACCTGTTGCTCCAGCGCTGACTCATCCAGCCGGGCATTGATTACCACCACCTCAGTATCAGGATTCAGCTCCGCAATAGTCGCTTTGGCCGAATCAACCTTTGCCTGTCCAATCGTCGCCGTGCGGTGAATAATCTGCCGCTGAAGGTTGGTCAGTTCTACCTGATCATCGTCCACCAGCACCAGCCGGCCAACACCCGCGGCAGCCAGATACATCGCGACGGGACTGCCCAGACCACCCAATCCGATAATCAGCACCGACGCGTTTAACCAGGCCTCCTGACCAGCGATATCCACCTCGGGCAACATAATCTGACGACTGTAACGCAACAGCTGATCATCATTCAGCATTCTGTTTATTCCCCTCTCTCACCGGGTGTCCCCAGCGGCCCCAGGTTATCCGGTCATTGCCACCATAATCCTGCGCTGATCTGATGTCGCTATATCCAAGATCAGCCAGCAACCGCTGCACAGCATTCGCCTGATCATAACCGTGCTCAAACAGCAGTCTGCCGCCATCCGCAAGAAAGCTACGTGCTTCGCTGGCGATATGACGAATATCAGCAAGGCCCTTGTCCTCTGCAACCAGGGCACTCAGAGGCTCAAAGCGAACATCACCCTGTCGGAGATGCGGATCCTCTGGATCAATATAGGGAGGATTGCTGACAATCAGATCAAACATTCCGGAAACCGGTTCAAACCAGCTGCCCTCAGCGACCGTAACATTATCCAGTCCGATTCGTTGCCGGTTACTTTCTGCTAGCGAAACAGCCTCAGCCACCCGGTCAACGGCAACGATTTCCCACCCCGGCTGTTCTGACGCCAGCGCCAGCGCAATAGCGCCGGTGCCGGTACCCAGATCTAATACTCTGGCCACAGAAGCCGGGATAAGTTCCAGCGCTTTTTCCACCAGACACTCGGTATCCGGACGGGGAATAAGAGTGGTTGCATTCACCTCAAGATCGAGAGTCCAGAAACCGCGGCTACCGGTCAGATGCGCGACAGGCTCGCCGTCAATACGCCGCCGGATCAACTGTTCAAACTGAGCCTGCTGTTGCTCTGTCAGCAGATGCTCCCGGTGAGTAAACAGAAAAGTACGATTGCATTCCAGAATATGACAGAGCAACAATTCGACATCCGCCGCCGGACTATCACTACCGGAGGAGAGCTGCGCGGCACAGGCCTGGGCTTCTGTTATATTCATAGATATCCGGATCAGCTCTCGCCGGACAGAGCGCCCAGCAACTCTGCCTGATATTCGCTGACCAGAGGATCAACAACTGAGCCCAGTCCGCCTTCCATAACTTCCAGAAGCTTATACAGTGTCAGATTAATACGGTGATCGGTAATCCGCCCCTGAGGAAAGTTATAGGTGCGGATTCGTTCTGAACGATCACCACTGCCGACCAGAGATTTACGCGTGCTGGCCTGAGCCGCAGCATGACGTTCCTGCTCAGCAGCCTGCAGACGTGAGGCCAGCAGCGACATCGCTTTAGAGCGGTTCTTGTGCTGCGAACGCTCCTCCTGACACTCAACAACCACCCCGGTCGGAATATGGGTAATCCGGATCGCAGAATCCGTTTTGTTAACGTGCTGGCCACCGGCTCCGGACGCACGGAACGTATCGATCCTCAGGTCCGCTTTATTGATCTGAATATCGCTGACCTCATCCATCTCTGGCATCACCGCAACCGTACAGGCAGAGGTATGGATACGCCCCTGAGACTCGGTTTCCGGTACACGCTGCACCCGGTGGGCGCCGGATTCAAATTTCAGCCGGGAGTACACATCTTTACCGATTATCCGGGTAATCACCTCTTTATAACCGCCGTGCTCACCCTCGTTGGCGCTGATAATTTCCAGCTTCCAACCCTGAGTTTCAGCATAACGGCTATACATCCGCAACAGATCGCCGGAAAAAATTGCGGCCTCATCGCCGCCTGTACCGGCTCGAACTTCAAGAAATACGTTACGGGAATCGTTCGGATCTTTGGGCAACAGCAGGATCTGAAGTTCCTGCTCCAGCGTTTCAATATTGTCTTTGGCTGCAGAGAATTCATCTTTAGCCATCTCTCGCATATCGGGATCGGAATCATCCAGCATCAGCCGGGCTTCATCGAGATCGGCCTCTGCCGCCTGATATGACTGAAAACATTTAACCACCGGCTCGAGCTCAGAATATTCTTTCGAATAAGCACGAAACTTATCCTGATCAGAGATCACCCCGGCATCGCCCAGCAACGCCGCCAGTTCTTCATAACGGTCGGCAAGGCTTTCCAGTTTAAGGGCTATCGATTCTTTCATCACTAATCAGTCTTCTTTTACATTATGAGAGAGCTGAAACAGGTCCTGCGCCATCTCGAGATAGTCATCACGGCCCTCAGCACTGGCTTTACGCAACTGTACTGTCGGGCTGTGAATTAATTTATTGGTTAAACCACGCGCCAGATTGTTCAGCACCTCCTGAGTATCTTTTCCATTACTCAGCTGACGCAGAGCTTTTTCAAGCTCGATATCACGTAACTGTTCAGCCTGCTGACGCAGCGACATCACTGTCTCAACCGCACCGAGGGATCGCAGCTGACGCATAAACTCAGACGCGCCCGCTTCTACCAGAATTTCAGCTTCCCGCGCTGCGCTTTCACGGCTGCGAACATTTTCCTCGATCACCTCTTTCAGGTCATCGACGGTATAGAGATAAACATCGTCCAGATCAGCAACTTCCTGCTCGATATCCCGGGGGACAGCAATATCCACCATAAAGACCGGTCGGTGTTTACGTTTTTTCAGAGCCGACTCAACCGCGCCCTTACCCAGGATGGGGAGCTGACTGGCGGTCGATGCGATAACAATATCGGCATCTTCAAGTGCTTCAGGAATATCCCCCAGCAAAATAGCGCGGGCATTAAACTCCTGCGCCAGCGTTTCAGCACGTACCAGAGTCCGGTTAGCCACGGTCATCTGCTTGACACCTGCTTCTGACAGATGCCGTGCCACCAGCTCAATGGTTTCACCAGCCCCGATCAACAGCGCTTTACTCTGACTCAGATCAGCAAAGATATGCTGCGCCAGACTCACCGATGCGTAAGCAACCGAAACCGGGTTCTCACCTATCGCGGTATCGGTGCGGACTTTTTTGGCAACCGCAAACGTCTGCTGAAACAGGCGATCCAGCTCAGCACCAACCACTCCGGAACTCTGGGATACGGCATAGCTGGATTTAAGCTGCCCGAGAATCTGCGGTTCGCCCAGCACCAGGGAATCCAGACCACTGGCAACCCTCATCATGTGCTGAGCCGCGTCCTGCCCCCAATGCGCATAGCTGCAGCGCTGTAACTCATCCGGGTCGAGATTGTGATAACGTCCCAGCCATTCTAACAGCGCGCGGGTTCCCTCAAGCTCAGTTGAACAGTACAACTCGGTGCGATTACAGGTAGAAAGAATCGCCACCTCTTTCAGATGTGCCAGTTCACAGGCCTGTGCCAATGCATCGGCCATGTGCTCCGGCGCAAAAGCGACCTTCTCACGGACCGATACCGAAGCTGTCTTATGATTGATGCCTAACGCGAGCAAAGCCATATAGGAAAATATCACCCAGATTGAAATAGCGCGTAATAATACACTTTATTCGCTTAAAGGTTAAAAAACCCGTGCCGCATCAGATCAATTTTTTACGAATTACACCCATATATGACAACACCCCTGCGATTCATCTATAGTGGAGCCATCAATCTCTTTGCGACAGATAAAATCAGCGAAATGAAAGCACCTACTCTCGTAAAAAATCTCGTGAAAAAAGCGTTCGTAAGAAAAGCAGAATCATCGCTTACCGTCATCTTGATAGCCGCACTGCTGAGCTTAACGGGCTGCGCCGACAAGCTTAGCAAGCCAGAGCCGGAAACAGATGCCGTTCTGCTGCCAGCTGTAGAATACCACCCGGGAGAACTTAACCGGGAGACCCTGTATGAGCTTATTGTGGCTGAAATCGCCGGACAGCGAAAAGAGTTTGATCTGTCACTGGACTACTATCTCCATCAGGCCCGGCTGACCGGTGACCCGGAAATTGCGAAACGCGCTACTTACATCGCCCAGTATCTGCAGCGGGAGAATCTGTCACTTGAGGCCAGCAAACTCTGGCAGCAGGCCGAGCCCGGAAACCCAGAACCGTATCTCATCTCCGCCAGTCTGTTACTGCGCAAAGGCGATTTCACCGCGGCACTCCCCCTGTTGCGTAAAGCACTGCATCACTCCGACAGACAGACACTGATGATTATCAGCGCTCAGGCTGACAAATTCAGCCCGGCAGAAACAGATGCCTATATCCAGTTACTGGAAGAGTACGCCGTGAAGGAAAAAGAGGCGACTCTGCTGACCACACTGGGGATTCTCTACGGCCTTCAGGGGAACAGTGAAAAAGCGTTGCAGCGTTTTGATGCCGCTATCACTGAAGACCCCGATCACCTGGAAGCAATTTTGCAGAAAGCTGAACTGCTGCGCACACAAGGCAATTTTCGCAACGCGATTAAAGTGCTCGCACCACAAATGGAAGCAGATCAGCCTGACCAGCACGTATTTACGCTTTATGTACAACTGCTGTTCCAGTCGAAACAGACAAAGAAAGCGGTGAAACAGGCCCTGCTATTAGTGGAGACCTTCCCGGAAGAGCCGCAACTGACCTTTTATACCGCCCTGCTCCTGCTGGAAAATGAACAGGTACAACAAAGCCGCAGCATTATGCAGGACCTGCTGCAACGCTATCCGGACAACACCACCCCCCACTACTATCTGGGCCTGATAGAACAACATGATGGTAATGCCGAACAGGCGATCAGCCATTTTCTTAAAGTCAAAGACAGCAACAATATTCTGCAGGCTTACCGTCGTGTCGCGACATTGCTTGATCACCCGGACAACCGCGCCCGACTGCAGAGCATTCTGCAGGATGCGCGCAACAACATGCCCGAAATCGACATCCAGCTTTATGTGATGGAAGCAGAGTGGCTCAACCTGCATGATTTCAAGGATGCTGCTCTGAGCATGCTGGATGAAGCCCTCCAGCTGCACCCGGATAATGCTAACCTGCTCTATACCCGCGCCATGACGCTTGATCCGCAGGATATTAGTCTGATTGAAAAAGATCTGCGCAAGGTACTGGAACTGGAACCGGACAACAGCATGGCGTTAAACGCTCTGGGTTATACCCTGACGCTCTATACCAATCGCTTTGATGAAGCGTTTGACCTGATAAACAGGGCCTTAGAGCTCTCGCCAAACGACCCTGCGATTCTCGACAGTATGGGCTGGATACTGCTGAAACAGGGCAAAGCCTCTGAAGCCGTTAACTTTCTGCAACAGGCCTACGATCTGTTTCCCGATCCCGAGGTCAGCGCTCACCTGATTCAGGCTTACCATGCCGCGGGAAGCCAGCAGCGGGCCCTGGAACTGTTAAAACAGGAGCAACTGAAGCACCCGGATAATGAATTTTTAATGGAAGCGGCAACCTCAATCAATGCCCCCCTGGATTAAGTGATGGCATTACGTTCACTGGTTTTAACCGTAATCCTGCTGCTGTCCGGGTGTGCAGGCGTGACTCCCTATCAGGAAGCAGGTGACGCCGAACGCCCCTGGGAAGAGCAGTACACGGCTCTGCTGGCAGCGGACAGCTGGCAACTGAAAGGCAAGATAGGAATTCGCACCGCCCGCGAAAACAATAACGCCACCCTGTTCTGGGCACAACTGCAACAGCATTATCAGATTGAGCTGACCGGACCGCTGGGCCAGGGAGGAGCGCGCATCGAAGGTGACGATAACGGCATAACCATTGATGTTGCCGGTGAGGAGCCTCTTTGGGCAGCGACACCTGAACTCCTGATGGAACAAACTCTGGGCTGGCAGTTTCCGGTGCGGGACCTGCCCTACTGGATCAGGGGAATCCCGGCTCCGGGACATCCCTTTGAACTCAGCATGGACCAGCAACACCTGCAAAAACTGGTACAGAATAACTGGGAAATCAATTACTTAAGATTTACCAATCGCAACGGATACCTGCTGCCGGAAAAGCTGACCATCAGCCGTAACGATCTGCGCCTGACCATCATCGCTAAAGAGTGGCAGATAGCGCTCTGAAATTACCGTTTTTCGACGCCATTTGTTTGACTTTAACTCGCTGTTCCGGGAAAATGTGCGCCTCTTTTACGGGCCACGCCTGTAGATTTGAGGTAATGGGGTATCGCCAAGCGGTAAGGCAACGGGTTTTGATCTCGTCATGCGGAGGTTCGAATCCTCCTACCCCAGCCAGCTTTAACCGGCACCCGCTGAGGGAGCAATGTTAAAGAGCCTGGCCGGGCAACGGCTCCTGATCCTTTATTAATGAGGTTTAAGTAGAGTGCAAGCCCCGTCACAAACAATGTACGAATCTCAATTTAATGACTGCAGATCCGGGAAGGTAGACACTGTGCCTAAAATGATGGTCTTCACTGGCAATGCAAATCGCCAGCTGGCTGAAAAAGTTGTAGAGCGCCTTGATATTCCAATGGGCGAAGCCACCGTAACGAAATTCAGCGATGGTGAAATCAGCGTTGAGATTCTTGAGAACGCACGTGGTAAGGATGTCTTCATTCTCCAGTCCACCTGCGCTCCAACCAATGATAACCTGATGGAACTGATCGTCATGGCTGACGCACTGCGTCGTGGCTCTGCCAGCCGGATTACTGCCGTTATTCCCTATTATGGTTATGCCCGCCAGGACCGTCGTCCGCGCTCTGCACGAGTTGCGATCAGCGCTAAGGTTGTTGCAGATATGCTGGCAGGTGTAGGAATCGACCGGGTACTGACCGTCGATCTGCATGCTGACCAGATTCAGGGGTTCTTTGATATCCCTGTAGATAACGTCTATGGCTCTCCGGTGCTTCTGGATGAGATCGCGCGTCAGAGCTATGACAACCCGATTGTTGTCTCCCCTGATGTGGGCGGCGTAGTGCGCGCCCGGGCTGTAGCTAAACAACTTGGCTGTGACCTGGCAATTATCGATAAGCGTCGCGAAAAAGCCAACGAAGCCCAGGTAATGAACCTGATCGGTGACGTAAAAGGCCGCACCTGTATTCTGGTCGATGATATGTGTGACACCGCTGGCACCCTGTGCAAAGCCGCTGGCGCACTGAAAGCTAACGGTGCTGTTAAGGTCGTTGCCTATGCCACCCACGCCGTTTTGTCTGGCGCAGCAATCAGCAACATCACCAACTCAGATCTGGATGAGTTAGTCGTTACCGACACCATTCCACTGAGCGACGCTGCACAGAAATGCACTCAGATCCGTCAGTTGACCCTGGCGCCGATGCTGGCAGAGGCGGTACGACGCGTCTGCAATGAAGAATCTATCAGCGCTATGTTCCGCTAAGCCCGCGAGCTTATCGGTAGCTGATAAACATCCCAAACGGGAAAACGTGCCCATTACGGGCTTACTGAAATAACTGCAAAGACCTGGTCGCAAGGTGTTTGCAGTTTTGTTTTTACTGAAGGTACTAAAATGACCGATTTTATATTGAATGCACAGCCTCGTACTGACGAAGGGAAAGGTGCGAGCCGCCGCCTGCGTCATGCTGGTTTTGTTCCTGCTGTAGTTTACGGTGGTGACAAGCGTAAAAAGCCTGTGTCTCTGTCCCTGGAAAATCGCGTTCTGGTTAAACAGATCGAAGATCCAAGCTTCTTCTCTTCTATTCTGACTCTGGAACTGGAAGGCAAAGAGGAAAAAGTTATCGTTAAGGATCTGCAACGTCACCCGGCTAAAAACTCCGTGATGCATGTTGACTTCCAGCGCGTCAGCAAATCTACGCCTATCGAGATCATCGTGCCGCTGAGCTTTGTTAACTTCAACCAGTCTCCAGCTGGTAAAGCGTCTGGTAAATTCACCATCCAGCAAAACACTGCTAAAGTTCTCTGCTTGCCAGAAAACCTGCCAGAAGTACTGGAAGTTGACCTGTCTGGCGTTGCGATGGACCAGGTTATCCACCTGTCTAACATCACTCTGCCAAAAGGCGTTGAGATTGTACAACTGCGTCGCGGTGCTGACCGTGACCAGGGTATCGCTCAGGCTTACGCGCCACGCGCAGCTAAAGCTGGTAAGTAATAGCTGACCACAGGCTCCGGTATGCAAGACCAGATACAACTGATCGTTGGCTTGGGCAATCCAGGCCAGAAGTATGACCAGACACGTCACAATGCCGGGGCCGACTTTGTCGGGCAGCTTGCTGCCCGACATCTTACCCAACTCAAACCGGAAGCAAAGTTTCACGGTCTGTATGGGAAGATCAGCCTGAATGGTCAACCTGTTCATCTGCTGATCCCGACTACCTTTATGAATCTCAGTGGCCAGGCGGTTGCCTCACTGGCTAATTTCTATAAGATTCCCGCTGAACAGATACTTGTCGCCCACGACGAACTGGATCTGCCCCCCGGTGTTGCCCGCTTTAAACAAGGCGGAGGTCACGGTGGACACAACGGTTTGCGCGACATCATCAGCAAACTGGGCAACAACAAGAATTTTTATCGCCTGCGCATTGGTATCGGACACCCGGGCAGCGCAGGCGAGGTCACGGGTTTCGTGCTGAAAAAAGCACCCGCTTCAGAGTTCAGTATGACTGAAGCGGCCTGCGACGAAGCCATGCGAGTGCTGGAGCAGGCCGCTGGCGGTGACTGGCACAAAGCGATGACAACCTTACACTCTTTTAAGCCGAACAACTGACGACAGGATCACAGCCATGGGTTTCAAATGCGGCATCGTTGGCTTGCCAAACGTAGGCAAATCTACTCTGTTTAACGCCCTGACAAAAGCAGGCATTGGTGCAGAAAACTTTCCATTCTGTACGATTGAACCCAATGCGGGCGTAGTGCCTATGCCGGACCCCCGTCTGGACGCTCTGGCTGAAATCGTGAAGCCTGAACGCGTTCTGGCAACAACGATGGAGTTTGTCGATATTGCAGGCCTGGTTGCCGGCGCCTCCAAAGGTGAAGGCCTGGGAAATAAGTTTCTCGCCAACATCCGCGAAACCGATGCCATCGCACACGTCGTGCGCTGCTTTGAAGATGACAATGTTATTCACGTCGCCAACAAAATTGATCCGGTTGATGATATAGAGATCATCAACACTGAACTGGCACTGGCAGATCTTGAATCAGTTGAGAAGCAGCTGAACAAAGTGATGCGGATCGCCAAGAGCGGCGATAAGGATGCACTGAAATCAAAAGTAATCCTGGAAAAAATTCTGGCTCAGCTGGAGCAGGGCAAACCGGTCCGCGCCCTTGAGCTGAATGATGAGGAGCAGGCGGAAATCCTTCAGTTCCATCTGCTGACCACAAAGCCGACCATGTATATCGCCAACGTCGCAGAAGATGGGTTTGAGAATAACCCTCACCTTGACAAAGTAATCAGCCTCGCTGAAGAGGAAGGCTCAGAGGTCGTTGTCATCTGCAATAAGATGGAAGCCGAGATATCTGAACTGGAAGACGAGGAAAAACTGGAGTTCCTGCAGGAGATGGGCATGGAGGAGCCGGGTCTTGACCGGGTGATTCGTGCTGGGTACTCACTGCTGGGGCTGCACACCTACTTTACGGCCGGCGTAAAAGAGGTGCGGGCCTGGACTGTCAAACAGGGGGCAACAGCGCCTGAAGGCGCTGGCGTTATCCACACCGACTTCCAGAAAGGCTTTATCCGGGCCGAAGTCATTGGCTATGACGACTTCATCCAGTATAAAGGTGAAGCCGGAGCCAAGGATGCAGGCAAGTGGCGTCTTGAGGGAAAAGATTACATCCTCAAAGATGGCGATGTGGTCCACTTCCGCTTTAACGTTTAAAACAGAAACAGGTGGTCAGCAAGCATAACGAACCACCTTTTCAGTACAAAAAATAGCCATTCTGAAGCAATTCACGATGGCTATTTTTTTGCCTTACGATCAGCAGATAAAATGACGGTTTTTTCCTGCTAATCAGTTGACATGATTAGCAAAAAAGAGAATAATTCGCGACCTTGATAAGTGCTAAGGCAATATAGCTCAGCTGGTTAGAGCATCGCATTCATAATGCGAGGGTCGCAGGTTCGAGTCCCGCTATTGCCACCATTCTTTTGCTGGGGTATCGCCAAGCGGTAAGGCAACGGGTTTTGATCTCGTCATGCGGAGGTTCGAATCCTCCTACCCCAGCCATCTTCTGACTTACTATCTGATAGTTCGTTAAGAGAAGGTAGGTAATACTCCGGATTCTGTCCCTGTTATTACATACCATATTTGTATAACGGTTATTAAACCCACTGTTATATAGATGGCAATATAGCTCAGCTGGTTAGAGCATCGCATTCATAATGCGAGGGTCGCAGGTTCGAGTCCCGCTATTGCCACCATTCTTTTGCTGGGGTATCGCCAAGCGGTAAGGCAACGGGTTTTGATCTCGTCATGCGGAGGTTCGAATCCTCCTACCCCAGCCATTCTTTCTTATCAAAATACAGCTCAGCAAAGACTCAAACTAGCAGCCCGCACGAGAACCTCGGGGTTCGACTAATTGCGCAGCAATTTGAGACGAGCGCCAGCGATGCCCACAGGGGACTTAGCGTCGAAGACGGTAAGAATCAATCCTCCTACCTCAGCCATTCTTTTCTGGCTTCACATCCCTCTTTTTATGGTTAGACTAACTGCTCAGTCTTATAAGCAATACGTTGCTCGTTACTCATAGCCAGAATTATCCGCTCAACCCAATCAATACAACAATGGTTTATCGTTGGAGCGGCTTCCAGCCGCGAGAAGCACCTGCCAATTTTCATTCGCGGCTGGAAGCCGCTCCTACCCATATAAAGAAGGCTCTTGCGAACAACGAGTCAGTCACGCTCTTTGTGACGTTCGAACTACGGGCTACTTTTTAAAGCGTTGCCCGCTGACAGATTAACTCAAAGCGGATACACTCAACGATCAATAAAAGTGTTAACTGCAGAAGAAAACAATGAGCGGACAAGAAGTAACAGGCGCACCGGATGGTCTGTTAAAAAGGATTATTTCAGAAAAGCGACAGCGGCTGCGCAAGAATGTGCACATATTGTTTCTCGGTCTGACCGCAGCGGAAGCGGATCCGATAGTCACTCTGTTACGGGGCGCCCGCCTCGCTCCCAGAGGGCAGCAGGTACAATCCGCTGAAGAGTTCAACCAGGCGCTGAGTGAACGCTCCTGGGATCTGATTCTGAGCCCTCAGGTGGAGGGTCAGTTTGGCGCGAAAGAAGCGGTTCAGATTCTTCATCGGCTGAATAAAGATATCCCGATCATTCAACTGGTGCCCAAAAGCACCAGCCAGTCACTGTTACAGGGACTGAAAGCCCGGATGGCGACGGTTATTTCGCTTGAAGAGCAGGAACTGCTGCTGATTCAAATCCGCCGACAACTGGACCATCTCGAAAAACGGCGACGACTGCGTATTGTTGAAGCTGAGCTGGCCGAATCAGAAAAACAGTGCCAGCAGTTGGCAGAGCTGTCGAAGTTACCGATCATGTATCTCACCTCAGAGCTGAAACCCGTGTATAGCAATCCGGCTTTCTCAGAACAGTTTGGTCTGGAGGATCACAATAGCCTGCAACACGAACCTCTGGATAAGTTCACCATATTAAAAGACCGCGATCAGTTAAAAGCTGCGTTACAGGAATCTCTGGAGAATAATCATGCCATCAAAACTGAGCTGAAAGCGCGACGTGTTGACGGCACTAATTTCCAGGCAACCTTCAGCATCCAGCGCGCACATTTTATGAACCAGAACTGCCTTCAGGTGATTATCCGTCCGGATAGCATAAATAATGCAGGCAGCTTCGAAAGTATGGATCCCACAACCGGCCTGTATGATGGCAATTACTTTATAAATGCACTGGAAAAAGCCGCTCACAGAGCGCTCAACGGTGGATCAGACTGTAGCTTACTGTACATAAAGTTCGATAACTACAGCGCCCTGCAATCGGAGCTGGGAGCAACAGGCAGTGATATCGTGCTGGCTGATGTAGCCGAAGTATTCCAGCAGAAGATAAACAAAATTCATCTCTGCGCCCGGCTGGACGAAGGGGTTTTTGCCATACTGTTTCACGACCCCAGTCCCGACAAAGCCATTAAACTTGCCGAACAGCTGTGTAACGCTGTTGCACAGATGAATATTGATGTCGCCGGCACAACGGTGCAGACAAGCTGCAGCATAGGCATCAGTTCAATCAACGATAACGCCCCTCATTATGTAGAGTTAATCGACCGGGCAAGATCCGCAGCCGATGACGTGCTTAATGACGGTCAGAGAGGCAACGGCGTTAAACTGTTCGAACTGAGCACCGATGAACACGATAATATTGATGACTCATCTATCAAAATGATCCTTGATGCGCTGGAAAATGATCAGTTCAACATTCTGTTTCAGCCGATAGTTGCTCTGGCATCAACCAATGGCTGGGGAAACTATGAGGTCTTTCTGCGCCTGCAGCAGGATAGCGAAGAGGAAGACGTGTCACCCAATGTATTCCTCTCGACCATGGATCATGCCGATACTAATACCCGGCTGGATAAGTGGGTTATCGAACACACCCTTCGCCGTGTCGCAGAAAAGCTAAAGGACCAGCATCGCAGCCGGGTGTTTATAAACCTGACCGCTCAGTTCTACCAGGAACCAGAAGCACTCAACTGGATTGCAGACCAGCTCAAAGAGCATCGGGTCCCTGCCGATATGGTGATATTCCAGGCCAATGAATCGGATCTGAGTACCAGCCAGATACAGGCTGAACAGTTCAGGTTCGGGCTTAAAAAGCTGGGCTGTAAATTCTGTATCAAACATTTCGGTGTATCTGAAAACCGCGAACTGTTGCGCAGAAAACTCAAACCAGACCTGGTTAAGCTGGACGGTTCATACATCCAGGATCTCAGCAGCTCTACAGAGTCCGACAAAGCCTTTGCCGCGCTTATAAAACAACTGAAAAGCGCTGACATAGGGACTGTCGCTCCTCTGGTGGAGGATACCAGGTTGATGGGTAAACTATGGAAACTGGGAGTCGATTATATTCAGGGCTACTACCTTCAACCCCCCGGCCCCGACATGAATTACGATTTTTTTGAATAACAGAAAAAGCCGTAGCCAGATCGCGGCTTCGCCGCTGGCGAGTGGCTCGAACGTCGCTTCGCGACTCGCTAGGAAAAGCGTAAAAAGCGATCTGCAGGGAGATTCTGTCTGGTTGTTTTTTTGGGCATCAGAAATCAGGTGGTGTGAGTCTGCTTTGTGTCGCAAGCTGACCAGTAGCAGCTCTCTGTTTTTGAGGTCTGCTGTGTGCCATAAGCAGACTTCAATATGTGACCGAATCATAAGCCTTTTCAGAAGAATAACTGTTGGCCAGGCCGACTCGTAGCATTCTCCACTAAGATCAGATTGGTTTTACCCCGATTTTTCGGACACCGGGTTAAGAGTAGAGGAGTTACCTCATACATGCGCCCCCTCACTTAGAGGCAAAGAAACAAACTTACAGATAATGTATCGCGTACGCTTTGTGCTAAAAGCGGAAGTACTTATAGGCCACTCTTCAATTGCTATGAAGACAAGATAACTATTTAAAATGTGATTTTTGTAGCACTCCAATTTCCAAACCCATAAGTCTGTAAAGGCTTATAGCAACGTTACTCTCGCCAAGAACAAGAAAAACGCATTTTCATCCTTAAATGTCGCAATATTATCCAACATATCCGCCATATCTGCATAATATTTAACCATTGCTAATCCGAAGATTAAAGGCAGTACTCACCAAAAAAAACTATCAGTTCACCAGACCGGAACAGTTCAGTAACCTCCATAACAATCCTGAATCAGATACCTTTTCCCGAAAAAACCTACAGCATCTGAAGCCCTGAGCAACAGATCGGCCATAGCCTGAAAATGGCACTGAAACCGCTCTTTACAATTCAGTGAGTTGCACAATACAGATCTGACCAACGGTATATGAAGTGACCGCTAATCAAATCACAACTTTCAGCCTATACTCGTAGTAAGCGCCTATAAAGGAGACTACAGATGCTCTCTGCATCAGCTTTAGTGCTGTTGGCTGTCTTTCTGGTTATCTCTGTAATAACCATCCTGAATGTATTCAAACCATTTAAAAAGCCTCTGAATGTTTATTTCCCCAGCCTCTGGGTTCTGATTTGCTATCTGATAGTAGTCCGGTTTATCGGAGCTGAGATTGCTATATGGATTCTCTGTTTACTTTCAATGGCGGCGCTCAGGGAATATTTTTCCCTGATTGCTATCCGGCCTGAAGACCGACTGCCTATTGCCGCAGCTTATCTGTCTATTCCGATCACCAGTCTGCTGATTATGACC
Source organism: Oceanospirillales bacterium (assembly GCA_018223185.1). Taxonomy (GTDB): domain Bacteria; phylum Pseudomonadota; class Gammaproteobacteria; order Pseudomonadales; family Balneatricaceae; genus Amphritea. Next base: position 159,390 of record JAAEYW010000003.1, on the reverse strand, counting down.
GGTCAGTACCAGGGGTTCATCCTGTTCATTCCGGTTTATAGCGTATTCATCACAGCGCTTCTGGCCACCCTACCCGGCTACAACAGCAAGGGGATTATTTTTTCACTGGGCGCCATCAATTTCGGACTGTTCCTGTTCGGCTACTGTATCGGGCACCTCGGATACCTGACGCGGCTGTCGCCCTGGCTGCCGGCCATGCTGATACTGAATGTCACTATCTGTGATCTGTTTGCTATCTTTGTCGGCCGGGATAAACGTTTTAGCCTGACAAAGACCCTGATGCTGATCCCTGTTACAGCACTCATCTCCCTGGCGCTGTCTGGCTGGACTGAACTAAACACCATCCACGCCCTGCTGCTGGGAGCAGCAACCCCATTGCTGGTCGCGTTGAGCCGCAGAACCCTTTGGTACCTGGAAGAGGATCTGGGTATCGATAAACAGAGGCTGCAATCGGGTAAGGGGAAACTGATCGATCCCCTGAAATCCTACCTGTATGCAGCGCCAGTGATTCTTCACTACATCACTTATCTGAAAGGGTGACGTTAATAATGAAGGATTTAAGCCTGCGACTCCTGATACACAAATTCCTTCTCAGGCCGATAATACGGCTGTTGTTATCAGTTCAGGTTGAAGGCTGGGAAAACCTGGCCGGACTGGACCGTTATATTATTGCTGCTAACCATAACAGTCATTTGGATGTGCTACTGCTGTACTACATCATTACCGATGCCGACATACCAAGAACCCATGTTGTTGCTGCCAAAGATTATTTCTCTCGTCATCCCCTGCTGTTCCGCATTGTCAATTACTTGTTTAATCCCCTCTGGATTGATCGGGAACACCCTGGCTCAGCTCCGTTACAGGCAATGGAAAACCTGCTAGCTAAAGGTCATAACATTATTATTTTCCCCGAGGGTAGCCGGGGCGAAGCTGGCCAGATCAGTCGTTTTCACTGGGGAATCGGTAAAATGGCAGAACAGTTTAGAGATATACCGGTGCTACCGGTATATCTGTTCGGCACCGAACGAGCTTTACCTAAGCAGAGCTGGCTGCCACTGCCTTTATGCTGCAGTGTTCATATCGGCCCCCCACATAGATTTATCGGCTCCGCAGACAGCTTTACCGATACCCTGGAGAACTTTATTCGCCGTATGGCACAAACCGAAATAAATGACCGCCAGCAACGCCCCCCTACAGGTGTACGCTCAAAGCTTATTGCTGTTATGGGAATCGACGGTTCGGGTAAAAGCAGCCTGAGTCACAACCTATCCCGTAACCTCTCCCGGCACGGAGAGGTATGCCTGATCAGTGATCGTATGGAGTTATATCACCAGGGCAACGAACAAGCGATCCGTCCCTTGTTCAGTGAAACACTGCGTAATACAATCAGCCGCTATGCCAAGCAAGCCAAATCACTGAAAAGCTACAAATTACCTAAACTTGCCGAGCTATTACTCAGAGATCACTTAACCGGTGAAGCGGCACGCTGGTACCGGCCTGACCACATTATACAGGACGGTTCTCCCCTGCTTAATCTGGTGGGGTGGTCCATCCTGTATCGGGAACAGGCATTCAGCCAGCAGGCATGCGCCAAAGCGATAAAGCTACTCAGTGCCAGGCAGCAGCTGGCTGAAAACGATCCAATTTTTAACTCATTTCCAGAACTCAGGCATTTACAGCGATTACGCCCCCGCGGTATGAGCCTGCCGGACGTTCTTATCATGCTGGATATAGATCCCGAACTTTGCTGCCAGCGAATTGCATCCCGGGGAGAGCCTGTTCAACCACATGAAACCGTAGACAAGCTCAGCAGAATGCGTCATGGATACCTCCGGGTCTGTGAAGTGATGGAGCAGCAACTGGGCATTCCAGTCCTGGTGATTACTAGCACTGCGGATATGGAGCAAGTCAGCAATCAGGCAACCCGATTTATTCAACAACAACTTGAGAGGAGCCCCCTGGATGCATAACCAAATAGACGTGATTGCAACTACGATATCCGGTTCCATCAGCGATTGGGGAAAGATTGAGCGAATCGTGCCCGAGTTCAATCGCCGGGGGTGGTCTCATGTAAACCTGCAAAGTGCTGACAGTCATGCTGAGGCTCGGGATATTACCCGTCAGCTGGTACTGGATGGCGCCAGAACACTTATCTCAGCAGGAGGTTCTGGCACCTTTAACAGTGTTCTGGAGGGCTGTATAGATAGCGGTGTTCCCCTTTCGCAAATCACGCTGGGCTTTCTGCGAAAAGGCTCCGCCGACCTGATAGGAAAGACCCTGGGGATGCCCGATGAAATAGAGCAGGCGATCGCAGTTTTTGTAAACTCACTGGAACAAGACTTCACCCAACCCTGCGATGTAATCAGGATAACCAGCGGCAACAATGACACTGCAGGACGTCACTTTGTCGGTTACAGTGGAGCTGGTATCTTCGGCCGCATCCCCCACTTTACTGAAAACCGGTTTATCAAATACTACAAAGGAGTTCTGAGCCAGCTGTTTGGAGATCTGGGCCCCTTCTTTGTCGGTGCAGCCCTGACCACTATAGAAAAAGTCCTTCACAACCTGGTTCACAAGCCCGAACAATGGAAGATTATGGATGGTAACCAAGTACTAAGTCAGGGAAAATTTCAGGCAATGATCATTGTTAATGGAGATCTGGGGCCGGATCTTCCCTTTGCTGGTAAAGCACCCCTCGGCTCAGGTACCTTTTACCTGTTTGCAATTCGTGACCAGGGAATACTGAAGCTTCCCGGCCAGTTTCGCCGGGCCTGGAACTCATCTATTCAAGAACAGGCGGAGCAGTGGGGCTTTGAATCCTTCTCTATCCGGGAGGAGCTGGTGATCAGCAAGAGCGACGGGATGGCCTTTCCGGTTAATGTCGATGGTTCGACCCTCATCTGTCAGCCTGACGCCCGATTCAAGATAATTGACCAGATAAGGTTAATCTCTGCCAGCTGAAAATCGATTATGCCAAAGCATTTCACAATACTATAGAATCAAATATCGGACTTGTACGGAGATGGTGCCTGCATCGGATCGATCTGCCGTTCCGTGTACCAGTCAACAATATACGCTTCAATATCATCCGCAGTCTCACAATAACCAAACAAGGCCGCATCCTCAGGTCCGATAACCCCTTCTGCCAGCAGGAAATCAACATCAAAGGCCTTGCGCCAGAATGCCTCTCCCACCAGTACCACCGGAACCGGCTTTATCACCTTAGTCTGAATCAGGCAAAGAGTCTCAAACACCTCATCAAAGGTCCCGTAACCACCAGGGAAAGCGACCAGCGCCTTCGCCGTCGCCAGAAAATGCATCTTACGCAGGGCAAAATAACGAAACTGGAAACAAAGCTCAGGCGCGATATAGATATTCGGTTCCTGCTCATGAGGCAGGGTAATATTCAGGCCTACACTTTTAGCGCCTACATCGAAAGCGCCACGGTTACCGGCTTCCATGATGCCGCCGCCACCTCCTGTAACGACTACCAAATCTCGTTCGTCATCGGTCTGATAACGTTGGCTGACCCGACGGGCAAACTCTCTGGCCACGTCATAATATCCACTCTTAGCCAGCACCCGATCTGCCACTCTCACCTGAGCAGCCAGCTGCGGATCATCAGGATTGGCTAAAGCCAGTTTTTGCGCTTGTTCCAGTTGCTCTCTGGCGACCCCAGGCTCTAAAATTCTGCTGCCACCAAATAGAACAATTGTGGATCGCACATTTGCACGCAATAACGTCAATTGCGGCTTGGCATACTCCAGAAACAGTCTTATCCCTCTCATTTCCGGACTGTCGATCCAGTCAGGGTCCCGATCAGCCCGGCGGTATGATGCGCTATCTAATATCTGTTGACGTAGTTTATCTGCATCGTTATCTGACATAGCCTGCCCCTGTTCTATCAGTCTGTGTCCAGCAAAACCGAACAGCCATTTACTGTATAAGCCTAGCAGAGGGAAAAATACTAATCATTTTGCCTGAATTCAGAACAGCCCCTCAGGCTCAGTTATTTTCCCAGTATCAGCAGAATACATACTAACCTTGTAATCATTGACGACTGTTATAACTCTGAAGGGAAACTGTTGCTCGACCTGAACTGTGAACGACTAGATGCCAGTTTCTGAGGAGAACCCATCAATGCACTGACCAATATCGGCTTTCTGCTGAGTAGCTACCTGATGCTGGCAGCCTTACGCGGGAACAAACGTGCCTCAGACAACCATTTACACCTGCTATGTAACGTTATCGGATTTAGCAGCTTTCTGTTTAATGCTTCTGCTAACGACCTTACCGTTGCTCCTGTAATTCGGTAAGTAGCTGTTCAATAAGCTGACTGGCTTCAATCCAGACTGCGGAGTTCCACTCAAAAGTATTGGGGTAAAACTGCTGCTTTAAGTTCTGCCTGATCTCCAGTGCTTTTGCCGATCCTTCATCGGGGTGGTGAAACAGCCAATTTTCATCTCTTAATGACATCAACACACTACGCCGGCTGAATGTTCCAAACTCCATGCTGATCGCAGTCACCTCAACTTTTGGCAGCATAAGGGGCAGAGCCAGTTTGAGTGTCCCTCGGACATTAGCCGACACCGATTGTCCAACTGAAGACTCAACCCGTTCCCCCCACCACTGCCTGGCACGCTGAAAGGCTTCGGAACCTGGCTTTTCATTGAGGATCACAACAGCTTTGCCATATTTCCCCAGACCAGTATGGACATCAATAAATACCACCCTTTTTGCACGACTGATAAGCTCTTTTACAATCTGTCTGAAAGCGACATTTGACCATGATGGACCCTGGCCTCCATAAAAAAGCCCTTTCGGGTAAGTGTATTGGCCACTACTTATCGCGTAAGCAAGTCCTGATCTCCCATTGCTAAACACATAGCCTATAAAATTCCAGTAAGTACGAACTGTTTCGCCGATAGACAATACGGGAGGTGACAGAACTTCAGCAAGTTCTTCATAACCTGCATTTCGTGGGAGCGGCTGGGTATAATCTAGAAAATTACGGTTAACATCGATATTACGTTCATCATAGCGTCGCAGGTAGGCGAAGCCATAGGGGTTAATAGCATGAATCATTACCATTCCTACATTAGAAGGCAAGCGCGAGGCCAATCCGTCCTTTAACAACCCCGTCTGGACAGCTGATCCGGCAAATCCTTCAACACCATGAGTGGCTGATCCGATCACAACGACGGTCTCTGCGTTTGATAACTTCCAGCTAGCAACATCCATGAACAATGAATTACCATCAGGACCCTCGACTGGACTCAGAATACTTTTAATACTTCCACCGGATTCAAATGATGCCGATATGAATTTATCCCGTGCTTCTTGATAGTCGTCTGAAAATACTGAGGGATTGAAGCTCCCTGCCTGGACAGGCTCAAAACAAGAGAGGATTAAAAACATAACAAGCATCATGAGAGAAAGCATACGCACCCCATCCCCTGTAATGAGCCTCAAATAAAGCTCTTCCGATTAAATCTTTTCCTTATTACTGTAGTAAATTGGTGGTAAATATTCAGGTATCACTTTGGGGTGTAGTCAGGACAGCTCAGGAACTTTACCTTCTTGGCGTTGCTATGCTGGTGTATCAAAGGTAGCGTAATCGCCCTTGCTATGTGCTGTTAGGATGTCTGCCCTGTGCTGGAAGCGGACTTTTTTCATCAAGAGTGGAAGCCACCGTGTAGCAAATGTCCGCACGGTGGTTTGTTACGGGGATATCACACATACAGATAAGCCGAGGGTACCTGTTAACGTTACCCCCATTTTCTGGGCTGGGTACTCTCGCCTCATACCCGCTGCCAGATGCGGATTTATAAGCTCTTGATTTTTCTAGTAACTAACAACGAGCAAGCAGCGAAGCCGCGTCTAGCCACGGCTCTTATAACGTATCCCGGTCTCTGAAGCCAATCAGGTAGAGAATACCATCCAGTCCCAGAGTTGAGATCGCCTGCTTGGCGCTTTGACGTACCAGCGGTTTGGCTCTGAAAGCGATCCCCAGACCCGCAATGGATAGCATCGGCAGGTCATTGGCACCATCACCCACAGCGATAGTCTGCTCCAGACTAACGCCCTCTTTCGCGGCGATCTCGCGCAACAACTCCGCTTTACGTTTGCCATCGACAACAGTGCCGGTGACATTACCGGTGACCTTGCCATCAACAATCTCAAGCTCATTGGCATAAACATAATCAAAACCCATCTTCTGCTGCAGATGGTTGCCAAAATAGTTAAAACCACCGGACAGGATGGCAGTTTTAAAGCCCAGCGCTTTCAGTTTGGAGACCAGTTCCTCGACGCCCTCAGTCAATGGCAGACTGTGAGCGATACGCTCCAGCACAGACTCATCCAGACCTTTCAGCAGTGCCATACGCCGGGCAAAGCTTTCGGTGAAGTCAATCTCGCCCCGCATCGCCGCCTCAGTGATCTCAGCCACCTGCTCGCCGACACCGGCTTCCTTAGCCAGTTCGTCAATCACTTCGGCCTCGATTAAAGTGGAGTCCATATCGAACACCACCAGACGGCGATTACGGCGATAGATATCGTCCTTCTGAAAGGCGATATCTACGTCCAGATCACTGGCAATACGCAGAAATTCCTCACGTAACTGAGCAGAATCGGCAGGCGCACCGCGAACCGAAAACTCAACGCAGGCACGGGTCTTTTCACCATTGCTTTCCTGAGCGGACGCATCGACAGACACCCGGCCGGACAGGCGACTGATGTTATCGATATTCAGACCATGATCGGCAGCGGTCTGGGTCACCTTGCCAATATGTTCAGCGGTGATCTTGCGTGCCAGCAGGGTGATAATATGACGGGACTTACCCTGCTCACCCACCCAGCTGTTATATTCATCTTCCGTGATCGGTTCAAAACGGATATTCATATCCATCTCATGTGCTTTGAACAGCACATCCCGCAGTAAGCTGGAAGATTCTGCTCTGGCGGGAACGCCAATCAGAATCCCCAGAGACAGGGTGTTATGGATAACAGCCTGACCAATATCGAGAATATCGATATCAAACCGGGCAAGAATACTGGTGATAGACGAGGTAACTCCCGGCTTATCCCGGCCGGAAATGTTAAGCAGGATGATCTCTTTCATGACCTATTCGCAATGCGTGCTAAAGATGGGCAGATTATACCACCGCGAAAATTTATTGCTGTTAAAGATCGAAACGAATGCTGCACTTCAGACCGGCAGACAATCAGCAAGACTATCGGCTATTTCGGTCCAGATAGCCATCCTTTGTGATGATGATTATTCTGCAGACACGACACCGGGCTGTCCTGACAATATTAACCAGTATAAAAATGTCAGCCGTTTATCATTAGGTAAATTTTGCATTCTAGTAGCGCCGGGCTGTTACTTCATAAGTTTGGAGAAGTGCTTAGCTGGGCACAAGCCCCCTCCTATACGCATAGAATGTTTAACACTTTACTCATTCAAGGTCGTAATCAGCGTTAATACGGACACCATAAACGCTCATTTCTTTCCCTCTCTTAATAACCACTATTGTTAACCTCGGCGATCGTTTGCTGGCTTCATTTACATTGATATTAAAAAGCAAACGGTAGTAAGACTCATCGCCCTTTTCACCTATTTTATCGGCGCTAACAAAGGTGGTTTTCTGTATTTCACCAAACAACTGAAAAAGGTTTTTTAACTGGGTTTGTAGTTGTTGATAACTGATCTTCTGTTTAGCTTGCTCATTAAACAAGTCATATAGTTCCTGAGGATCTTGTCGGTTATACAGCGTTGTAACTCTTTCCCCCCACGCTTTAGCAACGGAAGGGGCAAAACTGTCTATCCGGTCATTTATCGCTAACGCTGGGGCAGTGTTTTGCTTCACCAGCACTAATCCAGTTAGCCCTAAATTTAGTAAAACCAGAACTAAGATAATACCTAAAAGTACATTACTGTTGTTTTTCTTCATTATCCTAAGGCTTGTTCACTGTTTGCGCTGTACAGCGGATACCCGCAGGAATTTTATTACCTGGATTACGCATCACTAATTGCACACGAAAAGTACCGCTGCCTGAGTCAATCAAAGGATCCACAATCATAACGTTGGCACGCTGGGCAGCAATGACCTCTGACTCGGGTTTAATCAATAACTCTTGTTTAAGCGCAATTTTTCCAAAATAACTGGCAGGTAATAACAGATCCACATGTAAAGGATCCAGCGTAGCAAGAGACAAAATAGGATCTGTATTTACATACTCTCCCTCATTGTTTAAGCGGTTAACAACCACGCCATTAATGGGGCTGAAAACCTTACGCAGTTCGAGTTCCTGCTCCTTTAAACGTAACTCGGACTTAGCGATGAGAACTTCTGTTTCAATTTCATCGCGTTCATTAGCCGTTAAAATATCTTCGTCGTAGAGATCCATGTTGCGCTGCTGCTTTCTTTTAGCAAACTCAGCTCTGACGCTTGCTAATTGCACAGCTTCCCTCTCGACACCGGCTTTTAGCTGGAATAAAGACTGTCCTTTTTTAATACTATCTCCGCGTTTAACCTGCACCTTATCAAGTACGCCGCTAACCGGTGAACTTATTTGCACCTTCTCGCTCGGTTCTAACATACAACCCAGCGTTGATAAGATCAGTTCATCCGCATGAAGGCTTCCGGCCTGAGTGAAAAAAAGGCCTGCAGCAAGCATAAACATGACTTGTTTTTTGTTCATTTTTTATCCCCGGTAAATGCCAATGTCCGCTGACGCTGAGTATCTACTTTTATGAGTTGCATACGCTGTTTGTAATGACTTCGTGAAAGTTTGTTCTGGCAACTCAACTGTATGCGATAACCCAACCGATTAGGTAACTTTATCCCCGTAGTGCTAATCACCTTTATGAACCTTCTGAGCAGAGGTCCGGCCATCCTTTTTACTAGTTGATCCTCAAATGATAAAATCTCACTGACAGACCCCGGGTCTCCCTGGCGTGCACTCCGCCCTGCTAACTGTCTGTCAATTCGAGCCGCATCCTGCAGCTCTGTGATGATGACATGTAATCCACCGGATGCTCGTGTTTCCTCAGTCAACTTTATATCTGTTCCACGACCAGCCATGCTGGTAGCAACCATGACTGCTCCAGAATGACCCGCGACGGATACGATCTCAGCTTCCTCTTTATCCTGACGCGCATTCAATATCTTATGCTCAATAGACTCACTAGCAAGGATATTGCTGATGGCTTCCGACGAGGCAACTGAATTTGTTCCAATAAGTATTGCCTGCCCCTGCGCTACAAGTTCATGAGTAAGCTCTGCAACCCGCTTCCACTTTTTCTGTTCGGTCAGATACACTTCACAAAATGCTTTCCGACGCAGACTTTTTTTCAACAAGGGTACCGTTTCACTACGTAGTCGATAAACATCTAATAACTCGCCTGCCACCTCCCGGACGGTGCCGGTCATACCGCACAAATGATGATATTTTCTGAAAAAATTCTGATAACTGATCTCAGCATTCGTTTCCCTGGGTTTGGTCAGCTCACACTTTTCTTTCATCTCAATCATTTGCTGAAGGCCCTGGCCCCAACTACGTCCGGGCATTACCCGACCGGTATACAGATCGACAATCTGCACAGCGCCCTCTTCATCAATAATGTAGTCCCTATCAAGATGGTAGACATGCAAGGCAGCCAGCGCCTGCTTCACCAAAGGCTCACGATAAAAGCTACTATTCCAGAGACCATCAAGCGGTTCGCAACACTCAACTAATAACGTATGCCCTGCAGGCGTAAAATGTACCTGTGAATTTTCATCCTGCTTAAAATGGACCTCCTTTTCATACTTCACCGCAATATCCATAGCGGTCTTCAACAATAGTTCCTCCCGCTGACCAAACTTTTCCTGCCCTGAAATAATCAACGGAGTTCTGGCTTCATCAATGAATACGCTATCAGCCTCATCAACAATCGCAAAATGTAAACCGCGTAATAATAAATTATCCGACCAGGAGGAATCCCCTGTCAGTAGGGACGCCTGTTGCATTCGCGTTGTTTTTCTATGAGCCAGAACAAGACTGTCCTTTAAAAAATCAAAGGTAAGCTCTTTATTGCTGCAATAGCAGATATCACAGGCATAAATCTGCCGCCGTTCCTGCAACTCCTTTTCATGAACAATAACGCCTACCGACAACCCCAATGCTTCGTACAGCGGTAACATCTCTTCGCAGTCACGCTCCGCAAGGTAATCATTGATGGTGACGACATGGACCGGAATACCGGCTATCGCGGCAGTCGCAGCGGCCAGCGTAGCCGCCAGGGTTTTCCCCTCTCCTGTTGCCATCTCAGCAATTCCGCCACGCAACATCGCCAGGGAGGCCCTGATTTGCGTATGATGATGGCGCATACCAAGCACGCGTCCACTCACCTCTCTTATCACAGAAAACGCTTCAATGATTGTCGCCGTACTGATTCCTTCCAGCCGCAGAGTCTGGCGAACGTTAAGCAGCGCCTGCTCCAGCTCTTCAGCGGTATAACGCTCAAGTTCCCCGGAACGTTTAAATATTGCGTTAACGATTCGCTCATTGCGCCGTAACAACTTGTTACTCAGTTTCTTAGCAAGCTCTTTCGATTTCTTCAAAAAAGTGTCGAGACGATTACTCTCCTGCCATTTATACTCGTTTCGCAAACCTGCAATAACAGGTTGTTTACGCGCATATTCAGACACTGAAGTACTCCAGGAAAGTACGACGAACGATGCGATAAAGCCTGTAAATGACTGCCTCAGGAGGATGCTCGAACTTCAGATGAATACGCTCTTCCACATAAACAGTGGGAAAGTGTTCAAATTCAAGTGCAACGATGAAGTATCGCCTCAATGCCTGAGGTGTCTCGGCAGTAGAGGAAGGATCCGTAATAATAGTGCCGCCTGCCGTTTCAGTCAGTATTCCACTGACGGCTTCTTTTGTCGCTGCCGGAAAGACAAACCAGCTCTGAGGTGTTAATTCGGTATTCAGATCAGATGTTTGCAGCGCGACGACGGTCTCAGATTTTTCACGCACCAGTTCAATATCAGTTTCTGGCACCATGCCAAGAATCGAAACGTTCTGATCTGTTATGACATGCCCAATCAGATCACCACGTCTGATAAACATCCCAGGCAGGTCTGCTGGATTTCTCAGAGACCAGATACCGTCAGCCTGAGCATATAGATGTAATGATGTAAGTCTTGTTTCATTCTCTTTCAATTCAGAGATTAATCGCGACAATTGATCATCGTAGATTTTCAACTGAACAGGGTCGTTCCAGACACCTTGTCGTTCAGCACTTGTCTCTATAAATTGCTGCTGTAAGACGACTTGTTCTTTCCGCAATTGGGGATTTGTGCAGCTAATCAGCAAGTCGCCTTTATGAACAATCGCACCCGATGGTTTATGCAGTTTTTCAACAAAACAATTTTCTTCCGCCAGAACACGACGCTGTTCGCCCATTTGCACCACGCCTTCAACCGTCGTGGTCAACGGTAGTGGCATCACACATAAAAGCAGCAATACGATACAAGCCGTCACAGGAATCATGACCGAAGGGCTTCGCCGTCCCGTCCGGATATCAGAGTCTTGCCAGGCTTTTTTCAGCAGCTTGAAGTTTGGCACAATCAATGTGCCAACCAGCGCCCAGATCGCCAGCACAATACCAACAAAGAAATATTTCTGTGCAACGAATAGTACGATGGTGACCATCAGAAACATGCGATAGATATAGGATGCAAAGCCGTAGAAAAATAACCAGAGCGCCTCACGCCGATCATAAGCCGGTGACGTCAGTCCACTCACGCCAAACATGAAACGCTTAGTCAGCCATCCCCAGTATTGATTGGAGCGCTGGCCAAGGTTAGGTATTTCTATACAGTCTGCCAGTATGTAATAACCATCGAACCTGAGCAGAGGATTACCGTTCACCATAATGGTGGATAATCCCGCAATAAAAATAACGTTATAAGCAATAGACTTGATCAGACCAGGCTCAGAATTCACCCATACAAACATCGCCACCGCAGCAATGAATAGCTCGATGATAATACCAGCAGAGCCGACTAAAATGCGCTGTTTCTTACTCGCAAATGCATTGGTTGACGAAGCATCAACATAGGGCATTGGTAACAGTACCAGTAACATAATGCCTAGTTCGTGAACTTCACCGCCGCCCCGTTTAACGCAATAAGCGTGTCCCAGCTCATGCAACAATTTGATTATTGGATATACAAACCACAACAGCAGCAGGTTATCCGCCGCTAACACCCGGTCAATAACGTTTGATGTTAGTTCATCCCAATGCTGGCCAACCATGAATAGCATGCCAATAACCATTGCACACCAGATCAATAGTGCAATCGTGGAGAACAATGGCTTCACATATTTTTGCGTAGCGACTAAAAACCTTTCAGGATCGAGCAGAGGGATTTTAATGGATAGTGGCGACTTCAGTTTGGCCATCCAGCGTGTTCTTTCTGCCTCTTTACCACGCTCAAACAGTTCACTGATATCACCGCTGGTATCCATGCCGACCAGGTTGGCTTGATACAGGCTGGCCAGTAGTTGCAGCATCTCCTCATGCGTCGGCATCTCTTCGCCCAGCCGCTGAGACGATAACTCCCATAGCCGGTCAATTGTCCGCTCGCCATTCATCAACCCCACAATCAGATAAGACTGAGGGGAAAGACGACGCACCTGACCGGTTACATGATCCTCGAGGACATACCAGCGCCGGCCTCGATAGCGATGAGCATTGACCGTAACATGGCGGCGTAACCGGGGTTTCAATTCGGCAATCTGATACCAATCGCTGGAAAACAGGTTAGCACTCATGATAACTCCATATCAGTCAGCTGGTACAAATGAACTATCCCCAGAAACGCCACAATTGAAGTTTCATCCAATCGACCAGGCCACGCGTCCAGATACTAATCAACAGGCGCTCATCAACATATATCTGCGCCACACCTTCAAGACCAACCCGTAACATTTCATCCCGGTTTTCAAAAACGGCTTCAACACGATAAACAGTTGAACCTTCCTTGACTTCCGCCATCGGGTTTATACGGGTGATTCTGAATGAAAATTTCTGATCGGGCAGTGCAGCTAAAACCAGCTGGCCCGTTTGCCCCTGGCGGATATCGTTGATACGAAACTCATCGACATACGTTGCTAACCTGAAATCACTACGAGGAGATAACTCGAATAACACATCCCCCTGACGAACCAGCGTGCCTATCCGCTGACTCAGATCCCCCGACACAATAAGCGCATCAAACGGGGCCTTCATGGCCGCCTGAGAGATCTGGTACTCAAGCAGTTCGATTTCTGCCCGCGCCCGCTGACTCTCGGCATTATTGATCTGCACCTGCGTACGCTCACTTCGGGCCAATGCATCTTCATACTTACGCCGGGATGTTGCTTCCTGATTTACCCAGCTCATCAACTGCAAGCGCAATTCTCGCGTATCCAGTTCTGCTAACAATGCCCCCTCTTTCAGGGTATCACCAGCCCTCGACGTGGCTTTCTGTAAATAACCATCATAAGGTACAACGATAGAGCGTATCTCAGCCCCCTCAATAACGGCATCCGCGCTTATGTTGTAACTACCAGAGACCAGACTAAAAAAGAGCGATAATAAAAGCAGGCTAAAAATCACAATCTTTCGGCCCAGATGTCCAGGACCAAACAGAAGACTCAGTTGATTTTTAAAACTACGAAAAATGTAAGCATACAACGGCAAGCAAGATTGTCGCTTTTCTTCAAGCACAACACCGACAAAATTAGTCAACGCTTCTGCTGTCAGTTGTTCGTCTTTGGTGAACGGCTGATCTGAGGGACGGTCAAAAAGAACCGCTCCATAGCATGATTCCTTATCCACCAGCGGGATAGTCATCAGTGCTCGCTGGCCCTTTTCACTTGCTAACAAATTGTGCGCATGGGTCACGCGGTTATGGTCATCCAACTCTGGCCATAAAATGGATTCTTGCTGATCTACTGCTTCCTGCATAGCCTGTGTAGTTAGTTTGACTAACTCATGCTTTTTACTATGACCGCTACTATCTGATTCAGAATGAACCTCTAACTCAGCATTTTTCACAAACCCCAGCACGACGCGCTCGGCATCCAGATATTGCCCCATCAGATTCACAAAACGCAGCGCGGCATGCTCAAAATCACGCTCTCCGAGGACATAAGCAATACTATCAATGACAATATGCTGACGCTGATTATCCCGGGCCACAACACCTAAGAGGTTTCGGGAAAAGCGTAACTCAAGCCATCCTGCACAATATTCAATAACCGCCAACGCTTTGTGTAGTTCAGCTTCATCTTCTGCACTGAGCATCAATGTAACAACGGCGCGCAGGGTTCCATCGACAAAGACAGGATAACTGCCAATATGGTGCTTACCATCATTTAAAGGCATGATAAGTGGCTGCTTTTTCTTCAGAGTCTCTTCTGCTGCATCCAGCAATAATTTGTCCTGAACGTCCACTTCCGGCCAGACAGCAACCGAGTGAAACTGCCCACTTTGTGACTCATCGGCAACGACTAATCCTACACGAACCTGGGGTAGCTGACTGCACAACCACTCCAGCCAGGTAAAGTGCCAATTCTCATGATGGGTATCCAGCAACCCATTCAGCTGCTGAATTGAATCCGGCAACGAAGCAGTTATCACACCCATAAATAAATTCTTTTTTTATCTGTATAAATATAAAAATGCCCCGGCATGTCAAAACATACCGAAGCGTTTATAAGTCAGCCAACTGTCGACTAATCAATCTTTCTTTATGCTTGCTGCATCATCGAGTGTACCAAAACGCTTTTCATATTCTGCAACCACACTGCTTAACAGCAGAGATAAACGCTTAGCTGCAAAAGGGCTGACGATCATACGATCAGTTAATTCAATACCGACTTCTTTTTGTCCTGCACGCCACGCCTGATTAGTTCCAAACAACAAAGTCACTTCCTCTCGTGTACTGGAAACATTGCATACATTAGAGTAAGTACTTCGCATCTTGCTATCGTCCCAACGAATTGTCGGTCCACTTGCTTTCTTTTTTTCTACAGTATCGCCAGACATCTCTATTCCTCAATGTTTTTCGTTTGAATAATTTAATGTAACGTCCTGTTTCTGCCAGATAGAATACTTCCGGCTGGACTGAGTTTTACGCAAGTCTTGCAAGTCTCCCTGAATAACACTCTCCTCATCACTTAAGCGACTCAGTCGCCATCCTCGCTGACCTGCCACATTGGCGGCTAACAGAAGTCCAACAGCCACGGAGTCTGACAGAGGAGCACTCAAAGGTATCGAGTATTCACTTCCTACTTCAGCAATATAATCCTTAGAGCGGTTGTCAGAATAGCCCTCTGCTGGCTTCCAGGCCCCATTACTGTTTGAAAGCTTATTCACTGCGGCGACCGGAATTATGCCATCTTCTGGTTCCACTGGTGCAGCAGGCGTCTTATCTTCTTCTGGCGCAGTTTCAGCCCGATACATGTGACCAGAGCTTCTTCGTTCTTCAACAGAAAGCAGCGGAAGATTTCGCAAAAACTCTTGCAGCTCACTGTCCGACATTCGGGAAAGCTCTTCACCATTCAGTAGTGGTGTAAAACGCAACGCTGTATCTGTCCGCAGAGGGGAATTGTCAGCATTGTCTATATTGCCAAAGGTTACATTGGGTTGTTCAACTTCCCCCCCCTGACCCGCTCCATAGATGCCAAATAAGCTGGAAGATATCACTTCACGATCGGTCGGGTCAGAAACAATCAAAAGCGACGTAAAATCAGCAGAGTCCTGAATTCGGGCATAGTTTCCAATAATAACATCGGTGATTAAGTTGCCGTCGTAATAGTCGAAGCCAGCGCCGCCGACCATAATATCGAATCCGTCTCCACCTGAAAGCAGATCACTGGCACCAAAGGTGGGTAAGGTAGACTGGAAGTCTCTCATACCGGTAGCAGATATTGTAATTTCAACAAAGTCACCAAAGATGGCATCCTCACCATCCTGACCGTTAATAGTATCGGAACCTGCACCACCCAGGCCGATATCATTACCCGCGCCAAGATTAAGCGTATCGTCTCCACCCAGGGTCGGATCAACATCATTCCGGATGAATAGCGCAGGCTCAGCCGTAAAGTTATATTCAAGGATACCCGTATCAGCAATGACAATGTCATTATCAGCACCAGAATTAACTTCATCACTGCCCAAACCAGCAAACACAATGTCATCACCAGCACCAGAAGAGATAGTGTCTCCCCCCGCACCTTCGTTGCTGGTAACAATACTCTTCAACTGGCCATCTTCAAGAAACACTTCGCCGGTATCCCCCAGAATCACGTCTTCGCCAGCACCGGCCACCACTATGTCTCCACCCTGGCCACCTAAAACAATATTGTTACCGGAAGTACTACCTACCTGAATATTGTCAGCACCGCCGTTGACATTGTCACTGCGCACAAAAGTGATGGTTCCGGCACTACCGGAACTAACACCGGTATAGCCGATTGAACCCAGGTCACCCAGCACAACGTTGTCGCCACTCGCATCCACCACAACATCACCGCCCAGACCGGCAATGATTCGATCATTGCCTTCACCACCATCGATGGTGTCTGCACCATTCACGGCAAGTTCATCGCTGGTGATAAGTGAAAGATCATCCAACTCACTGGCCAGCAGGTCATTTCCAGTTGCATCCTGTGCTGAACCTTCATCACCGAAGAGGATGTCGTTACCGGCATCTCCGAAGATAAAGTCATCACCGGCATTACCTCTGATAATATCGTCTTCAGAACCACCGCTTATAGTATCGCTGCCATCGTTACCCTCAAGCGTATCGCGCCCTTCATCACCATAGATAATATCGTTACCCTGGTTGCCGAAGATACGGTCATCGCCAGCATCACCAAACAACACATCATCCCCCTGGCTGCCGTAGATAAGGTCATTATCTTCATCGCCGTGAACGCGAATAGCCATAGTCGCAGTGCCAGCATAAATCTCATCTTCACCGCTATTGCCGAAGATATCCAGACGACGGGCTTCACTATCGCCCAGCGGCGCCAGTATTGCATGAGCCGGGTTCAGCAGATCATCTGTCGCTGTAATGGTAAAGGTATCGCCACCTTCGTTACCGTATAGGCTGGTGACACTAACGCCTTCCAGATACAGGCTCTCGACGCTGAACTGATCGACACCTTTACCTGCCCAAATAACCAGATCGTTATTATAATTTCCGCCGCTAGCGGTGTAGGTAATATCAGCAACCGACATGCCTATTATGCTGCCGACACCCGACAACGAACTTAAAGTAGCATTATTGGCAACCTGAGTATCAAAGTCGCTGACAAATAGTGAGTTAGCGTCGGCACCAGCATCAATATTCAACTCACCAAGAATGCCATCCAAATCACCGTGAGCGCCCGCCTGATTGGTTAAATCACCGTTGGCGTCGCTGGCAACATAGATCGAGTCTTCACCGGCAAAGGTATTAATGTTGGTTTCAGTGTCCTGATGAGTCGACAGCACATTGACGCTATCGTTACCGCTACCTAAATTAATATCCAGCGTATTAATGTTGTAGTAGTTGATACCATCCATTCGGGTTTCAAAAGTCGCATCACCAACGATGTTAGTAATTTCAACATCGCGATACTCACCCCGGAACTGAATCAGCCATTCATCGCCAACCCGTGTGACAGAGATATTGTCAGTGTACGGTAAGAAATCTTTTTGATCCGACAGATCATCATTTACATACGAAGCAGGCTTGTTATTCGGGTTCAATATTGGGCGTAACGCTTCTATGATTTCAGCCTGAGTTGCCGTTACCGAAATAGATGCTGTTAACTGACCCAGAACTTCCAACTGATAAGCACCCGTTGATGCCGGTGTTACTGTTTGAATCTGACCTGTTTGCGCCGTTAAAGAACCCTGCCTCACGGTACTGGCTCTCACTTCGACGGTCGCATCAGCTGCCGCATTCAGACCCGTCATATCAGTAATTTCCAACTGCGGAATCAACTTACCTGCCAATTCACCACCAAAGGTAATAGTAAAGGCATAACCATTAACGACCTCTTCACGCTCAACCACTAAGCCTGGTCCAGCACTATAGTGAGTCCTCAGAGCCGTCAGTAACGTCGCTTCTTCAAGATCAGGAATAGCTATCGCCACACCATCAATATCCAGGATGTAACTTCCGGATACGGCCCGAATATAGAGCGACTGAATCTCTGCCAACGACGGCATATCCAAACCCGTAATACTATCGTAAGTCACAAACATTTCGTTGCTATCGGCATCACCAGAATCATTAATGATCAACTGGTTATTACCGGCTCCACCATCAACCACCAGCAATGCCGCAATCTCATCGGCTAATTGCTGCTGACTACCCACGGTAATAATATCGTCATCATCGCCGGTCTTAAGAGTCAGCGCACCTGCCACCGTTTCGACGGAAATACGGTCATTCCCTCCTTTGGTTTCAATCGTAGTGCTGCCCTCATGGGTCGATTGAATCGTCAGGTCATCAATACCTTCGCTCAACTCAATAGAAAGCGCTTCAAGGTTCGCATAGCGGATGCCGCCAGGGATCACTTCATCTCCCAGCTTGATTTGCTCACCCATACCAAAGCCGCTAATACGGTCGGCGGTTATGATGCCAGTTTCATCTGCAGGGCTGGCACTATTATAAAGATTGAGCACGTCAACCTGAGTATCTTCTGTCACCCGGGTGTTCATGTTCACGGGATTAATGTAGTAATCCCGAGCCGTTGGCTCAACACCATCTGGCCAGTCTCCGACTAAGGTGAACGTTTGACCATTCTGAGACTTAATCTCCATAGTAACGGTTTCGCCCGTGGCGTTATCGACCACAACCAGTTCAAACAGACCGTTCTCAAGGTCGAGATTGAAGCCATCCACGTGTGTGAAGCTGTCTTTATCCCAATACTCTGCGGCGCTGTCTGTTACCACGATTTCACCACCGACAGTAGCAATCGAGGTGAGAGTGCCTTCGGTTTTATACCAGTTATTTTCCTCTGGCAATAAGAGTGGGTTTTTAAGGGTCTGACCGGCACTTTCAACCAAACCACCGTCGATAGAGATAGGCCCGCGAATACGGTTAAGGCGTTCGCCTAACGGCTCAAATACCTGCGCATCACCACCATCAATAATGTTGTCATCGACTGCGGACAGGGTAACGGTCTGAATGTCATCCCAGGCAACCTGCCCGGCCGCAGGCGTACCACCCGTAAAGGTGATGCTCGACGTACCCGGATTTACCTGAACCAGATTGTGCTCAGCCGTTTTACCGTCTTCGAAGGCGTAGTTACTATGATACGTACGCGTTTCTATTCCGGCAAAATCAACGGTAACAGAACCCGGCACCATTAAACCTGTAACTGGATCGAGGACCATTGGCTGACCTGACAACACCACCTGATAGGAGTCATCCTGCCAGGTTTCGTCGACATAACCTTCCACGTCAGTCATCAGGTAGCTGACTTCAAAACGATCACCCGCACTCAGGCTCAGAGTTGAAACCAGATTATCCCCATGACGACGGTTATATTCGTCGTAGTTTTTGTCCGCCAGAACATCAGCAGCATTCTTAAAGGTATAGGTATCGGTTTCCGCATCATAGCTATCAATAATCGCTACCTTACCCGCATTCATACCCGAGGTTACCTTCAACAACATACCGTCCATCTTCACATAATTACTGTCGGTAGCATGACCATCGAGTGAAATATTCAGCTTATAGTTTTCAGTCATACCCTGAAGATAGGTATTTGAATAGGTATTGCTGTCATAGGTGACTGAATTGCTATATGAGCTGGTAAACAACGTCTGCGTATAGGTAGTGACTTCAGTACGCACCATAACATCTGTTGTGTACGTCACTGAATAACCGACTTCGACCCGATAACTACCCTGATTAGCAAACAGGAATTCCAGCATAGGATCCTGCCCACTACTACTGCCGTTATCCGCTAACCAGCTAAAGTCTTTATCAAACGTCATCTCTGTGCCGTTAACACTGTAATTTGGATCCCCAGGCAGAGATGTCATGTCAAACACTTTCATATAAGGCACATAGGCTTGTGAGTATGTCACCTGAGTGTCAACTACACGTCTGGACTCTGTGAGAGTGTCAAAAATAGTGCCTGAAGATGTAAACGAATCACTCCTATAGTTGTAAGTTGAACTATCGCTATAGGCTTTACCGTAGTCGATATCGAACAAGCCCTGAACCTGAGTTTTGCGTCCATTCGAAATAATGGCGTCATCAATACCGGCATTAACTAACACCTGATTACCAGCGGCAGTTGCCGTGTTGCTAAGACCGGCGGTATAAAGCTGACTCATCAAACCATCGGCAACGACCTGATTAATCGGATCAGCCGCATCTATATCGCTCTGAGTCACTAAATGCGTGTACGTGATGCCATTGACTGTAATTGACCACGCATCACCGACAGCAGGTGAAGAGTCAGTATCCAAATCCAAGGCATACAGATCGTACCGCTCTCTGCTATCAGAGCTTGGCTGGTCTAATGATTCATTGTTTTTAATCGTCAGACTGGCTGTAACACTACTTTCATCATCAGCGACGAACACTAAGGCATTCGCCACCACTGTCACCGTAATACCCGCTAATCCGTTAGTCAGCGCTGTGGCTACACCCGCTAATCCCCCAGACGCTCCGGCAGTGCCATAAATCGTCGACAATGAACTGCCGGTGTAGGCAACGTCATTATTATCAGAATCCTTAACCTCTATGGTCCAGACATCACTACTACTATGGCTGTAACCAGAATCAATCGTTAAGGCCTGAGAGTAAACCGTCACGTCAGCGCTTGCTCGAGAAGCTTCAACACTCTCCGTCACCACCGCATTCAGCGTCAAACCAGGACTTGTCGTACCACTGTCCAGGGTGATCATCAGAGTATTACTTGTGGTGACATAAGTAGCGGTATAAGCACCAGACGTCAGCTGTGTGGCCAGATCGGTCCCCACAGCATCAAGTTCAGTATCGGTCGTTGGGGCAGTGGCATTGCTGGCCACGGCTGTTGAGTCAGCCAGAACACGCCAGTTTTCAGCGTTTATGCTTCCATCAAGAACCAGTGTTTGCTGAATAACTTCTGCGGATCGGGCTACGGCTCCTGTACTACCGGCCCCACTATCAGCGGTGGTCATATCCTGACCCTTCAGTTGCTTAACACTGAAACCATTAGTGGTTGCCGTAAGTTGATAAGTGGAAGCAGCCAAGGCCTGTAACTTCGTATTCAGGTCCGTTTGAATACCCGCAGCGATATCTGCCAGACTAGGCGCGTCAGAGGCTTTGGTATAACTGCTGGTATAGCTGCCTCGCTGGCCATCGACCTCTACCCACCAGGTCTTAGCCGTACTGACTGGTCCGGATACAGTGAAGGTCGCTTCAATTAACTGAGTGGAGCCTGTATCAACAGTCCTGTCATCGACCACTCTGACGCTGACGGCTTTACTGGCATTATCCGTAATAGTTAACGTCTTAGTACCATTGTCGTATTCAATCCGATAGTCCTGGCCCAGCACCGCTTTGACTGCGCCAACCATACCCGCACCAACAGTATTGAGGTTATCCGCACCGGAAGACTTATCGAAGGTGTAATCCTGACCATCAATGGTGACGATCCAATCCTGTCCATTAGCAACACCAAATGAAGGTGCTTTCAGAACCAGACTGGTTTCCCGCAATGCCGTAGATGTTTGCACCGCAGAATAAGCAGTTTCATGGGTAATCGACAACTTAAAGCCGTTTGTCGTATTGGTAATCACGACATCGTCTGAAGAGCTGCCTTTAGCTACGGTAAAGAAGCTATCCAATCCGGTATTGGCATCTTTTAGCTTATTCAGCAGTGACGTAGCAACATCGACACCACTGGTACCCGCAGCCTCAACATCATAAGTCACACCCGAAACAGTCACATGCCATTTATCACCCGCTTTAACTGTTGCCGGGAAGTTTATACCCGCCGACGTATACCATCCGCTGGAGCTACCGAGGGTAGAGTCACCGCTGTTAACGGAACCTGCTGCGCTGAACAACATGTCATTAGTCACTTCGAATATGTAACTATCCGCTTTATAAGAGCCACCACCTTCAATAGTAATGTGTGACATAGAGTCGTCAATTGCACCACCTACGTCGACATTACCAATCAGAATATTGGGTTCGGTATACCACCCTTTGTTGTTACTGCCCGTCAGAATGTCACCATCAATGTCACTGATGGTTTGTCCACCGGTGCCGTTGTAGAAGTACGTTTCATCCTCGACCTCCAGAAGTGGTGACTGGGTGAAGTCGAACTCTGTAGTGACCTGCTGCGGCAAACTCAGATGCAGCTTATAATCAGTGCCTTCGGGCACGCCTTCCCATACGGGATTGTTGCGATTCGTATTACCTTCAACCTCAACAAAGTAGGTGCCCGCTTCGGTGATTTTGTAATTAATGTAGCTGTTGTTGTAATAGGTAGCGGGCAGAACCGACGTTTGCCCCTGATCCAGTTTCAACAAGTTGGTTTTGCTCTGCCAGTAAACACTGTCTCCATAAGCATAATCCGAATCCACATCCGCCCAGAAATCAATCCCGGCAAGACCTGCAGCATCAATCATCGGTTGAGTCACGGTGAACTTAAAGTAATCTCTCGTGCCATCGCCACGGCCATTAACAGTAATGTGCGGTGCCGCTTTAGAATTTGCGATAGTAGGGTCTGTCGCAGTTGTCCAGCGCGCTGCACTCAGATCCTGAGCCGTCTTGAAGGTATCATTGCCTTGCAACTCTTCCACTTCCGCCAGGCCAAAGCTCGCGTCAACCGAGCTGCCAGTACTGTTAACCAGTACCATGCCTTCGCCCAGCACCGCCTCAGCCCCCGTTTCAGTGACTTGCGCACGGCCATTATCCTGAAGAATCAACAAGGTGGGTGATTCGTCATCCGCGATGGTGACATCAATCACACCCATAGCCAGACCGTTGTAGTATGGGTCAGTACTGCTTACAGTATGGCTTAAACGACCATAATGAATTCCTTCAGTGACTGAATCATCTATGGCAGTAAAGGTAACCGTTTGAGCCTTGAACCAATCCTGCGGAGTGAAAATCAGCTGGGTTACACCACCGGTTGATAACTGCCCGTCACTCTCAATAGTGATGGTCACGTTAGCCGATGGTTGATGACTTAACATCAACTCATAGCTATCACTACGCAGAGAAGCGACTGCTTCAGCGACGAGCGGCTCACTGCTACTCTTAGCAATCAGAACGGTTGGAGATACTGAACGTACATCAATGTTGCCCATGACCTGTCCACTAAAGAACGCATCATTAGTGATTATGGTGTGGGAGATTAAACCATCTGGCTCACCGCCATTAGCGTCACTGTAAGAGACCACCTGAGGCTCCCAGTTTGCTGCGGTAAAGGTTAAAATTGTTTTATCCGTCGCCATGGAATCTGGCGTATCAATTTCAATTTTAACATCCGCCGTTGGCGCCTGGGATAACGCTACCTGGTAGCGATTATTGCTCATCAGGGTCACGGTCACATCAGGATTATTATCAATCACTTTATGTGACGTCAGATCATCATCCACGACTTCTGCTGAAATCTGACCCACCAGAATACGATCATACCCATCGCCATCCTGATCGGTATCACCCTCTTGAACCGCATGACGAATCACAACATTACGAACACCTTCAGCCAGATCATCGTCAGGAGCCGTGACGGTGACCAGCTGAGGAATAAACCAGTTAGTCCGATCGAACATAAGCGTTGTAGAGTCTTCGCTGCCATTCAGAGCGACACCTTTACCGCCCTGCTTCAATTCCAGCTCAGTTGCCAGAACTGCGCTCGCGGTTACCCGCACAACATCCTGCGGTGCACGGGTCAAAACCACTTCATAGGTATTATTGGTTTTGTTCCTATCGGCTAAAACAACACCCGCGGCTTTCTCAAATGTACGGATTGATGAACCGACAGGACGAACAATAACACCCGCTTCATCATCGTCCATCACATCGGCAGAGATGGTATTAGTTAACGCCAGGAAGCGACTGTCATTGGTAGTTAAGGTATGTTCCAACAGACCACTGTGACCCTGAAGATCATCAGCAACAACGGTCACTGCATTACCGTCATTACCACCGGCTGTATTAAAGGTATCGCTGCCCAGGCCACCGATCAGGTTCAGGTCCAGATTTTCACTGGTACTGTAAATATAGAAGTTATCGTTACCTTCCATACCATTAATAATTAATCGTTCTACCCCTTCAAAGCCAATAAAACGACCGGCACCATAAACACCGTTTTCAGTAATCACATAATCATCACCGAACTCAGTACCCAGAATAGTAACGGTATCCAGACCATCACCGCCCCGTATATTCACCGGTGCATTCATCGCGTAGTTGATGAAGTCAGCCCCCTGACCACCATTGATGTTGGTAACAGGGGCGTTTTCATCTTCAGGATCTACCAGGACGAAACTGCGAATCAGGAAGGTATCGTTATCTTCATCACCGTTCAGATCAACAGAAGCAACGTTGCGATAGACAACAAAACTATCCTCACCGATGCCACCGTTAAGCGACGCATCGTAGCTGATACCGTTACTGATATAACCCTGGGTCACAAGGGTAGTATCAAAATAGTCCTCCGGCTTCAGACCAGACTCAACATTGTTTCTGGCTGAATTAAATACCTGCCCTACCTGGAAAGTATCGTCACCGGCATCACCATAAACTGACATCTTTGCGGTGGTATCATCAAAGGTGAAACTGTCATTCCCAGCGCGACCATAGACGTTAATTTCGTCGTTAGTATCGATGTTATAATTAACTCGCTGAACGGGTGCCCCAACAATCGGATTACCCTCTTCATCCACCTGCAAAGCAAAAATAGCATCCGGGCGGAACAGGAAGCTATCCGCCTGATCAGTTCCCTGAATCGCAACCCGGTCAAAGCCAGTATCGGTAGCATCGTCATCAATGGTGATCTCTGACTCACCTTCAGTGGCCAGACCAATGTAGTACCAATCAGAGCCACCTTCACCCCGTAATACCAGTTCGCCACCGATTCCATCAAGGTTCGTTTGCAAATCACTGGCATTGTAGTTGACCCGAATAGTGTCATCGTCAGCCCCCGCATTAACTTCAGCGTATGCTCCGGTATCAGACAGGGTGATGAAGTCATTACCTTCCCCCGTATTTAATTCGATGTTCGAAGCGCCGGCAGCTGAAACGAATAGTTTGTCGCCACCGGCCCCGGTGTTAACCGTAATGTCGGTTGCATGGTGCAGGCTTTCGATCGCGACTTTATCAACGACAACCTGTGTGTTGTCATTGGCATCGTCGGCATTCAGGTAGAGGACGACGTTTTCGACGCCAACCATACGCACTGCGTATTGCCCTAAACCTTGCAGCGTATCGAACGATACAACGCTCTCTACCACGCCTTTACCGGTCACGAATTCATCGGTGACGACCAGCGTTTCGTTGATCGTCATGATAATTTCTACCGACTCAGCTAAATAGAAGCCATAGTCGTCCTGCACGCCATTAATATTGATCTCATGATCCACGGCCTGGCCATTGATATCACGGGTAATAATTAAGCCATCCAGCAAGGGGGCTTCGACATCGGTGCGCAGCGCCTGGCCACCATCCAGGGTTTCGATCAGGAGAGTGACGTTAGCATCATTGAACTCAAGATCACCTATGGCACTCTGTCCCACCACAACAGCATAAGCTTTCCAGTTATCAGCCGTCAGATAAACACCGTCATCTAACGTATTACTGGCCGCAACATCATTGGCCCCGCTATCCTGATTAAAGCGACGCAGCGCGACCGCTTCCAGAATGACTTCGTGATTGGCACCGACACCATAGTAAGAATAGCTGTAATAGGAGTGATCCAGATTATCGATGATCTCTGAATACATGTTATTAAGAAGAATCTCCTTACCCCGTGTATCGTTGCTATTACCAACAGTACCGCTGACCCAATTAACACCCTGAACACCAGAGGTATCACCCACGGTGTAATTGATCGCCAGAATTTCACGGGTATCAATCTCACGCACAACGTTGTAGTTGGTTTTACCCGCCGTACTATCAGCCTGCGGGCCATCCCCCCAGCCATTATCATTACGGGTGAGTGCCTGAACATCATCGGCGTTAGGGTCTAAACGACCAACATAGTCACCCAGAGACGCATTCCAGTCATACGCCGCATCCCAGGTAGCGTCATCCCAGATGTTCTGCGAATATTCATAGCTCGTAGAACGAATCGATGTATCCAGCTGAGTCTGCTTATACACTCTAAGAGCGGAATCAGACGCGATGTCGTACACTCTGCCGCCCGGTAAACTACCGTCTTTAAGCTGCGCACGTACGCCGGACAGATCCAGATAGCTTCTCAAACCTTCAAGACGAGCAATAACATCAGTCTTCAGGCCAGAAGAAGGTATTTCATCCAGCATGGGATCAATCAGCAAGGCATCCAATACATCGAGAGAGAAATCATAAGTGCTGATAAGGTTCTCGCCCATCAACTGCAAACCGCGTTTAACAAAACCATCTAAGCGATCGATAAAGGTCGTATCCGACACAACAGGGTTTGAATTTGCCAATGCCGTTACTGCGGTTTGTAATGGGTTGAGGTATTGAAGTGCTGTGAATTCTTCCACCAGCAGGTCTTTCGACAAGGTAATGCTGGCCTCAGCGACAACTCCGTTCAGCAGGTCATCGAGAACGCCCACCTGAGTATCTTTATGCGCGCGGACTAAAGCGCTCTTCAAGTCATCCGGGGTGAAGCCGGTACCGTCGGTCAGCTCAGCTAATTTGGTGAGATTAAAATCAAAATCCACCGTTTCTAATTCTTGTTTCTCTAAAGTAATGTCCAGGCCTGAAGTATCTCTGGCATTCACGGTAACCGTATCGGTATCCGCTCCGCCCACGACACGCACTAAACCGGCAATCCGCGACATATCGTAGTTCGCAGGCAGTACTTTCAGCACGCTACGCTCAGGCAGATTGTCAAATTTATACGCCGCCGTACCGGTAATTTCTTCGGCGCTATAATCCTGGACGACGTTAATGGTGGTATCGCTTTCCTTCTTCGCCTCAACATCGTAAAACAACGAGATCATATCCCAGAACATATCTTTACCCGGCGTTGTTCCCTCAACACCGATTCGATCAAATGACGCGTATTTTTCTTTGCCTACGCCGGTAACGCCCCCCCAGGGCGTGGTATAGGTGTAGTGATGTGTCCCAAAGAACCAGTAACTGGCCTGATGATAAACCGGCACATTGCGCACATAGACATCAGTCTGATACAGATCGGGATCGTATCCCCAATTATCAATTTCAGTGTCGCTGTTAGACGAGCCCAGGCGAACTCCATCACTCTGAATAATACTGCCGGCGGCCGTCTGGCCTATAACCCAGTTTAAGTAGGTTCCGAAGAAAACATCGTCCAGCGCTATATTGCCCGCATTGATCGACCCCGTATCAGCCAGGCTATTGAACAGATCAAAATCGATCTCATCGGGCAACTCTGGCGCTATAGCGTGACCAAGTTCGATTACTTTTACATCTTCTATCGGAGCGTAACTGGCGAAATAATTTTCCCAGTCACCATCAGGGAAGCTTTGTCCCCACTCCTGACCAGAGAAGTTCAGAGCCTGTTCCAGCAAGTTGGTATTCTGAACGTAAGCGTTCACTGCTGCGGTATTATCCTGACGGACATTGAAAAGCCAGTTGCCATAGCGTTTCTGCTCAATACTGGACAAGCTTACGCCATTCACGGGGTTGTAGCGTGCCCGTTCAACGCCCTGGGCGAAGAGTTTCAAGGCTACGGTTAAGTTAGCCTCAAACAGACGCCAGTGAGCCTCATCAATAACAGGGTTGGCATCTGCCTTCACCCATTTCTGGAAGAAGGCTTCCCACGCGGCTGCATCGAAGCTGTTATCACGTTTGGTGAAGACAACCTTATTATCAGTAATAGTTTGCGAAACCAACGCGTCATCAAGCACATTCTGCTCGACGGTATAGGTGGCATTGGATTCCGGATAAGTAACGTTAAACGTTCCACCGGCACCACCGTAATTGATATGGTCATTGCCAGACCCCAGACTCAGCAACAGGGTTATATCGGCATTCAGTCCGTACAGGTTAATAATATCCTCACCTGCACCGGTCAGCAGGGCCAGACGTTCGATACCCTTAACACCTTCAACTTTAAGGCCCGCACCGTAGATATACTGTTTATCGTTTTCATCGGTAAAGATATTAAACTCATCGCCAAGACGCGTGCCTGACAGAATCAGCGTATCGAAACCTGAGCCACCAAAAATAGATACGCGATTATTTTGCACGTAGTTAATCATGGTGTCTTTTTCATCTTCAGCGGTGAGATTATTCTCATCGCCAGCGCCAGCAACAATACCGCCACCGCCGGTGTCAGTCGCAGCACCCGAAGGGGCTACCCCACTTTGTAAGTGAGATTTCAGGAAGAAAGTATCGTCATCCGCCTCACCATATAAGGACAGTTGGCCAATGTTGTGGTTGACCTCAAAATAGTCGTCACCGATACCGCCATAGAAGAAACTATTGTCATTAACACCGTCAGTAATACCATTGCGACCTTTGACCACTTCGATCAGCTCGCCATGGCCATCATCCACAAAGTGGGTTTCGATAACACGTCCGATCAGGAAGTTATCATCACCCGCATCGCCGGAGACATTCAGAGAAGCCATGGTGCCATCGACAACAAAGGTATCGTTGCCACCGCCACCATGAACCGACACAGTGCCAAGGCCTTCGGTGTAATAAACCCGCTGATAGAACTCAGGGTCTGCCATTGAGATTGATGGGGTAGTGCTGGCAATCGCATCAGCAATATCAACCGGTTTATTGATCAGTGCAGAGTTGCTTGACTGTAATAGATGGAAGTTGCCCTGAACATCCTGTACCGCATCCTTAAACGTTACATACCAGGGGTCACGGTTAGTCCCTGTCCCCTTGATATTAACATCCGTGATCTTCTTCTCGCCGGTGATTGGATCTGTAAGCGCTAATAGCGCCGCTTTTATAGTGGCCGCATCATCGGTACTGTTTAATAGGCTGGTAGAGACACCATCGTAACTTAAGGTATAACTGCCAGTCTGATCAGGCAATATACTGAAGACCTGAATCTCGTTATCTTTACGCTCAAACATCGCGTCGATATCAGGCTTGCCAGCCAACAACGCTGCACCGGTGCCATCTTCAGCCAGACGTTCAACAAAGGAGCGAATAACAGACACCGTAGCCGCCGTCGCATCTGCAACCTCAAAGCGCATGAATTTATCTTCTGAGGTCAGGGGCGCTGTTATGAGCTCAATCATCAGCGCATCACCACCTACAGCAGCCACTCGAGCGGTTATCCCAGCGCTAGCCAATTTGGTTTGTATGCTGCCTGCAGTATCCGAAGCAGATACATTGATGTCTATATCGTCATAACTCAGAACGAAATCACTGAGAGCATTAGTTATTGAATCTCTGTTCCGCTCTAACAGCTGATACTGAGTATCAACATCTAAGTGGAGCAGGTCATCCGCATCATCAGCACCCCAAATTTCCAGCACATCGCTTTCAGTCGCACCGGTACCGCTATCCATGATATGAATATTGGACTGATCATCAACGTTGCCGCTGAGGGTCATCACGTAGTTATCGGAACCAAAGCCGCCGTCAAAATAAGCGCCTTTGGTGAAATCCCTCACGCCATAGTCATTGCCACTTGCGCCACCGTATATTTCAAACTGCTCAAAAACCCCAACCGTTGTCTCATCTTCATTAATGGCGACATCTTTTGTAGAATCCAGCAATGATTGCTGCTGGCCTGTCACCTTGAATGAATCATCCGACAAGCTGAAGTTCAGGTCACGCTGTTCTATCAGGGTATCGATGTCATTATTATCGACATCGATATCTTCGAATATATCGGTACCACGACCACCGGTAATAACATCATTACCCTCACCACCGTTGATTCGGTCGTTATAGTTACTACCAATCAGACGATCGTCACCATCACCACCGCTAAGACCCAGATTATCCACAGCCCGTGACAGTATGACCGCATCAGAATTGATTCTATTGCCCAGAATAGGTTCTTCATTCGGGCTGAAGCCCGCAATGATGAAATCATCACCGCCCAGTGCATTGATATTAATGGTATCGAACTTATCAGTGACGTCCGACTCGTTTGGTTTGCGATCAATACCACGAATAATGATCGTCACCTGACGCTCACTTAAGTTATCGGCTTCAGCGAAATCAACACGTCGATGGACAACTTGTACCGTTTCGGGATCTTTTGAGAAGATAGGATCAAGGTTATCATCCACCAGGCCGGTCTCGCGCAGCTCGTGACCTACGGTAAAGTAATCCTGGATACTGGCATCGTCCCCCCCTTCAATTAACACGCTATCGTTAGCGTTATCGGTATTGTAAGTAGGGTCTTCAAACCAATCGGTACCGCCATCCAATACCGCTTCACCGCCCCCAGCAGGAATGGACCAGGTAGGTTTCTCAACCATGCGCGGCACATTTTGCTCAATGGTCTGGAACGATGACAAATAGCCTTCAGAGGTGCCTGTTGATGAATTCAGCGGCAGTACCGCGTAATCACCTGCGCCGTTGAGCTCAATGCTCCAGTTACCCGCAGAGTCTACCCGTTCAATGACTTTGTAGCTGGATGACATATTGTCAATCAGCGCTTGTACGCCAGCCCCACTGAAGTCGTAAGTCTGGATGATCGGTACCTGAGAAGAAAATCCGGCTAAAGCAATCGTAAAGGTCGTATTGCGGCTTAAGCCATCACCATCGACCGTTACCTGAGTCGCATTACCCAATGGGTCAATAGCGTTCCAGGCAGCGAACTTTGTTTGCAGTTCAGTAACAACGGCAAGGGCAGCATTACTCGCGGCCGTAGCAGCGGCAATAGCGGTATTCTCCAGAGCCACATCGCTGGGTAAAAGTGCTGCCGCATCCGCAGCTTCATCGGCAACGATCTTAGCGGCATTCAAAGCGGTTAAGTCTACCGTTATTGAAGCGTAATCCGGGTGGCTGAATGTTGTGCTGTTGACACCCAACGGCAGCGTCATGTTGACGTTAATATCCAGCCCGACAGCTAAACTCTCCAGAGAACCTGCATCCGCAGGGTTGACCACAATCGCCTGGCTGGCCGTAGTGTCAAAAGCGATTCTGAATACGCTTCCTTCCTCATGAACAGACACATTAGGTCCGCCTATACCCCCATTAAGCAAAGCAGTTTGTAAACCACTCTCGGTCAGATCAGCGGTGCCTAGCTGGATGCTGAGATCGCCGTAATACAGGTAGGTTCCTGTAACAACATCCGCTTTATTAATATATTGCTGTTGCTTGTTATCTGACGTATTAACATCCGCTTTCACTTCCATATTCTGGATGTTGATGAAGCGGTCCATAACATAAGGGGCATCGTTGTTGAGATCAGCATCAAGAATGGCGACGGTCCATGGATCATTTTCAATACCCGTACCACCCACCCAGACATCGGTAATGGTATCCAGCGTTTCAAGATACAGCTCCACTTCAAGCGCGCTCATATCACGCTGTAAGACCACCGATTCGCCGTTGTAAGAAAAATAGGCATGATCCTGCCAGTCTTCCAGATACAACTCTTGCGTGGCGATGACCCCATGACTCAGGTCGCGCGAGTACGCTGTAGAAGCCTGCACGACGGTGCCGCTCAGTGTGTATTGCTCTGAGCGCAACTGCAGATAAGAGCCATCCTCTGATTGTTCCGCTTGCAAGAAAGTAACCTGCCATGGATCAACAGAAGAACCCGTCCCGGTGACATACACATCATCAATAGCATCAAATTTTTCGAGGGTTGCTTCTATCGATGCAGCGCTCAAAACACTGATATCAATCGCTTTATCGCCATACCAAAGCGACACAGGACCCGCGGTCAGCGTTAAATTCTGTACTCGCCCGTTGTTGACCATCACCTGAGATTCAATTGTCTCCTGATCCGCAACAGCGACCTCAGAAATTTCAGCCAACTTCATCACGTCATAATCGGTGTTAGTCGTATCCAGAGGAGAGAAGCTGATTGTCCAGTCACCATCGCCACTGATAACAACGTCAACAACGGAGGCTCTTAACGCATCGATAGTACTAAACGCGGCCAGAATATCGGCCTCAGTCATCGTGCTGTTCAGTAGCACTTTCTCAGTACCGTACCAAACCATGGCAGAATCGGTACTGAAGTTGATATTCTGCTCTCCATTCGTGAAGGTGAACAGCGCATCTGCTGGGTCGTTAACGCCGTCAACATAGTCAGGGTTAGGCAGTGTAGTATTCGTGGCCGATACAGACAGCGCATCAGCAATCTTTTCTACAACGGTCAGATTCAGGTCAAAGAAGTCATCATCGGTATTCGTCGTGGCATCCAGCAACTGAATGATCCACTGGCCTGGTTCAGACCCCCAGGTGGCTTTCACTGCTGTGATATCCGGGTGGCTCAGAAGCGCCGCTTCTATGGCCGCAGCCGTTGCCTGCGCCAGTGACACCTGCACTGTCTGACCGGCAACGTTGACAAAGCTATAAGCAGCCAGATCAAGCGAAATATCAACCGCCTGACCGTTATAAGAAAACTCTGCTGCAAATGAGCCCGCAGGCACACTCAGGGCCTGACGGTCATTTGCAGGGAATGTCACATGATCGGTAACTGTCGAAGATATAGCCGTTTGTGTAGTCAGTGCTGACAGACTAAATTGACTATAATCAATCGCCACGCCATCTGCTGGCGTAAGGGTAATATCCCAGGGCGTGCCAACATTGCCGTCACCACCCACAACCACAATCAGAGCATCACTTAAGCCTAATGATTGAATCGCAAGACTCAACTCCTCATCAGACATACTCTTGTCAATAAAGACCTCTGAACTGCCGTAATACAAAATAGCCGAGGAACTGGCAAACTCAATCTGTGGATTGTTATTGTCATTAGTTTGTCCATTTCCATCGCTAAACACAGGCGATGAAACTGCGACAGGACTGGCACTACTATCAAGCAGGCCAAAACTCAGCACGCTATAATTGTCATCCGCGTCAGTGATGGCATCCAGTATTTGTACGACCCAACTACCCGCGGTATCACCCGCAGTCACTATTACATCATCAAGAGCAAAGTGCGATAACAACGCTGCTTCGATAGAGGCTTGTGTGCCATCCACGTCGACTATCACAGTGCCACCGCCGTAACTAATAGCGGCTATTTTAGTATCAGCCGGAATAGTAAACGATTGCTCTGCGTTAGTCGGCAGATTGATGTCATCACCTAACACCGTGGTTCTGGTGATGATACCGGCCCCGAGGGCGCTACCACCGGTAACAAACTCAAAGGTATGGAAATTTCCATCCGCACCTTTAGAGGCTTCATCAGCTGCAGGCCCTGACGGATTATCAGAGAAGCGAATCAACCATGGGTTATTCGTCGTTCCCTGACCACTCACTCCCACACTTCCGGCGGGAATACCGGTCAGGCTTTCGAGTGCCGCCTGCACTTCTGCGGTTGTCATTAATGACGATAGCGCAACACCTTCATTGCTATACCAAACAATGCCATTCACTTCGGCAGGCGCGTCTTCGTTGTAATCCAGTACGTCAAAGGCCAACAGCTGAGCACCGTTACGAGGCACCTCGTTCATGGTATCGGTAATGGTGGTGACATTGGGTGTGTGATCCGGATTAGACAGATAGTCAGCCCCCAACACATCCAGATGATACAGATACTGCTGTGCACGAGTATCGCTGCGCTCAGTCATCGGGCCGCTATGTTTCTGCACATAATACTGATGTGCCAGCACCAGATAGTTGCTGTTCAGATCAGTGGTCGCGCCGTCAAAGGTAATGACCCATGGATTAGCTTGGGTGCCATGAGTACTCAAAGTTGCCGCTGCAGCCGGTGTAACAGTGACGTTACCCACACCAATAGCGGTAATAGACTCCAGCGCGGCCTGCACCTCAGCCGCACTCATACCGGCAGTAATCGTTGCTGAGTTACCTGCTGTTCGACCATCATCGATTTTCGTATCATCGTAGCCGTAAAACAGAGTCACGTTATCCAGTCCATCAGCCAACCACAGTTCTTGCTGATTGTTTTCCGGTGACGAGGCTAAATAGTCGGCAACATTAACGATGGACTCGAGTACCGGTGCTCCATTAGAGGTGGTCAGATACTTGCCACCCTCCTGCAAATCATAACGATAGAAGTACTCGCCCTGGCGTACATTTGTGATATAGCTCTGAGGTTCTTTCAGTTCATAAATGATGTTGCCATTGGAATCCTTAACCACATCACCGTTTTCATCCAACTTAGGTGTTTGCGCCAGGAAGGCGGAGTAATCAGCTGGATACACCTGATAATTACCATCAACATCACGGTCGGGTTGCCATTCACGGGCTTTATCCCGGCCTAACGTGATATCAACACTCACCAGGGAAGTGTCCATCAAATCACCGATAGTGATATCGTCACTTTCTTTCTGGGTATCGAGTTTTAACGATTCGATATTGTCCATGACAATATAATCAGACGCGAAATCGATGGTTAATTTAGCCCGGGTATCTTTTGTTACGCCATCGGCTAAGAAAAGTGCTGCATTGAGCTTACGCAGATCAACATGACTGGCGTCGTCATTGACTTTTATATCGAAGGTATCTGTACCCTGCCCACCCAACATTAACAGATTGGCGCCAGCCGCCAGCGGAGCGTAATTCCAGACAACAGTATCATCGCCATCCCCCGCATCGACATCGACTGAACCGGTACCCGCATTGATGATATCGTCGCCGGCATTACCTTGAATATCATTTACACCACCCAGGATAGGGTTGCCTTCTTCGTCTACGCCACCGACGGAAATCTCATCATTACCGGCACCACCTCGGATGGTATTACTGCCTAAACCACCGTCGATGAAGTCACCAAACTGTGTTCTGAACACCGAATTGTCTTTAGTAATGATTAAAGCTGGACCACCCGGACCATCTGTTGGTATTCCCTGATCGTTGTAGTGCGCGTAAGGCGTGCCATCTAATTGGTAAATCGGGGTTAACCGCAGATTACCATCCGGGTCGGTAAAGGTCGCGATATCTGTCGTGATGTCCTCATCACCACCTTCAACGTAATCATCACCACCATAAGTCGCTATGGTATCGAAACCGTCGCCACCAAATACCCGATCATGACCGTCACCGGTAAAGATGATATCGTCGCCAGCGTTACCACGAACAGTGAGACCGTCATAACTAAAGTTTTCACCTTTTACCACCACCTGGTCGTTACCGTCACCGGTTTCAATCAGATAGGTATCGTTCGCATTACCACTACCAAGATAAGCAGTATCTATGGATATAACATCATCCTCGATACCTTCCGCCAGTGACGCTCCGGTGTTCACACCACCATTAACGTACAGCCCCGTCAGGAACTCCGTTTTATCAGGATCGGCAATCATTTCAATGAAGTCACTGCCGCCAGCCAGGTCAACCTCAATGTAATCAACGCGACCGTTTAAGCGTTTCAAACTATAGCGATCATTATGTGAAGTACCCGCAATCGTTAAGGTGCTGACATTTTTAGCAAGATAGACTTCGGCTACCAGCCCGGTACTGACAACAATGATCTCTTCATCCGGATTGTCTTGTTTCAAGGTGCGTATGCGATCACGCAAAGCGGTCTCTTCCGCCTTAGTGTAATACTCGGTATCGAGATAGCCCTCTTCAGACAACATCTGAAGTGTTAAATCAACATCGGGCGTAATGACATCAACTATGTAGCTGTGCGCATCGCTATCGGCGCCTTTGTCATAGCTTAATATGAGGTTCCCGGTGCTCTGATCATCGTTTTCCCAGGAAGCAATATGATCCGGCGCGTGGTGGATACATTCAAGTTCAAACGTTGCCAGCACTTCGTTAACGAAGCGGTTACGAGCCTCAAACAGGGTTATTTTGCTGATGCCTGCATCAATACCAACCCACAAGAACGCTTCTAAGAACAGGTTCAGGGAGCCCGTCATATCGAACAAACACTGAGGGCCATGGGTAATTCGCTCAATCAGTTCTGAACCATAGAGCTTGCCATCACCGACAGGTAAATCATCGAGGAAGTTAGTTTCCATATCGTTGAGATCGAAGCCAATAATCGCTTCAATACCGCCTTTGACACCCGCTTCTACCAGGCCACCAAGCCCCAGACTGGCGATAACACCTACCGCAGCACGCAGTGTTACTTCAGCTTTATCTTCAACGGTATTTTCCAGGCCATGATCGTCTAAATAGAAGCCATTTATTAAGCGCCAGGATTCAGCCACATCAAAATCGGTTTCCATCCACTCACGGAATCCACGTGTATCGAAACCAAAATCAAAGTTGGTACTGGCACCAATTTCACCGAAGAAACCAACGTTAAAACCAGGATAGACCGGGAAGGTTTTCTGATATTCAAAGAACAGATCAAGGTCTGGCAGATCATACCAGAACAGATCGACTTCACCGCGGCCCGTAATAAACTGCAGCAGGCTGGCCGGATCTTCCAGAATCGGAATTCTGAAGTTTTTCTGTCCGGCAGGATTACCAAAGGTTGCCCGATTATTAGTCGGTTTATTCGCGCTGGATACACCGCCTTCTACGCCGTCCTGAGACGGACCGGCAATGGTTGATGCATGAGTACCCAACTGGGCATTTCGATCAGCTTCTGTTTTTGCGCCCGCAGTATTCTTCGAGGTTACCGCCGATGAAGTGTCTGTTGCGTAACCACCAGTTAAATTAAAGTCACCAAAGTCTATATAGCCAGCAGACTTAAGCGTTTTCGCCTTTTCTAGAAAGTCGATAGTGGCCGCCAGAGCAGCAATAACTTTCTTCGCAGTATCAACCGTTGTGGCAGGCAAACGAAGATAGGCAATGTCGATGATTTTAAGCTTGGCAACACCCATATCGATATCAGTATTAAGCAGATCAATAACCGGCTTAAGTGGCAGAATAATGTCGCCAATGGTATCGAAGGTATCACCCAGGAAGCTTTCAAACACCGAGCCCGCATCTAAGCGTACATTCTGTAAAATGATATTCGGGTCGCCAAACGAAATGCTCGCACCACTCTTTGTCGAGAGGGAGCCGCTGGCTAGATCCTGATAATAAATGATGGTGGTATCGATAGACGGCAACACATCTGCCGCCGATGTGGAAACCTTGGTAAACAACTTCGCCTCAGCGTAAGCGTTGGCATTGATGACCAGCTCAACTTTTTCGCCGAGCTCTAAACGCCCATCAGCGGCAACGGTGCCGGTTTTTCCACCGATATCTTTAATATCAAAACCAAAGTGGCCGCTGATGCCTGCTCCTTTGTCATTGATGAGATTACCATCAGTATCGTATTGCAGCACCTTACCCGCGGTTTCGTCAGTCACATCGACCTTTAAGAAGCCCAACGTACCCTGCGCGGTGGAACCGTTTTTCAGACGAGCATCGACATCCAGGGCGATCTCTTCCCCCTTAGCGTTGATACCTGAAGTATTTAGGAACAAGCCTAAATCAGGGGTGTTACTATCTGGCGAGGCCATATTGCCAAGCCCTATGCCTAACCCCATCAGGTAATCAATTTCAGCTATCAGGGAGGCATCAACATCCAGGCCTAAACCTGGCATACCCACGGAAAAATCAACCGGCAGTTCACCGTCAACCAGCACACCACCAAACTTAATATTGAAGCTTAGTAAGCCATTGGCAGAGAAGGTCAACTCAATGTCATCTGCACTGGTAGGAAGACGTGTTTTTATCTTACCGTTTTCATCGTATTGAATTGCACCAGAAGCATCTAACAATGGCACCACAAAGGAGAACAGTGGACTATTGATAGTTTTCAGTCCGTCATAAAGTCCCTGACGGATTTCGTTAAGCAAAGCTTCAAAGACCTTGCCGCCCCTGTCTTCAAGATCCTGTAGTTTTTTACCCAGCCCGTCGGTGTAACCACTGGCATCTTTATGGCCCAGCACGCTGGTTTCAATGCTACGCAGGCTATTAGCCAGATCATCGAACGGCTCTCCGCCCACCAAAGGCAGTTCAATATTATCAATACCATTAGCTACTTCGTTAATGGCTGAGAACGCGCCTTCCAAGCCTTCCCGAACAGTTTTCGGATCATTCAACAGGTCTAGCAACAGCACGATGACGTTGAAATTCATATCGAATTTCGGCAAGTTGTAATCGAATGTACTAACAAAATTCTGGCTTTGATCGATACTGAATGCGGCCTTGGCAAACAAGACGTTATCCGCAACACCATCAGCATTGAGGTCTCTGTCGGTCCCGCCCAGAGGCAGCGCCTCGATGGGGAAGAACATCGGCAAATTAAGACCGGCAGAACCAAAAGCTGACGCCTGGAAGCTGTCTTTAACTTCGGTTAAATCTAAATAGCCGTTGCCATTGGCGTCAGCGCCAGGGCTGCCAAGGTTGGCGTAAAAACCCAGATCGATATTGGCGCTACCGCTTTTACCCAACAAACCAATGGTACCCAATGGGCCTGCGTCAAAGCCTAACTCAATATCGAGACCGGTTACCCCGCCATGTAATGATGCATGAATGCCAGTTGCTTCATCAATGTAGAAAATCGGCGTGCGCACATCGCTTAAATCAAACCCGAAGCCGAGGTCTAAACCGGCTTCTGCTCTCAGGTCTATTTTTCCATTCGCTTCTACGTTGATGGCGTCTAATGCGCCATCTGCCAGACCTAACCATGTATCTAAACCAAGGTCATCAATATCCAGCGCCAGATCAAATTGTTTTTCAGCAATCAGATCAAGATTCAGATCGAAATCAAAAGACGAATTAGCGTAGCTCATATCAACAAGGTCTGCATCTGCTGCAATACCCAGTGGAGCTAACAGAATCCGCAGCTCTTCATTGAGCATATCTTCCAGCTGCTGAACGTTGCGTGCTGCATCACGAACAGTGCTCACAGCATTGCTGAGTCCCGCCGCAAAACTCACGCCGCCATCACCCAGAATATCGGCAAGGCTGGCATCAATTAATGCAATTTTGTCATACAGTAAACCATCTTTGATATTGAAGCGTGACAGAGTTTCCCCCGTCGTGGCGGGATTGGTACCCGTTGTATCGATAAACTTCGCGCCCGTTATCTCCTCAGCTATTGGCTCAACCAACACATCGTTTTCATCGAAGCTGCCCATTAACTCCCATGATGTATGAGAGTATGTCTGAACAACGCGTTCACTATTCTGGAACAGCTCAACGCCCCAGAAAGTATCGGTACTGGCTGTATCTTTCCACTCGTAAAGCGTGATGCCTTTACCATCTTCAAGGATTTCATAGCGACTGGCCTGCGGCCCACCGACCGGAGCTATTTCATAACTATCCGTCGCAAGAACAGAACCGGCCCCCCAGCGCTCTTCATAAAAATTGACGATATTGCCGCTCTGTTGACCCCATACTTCACGATCAGTACCGACAATGTCTTTGAGAATCTCATCGATCCCACCGATAATCATATCCAGTGACAAACCACCTAATGAGAATACCTCTTCCAAATTATCAAACTGAACAGAACTTGGAATACTGGAAAGAAACTGTGCCATTGAAGCATCTTCGGGCAAACTGCTACTGCTGGCAGTAATAAAACCAACTTCATTACTGAAGCCATCCAGCGCCCCAGAGAGAGATACCGGCAATAACACTTCAAAGTGAGCATCACCCTCTAATTCAGGCAAGCCCATTAGAGAGGCCGTGCTATCACTAAGCATATCCTGGTAATTAAGAACCCCATCGAAACCCATGCCAACTGACGCGCCCAGTGACAGTGCCGCATCATTCACTTCAAAACCAATCGGCCCTAAATTGACTCCAAAATCAAAGGCTTTTATAAGATTACCGGCAACATCATCCGCCAGATCGGGGGCTAAAATTTCCTCGGCCACCGTAATGATCGTCGAGAAGCCATCTGCGCTTAATTCGATAGCCGCAACTGTGTAGAGCTCATCGGTATTGCCAGACCCCTGCAGGTAGAAAGCATCACCGACCATAAACATACCGGCGCTTGTGCTTTTAACTGCACCGATATGATTCCCTGCAATGGTAATCGTGGCCGGCGTGGCATCAGCAGAACCGGCAGTAATACCGGTAATATCAATATATTCTTCGCCGAAATTGAAGTGCGCATCCAGGCCAGGATCCCGCACATAAAAGTCGCCGTCATCGTCAACACCAAAGTTAAACATGAAGTCGATGCCGCCACTGATCACCAGTGGCTGAGACTGGGTAATATCAATCGGCAGGTCAAAATTAAAATCACCAAATGAAATCAGTTCATTCAGATCCAGATTGACCAGTTCGCTGAAGCTCTCCAGGGTCAGAGCAACACTGTACTCTTTCAAATTCGAAGATGAGGCGACATTGATAGCAAAGCCATCATTCAAGCCAGTGGTTTGCAAATGCTCCAGCAGATCTTTGGTGGTGGCAGAACTATTGAGATCAAGATAGGCATCGATCGTGTCGACAAAAGCCTGAACTTTAGCCTGAATAGTGCCGTCTAAGTTGGTGATTTTATCACCCAGCAGATCAGACAAGGATAGATCTGTAAACGGAATAGCCGTGGAGTCGTCCAGATAGTTATCAATCTTAGTACCCAGATGTGAAGACCAGGTAGCCAGCTCACCCAGACCAATACTTAACTTGGTTTGATCGGACAAGCTCTTAAAATGATCGGAGGTTGGCAACAAACGCTGACCTTTATCAATCTCCTCCATCATCAGATCGGTAGTAGGGAAATCAGGGTGGCTCATGCCCAGCACATGACCCATTTCGTGCATCAGTACGGTCAGCAGGTCAATGCTGTCATAAGCACCATCGTCAGTGTCATCCTGCTCTGTCGCGTCCACATACCAGGTCGCACCGGCAGCGTTATCATCAAGTGTGATGGTGTAATCCAGGCCATTCGCGCCGGGCACACTGGTGGTTCTACCTACCACACCGGCGTCAGCAATAGCGCCTACTGTAACCGTTATATTTTGTAAATTAATCAGCGCAGCTGCAGGCAATACTTCGGTCCAACGGGCAATCGCTTCAGTTTTTAACTTATCGATCGCAGCGGCATCGGTTGTCGCGTCAATCGTCGCCCCGGTACCCACCGTCGCTGTGGTAACAAACTCACCAAAGCCCTGAGATGATTTGAAAGCCGTCCACAGCCCCTCCCCCCCACTAACCGCATCTAAACCTTTAACTTCAAAGGTACCGTAAGCCTTGACGGAATGACGGATGCCAGAGT
The DNA here is from genome assembly GCA_018223185.1 of Oceanospirillales bacterium. Classification (GTDB taxonomy): domain Bacteria; phylum Pseudomonadota; class Gammaproteobacteria; order Pseudomonadales; family Balneatricaceae; genus Amphritea. The sequence goes on along the minus strand of JAAEYW010000003.1, from coordinate 117,945 downwards.
CATCGGTGTAAAAATACTCTGTATATACACCATCGATGTCTGTTTGCGGTGCAGACTTAGTAATTTCTGCCGCGATCGATGAAAAGTCGAGGACATCTGATGTACCGGTGGAAAAGACCTGATCCTGACCAAATTTTTCTTTAAAAGTAAAAGTGGTTTTATCCAAATCCAGTTTAAAGTCGTTGATCACAGGGTCAGGCGAGGCTGAAAAGTCGACCGTAAACCGTTCAGCGATGGTGCTGGTTACTGATACGGTAATACCCGTCAGCTCATTCAGAGCCGCTTCTATGTTAGCGGTTGTTGCAGCATCGTCATCACCAATAGCAAACGTTACCTGCAAACGGGCAGGATCAGGCGTAACACCGACAGTCTCTTCAAAATTAGCAAACGACAGGGTAACCAACTCACCTTCATCGAAAGAGCTCGCGGTGAAATCCAGCTCAAACGAAGCCTGAGCGGTCGGATTCGCTGTTCTGTCTATCAGATCCGTTATAACGACGCCACCGTTGATGTTCCTAAAGACATCATTCCCTTTGCCGCCCTCCAGGTTTTGAATATTTTTAAAGGTGGCAATAATGGTAGAACCATCAAGAACCGTTGTGGTGATCGAGCCCGTTTCCAGATTCGCGGTATCCAGAACAATGCCCGTCACATCGGTATAACCCGGGGTAATAAATTCAATATTAAAGGTAAAGTTGCGCAGGTCTTCGACATCCGCAGGATTGGGCTGAGTCACATCCACCAGCAGGCCAGGAACCTCATTCAGCTTGTCTTCGATCTGCTGCATCATCGTCTGATAATCAGCCAGTGCAGGAATAGCAACGCTAACCGTCCCCGTCGTCCCATCAGGATGTACAAATTCAAAAGAAAACTCACCACCACTTATCTGATTACCCAGGGTAATCTGGTGAATATAGTTTTTCTCAGAACCATCTAATGGGTCCTGCGGCGCAACCGCGGCTTGAACCTGACGGTCGCTTGAAACCGTTAAATGGGTTGGGGTAAAAATAAGTTGTTCTGGATTATCGAATCTATCAAGATTCAAAAAAGTGATAGTAAACGTACCAGGCGTCGCACCATCAGGCGTCACACTGACATTATTCACTCCCAGAAAAGACTCGAGCTCAGTTTTGATATTCGCAGCGGTGGCTGCGTTGGTTGCCCCAACCATAATATCTAACGTGGTAAAGCCGCCAACCGCAGAGTAATCACTTTCGGGCAATTCGAGGGTAAACTGATCGCCTTCAACAGCATTGAGTACTAAAGACTGCTGTTCATCACCCTGCTCCCGCGACGCGGTACCCAGAGCTAAATTGACGGAATAATTAGAGGTCTGGCCCTCCAGACTAATAGTGTTGCCGTTTTCATCGGTTTCACCACCATCTATCGTATCGACACCTCCCTGACCAATCACAAAGATATTGTCATTGTCGTTACCGACAAAGGTGTCATCACCACTGGAACCAATCACTTTGGTAAAACCGGCAACAGCGTTATTAGACAGGTTCCACTGCGAATCCGCAGCCACAGCCGCATTAATTGCCCCGGAAAGTGAATTCCAGCGCTCCCCCAATACCGAGGTCGCACTGCCAAATAACACTTTAGACTCGGCAATCTCCCCCCAGACCGGCACCTCAACAGCATCCCATAAGGTATAAGCAATACCCGCGGTGCCATCTACCGTAACACCGGTAACGGTATCTGAAGCATCGGTGTTATTGTCATAGTCTTGATAATTAAGGGTGATATCACCCTCAGAAGAGATCACGCCGCGTAAACGGGCATTACCGTGGAAGGTGAAGATATTATCACCACCGCCGCCAACAATATTTTCTATACCTGTCGCAAAAACATAGTTACCTAATAAAACATCATCCGACAATGGAATACCGAATCGCTTCAGTGCTGATCCGAATATCTCATCCCGAACCATAATAAAATTAGCACCAATCGATAAGAGAGGTACTTCAGCATCATCTCGCCCAACACTGATAAGGTCTGTGAGCTCACTAATATTATCAGTCGTAATTTCCCAAATATCGTAGTGCAACGTATTTTTAACTTCACCGCTACCCAACTGACCTTTGAGGCCAAAACCCGCCTCGGAAAGATCTAATGTATCAAAGAAGTCACTGACACCTGCGATCTTAATATCGGGCGCCTCAATGACTGCAGCGGCGCCCCACAGACCACTGAACTTATAGGTATCGGCACCCCAGCCTCCCGCAAGCACATGAAAACCAGGCGCAACAACATTCTCTGAAAACAGTGAAGGCTCACCGTTGATCACCGTCGACATAACAGTGTTTGCAACAAATTGCGCATAAGGGTTGGCAATTGAGTTTTCAATTAAGTTACCGCCAACCTCAAATAGGTTACTGCCTAATGAGGCATTGCCCAACGCTGCAACAGGGTTAAGCGTTGTGTTTAACGCGATATTTATACCTGCACCGTAGGTAACATTATCGATATTCTGAATTCGGCCGGTAAAGCCTGCCTTCTTACCCAATAAACTGGTTAACACCGTTTGGGTGAAATCATCTTTCGCATAGCCAGTAAGAGCATTAGCGTTATCGCCAATAACAAGATTATCCGTATCACTAAGGCGAGTAGCTCCGGTAACTTCAAGTATCCAGGACTTGGTTTTACCGCTATCCGGATTCACCGTAACCGTGATTTTATTTGCACCTAACGCCGCATCAAGCGCGCTTTGAATCGCCCCCCGCGTGGTCGCATCATTCTGATTAACCGGAATATCAAGGGTACTGACGCCATTAACGGATAAGCGGAACGTGGTAAGTGACTGATCAACTAAGGTGACGCGTTGCTTTTCTGCTACGTTCACTGCACTGCCATTGGCGACAGTAATTATATTGGCTGCCACACCCGGGGCAGCAACTGCGGTGTCTTTAACAATTTGCAGGGCTGATGCATCAATGATTAACGGCTGTTCAGCCGCATCGAGATCAGCCACCACTTCGACGATAAACTCATTCCCAACCAGGGTGACGGGCAGGGTGTTTATAGCCGACGCGGTCAGGGCCGCCTCAATGCGCGCAAGCAACGTATTATTGACAGCGTTGTAGTCAATAGGCCCCGTGGTTACACCACCAAAACTAAGTGTAAATGTTCCGCTGATGGTTTCACCAGCAACCACGGGAGGCATTGAAAACTTATAGATCCGGTTAGTTTCAACCAGAGCGGGATTACTGCTATCGGTGCGATCCAGATAGGCATCGATTCGACCCACCTTAACCGGCGTTAAAGACTGATCGGTTGTGGCCGATGATAATCCGTAACCGGTGCCACCCATTGATTCGACAATATGCGTGAGAGATGTCAGCGTAATGCTGAATTTATCGCCAACTAAGGTAACCGCGGCCGTTGCAACACCTGCCAATTGAGTATTAAGCGCCGTTTCGATACGTCCACGCAGGTCAGCGGCCGTCTGATTTGCCTGCAGCGCAACATCCACATACACAGAACCGGTGACCAGGCTGTTGTCGCTCAGGGCTTTCAGGTTGTATTTCAGCCCCACGATGCCTTGCGAAGCACCATTGATATTGAGACTCTGAACCTCCTGACCATTGGTAAGCTGACTTGTGATCGTCGATGTGCCCAGAACAGTACCGGTAAAGATACTGTTCTTAGCTACAATGGATGCCACAGAGCCACCCGCAATGCTAATCGTGAACGGGCCAGTTCCGGTAACGGTCACCGTCCCCGTTAGAGTCGGTTGCTGATTAATGAGCTGCTGTAGTGCGGCCTGAATAGCATTTTTATCGGCATCCTGGGCTAAGTCTGCTGTCTTATAGGTGCCGATATATAAATTATAAGGATCTGAATTAGCACCATGAGTAATAGTAATATCGTGAACCTGTGGCGTAGCGGTAGTTGAGGGCGTTAACACCAGATCAACCGCTGGCGCAGAGAGCGAAATATCAGTCAGCGTGGTAACAGCTTTATTACCCACTACACGCCAACGCAGATCAAATGTTCCCGCTGTTTCGTCTGCCGTGACCAAAACCGTTTTTGGCGTCCCGGCAGGCAGAGCCATCGCTTTGTAAATAGCGTTCTCAATACGTTGCGCCAGGGCTGCATAATTGAGAGGCGCATTACTCTCTTTAGTAAATACCGCCGCACTGCCAGACGCAGACGTCACAACACCGGTGAACTCCACCATGTTGCTCTGGTTCGTATAAGTGATGAGGTATCCGGCCTCATTCTTAGTCACCGAGACGACCTTTGTTCCCGCAGCCAGGCTGAATTCTGTGGCCAGTTTGGTGTTTATTACACTGGCAATGGTCGTCGATATATCGTCCGCCGCTGCGCCGGTGCTTAAACCGGCAATGGTCTGAACACCTGCTGTCGTGACATAGGTCAGATTAAAGTCTGTCGAATCGGTTACCAACAGCTGTTGCTGAACCGGGGGCACCATATAGATTGGAGAAGTGGTCACCCCCTCAACAGTTAATGTGAAGCTACCACGCTGAGCTTCGGGGATAGACAAACGTTGAACTTCAGAGCCTCGATGGCCATCAACAACCGTATCAACGGCCACGGATGACTTAGAGGTTTCCGCCAAATTCACGTAAGTAATCTTACGCAGATCTGCGAAACTACCACCTGAGATATCAACGGTATTTTTGACTGCAAAATCAGGTGGCGTTAACGATAGCATACCCACCAGGCCATCAACATTAAGCAATTGCGCTGATAACGGTTTGATACCCGTACCGCCAATCACCGTCCCTTTAAAGGTCGTATTTCCCGAAATGGAGAAGGTATTGGCATTCACGCCACCACGCACGATGGTATTTTCGCCAACACTCGTAAAGACAAAGGTCTCAAAAACACTCTCACCCAGTAACTTATCAACCAGGCCCGATGCCTGAGCATCTGTACTCAGGGTCGTTGGTCTTGGTGCAACTCGCTCTACAGTCAGTGACAACTGACCCGTGTTACCTTCGACCTTCCCTTTTGCAACGTCCGTCGTCAGTTCAAATTTGCCACTCACTGGAGAGGCATACCCCAACGCCGATCCATCCAGCTTCGTTAACGCTTTGGTTAAGACCACATTACCCGGATCATTAAAGGTAATATTCAGTTTAGTGTTTGCCGCCGTACTGCCAAAGCGCGGTTCTTTAATGCTGACCGAACCGGCACCCAGTAATTCGTTAAGCTTATTCTTCAGCTCAATAATATTTGCCGCTTTATTGTCCGCAACAAAAGTAATCTTATCGGTTATTTTGTGCTCACCATCCTTGACCGTAGTAACGGTAGGTGTCACCGATGCAGAGGTAACCTGTAACAGATCCACATTGACCAACTCTTTGTTGGTAAAGGTGATATCCCAACTATTGGCCTTAAAGCCTTCATTAGTTGTTTCAGCGGTAATGGGTGATCCATCAACAGTCACACCGGTCACTTTCACATTAAGGCTCACCTGAGAACCTGTCGCAGAGCTGAATTTCAGTTTATTCAATTCTGTTTGAATTTTTAAAGCGGTCGCTTTAACGTCTACTTTACCGGTCGCGGCATTGGTAATAATTTCAATCGGAGTCGCTGTAGTTTTAACGGTACCCGTATGAGGATCTTTAAAACTTAGCTTAAAGGTTCCAGTAGGCAATTCAGAGCCGGTGAAGGCCAGTCGCTGAATCTCTTCAATTTTATAATCGAGAGCAAACTCACCCGCCGTAGTGGTATCTATGATAAGCGGCTGTACCTCTTTAACCGCCCCCTTCTGCTCAAAGTTGAAATTCAGTTCATCCGAAACCTGACTGAAATCGATGTCCAGAACATGTCCATTTGCCGTCAGCGTACTGGTATCGATGGTCACGGTATTTGTTTTGCGTAACGCTTCTGGAACGGCAATCGCCGCCAGCATATCGGCTGCCGAGGCAGAGCCAAAAATAAAGGTCGCGTCGGCATTAGGCGCCAGAATAGTCTCAAAGGCATGTATGTTGCCGGCCCGACTACCATCAGCCAGCGTGGTAACCCGTCCCTGTAAATTATTAGTCCCTTTTAAGCCCGTCACGTCGACAGACATATCCGTCACATCATTTTCACCCGGCGCTGTAAAGGTAATTTGCCACTCTTTCAGGTCAGCGGTAAAACTATCGGCGCGGACCTCTACCGTGTATTTCTGGACAAAATTTTGCTTCAGATTATTTAATGCAGTCTGAATAGACAGGCTAGTATTTTTTTCCTGATCCACAAGTGTAGTGGCCGTGGTATCAATGGTAATAGGGCCGGTGGAATACTTACCAATAGTTAAAACAAAGCTACCTTCGGTGACATTATTGAGTGTCAGTTGCTTAATCTCACGAACCGAAGAGCCCTCAACGGTTGTCCAGATATCGGGCTTACCCTTTAACGTTGAATAGTTAGTGAGTGAAACCGTGTTGAGATCGCTTATTTCGGGATTTAAAACAGTAATTTCAAATTTATTGCCTGCACCATAAACCACCACATTGGCAAATATTTGTGGGCTATGCTGGTTTAATTTTTGTTGAATCTGTGCCGCTATATCATTAGGAGTCGAACCTGATGCGATAGGTACCGTAATGGATACAGCCTTATTAGGTGTCGCTACCCCACCGATGGTTTCAGTGTATTTGAAACCCATTGTAAAACTACCGGACTCTGCCAGCCCCAGATCGATCTTAACGGAACCATTGGTATGCTGAGTAATTAACCCCGTATTAGCATCAACCGTATTAACGCCCGGCACCAACGTGCCGACCGTCGGAATCGCATAAGATAGCCCAGTGGTGCTGACAATCGTCATTAAAGGTATATTGGTGTAGATCGGTTTTTTGAACTCAACATCAAACGCCCCGGTTCCTGACCCTGCAGACTTCACGGTTACCAGGTCACCAACTGGCGCTACACCACCAACGGGTGTCAGAAGGACTCTCAGCTTAGTTTCCAGTGCCGTTTTTATATTGCTCGCTGTCACTGCCGTGGTGCTGGCTACTGTGATTGAGATCGGCGCTGTTGTCTCAACCGTACCATCCGGTTTGGGGAAGTTATTCAGTTTTACCGTGAAATTACCCGATACAGCACCACCCAGAAATATTCGCTGTACATCATTGGCGTTACCTTCACTGTTAACACGAACAGTATTGGCTGTCAGCGCAAAATGGCCAGAGACATCACCAAATCCGGAGAGGGTTTTAGTCCAGCTGGTTTTATCTTTAATAAAAGTACCGGTACCTGCCAATAAGTTATTGCTGTTGAACAGGTAAGTCATCTCCTGGGTAACATTGGAGAAATCAAGCACATCTCCACGGGTTTTCAGCCCTTCATCAGTGGTTGTGTCATCTTTCCCTTTCTGACTTTCAATAACTTCGTCCTGTCCCCAGTCATTGATGAACACATAATGATCGTAGCCTTTGCCGCCAATAAGGGTATCGTCACCTATTCCACCATAGAGAACATCATGACCCGTACCACCCACGATACTGTCATCGCCCAGACCACCACTCAGGTAGTCATTGCCAGCACCACCGCTGATAACATCGTCACCTAAGCCGCCACTGATTCGGTCATTGCCTGCGCCACCACTGAGGTTATCATCGCCCTCCCCACCACCGATGGCATCATTACCCAGGCCTCCATACAAGATATCGCCCTGTAGCGTGCCGGTGATAATGTCCTGGCCGGCACCACCATCCCAGACCCGCCCGGTTTTAACACTAACGGCTTGGGTATAATTATCAGAAAATATAAGGTCGTCACCACTACCCGTACCATTGACCAACAAGCCAAAGTCGCCTAAAACGGTCATACTTTTAATCGTACCCGCACCCGAATCACTGGTGCCTCTCAGGCCATCTATGCGATCGATAGCCCCCGCTTTTAATCCGGTACTGGCGCCGGTAAATTCTACCGCATCAATGATGATGGTCTTAATGGTGGTCGTCAGTGTGTAACGATCTTCAACCGTAGGCCCGCTGGAAGTGTACTTTTTAATAACGGTAAGAGGATCAGGATTCGTTTCAGTCTCAGCGCTTAAAACGATGGTCGTCTGATTGCTTCCTCCTGCGGTTTTTTTCTCTGAACGAGCTTCCGCTATCAGCTTAATCTCTGGAATATTCATTCCAGCCGCTAACGATTGGAATGTGATAGTGAAATCGTATGGACTGGTACCCGTCGCAGTACCTGCACCGGTCACATTAACCATAGCAGCAGGCGTGGCGGCGGGCGGGGCCGGGGCTGTATTTGTAGAAACAACCGGCGTCGCTTTTAACAATAATCCATTAAGAGCTTTAGCCATTTCTGCTGCAATCGATGCCGCAGTACCCGAATTACTAATTTCTATGGTTTCTACGCCTCCCAGAGACAACCGGAAGCTCTTGATGTTACTCAGCTCCTGAGCACTGGAAAGAGGCGAAGCAGGCGTACCCACTTTAATTTTCGGAACAGTCAGTTTCTGTACTTCGTTGGTGGCCGTAGCGGGGAGCACACCATCGGCGGTATTAAGAATACCGGTTACCGCTTTATTGACTACACCCGTCGTTGATTTACCCAGATCCACAATCACATCGTTAGTGTTTGTAGACTTATATTGCGAGTAATCCAGAATATTAACGCCATCGGTTTTAGCGATATCGGCACCCGCGACATAGACGATACCTGTTACCAGTCCCTCAGCCACCGTACCGGTTGTCTTCGCGGTCAGAATTTTACCGGGCAAGGCATCCTGATCTTTGATGATATAAGTGTTCTTACCCTGACCACCGATGATGTTGGCAATATTATCCGCGTTAACAACATAGGTGTAAGTGACTGTTTTTAATATAGGTACCGCAGTCGTACCAATATTGATCTGTTTCTCTACGACCGCCGTCACTTTCACTTTTGACGTTATTGTCGTGACCGCCGGAACCCCGGTAGAGGTCGTACTGATACTATCCAGTTCGAAAATCAGATCGTGAGTGACCTCACGGAAATCAAGCGTCCCTTTCTTGCTGGTTGACTGAGTATCGTCAATAAAAAAGTTAACGGTTTCTGTCAGCGCCGGCGTCGCGCCCTGATAAAACTGACCCCAGTCATTATTGAATTTATAGGTATTATCACCCAGGCCACCGATCACTTTTTCAACATTGATGGCATTTTTTACTGAGTGTGCACTGGTGGTTACATTCTGGCCCTGGAAAACCTGAACACCATATTTATCAGTCGATGTTCTATCACTTTCCAACACTTCAGAAACCACCGGAATACCCGGCACAGTAGTTGTTGACAGCGGTTTGGTCGACTTAACAGAAGGGTGAAATTCAACCGTAATCGCCTGAGTCAGCGCAGAGAAATCCAGGGCATCGGCGTCGCCGCCCTTAATCACCGTTAAACCGTCTTTGGTATCGGCGCTTTCTATAATCTGATCAGCACCCCAACTGTCTTTAAACAGATAAGTGTCTGTTCCGGAACCACCCACTAACGTTTGGCTACCTGTGCCCCCCACCAGATAGTCTTCACCCGCACCGGCATCCACAGTGACATTGGTTAAACCGGTAATATCAAATTTCTGATCGCCTTTATCAGCCGTGAACGAGGCAAATGATGCAGTGGTAAAGCCTGTTAAAGTGCCCACACCTTTGATGATATTACCCGCTGACAGGTTGACGTAATTCGTCAGCACAGTACCTGAGCCGCCAGAATTGTACAGCAGATCAATTTTCCCGGAGTAATTGGTGTTGGCTTTATTAATATCTATGGGTGCGCCAGTATCATCGATAATAAGCCTGGTATTCCCTATATCCAGGGCCTTACCAACCGATAACTTGCCAATTTCTCCCGTTGCGGTGGTAACCACCGCAACCGCGTTTTTAGTATTCAGCTGAGCGGCGGCATCAGCGGCTTCTGGGTCGATCCCCATTACCGCATAGTCTTTCACCCACTTAAATGCATCATCACTCGATAAAGCCGTGCCTTTTTTGCTGATAGCAATGTGGGCGGCCGCTAGTGTTGATGTATCTAAAACATCTATTTTGGTCTGTAACTCAAGCTCAGTTTTATAACCAAGCTTACCCACTTTAATTGTCTTAATAGTTGAATCATCACCGTCGGCAAACTGAAAAGTTCGTAACGTATTAGGCACCAGGGCGCCCGTGGTTTCATTTATTACCTGTGCTGTAATTTTAAATGGAGTTGTGGCGGTTTTCCCCGTCACGATAATGCGAATATCACTGCTGACACCGGTAAAGTTGATTGTATCTGTACCCGCAGCAAGGGTTACCGGTGTCGCCGAGCCATTTAACTCACCTAAACTAACCGATTTATCTGCGGCCAGAAGCCCGGCATACAGAGGATCATTCGATGCAAAAAACAACTGCTCAGAAGACATCATATCAAGGGTATGCGTGACATAGCCTGACTCTGTTTCCAGTATCCAGTCTCCACCGATAAAGCGATTACCGGTCAAGTCGTCTGACGCGGCAATATCCGCCTGCGTTGCACCCGCCAGCCGGTCAACAAACGCGATACCAACATCACCTTGCGCAACGTTACAGCCATAGATAAGAATATCACCATCTGACTTCAGCGCTTTGCCCCAGGCTTCCAGCTGTTGACGATAACGTTCTAAGGAAGCACTTCCCAGAGTAGCGGTGCCCAGGCGAAGTAAGCCTGAAGCACCGTGTGACAATACATGCAGCGCGGAAACATCTTCATAGGCGGAAAGAACATCAGCAAGCTGCTCAACACCATCCATGTCGGCATCCAGCAAAACGACCGTCACTCGTTCGGCCTGCTTACGCTCCAATGACGCATCCACTAAGGCATCAGTTAATTCGTTTTCTGAGGCTAAAGACTCTTCCGTAATTTCCTCTGCCGGATACCAATCGGCCACTAATACACTGCCATCACTGGTGGTTTCAGCATGCCATTCAAGCCTATCGGCTGCATCCCCCATAAAGGTACTTAACAACGCTTGATAATCGTCAACGGAACGATCAATAACAACAAACTGATGACCTGACAATTGCTGAATGTGCTGAATCGAAGCGACAGATTTTGCTGTCTCAGCATCCGCAACGGCCTTATCATCAACACTATCTTTAGGCTGAACTCCTTCAAGTTCGTCTTCTACTGCTGAGGAAGAAGGCAGCTCCGCAACCTGAAGATTCTCAATCTCAGCTGTAGCCTCTGCACTGCTATCCCCGTCATACTGATCATAATCATGCTGACGAATCAGCTGTAACTCCTCAGAGTTACTCGCTTCCGCTAAGCCTGCATCAATTAGTTGCTCTACCATGACATTTTCGTTAAGCAGCTCGGCACTTAACGCAAGAGGGGCCGCATCTGCAGATAACAGATAACGATTTTCCATCTGTTCCATCAGATAAGTATTACGTCGTCGGGCAGTGATACCCTGACTAGTCCATATGAATTGTCTTAAGTTACGAAATTTGTCATAACGCATTCTGAAAAGACGATTAAATATATACGACATAATTTTCATCCAATGAATATTTCATTTAAAAAAAGCAACTACTCAATACGCTTTTTTCAGTTGATACGGAAGGAAAGCAAGCTTCTCTGCGCGATAAACGAAACAAACTTATACGCAGAGACTACGTGCAGACTATGACTGATCGTTTGTAAGCCAGTTGTTTATTGCTGACAGATCTTCTTCCTGTAGCGCGCCAACCGCAAACTTGAGCCGCAAAACGTTAAGCACATAATCGTATCGGGCCTTGATCAAAGCCTGCCTTGCATCGGAAAGATCCTGTTCAACATCCAGAACCTCTACCAGGCTATTTTGACCACTACGGTAACCAGCCGACTTAGATTTCAAACGACTTTCCTGCGCCTGAAGGGATTTCTCAAGAGCGCTAACTTGCACGATAGCTTCATTTATACGGTGATAAGCATCATGAGCGGAACGTTCAACAGCACGCCTTTTATCATTGCGATCTTCAAGCACGCTATTACGTTTTTCCATGGCCTGACGGATTTTGGCAGAGGCTTTTCCTCCTGAATAAAGAGGTAAATTAAACTGAATTGCCATCTCGGTTGTATCGATATCACTACTACCGCCGAATGGAGAACCCTCAACCACAACGTTACCGTGTGTTAAGACCAGATCAAGGGTTGGGTAGTGTCCGCCTCGTAAGGCCTTAATCTCTTTATCCGCCTCGTTTAAAGTGAGATTCAGCGCATGTAATTCCGGATTATTTTTTGCCGCAAGCCTTACCCACTCTTCAGGATCAGATGGCACAGGCATTTCAAGTTGAATATCACTGCGCAATCGGGAGAGCTCACCCGGCATCGAACCCAAAGATTCCCGCAGTGCATAGCGACTATCCATTAAGCGGCTTTGTAACTCGATCTCTTTACTCAGCGCATTCAGATAACGCGCTGATGCATCCTGTAGATCTACCGTTCTGACAAGACCCGTTTTATGCTTCTTTTCGGACACTTCATAATGTTTAAACATCGCGGTCTTTTCGGCTTCAATCGCCTGAAGCTGATCACTCCGCTCAAGAACCAAAAAATAGCTTTCTGACAGCCTCAACAACAACTGCTGTTTGGATAGCTTATATTCTACCTCTGCGCGGTTAGCGCTGATCTTTGACTGGTCATAACGCTGCCAGCGGGAGTAATCAAAAATTGATTGAGTAAGTGTCAGACCGTAGCTATCAGTGGGATAATCAGCAGAGTTGCCGTAAAACACAGCGTTATCAGACTCATTGATGGTCTTACTGGTCTCTTTGTGCTCATACTGGAGCGATATGGTCGGCAACAAATCCGCACGACTCAAATTGATAATTTCTTGGCCCGAGCGGAATTTGTGGTATGCAGAAAGGTATTTAGTATCGTTCTCTTCAGCGACTTTCCATACATCCATCAAGTCATCGGCCTGCGCCTGAGCTGAACAAAACAATACCGAACAAAAACCCGTATTCGTCAGAACACGAATTAATTTTTTATTGAACATGTCATTTCCCCTGACCTCATCCTGAGAACTCTCCCAATGGTAACCTTACAGAAGATTCAGCATCCGTTACTGAAAATAGTTATTTGTTATTCAAGAACTGCATAGATTACGTCAACCAGTATGCTTAAATAAAAACAATTGTTCAAATAAAATAATGTCAATAGGGCCTATTAACCTTTCCTTAGAAACAAACCATTACAAATCAAACAATTAGTAAAAAATTTAGTAAAAACAATAGATTATATACACCTAATATACCTACCCAGAATGGGTAATAATCAATTTTCAAACAACCGAATCAAACATTGATGTGACTTTTTTTAAATAAAACCGAATACCAATGGTTAAATCTTACCCACCTGTCTATTTAAATCGGCCCTTTATAAATGCAAAAAGGCAGATACCACCCCGGAGGTGATATCTGCCTTTGATTTTACCGATGAGCGGCGTCCGCCGGGAAAACCCGGCCAGGACAGCGCTATTATTTACGCGACGTTCTGCCCCGCAACTTCTTCAGCTTACGTTTTTTAGCCCGGTTACTCAGCCCTTTCGCAGGTTTTTTCGATACCCTGATCACCTCCAGCTCCGATTCGCTTAAACGCGCCTTGCCTGCACTGTCGGGTTTTGCTTCGAACTTATTTCTAACGCTTTTTCCAGCTTTACTCTCCGATCCATTCTTGCGGGACGACTTCCCCGGACGGGTTCTGTCATCGGTTTTGCCCCAGGGCGTTTCGGTATCGGCCCGGTTACGTTGCGTAGCACGACTACTTTCGGGCTTACCCGACGGAGACCGTGATGGCCGGCCTCCATAAGGCTTTTGTCCCTGACGGCTTTCCAGTTCTGCGAGCGCAATTTTGCCCTTACGCAGCAGCTCCCGTTTGCTCAGACGCTTTGGCTCAGCCTCAGGATTGCCGGAATCAGCTCCCGGTTTCGCCGTCGCATCCAGCTTTTTAACCAGCTCAAAATCGATCTTCCGGTCATCCAGATCCACTCGCGCAACCTGCACCTGAACCCGGTCTCCCAGACGGAAAGATTTACCGCTTCGCTCGCCATATAAACGCTGCAGGGCGGCATCGAAATGATAGTAATCCCCCGGCAGTGCTGAGATATGAATCAATCCTTCAACATAAACCTCTTCCAGCTCAACAAACACACCAAAACCGGTGACGGCCGAAATGACTCCGCTGAACTCTTCACCGACACAGTCCTGCATATACTCACATTTAAGCCAGGACATCACATCACGGGTGGCATCATCCGCACGACGTTCGGTCATGGAACAGTGTTCGCCCAGCTCCACCATCTGTTCCATGGTATAGCGATGTATAAACCGCTTATCAACACGGAAGCTATCCGGCCGGGTAACATGATGGCTATCATTATCAGAATGAATAATCCCCCGAATCGCCCGATGAACCAGCAGATCAGGATAACGGCGGATCGGTGAGGTAAAGTGGGTGTAGGCGGGATAGTTCAGACCAAAATGGCCCTTATGTTCCGGGCTGTAGACCGCCTGCGACATGGAGCGCAGCATCATCATCTGAATAATATGCTTATCTGCGCGCCCCTCCAGGGATTCAGACAGTGCCTGGTAATCCGGAGGCGTTGGCTCATCACCGCCCCCCAGACTCAGCCCCAGCGGGCCAAGATAGGTGCGTAAGGTCTGCAATTTAGACTCTTTCGGGCCTTCATGCACCCGAAACAGCGCGGGCTGTTTCAGCTTTTGCAACATCTGTGCTGCAGCCACATTGGCACAGAGCATACACTCCTCAATGATCTTGTGAGCATCGTTGCGCACCACCGGCACAATCTTCTCGATCTTGCGGTCTTCACTAAACAGAATCCGGGTTTCAGTAGTTTCAAAATCGATTGCTCCCCGTTCCTCCCGGGCCCGGCGAAGCGCACAATACAGCTCATGCAGATCTTCGATGTGGGGCAGTACTTCAGCATAGTGCTGGCGCATCGCCATACCGAAGTCAGAATCAGGCTCTTGCAACATGGCACCGACTTTGGTGTAGGTCAGTCGCGCTTTGGAACGAATCACCGCCTCATAAAAGGTATAGTTGCTGAGCTTTCCGGCAGCACTGACCGTCATCTCACACACCATCGCCAGCCGATTTACATCCGGGTTAAGCGAACACAGTCCGTTAGACAGCACTTCCGGCAGCATCGGCACGACAAACTCAGGGAAATACACCGAGTTGCCCCGTTTATGTGCTTCGATATCCAGCTGACTATCGGGATGAACATAGGAGGAGACATCGGCTATGGCCACCCATAAGCGCCAGCCGCCAGCGCGTTTGGGCTCACAGTAGACCGCATCATCGAAGTCTTTGGCGTCTTCACCATCGATGGTAACCAGCGGCAAATCACGCAGGTCAATCCGGTTTTCTACAGCCGTATCCGGGACGTCGGGGCCAAACTCACTGACCTCCTGACGTATCGCATCGGTCCATTCGTTGGGAATATCATAGTTATGGATAGCAACTTTGATCTCCATGCCGGGCGCCATATGATCACCCAGCACCTCCGTCACCCGGGCGGTTGCTTTGGCACGCTTAGAGGGCGGAGTGATCAGTTCTACCACCACCAGCTGTCCCTGTTTATATTCAAGTCCGCCATCAGGGTCGGGCAGAATCTGAATATCATTGGTAATTCGCTGGTTTTCCGGGGTCATATAGCCAAAACCACCGTAACCATTAAACCGTCCAACCAGCTTATGGGTTTTACGTTCAAGCACCTCGACAATCGCACCTTCTGTCCGGCCTTTACGGTCTTCACCGGTGGCCCGCACCAGCACCCGGTCACCGTCAAACACCTGACGCATCTCCCGGGCCGACAGAAAGATATCATCACCGCCCGCATCGGGAATCAGAAAACCAAAGCCATCCCGATGTCCCATAATCCGTCCGGCCACCAGATCCAGCTTACTCAGCAGCACATACTGAGCCTTGCGGTTACGCATCAACTGGCCATCCCGCTCCATCGCTCTCAGACGACGGCGCAGGGCTTCTGCACTCTCCTCATCACCAATCTCCAGCAACACCTCCAGCTGAGGACGGGTGAGGGGTTCCCCCTGCTCTGCCAGCAGCTGCATTATCAGCTCCCGACTGGCTATCGGGCGATCATATTTTTCCGCTTCACGGTCGGCATAAGGGTCTTCAGAAAAGTTTTTTGAATCAGACATTAATCATCTTCTGTTATATCCGTTTTGAATAACTATACTCCAACCACTGCTTAATCTGGAGCGTTTTCCCGTTCCTGTAGTTTAGTAAAATAATTAAAAACCGGAGGGCCGGTAAACGGCCGGATCTGTAAATAAAAAACCGGCTGATAGCCGGTTTTTTTTTGTACTGTGCAAAATGCAACTCAGGGCATTTCGTCGACCTCTTCACCTTCCTGCTTCTCTGGCGGAAGGAGATCCTCTTTACAGATCCCCAGCATGATCAGTATGTTCGCGGCCACATAGATAGAAGAATATGTACCGATAAAAACACCCACCAAAAGCGCCACTGCGAAGCCATGGATCATCTCACCACCAAACACCGCCAGTGCTACCAGCACCAGCAGAGTGGTCAGAGAGGTTACCATCGTACGGCCCAGAGTCTGACTCAGCGAGACGTTCATTACGTCAATCGGTTCACTTTTACGCAGTTTCCGGAAGTTCTCCCGAATACGGTCGGAGACCACAATGGTATCGTTGAGTGAATAACCGATCACCGCCAGAACAGCGGCCAGCACGGTCAGATCAAAGTCCAGCTGCAGTATAGAGAAGAAGCCAAGCACGATCAGCACATCATGCGCCAGCGCGGTTACCGCACCAACGGAGAACTTCAGCTGAAAGCGGAAGGCTACATATACCATCACCATAAACAGCGCCAGCAACATGCCTAAACCGCCCTGCTCGCGAAGCTCTTCACCCACCTGAGCGCCGACAAACTCGTTGCGGCGCAAAGTCAGCGCCTGAGGCTCACCGCTCTGCAGGGTTTGCAGCACCATATCTCCCAGCTTGGGATCATGAGCAACCCCCATGCGGATAAGTATATCCACCGGTGAGCCAAAGGTTTGTACAACAGCATCCTCATAACCGGCATTCTCCAGCTTATCGCGGATACTATTCAGATCCGGCTCTTGCTGATAACCCACTTCGATCAGCGAACCACCGGTGAAATCCAGACCAAACTTGAGGCCGTTAATCGCCAGTGAAGCGACAGAGATCAGCAGCAACGTAATCGAAAATGCGGCCGCAACTTTTCGCAGCCCCATGAAGTTATAAATTTTTTCAGTCGTCATCTTACTCTACTCCGTCAGATCGACAGTTTCTTCAGCGCACGACCGCCGTAGGCCAGATTAACCAGCATCCGGGTGACCATGATCGCGGTGAACATGGAGGTCAGGATACCGACCGATAGGGTAATCGCGAACCCTTTGACCGGACCGGAGCCCATCGCAAACAGAATCACTGCCGCCAGCAGGGTGGTAATATTGGCGTCAAAGATAGTCGAAAATGCGCGGTCAAAACCAGCATTAATAGCCGACTGCGGAGGCATCCCATTTTTCAGTTCTTCCCGTATTCGGGAGAAGATCAGAACGTTGGCATCCACGGCCATACCCACTGTCAGCACGATACCTGCGATGCCCGGAAGGGTCAGGGTCGCCGACAACATCGACATCACCGCCAGCAGCATCACCAGGTTCAGCGTCAGCGCAACATTCGCCAGCAGACCAAACACGCGGTAGTAAGCCAGCATAAACAGGAGTACCAGAGCAAAGCCGATCTGCACCGACATCACTCCCAGCTCAATATTCTGCTCACCCAGGCTTGGACCAACCGTACGCTCCTCAACAAAGTAGATGGGAGCGGCCAGAGCACCGGCTCGCAGCAGCAATGCCAGCTCAGACGACTCTGTTGCGCTGTCCAGCCCGGTAATCCGGAAACTGGCACCCAGTACACTCTGAATAGTCGCCAGTGAGATAATCTTCTTCTCGACGTAAGGGATACGCTTGGCAACCTGCTCACCCTCCACGGTTTCGTAGAGAGTTCGGCTCTTATGCTCAACAAACAGTACCGCCATGCGACGCTTAATTGCGTTGCGGGTGGTACGGTTCATCAGCTGACCGCCCTTGGCATCCAGAGAAATGTTAACCTGTGGCTGACCATTCTCATCAAACGAGGACTGGGCGTTAGATACACTGGCGCCGGTAATGATAACGTCTTTTTCCAGGGTTGCCTCACGACTCTCGTTACGGAACTCGTAGGTTTCAGTGGTCACCCGGGAGGCATCAGTCTTGGCTTCCAGACGGAACTCAAGGTTCGCGGTCTTACCGATAATCCGTTTCGCTGCAGCAGCATCCTGGATACCCGGCAGCTGAACCACGATACGGTTGCGTCCCTGGCGCTGTACCAGCGGCTCCGCAACACCCAACTCATTAACCCGGTTACGCAGGGTGGTCAGATTCTGCTTGATCGCATAATCTTCGATCTCGCGGATCTTGCTTTCCACCAGATTGATGGTGAGATAAAAAGCGCCATCGATATCTTCTGTGTTAATCAGAAACTCGGAGTAATCTTTGCGCAACAACGCTACCGCCTGATCACGCACATCGGCAGCCGAGAATTTCAGCTCAAGACTGCCATCTTCACGATGTTCAACTGAGCGATAACGCAATTTTTCAGTACGCAGCTTGGTTTTAATCTCGCTGACATAGACATCCAGGCGCTGCGCCACGGCGGAAACCATGTCGACTTCCAGCAGGAAGTGCACACCACCACGCAGGTCAAGACCCAGTTTCATCGGGCCAGCGCCGACAAATCTCAGCCATTCAGGGGTGGTAGGCGCCAGATTGAGGGCCACTACATATTTATCACCCAGGGTTCTGCTGATAACTTCTTTGGCTTCCAGCTGAGTGCGGCTGTCCCTGAAACGGATCAGACCACCATTATTAGTCAGCTCTTCACCTTTAACGCTGATATCTGCCTGTTGCAAGGCTTGTGTCACCTGATCCAGCAACGGCTGGTTGACAATATTCGACTCCCGGGTGCCGGAAAGCTGAACAGCATAATCGTCTGGAAAAAGGTTAGGCGCGGCGTAGATACCACAGACCAGCAGTACCAGCACGATCAGCGCGTTTTTCCACAGTGGATATTTATTGAGCATGGCGCTCTGTCCCTAACTAGCCCGGTTATAAGCTCAAACGGTTTAATCAAAAAACGCTCGTCTCTGACCCGGCTCCAATGATTAGATTTAAACGATTTAACAAGCAGGCAACGGCCTGAACCGTCGCTGCTTTAATCACATAAAAACAACGCCACGATAGTGGCGTTTAATTATGGATTTATGACTAGATCTGTTTAATAGTGCCTTTCGGCAGCGCAGCACTTACATGAGTTTTCTGAAAAGTCAGCTCTGTTGTGTCATTTACGCTCAGTACCACATAGTCTTCATTCAGACGCACTACTTTTCCGATCAGACCGCCAGCGGTGATCACTTCATCACCCTTGCTCAGTCCGTTTAGCAGCGCTTTATGCTCTTTGGCGCGTTTAGCCTGAGGGCGCCACATAAACATGTAAAAAATAACACCGAAACCAACCAGAAAAATCAGGTTGAACATGCTTGGATCTAAACCACCCGGTGCGGCAGCTGCTTCAGCGTAAGCTGGAGAGATAAAAAAGCTCATTACGGCTTCTCCTAGTACTTAATAAAATCAATAAATTAAAGTCAAACTTCAACGTTAAGAGGCGGTGTTTCCATCCCCTTAAGATGGTAGAACTGGTCAACAAAGTCGTCCAATTTACCCTGTTCAATGGCCTGACGCAATCCGGCCATAAGTTCCTGATAATAATGCAGGTTATGAATTGTATTCAGCTGTGAACCAACAATCTCCTTACACTTATCAAGATGGTGCAGATAAGCACGGCTGAAATTCTGGCAAGTGTAACAGCTACACTGCTCATCTAACGGCCGGGTATCAGTCTTATTTGCAGAGTTGCGTAGTTTAACCACACCGTTGCGGGTAAACAGGTGGCCGTTACGGGCATTACGGGTCGGCATCACACAATCGAACATATCCACACCGCGGCGAACACCTTCCACAATATCTTCCGGCTTGCCCACACCCATCAGGTAGCGTGGCTTATCCTCAGGCATTTTATGCGCCAGGTGATCAAGCACCTTGACCATCTCTTCTTTGGGCTCGCCAACAGACAGCCCGCCAATGGCATAGCCATCAAAGCCGATCTCATTCAGCCCCTCAATTGATTCGTCACGGAGATGGGGATACATCCCCCCCTGCACGATACCAAACAGCGCAGAAGGACTGTCGCCATGGGCCTCTTTAGAACGCTTTGCCCAGCGCAGAGACAGACGCATTGAATTGGCCGCTTCAATCTCCGTTGCCGGGTATGGGGTACACTCATCAAAGATCATCACGATATCAGAGCCCAGATCTTTCTGTACCTGCATCGACTCTTCCGGCCCCATAAACACTTTGGAACCATTCACGGGTGACTGAAAGTGCACGCCCTCTTCAGTAATCTTGCGCATCGCTCCCAGGCTGAACACCTGAAAACCGCCGGAATCGGTCAGAATAGGTCCTTTCCAGTGCATAAAGTCATGCAGATCACCGTGGGCCTTTATCACTTCAGTACCCGGACGCAGCATCAGATGAAAGGTATTCCCCAGAATAATCTGCGCACCGATCGCCTCAATATCTTTGGGCAACATCCCCTTAACCGAGCCATATGTACCGACAGGCATAAACGCCGGAGTTTCAACATCGCCACGGGGAAAGTTCAAGCGGCCGCGACGGGCTTTACCATCGGTCGCCAGACGCTCAAACTTCATAAAACATTCTCTGGTCACAATCTGTCCTAAATAAGTTACCTGAACTCAGGTTTCGCCTGGGGAGTTGCGATCTTCTCCCTATATAAGGCTGAATAAAATAAATTAAAGGCTGATCGCTGTTTTTTCGCCTCAGACAGTCTCTCTGCTAACTATCTTTTTTTGATAAAAACATCGCATCGCCATAACTAAAGAAACGATATCGCTGTTCCACCGCTTCTTTATAGGCCGCCATCATATGTTCATAACCGGCAAACGCCGACACTAACATCAGCAATGTGGACTCCGGCAGATGGAAGTTGGTAATCAACAGATCCACCGTGCGGAACTGATACCCAGGGAAGATAAAGATATCTGTATCACCAAAAAAGGGCTGAATCTCTCCATCCTTACTGGCTGTTTCCAGGCAGCGTACGGAGGTGGTTCCCACTGCAAGCACACGGTTTCCACACGCTTTGGTTTCACGTACTGCCTGACACACCTCTTCCGGCACTTCGATATATTCAGCATGCATCTTATGATCATGAATATTATCGACCTTGACCGGACGGAAAGTTCCGGCTCCCACATGCAGGGTAACAAAGGCCTTATTAACCCCTTTTTCTGCCAGCGCAGCGAGCAGTGCCTCATCAAAATGCAAACCCGCGGTTGGCGCTGCGACAGCACCCGGCTTTTCGTTATAAACGGTCTGATAGCGTTCCCGGTCAGAAAGTTCATCTTCCCGCTTCATATAGGGGGGCAGCGGCATGTGTCCGAACTGTTCCAGCGCCTCAACCAGATGAACCTCCTGCAGATCAAACTGCAACTCAAACAGGTCATCATGACGGGCCACCATAGTCGCTTTCAGGCCACCCTCAAATGTCAGTTCTGCACCGGGCTTTGGCGAGCGGCTGGAGCGGATATGGGCCAGCGCGGAGCGCTCATCAAGCACCCGCTCGATCAGCACTTCAATCTTACCGCCAGAGGCCTTCTGGCCAAACATTCGCGCCGGAATCACCCGGGTGTTGTTAAACACCACCAGATCGCCGGGCTCAAGCAGATCCAACACTTCGAAAAACTGTCGGTGCTGAAATTCACCGCTATTGCCATCCACACAGAACAAACGGCTGTCGCTACGCTTTTCCAATGGATAGCGGGCGATAAGCTCGTCGGGAAGATCAAAATGAAAATCTTTTACCTGCATAGAGAAACGTTAACCTGACACACAATAAATTAGCTGAAGACGGCCGATGATCCACTGACCAGCCGACAAAAAGGGAGCGTATCCTATCCGATTTACGGTGAAATTTCAGCTAAATTGCACGATGAATAATGTTCTCAGCCATGAGAATAACTCACGCCGGAGAGAGGAAAGGAGGTTCACAGCGTCAGCGTATCCTGAAACAGCCGGGCCCGGACTCTGTAACAGGCAAAAGCATCAACCGGTTTCATCCGGTCGATGCTTATAATCCGGGCTTAGAATCCGGGTTTATAATCCAGACTTTCAGCCGGGCGTATCAACCAACTAAAAGCCAGGATTAATCAACCTCATGCTCCGCAGGCTCAAGCACGATCGCCGGCAACGGAAACCAGAGATTCAACAGACAGAGGCCACTCATTGCACACACGGCCCCGATCTCGACAGAACCCGCCACCGATATAACATATGCAAAGCCACTGAAGAATTTCGTCAGCCACCAGGAAGCGATATCCAGCCACAATGCGATCCAGCCCGCTGTAATCAGTAGGGTCTTAATCCATACAGCGTAACTGCTATAGGCCATGATCATCGAAACCAGCACCAGAAATACCGCGATACCAAACAGATGGATATGTGCGCTTTTCGCCATTTTCGTCCAGCTGTACCCGCCTTCGGTATATTGCAGAATATCTTCATAGCTGCTGAAAGGCATGGAGGTGATCGCCCCGCTCACCTGGGCGTTACGGCTATGACACTTCTGACAATCCTCTGAAATAATATACATTACCTCCTGTTTAAAAAAGCCATCATTCTCAGCTCCGTCAGCGATCCATTGAGCAATCAGATCGATATCGCTATCCTCAGCAACATATTGATACATTGAGCCTTTCATGGCCGAGATCAACAGTGAGTCGCTGTAGTGTGACTTAACCTTATCCATCTCCGGGATATTAAAACCCCGGTCATTCTGTGAATACAGCAAGCCGATCAGCGTGACAGCGCTGAGTGCTCCCAGGATGACCGTAATCAGAAAGCCGGACAGCCCCAGTTTTGCCGGAAAGTTAAGTGTTTCTATGCGCATAGATCATCCTCTTCAAGTAACGCAACAAAAAAGGAAAGCGCTCCCCCCGTTGAGGGAAGGCTCCCATTGATTGATAGCCGGTTATAACAACGACGCTGTTACTTAAAGATCAGATCATAGGCACCTTCGTGATACAGGTGGTCAATCTGTGAGTTATCAAAGACAGAAACACCAAAACTATAGGCCTGACTCAGATCACTGAACTGTACATCCTGAACGTCCGCATTCTCTCCGGTAGTCACCAGTGCCCGTTTGATTTCGATGGTCCACCTGCCATCCTGCCACTCCCCTTTAGCCCAGATATCCCCCCGGGAACCGGTAAACGCTTCAGACATAATTCCCGGAATCCGGTCACCGGGGTTAAACGTATCAACAAAAGGGGTCTTCTGTGAGGGTGTAATCGTGTAACCATCAACATTACCCTGACTGCGATTCATGAATGCCGGTGCGCTCTTATCCGCGTTCACGTTATCAACATAGCTGCCACCGGTTTTGCTATCTCCATGCCGCCCCCAGTTTTTATTCACTGACGGGTCATTCACACTATCGACAAACTGATCATCAATCACGCCCACCGGGTTCATACGCACACTTTTCCAGTGCCACATATCAATGGTTTCTCCTTCGCGGGTATATTTACGCCCCGGGGCTTTGCCCCGCTGATCAAAACCATTAATTTTTCCGTCGTCATCCTGCATATGGCAGGCAACATCACAGCCCTTTTTGGCAAACCCCCGGGCATTAATATTCCAGAAAAGTGCAACTTTATCTTCATAGTAGACGTTATCGTGACCGGTCTGATCCTTATCTTTCAACTGCTTCCATGAACCGTCCGCCTGTTTCTCCCAGGGGAAACGGGCCAGACTTTTAGTGGCATCATCATATTGCACAAGAAAATAGACGAAGTTTTCATCATAGAGGGATTTAAGCTGCACATTGACACTAGTCATGCCACCATAATTGCTCGCTTTATAGGGCATATTATCGAGCCGGATACTCAGTGCTGAGGCCTTATCCCAGGCACTGTCAGCCAGACCATCGAGAATAATGGTGGTATCAGTCTTTACACTGGTCAGCGTCTCATTTGCGGCCTGAACGGCACTACTTAACGTTATTCCGCTTAAAGCAACGCCACTCAGGATCACCAGTGAACCAACAAAACCCGCTGACGTTTTAATGAATCTTTGCATAGATCATCCCTCAAACTGTGTAAACCAGAAAATTCCATCCCGGTTTTTTTATCGATCTAGTCAACTATAGCTCAAAGCGTGAACCTGCGAGCCAAAAGACACCAGGGTTTCCCCATAATGTCTGGCACGTTGATACAGATCACGATCGGCACAGCGATCGCCCGGAACCGGTATACCGATAAGCCCGCCACTTCATCCGATTGCCCTTACTCTTTATCCGTCTTCCTGAGAGGCGGATGTGGGTATAATGGCACCCCTCTATCCAATAGATAATTGAATAAACCCACCTACAATAACCCACAGGCTCCGGATTTACGTTCCGACCGGCTGAGGAGAAATAATGTCACACACCATAGTCTGCGCGATGTATAAATTTGTCGCGCTGGAAGATTTCCAAACCCTGCGTGAGCCGTTGCATAAAGTCATGCTGGATAACGGCGTACGCGGCACCCTGCTGCTGGCCAGTGAAGGCATTAACGGCACCGTCGCCGGAAGCCGCGAAGGCATTAATGCCCTGCTGGCCTGGCTGCAGCAGGATCCCCGGCTGGCCGATATCGTTTACAAAGAATCACTGGATGACAGCAACCCCTTTCACCGCACCAAGGTTAAGCTGAAAAAAGAGATCGTTACCATGGGCGTAGAGGGGATCGATCCTAAACGGGTAGTGGGCACTTACGTCAAACCCGAAGAGTGGAATGCCCTGATCTCTGACCCCGACGTTATTCTGGTGGATACCCGAAACGACTATGAAGTTCAGGTGGGAACCTTTAAGGGAGCGGTCAACCCGCATACCGAGACCTTCCGTGAGTTTCCGGACTATGTAAAAGAAAATCTGGATCCGGAAAAAAACCGCAAAGTGGCGATGTTCTGTACCGGGGGGATTCGCTGTGAAAAATCCACCGCCTACCTCAAAGAACAGGGCTTTGATGAGGTCTACCATCTGGAAGGCGGCATCCTCAAATATCTCGAAGAGGTACCCCAGGAAAATTCGCTGTGGGAAGGGGAATGCTTCGTGTTCGACAACCGGGTTACCGTGAACCATCAGTTGGAAAAGGGCAGCTACGACCAGTGCCACGCCTGCCGCCTGCCCCTTACCGCAGAACAGATGCAGAGTGACAAATATCAGGCGGGCATCAGCTGCCCGAACTGCTATGACAGCCTGAGTGATGAGCAGCGCGAGCGCTTTATCGAACGACAGAAGCAGATGCAGCTTGCGCAGCAACGGGGCGAAGCCCATCTGGGTGCCGATGCCAATGAAACCAGCAACAAACGGCGGGAGCGGAAAATACAGGAACGCCTGTCTCAGCAGGAGAAAAACTGAGTTTTCGCAAGTGTTATCGCCGTCCGGTCGGCATCTTTACCTCAAGCAAGACCGGACGGTTAAACCAGATCAGGCCTGATGACACAGTTCAATCCAGCGTTCGATACCGGCGCTGCGGTATTTATGCCGGTTAATCACCAGATACAATTGCCGGCTGAAATCGCGCCCCGCCACCCTTAACGGAACCAGCGTTCCCAGTTCAAAGGATTCCTGCAGAGCGATTCGCGATAAGCAGCCAATACCTAACCCCTGCGCCACCGCCTGTTTAATCCCCTCTGCATGCTCCAGCTCCAGCAACACATTAAGACCGGGCAACAATCCGTGCAGCGCCCAGTCAAATGCCTGACGGGTTCCGGACCCCTGTTCACGCAGAATCCACCGGGCCGAGAGCAGGTCGGTATCACTCAACTGAGATTTCTGCGTTAATGGATGATCCGGAGCACAAAACACCTCCAGCTGATCAGTCAGCCAGGGGATTACCTCCAGATCCGGATGCTGTACCTCCCCTTCCACCAGACCAATATCCAGATCAAAGTTAACCAGCCGGGCAGCAATAGCCGAAGTGTTGGCCACCTGAAGATCCAGCTTCGCTCTGGGTTGTTCCTCAAGATAGCGGGCGATCAGCCCCACCGCCAGATAGTTACCGATAGTCATGGTTGCGCCAATCTTCAGTTGCCCCACCGCCTGATGCCGGGTCATATCCTGTTCCAGACTGCGGGCTCGTTCCAGCAGGGCTTCCGCCCGGGGACGCAGTAAACGTCCCAGCTCATTAATCTTCAGCCGCTTACCTACCCGGTCGAACAGCTGGATATCAAACTGCGTCTCCAGATCACGCAATGCACCGCTGGCTGCCGATTGCGACATCGATAAACTGTCGGCTGCACGGGTAATATTGTCAAACTGAGCCACGGCCAGAAACACTTCCAATTGACGCAGGGTATATTTCATATCCGGTTTTTCCGATTACATTTATCTAAATAATCAACTTTAACAATATATAAACCCGCTCTAACATGCACTCAACAGATAGATAAATTTTTTAATCGCTTTAAAGCATAAGCAATCAATCAAACAGTTTTGAGGTAGCTCCATGTCAAACATCGGTCGTGAAGAGGTGCTCAGCGTACATCACTGGAACGATACTCTGTTTAGCTTTACCACCAGCAGAGATCCTGGTTTTCGTTTTAAAAACGGTCACTTCACCATGATCGGTTTAGAACACGAAGGCCGCCCACTGATGCGAGCGTACAGTATCGCCAGTGCCAACCACGAAGATCAGCTGGAATTCTTCAGCATCAAAGTGCAGGACGGTCCGCTGACCTCTAAACTACAGAAGATCCAGCCCGGCGATCAGATTCTCATCAGCCGCAAGCCTACCGGCACCCTGATCAATGATCACCTGCTGCCGGGTAAACATCTCTATCTGATCAGCACCGGCACCGGTCTGGCACCGTTCATGAGCATCATTAAAGATCCGGAAATTTATGAACAGTACGACAAAGTGATCCTCACCCACGGCGTTCGCCAACTGTCAGAACTGGCCTATGCCGATGTTATTCAGGATCACCTGCCAGGTAACGAATACTTTGGCGATATGGTCAGCGACAAGCTGCTTTATTACCCCACCGTTACCCGTGAACCGTTCCGCAATCAGGGCCGGCTGACCGACCTGATCGCCACCGGCAAGCTTACCCGGGATCTGGGACTGCCTGATCTGAGTCTGGAAAATGACCGTTTTATGATCTGCGGCAGCCCGAGCATGCTCAAAGACACCACCGACATTCTCGATGGCATGGGCTTTATCGAAGCCCGCCACGGCGATGCGGGTCACTACGTGATTGAACGGGCCTTTGTTGAGCGCTGAAATCAAGACTCACAACCGCCCATTCTGTGTATAAAGGGGCTGTGACGTAACGATTTCAAAGATATTTCATCAATCGCATTGACCGTTTGCAAACGAGCCGTATAATACGCTTCACGTTTGTGCCAGTGTGATGGAATTGGTAGACATAGGGGATTCAAAATCCCCCGCCCTTAAAAGCGTGCCGGTTCGAGTCCGGCCACTGGTACCATGAACGTGAAGAGAAAGCCTCGCTACTTAGTGAGGCTTTTTTGTATCTGAGGTTTGGGCAGAAAAGACATAGGGGATTCGCTTTCCAGAAGATCTCTGCCCACCCTTAAAAGCGTGCCGGTTCAAGCCCTGGAATCTGCGGCCACTGATACCATGAACGTGAAGAGAAAGCCTCGCTACTTAGTGAGGCTTTTTTGGATCTGGCGTTTGGGCAGAAAAGACAGAGGGGATTCGCTTTCTAT
>JAAEYW010000003.1:64201-90063 GCA_018223185.1 Oceanospirillales bacterium | reverse complement strand
GGCTTTTTTGGATCTGGCGTTTGGGCAGAAAAGACAGAGGGGATTCGCTTTCTATAAGATCTTAGCCCGCCCTTAAAAGCGTGCCGGTTCAAGATCCTAAGTCAGTGGCCACTGGTACCATGAACGTGAAGAGAAAGCCTCGCTACTTAGTGAGGCTTTTTTGTATCTGAGGTTTGGGCAGAAAAGACATAGGGGATTCGCTTTCCAGAAGATCTCTGCCCACCCTTAAAAGCGTGCCGGTTCAAGCCCTGGAATCTGCGGCCACTGATACCATGAACGTGAAGAGAAAGCCTCGCTACTTAGTGAGGCTTTTTTGTGTCTGGAGTCTGGGCAGAAAAGACAGAGGGGATTCGCTTTCTAAAAGATCTTCGCCCGCCCTTAAAAGCGTGCCGGTTCAAGATCCTAAATCTGTGGCCACTGGTACCATAAACGTTTAAAGAGAGAGCCTCGTTTTGCAACGGTTTTTTGTTGTATTTTAAATTTGGGCAGAAAGACATAGGGGATTCTCTTTCTATAAGATCTTAGCCCGCCCTTAAAAGCGTGTCGGTTCAAATGTCCCATCTATATGCTTGGCTTGGTCTATCTCCCTTCGAGATTAATCCAAAAAGGCTTGAAATAGGGAACCAGGAAAGCGATAGCCATTACCGGATGAAGTTCATCCACAGGCAACACGAGCAAATCACCAAGCCGATTCGACATGAGATTCCGCCGCGCATTCAAAGACAGATCGAAGATGCTTGTGCATGGTATTACCAGCTTTATTACCCAACGATGAAATAGGATTTGAATCTAGACTTGCCAGCCGTTCTTAGACACTTATAGGCAAACACGTTTATCTACCCTACTTCTTTTTAGTTACGTTTTGACGTTTGGAGCTATGGACGAAACTCATATGCGGAAACAAGCCTTACAGTACTGTATTGACACTTGCACAGTGCCTCGCAATGAACACTGCGTTCTCAAGAGCTTCCGGTCAAATTTACTACACCTCTTACGATCACCCGCAATATACTGCTAGGGCAGGAAAGCCCTCCCATGAAGGCATGAGGCACAGTTCTCTGGCCTTTATCTCACGGTTAAGAGCTTTGCTCATGCAGACTGAACGGGTTATCCAGGCATCGCACTCATCGCTTTAACCCCACAACAGATCAGCTGATCATCGAAGAGAACATCACCATTGTGTCTAAATTTAAGGGCGGGGATGTCCGCTATTGATTATAATCGGGAACGATCGACTCGCCCCCCACAAGGCCATCACAACTGCCAATCAGTGCCGCGATATCAGGAACTAAGATCTTA
Source organism: Oceanospirillales bacterium (assembly GCA_018223185.1). GTDB lineage: Bacteria > Pseudomonadota > Gammaproteobacteria > Pseudomonadales > Balneatricaceae > Amphritea. The sequence goes on along the minus strand of JAAEYW010000003.1, from coordinate 88,764 downwards.
CCGTAACGACGCTGCAGCAACCCTTCCTCTTCCAGCTTCTTCAATTCACGACTGATGCTTTCACGGGTAGATCCCAGCATTCGGGCAAGGTTTTCATGGGTAAAGCCTTCCAGCACTGTCTGTCCATGCTCATCCGCGGTACTAATACTGTATGCCAGGCGGCCTAGAAGGCGTGCAAGACGATCTCGCATCGGCAGAACGGTTGCGTCGTCGATAGTGGTGTGGGAAATCCGCAAGCGACGCGACAGGGTTTTATTGATCTCTATGGGTATTTGAGGGTGCTTAGCGTAGAGTGTCTCGAAATCACGTTGGTGTAGCACCAGAAGGTCTGTAGATCCCAGCGCATAGGTGCTATGTACGCGGCAAAGCCCGTCAATCAGACTCAACTCACCGAAGCAATCCCCCGCCTGAAAAACGATGTACTGAATCTCTTTGCCCTTCTGTGTGTAGTTACATGAGCGAACTTTTCCGGATTTCACCATATAGAGCTCGTGGCCTTCTTCACCCAGCCTGTATACCGTTTCGCCGTCACGATAGTGACGAAGACACATATGTTGCAGCACCTCCGCACGGAGGTCCGGTGGTAGATTATCTATCCAGCTGTGCAAGGCGCGGATTTTCTTCATGCTCGGGCGACCGTCACTAAATACCCGCATTATAGGCCAGATACGTCTGAAGACGAATCCCGAATACTCCAGAGTTGCCGGTCAAACGACCTGACGCTCAGGCCTCCTTTCTTAGAAGTCATGCGTCATTGTGATAATTGTTACGAAATCAATCTGCGAATGCTGTCATGGTTATAGCAAGGTGCCTTAAAGCCACACCTGTAGACCAAATTACAGCTGTTGGTTAATAGCATCATCGCAATGCTGCAGAGTCATGAAGCATGACGAACTCTCCAGCCTGAAAGTGAATATCGGCGACCGGCATAAAGTCCGTCATTATTTTGATTGAGACCGTGAGAGACAAGCCGCGCATCAACTCGACTCATTAACAATAAAAAGGAGAAACGGCGTGAGAAGCATTAAGGGCGCTATCGTTTGGATTACCGGGGGCGGAACCGGGATCGGCCAATCGGCAGCCATCGAATTAGCCAAAGCCGGCGCGACAGTTATCGTCAGCGGTCGCCGTGAGGCGCCGCTGGCTCAAACCGTGGATTTAATCAACACCTTTGGCGGATCGGCTGAAGTCGAAGTCATGGATCTCGCTGATAAACAGCAGTGTTATAAAGCAGCCGAAAACATCATGGAGCGTCACGGCAAGGTTGATATTCTGGTCAACAACGCGGCGACTAATATTCCCACACGCCACTGGGATACGATGGAAGATGGCGATTTTGAACATGTCATCAATGTGAACATTAACGGTATCTATCACTGCACCCATGCGGTGTTACCAACGATGCGGGCAAACCGAGATGGCCTGATTATCAATATCGCCTCTTGGGCCGCCGTTCACAACACCTACCTGTCCGGTGCGGCCTATAGCACGTCGAAAGCCGCCCTGCGAACCCTGACCGATACACTCAATATGGAGGAAGGTCATCACGGCATTCGGGCAACGGCTATCAGCCCAGGAGAAGTCGCAACGGAATTTGCTAACCAACGGGTAGGCGGTGCGGCAGCCGAAGGGGCATTTGAGATCGCACTAAAACCGAAAGATGTCGGTGAAACTATCGCCTTTGTCGCCCAATTACCGGGGCGGGCTTGCATCAATGATCTGGTCATCAGCCCCTCTAACAATCGCTGGTATAGCCTGGCTCGGTCTGTGCGTAACTGAATACTCTTAAGGAGATTTAACTATGTCCAACAAAAATAGTGACATCATATTTTCCAGTCCCAACAAACTGATCAACACGTTTCGTAATGGCCTGATGAAGGGGGCAGGCTATGACACAGGGGAACTGAAGAAAAAACCACTCATCGCGATTGCCAATTCGCATACCGAGATGACGGCTGGTCATAACCATTTGGCCAAGTTGGCTGATAAGGTAAAAGAAGGCATTCTGATTGAAGGGGGCGAATACGCTGAATTCAACGTCCCTGCCCCCTGCGACGGCATAGCGATGGCCCATGACGGCATGCGTTACGTGTTAGCCCAACGTGACTTGATCGCGGATATCGTCGAAACGCATGTACGCTCGCAGGCATTTGATGCGGTCGTATTCATCGCCGGTTGTGACAAGATCAACCCTGGCATGATGATGGCCATGGGGCGCCTGGATCTGCCCAGCATTTACCTCTCCGGTGGCCCCGGGCAGATGAACATACGCCACGCGCCCGCGTTCACCTCTTCCATCGATCACTTTGACTACGGCGGAGATCCCGAGGCCACGTACGAAACGATGCACTGCAGTACCTGCGGGGCCTGTGAAATCATGGGTACCGCCAACACCTTCCAGTGTCTGGCTGAGGTGTTAGGGATCTGTCTGCCCGGTAGCGCCAATATTCCAGGTTGGCACTCGGACAAGCTGAAAGCGGCGCGGGCGACGGGGCGGCGTGTGGTTCAGCTTTTCCATGAAAACATGAATGCACGTCAATTCCTCACCCAGGAATCGCTCGAAAACGCCGCCAAGATGCTGATGGCGATTGGCGGCTCGACGAACGGCACCTTGCACCTGCCTGCGATTGCAGAATCAGCCGGGGCAACGTTGACACTGGAGCACTTTGAACGCGCCAGTAAAGAGGTGCCTACCTTACTGGCCATTAGCCCCAATGGCCCTTGGGGTGTACAGGATCTCTGGGCTGCCGGCGGTATGCCTGCTGTGCTAAAGGTGATGCAACAGGATATTAATACCTCGACCCTGACGGTTGACGGAGGAACGCTGCAAGATGTGATCGACAGTGCCACGATCACCAATACCAATGTTATTCCTGCCCGTAAAAACCCCCATCGCCCGAACGGCGGCATTGCGGTGTTACGTGGCAACCTTGCTGCCGATGGGTCGGTGGTCAAGCGTTCGGGCGTCAAGGAAGACATGCTCCAATGCAAAGGGCCAGCGATCTGCTTTGATTCGGAAGACGCGGCGCTTGAGGGGCTTGAGCAAGGCAGGATAAAAGCCGGCGATATCGTCGTGCTGCGATATCAGGGGCCCAAGGGCGGGCCAGGCATGCCAGAAATGCTGGGGTTCACTTTGGCACTGAAGGCAGCCGGTCTGGCAGCGACCGCGTTGGTGACCGATGGCCGTTTTTCTGGCGCAACCAGTGGTCCCTGTGTCGGTCATGTGTGTCCCGAAGCGGCTGACGGTGGCCTGATCGCGCTGATTAAGGATGGCGACCTGATCGAGATCGACATGCTTAACGGCACGCTCCATGCCGATGTGACAGAAGCAGAAGCAGCCAGACGCAGGATCGACTGGCAACCGGTGATAAAGGATGTGGGATTCGGCTACATGGACCGCTATCGCCGACATGTCCGCTCCGCCAGTGAGGGTGCAATCCTCGACTGATCACAGTCTGCTGACAACGCAACGCTCGATAGTTGTTGTCATTGGCATTCTGCCGAACCTGTTGCAAGGACAATAGAATGCCAATATCAAACAAGCTCATCGACCAGCGGCTGGAGGACGGCTCCAGCCCTGAAGATCACATCGGTTATCCCAAGCCCGAGCCTTCCGGCACATATTCTGGGGATTCGCTTTCCAGAAGATCTCTGCCCGCCCTTAAAAGCGTGCCGGTTCGAGCCCGGCCACTGGCACCATGTCTTGTTGATTTATAAGAAGTTTTTAAGAATCTAGCACTCTTCGAGGCCTCGATTTTTTTGTGACTGATACAAACGGTTTCACTGCCCAAATCTACAATATCTAAGCCAAATCCAGTCAAAACCGTCTATCGCCCCTCCCGGTCCATCCCCGGTCCCGTCTGTGCATATCTGTGCGTAATGGCATCCAACATTATCCAACGTACTACAACAATATCCGTCTTTACACATACTACCCATGGAAGAATGAGGTACGGCAACCAGTTACCTCAGAGAAAGATTTTCTGGTCCGCCCTAGCCTGTATACCCTACAGTTAAGTGCTATGTTCATGCACACTGAGCTTAAGCACTAATCGCTTCAGCGCTACGACATATCAGGGAAAGGAAAAAATGATTACGCAGATTGATATTGCCAATTTCAGGAGTTTCGATAATTTCACTTGGAAGACCAGTTTTAGAGATGGTGGTAATAATGTTCAGGACTTAAAGAGGCTCAACATTATTTATGGTCGGAACTATTCTGGAAAAACCACGCTTTCCCGGATCTTCAGATCACTTCAGACTTCCCAATTGCCGTCGGACTATTCGAATCCCTCCTTCATAGTCTATGGAGATAAAGGAAACGTTGACCAGACCAACATTTCCAATCACAACTATGACATCAGAGTCTATAACAGTGATTTCGTATCGGATAATCCAGGCTTTCTAGTCGATAAAACTGATGGCGAAATAAAGACCTTCGCAATCGTTGGCGAGAAGAATAAGGAGATAGAAGATTCAATCGGAGCATATAAACAGAGGGGAATCGATCCCCTCTGAATAACAACACCTGAATGCTGTTGCTTTAACTACCGGTGGGCTTATCAATCTGCGCCAGCCAGGCTAGAATCTCCTTTTTTGAGTGTTCATACGCGTCTCGTAACACCTGAACCTCTCCCCTTAAGGCCGCAATATCGGCAGTGAGTTTTTCCAATCTAAAATCCGCCTCAAGCTTCCCGGCTCGTTCACTAACCGTGATGGCTCCTATCATGGAAGATGACCCTTTAATGGTATGCATACAGCGCATTAACGTCTCACCATCTGCAGGTGTCAGTAAAGACTTGCTGATCGTTGCATCGACCTGCTCCCAGGTGCTATCCATGCTCTCTTGCCATAGGCGGGCAAACCGACGAAAACTTTCCGTCTGATTATTCATTCGCGCCAGCGCTCCGGTATAATCCAGTACCAACGCCTCGCCCAATTCACTTGCAGCACTTAATGAACGATTATCCTCTGATTCAGCACGACAACGCAGCTCTATCGCCGTGACTTTATTCTGTTCTTGATCGACCAACTGCCGCACCGTGCGTATCAACGAATCTGGATCGATGGGCTTCGACAGAAAATCATCCATACCCGACGTCAGTGCCTTTTCTCGCTCGGTATCAGTCGCCCCCGCCGTTAACGCGATAATTGGCAACGCAGTCAGGCCGAGCTCCGAACGTATTAAGCGAGTCGCCTCACAGCCGTCCATTTCGGGCATTTGTACATCCATCAGCACGAAATCAAACCCGGCAGCAGGCTCTCGCAGCAATTGCAGAGCCTGCATACCACTTTCCGCAGTGACACAAACAGCCCCCTGAAAGATCAGCAACTCACTGGTGACTTCCCGGTTCAGCTGGTTGTCATCAACAATCAGCCCCTTAAATCCAGATAGCCAGTGCACCGACTCAGAACCAACTTGCGTTAACTTAAGAATATGTTCGGTATTCCCTGAGTGCTGCGCATAAGCATTACACACTTCATTGAACAGGGTGGAAGGGTTAAGTGGCTTAGTTAAAATTCCATCGGGATTAATACCCCGACTATCAACGACTTGTTTTAACGTATCTTTATCATGGGCGGTGACCATCAATATCGCCGGAATCCGGTCAGGCTCCAGAGTGCTATGCAGATAGCTGAGTACTTCAACGCCGTTCATTTTAGGCATATCCCAATCCAGCAAAATGCAGTGGATAGGTACATCTTGCTCTTTCATTTGCTTGATGCGCTCAAGCAACACTTCGCCGTCTTCGGCCAGGTCTACGTTCCAGCCAAACTCTTCACAGATTGATCTCATCATCTGCGCATCAACCGGATTATCCTCGGCAACCAGAAGATTCAGACTCTTACGCTGATGCTCGATACTCAGTGCTACCTGCGAGGTCAGCTGCAACGGAATATCGAACCAGAACGTACTGCCCAGGCCCAAAGTACTTTCCAGTCCCACTGAACCACCCATTTTCTCGGCCAACTCCCGCACAAGCGACAACCCAAGCCCTGTCCCTTGTATCTGACGGGTATAGGAAAAGTCGCCCTGCTCAAAACGCTGAAACAGGCGGAGTTTTACCTTGTCATCAATACCGACGCCCGTATCCCTGACAGCGAACCTTAACCAGCGATAGCCGTCATCACCTGGCCTATCTAATCTTGAGACACTCACGGCGACACTACCGTCATCAGTAAACTTAAGCGCATTGCCGATCAAATTCACCAGCATTTGGTAGATACGGTTGTTATCCGCGATATAGTACTGATCGAGATCGTCAGTCAAAGGCAATAATTTAAACTGCAACCCTTTAGCTTCCGCCTGATGGTTAAAAACAAGAGCCATCTTATCGAACATTTCTGACAGGGAGAAACCACGCTGATCCAAATACAGCTCACCAGCTTCGATCTTAGCCATATCAAGAACATCGTTTATCATCGCCAGCAAACCTTGGCCAGATGCATTAATCGATTCGACTTTATAGCGCTGCTCTTCATCCAGCGATGTTTTTTTCAGTAGATAGGCAATACCGATAATGGCATTAAGCGGTGTGCGGATCTCATGACTGATCGTTGCCAGAAAATTACTCTTCGCCTGATTCGCCGAATCGGCTTTTGTGACCATTGCCTGCATCGCTAACAGATGTCGCCGATGGCGAATAATATTCGACCCCAGCAACCAAGCAATCAGCACGAGTAAACACACACCTACACCAACCACGAGCTGAACCATCCCCGAATGGAGAAACGCCTGAAGTAGTGGCTGAGGGGAAGCCTGGATAACCGCATACCAATGCGTGCCAGCATTAACAGCATTAACAGCATTAACAGCATTAACAGCATTAACAGCATTAACAGCAAGACTATTTTCATCCGTTTGACGGTCTTGCAGTACAACTTTATAACTCAGAACATGTTGTCCTGCAGAACGGTAAATCTCATCCTTTTCCTGCTGAATACCCGCCCAGACTTTTGGATAACGCACACCAAAATTCAGATCTGGTCGGTTAAACATAAAGCCCCACTCATCATCAGGGCGTGCACCAATAATGAAGTAGCCATTCTGATCCAGTAAAAAAGCATTATCGGACTGAAGCAGCGCAAATGCTGTACGCACTTTATCCAGCAGCGGCTTGGCTCGGAAGTTCAGCACCAGAACACCGCGACGCTGCTTCTGACTGTCAAACACAGGCATGGAAAAACGGATCATAGGTTTAAACGGCCGCTCAATTTCGCCCATTTCTATATTCAGATCCAATGGTGTTTGATAAACCTCCCCGGCAGGAAGGCCAACAGCCTGAGTAAAATAATACCGATCAGCCTTATTTTGCAGTTGTGCCTGCGGAATGATCCTCGCCTGACCATCTTGATAATCCACACGGATGCGTTCCTGCCCCTGGGTATCGATATAGCGTATCTGATCAATGTCATTAAACTGATTTTCGACGAACGCTAAATAGCGTTGCAGCGTTTGTTCATTATCCGGATCCGGCCCATCCAGATAGCCGACAAAAGAAGGTAGCTGAGACAAAGCGCGTAGCTGATTAGTGACATGCTGTATCTGGATCTGAGTGACTTTCGCCGTTTCGGTTAGCTCTTGGAGTCTAAGCGCTATACCCGCTTCATATTTTTGCTCATAGAAGCCCTTACTGACGGGATAGCTGACCCCGATAAACAATACAAGCAGCACAAGAAAGATCCGCACGGACAACGAGGCAATAGCTCCACGATCCTGGGTGTCCACACCGTTGAGTAAAACAGCTTCTGTATGAGCCGTATTCATAAAACTTCCATCCCCGTCAGGCAATGAAAATCATGGCAAACACTGTCACCGCCCTGTTGCTTAACCTGATAGAGCTGTTTATCAGCCTTGGCTAATAGCGCAGGCAGCAGCTCATGTTCAGAACTGCTGATCTTCTGACAACGGGAACAGTCCAAAATTAGCAACCCTACCGAACAGGCAATGTCGACCCGTTGCCCCTCCTCATATAGCTCAATAGCGTGCACTGAACGGACCATAGCCTGTGCACTGGCGATAATCGTATCGGCCTCCAAGCCGAAAGAGATCGCCATAAATTCATCGCCGGCATACCGCCCAACAAGCTCTCCTTCGCGGGAATAACTTGCTGCCAGCGTCTCAGCCAGTAACGCCAGAGACTTATCCCCCACGGCATGGCCGAAGCTGTCGTTGATGGTTTTAAAATTATCCAGATCCAGTATCAACACCCCTAGCAGATAAGGCATGCGCGCAGCGCGTTTAATCTCTTTATAAGCTTCATGCAGGAACGCCTGACGGTTCAATACCTTGGTCAGATGATCAACCGTAGCCGCTTCACGTAGTTGTTCATAAAGTTGTTTACTCTGCAGATGAGCCTTAACCCGCATTTGCAGACGCGTGAAGCTGATTGGTTTCTCGATAAAATCGGTCGCCCCTGCATCAAATGCAAGCCGCTCCATCGTCTGATCACTGTAAGCCGTGTAGATAAGACATGGCAGAAAATTATGCTCATGTAATTGTCGAACTTTCTTCAGCAGTTCAATTCCATTCATTCCCTCCATAACGATATCGATGATCAACAAATCGGCTCTCTGGGCCTGCTCCAGATAGTGGTACGCCTCTTCCCCCGAAGACAGCATGACAATCGTACCAAGATCACTCAAAGCATCCTGAGTCAGACTCCGGGTTGCTTTCTCATCATCTATCACCAGGATTACAGGTTTTGAAGCCATATCGATCTCCTTAACAGCGTTAGTATTTTTAAGGAACTTCATTCATGAGAGCTTTATTTTTGAGAACTTTATTTTTGAGAGCTTACGGAAAACCAATCTCAATTTAATGGCCAGATGCATAAGCATATACATATTCACACAGGCTAACGACATCACCCCCTTTCATCCTCGCCACTCAAGTAACGGCATCCCCCCAAAAAGCCTGTATGTTCTACGTTTCAGCGGTCATGACACACATACCAAACTGAGTATAAAAAACACGCACATACCATTTAAAAGCAACAACGCAAAGCATCAGGCTAAGGCAGTCTTACCGAGGTGATATTGATAACAATGGAAAGGTCGATAGGTCTGAGATAACTAGCCGTCAAAAAAGAGGGGCTAACTCAGACTGCTCTTAACTGACTGTCCGTGGTAACGGGTAAAACCAAACTTGCCCTTGAAGCGTTAGCATGCGCTTGTTATGAATTTTGTGTTTGACTGTGAAATTGAGCCAACTTTCTTCTCGCCTCTTCGATTTTTTCTTTTTTTCTAAGATCATCTAGCTTTGCATCCAGAATTATTTCGATACCTACTCGGAGAGTATCAAAATGAGCCAGACAGGCGTTTTCATCTAACTCATGCATACCCAAACTTAAAATGGAATACATTGACTTATTATCGACTAGTAAGCTTGGTAGATGGGCAGAAAGTAATTCTATCTTCTGATCCATTCTTGATCTGTTGTACTGTTCCTCTGAAACCAACTTTTCTTCAATGCATTGCAAATATGTCTCATTTATTAAATGTTCGAATATTCGTCTTAAATACACGAAGGAGCCGATACCCACTCCGTTTGCAGCCAAACCTATTGCACGGGTGAATTCCTCCAACTTTTCATTAGGGAGAAGTTTTCTGTATTGCTTAATTTCCGATATATGGAAATCGGCTACTGAAAGATATTGCCCAGTCTTCATAATCATAGGGATTTTTGGATCTACCAGTATGTCGAATCCGAAGATGGAATCTGTTCGCTTGCACTTGATCTTGACAATTCCATGTCCGCGGAATACGCCGCCATTTGGAATAAGATCTGTTGTGACTACAAATGTAGATTCAATCTTTTTCCATGGGTTATACCCTTCGAACTCTTCCTTTTGAGTGCCATCAATTATTTTTTGATACACATGAAAATTGCCTTCATCGATTGTGACAGGTGTGTAGACTGGCAGATCAAAGAAGAATGACGTTAATGTGAGTTCCATTAGTTATCTCGTGTTCTATCTAATTCATAAGGTATCGCGACGACACTCCCCTATTCCGCCTGAAGTAACTCTCGAAAGACCACTTCTGGCGGCCTGAACCCAAGACACTTTCTTGGCCTTAGATTCAATCGATGCTCTGCTCGTCGTACATCCTCATCTGTAACCAGGCGCAGATCTATGCCCTTCGGAATGTATTGCCCCAATAGTCCGTTAAAGTTTTCATTCAACCCTCGCTCCCATGATGAATAGGGATGCATGATCCAGGCGGGGAGATTAGAAATATGTTTGGCTAAATTTTGATCATCTCCACTGAAATCAGCGAAATAAACAAAACTTGGACACTTAATCGTAGGTTGTATGGACTCCCCCGTTATTGCAAGAGTAGACCGTCGACATTACTAGGTTTTGCTGACGTCGGTTTAACCCGTTATGCCATCAGATCGACTCTCGCAATTCTGCTCCTAAACTGTTGATACGTTCAACTTCTGCACTTCAGATCGCTTTTGCAATTTTGTATTCCGTCCCTTTCGAGATCATCGACCATATGATTCGAGCATGTTTTGCCGCCAGCGCCACGGCGGCCTGGTTCACGCCCGTCGTTCTATAAGGCACTTTACCCAACGACTTTTTGCATCATCCCGTCGCTCTAAAAACCGAATAATCGCTCTTGTACCGTGGATCAATAACGTTCGGATGTAAGAATCACCGCGTTTGGTGATTCGACCGTGTCTTGGTTTAACACTGAATGACCACTGTCTTGGAATCAGTCCAAGCCAGACAGCAGACTGTCGCCCATTCATAAAGTCATGGAGATCGCCGGCTGATCAACAATAGCGGTAATCGGACCAATTCCTTCTACTTTCATTAGCCGCTTTGTCACCTCTTTCGCTTTGACCACCGATTCAATCTTCTGATCATATTCATCAACAATCCGGTCAAGCTCACACAGCCTTCGATATTGATCAGAGAAGACCTCTCTTGCTAAATCGCGAACGAGTTCTCAGCGTCGTCCAATATGCCCGACAACTGTGATCGAACATGACGCCTGCCTTCGGGCAATACGATACCGTATTCCATTAAGAAACCTCGCATCTGATTCCTCAGCGCAACGCGCTCTGCTACCAGAAGACTACGCGCACGGTGTATCGTCAAGATGGCTTCATGCGAACTTCATGACCTGATTTCTGAAGCTCTCGCCCAGTAGTGCGCTCCACCGTAACTTTCCATGCCAATAACACATGGATCCTGCTGAGCAAAAAACTCCTGTACTTTGGCGCGATTGAGCGTTTACCGTAGAACAAGCTTCTCTTGCTGATCAACAGCAAAAACTTCAAAGACGTTTTTGGCTAAATCTAAGCTGATACGTATACTTTTCATTGCGGACTCCTGCTATTCAATTGATCATCACAACTTTCAATGTGACACAAGATGCCGGGGTTGGGGGAGTCCATCCCATTTCCCTAGAAATGTCCGACTACGACATCCTAGAAGTCGATGGTAAAAAGCAGCGGGTTAAATACGATTTTGATGTTTTTCTAAGGAAGGTTTGATGTTACTTGTTCAGACCTTTCCTATCAGATACCCACGCTGAGAAGTTACCGCAATAATACGGGTCTGAATATAGTTAATTACGATTCAAAGCCATATGAAAGGTTGTCTGTTCTTTGGAAAGGGAAACCCACATGCGCTTCGATTTATACCCCGGGTAAGAAACTTCAATGTCGTATCGTCCGGGCTTCAGAAGTATACCCGAATAAAAGCGGGGCTCGATATTCATGATCCTGACCTTAGCGTCCACGGGCACCGTCATTACGTACAAGGGAATATACGCAGTGCTATTCCAGTCTGGCTCGTATACAAACCGCCCGCCTCCGAGCGTTACCGACCGGTAATACGCGCCCCTGTCCAGATCCCGGAAGTACAGGATATAACGGCCTTGTTTAAGTCTCATCCCTGGGGTGTACATAATACCCGACAGGCTCTTTGCAGGCGTCACATAAACACGGCTGCGATAATTCACCCCGGGAAAGTTCACCTCCGTGGAGTTTGACAAAGGCACCGCTTTCGAGGTAACCACATGCGCTCTCTGGTTTATAATCTGCGACCGGATAGCTCCCAGAACATCCCAGTCCAGGGCGGAATATAGCCGAGTAATCCAGTCTTCAGAGAGATCAGAAAACTCCTTTTTCGCACTAGCCGAAACCGACAGAGAAAGCAGGCAGGTCAACAGTAATACGATCAGAGGTTTAGCTATGGTCACTGGTTCCGTCCTCGATTGATTCAAACAACTTCTTCAGATCTGTGGTATCGATATCCAGCACGTCATTCAGGCCAAAAATAAGCACCTCCATAGCGGGACCGTGATCGCAGAAATTAGCCTGATATTGCAGCAGTTCAAGCAATTGCTCCTCATGCCCCTGGTAAAACGCATCCAGAAACTCATCCCGTAGATCCTCGCGTACATTCGTTTTCAACTGTTTGACCAGATCATCCAGCAACGAACTCTGGCTGGCATCAATCCTTTTACGAAGCTCCAGAGCCCGCTCAGCATTCGCCAGAGTGAGTATCTCTCTGTGATTCGCCTCACGTATCGAGAACAGGTCGGAAAGCGCTGTCGTGGTAAGCTGAGCAGCGCTGTGGGCATAAAACTTATCCGGAGAGTTCAGGAATGGACTCCGGGGTGCATCACTCTCAGGATTATTATCCGAACGACTGGTAAAACGGAAAACCGTGCTGCCTTTCCAGTGGCATTCAACCATCACACTCAGCTCAAAAGATATATATGCATATCTCCCAGACTCCGAATCCCTCTGGACGCCCGAAGGCACCGGCAGCAGAGTGATTTCGAGGGTCAGGCCATCGGGGTTTTCACTCTTTGAAAAGCCAAACAGGTCGCTGACGACCATATGGTTTACATAGCTTTTCACCCCCTGATCAGCCGCCTCTGACAACATATCAAGAAAGTTTGATGGCGGCAGATTAAGTGCCTCTTCCTTAAGCCGGCCTGACTCTACTAACGCTTTGTATCGGGCTTCTGCCGCATCTTTTATAAACGGCAGCGTCTTAAGGGTTATGCCTATCTCCGTCTGGTTGTTTTTTAGGCAGGCCTGCAACAGACGATTCAGCCTGATCACGCTCGAATCTTTGTCCTTAATCAGAACACCCAACTGATACTGCAGCAACTGCAGCATCACGATTGAAGCATCCCGGTAAAGAGCCAGCGCTGTCTTCGCCTTCCTTCTCTCCCTTAACATAATCCGGCCAAATCGCGACTTATGATTGGCTGTTAGAAAAGTGCGATAACGAGCCAGCGACGGAACACGCTGAGCCGCCCTCCAGAACGAGATTCCGGCTTTGCGCCTGAGCATCTTAAACAAAACGAGAAACAGTAAGGACAAACCAAATATATAGTGCTGGTACCAGGGAAGCACCTGTCGCCAAGGGTATTCTGCAGCATATTTGTCCAATATCTCATTACCCGGAGGTTTCAGGCGAACCTTATAATTCTCGGAAAGAAACACCGGTGATACCAGACCAGGCAAGACCGGATTCTGCCGCCAGGCAAATACAGCGGCACGTCCCAGCTCGGCTGATGACTGAATATAGGTATCCGAGTAAACCAGGTAACTTCGGGGCCCCCAGAACAACGTCAGGCTCAGAACAATCAATAACGATGCCACAAGTCGTCCGGTAAAAAAAATCCCGCTACCTATCGCCCAGCGAATACGGCTCATATATCTGTTTCGCTTGAAGCGCCACCGGATAAATCTGTAGATGCCATAGATAAAGGGAACGATAAAGAGCAGCAACATTCCACTTTTGATAATGGTAGCAATGACTTCGAACACGTACGTCCCTTTTGAATAAAACCCGGAAGCGAGGAGAATGCCCGGGAAACGGGACTTTTTTTAACATTAATAATCAACTGGTTGCAACCACTTAATAACCATTTAGGCATCAACCTGCCGATGATCGCTATATCCGCGCAGATTTTCTTACCGGTGTTACTGTAGTTAGCGATATATCCCCGGTAATCCAGAGAAGGCAAGCAGCCTCAGAGACTCCAGGCCTGAAATCCCCCGCCCTTAAGAGCGTGCCGGTTCGAGTCCGGCCACTGGTACCATAGTTTTACAAACGCCCCGTACAGCGAAGCTTTATCTGTCGTCTTACCCAACCAAAAGGTTCTTCCACTCGTATACGGGTTCTTTAGCTGATTTTGTAACTACAATGACGACTGGTACGACCATCGATGGCTGACCCTCCGGGACATTTGTCGTTACATGCAACATGGGACATGGTCTTCATTGCTCTGCAATCAGCAACAAACTGGACTGTATTGTAGTTTTTGTCGGCCCCACTGTTTTCTGATTTGGACCAGGTAACTGCCCAAGCAGGTCTGTCCCACTTCCCGTTCGGCCTTACCGGTGGCATAGCTGGCAGCGGCTTTAACAATTAAACCATGTCGGTTTTCCATTACCGTGTGTCCCATATATGCTAGCTTCGCTTCCTTGCCAGGCCCTTTTTTCGCGAGCCGTGCATCACTGTCTGTTGTGGACTCATGGGTTGCAACGCAAAATAAGGGATCGAACCTAAGATCGTTTTGTAAACTTGGGGCGCTTAAAGAACGTGCGTGTTAAACAGAACTTAACAACCTCACCACTTTCATTTATATGCTCAACTAACATCAAGCGCACGAGCCCATCTCAGGTGAAAAGTGCAGGATTACCTCGAAAGCTCGCACTTCAGACCTGACGGTATACGATACTCCGGATTATCGAGCTGCAAGCGGACACGAAATGTGCTACTGGCGGCATCAATAATGGAATCCACACTGATGACGCTTGCTTCATGCACGCTTTTCAAGTGTTGTAGTTTCACCTGATACCGATCACCTTTAACAAGAGTGCCGAATAACTCCAGGGGCATTACAGTTTCAACATAAAGAGGATCAAGACTAACAATACGAACGACCTCTCCACCCGTGACTAAATCACCCTCACTAACCATACGCTCAACAATAACACCGTTTATCGGACTGATAATTTTCTTCAGTTTCAACTGTTCCCGGCGTTCACGCAGCTCCAGATTAGCAATCGACTTTTCAGTTCGAATATCATCCACTTCCTGCTCGGTAATCAGTCTGGCTGCAGACAAGTCTTTAATACGATCCAGACGCCGGTTAGCATATGCAGCCTGCGCCGATTTTGTATCGATTGCCGCAACTTCCAGTCCGGACTCAAGCTCAGCCAGCAACTGTCCTTTTTCGACATGATCTGCCCGATCAACCAACATGCGGGTTAAACGTCCTTCTGCAATAGTGCCCACAGTGATATCTGCAGACGGCTCAAGATAGCAACTCAGAGCATTTACAGGCTCGGCCTGAAGTCCCGGTGAGAGACATCCCAAAAACAAGACTACCAATCGATTATTTAACTTTAACATTTGTCTGACTACTCCGACTTTCCGGTAAATGACAAGGAACGACGGGTATGGAACTCAGCTTTCAACAAGCTGCGTCGAATCCGTTTGTGATAGCGTTCAACTTTCTTTTGTGCCAGGTAATAGGCCCTGCGCGCCAACCATTGCAACAGGGGATTATGAGGGGCACGCTGCAGTAACCTTTTGAGACCGCGCAAGATGTGACGGGGCAAAACATGAAGCAACTCGTCTTCAAGCGACAGCATTTCCTCCCAGCTACCGGGCTGGCCCTGGCGTGCACAACGTCCAACCAGCTGCCGGTCGACCCGAGCACTATCATGCAGTTCGGTCAGAATGACATGCAACCCGCCAAGACCGTCAACTCCAGTCCCCAGTTTAATGTCCGTGCCTCTGCCTGCCATGTTGGTGGCAATGGTGACGCGTCCGGGGTTGCCCGCCTCGGCCACAATCAAGGCCTCTTCCACATCCTGATTGGCATGCAGTACTTGATGTTCAATTGCGCTCTGCTCCAGCCGTTTTGCCAGCTCGTCAGCGGCGTTGATGGTACGGGTGCCGACCAGTATCGGCTGCCCTCGCGCCTGCAATTGGCCAATGGTTTCAACCAGTGTCTGCCATTTCAGGTCGGCGGTTGCAAACACTCTGCGCCCCTGCTTCACACGCTGACTGGTGCGGTGCGGAGGAATGCGCACCGACAGCAGGTTATAGACGTGGCCCATCTCTGAGGCCACTTCACGACCGGTGCCGGTCATCCCGGCCAGCCCCATGTAACGACGAAAGAACAGCTGAAAGCTGATCTTCGCCAGCGTAATTCGGGGCGGCGTCACGGGAACCTCTTCCTTGAGTTCGATCAGCTGGTGCAATCCCTTTTCCCAGGATCGATCCGGCATGATACGACCGGTATGTTCATCCACGATCATGACCTTGTCGTCACGCACGATATAATGTTCATCGCGGACAAAATTATGCAGTGCGGTCAGTGCCTGAATCACCGACTCTTCCCGCCGAAACTGGTTATGCCACAGCGGTGCAAAATCCAGCGTCAATTCAGCCAATCGGTCACGTCCCCTGCGCGTCAGCTCGATCAATTTGCGGGCATCAACCATGAAGTCCAGCTCGGCTTCCATCGTGCGGGCCAGCTCCAGTGCATGGCCGTAGTACTCTTCATGGCGTGCGTTTTCATCACTGGCCGAGATGATCAACGGGGTGCGCGCTTCATCAATCAGCACACTGTCAATCTCATCGACAATGGCGAACTGCAGGCCCGGCAACAGCAGCTCTCCGCCGGGACGGTTGCGGATGAAGTCTTTCAAGCGAATGCCCATCTGTGACAACTGCTGCCCCAGTACCAGACGATCCTTGAGGTAGTCGAATACCAGCGTTTTACCGGTGCAATACACAATGGGGTTGCGATAGGCCTGCTCGCGCACTTCACGCGGGGCGTCTTCCGCCACGGTCGCAGTGGTCAGCCCAAACCAGTCATACAGGGGCGTCATCTCTTCGGCATCACGCCCGGCAAGATAATCATTGACCGTTACCACCTGCACCTGACGACCGGCCAGCGCCATGACAATCGCGGCCAGCGTTGCGGTCAGGGTTTTGCCCTCGCCGGTATCCATTTCAGTGATGCAGCCATGTACCAGCACATAACCGCCGCGAATCTGAACATCGTGATGCCGCAAACCCGATAGCCGAGAAGAAACAACGCGGATCAGGGCAAACGCGGGGGCCAGTTGTTCGTCATGAACCCCGACACGGCGCAGCTCAAGGCGGATCGACTGCAGCTGCATTTTGAGTGCGGCTTCATCGAGCGCATTGAACCGCTCTTCATACTGGCCAACGCGTTTAACGAAGCGCAGCTGACGCCGGGCGGACAGGCGCACGCGGCGCGTCCAGTGCAATACCAGCCAATCCCAGACGCGCTCCAGAAATGGCAGTTCATTCCAGTCGAGTTTCTGTGGATAACGTTCAGCCGAGGTCAGCAGGGAAAACATGGTCAGACCCCAAACTTGCGAATGAACAGGTCGCGCAGTACGCGATACCACTGCATCGCCAGCGGCTCGGGCGTATGCTCGAAGCGCACAAAGACTCTGCCGCCCAACGTCATGCTGATGGGCCGGTCAGATTCGGCCTTCAACTCCAGCAGGAACAGCGGCTCCAGTGCCATCGGCTCCTGCTGCCCGGGCTCTATGCCGATATTGCCTCCCCCCTGCAACGCCAGCGCCATGCTCGGCAGACGTTTGGTTGCGGCGGGGACGGCACGCAGCACATGGGCATCCATCTCCCGTTCGATATCGTCAACCGGTCGCAACCGTACGCGCTGATTGTCTGCACGGACACGGTCAATGCCCATCTGCGGCACCCCGCTCATCACGGTGTAACGATCCGGGTCGATGATATGTGCCACCACTTCGCCACGCTGAAACCAGCGCCCGACCAGATCGGAAGAGCCCGGCACCACGAAACGACCATCCATCGGGGCGGTCAGTGTGAAACGACCGATCCGCTGATCCAGATCGTCCAGCTGAGTCTGAACACTGCTCAACTCCTCTTCGATGAGCCGTGCCTCTACCCTATCCGTACGCTGAGCAACGACCTTTCGAGCCTGCAATTCCTGTTGGCGCAGTGCCAGCACTTCACGCCGGGTGGGCAGCAGGTCATCTTCACACCGGATAAGCGCCTGTCCCGTGCTGACCATCCCCTGAGGTTGCAGAACCTCACGGATGAAACAGGCCTGTGGCGCGCGGATGCGGGATTGTTCCGGCATCCACACCACCCCCTCCGCCAACGTGGCGGAAGACACCGGCGCCAGGGCAAGCGCCCACACCAGCCCGCCCAGAATCAGCACAGTCAAACTGTAGAGGCGCAGCCGCCGCTCCATGATCAGGGGGTCGTTGAAGGTGCTTTTGATCAGCTTGCTGAAAGGCAGCAACAGCATCATGTAGACTGCCCACAGGGCCAGTACGATACCGATGACAAAAAACTGAGTGGCCACAAACATGACGATGGTAAAGACCAGTACCATGCGGTAACAAAACGAACCGATGGCGTAAGCGGTCAGCCAGACCGGTTCTTTGCGGGTTGTACGAGGGGGTTGCAGCCCACGCCGTATGCGCAGCATGTAACGCTTGCACAGATATCCCAGATACTGGTTGGCCTTATGCCCAAGCCCCGGTATTTCAAGCCAGTCGGACAGAATGTAGTAACCATCAAAGCGCAGCAGCGGATTGATGTTGAAAATCACGGTGGTGACACCGGCCAGTATTACGATGTCATGCAGGAAAACACGCAGCAGCCCCGGCTCTGTCCAGGTCCAGATCCACAGCGCCACCGCTGCCAGTGCCAGCTCGATCATCATGCCGGCACCACCGACGATCATGCGCTGATACTTGCTGACGAAGCCGGTGGCATGACTGGCATCCACATAGGGTACGGGCATCATGACCAGCAGCATCACGCCCATTTCATGACATTGGCCACCAAACAGTTTGATGGCAATACCGTGCCCCAGCTCATGAATCGCCTTGACCAGCGGAAACACCAGCAGCAGGGTCAACACATATTCGGGCGTGAACACCAACTGCCCGACATCGGCGGTAAGCCCTTCCCAGTGCGCAAAGGCCAGCCAGCCTCCGAACGCGATCAGCAGTGCCCACGCGGTCAGAATCATAGGCCGCATCCATATGGGCACCCAGCCGACCATGCGGGTGAGCAGGCGGTCGGGGTCAACCAGCGGTATTCTCAGCGCCAGCGGATTAGAGAGGTACTGCTTAATCCGGGTACGACGTGACTCCCGCGTGCGCTCCTGCAGCTCATCGAGGTCGGGCACCTGACCAGTGATCAACACCCCGGCGTTATGCAGCTGATTCATCAACTGGAGGATTTCATCCTGCCCGGGTACTTCGTCGCCCATGGTTTCGCAGGCCAGTTGCCAGATCTGCTCCAGACTCCTGTGCCCATCCATCATCCCCAGAATGCGATAGGCTTGAGCGTTGAGACGCAGGAA
Organism: Oceanospirillales bacterium; assembly: GCA_018223185.1. GTDB lineage: Bacteria > Pseudomonadota > Gammaproteobacteria > Pseudomonadales > Balneatricaceae > Amphritea. The sequence continues at coordinate 69,363 of JAAEYW010000003.1, read as the reverse complement.
CTTACCGCTGCTCTGATCCTGAACCACACGCCACACTTCTCCACGGTAGACATGACGGAAGATGCGCGCCTGGGTTCTGAGCCGAGGCACCAGTTCTGCGGTGCGATACCATGATGCCGAAAACAATGCTGACACGCTTAGACCCCAAACCATTTCCAGAGTGAAAGGCGCAACCAGTAGCGCAGTTCACGGGTCCAGATCCAGATCAGCTTGCGCTCATCCACACTGACCTTGGCGACACCTTCCAGTCCAGGCCGCATCCCTTCGGTGATCTCATCCAGCCTGGCCTCTACCCGAAACAGGTTCTGCCCGTCCCGCGCTTCAGCCAGCGGCGTAATCAGCGAGACTGCAAACCCGGTCGGTTGATCGGGGAAGGCCTTGAGCACCAGCTCACCCGTCTGGCCAACGCGCAGGAAACCGATATCGGCTTCCGGCACATCCAGTACCAGTCGATAGTTGGCCAACGGCGCCAGCTCGAACAGTACCTGTCCCTTGGAGACCGGCAGCCCCAGATCTTGTGACAGGTCGCCACTGGTTATCAAGGCATCGAAAGGGGCACGAACTTCAGTGCGTTGCAGCATGCTGTTGACCAGATTCAACTGGGCCTGAACCTGCGCCAACTGTGCCGCCACAACCCCGGCCTGACCCGAGTCCCAGTTGGCCTGTGCCAACTGCAGTTGACGGGTGTACTGCGCCTCCTGGCTTTCCAGCTTGACCAGCTCAAGGCGCATATCACGATCATCCAGCTTGGCCAGCAGATCACCGGCTTTCACGACCTGACCGGCACGGTAAATTGCCGCTTCCAGATACGCATCAAAGGGTGTCGCCAGGGCTCGGTTCAGCGCCCCTTCCAGTCGGGTGTTCGTATCAATTCTGAAATCGCCTGTCGCCAGGCTGAAAAACAACACCAGTGCGAGTGCACAGGTGGCCAGTATTTTGGTACCCAGATAGCCCGCGCCCAGCACCCGTTTGAACGGTGCCGTCAGCAAACGGCTCACCATATCCAGCGGCCCTTGGTCATGGATACGTCCCTTGAGCAACACCTGTCCAAGAATCGGCGCGATTGCTGTCGCCAACTCCAGGTTTTCACTGCTCGGGGTATCGGCCCATTCAAAGGTCAGCACACCATACTGGTCACGATCACGGATGAACGGAATCGACAGCAGGGTGTGGTTGCCCTGGCGCTCGGCCAGTGACTGATGGGCATCACGAATCACCAGACTGGCATCGTCACCGGGCCAACAGACCGCCTCGCCCTGATCCACGGCCTCTTCCATCGCTGCTTCCAGATCCTGTACCAGATCTATCTTGCGCGAGAATTCCGCCACATTGGCCAGCGTAAACAGTCGAATGCCCTGCTTGTGAGCAAACCCCAGGGCGATCCGGTCACATTCAAGGCTGACACTGGCTTGGGACAGAACCGTTTGGGCGGCATGCTCAAGATCATCGCTGTCCAGCGAAGACATTAGCAGCTCCAGCAGTAAAATAAGGCGTTCATTCAGCTCGCCTTCGCTCGCCCCCACTTGCGTGGAGCCGTGTCCCAACAGCCACCCCAGCCCCCACTGTATCCAGTTCTTCTGGTCAATGGATAAGCCCGGAGAGCATGGCGAGAGGGCTAACACGCCCAACAGATCATTGTGTTTCACCACCGGCATCGCAAACAGCAGGCGTGAGCCTGCCCGTTGCATCACCGGTCGACACAGCTCAAGCGCCTGCTCGGCCACCGCAATCAGAGGCTCGCTGCACGGCGTTTTGTAAGGCCAGGATGCCTTGGGCTCGAACGGCCCAGTATTCGCGGGGCCGAGCACCAAAACACCTTCCTGAATGCCACCTAGTCCATCATTAAGCAGGTTGAACCAAGCCGAAAAAAACACCGGATCAGACTCCTCATTGAGGAGCCTGAACCAGTGCATGTATTTTTCCGGATTCGGCGTATCAGAGTTTGACTTCACCGAATCGTTTTTCATATTCCTTCAATCCCATATCCAGCATGATCTGCAAACGCTTGGCAGCATAAGGAGTCAGCAGAATGCGCTGAGACAGCACCACTTCCACTTCTTCCTGGTTACCCTGCCAATTTTTATTGGAACCAAACAGTACCATGATCTCTTCACGGGTGCCCATGACATTGCAGACATTCGCATAGGTAGACTGCATGCTGTCATCATTCCACTTGATCTTTGGCACGGCCGGCTGAGCCTGCTGTTCATTCATGGTATTCTGCTCCGCTTGTTTAGACATTTATTACTCCTTGGGTTAAAAGTTACGCCCGGATAGGTTCCTGCGTGATTTCATCTTCTTCTGGTTCAACAGGGATAATCAATAGCTTCAGAGTCTGCAAGACCCCTGTCAATGGGTGCCGGGTTTCAATTTGAATCACAAACGGTGCTGCGCCCGCAGGGATTACGCCAGACAACCGTGCCGACAGACCCGTACCGATCAGCTCAATCCATTCCGGCAGAGGTCCGCCCTCTACGGTAACACCCGTGAGTTCAGAGTTGCCTACCAGCTCGGCCAGAGGAATTCGGAACGCCTCTTCGGTGTTCAAATTGATCATCGGCATCTCGATGCTCAAGTTACCACTGACTTGCGGGTCAGTCGTCAACATCGCATAACCGCTTTCACCGGCGGCATTGATAACCGATTCACCAAACACGACATCTGCCTGAGTGTCCAGCAGTTGTGGCGGGAACACCTGATCCGTTTCAGATACCGCGATCGCAGGTGCGGTCGGGTTCTGCTCCGTAATACCACTGCCGGAGGATGAATCGGTACTCACCCCGCTGACAACACGCAGGTAGTTGTCCGGCACCAGAATGGTTGTTCCGGTGTAGTAGCCATTGCCCGGACGCGTGACCTGATCAGCCGGCATATCGTTATACAGAGTGCTGAACACCAGATAGTCCGGCTGCAAACCGGCCATGCGCTGGGTGTAGTTATTAGATGAGCGGTCGTAAATCAGCCAGTTGCTGTTATCGGACACTATAGCACTACTGCCTGCACCGGTCCGGTTGTAGAACCAGGCGTCCGCAGCCAGTACAGCGGCATTGGCCGTATTGGCATGTACCGTCATCGGGCTGTCGAGGAATATCTCATTGCCACTGCGAATCCATGCGCTGTTAACCTCACTCATGCCCTGCAAAGTGATGCTGCCATCCGCTTGAGCCAACAGGTCGGCGCTGGCACCGGTAATCTGGCCCAACGTCATCTGACCGCCTGCGCTCAAGGCCGCGTTGTTGGACACGGTCAAAAGCCCGGTGTGAGACAAGGCACCTCCAGCGCTCAGAGTGATGCTGTCTGCGCTGTTATCACCGGCCATGGTCATGGCACCGGTAGTACCCGCAACCAGAGTGCCGGTATCAATACCGGCGCCTGTGGTCTGCAGCATCCGCGCCGCCGACAACAACACTTGCGCCGTATCGAAGGTGACAAGACCGGCATCCTGCTGCAGCAGACCGGAATCGGCTGTCAGTGTCAGATCACCGCTATCACTGCTGATCATCTGTGCCACGATCAGATCGCCGCCAAGACTCTGCACGTCGATATCTGTTGCCGCGCCCAGGCCCGTCAGCCCCGCCACACTGTCAATGATAAGGTCATCACTGTCGATGTAGCTGATGCTGCCGTTGACCGAATTCGCCGCCAGTGTACCGATGGCGTTTTCCGGGTTATTCAACGCAATATCGTTGGTGGCATCGGCGCGCAGAGAGCCTGCACTGACCGCCTTGCCGGTCGACAGCACCTGAGCGATGCTGTCGGCCAGGAAGCGGATCAGACCAGTGGTGCCGCTCACCTTAACCTGATCATTCAGCTGCAGAGCATTGGTCGCAACCAGATCTATGGTCTGGTCATCACCTGCCGTCAGACCGTTAAGGGCTGCCGCCGCGCGATCGGTACTGTTGGCGGTGTTCACGGCCGCCACCTGATCAACCGTCATCACATTACTGTGTGCCAGATACTGGCTGCCGGTGCTGTTGGCGGCCAGCTGATCCACACTGGCCAGCTCTATCCGGTTGCTCAGGCTGCCGATATCCGCGCCGCTTTGCAGCAGAACATCACCGCCAGTGCTCAACTCGGTGGTTGTGCCCGTGGTGCTATCAGTGCTGATTGCGCCGCCTGCCAGCAACTGTACCGCGCCGGTGCCGGAGATGATCTGTGCACCGCTATTCAGTGCAACCGCACCGGTTCCGCCGGTGCGCAGATCAACGTTGCCCGTGGTATCTGCCACCACGTTTTCGATCAACGTCAGGCTGCCGCCCTGAGTGGTCAGGGTGATGTTGCCTGCATTGCCGGTGGTCAAACCGGCATAGCTGCCGGCAAAGGTTCCACCGGTGTTGTCACCGGTATTGAACGCTTCCACGCCACCCAGCTGCAGGGCATCGGTCGCGCCCAGCTTGCGCAGCCACAGGCTGCCGTTGTCTGCGTTGGCCGCCAGCGCCGAAGCGCCGCCGATCTCGATGCGGTTACTGTCGCTGCCGACATTGCCCGCTGCCTGCAACAGTACGCTGCCATCCGTGCTGACAGAGGCACTATTGTTGGTCGCCGCAGCGCTGATCAGGTCATTACCGGACAGCAGCTGGATAGCACCTGTCGCCGAGCTGATGCGCGCAGCTGCACCAATGTTCAGGTTCGCATTGCCGGAACGGATATCGACCCAACCGGTGTCGCTGGCGATCACGTTGGCGTTCAACGTAACTGCACCATCGTCGGTGCGCAGATCCACATTACCGCTGCCGCCGGCCACAACCGCTGCATTGGTGGTCAGTGCGCCGCTGTTCAGCGCACGCAGGTCGATACTGCCGGTATCTGTACCGATCGCCTGCGCCACGATCAAATCGCCGCCCAGAGTCTGTACATCAATGTCACCGGCGGCGTTCATGCCGCCCAGACCATCGACCGTACCCACGGTCAGACCATCGCTGTCAACATAGCTGACAGTGCCAGCCACTGAATCCACGGCCAGCGTACCGATCGCGTTTTCAGGGTTGTTCAACGCGATATCGTTGGTGGCATCGGCGCGCAGGAAGCCTGCGCTCATCGCCTTGCCGGTGGTCAGCACCTGGTTGATGCTGTCGGCCAGGAAGCGGATCAGACCTGTGATACCGGTGATCTCGACCCGATCATTCAACTGCAGGGCACCGGTTGCTACCAGATCAATACGC
>JAAEYW010000003.1:27690-64191 GCA_018223185.1 Oceanospirillales bacterium | reverse complement strand
GATCTCGACCCGATCATTCAACTGCAGGGCACCGGTTGCTACCAGATCAATACGCTGGTTGTCACCGGCTGTCAGACCGTTCAGGTCGGCTGCAACATGGTCGGTGGTGTTGGCGGTGTTCACGGCCGCCACCTGATCAACAGTCATCACGCCGCTGTGCGCCAGATACTGGCTGCCCACGCTGTCTGCAGCCACATTGACCACATTGGCCAGCTCGATACGGTTGCTCAGACTGCCGATATCCGCGCCGCTTTGCAGCAGAACATCACCGGAGGTAGCCAACTCGGTGGTTGTACCCGTGATGCTGTCGGTGCTGATTGCGCCACCGGCCAGCAGCTGTAGCGTACCGGTGCCGGAGGTGATCTGTGCACCGCTGTTCAGTGCAACGGCACCGGTCCCGGCGGTACGCAGATCAACGTAACCTGAGGTATCCGCCGCCACGTTCTCGATCAGCGCCAGGCTGCCGCCCTGAGTGGTCAGGGTGATGTTGCCTGCATTGCCGGTGGTCAAACCGGCGTAGCTGGCGTCATAACTACCGCCCGCGGCGACATCGCCCAGATCATCCGTTACGAATGCTTCCACGCCACCCAACTGCAGGGCATCGGTCGCACCGAGCTTGCGCAGCCACAGGCTGCCGTTGTCGGCATTGGCCGCCAGTGCCGCCGCACCGTCGATTTCGATGCGGTTGCTGTCGCTGCCTATATTGCCTGCTGCCTGCAACAGAACCGAACCATCGGTGCTGACGGAGGCAACGCCGTTGGTGACTTTGCCGCTTATCAGGTCATTGCCGGACAACAGCTGAATGTTACCGCTCGCAGAGCTGACCTGAGCCGCAGCACCGATGGTCAGGTTTGCATTGCCGGAACGGATATCAACCCAGCCGGTATCGCTGGCGGTCACATCGGCGTTCAGCGTAACGGCACCATCGGTGGTACGCAGATCCACATTACCGCTGCCACCGGCCACAACCGCGGCGTTAGTGGTCAGGGCTCCGCTGTTTAGTGCACGCAGGTCGATGTTGCCATCATCGGTACCGATCGCCTGAGCGACAATCAGATCGCCGCCCAGCGTCTGCACATCAATGTTACCGGCGGCGTTCATGCCGCTCAGACCATCAACCGTGCCGACGGTCAGACCGTTGCTGTCGATGTAGCTGATGGTGCCAGCCACGGAGTCCGCCGCCAGTGTACCGATGACGTTCTCTGGATTGTTCAACGCAATATTGTTGGTCGCTTGAACCTTGAGCCCACCGGCGGTCATCGCTTTGCCGGAATCTGTGTTCTGAGCAACGCTGTCGGCATTCAGCTTGATAATGCCGTCAGCGACCTGAACCTGTTCGTTCAGCTGCAGTGCTCCGGTCACCAGCAGGTCAATCACCTGACTGGTGCCTGCCACCAGACCGAAATAACTCGTTGGCAGAGCCAGCAGAGAAGCTGCTGTATCGAGAGTGTTGGCGTTCACCACATCGACAGCTGCAACAGTCATGTCGCCTGTATGGCTCAGGAACTGGCTACCGGTTGCAGAGCCGCTTTGGGTGGCAACACCGGTTGCACCCGCAATCTCAATACGATTGGTCTCGCTACCGATCGCACCGTCAGCGGCCACCAGCAGCACATCACCGCTGGTGGTCAGTTCAGTCGTCGTACCGGTGGTGGTGTTGGTACTGATAACACCTGCCGACAGAAGCTGCAGCGTACCGCTACCGGACTGAATCTGGCCGCCATCAATACGGATAGCCCCAGTGCCGCCAGTGCGCAGATCCACATAGCCGCTGCCGTCTGCAACGATGGTATTAATAATCTGGATATCACCATCGACCTTGGTCAAGGTGATACTGCCGTTGCTGCCTGACAGGGTGCTGATACCCGACATGACACCGCCCGTCTGGCTGACTGTACCGCCGAAGGTTTCAGTGGTGTTCAGAGCCGTGGCATCACCCAGAATCAGTGTTGAACTGTCCAGATGACGCAACCAGATACCGCCTGCGCCTGCTTCTGCCGCCAGAGTGGCAGGCACGGACACTTCGATACGGTTGCCATCGCTGCCGATCGCATCGCCAGCCTGCAACAAGACAGTGTTGCCGGTCGAGCTGATCAACGCGGTGCCGTCTGTAGCCTTGGTCGTGGTGATACTGCCACCGGCCAGCAGCTGGACAGCACCGGTTTCACTGGTAATCAGTGCGGTTTCAGGTGCACTCTGGTCGATAACCAGATTCGAGCCCACGCCGCCGGCACGCAGATCAACAGTGCCGGTACCTGTTGCGGTAACCGACTTGTCCACCGTGAGCAAACCGTTACCGGTAGCGATGCGGATATTGCCGTTGCTGCCCGGCGTCACACCGGTAACTGAACCGGCTGCAATCAAGCCGGTATCAATGCCGGTTACTTCACCGATGGTCAAATCGCCGGCATTGAGCAGGGTGATATCGAAGTCAGCCGTATTCAGTGCCAGCGCGGCCAGATCAATCTGATTGGTTTCATTGTTCAGCAGGATCGCCCCACCGGTCACATCCGCAGCCAGAACAGCCGCATTGATCTGCGACTGAGCTGCATCCGCAGACTGGGTCAGCGCGCCTGCTGTCTTCAGTACAACCTGTGCGTCAGGTGCCTGAATACCATCGCGGTTTACAGGGGTCTGACTGATCAGGCCAAGAGTACTGGCGCTATTTGCCGTTTTGCCCGCCAGCGATACACGACCGATCTCAAGCGCGCGAGTCGTGTTCAACTCAAGGCCCGAGTCTGCGGTGAATGCGCCCGCAAAGGTGCCGATGACGTTGTCATTCAGCAGCTTGGCGACACCATCACCGGTGCTGAGATAAACCGCCGTGGCAGTATTGGCATCGACGTCACCATCTGCAATAACGGCGTTCCCGTTCTGCAAGAAAGTGCCGTTTTCAACCTGTACGCTCAGGGTGTTGGCGGTGATGTTCTCGTTCTGGGTAACATCCGCGACCACACCCGGTGTGGTGCTCAATACACGCAGGTCTATCTCGTTGGCGGTCAAGCCAACCGTGGTATCCGTTACTGCGGGCAGGATATCAACCTGCCCGGTAAGGCTGTCAGAGGTGAACCCTTCAACCCGAGTCGAGCCGATCTGGCCGATCTCCATGGCTTGACCGCTGGTCAACACCAGATCACCCAGCACATCAGCTGCCAGCGTACTGATACGGTTGATCGCCGTAGCGACAAAATCACCGGAACCCTGCAGACGCAGTTCATCTGCCGTGATGACACCCTTGGCAACCAGACTTTGTGAGGTAGTCAGTCCGTTATCGGTGATGATGGTCAGGCTACCGGCATCGGATGTGTTCGGCTGTCGTGCCACAGTCAGAGCTGAGTTGATCACGACCTTGGCCGCATAGGCATCGTTATTGACGCCTGCCAGCAGGGCCAGATCATCGCGGAATGTGGTCGGCGCATTGACCGTGATGTTGCCGCTCAGGTCGGTGCGACCAATGGTGATATCGGTGAAGCCGGTACGGGCTGTATCCGCCGTGACCAGCTCGGTCATCGCGACGGCCACGGAGGAGCCATCCTTGAACGTCACCAGATAGCTGCCGCTGCCCTGATTGAGCACAGTCGTTTGTTCAAACCCGGCCAGGCCCTGAATGGCGTTCTGAATATTGGTTCCCAGCACACCGGAGTCGGTCGAATACGCGATATCAGCGGTCTGCAATCCTCCTACATTGAGCGAGAAGTTGCCGCCTGCGTTACCGTTGATCAGCAGATTCTGCTGAGAATCCAGTCCACCCACACTGGCAGTCACCTGAGGTGCGCTCAGGAAGACCGAATTGGCACTGCCGTTGAACCAGTCCTCGCCCAGATAGAGGGTGCGATTGACACCGTTCTCAGGGCGACTGCCGGCATTGCCGAACTCGATTTTAGTATCAGCGTTCTCAGGGCGAATGACCAGATGACCGTCACTGGATACCTGCAAACGGGAAGAGGAGCTGTTCACAAACTCCATCGAATCAGCCACGAAGATGATATCGCCGGTTGCTGCACTCTTATTGTCATCTCGGCCGACATAGATGCTGTTGCCGGTGGCGTAGATACCAAAACTGTTCTCGCCTGCATCATCCAGACGGCCACCTGAGGAGCCCTGCAGCAGGATATCGCCGCTGCTGCTGAGAATGCTGGTGCCATTATCCTGCAAACGAATGCCGTGGTTCTGCTCGACGGAGTTCTGGTTGCCGCCGCCGCCCTGGCCGTGAATCAGGATATCGCCGCTGCCACTTTGCACCAGCGCACTGTTGGCGAGCATTACACCGATATAGCGGTTACCACCGGTGACGCTGTCACCCACGGCACTGGCATCACCATCAATCAGAATATTACCGCTGGTAGTGACCAACGATGCAGTACCGGATACGCCTTCACCGATCACGATGGCATCTTTGTTGCCACTATCGGTCTGATTCAGTACCTGGCCACGCACGCTTAGTTGACCACTTTCGGTGTTCAGGTAAGTGGCAGCGCCCGTGATACGGACACCAGCACCAGAGGTGTCAGAGGCCTGAGTGCTGTCGGCTGTACGGCCATAGAGCGCCAGATCACCGCCCGCGGTTTCCATCCGGGTATTGTGAAGACGAATACCGTCACTGCCATCGGTGTCTCCGGCAACGCCTTCGGCATAGTTACCGGCACTGCCCAGATTGATATCACCCCCTTCGGTGCTGATATCAACATTGGACATGATCACGGCACCCTGCCCTGACCCCGTCGCCACGTTCGAATTGAATTGCAGGTTAAAGACCCCGGTGCTGTCCGCATCAATGCTGACGCCCGACAGTTTAATCGACTGGTCAGAGTTGATGGTCAGAGTCTGCGCACCGGCAAAGGCCGCTTTAATATCGAAACTGTCCTGCAGATAGCTGGTATACCCTGCCGTCAGGCCAGGGACGGCACCACCGGTAATATTGACCGTCACATCACTGCTGAGCAGATTGAGCACCGGATTGTCAGCGAAGTTGGTACTCGCTGTAATGACCGGACCCGAGGTGTTGCTCAGGTTGATGCTCGACGCATTAAAATCAATATCGGTCGCGCCATTGAACGTCAGGCTGCGCAACGGATCGGCCACACTGCCGATATCTTCATTGAAGATGATCTTGCCAGCCGTAACACCTGCACCGGTCAAACCGGTTGTGTCCAGAGTCAGGTTCTGAGGTGACTGCGTCTGTGCGGTCAGATTGGTCGAGGAGATGACCGGTGCGGCACTGAGCACCAGTCCGTCAAACTGGATATTGCCGCCAACGTTGCTGTAAACGCCGCCAGAATCCGAGCCCTGAGTGTTGATGGTAACGCTATAGCCATCATCGGCCAAATAGACATTCTTGGCGAACAGGACATTGCCGGACGGGGTATTGCTGCCGACACTCTGGGTTATCTTGGTGCTGACCGGCGTTTCATGACGCAGATAGGTCGCCTTATTGAAGGTGACATTACCGCCATTGGTTGCCAGCTGACCGAAGATGGAGATAGTGCCGATATCACTCGGTGTCGTACCAAACATCAGATTGAGCGCGTTGCCGTTACCGCTGGAGGTAATATCAAAGCCCGTGTGCAGCACGATATCGATACCGGCATTGAAGGTCAGCGTTGCGGCTGCGCCGGTGGTTTTGGCTATCGATGCTTCAATGCTAATGTTGTCATCCGCCTGCAGGATGACGTTTGCGCCACCGTTCAGGCTCGCTTCGATGGACGTATTGCTGACTGTATCAGCCGTACCACCGGTCGTATTCACGGTCAGATTGGTCGGGTCCAGTAACCAGTTACCGCCCTTGCCGGACTCGGCTGAAACATCAACGCTGCCGCTGACGCCCAGGGCGCCCCGGCTCGAGGTTTCAACATCACCGCCTCGGCCTTCACCGGCTCCGGTTGCACTGATGCTGCCCTGATGCCGTGTCTGATCAGCCGACCAGAGCACCACCTCACCACCATCACCGTTTACCGTCGCATCGGCACTGATATCAGCGCCCTGCGCTACAGCAATACGTCCGGCTTCGGCAATCTCGGTTTGATCACCCTGCCAACCGCCACCGACATGGATCGTACCGCCACCGGCCTGACCGTCAGCATTAAGGTTGCCGTTGATCTCAACATCACCACCGGTGACCAGAATCCGGCCACCGGTTTCACCTGCATTATCCCCTTTAGCTTCGACCGTGCCGGCGATCATCGCCTTGCCGGCGCCTGAGTCGATACGGATGATGCCATCACCGACCATGGCCAGCGTATTGGCGCGGATAATGCCGGTCTGGTTGATTGCCGCTGACAGAGCTCCGCCTGCATTGCGGCTCTGAATCAGCACCTTGCCGCCGTCGGCAATAATGGCACCGCTGTTGGCAATGGCGGCTTCAGCACTGAAGCCGCTCATATCGACACCGATCAGACCATCGGCTGTCAGTTCAAGGCGAGCCTGATCACCGGCCAGCAAGGCAATCTGCCCCGCCTCGGCCGTGATGGTGCCGCTGTTTTCAACGGTTTTACCCGCCAGCACAACGAAACCACCGGTGCGGGTCGTAATCTGACCCTGGTTGATGACATTCCCGCCTGCCGCCAGATCTTCCAGCAGCAGGGTGCCATTGATAAATTCGTCGCTGTCCGGCATCTGGCCCATAACGCCCAGACTGCCCACATCAATACGTGCACTGCTGCCGAACAGAACACCTGCCGGGTTCGCAATGATCACGCCGCCCTGAGCGTTGATTTGACCCAGAATCTGGGACGGATCACCGGACAAAACCCGGTTCAAGGCAAAGTCGGAGCTCTGCTGTAAAAAGTTGACGATTGCATCAGAACCGATGTTGAACGTGTTCCAGTCTGTCACCAGCCGCGAAGTGTTCTGCTGGATGTTCATCACGTTATCGGCTTGCGTGATAACCGCCTGACCTTGCCGAATTACGGCACCGGATGGCAGTTCGTCCACTGCTGGCGCTGCCTGCACCTGCATGGATAAACAGACAGAAGCCACCGCTAGCGAAAGAAGCCTGGGTTTGAAAGTCGAGGCAGTGTTCACCCGATTATTATGCTTGGTCATTCCGGACCTCTTCCTCAAAACAGTATCTTGCCGGTCAACCAGAGACGTCCCTGGTCACTCTTGCCATCGCTATCGGTACCTTCAGGCGTAGGATTGGGGTTGTCTTTGCCCTTGTGTGCATACACAAGCTGCAGACTGCCACTCTCGCCATAGGTCACGCTTAAACCCACACCGTAGCCATCGAGGGTATAATCGTTGGGCCCGTCATACACGATGCCGGGGTTAAGATCCGCATACTGTGTGATCCCCCCCACATCGTAGAATCCGAAGGCCTCTACACGCCCCCAGTCCGGCTGGGACAGAATCTGGCGCAACTCAAGATTGGCCACCCAGCCGTTATCGCCAATCCCTTCGCCCACCGGCCAGGCGCGTACGCCATCAGGCCCGCCAAGCTGGAATTTCTCGGCGCTGTCCAGGTTGCCGCTGGCCCACTGACCATTCAGCGACGCATTGAAGAACAGATCATCCAACGGCAGCGATTGGTAGCGCTGCAACGAGTAGTTCAACTTGGTGAAGCTGCCTTCAGTCCGCGCGCCCTGAGCATCGTTGAACTGGTAGCTGCTGCCGTCTTCAAGGCCGATGCTGCCCTGAGTCAGCGTCAAGCCCCAACGGGTCTGGCCGTTGAAGCGGTCAATGTTGTCACCGCTGAAGCCCAGGCTGGCCGAGGTGATATCACGGTCGTTCTCAACCGCGCCGTACAAGATCGAGTTCTGGTAGTTCTTGAAATCCAGACTGGCATACAGATCCATATTGGTCTGTGCGCTGCGCTTGAGCGGATAGCTGGCAAACAGGGACGTTGCGGACGATTCACTGGCGATGTTGATCGGCACGGAGAAGCCCTGAGCCAAGTCAAAGTCTACACTCATGGCCGCATGGGACAGCCCCAGTCTCAGGCCGGAGTAGCCCACCGGTACATGCCCACCCACCTTGTAGCTTCTGGAGGACTCGGCTTCGGTTACGTTGACAAAGAGCTGCTCGCCATGGCCAGTAGGGCTGTTCAAATTGATATTGGCACTTACACGCTCGGCACCGGAGTACTCGCTGCCGTGGTTGTCTGCCGTGAGCAATACATTCACAAGGTCATCATCTTCAACCTGTGCCACTACCTGCGTGGTACCCGGCTGGGTACCCGGCTTGAGGTCGGTTTGAACACGCTTCACGCCCGGCAGATCATTCAGCAGTCTGACCTGTTCTTCCAGAACCGTCACATCAAGCGGTTCACCCGGCTTGACCGCCTGTGCCAGATACGCAGAGGCCACATCGGTCTTCAGGCGTGCGTCGTTACCCGCGACGGTCAGACCGTTGTTGCCGGACATTTCATCGACTACACCTTCGAGCACTTCAACCCGGACGATACCGTTACGAATATCCTGCGGTGGCAACCAGGCCTGCGCCAGTGCATAGCCGCGGTCACGCAACAGTCGGGCAAGGGATTCTGTTGCCTCACTCAGCTCTTGAACGGTCAGTTCTCGATCAGACCACTGCGCCATATGCTCTGCAACTTCGGCTTCGGTCAACAGTGTCACGCCGTTGATATCGAATCCGGCTACCTGAATTTTCGGAGTGGCATCCTGATACGGGGCAACCGCTTTAAGCCCTTCGATGGCGACGGCCACCTGCTGGTTATCCATGAACTGCATCTGGGAGAACCGGAGCACCGCATCTGGGTGACCATTCTCGCGCAGGAATGTGAGCAGATCGTTGGCCGCCAGCTGAAATTCATCAAAGCTCAGCGCCTTGCCACTCCAGGGCTCCATCACCTGAGCCAGATGTTCAACATTCACGTCAGCACCATCCAGAACCGGAATGGCGTCAACGGCAAATGTCCGTTGTGTCAAATCAACCGGAGGCGGCTCTATCGCCGGGTCGATTCTGGGCGCAGCTGCCGGTGCCCGAAGCACGACCTTTCCCTTCATGCGATCGGGGATACGCATCGGGTCGGACGCCGGATTAGTGGCATTCTCGCTACCTGATTGAGCAAACAGGCTGACGAGCTGCGGCTCAGTATCAATACCCTGCGCCAGCAGTAACATAGGTGCGACCGACAGCGCGGTTACAGTCAGAGATACCGGGAGTTTTACGCATGCTCTGACAGACTTCATTGTGCTACCTCACAGGAGCTTCCGAACAGCGTATCAAATTTAATTTTCAATTTATAGTACCTGGTTGCTTTGTCAATCTCATCAGCATTTATTCTTGTTATCAGGCCTTGACCCGCCCCCAATTCCAGTGAATTCGTGAATTACCATTGCGTGATCCGGAACGAGCCACCAGCAAGCCGGACGCAGCGCTCACACCTTCAAGAAGGGTCAGACCCGTGTTGTCCAACTGTTTAGCAGGGCTCTCATCAACAGGGGCGTCATCCGGCTGCGCTTCAGGGTTTACGTTCTTATCATCCGGCGCATCTTCTGATACGTCATCAGCTTCTGGAGCCACACCACCGCCAGATACTGCGGATTCTTCAGTGACAACTTCTTCGGCTGGGTCAGCAATCTTCAAGACTTCGGCTTCAGCTTCGGCATCACGTTTACGCTTATCATCATCTTCATTCTCGAACACCGGTGATAATCCATTGAAACCGCTCAGCGTCTGTGCGGCTTCAGAATCCGGATTATCATTCAGCGATGCCGTCCCTTGTGCAGCCGGAGCGGCGCTGCTTGTGTCCGCATTATTGACGTTATTGTTGTTAGCAGCGCTGCCAACATCTTCGCCACCGCTTTCTGCGGTATTATTATCCGTACCGTTATTCGACCCCGGCAGGCTATTAGTATCAGAGCCAGAATTAAATTTGATGCCAGATTCTAGCAAATTCGGTGCGGTTGCAACACTATTAATACTCAATTGTGTCGGCATAAAGAGACTATCACCTAATGTCATTAAGCTAAACTTAACCGTTTGTGTGCTATCCGATGAGACTTCTGGCTCCATAGGCGTGCCGACAAGCTGTATCTCTTCGAGGAGGTTGCCAGTCGAGCTACTCAATGTTGTACCGGTCAACGTCATTGTGGATGGCAAAGCAGACGGCACCGTATTCATTTCGAAACCTGCCTGACTCTGGCTCACGTTCAGATAACCGGTAATGCGTACCGAAATCAGAACGTCAGTGCCATCAGCGGTGATCAGGGTGAAGTTTTCCACCACACTCTGATCACGCGCCAGACCGGCCAGTGCCTCACTGAGCGGATCCAGCTGATAGGTCCAGTTACCGGCTGCATCCACCGTCAACGTGCCGTAAGCCGTGGCCTGGTTCAATGCCGAGAATGCAGACTCACCCTGGTCGGCATCACTGATCTGCAAACGACCACTCTGGGTCATCACCAGACTTTCGATCATATTGGCAATAGGCCCTGTAGTCGGATTCGGCGTGATTACCGGCGTATCATCGCGGCCTTGAACCGTGAAGCTGAACTGCTGAACGGTGCCGTCCGCTGTTTCAATCGCGAAGCTGTCGATCACGCTGACACCCGCTGCCAGTTCCTGTACCGCAAAGGCTGCGTTGTTCAGGACATAGGTCCAGCTGCCATTCGCATCCAGCACGAACTGGCCGTAGGCAGAGCTGCTGTCCTGCGCTACAAACAGGGCCTGGCCGGCATCGGCATCGCTGATCGCCAGCACACCACTGGCCAGCAGTTGCTGATCTTCACTCAGTACTGCCAATGCACCATCACCGGCTGCAGGCGTAATCACCGGCTGGTCATCACTGCCCTGAATCGTGAAACTGAAGGTTTCAGTGGTGCCATCAGCCGTGGCAATCGTGAAGCTGTCGGTCAGCGTATCGGCCGCTGTCAGCTGCTGTACGGCGGTCGCGGTGTTGTCGAGACTGTAGCTCCAACTGCCATCCGTATTCAGAACAAAGCGGCCATAGCTTGAGCTGCTGTCCTGCGCCACGAATTGGGCCTGACCGGCATCAGCATCGCTGATCGCCAACACACCACTGGCCAGCAGTTGCTGATCTTCGCTCAGCACTGCCAGTGCGCCATCACCGGCCGCGGGGGTGATCACCGGCTGGTCATCGCTACCCTGAATGGTGAAGTTGAAGGTTGACGTTGTGCCATCGGCTGTCACAACCATGAACTGATCGGTAACCTGCTCGCCCGACACCAGTCCCTGAACCGCTACACCGCTGTTATCCAGTAGATAGCTCCAGTTGCCGTCGGTGTTCAGAACAAAGCGGCCATAGCTTGAGCTGCTGTCCTGTGCCACGAAGTGAGCCTGACCGGCATCGGCATCACTGATCGCCAATACACCACTGGCCAGCAGTTGCTGATCTTCGCTCAGCGCAGCCAATGTACCCGTATTGGGTGTAACCACCGGCTGGTCATCGCTGCCCTGAATGGTGAAGCTGAAGGTTTCGGTGGTGCCATCAGCGGTTTCGATGGTGAACTGATCGATGACCTGCTGTCCCGACACCAGACCCTGCACCGCCGTGGCGGTGTTATCCAGCGCGTAACTCCAGCTGCCATCGCTGTTCAGGACAAAGCGGCCATAGCTTGAGCTGCTGTCCTGAGCCACGAACTGAGACTGACCGGCATCCGCGTCAGTGATGCTCAACGCTCCGCTGGCCAACAGTTGCTGATCTTCACTCAGCACGGCCAGTGCGCCATCCGTTGAGGCAGGTGTAATCACCGGCTGATCATCACTGCCGCGAACTTCGATATTGAAGGTGCGGCTGGTGCCGTCAGCGCTGACGACCGTAAAGCTGTCGGTCAGCAGGTCAGCCGAGGTCAGCTGCTGCACCGCAGCCGCGGCGTTATCCAGGCTGTAGCTCCAGCTGCCGTCCGTTGCCAGCACAAAGCGACCGTAGGCCGAACTGTTGTCCTGTGCAACGAACAGAGACTGGCCTGCGTCTGCATCGGTGACACTCAACACACCGTTAAGCTGTGTTTGCTGATCTTCGATCACCTGCAGGGTACCCGGATCAGAGATCACGGCACTGCTGTTGCGACCCTCGATCCGAATTTCCAGCGTGTGTGTTGCCGTACTATCAGCACTGCTGATCTCGAAGCGTTCGATGCGGGTTTCACCGGCGTTCAGATATTGAACATCGCCGTTGCGAACCACGTAGTTCCAATTGCCATCCGGCGAGATGGTGAGTTCACCCAGCGCATCGGCAGACAGAATGTTGACCTGACCGGCAAAGAGTGCCTCACCGGCATCCGCATCCGTGATCGACAGCTGTCCGTTGGCACTGAGCAACTGGTCGGCAGCGGCATTGTCAGCCTCTTCCACAACAGTTATCTGAGTCGGCTCAACACCGCCGATCACGGCACCGTCATTGGCTCCCACCAGTTCGATGGCAACCGTTGCCGTACTGCCATCCAGTGTGGTCACGGTCAGGGTATCGGTCACTCGCTCACCGGCACGCAATGCCTGCACGGCGGCTGCAGCGTTGTCGATCACATACTGCCACTGACCGTCTTGAGTCAGAGCAAACTGACCGAAGGCTGTCTGAGTATCCATGCTCAGATAGCGTGTTCTCAGTTCCGGATCTTCGCTGTCGGTCATACGACCAGATACCGTGCTGACCAAACCATCGTCTTCAGTCAGCGTCGCTGTGACTGAGCCCGGCAGATCAGTACGACCCAACACACCGATGGTCACGGTAGTCGTGCTGCCATCGGTTGTGTTGACGGTGAAGTATTCGGTGCGCTGATCACCGTCAGTCAGAGCCTGAGCCTGCGCATTGACGGCCTCATTGAAACCGTTGGCATCGTGGCCCAGATCATAGCGCCAGCCACCGTTCTCGAACACGGTCAGATAACCATACTGACCCTGCTGACTGTTGGCCGCGCTGTTGAAGGTCGCAAAACCACCGGTCAGTGACGGGTAGGCAATACGGCCGGATGTGCTGTTGCTCAACTCTTCGGTCACAGTGCCTTCGCCGAAGTAGGTGTAGCTGTCGCCACCACCCGTGCCGCCGCCGGTATTACCCTGAACCAGAGTAGCACCGGAAATAAGCAGCTCATCATTGGCACCGGAGGCATATTCGCGGTCGGCAAAGATGCCCATTTCACCCCCATCACCCAGCACCACAACACTGACCACTTTGCTCAGCAGGTTGATCGAGCCGGTACCTGGCAGCAGACGATGGCTGTCGCCAATGCTGCCCACCAGCGTATCAATCGACAAACCACCGATCAGGAAGTTGGTCCCGGTATCCGGCAGGATAAACTGGTTGCCCGCGATACCCGTTGGTGTAGAGCTGGTATCGGTGCTCTGCATCAGTACCGGAACACCCAGATCGTAATTGACCTGCGCTTCGTCACCCGCGATCAGGCGACGGCTCTGGTCAACCGAGCTGATACGGATCTGATCCGCACCGGCACCACCGAATACGACGGCGTCACCGCTGCCCAGCACAATGTTATCCACATCACCGGATTGTGCTGATGTGGTCATCAGCTGCTGCAGTCGGGTCCGCTCGAAACCACTTCCGTTCAGGTACTGCTCGTATACGGCATCACCCGCATCACCGAAGACAACGGACTGATCTGCAGCTCCAGTGAAGGCGGTGAGACTGTCGCGCCCGGCTCCGCCGAAGATCAGCTTGTCACCGGCGGCTGTCACGATCTGATCGTTGCCACCCAGTGTCGGCTGAGTCACTCCGGCGAACAGGTGCTGACGCACGCCATCCGCAGCCACCAGACGGCGATAATCCAGGTTATCACCCGAGATGACATCGTTGGTTCTGACACCGGTCTGAATGCGGATGATGTCATCGGCCACGCCACCGGCAATCACCTGATACTCGGCGATGACGCCGGCATTCTGATCGTCGCCAGACAGGGTGAGCGTAATGGAGTCGTTGCCACCGGTCGAGAGATCGCCATCCAGAGTAGCGAAGCTCAGCAAACGGCCTTGAACATCAAACGCAATGTTGGCGTTATCACCGGCGATGGTTCGCTCATGGCTTTCTCCGGCACTGGCCACATCAGCACTCACCGTGATGGTGTCTGCACCAAAACCACCGACGATAACCTTATCGCCATCGGCCATGGTGAGGTCACCACCGCCGATCTGAATGGTATCGTTACCACCAATGCTGGTACCCAGGCTGGAAATCAGCTCGATTGCACCGTTGGCACCAAACAGCATGCGAGCATGATCACCGGCTACCAGCGTGTTACCACGCCCTGAGCGGATATCGTCGCTGCCACTGCCACCAATGATGACGGCATCGCCGGCGACCGTTGTCAGAATGTCATCCGCACCGAGTGTGACATCATAGCTGCTGACGGACTGGCGCTGTGCACCACCCGTCTCTGCCAAACCGGCAAGGCGCACAATCTCGCCGTTGTCACCGATCATGGTGGTACGTGCGCGGGCACCGTTGATGTTAATACGATCTGCACCGATACCACCAATCGCCAGCACTTCACCCAGATCACCGGTGATCGAACCTGCAATGCCGACGCGAATTTCATCGTCACCACCCGTTGCAGTCTGCAGATCGGTTGTAAACATGCGCGTCAGGCTTTCGGCCTGACTACCCACCTGATCGGTCGGAGCAAACTCGAAGCGTGCGTTATCGCCTGCCAGCGCCCTGAAGGCGGTGGTGTTGGCGTTGATGTTCACCAAATCGCGGCCGAAGCCGCCGATCAGCGCCAGATCACCCTCGCCGAGGGTCAGCCTGTCGTCACCGCCACTGTTGGTTGCCAGGCTGACCATGCTGACCAGCGTATCAGAGCTGAAGGTCAGTTCAGCGGAGTCACCGGCCACCAGCAGGCGGTTAGTGAAGCCATCGAGAGCCGCACGGGCATCGCTGGAGCGAATGTCGACCGTATCGGCCCCCATGCCCGCAATCACCATGTGCACACCCGAGCCCAGCAGGATGTTGTCCATGCCGCCAGCCCCGGTCACAGTGGATCGGACGGCATTGAGCAGATAACTCTGCGGCTGACGCAGGTATTCACCATTGTCACCCAGTACTATGCTTTCACTGAGCGAACCAGGCGCGACCTCAACAGTATCGGAGCCCATGCCCGCCATCACCAGGTTGAAGCCCAGTGTTGACGTCGTGTTGTCGGCACCGATGGTGATGGTGTCATTGCCACCGGTTGCCGCAATCTGATCCAGCGTACGCTGAGTGGTCAGACCACCACGGTTATCAAACAGGAACTCGGCGTTATCGCCCGCAATGAAGCGACCGTTACGGCCCCGGTTTTCAATCTGGGCTGATGCCGTGACCGGAGACGGCAATACCGCTGCGATACCGACCACGCCCGCCAGATAGCTGGTACCACCGATAAATTCACCGCCGGTATTCCAGCCGCTGCCACTGGCTTCAGCCGTGGTGGTCGCGTTGATCTTGATGACGTCGGCACCGATACCACCGGCCACCAGCTTGTAGCCTTCGCGCAGGGTAATGGCGTCCGCCCCGCCCAGTACGGTACTGGTCGTGGTAGCCGAGCGCAGAACACCGTTTTCGGCAACCGCATCGAACAGGAAGGCCGCATTGTCACCCATCACCAGATGAGTGCCATCGAACAGGTTGATGGTATCGGCACCAAAGCCGCCGATCACCAGCTTGTTACCGTTGGCGGAAACGATCTGATCGGTGCCGCCCTTGTCGGTTTCGGTGCTGATGACGCTCAGCATCATGTTCGGACGTGATGCGGTGGAGGCGCTGCGCAGAATTTCGCCATTGTCACCGAGAATCACATCTTCACTTTCAGCTTCACCTCGCACCAGACGGCCATCGGTATCCACATGCGCCGATACCAGAATCTTGTCGTTGCCGAGTCCGCCAAGGATGAAATTGCGTCCCAGATCGCGGGCTACAGTGTCATTACCCGTACCGATCCGAATCTGATCAGCTCCGGTCGTGGCAGCTGTCGTATCGGTTGAACGGAATGATGTCATGGCACCAAAGGCATCGAACAGAATATCGGCATGATCACCGGCCAACAGGCGCTCAGAATTACCGGTTGTGCTGCTGCCGGTCGCGGCCAGCGTGATACTGTCGGCACCACGGCCGCCAATCACGACTGCGTTACCGGTACCCAGTGTGATGATATCGTCACCACCCGTGGTCACATTGGTCTGTGACGTCAGGCTGCTGAGGCGATGGTCATCCGGCTCGGCCAATGAGAACTGAATTCGGCCATGGTCACCCAGAATGATGTTGCGTTCGCCATCCGGATCGGTCGCCGTAATGCTGTCGCCACCGGCACCACCCAGTACGATGTTGCTGCCAGTACCCAGGGTCACCGTATCTCCGGCACCGTAGCCGCTGGTCAGGGTGCGGACATCCAGCACCCGGCCAGTGAGAGGATCTAGTGCCAGATAGCCTTCGTCTGCCAGCACCAGGTTATCGCCATTACCGAGCAGAATTTCATCGGCACCAGCACCGCCGATCACCACATGATCGCCGTTCAGTCCCTTGATGTAATCGGCGGCACCGAAGCCGGCATCGCTGATCTCATCCACTTCAGCGCTGACCAGCGCCCCGGTAGAGTCGAAGTTCATACGTGCCAAGTCGCCCGCCAGGGTATCGTTACCCGCGCCTGTATAGAGACTATCAAGCCCCAGCGAGCCGAGCAGTACATCATCGCCCAGACCGCCGATCAGCACTTCACCGGTACCGTTGAGTGAGGTGCTGTGAATAGTTGAGCCAAACCAGGTCCACTCGCGCGACGGCAACTGGGTCCAGGCCGGACGTACCACCAGCGAGGTCGACTTGGACTCGATCTGCTTGTTGGTGTCTTCAACAATAAGCGTATCGGCTACCAGCAAGTCACTGCCACTGATGCTGATCAGCGTATCGTTGCCCTGCATGCCGAAGATCTGGTTCTGGCGATTGTCGCCTACCAGCACGTCATTGCCCTTGCCACCGATGATGTTGTGGAAACCACGCACGGTGACGTTGGTTGCATTGGCGTTGATCCGGCTGCCGGACGCAACCGTGGTTGCCCCGGCAACGGTGCTAAATCCGGTCGGCAGGGTATAGCTGCTGCCGCTGGTATTGATACTCACCGCCGTAGCGTAGTCGGAGAAGTCGATGGTGTTGCGCACCCCTGACCGCTCGTAGGTACTGTTCAGCCCCACACCACGGGCGGCACCACCATACAGGCTGCCGGCGATGGCAGCCTTGTTTTCAAAGGCAAAGATATCGCTCTGTACACCGCCGATCAGGTTTTCAAAGCCAACGAAGCGCAGAATCCGATCACCATAGGTGGATACCGGGGCATCTTCGTTGTTGACCGCGCCGCTGGAGATGCCGGTGATAATACCGTCATTCAGGGCGTTAGCATCGGTATCGCTCAGGCGAGACTGTGCATTGGTATTCAGGCTGGCCTCAATCTGGGCCATGTCCGGATACACATCGGCGACCTGAATATGCAGCCTCGTTGTTTCGTAGGACATATCCACAATGTCGTCGCCACTGCCACCGGCGATCAGGCCAATTTCAGTCTTGCTGTCCCAGCTGACACGGTTGCTGCCCTGAGTGACCTTGCCGGTATAGGTATCCAGCACCAGCCCGCCGCTCTGATCAGAGAAGTCAAGCACGTTGGCATCGCCACGCACATCCTTGTCATTGATGGTGGCCACGCCCCAGTTACCAATGAAGCGATAGGCATCAGCTCCGCTGCTGCCCTCCATCGCGGTAGTACCGGCACGCGCCATCAACAGATCGTCGCCGTCTCCACCCTTGAGGCTGGAGCTGCCACTGCCACCGATGAGCACGTCATCAATCTGGCTGCCGATCAGCGTGTCTGTACCCTCACCCGCCAGCAGCACCACATCTATGCTGCTCAGACCTGAAGCATCAACGGTGTCATTACCGCGACCGGTAAAGCCGACGATTTTCTTCACCCCGGTATAGACAACGGTGTACTCGGTGCCATTGAGCGTCGCGGTAATTTCAACTTCACCGTTACCGATCTGCCTGAGGACAAACTTCTCGTCACCGTCTTCGGTATTGCGGAACTGGCGATCAACCGCACCCTTGCCTTCCATCATCGCGGCGATGTTGAAGTCCACGGACGAGTCAGAAGGCAGGATGGCGTTGTTGCCCATGTGCAGAACAAAGGTGCCGTCACCGTTGTCATCGGATGCCAGAACGGGCATACAAGGTTTGGGCTTCCAGACGATTTCAAACAGTTCAATGTTGAAAATGGTCTTGTTGTAGACGTTCTTCCAGCCAAACAGCACGGTATTGGCATCGACATAGACACGGGCATAGGCATCAGCCCGCAGGTTGGCTTCGACCAGGTTGAGCGGGTTGAACGGTTCACACAGCAGCTGGTTAAGGATTTCCAGTGCTCGGAACTTGCCATCACGGGCACCGGGGCCGTTTTCATCCCAGAAGTCGAGCTCACCTTTCAACGAAATGCCACCCGCAGCCCCTGCACGCACCACCAGTGCGTTCAGTTCGGCATAAACCTCAAGGTAGGCATCCAGTACAACTTCCGGCTGATCCACGTCATTGACAAAGTTATCGCTGACGTAGAAGCCTTCAAGAATATGCAGCGGGTTCTCGCTGTCGAAGAATTTCAATATACCGTAGGTATCGAAACCAAGGGTCAGCGCCACATCGATCTCAACACCACCGCGAATACCGGCTTTAACACCCGGATAGATCCAGGAGCCGGCATCAATCTGCACATCCACGCTCAGGTTCTGCGGCGTAAAGGTCACCAGATCGACCGGTTTACCCATGATCAGATCAAGCACCAGCGACAGGTCGGTCAGGATCGGGATCTTGAACGCGTTGTTCGGGTTTTTCATCTTGTCCATGAACGACTGAGTGCCACCCGTTGAACCGGACGTAGAAGAACTCATCGCCTGATCGGTGCTGTTGACGTTACCGCTCAGGGACGCGTTTTTACTGCTCCTGCTGTCCTGCAGGTTGCCACCAAAGCTGAATACCCGACCAATCGGAATGATCAGACCGGCTGCGTCGGTCGGGATCGCGTTGAACAGATCCAGCATGTACACCAGATTCTTGATCAAGCCGATATTGACCTTACCTTTACCAAGGTCTTCGGCCAGATCGAGGACTGAATAATTCCGACCCGCCAGCTCGGACAAGCCTGGGATAGGCATGATCAGACCGTCAATCACAGGCTGCAGCGGCTGGGTGACCTTCTGAATTTCGGCAATGATCGGTCCCAGGAAGTCGGACAGCAGGCTGCCGACATCCAGTGCCAAATCGGTAATCCATACCTGCGGCTGAGTCGTGAACATATTACTGTAGCCAACAGGGATCGAATCGGTATTGAGCGCCCACGTCATGTGGAAGTCGCCGAGGATACGGGGCAGCGGTGTATCCGGAATAGCCAGTTCCATATGGAAGTTGGCCTGTGCAGCACCGGTGAACTTCTGACGGAAGTTGTCGGAGAACTTGCCTGCTGTCATCTCGGCATAAGTCAGACGACCATCCGAGTTACGGTCGACCATGTCGATAGCAAACTCACCGTGGAAGAAGGTGCGAGCACCGACTTCATCACCGAATGGCGAGTAGTTGCTGACATCGTCACCGCTCTGGTTAACCATCGTGTCACCTGCCAGATAATCTGTCAGGGTACCGGCTACAAAGAAGATGTTGGCGGTAACCGAGGCCGGATTACCGGCCTGATCTTCCGCCAGGTAGGCATCAAACACGATGCTGAGTTCGTTCACCGCCGGATTACTGCTTGGCAGATCCCAGGGGTTTTCGATCAGCGGGTTGATGGCCGTATCCTGCACGGCGGTATAAACAGAATCACCCAAACCGGCATTGCCCGGCATTTCCGATATGAGGTAAAGGCCTTCCTCGATGTTGACACCGAAGCCGAAGAAGAAGTCCCAGCCCAGATCAAGGCCGATACCGCCGTCCACATCCAGATTGAGGCCCGGCAAGCCGATATCGAACGAGAGGTCCACTTCACGCGACAGCAGGTTCTGACCCAAATTCATGCGGAACTGGAGTGCGCCCGCTTCGGCCAGAGGGTCATAGCCATCTACGGCGATAATATCGCCACCTTTCTTGTCATCGCGCACATCAGATGTACGCCCGGCAAGGGTATAGCCCAGACGGGTACCCGCCGCTACGCCTGCCGGTGACAAAGAACCGAAAGCAAGGTACTCAACCACAATGTCATCGGCCGTTACTACACCGTCGCCATTGTAGTCCTTGAGGTAGTTCAGGAACGGGTTATCACCACCACGATCAGCCACCGCCACATCGTTAATTTCAGCCTCAATCCACTGCACCATGCTCAATGGGTTGAAGATGCCGTCATTGTTGCTGTCGTCGGTAAATACATCAAACAGCGTCATGCGCAGGGCGTTTTCCATGCCGCCGTAAGTATCCAGTGCACTGTCGATAAAGTTCTGGATCTCGGTGATCACACTGCCACGGAAGTCAGCGATGAACTGAGCCCCCTTGGCGAGCTGATCGCCAATCAGCGGCAACGGCAGGGAGGCGATCGCATCCAGCGACTGCTGAATACCTTTAAGCGCATAATCGATGCCATCAATGATCACGGACGGGTCACGAATCAGACGGATCAACGGGTTGTTCAGTTTGAACAGGTCAAACATGCCGCCCAGCTCAGGCAGGCGGTAGTTCAGGGTGTAGGCGTCATTATAGACGCCCGCTTCACTGATCATGATCGAGCTGACCGTATCACCCGCGATCAGTCCGTCCATCAGATCACCCAGACTGTTGACCTGAAGTTCGATATCGCCGATGTAGATCGGGTTACGACTGGAAGAGTCAATCAGGCCCAGCTCACGACCCAGCGAGAAAATCTCGTTGGGAAGCGTGACATATCCCGGCAGCACAACGTTCGCCGTACCCTCGAAATCAACGGTCACATCGCGGTACAGCGTACCGAAGGGTGATGAGGTCAGGTTGGTACCATCCACACTGACGGTGACACCCTTGCCAGTGAGCAGGTTACCATCGAAGCTGATCAGGAAACCGCCGTTGTCGCTGTCTTCGACCACCAGAATTTCAGTGTAACCGCCGCCCATGACGGTATTCAGTGCGGTCTGCAACTCTTCAGCGGTGATATCCCAGGCCAGGTTGGTCAGGGTTTTGGTGGTTGAGCCATACGTGAAGCTCAAATTAAACGTGCCATCGGTCGCGGCCACCAGCATTACACGCGTCTGGTTAACCACCCCCTGTGCATTGCTGACCACAACCGGCACGGCCACCACCGCCCCTTCGTGCGTCAACGCACTGTTCTCGGCTTCAAGCTGGGCGATACCGCGACCGACCAACGTGCCGGTAAATTCAATGTCCCAGCCATCCTGTGGTTTGTCAGTGTTGTGCAATGTCACGCTGACATCTGCACCTGCAATCGCGTGCGCACCGCTGGTCAGCGCTGTACGCAACGCAGTTGCCACCGTTGCTGCACTGGCATTCCAGGCGATATTTCCGGTGGTGTAGCGCTGACCGTCGATATCGGCGGTCAGCGTGAAGGTTCCGCCAGAGCCGGAAGGAATGCTGACCCACTGGATCTCATTCAGCTCGCCCAGCGGACCGCCATCAGCCTCGGAGCGCAGCTGCTGAACATCCAGCGCCAACGTTTTACCGTCGAAGCCCGCACCGCTGACCAAGATTTTCCAGCCTTTCGTGGGATCATCCACGTCGATCTGCTCAACACTAACCGTACCTCGCAGCGCTGTTGAACCATGCAGCAAGGCTTCTTCAACGTAGGCCTGAACCGTTTCAGCATCATAGCCCCGTGCCAGCGACTGGGTGTGGTAGTCCACACCGGCAATCGTGAAGTGCAGACGGAACGGATCATCGGCATCCGCCGTCAGTGTCCAGTTATCTGCAGTCGTACCCTGACCGCCGATGTTGAAACCGGTCGGTACAGTTGTTTCGTCCCAGATCAGGGCAACACTTTCACCTTCCTGCAGGGTATGCACGGAGATGGCAGAGCCCAGATAGTGACGGCCATCACCCTGACCGGCGGCACCATCGGGGTCATCACCCAAATAAAGCCCGGCCTGAGCCAGAATATCCGCTGTGCCGTTCTTCACATCCAGTGAGAAGAGACCCAGTGACGCGTTGAATGCCAGTGAAGTGCCGTTTACTTCCATGCCCAGACGGGCAAAGGTGCCGGTATCGTCATCCAGGTTGTCGGTGGTGCCACCATCGAAGTAGTCGTACACGAACATGGCACCAGAGGCCAAATCCAGACCCAATGCGATATTCACCATCGCCGAGGATTGCAGATTCACCAACGCGCTGCCACCCACATCAACGATGCTGCCTACAGAACCCATCAGATCCTGCAATGCCGTACCACCGATCAATCCGCCCAGCGTTGCCAGGTCAAGTGAGATGGGGTAGCTCTTGTCGAGCAGGTCAATCTCATACGGAATGTTGAGCATCACCGCATTGGAAGCAGCGTCATAGTCCAGGCTGACACCAAACACATCGGGACGCGCCGGATCATAGATCGGCAGACCGAAACTGTTGGCCAGCACTTCCTGCAACTGACCCACGCCAGTAGCCGGGTTGTTACCCACCTCTTCGATGGCATGTGCCAACTCAACGGCAATATCAAACATGTCATTGACGCTAAGGTCGATAACCGGAATATCCTGATCAAGGAAGCTGAAGGTTTCGAACTGGCTGAGCAGGTTCGATGCCATGCGCAGACCTTCGATGATCTGTACCCAGGACAGGTCACCAAAGCCGGTCAGGGCATCGGCACCGATCACGCGAACATCAACGGCTTCCGACAACGACAATGCGCCCTGCCAAACATCAATGATCGGCACACTGATCTCAATTCTCGGGTCAACGTCAGGCGGCAAAAGGCTCAGGCCACCGGCATCCAGACTGATGCCGTCAATGACCAGATTCGCCATCGGCTGGCTGCCGATCGTATAACTGCTGTCACTGAAAGTGATGGGGCTCATGTACTCGCTGATCAGGCGACGGCCTTCAACACGAACACTGGCCACAGCGGGCGCAATAAACTGCAGCGCTCCGGCCACGGTCGTGGTGGATGTTTTGGTGCTGACGTCGTACAGCACCAGATCGCCTGCCGTTACCCAGGTGTGGGATTTCAGATCAGCCAATTGGGCTGCGGTCAGCTTGCCGCTGTGCTCCGCATTCCAGCGATCAATTGCCGTGTCGACCGCGGCGTTAAGGTCACTGGCCAGATCCGCCACACTGGTGTTGTTCAACGTTGAGGATGCCAGCAGCTTTACGCTCAGCTGAATCGGCTTGCCACCATTGAGCGTATCGCCCTCAAGGGTGATTGTCAGGCCCACATCTTCAGAGATCACACCAGCGGCATCACCGCGCGGGGCTGCAATCAATGTATTACTGCCACCGGCTGTCACGGCCACGGCACCACGCATGCCCAACAGGTTGTCCGTCAGCGTTGCGGCGTCAATCAGCTCATCCAGATAGACACGCCCACCCGGATTGCCGTCCGGGCCATCCAGCAGACGTACGTTCACACCGGCATCAATCTGCGCCAGCATGTTATCCATCGACAGATCAACAAAGCCAATGGAGGCACTGCCCTGGAACTGCTCGACACCCGCGGTGAGACGGGCTCCAATCAACGTATCCTCAAGGAAGATGGAGACGCCACCAGCCTTGTTGAGGGCATCGCTGACAAAGCCGAAATGGCGCACCAGCGGGTCGTGACCCTGTGCCGCAAAGTCCAATGAGGCGATATGCTGCCCCAGCGTATTCAGGATCAGTACCGGAGAGCCATCCGGCAACGTGCCAAGACTGAATTTCAGTGCTTCACCCAGATTGCTGACCTTGGCCTGCAACGGCCCCAGCGCACTGCCTGACACACCGGCCAGAGCCGTATTGAGTGCAGTGACCAGTGTTTGAGGTGTATAGGTGCCCGATGCGATACCGACGGTGATGCGATTATCCCCGGTGGTGGCCGTATTGCCGCCACTGACCAGATCATCGGCCCCGTTAATAATCAGATCAAAAGCACTGCCGTTGCCGAGGGTCAGTGAACCCGGCAGACCCTGGGTTGAAAGCTCGATCGGTGTGCTCAGAGTCGTAATACCGAACACGCTTGAGAATGCACCACTGGCGGATACTCCCGCAGTAGTGACTGTCTTGCCGTACAGGGTAAAGGCCAACTGGCTGTCGCTATTGTCATCCTGACCGATGGCCACATCAACGGCCTGACCCAGGTTCTGATATCCCAGACGACTCAGGGCACTGTTGGCATGTACGGCAACACCGCTTAGTGCGGTGCGAATATCGGCCAGCAGGTCATTCAGATTGCCGTTGTCATCCTGCGAGGCCGCACTGAGGGTGACGGTGTAGCTGTCGCCATCGAAATTGACATTAAAGCTGGTCGCCACGGTCGGATTGTAATCCGGATTAGGCTCCATGATCGGGTCGTTATTGGCGTCCACATTGCCAGAGTCAATTTCTGTAGCCGGATCATAGGGCTTGGCCGGGTCCTGCAGGAAACGTGCGAAGGACTGGTCAACACCGCCCACCCTGGCACCCAGCACATCGCCCGACATCAGTACGCCACCGTTGATCTGGAAATCTTCCGGGCGGTCGAAGTCCAGACCAATGGTAGTGGTCAGGTCGACACCACCATTGATCGCCAACAGGCCCGACAGTTCAAGGGAGGCCAGCGGATCAAGGTCGTCGATATCCAGTCCGATCGGCAACTCCAGCGCCGGCAGTGACGGCGACAGGCTGATATCAAACATGAAATCCATCGCGACCGGGTCGAAGCGGGCCGCGATGTTGAAGGTTTCACCGCTGGGCAGCAGTTCGTTTATCGCATCCGCCAGAACCTGTGCGAAATCTTCCAGGGTGTTAAATTTCGGACCGATCTCGGTTTCAGCCTGGCGGCCACCGGTACCAAAGCCCAGTGCTTCGCTGCCATTACCGTAGCTGGTCGTGGTATCGACGGCCTGCAGACGGTGGAAGACCAGCAGAGTCGGCAGATTCCGATCACCCAAGGCGCCCGAGAACTGGATGTCATAACTGAACGCATTGGCTGTCTCGCCCGGCACAGCTATTACCGTAACTTCAGCTCCGGCGATGGCTCGATCACCGGTTTTGAAGGCCAGTTCTATCGAGCGTTCAAGTTCAATCGCCCGCTTTTCATGCAGGCTCAACCCGGTGAAATCAATCTCGAGACTGGTTAACCATGCATCAAGAGCGGTTTCAGTCGGCAGTACTTCAAGTGGTTCCTGCAGGTTGTAGTAGCTGCCATCAAGCTGCATGACCAGTGAGTACATGCCGTCACTGACGTTATTGAAGGTCAGACGTTGTACTTCGTCACGCCCTACCTGTGCGGTGGTTTCAGTACGTCCTTCCTGCAGCGTGTAGGCAACGGCTTCGGCACCTTCGTAGGCCCGGAGCCCGGCGAAATTGGCACTCAGCAAAGGCACATCGGTCTTGGCCAGTGCGCCGCTGAAGGTAATTTCAAACACATTGCTTTGCTGGTCGTTTTCCAGAGCAACCGTAACACTGCCGGCGGTATCCAGGGCATTGTTGATGGCGGTCTGGATCGTTGCCGCGTCGGCACCCGCTGCAATCGCAGCTGTAGTGAAGGTGTCACCGCTGGCGAGCGACAAGGTCAGGGTATAACTGCCTGAAGCGGCATCACTGACAGTCAGGCGCTGCACTTCATTGAGGTTGGTTGCCGCGCTGCCAACCTGAATACCTTCCAGCAGCACGCCGGTACTCGGAATGATCGCCACATAGGTGAAGTCATCCACGTTAACGGGGCGAATACTGAGTTTGCCCCATGTCAGGCCGCCGGACATCGGGCGCTGCTCAGAGGTGCTGACCTGTATCAGGCTGGCACGGATCTCCTGCCCTTCGATCTGCTCGGTGGTGGTTTGAGTCGTGCCGCCGGTGGTGACTTTCAGCGTTACGTTCAGGTTAAGTGCCTGTACTGTCTTGCCTGCCAGAGCACCGGTAAAGAGCACGTCCCAACGCTGGCTTTCACCCGCGGGAGTATTGGCCGCGACCACACTGACATTGCCTGCGCCGACACCCTCAAGCTGTTCCAATGCTTCAAGCAATGCCTGCTGAGCTTCAGCAATGCTCATGTTGGCGATATCGACGCTGACCGCATAGGTGCTTTCATCGGCAAACTTGAGTTCGACAACCTGAGTCACGGTTTCACCAGCACCCGCAACCACCGGCTCCAGTGCGATGGACTGCAGCGGGCTCATCAGCAGCTGCGGCAGATTTTTCCCTGCCAAGCGACCGATGAACTCGACCGTCCAGCGCTGCGGCTCTCCGGTCACCTTCACATTGCCAACACCGATATCGGCCATGCCTTCGAGTATTGCCTGCAGTTCGGCGGCAGATGCCGTGGCGGCGAAGCCATCTGACAGCGAGCCATCTTCACCCAGCTGAACACGGTACTCGCCCACCGATGCACCCAGCAGAATCTCCTGCACTTCGTTACGCAGATAGGCTTCGCGGATCGTGCCCAGCGATACATCCGGGGTCGTGGCATTGGTCAGATTGGTTACGGCCAGCTCGGCGACATTCTGGCCTGCCAGAATACCGCCAAAGCTCACTTCCCAGCTGCCTGAACCAACCTGTCTGACTTCAATCTCAAGCCCGTTGATATCACCCAGACGACTGGCTCCGGAGGTCGCGTTCAGCAGGGCTACACGCAGGCTGGAGGCGCTTATTTCACTGGACAGAGAGCCCGGGGTGGTCCAGGTCTTGCCGCCATAGTTCCAGGTCAAATCAAAGCTGGCCGGAGTACCGGTAGCGGCACTGATGCTAACGGTTTGTACTTCACCGGATGCATTCTGCCCCGGCGTCAGCTCTACCAAAGTGACACCACGAGTCTCACCTGCAGGCACATAAGTGCCCTCTTTCAGGTTGCCGTAGTACACCGACATATCAGGGATATCCTGATTGGCCAAGTCGCCCTTGAATGTAATCAAGAACTTGGGCGCAGATCCGTAGTTCGATTTTTTGCCCGTCGGATCCAGAGGGTCCTTCTGCGGGAAAGTTACGCTGACATTACCGACACCGACAATTTTCTCCAGTGCCTGGCGGATCATCTTGGCCTGCAGCTCACCGGTCGGGTCTCCGATGTACCGGATCGGGTCGGTGGTCCGGCCCATCAACTGCAATTCAAACTTGCCTGATGCATAACCACTGAAGGCCAGCACCTTGACCTCGCTGCCACCGCTGGTGCTGAGCTCAGTCTCGGTCACCGAAGACTTGGCTGTTGATGGCACATTCATGCTGTAAGTAAAGTCGTCCGCGGTATAGGCACGACCGGAGACTGCACCGGCGAATTCAATGCGGAAACCTTCACCACGACTGCCGGTAACGTCAATATTATCGGCAACCGTACCGGTTATTGAGGCGAACTTTTCCGCCAGCGCTGTCGCGATGTCGATATCGCTCATCGCCGCAGTGATCAGCAGATTCTGGCTCACACCACCTTTGTACGCGAGCGACAGGGTGCCTGTTGCCGTGCCCAGATCAAAGCGCAACTCAGCATTGACCGGCTCACCGCCAGCCTGCTCCTCACTCACATTGGCTGCGGTTCCGGTGACTGCTGCACTGTTACCACTAGTGGTATCGGTGTTGGTCGTGTCCGTGGTCGTCGTATCACTCACCCACTGCGGCAGGCTGTCCTGCAACTGCAAGGCGCCGTTAGTCGTTTCGGAAATACGGCCACTGATGTAATCGGCCAGTTCATTGATATGAGTGAAAGCTGCCGTATCAGCCTGCAGCAAGGTGACGGTATACAGACTGGGCACCAGATCGCCCGGACGCTGAAGTACCAGATCGAAGGCCAGGTCATCGGTCAGGCGCGGAGAAACGACCTCTCCGCTGGTCAGGTCGAAACTCAGTACGCCCTGCAGTTTTTCGTTCAGTACCTGAGTCCAGCCGTAGGCGAAATCAAACGCATCGCCCAGATCCGTACCGGTGAACGGAATCGGAATCTGGAACACTTCGGAATCACGGAACTGGTTCAGGAAGTCGCCGATATTCACCAGCATCTGCACCATCATGGCCGGTGTCATGTTGGACAGGCTGGCCAGATTGGTGAGGTTTTTCTTCACGATAACCGGATCGGTCTGCGTGATCAGGTCCATGTCGATCGGCAGTGCTTCGCTGCCCCAGTACACTTCGATACTGGGCTGCTCGCCGCCGGTCAGTTTGGTCAGATTGCCGCCGAACAGGTTGGCCTTAAGCGGGAAATCCGCTTCAGCCCAAACCGTTGCGCTGGCGTCGATCAGATCGGAAACGCTTGCAGCCGCAGTAAAGTCAGCCAGTGATACGCGCTGACCCATTGCAACGGCCGCAGCACTGTCCTTGATGGTGACACCCGCATCGGCCACAAAATGAACACTGCCGTTGTCGATCTCGGCATCCAGTACGCCAAGTGAGACACCGGCGTTAAAACTGTCGGTACCGGCTACAACCTGCGCGGAGATGTCACGGGCCTGGAAGTAATAGCTGCTGCCACTGGTCAGTGTATCCAGACTGTTGAACGCCAGGCCAAAAGACAGGTCGAGATTCAACAGGGCTTCAAGGTCAAGCGTGCCATCGCCCTTGAGTGCAAAGCCCAGTTCGTCCAGTCCTGTGCCCAGGTTGAACGGCAGCGACAACATCTTG
Source organism: Oceanospirillales bacterium (assembly GCA_018223185.1). Taxonomy (GTDB): domain Bacteria; phylum Pseudomonadota; class Gammaproteobacteria; order Pseudomonadales; family Balneatricaceae; genus Amphritea. Next base: position 35,585 of record JAAEYW010000003.1, on the reverse strand, counting down.
CCCAGATTCAGCCCAAGATCAAGTGACAGGCCACGCGCACCGCCTTGCTGAGCGGTGGCAACGCGTGCCTGACCACCGGTCAGATTGGTGCTGTCGATACGCAGCTGTGAAACATTGGTCGCCGCCCATTGACCGGCAAAAGTGATGGCCAGTATGCCGTTGCCTTCATCGGTGACCGTCAGGTTGGCTATATCAACAAACAGCGCACCCAGAGCAGCCCGCAGAGCGGTTTCAACGGTTGCCGCATCAGCATCAAAAGCAATATTGCCCGTGGCGTAATCCACACCACCCTGAGTAAAGTTCAGGGTATAGCTGCCGCCGGTTGCATCAACACTCAGGTGCTGAATTTCGTTCTGATCATCAAGGAACAGACCGCCACCGATGGTAAACGGCCCCTGTTCAGACTCGCCGTACTGACTTGGCAGCAGGGCTTCAAGATCGGAATAGACACCGGTTGCACCGAGGAAATCACGCAGCCAGCTCACCAGTCCGCTGTAAGTGTGATCACCGGTGCTGGCGTAGTAATCATCCAGCACGGTGGTGCGCACTTCGTTGCCACCAGCATCAAGACTAACGCGCTGGAAGGACAGTACATCACCCAGCGTACGGCCATCTTCGCTCTTGAGCATCTCGCCCAGGCTGGTATCGAGGAACGGCAGCACGGCTTCGAGGAAGCCGGAGCCATCCAACGTACTGGCGACCGTGGCGACCTGTGTAAACAGCTCTTCCAGATTGGTACGTACGGTGGTGGCGTCAATGCTGACATCGAAAAAATAATCCGGCGAGAACGTACCGTTGACGATGTTGGAGGTGATCGTCAGAACCGGGTTGCCCCAGTCCGTCACATTGAAGCCCCCCAGATTGCCACCCAACACGAAGCGGCCATCCAGAGACATCGCTGGCGTCAGGTCAAAGACAGCATCGAACCCGGCGGTGCTGAAATCGCTCAGGGTAATGCGTCCCCTGCCGTCGCTGTTATCCGGGTCTTCTGCGGTGATGCTGGCGGCAACGCGTACGCTGAACTCGCCATCGGTTATACCCGCGCTGGCAAAGTCAGCCGCACTGAGAATCGCCTGAATGTTAAACAGATCCAGCGCCACGCCGGTATCGAAGCGGTTCAGGTTAAAGAAGATATCGGAATCACCCGGCTGCGGCAGCGGAATATCTCCCACCGGCGTAGATCCGGTACGTGTAGCCACCGCAATACCAGCATCCAGATCCAGCGCCAGGATAAAGCGCCCCAATCCTTCTGCGCCGAGAGTCAGGACATCGCCCAGCGCAAAGTCGAAACCAAAGCTGAGCAACTGATCAATATTGCTGATCAGGTTAAAGCCAAGAATAACTTCACTGCCGCTGGTGTCGAAAATCGGGCTGATGGCAATGCGTGGTCCGTCAAGCGGCTCGCCGAACACATTGTCGAGTACCGCCTGATCCATCTCCAGACTGGTGATGAATGCAGCTGTCGCTGTGCCGAAGCTGGTCAGGGCATCGTAGAAGGCGCCGGCTGCAGAGCCGATATAGGCACCAATGTCCATGGAGGCACCCAGCAAACTAGCGCCATTCAGGTTGAGCTTGGAGGTACCGTCGCCGGCAACGGTCAAACCGTTCCAGTTGCCCAGCGACAGATCAAGGCCGGAGAAGTCCCAGTTGATACCGATATCCGGCAGGCTGACACCGCTGAAATCGGCACCACGGAAACTGCCAAACTGGAACAGATCAGCACTCAGAGTGGTCAATGCAGACAGATCAAGGCCGGAGAAATTCACCCCACTGAAGTCCAGTGGCGTTGAGCTGCCACCCGTACTCCAGGCACTCTTGATATTGGTGAGGAAATCACCGATACCGCTGACGCCGGTCAGGTCGATGCCAGCAAAATCGGCACCGCTCAGCGACCAGGTAATATTGCTGTTGAAGCTGAAATTGCCAAAGTCAACATCGCGGAAAATGCCCGACAGGGTGCCGCTTGGCAGGGTCACGCCGGACCAGCGCGAGCCGGTCCAGTCCACCGCGCCGAAGGTCGCACCGGTGAAGTTCACATTGGTCAGGGTTGACCAATTCAGTTTCAGGTCACCCAGCGTGATGCCGCTGAAGTCCAGACCACTCAGATCCCAGCCGGAGAAATCGAAGCCGCTCAGGTCGATAGTGCTGCCCCAGGTGGTTGCACTGCCGGTACTGGCCGATGGCAGAGAGGAGCCTGAGCCCGACAGGATACGCGACAGCAGGCCGCTAATGTCAGCCAGAGTGCCGGTCACACCGGTCCAATCCACATCCAGTGCCAGCGCACCGGACAGGTTGACCCCGTCCAGAATCGCAGTATCGAAAATTACAGAACGCAGGTTACTGCCAGACAGGTCGAAACCAGTCAGGTTCACGCCGCTGAAGTCGATACCCGACAGATCCCAGCCGCTCCAGTCCTTCGCTGTCCGGCCGGACAGGTCCAGGCCGCTGGCCAGACGCACAGTCCCGGTGGACAACGAACCGAACAGGCTACGCAGATCCACATCCACGACCAGGCCGGTCAGGCGGGTATCGCTATCGAAACTCAGGTCGCTGCTGAACCAGTTCGACCAGTCCACATCCAGCGCCAGTGCGTAGGACAGGTTGGCACCACTCAGGTTGGAACCGATCAGGTTGGCCCAGCGCAGGTTGGTACCGCTCAGGTTGGCACCGCTCAGATTGGCGCCGCTCAGGTTAATGTGAGACAGATCCAGACCGGCGAAGATCGCGCCGCTCAGGTCGGCACCGGAGAAATCAAGACCGCGCAGGTCCACGCCGCTCCAGTTGATACCGGTCAGAATGGCGCTGTCAAAGCTGGACTTGCGCAGCAGGCTGCTACCGTCAAACAGGGCACCGGACAGATTGGCACCGCTGAAATTTACGCCCGACAGATCAAGGCCACGGAAGTCGGCACCAGCCAGATTGGCGCCACTGAAATCAAAGTTGCGCAGCGCATCGATACCCAGCTTGCTGAAATCAAAGCCGGACAGATCAAAGCCGCTCCAGTCCGTTTGGCTGGTCGTAAATGGAACACTCAGGTCACGCGACAGCGACAGATTCAGCGCCTCAACCAGACCGGAGAGAGATGGGAATTCTGTGGTGTAACTGAAGTCGTTCAGGTAAGCCGCGGCAGCAGCTTGCAGCTTGAACACATTGATGCTGGCTGCGTCACTGCTGTCGCTGTCGAAGCCCAACAGCTCGTTGACGCTCTTGTCTAGCCCGGGAATCTTGCCGTTGAGAACGGCATTATCCAGAGCGGAATTACCGGTACTGTCGATGCTGGCCAGTAGATCGAGAATGCTGTCTTTCAGCGTTTCGGTGATACGAACATCCAGGAACAGTTCCGGTGAAGCAACCTCCCAGTCACCGGTTTCGGCGTTCTGAGTGATCAGTTCCGGCGCCCGGAAAATCAGCGTCGGCAGACCAAAATCATTGAGGCTGAACCCCTCTCCCGATGCATTCAGCAGCAGGCTGCCACGCAGGTTGGAAGTGGTGGTCAACTCAACCAGATCAGACCAGGCGGTGGAGCCGCGCTCGGTGCTGGTAATACGGTTCAGACCATCGTCATTATTCGGGTCGATCAATGTCAGCTGGGCGGCCGCACGCACATCGATCAGCCCTTCAGTGACCTCCACGTTGGCCAGTCCGGCTACAGAGAGTGCAGCCTCCAGGTCACTGACAGCCAGGCGAACGCCAGCGTCAAAGCGGTTCAGACGCAGCCAGGTTTCGCTGTCGAGGCTGAACGCGCCCTCGCTGCCACTGGCGATATCAACCCCCATATCGGCATTCAGCGCCGCCACCAAGCGTGCGCTGGCAAGTGCCGACAGGTTGAACTCGGGTGCCAACTGCCGGGCTTCTGCCGGCAGGTCGGAACTATCGAGCACAAACTCCCGACTGACTTCCGTATCGATGTTTACTTGCAGGTTCAGACCCAGCGTGATGCCGTCTGTGTTGATTTGCAGACCACCGAGGAAGCTGAACAGAGGCCCTTCGGCCCCTTCGGCAAAGACTCCGTCCAGCTCAAAAGGAGCCATGGCCGCTTTCAATGTCTCCGCCGATGCGGCGTTGAGGCGCGTCAGTTCGTCATAGATCGCACCACTCAGTGCCGCTGTCAGGGCATCCAGCTGTGCCGCAGCATCCGCACCCGCCGCTTCGATATTGGCCAGCACCGCACCGCGCAGGTTGGTCAGGGTCAGGCTGGCATCGGTGAGAATCGCGCCGGTCAGGTTGGCACCGGCCAGGTTCAGGTTATCGAGCACTTTGCCGGTCAGGTCCACACCTGCCAGGTTGGCCCGTTCGAAATTACCTTTCAGCACATCCGGCAGGCCCTGCACATCCGCCAGGTTGGCACCAATAAAGCTAGTGCTGTCATCCAGCACGGCATTGCTCAAGTCGGCACCCGCAAACAATGAGCCGTTCAGTTTGACACCCAGCAGGCTGACGTTGCTGAAGTCGATACCGGACAGGTCAAAGCCGGACAGGTCGAAACCGGACAGATCGGCCCCGATTGAGCCTGCATCAGCACCGATACTCTTGAGCTGGTTCAGCAACGTGGCTGCATTCGAGAAATCCAGGCTGGTCAGGTCAGAACCGAAAGCGATGGCCTGATCCAGCAACGCCTGCACATCCGCCGCTGCATTCTGAAACTGTGCCTGATAGATCAGCGCCTGATCCAGTACAGTATTGCCCAGGCGATTCACATCCAGCACAGCTTCACGCAGATTGGCACCGGCCAGGCGGGCATTGCTGAAGTCAACCCGGGACAGATCCAGGTTACTGAGATCAAAACCGTCCAGCAGGTAGTTGGACAGGTCAGCCACACCACTGACCGGATCGAGGCGAACCGCTGACAGGTAGTCGTCAGCCGTTTCCAGCGCTTTGGCCAGATCACCGGTGAAGAGCGCGCCTGCCACCTTGGTGGTGTTGCTGATGGATGCCCGGCTGAAATTGGCCGCAATCAGGGACGCCGCCGTCAGGTCGACACCACTCAGGTCAGTATCGGCAAAAATGGCACCACGCAGGTCCAGACCCGCCAGTGACAGACCTGCCAGGGTTGCCCCCCGCAGGCTGGCATCGCGCAGTACGGCCCCGGAGGTGACCTTGCCATTCGCATCATAGGTGGCAAAGGTCGCACCGGCCAGATTGGCACCGGCAAAGTTGACGCCGGTCAGATCGGTGCCGGTGAAGTTGGCACCGCGCAGGTCCGCACCGACGAAGTTGAAGCCACGCAGGTCCATGCCGCTGAAATCGGTCCAGGCCAATTGCGCGCCGGACCAGTCCTGCTGCACCGGGCTGAATGGCATGGCAGAGGCCTTGGCAAGCGCCTCATTCAGGACAGCCGCCAGACCACGAATGGTGGCTGTTTCAGTTCCGGTTGTACCATCAAAGCCCAGCGTGCTGGCCCCGAAGTAGGCTTCGGCCGCACTCTGCAGGTTGAACAGGCTACTCAGAACATTCTGATCACCACTGACGGTAAACAGCTCGCTCAGAGACTTGTCGATCCCCGGAATAACAGTGTTGAGGAAATCACTTTCCAGTGCGCTGTCACCGCTTGCCTTGAACTGCTGCAAAACGGACAGCAGCTGGTCCCTATGGGTCGCAGTTAGCGCCACATCGAGGGTCACAGCCGGTGAGTTGAAGCGGGTGTTGCCATTATCGTCAGTAGTGAACAGATGATCCGTGTTGACGTTAACAATCGGGGTGCCCAGCAGTTCGGTGAACGTTGAACCACCGATAGTGATCTCGGGCGCGACTTCGACACGGAAGCCTGCATCAAACTTGGCCGCGGGTGTCAGGGTAATGACATTACGGTACCAGCTGGTCGGGTCCGCCGCTTTCAGTGCCGAAATTTCGGACAGACTCAATTTGCCATCGCCATTGGGATCAACCAGTCCCACACGTCCGGCCACCGACAGGGCAAGTTGACCGTCCAGCACCGATACGGCACCAAGATTGGCTACTTCCAGCGTTGCGGTAAAGCCGTACAGCCCCGCACTGGCCCCCACATCGAAACGATTCAGTCCTACCAGCACTTCGGTATCACTGAACGAAGGCACCGGCAGATCACCCACCACCGTACCTTGGCTTACCAACGGTACTTCGGCCATGGCTTCCAGGTCGAGTGCAACGACCAGACGCGCCATCGCCGTGCCTGAGACGTCAAAGCTGCCCAGCGTAGACAGGGCCTCAACACCCAGGTCTTCCAGTCCAACGGCAAATTCGAGGCGACTCATCAGGTCCTGATTGACCTGTACCCGGAAGCCCAGGCTGACACTGTCCGAACCGTTAGGCGTAAAACTCGGCGTAAAGGCAAACGCCGGGCCTGACAGCGGTGTACCAAAGACGTCGTCAATCACCACCTCGTTCATGCCGAGGCTGCTCAGGAAGCTGGCGTTGAAGCCCTGGAACGAGGTCAGCGCGTTGTAGAACGCTCCGGCGGCAGAGGCGATCGTATTCAGAGCACCAGCGATATTGGCGCCGTTCAGGTTCGACAGGTCGAAATCGAGGCCGGTACTGCTGCTGCCATCGCCGATACTAAAGCCACTCCAGTCACCCAGCGACAAGTCCAGACCAGAGAAATTCCAGTTTCCGCTTGCCAGTGACGGCAGCGTAAAGTTGTTGAACGACACGCCCTTGAAGCTGCCGAACTGGAAGCTGTCACCGGATGCCCCGGTCCAGCCGGAGAGATCCAGACCGGAGAAATCAGCCCAGTCGAAATTCAGTTTGGGTGCGTACGTCAGGCCATCCCAGGCGGATTTCAGGTTGGCAAAGAAGCTGCTGCCGCCATTACTGTCCTTGAGCTTGATACCGGTAAAGTCGGTCTGTGAGCTGGACAGATCCCAGCTGATATTGCTGTTGAAGGTAAACCCGCTGAAATCCACATCGCGGAAAATGCCCGACAGGGTGCCGCTTGGCAGGGTCACGCCGGACCAGCGCGAGCCGGTCCAGTCCACCGCGCCGAAGGTCGCACCGGTGAAGTTCACATTGGTCAGGGTTGACCAATTCAGTTTCAGGTCACCCAGCGTGATGCCGCTGAAGTCCAGACCACTCAGATCCCAGCCGGAGAAATCGAAGCCGCTCAGGTCGATAGTGCTGCCCCAGGTGGTTGCACTGCCGGTACTGGCCGATGGCAGAGAGGAGCCTGAGCCCGACAGGATACGCGACAGCAGGCCGCTAATGTCAGCCAGAGTGCCGGTCACACCGGTCCAATCCACATCCAGTGCCAGCGCACCGGACAGGTTGACCCCGTCCAGAATCGCAGTATCGAAAATTACAGAACGCAGGTTACTGCCAGACAGGTCGAAACCAGTCAGGTTCACGCCGCTGAAGTCGATACCCGACAGATCCCAGCCGCTCCAGTCCTTCGCTGTCCGGCCGGACAGGTCCAGGCCGCTGGCCAGACGCACAGTCCCGGTGGACAACGAACCGAACAGGCTACGCAGATCCACATCCACGACCAGGCCGGTCAGGCGGGTATCGCTATCGAAACTCAGGTCGCTGCTGAACCAGTTCGACCAGTCCACATCCAGCGCCAGTGCGTAGGACAGGTTGGCACCACTCAGGTTGGAACCGATCAGGTTGGCCCAGCGCAGGTTGGTACCGCTCAGGTTGGCACCGCTCAGATTGGCGCCGCTCAGGTTAATGTGAGACAGATCCAGACCGGCGAAGATCGCGCCGCTCAGGTCGGCACCGGAGAAATCAAGACCGCGCAGGTCCACGCCGCTCCAGTTGATACCGGTCAGAATGGCGCTGTCAAAGCTGGACTTGCGCAGCAGGCTGCTACCGTCAAACAGGGCACCGGACAGATTGGCACCGCTGAAATTTACGCCCGACAGATCAAGGCCACGGAAGTCGGCACCAGCCAGATTGGCGCCACTGAAATCAAAGTTGCGCAGCGC
>JAAEYW010000003.1:0-27590 GCA_018223185.1 Oceanospirillales bacterium | reverse complement strand
CACGGAAGTCGGCACCAGCCAGATTGGCGCCACTGAAATCAAAGTTGCGCAGCGCGTCCCTGCCGAAGCCACTGAAGTCATAACCGGCAAAATTGGACCCGCTCCAGTCCAGTCGACTGGTGTCGAAGGGGATGGAGAAATCCCTGGCAAACAGCTGTTGAAGAGCCTCACCGAGACCCGACAGGGTTGGAAACTCGGGATTTATCTCGCGGGTGAAGCGCGCTTCGTTGAGGTAGGCTTCCGCCGCCGACTTGAGTTTGAACACGTCGATGCTGACGCCATCACTGGCGTCACTGTCGAAACCAAGCAGTTCATTGATGCTCTTGTCCAGGCCCGGCAGTTTGCTGTTGAGTGCACCGGCCGCCAGTGCCGAATTGCCGGACTCGTCGATGGTCTGCAGCAGGTCAAGAATATTCTGTTTCAGGTTATCGGTGATGCGCACATCCAGGAACATCTCCGGAGTCGCAACGTCCCATTTCCCTGTTTGGGCATTCTGGGAGAAAAGTTCGGGCGCACGGAAAATCAGAGTTGGCAGACCGAAGTCATTGAGGTTAAAACCGGCCCCCTCTGCATTCAGCAACAGACTGCCACGCAGGTTGGACGTTGCGGTCAGCTCTGCCAGGTTACCGATACCACCGGCAGCCGTAATCTCAGCAGTCGTAATCCGGTTGCGTCCGTCCAAATTGTCCGGATCAGCAAGTTCGATCTGTGCAGCCGCACGCAGGTCGATGACGCCCTCTCGTACCTGGACATTGGCCAGACCCGCCAGAGACAGACTCGCATCCAGGCCGGTCAGTGCCAGCTGTACACCGGCATCCAAACGGTTAAGGCGCAGCCAGGATTCGGTGTCAAAACCGCCGCCATTGGCGATCATGTCCACGCCAAGGTCGGTATTCAGCGCCGCGACCAGACGGGCTACGGCAGTTGCCGCAAATTCGAATTCAGGCGCAAGGTTACCGGCCTCGACAGGCAGGTCGGTGTTGTTGAGTGCAAAATCCTGCGCGACCTGCTTGTCGATGTTGACCTGCAGATTGAACAGCAGCCCCATACCGTCAGCGGTAAAGCTCAGCCCACCCTGGAACGCAAACAGAGGACCAGACGCGCCCTCGGTAAATACGTCATCCAGCGCAAACGGTGCCATTGCCGCCTGATAGACTGCCGCAGACGCGTCGTTCATCGCCGTGAAGCTGTCATAGAGAGCGCCACTGAGAGCCGATGTGACCGCCTCAAGAATGGCGGCGGCATCAGCCCCCACTGCAGTAATGTCATTGATGATCGCCGCACGCAGGTCTGCACCTGCCAGCGTCGCACCGGTCAGAATCGCACCGGTCAGATCAGCGCCCGCCAGATTCAGGCCATCCAGCACCGTATCGGTCAGATCGACACCGGCAAGGGATGCGCGTGCAAAAATGCCGTTGAGCACTGAGGGCAGATCAACCACACCCTCCAGCGATGCACCGGTGAAATCGGTGGTTGCGCTGAGTATAGCGCCAGACAGTGATGCTCCGCTCAGATTGGTACCTGTCAGCAATGCGCCACTGAGATCAATACCGGTAAAGTCCAGATTGCTCAGATCAACACCGGACAGGTCATAACCGGCAAGACTGGAGCCTTCAGCCAGAAGTACCAGTGCTGTGCTGAGGTCATTTGTGCTCAGATCAGAGGTATCGACGCTTTCGGCGAATGCCAGAGCGTCGACGGCAACACCCAGAGCGGCATCAAACTTGGCACCGTAGATGAAGGCCTTATCAAGGACTGCGTTGGTGAGTACAGCTCCCTGCAGATCGCTGCCCCGCAGGTTGACTCCAGCCAGATCGGCACCGGTCAAAATGGCATTGGTCAGATCCAGACCAGAGAGGTCAAAACCGGACAGGTCCGCAGCGCTCAGGTCGACAGCAACACCGGCCAGATCAACAACATCGGCATACCCATCGGCGGTTTCAAGCTCGGCAATGGCGTTGGACACGATTGCATTCTGAACACGGGTCGTACTGGTAACCAGCGAGCGCGTGAAATTGGCAGCAACCAGCGAGGCGGCAGCCAGATCGGCTCCGCTCAAATCTGCCGAGGCAAAGATTGCACCTCTCAGATCCAGCCCGGACAGAATCGCATCCGCCAGATTGGACGAGGTGAAGTTGGCGTTGCGTGCAACCGCCTTACCGTTTGCGTCACTGAAAACCGCACCGCTGAGGTCGGCACCGGCAAAGTTGGCGCCGCTGAGGTCCGCACCCACAAAATTGGCGTTGCGAAGGTCTGCGCCACTGAAATCAAAGCCACTCAGATCAAGACCCGCGAAGTCGGTATAGGCCAACAACGTACCGCTCCAATCGGCCTGAGCGGGGTCAAACGGCATCGCTGCCGCTGACAGAAGATACTGGTTCAAGGCATCAACCAGACCACCCACCGTGGCGGTTTCGGTACCGGCATTCAGTGTAGTGGTGTCGAAATAGGCCTGTGCGGCTGTACGCAGATTGAAGATGCTGCCCAACGTATTGGTGCTGCCGTCATCAACAGAGAACAGGTCTGCCAGCGAGGCGCCAAGGCCCGGCAGCGTGGTGGAGAAGAAATCGTTGTTCAACACGAAATCGCCACTGTCTTTCAGGCGATCCAACGCGGCCATGATGTCATCGGCCAACGTCTGGCTAAGCTCGATATCAAAGCTGATATCCGGGCGGCTCACCAACAGGATATCCTGCTGATAGACGAACAGTTTATCGGTTTCCAACACCAGACGCGGCGTACCCAGCGACGACAGATCGAAATCGCCCAGCTGAGCCGACAGTGGCAGTTCGGCATGAATCGAGCCTGCGCTCCAGCTGTCCAGTGTCAGTGCCGCACCCGTCACGGTACGTTGTTCGCTGTCCAGAGAGGCCTGACCGATAGCGAAGCCGGCTTCGGCCTCCAGTGACAGTACACCCTCGGTTACACTGATGTTGGCTGCAGTCCCGAAGGTGGACTCACTCAGCCCGACAGTCAGATCCAGATTATTGGCATTGGCAGAGACGCCCAGAGTGAACGGCTGCATGCGGATAAAACCGCTGCCGGCGGCATCGGCCGGAGCCAGCGTGTCCAGTGCATCCAGATTGATACCCAGCGATACGGCACCTTCAATGCGCGCTTCGAGATCAATATCGGAGAACGCCGTCAGTTCCAGACCGGCAGCGGCAAGGTCTGCGCTCAGAGTCTCGTCCAGCTGTGGCGTAGTGGTCAGTGTTTTCAGTGCATCGAAGGACAGATCAAGGCGCAGCTCGGACCAGTCATGTACACCAGCCTCAACCGAGAACAGATCACCGGCAACCAGTCCATTCAGTTCAACCGCTACAGCGTCCGCCAAAGCACCCAGATCGGTCAAACCGGCCAGGGTGTCATTACTGATTGTCAGCAGGTCATTCAGAAAGGTAGTCGCCGCTCCTTCAGCTGTGGACAATGGATTTTCACTGAAGCCTTGCGCCAGCAGGTCGCTGACCGACATACCCAACAGCGGAAGCTCAGATGAAAGTACCGGGTCATTAAGCAGCTCTTCGATCAAAGTACTCCAGTTGCCAAGGCTCTGGGCCAGCTCAACAACCATGCTGTTACCCAAAGAGATGTGCCCGGACAGAGACTCGACCCCAGCGAGGTCGTAGCTACCCTGATTGCTGACACTGGTGCTGCGATCGGCGTTGCGAGCGATGGTGACCGGGGCAACGGCATTGAGGAAGACCGCAGTGTCCTGGCCTTCCGCATCGGTTACGGACTGCAGGCTGGAGCCATCCGCCAGTCGATATTCATCATTACCCTGGCCACCGATGATGCTGTACGTACCCGCCGTTGCATCAAAGGTAAAGCTGTCGGTTTCAGCATCATCAGCATAGCGGACCGTGACACTGCTACCGTCCACGGTAAACTCCAGATCGCGAGTTACTGCTGAGAAGTCGAGCGTATCCTGGCCACCACCACTGCTGGCAGTGTCATTGCCCCAGTCATCGCCGAAGACAAAGCTGTCACCATCGGCCGTACCCGTGAAAACCTGATCGGTCGCATCGGAGGTAAAGTCGGCCAGTACACCCTGCCAGCCCGCACCATCAAGCAACAGAGAGGCATCAATCAGTCCCGCCTGTACTTCCAGATCCCAATCACCGCCAAAAGCCTCGGCACCGGTAACATCTTCCGAAGCCGCAACATCGGCACCGGTCATATCCGCCAGCGCCTGAACCAGCGAGTCCCCCTCAGGAAGGCCGGCTACAGAGCAGCCATAGATCAGAATATCGCCCTGTTCTGACAGGGCATCACCCCAGGCAGACAGTTCACTGCGGTACTGTTCAAGCGAGGCTTGATCGAGAACAGCATTACCCAAGTTGATCTGGCCTGCGCTACCGTGCGAAAGCAAGTGAATCGCATCAAGCCCCTCATATTTCTTTAACCACTGGGAAATCTGCTCTACCCCGTCGCTTTGACTATCAAGGTAGACCACTTCATACCGACTGATATCTAACGAAGAGCTGGCCAAGGCCTGCTGAATCAGGGCTTCGCTATCTTTAATCCCGGTATCGACAAAGATTACCTGATCGACTACTTTTTCGGCTGAAGCCGCGTCAACTGGCTGCTGCACAGCGACAGCAAGACTCATGTTCTTTTCGGCTTCAAGGCTGAGATCGATCAGCGACTCCTGAGCTATCTGCTCCTGTACAGGAGGCACCACCATGAGATCACCTGAGAGCAGGTAACGCGGCTCCATGGGCTCAATAACGCTCGTCGGAGTCCGCTGAGTCACAACCACCTGCGCATCCAAAGACTTACTGAGCATTCCCCGCCACTGTTTCATTGCCAGAGTACGCAAATGCCCTTTTCTGAAGCCCTTGAATGCACTACCCATGATATTCTCCATGCGATTTAATCAGTCGCTTATTTCGATTCCAGCATCATATCCAGATCAGACACGTCATTGCGCGCCAACGTACCCACTGCCTGCTTGAGTGTCAGTCGGTTTTTCAGATACTCATAGCGAGACTGCAAGAAATCACGCCTTGCTCCGTAGTAGCTTTGGTAAGCGTCCAAAACCGATACTGACGTTTCGATGCCGGATTCAAAGCCTTTCAGACGGGTTGCAAGACGTATCTCCTGAGCCAACACACCCTCGCGCAAGGCTGCCAGCATGCTGGTACTAAACACCAGACTGGAGTAGGCAGATCGAACAATGCGTTCGGTCTTGCGATATTCGCGCTCCATTTCCTGTTGCGTTTGATCCAGTCGAGCAGTTGCTTCACGCACCAGAGATGATGTCCGGCCACCGCTGAAAATAGGCATATTGAGCCGCAAACCCACCTCATAGTCACTGACATCCTGACGTAAGTCTGAGAAGAGCGTACTCTCCGATACCTGTTGACCGGCAGAGACAAAAAGATCCACCGTAGGCAAGTGTTCGGCGCCGCGTCGGCTGACCTCTTTTTGCGCTATTGTTATGGCTAACCGTTGCGCCTGCAGGGCAAGATTCTGATCCAGCGCAGCGCCTACCCAGCGATCAACACGTTCGGGGAATGGAGGCGCCGCCCGGAAGTCCGCATTAAAACCATGCAGACTGGCGACTTCCTGACCTACAATTTCTTTGACACCTAAGCGAGCGTCCTGAAATTTAAACTCGGCCTGCAGCAGGCGTGCACGCGTCAGAGCCTCAAGACTGAGGGACTCATTGTAATCTGCCCTGCTAAGCAGGCCGCTATTAAACCGCAACTGTGCTTGCTCAAGTTGCGCCACCACAGCATTGTGCTCGGCCTGCGCCAGATCGCGCTCATCGCGCGCAGCCAAGACATCCAGATAAGCTTTACTGAGGCGCATAATCAGATCCTGCTCAGCCGCCAAAAGCGCCAATTTGGCCTGTTCCACTGCCACCTCTGCCTGATCGATAGCAATCAGATTGGCACGCCGGTATACCGGTTGCGTCAGATTTAATGACAGGTTGTAACCGGGCACATCGTAATTTCCTTCAGGTATCGAACCTGACTCATTGACCGTCTGGTACTTGCTGGAAAACTGGTAACTGAAGCTGACTTGCGGCAAATAGTCCGCCCTGGCCTGAGGAAGCACCTCACTACGGGCACGAAACTCGGCACTAGCGATCTGGTAGGCCGGATCCTGTTGCAACGCTTCATCGACCAGATCCAATAATCTGAAACGCTGCCCCTCGGGTATCTGCACTTGTGTCGAATAATTAGCGCTATCCAGCGTAACGGAACCGATGCTCAGTACAGGCTGATGGGTGAAGTCGAATGAACTCACGTTACGCAGCGTGTCCTTTTCAAATCCGGCAATGCCTCGAAGATCCTCCGGAAAACCACTTTGAGGTTGTATAGCCGCCTGCGGCATCGCGACCGTCAATGCCCCTGAGTAGTGATCGAGGAACGGGGTAACATTACGGGCGAGGCCTTCGGCATAAGACGGCTCAAGGGTCAGTTCCAGACGGGCAGACCCCAGCCCCGATGAGCCATAGCGCACACGCTCGACAAAGCGACTATCGGCGTTAAAACCAGACACCAGATCAGCCATTTTGGTCACAGGAACGCCCGGAAAATCGACAATCAAGCGGCCGGGTGAGGTAAGGTAATAGCCCTTTGCCTTTATCTTTTCAGGCCCTTTGAGCTCAAGCCCGAAACCTGATCTGAGATCTGCCATCGTGATGGAAAGAGGTACTGAATATTCTTCTTGCACCTTCGCATCCGGCACCAAAAGCAGATGAATAAAGCTGGTGTCCTGTTCCGGATTCGAACCAATCTGAGCATCCAGCAGATCCACCGGCAAGCCGGGTGTAAAGGTGAGGACGGAGCCCCCGCCTGAACGGGTAGACACTTCGGGAGCACCCAGAAACTCGGGCATAAGCGGGAGCTTTAACGTATCAGAAGATACCCCAGGCAACTCAACAATTAATTTCTGTCCCTGGTCGGCCAGTGAAACCTCAACCACCATCTCTGTGTGTCCAATAAAAGACAGGTCAAACAGATTACCTCTTTTTTCCACCTTCGCCTCGTCCAGCAACCGGATAGAGCTGTCTATCGGCCTTTCACGCAACAGCAACTCCCAGCTTAGATTGCTGTCGCCGTTCAGCGTAACGGTCTCATCCACCAGATTTACTGGCCTCATGAACTCAACTACAAGATGATTACGATCAGCTACAGTCTGTATATAGGCCTTGTGAAAAATAGAGGGCTGTTGCTGAAGCTTTGCGGCTTTGCGCCGCCACAGATCCAGATCAGCTTTTGGGGAGAGTGTGATGAACAAACGTTGTCCATTGGCCTGTATATGAGTAGAAAGCAACTCACCCGGCTGGGCCGTAATCAGCAAACGATGTTCGCCGCTTACAATCGAGCGTTCCGTTTCGCCCTGAACCGTTGCAGTCGCCGGAGACGCCTGTTCTGCAGCAAGGAGTTCGCGTTCGGCCGCCATTCCAAATAAAAAAAAACCACCGGCCATTAATGCCAGCGGTTTTAATTTTAACCTTTTATGGCAGTCTGTTGTCATTCTTGTTCTCAAAAAGACCCCCTTAGATAACCGGCCTATCCGGTTATCGCACGTTTTAACTTGCTTTCGCAGAGCCTTTCAAGGAAAGCTCAACAACCAATATCTGCTCCGAACAAAAAGACGGACCCCTACCCGTAAGACACTACCAGGCTTCATACCTGAGAAAAGCATCCATCAAGCACAACAACATCACACTAAACATGCAAGTCACGATTGATTTCACCTGCACGAACAGAGGCATTAAAAATGCAAATGACGGAAGTGAGAATGTCGGCTTATCCTTTCCCAAGACTGAAGAAAAAACTTTAAAAACACACCTCAAAAACTTGAATCACTAAAACACGATTATTTTAGCATGATTTAAATATTGCCAAACAATTAACTATTAAGATTACTGCGAATATGTCCCCAAAATGAGACAATCCACGCACTGACGTGGTGAGGACTATTAATGGATCACCAGCTCTCCTTCGCAGATCCCCGGTTCACCAATAAACGCCGTAAAACTCGCAAAGAGGTATTTCTCGGTCGGTGGAGAAATTGATCTCATGGAAACTCTTGGTCGCCGTAATCGAACCCCACTATCGCCTAGCTGGTAACGGTCGTCGGCCTTATCCACTCGAAACGATGCTGCGCATTCACTGAATGCAGAACTGGTACAGCCTGAATGATCCTGCCATGGAAGACGCGTTATATGAAATTGCTTCCATGCGCCTGTTTGCTGGCTTATCTCTGGACAAAGCCATTCCTGACCACACAACCATCATGAACTTCCGACATTTACTGGAGCGACACGGTTTGGCTCGGCAAATTTTTGAGGAAGTCAGCGCTTGGCTAAGTGACGCGGGAGTCCTTCGACAAGAAGAAACACTGATGGATGCCACCATCTTAGAAACGCCAAGCTCAACTAAGAACAAATCGGGTCAACGTGATCCAGAGATGCATCAAACTAATAAAAGCAATCAGTGTCACTTTGGCAGTGCGACCTGAAAGTCGCATGTATTTCTGTTTCACAGGGAACTTTACCTGACGAAACCGGTTGTTTCACCAACGGTTCCCTACCCGGACGTGCGGAGCTTCGGGAGCGATGTAACCGCCGATTAAGTCGGTATATCGACCCGTGAGGCAAGACATAATCTGCCAGTATCAGGGCGGAAAGGTGCCAGGGATAAGCGGCTACGGCCAACAGATGTGAATCTCTTATAAACGTCGCCATGCCAGACAAGTCAAAGATGCTGAGGATGAGGCCACAGCTTTGAAGGTCACCGAGATCGTAGTCAGTTCGCAGTGCCAGTGTGCTGTGGTATCAGGCTGAGTGTTGGTGAACGAAGTAGCGGTATAGAGTGCTGCGCATACCTCTGGTTGCATTGAGCGGACTGAGCGATACTGGAACGCTTCCACACCCGCCGCTCGCATCTCTGAGCCAAGGGTTTGTGACGGGGCGTAATCCCGGGGATGGGTGAGCTAATCCGCATGGGCATCAAAGGAAGGATATTGAAGCTGTATTCCCCGGAGGCGCGCCCCGCATCGCCAGCAGAAACACAAAGCGGTAATAGGCTGACTCTGCCAGAGTGGCTTCAAGTGATTCCACGCCATAGAACAGACTGGATTCGTGCTTGCGACCAATTAAGGAGAAAAAAGCATCAGTTTTACAGAATAGATCTGTGCCATTTACCACCCTTCAGGTGCTTTGCTGTATTGATTCTGATCAATCCCGAATTACTCTTCTCTGCATTATTCCTTTCGTGATCCATACTAATAACTAAATGTCTTCGCTCAGGAGCACTGCAATGCATACCAAACTCTGTCTGCGTATCCCTGTCTTACTGGCATTGATAGCCCTGTTGGTTACAGGGTGCGCTTCAGTGCCGATGGAAGCCCCGGTTAAAGACACCGAATCAAAACAATTCGTTCCTGACCCGGACAAAGCGTCGCTCTACATATATCGAAATGAGATTCTTGGCGCAGCCATTCCGATGTCAGTATTTATCAATGGTAAAAACCTTGGCCAAACCGCCTCTAAAACATACTTCCATTTGAGCCTCATCCCCGGCCAGTACGATATAGATTCAACGGCCGAAAATAATTGCAGTCTTTCCCTGAGTGTAGAGCCAAACCAAAACTACTTTGTCTGGCAGGAAATTAAGATGGGGATGTGGATGGCACGCTGCGCTCTGCATGAAGTCAGCCAGCAAGAAGGGCGCGACGGCGTAACCGAATCCAAACTCATAAAAATGCAAATCTCTGAAGAGGATATTCTCCCGCAGGGTCAGTCTGCTGACTCTGTAGCAACAAAAATTCGGGAGCTTAATGAACTCTACAAAGATGGGTTAATTACCGAAGATGAGTACCTTTCCAAGAAAAAGGCGCTTCTGGATCAGCTGTAGCAGGACTTTACTAATAAATTTACGAATAAAGAGTCATAAAGATTAATAAAAGGGCCGGTTATTTATATATGGGAGAAAGCCATAAAGAATTCTCTTTCTTTAAGCCCTCCCCCCTTTTTGTAGTTACCGCCCCTGCTGTTTCCGTCTGCGATGATTCATGACGAGCAGCTATAGTGCGACAACCCACCGACCTCACAGAATTCAGACGGCTTCAGCCGGTAGTATTTTTCTTCCACGTGCTTCGATTGCTCCGCGTAGGGCTGCGTCATGACATCCTGCAACTCCCGAATCAGAGCGTAGTTTCCTGCGGCCGCTTGCTGATACGCAGGCACCACGAACCACTCGCGCCAACTGTATTTTGGGTTAATGTGTTTCATCTGCTGAGAGATCTCATCACGGGAGCGGGGCTGGCTGTCGATGAGTGCGTTCCATGTTGCCAGCCACTCAGACCAGCGCTGATCCATACTCTCCGGGTCTGCCTGATAGGCCGCGCCTTTGTAGAAGCTTTTTTGGAGTGGGACTATATCGTCAGGCAGGTTAGAGAGTTCGCGGAAGAGGATGGTGTAATCCACTGATGTTTCCATCATCAGTGCGGCAAGCTCTCTGAACAACACCATGTCAAAAATGTCGAGTCCTAGTTTGGCCGCCCACATCTGTCTCATTTTCATTTGCATCACGGCGTCAAAGCCGTTGCGAATCTCGTCGAGCTGCTGCAGAGCGCCGTCATGTGAGGCCAGCAACGGCCGCAACGCAGTCCAGAACATATGGAAGTTACGTTCCGCTGCCGCTGGCTGATTCAGGAATGAGAAGTGCTGTCCGCCACCGGTCCAGGGCTGATATTGCGGGTCGAACAGCTCACAGAATCCGAAGGGGCCGTAGTCGAGGGTGAAACCACCGGCAGCGCAGTTGTCGCTGTTAAAGTTGCCCTGGCAGTAACCGACACGGATCCAGTTCGCCACCAGCGAAGTCAGGCGGTCGCGAAACTCGCGTGCGAGCAACACCACTTTTTCGGCGAGGCTCAGTGCATTGTCGATAACGTCAGCGTACTCACGCTCGATCAGGTGCAGCACAATCATCTCCAGCTCCTGCAGCGCTTTTGGGTGTTCCTGCTTGCGGGCACGGCGACTGAAGAGTTCCAGTTGACCGACCCTCAGGAACGACGGTGCGACGCGGGTCGAGATGGCAACGGCCTCTGATATCAGCGTGTCGGGATCCTGCGAGTGCGAGCCCTCCGAGTACCAGGGCCGTCTGACCTGCTCCGTTTTAGACACATACAGACTCAGCGAACGCGACGTTGGCACGCCGAGGGCGTGCATATGCTCCTGTGCCAGAAACTCCCTAACACTGGAACGCAGCACGGCGCGACCGTCCGCGCCGCGACAGTAGGGTGTGCGGCCGCCCCCTTTGAGCTGCATCTCCCAGCGCTGACCGTTGATGACGGCCTCAAGCACGGACACTGCGCGACCATCGCCATATCCATTACCGGTCTGGAACGGGCACTGCTGATAGTATTCGGTGCCGTAAATGGAGAGTGCATAGCCACAGGCCCAACCAACCTTGCGCAGCGGCTCTGGAACCTGAGAGATATTACCCGAGAACATCCGCATAAAGTCATCCGTCTGCGCCAGACTGTCGGCGAAACCCAGTTCGCGAAACAGATCTTTACTGTGGGCAATGTACTCAGGATCTGCGAGTGGCGTGGGTTTTACAGGGACATAGTGACCCGTAAACACTTGACGCGGCTGATGATCATCCCCGTTTGCAGTCGCGTCAGGATCGGCGTGAAGCCTGTCCATGAGCGAGTAGTTTGCCCGCTTAGCCAGATCGTCGAGGGTCGAGATGGTTGGCAAGGCATTCTGGGGCTGTTGATTGTTCATTGGGGTTCCTCATGACGTAGGTAGAACAATGGTTCCCCCTTAATAAGAGGAGTTAGGCGTATTATCAGGATCGACCTCGCCATACACCTCTTCAGGGTCCACATCATTCAGCAGCAGCATCTCTCTGACTGTTTCAATATGAGAAAGAACGGCCTGATAGCGATCGCCGTATTCATACTGGGTCACTTCGATGGCTTTGGGCATATAAGTAAAGGCTATTTTTAATGCCTTCAGTGCGTCGTCATTCATCTGTTCGCTCATATAAATCCTGTGTATTGATACTGAATAGACAAAGAAAAGGGTAAATCGTTAGCCTTTATAGGTAAAGAACCATTCACCTGAAAAATATTCTGACTCAGTGAACACATCCTGATTTACACTACAAAACGAAATAGACTATACGCCCCCACCTGAGAATCAGCTCAATCAATTCACCGCTACCCTCCGTTTCCTGCTAGAATGCCGCCCCCTCAGAGCGATGACAAAACTTCAGGAGTCACCCATGTCTAAATGTTTCTATAAAGGTACTCCCGATATTATGGGTAACTACGGTAAAAGTGGTTACAACACCAAGGCGAAAGTTAAGCCCGGTAGTGACAGCAGCCCTCTGCTGCTGAGTGTCACGTCGGAAGAGCGCAGGCAGGATGTGGAAGCGATTGTCGCCGAACATGACCTGGTCGCGACGATTGTGGTGGATGCCGATGCTGAAGAGAATATCGTAGAGCTGACGGCTATGTTAGCCACACCCAAGACGGTGCAGATAGAAAAAACACCGGAAAGAAACGCCCCCTGCTCTTGTGGCAGTGGCAAGAAATACAAGAAGTGCTGCGGTTAAACCTTTAACTCAACACCGCATAACGCTACACCTTTAAAACGGTGTAGCGCAGCAAAACGGATTATAAACATGAACCGGCGCGGCCTGAATCCTCAGTCCACACCGGCTCATTGACAGGCAGATACCAACTGCCGTTATTTGCAGCTTTCGGCCAGTTCCTTTGCACGTTTATAGACTGCTCGCGCAGGTAATCCTTTGGCTTCCAGCTCAGTCAGATAATCGTCAACAGCTTTATCCAGCACAGGTTTCCAGGCAGGGTTTTCAACACCACCGTCAACGGTGAAGATCTGATGACCTGCAGCCTCGGCCTGTGCACGGCCTTTCACATCCGCCCCATCAAACTCTCTGGCGGCAATCTGAGACCAGGTTTCGCCGGAGTTATCATCGATCACTTTTTGCAGATCAGCGGGCATGCTGTTATACACATCCCGGTTCATGGTCACCAGGAACGACAAGGTATACAGACCACCAATTTCAGTATGGTATGGCGTCAGCTCATTCATACGGAAGGTCAGTTGTCCCTCCCATGGCAGCGCAACGCCATCAATAACACCCCGCTGAACCGACTGAAACGCCTGAGGTGCAGGCATGCCAACAGGCTGCGCGCCTAACCCCTCCAACAATTTTGCCACCACCGCCGTCGGACGACGGATTCTCAGCCCTTCAAAATCAGCAGGCTCTTTAATCAGCTTATTAGTGGTATGGATATGCCCTGGTCCATGGGTGAACAGAAACAACGGCTTAGTATCTTTGTACTCGTCGCTGATCAACTGCTCATCATAGAGATGCTGGATAATGCAGGAACCATTGGCGGCACTTTTCGCTATCCCCGGCAGTTCAACTACCTGAGTTAGAGGAAAGCGATTGGCCGTATACCCCTGCACAGTCAGAGAGACATCGGCAATGCGATTGGAAACCGCATCATACAGCGCCGGAGGTTTGGCCAGGGTTGAAGAGGGATAGACTTCAACAGCAATGCGCCCGTTGGAGTCTGCAGTCACTTTATCCGCCCATGCCTGGGCAACATTCTTATGTATCGCAGCAACCGGAGGAAAAAAGTGCGCCAGACGCAGTGTGTAATCCGCCGCCTGCGCTGTTTGAACCATAGCACCGGCTGTCAGAGCCAGAACGCTGCCTAGAATTAATTTTTTCATTGCATAGATTCCATTTAGATTATTTTTGTTTTGATTTTGAGGGTTTAACCCTGAGCTTAAAAGCTCCGGTAAAACGCGCTTCAATAGGCGTGGCCTGAGCCCAAACAGTGCGATGCTCTGAAGCGAATACAGCCATCTGCTCTCTGACACAACGCGCCCCTGAGGATCAGATCCGCGGAAATCTCCTGAAAGACACATTTCACCATGGAGCGGCATATTCAGTTTTCCATGCTTATTATTAGAATGATTACTTTAAACCACATACACTATAAGGAATAATCAGTTTTTAGCCCCAGATATAAAGAATCCGTATACATGAATCCTAACCTGTTGAAGCAATTAGCCATCGTGGTCAAGCAGGGCTCCCTGACAAGTGCCTGTGAACAACTCCATGTGACGCAACCGACCCTGACCCGAAGTATTCAGCAACTGGAGATGAAGGTGGGTGCTCCCCTGTTAAAGCGCACCCGCTATGGTGTTATTCCCACTGAGATCGGCGCGCGGCTGTCCCAGATTGGTGAACGGATTCTGGCGGAAACAGTCAGGGGCGAGGAAGTTATCCGCCAGTTTCACAGCGGTTATAAAAGCGAATTTGTCGTTGGTATTGATCCGCTGTGGGAATTTGCCACGGTCAGTAACATGACCGATTACTTTTTGCAGGAAAAACGCTATGCGTTCCATTTCCGCACAGGCTCCGCCGCGTCACAAATAAACCTTTTGCAGAATGGCGAATTAGATTTCCTGCTGGCTCCGGCGCACCTGTCAGTGTCACAAAAATCCCTGGACCGTCAGATTCTGTTCCGCGATCGTTCCGGGATTTTTGCCGGTAAAAAATCAAAGCTGATTGGCTCAAAACAACCGGTTACAAAAGAGGATATTGCCCGACAAAAGTGGTTTATCGCCGGAGCCAGCGCCGGTTTTTTAGGCCGTCAGGCCGAAGTCACGGAAGCAAGCGCGGCCCAGATGGCCTTTACCGGCAGCATCCGTTCGGTGATCCACCTGTTAAACACAACTGATATGCTGGTCTGGCTGCCCGCCCGTCTTGCTCTTATGACAGAACAGATCGCCCCTGAGCAGATGCTTACCGTGGAAGGCATCACCTCTTCACGCCGCGACATAGCCCTGTGGTCATCGCGGGAACACAGCGAACGCCCGGAGGTACTCAAAGTCCGGGAACTGATCAGCGATTTTGTGATAAAACAGGATAAAGAGAGGCCCCTGTATGGTCTGAAGCTGTAAACGCTGTGATTGTCACTACCGCCTGGTTAGTGGTTTCTCAGGCTGGTCGGTTGTTCACTTTTTGCCGTAGCCACCGCCGCCCGGGGTAGCCACCACGAAGCAATCACCCGGTTGCATCTCTACCTCGGCAGTGGCGCCCAGATCTTCCCGGCGACCATCGCACCGTTCCACCCAGTTCTCTCCGGGACAACCGGGCTCGCCCCCTTCAACACCAAACGGACGGGTGCTGCGATGGGATGACAGGATGGCTGCGGTCATCGGCTCAAGAAAGCGGATGCGTCTGACAACTCCATCACCGCCGCAAAACCTGCCTCGGCCGCCGGAGCCGGGCCGTAGTCTGAAATCTTCCAGCAGTACCGGATAGCGCCACTCCAGCACTTCCGGATCGGTCAGGCGGGAATTGGTCATATGGGTCTGGACGGCACTGGTGCCATCGAAACCGGGCCCGGCCCCCGAACCGCCACAGAGGGTTTCATAATACTGATAACGGTCGTTACCGAAGGTAAAATTGTTCATAGTGCCCTGGGAGCCCGCCAGAACCCCCAGCGCACCATACAGACAATCGGTGATCCACTGGGAGGTCTCCACATTACCCGCAACCACGGCGGCAGGATAGACGGGGTCCAGCATTGAACCTTTCGGGATAATGACTTCCAGAGGCTTCAGACAGCCCTGATTCATGGGAATGTCATCATCCACCAGCGTGCGAAAAACATAGAGCACCGCAGCATGGCAAACCGCACTCGGAGCATTGAAGTTTGTATCCCGCTGCGCTGAAGTTCCGCTGAAATCGATCCGGGCTGAGCGGTTGGCTTTATCAATACGGATACTGACACAGATCTCGGCACCATCATCCATACGATAACGGAACGCTCCATCCCGCAGCACATCCAGCACCCGACGCACGGACTCCTCGGCATTGTCCTGCACATGCTGCATATAAGCGTGTACCACCGGCAGGCTGTACTGCCCGATCATCCGGCGAAGTTCCTGTACCCCTTTTTCGTTGGCGGCAATCTGCGCCTTGAGATCGGCAATGTTCTGATCGGGATTACGCGCCGGCCAGGGGCCGCTGATCAACAGATGCCGTATATCCTGCTCCAGAAACTGCCCTCGATCCACCAGTTTGATATTATCGATCAGTACGCCCTCCTCCTCTACCGAACGGCTTCCCGGCGGCATCGAGCCGGGCGTGATACCGCCAATATCAGCATGGTGACCGCGGGAAGCGACATAAAAGAGCACCGGCTTTGCCGCCTGCGTTACCGGCTGAGCCCCGGCGCTTTCAGCAAAAACCGGTGTAATGACGGTGATGTCCGGCAGATGAGTACCACCGTTATAGGGGGCGTTGAGGATATAAACATCACCCGGCTGCATACTGCCGCCATGCTTATCGATGACGCTGCGGATACTCTGCCACATCGAGCCCAGATGCACCGGCATGTGAGGAGCATTGGCCACCAGATGCCCCTGCTGATCGAAGATGGCACAGGAAAAGTCCAGTCGTTCTTTAACATTCACCGAGTAGCTGGTGTTTTCCAGAGTAAAGCCCATCTGCTCAGCAATAGACATAAACAGATTGTTGAACACTTCCAGCATCACCGGATCCACGGCGGTGCCGATAGCGACCTGTCGCTGCAGCGGAATCACCCGCTGCAACAGCAGATCGCTGAGGTCGGTGCAGGTCGCCTGCCAGCCGCATTCGACCACATTGGTGCCCGTGCTCTCCAGAATAATAGCCGGCCCCACAATACAATCGCCTGGTTGTAATTCTGACCGCTGGTACAGAGGCGCATCATGAGTGCTACCGTCGCTGTAAATAGGGCTTCGGGCCATCACGGGGGGTTCTCTTGTCTCATCAGAACGTTCAGTGACCGGATCCTGATGGTCGCCGGAGCTCGCTTTATGGTTCTGGGGCTGATGAGTGGTACCGATGACCTCAACCGAGATCGCTTCCAGTATCAGGGCTTTATCCGCCACAACAAAGCCGTAACGTTGTCGGTGGGCCTCCTCAAATGCCCGGCAACAGGCGCGAAAGTCATTGAAATCCACCACCAGCGCAGAATCCGTCCCTTCATACTTGAGGTGGGCTTTATAGATCGCACTGATTTGCAGCTCCGGAACCTGTTGCTGCCTGACCTCCTGCCGGCCCTCCTCTTCCAGCATCCGGTAATCCGTTTGCAGGTCCATGGTCAATCGGGCCGTAAAACGCTGCTCCACGGCCTGCTGACGCAGGCAGCGGATATCTGCCAGTCCCATACCGTATGCGGACAACACACCCGCCAGCGGATGCAGCAGCACCCGGGTCATCCCCAGCAGATCCGCGACCTGACAGGCATGTTGTCCGGCGGCACCACCGAAGCAGCACAGCACGTAACGGGTGATATCATAGCCCCGCTGTGTAGAGATTTTCTTGATCGCATTGGCCATATTTTCAACCGCGATGCGCAAATACCCCTGAGCAACTTCTTCGCTGGTTGATGTTTTACCGGTTGCCGCTTGTATCTCGCGGGCCAGTGTTTCAAACCTGGTTCGCACCACGGCTTTGTCCAGAGACTGATCGGCGGCAGGGCCAAATATCCTCGGGAAATATGCAGGGATCAGTTTGCCCAGCATCACATTGCAGTCCGTAACTGTCAGCGGACCGCCCCGGCGGTAGCTGGCCGGGCCGGGATTGGCTCCGGCTGAATCCGGTCCGACCCGGAAACGGGCGCCGTCAAAACTGAGTATTGATCCGCCCCCGGCCGCCACGGTATGGATCTGCATCATCGGCGCCCGCATCCGCACACCGGCCACCTGCGTTTCAAAGGTACGCTCATACTCACCACAATAGTGGGTGACATCGGTGGAAGTACCGCCCATATCAAAGCCGATAATTTTATCGAAGCCGGCCATTGCACTGGTACGGGCCGCACCCACAATCCCGCCGGCGGGACCGGAGAGAATGGAATCTTTTCCCTGGAACAGTCCGGCGTCCACCAGCCCGCCGTTCGACTGCATAAACATCAGCTTGGCGCCACCCAATTCCAAGGCGACCTGATCGATATACCGTCGCAGAATCGGTGATAAGTAAGCATCCACAACCGTGGTATCACCCCGGCTCACAAGTTTCATCAGCGGACTGACCTCATGGCTGGTCGAGATCTGGGTAAAACCAATCTGTTGTGCCAGCCCGGCCAGTTGCTGCTCGTGATCCCAGTAACGATAACCGTGCATCAGTACAATAGCTACGGAGCGGATACCACGATTATAGGCCCTCTGCAGAGTCTGGCGGGCAGCGTCCAGATTCAGCGGAGTCACAACCTCACCGCGTGCCCCGGTGCGCTCAATCACCTCTTCAACCTCCCGGTAAAGCAGCTCGGGTAATCTGATATGGCGTTCAAACAGCCGTGGCCGGTTCTGATAGGCGATCCTCAGGGCATCACGAAATCCACGGTTAATCAGCAGCAGACAAGCCTCCCCCTTACGTTCCAGCAGGGCATTGGTCGCGACGGTAGTGCCCATTTTGACAGCGGCAATCTGTGCAGGAGGGATGGGCTGCTCTGCTGACAGATTCAGCAGCTCACGAATCCCCTGAATGGCAGCGTCCCGATACTGCTCCGGATTATCAGAAAGCAGTTTATGGCTCACCAGCGCGCCATCCGGACGAAGCGCCACCACGTCGGTAAAGGTGCCCCCCCGGTCGATCCAGAACTGCCACTGACCGTTTTGCTGCCTGGAACTCGCTGCCTTTTTCTGCATCGTTTTGACTCCGGATTTATCTGCCTCAGCCATACGAAAAGTATAACCCCTTCTCATCGACCGATACCCGATCAGAGCGGAATTTCAGACATTCCCGACCATAACATCTCAGGGGACGGGTCCCTCAACTGGCGACGGTGGTTACCCCCCGGGAGGAGATGGGACGACTGGCAGCGGAAAACCTGCTGACCCGGTTGCAGGGAAAGCCGGTCACTAAGCGCGTAATAGATCTGCCTTTTCGCCTGGAGGCTGGAGGCTGGAGAAAGCCTGCGGCCTTAAGGCCGATATATGGCCATCGCCGCTGCTCATACCCCCTGATAGGTATTGAATACCTGACCGTTAGATAAGACGATCCAGTGCTTCATATACAAACGGGTGATCTATGAGCTGGACCTCTTTAATACGCAAAATATCCCTTCCGGTGGCCCTTTTACTCGGGTTAACCGTGATCATCCAGCTGATTATCTCTACCCTGCTGATCAACTCCACCACTGATCAGCTGCGCAACACCATTGAACCCGCTCTGAGCAGTGCGGCTCAGGATAAGATGGAAACCTTTGCCAGCGCAGAACAGCTGCGCATTGAAAAACTGTTCACATCTAACGTGCTGGCAGCCGCCGGTTATGCCCGTGATATTTCGTTCCTGCGCGAACAGTTCCGCTCTCTGTATATCTCATCAGATGATGTCCGTCACATTATCAATCAGTACATCGCCGGTGCTTTACAGAATAACCCTGAGGTACTGGGCATCTATGCGGTCTTCCTGCCTAAAGCGCTGGATGGTGCAGATGAAGAACATAAAGGAGAGGACGACCTGGCCTCCAATGACGCCGGACGCTTCGCGGTGTACTGGGCTCATAACACTAAAGGTGAACCGGTTCAGGAAATTCTCACAGAACAGATGATCAGCGACACAACCCCAAGCAGCAGCGGCCAGCCTTACAATAGCTGGTACAGCTGCCCGATTGAGCGTAAAGCCCCCTGCATTATCGACCCCTATACGGATGAGGTTAATGGCAAAAAGACACTGATGACATCGGTCGCCGTACCCGTCTACTTCTCAGACCGCTTAGTCGGGGTGATCGGTATAGACCTGCCGCTGTCCCAGATGCAGGCATCGGCGGAAGCCTTTGGCCATAAGCTGGCGGACGGTCTCGGCCGGGTTATGCTTATCTCAGCATCGGATACACTGGTGGCTGACAGTCAGAACAAGGGCTCTGTCGGACAGAGTGTCACAGATCTGCTGCCGGAAAATGTACAGACCAACCAGCCTTTAACGCAAAAGGATGATGAGCGCTATACTCTGATTCGTCACCTCAACCTGAACAAACTGGCGACCTGGAAGCTGTATATCGATGTCCCTGCCAGCCACGTGCTGCAACAGGTCGATGCAGTTATCTCGGTATTAAAAGAGGGACAAAAAAACCAAACCACCGGCGTTGTTATTGCCGGATTGCTGATCGTTATTTTTGGCTCACTGACCGTCATCTGGCTGGCGATCCGTATTACCCAACCTCTGCGCCTGGTGACCGGCGCTCTGCAGCAAATATCCAGCGGCGAAGGTGATCTGACGCAGCGTATCAGGGTGCAGTCCCAGGATGAAGTGGGTATTCTGGCAGGGCATTTCAACCAGTTCATCAGCCAGTTGGCGGATATGATTCAAAGAATGGCAGACTCCATTAAGGAGTCTCTGAGCAAATCAGAGCAAGCAACAAAACTCGCGTTCAAGACCAATCATGACGTTGAACAACAGCAGCAACAGATCGTCATGGTGGCTACGGCCTCGGAAGAGATGTCCCAGTCTTCAGTTGATGTGGCGAAAAATGCAGCGCACGCCGCCGACGCCTCTCACCGGGCGGAACAGGCTTCACTGTCCGGACGACAAGCGATCAGAACAACCACCTGCAATATTGAAGCGCTGGCTCAGCAGATGCAGGTCTCGATGTCCCGGGTGGAGGGACTGGCAGCCGACAGTGACAATATATCCGAAGTGCTGCTGGTAATCCGTTCGGTGGCAGAACAGACTAACCTGCTGGCACTCAATGCTGCGATTGAAGCCGCCCGCGCCGGTGAGCAGGGCCGGGGCTTTGCTGTTGTGGCGGATGAGGTCAGAGCCCTGGCAGCCCGTACCGCAACCTCTGTCAGCGAGATTGAAACCGTCATCAACAACCTGCAAAAAGCCACCAGCGCGGTGGTCCACAGTATTCAGGAAAGCTCTTCTCTCGCCCGAGATTCTGCGGTGCAGGTGCTTGATGCCAGTAACATGTTCGACACTATCGGCAGCGCGGTGGAAGAGATTACTCAGCGGTCGACTCAGATTGCAACGGCAGCAGAGGAGCAGAGTATGGTAGCAGGGGATATCAGTCAGACTCTGCAGAATATCCGCAGTGTGGCCGATGAGGTCACCGATCTCGCAAAAGAGTCAGCCAAATTAAGCGATCAGATGACAAATATGGGAAGAGCGCAAAACGATCTGATCAGCCGGTTTAAGTTTTGAGACTGATCGAACTGGATGTGGGGGTTAAGCGTTACCCGTGAGGGTGACGCGATTGTCTGCATTCTCCAGAATGATCGCCACTCTTTTCTAACCCCCGAACTATTATCGACTAGTCAGGAGGTTACCAACCAACTGACTCCCGCAACCTGACTCAGTCAATCAGATTATGCTCAATCGCATAGCGGGTCAGACCTGCCGCTGTCTGAATATCAAGTTTGGTTTTAATATTCTGACGGTGGGTTTCAACCGTTCTGACTGATATATCCAGCTGCCGGGCCATCGCTTTATTACTGGCCCCCTGAGCCAGTAGCCGAAGGACTTCCTGCTCTCTGCACGTCAACACCTCTTTTGACTCAGATGCCTGACCTGACGGTTGAAAATCGGCCTGGCTAAAAAGGGATTGCGATGCCCCTGCGCTGAAGTAGGTTGCTCCGCTGTAGACAGTTTTTATAGCGGTAATCAACTCGTTAGAGGATACATCTTTTAAGACATAGCCTGCAGCCCCACACTGAATCAGCTTAAGGATATACTCACGGCTTTCATGCATACTCAGAATCAATACCCGGACATTGGGCTGCTCAGCTCTGAGTCGTTCTGTCGCTTCAAACCCGTTCATGACCGGCATAGAGATATCCATCAACACAACATCAGGCTGCACCTCATCAATCAGCGTCAAAGCCTGAGCACCGTCATTAGCAGAGCCGACAACGTCTAAAGAGGGTTCATCTTCCAGACGGGCAATAATTCCCTCCAGTACCAGAGGATGATCATCGACTAAAACAATGCGAATTTTTTCAGTGCTCATACATCCTCTCCTGTCACCGTCACACCAGAGTGAAACCCGCCCTGATGCGGGTGCCGCTTCCGGGCTTACTGCGAACGCTGAACTGACCACTAAGAAGCTCAGTACGCTCGCGCATATTTAGCAACCCAATCCCATCACCCGCATTATCATGTTTGATAAACCCCTGACCGTCATCTTTGATCTCCACCCAGATCATCTCCTCCGCTTTCCAGATCTTAAGTTCAACAACCATTGCCTGTGCATGACGCTCAATATTAGTTAATGCTTCCTGTGTAATACGATACAGCGTGATCTCAATATCATCGGGTAACCGTTGCTGAGGCAGATCCAGATGAACGAACACTTTTAAACCGGTTCGTTCAGAGAACTCATCAAGCATGCTATGAAGTGCCGACTCCAGCCCCAGATCATCCAACAAAATCGGTCGCAAATCATGAGACAACCGCCGCACCTCCTGAATTGCCTGATTCAGTGCTTCACTGCCTTTGCTCAGTTCGATATCAGCTTTAGTTTCATGAGACTGTAGTTTATCCCGGGCCAGCTCTATGCGAAATTTAACCGAGACCATTAACTGATTAATTCCGTCATGCAGTTCGCGGGCAAAGTTTCGTCGCTGGGCTACCTGAAACTGGACATATCGATGTGCAACTTCCCGCAGCCGGGCATCTGCCAGCTGCGAGGCATGCACATTGATACCTAACCCCAAAAGGGCAATCACTATCACCGTACCCGCCAGAATCGCCACGACGGTAAGGAAAGTATTACGGATATTTTTAGTAACCTTAAGGCGGGTTGAGGCGACCTCTTTAGAGATGTCATCAATATACAACCCGGTCCCCATCATCCAGTTCAGTTTTGGGATCTGAACTACATAACTCAGTTTATCTTCTAAGTCACCTTTTGATGGTTTACGCCAGATGTAGCGATAAAAACCACCACCGTCGCCAGCCAGCTGAAGCAGGTTACGAATCACATATTTGCCATTACGATCTTGCAGGTCATACAGGTTTCTGCCAACCAGTTCCGGTTGAATCGAATGTACCAGATTCACACCCTCGGAATCATAAACAAAGAAATAGCCATCCTCACCATAGGTCATACTGTGTAAAACCTGTTTAACTTCGGCTTCTGCTTTTTTATCACCCGGCTCAGCTTCAGCTACGATACGGGCTATGGATGTCATCGCTAAACCAACGTAGTGCTGTAGCTCCTGCCGTTTGGAACGCAACAGATTCTCTTCAAATGTTTGAATCTCCTGTTCAGACAGCTGCCGTGCCTGACTCAGGCTAATCAGCGTAATCGCCACCGTCACCAGAATCAGAGGGATAATGGATAACAGCAGCATCTTCGCCTTAAGTGATGTGACAGGACCTTTCATTAGCTCATAATCTGATTAAGTAGGATTGAATAATAGCGTTCCTTAAGTCTTTCTCTAATGTAAGTAAGGGGTAAGCAGGGGCCTTTCAGCCCCTCGCTATGATGTATTAGATTAAGCCATAAAAACCCGGAAATAACAGAATAGATATTAGCACCGCCACCTGCATCAGGATAAAGGGCATCACCCCCCGATAGATGTCGACTGTTCGCACCTCTGGAGGTGAGACGCCCTTAAGATAAAACAAACTGAATCCGAACGGTGGCGTCAGGAAGCTGGTCTGCAGGTTCATCGCAATCAGTATCGCAAACCACACCGGGGCAATGCCTAACGCATCCGCTACAGGCGCCAGAATTGGCACAATAATAAAGCTGATCTCAACAAAGTCGATAAAGAATCCCAGCACCAGGATAGCCAGCATCGACAAAACCAGAAATCCGGTTGTTCCTCCCGGCAGATCGGTCAAAACTTCCTCGACGATGTAATCACCACCGGTATAAGTAAAGGCCATTGAGAATGCGGTCGCACCCAACAAAATAGCAAATACCATCGCGGTGACTTTAACGGTTTCAGACGCGGAATCCAGAACCATCTTCCAGCTAAACTGACGATACAGAACCGCCAGTATAATAGCCCCTACCCCACCCAGAGCAGAAGACTCAGTCGGTGTTGCGATGCCAGCAAAGATAGAGCCAAGCACAATCAGAATCAGAGTCAGCGGTGGAACAATTGCTATCAGTGCTTTTACATACTGCTGACGTTTACTGGTTCCATCATTATCTAATGGCAACGCAGGTGCACTTTCAGGTTTCAACCAGGCATAGATCAGAATGAAAAGAATGTATACGCCGATCAGAATAAAGCCGGGGCCCATCGCTGCTTTAAACAGATCACCAACAGGTATACCAAGTACATCACCTAAGATAATCAGAATAATAGAAGGCGGAATAATCTGCCCTAAGGTGCCCGATGCGCAGATAGTCCCGCAGGCCAGGGATTTATCATAGTTATATTTCAGCATCACCGGCAACGAGATCAATCCCATCGCCACAACAGAAGCGCCTACCACCCCTGTCGATGCAGCTAACAGCGCGCCAACTAATACCGTCGAGATTGCCAGACCACCCCGCACACCACCGAAGAGCTTACCCATAGCCTCCAGTAGCTGCTCTGCCAGACGCGTCTTTTGTAACACGATTCCCATAAAAATAAACAGCGGTACCGCCATCAGAGTGGTGTTCTCCATAATGCTCTGAATACGGAACGGCATGAACGCGAAAATTTCAGGACCTTCGGCAAAAACACCAAAGGCTAAAGCCACTCCACCAAAAGTGAAGGCAACAGGAAAACCCAGCAGTAACATAAACAACGCCACTGCGAACATCACTATACCAATCATCGCATGCGCCTCTTAATGTTGTGGGGGTTGATAGTTATCCGCCTGACGATAGCCCAGCAGAATATTTAAAGATTTCAGGAACATACCGATGCCACTAATCAGCATCGCCAGAAAGGAAAAGGGGATCACCGCTTTTATAAGCCAACGATAAGGCAGCCCCCCCGGATCACCGGATGTCTCTCCAAGTACAAATGCCTCTTTAGCGAAATCAACGCCATACCAGGCCACCAGCGCACAAAAAGGCATCAACAGAAACAGGGAGCCAAACATATCAATTAACGCTTTTGTCTTCGCAGTCTGGCGCTCATAGATAAGGTCGACCCGAACATGTCCACCCGTTTTCAGGGCATAGGGAACACCCAGCAGGAATACCGACGCATAGAGATGCCATTCGAGCTCCTGCAGCCCGATAGAGACATCATTGAAAAGATATCGCATGACGACGTCGATAAAGACGTTAAACAGCATGACAATAAACAGTACTGCAGAGATCTTACCTAAAAGCTCCGAGAAACTGTTTATCATCTGCTCGAGTCTGACTAATAACATCACAGCACCTGAAACAGTAATAAAAGCGGCCTGCTCCTGGATAACAGGACAGGCCGTTAATAACGCAGATTAAAAGAGACTTATTCGCTGAAGCTATCGAGATAAGCCTTATCGGAGATCTCGGTCCAGACCCGCGCTTTCTTCATATAGTCCGCCTGGGAATCCAGAATCCGCTTAGCCAGTGGATCTGCCGCCGCTTTCTCAGCCAACAGTTCAGCATTGGCTTTACGCATCGCTGCGATAACATCTGCCGGAAATGATTTCACCTGAATATTCGGAAACTCTTTCTTCATGCTGTCCCAGTTCACACCGGACATATGATAAGACTGGATATACATGTCATAGGCAGCAGTGCGCATAGCCGTCTTCAGTATCTGTTGCAGATCAGGAGGCAGCTTGTCGTAGGATTTTTTGTTGATCATAAACTGCAATTCTGTTGCAGGTTCATGCCAACCGGTATAATAAAACGGTGCAATTTTATGGAAGCCCATCCGCAGATCCAGAGATGGACCTACCCATTCAAGTGCGTCAATCGTGCGTCGTTCAAGTGCCGTATAGAGCTCACCTGCAGGGATATTGGTAGGTTTGGCACCCAGCTTAGCCAGTACTTCACCGGCAAATCCGGGAATTCGCATTTTCAGCCCCTGCAAATCCTCAACCGAATTTATCTCTTTCTGGAACCATCCCCCCATCTGATTACCGGTATTACCACCGGGGAATGACAGCACTCCAAACTCACCATAAACCTCGTCCATCAACTCCTGACCACCACCGTAATAAAACCAGCCGTATTGTTCAGGCGCGGTCATACCGAATGGCATGGTTGTAAAATACAGGGTATTCGGTACTTTGCCCTTCCAATAATAGGAAGCAGAGTGGCCCATGTCATACTGACCCGCACGAACCATGTCAAAAACCGCCAGCGGGGCCTTATGCTTATTCTTGGAATCAATGGTAATTTTGAGCCGGCCATTCGACATTTTATCTGCCAACGCCGCCATATTTTTAGGCGCATCGCCAAAGATAGGGAAGTTAGTCGGCCAGGTTTCAGCCAGCTTCAACCGGTACACTTTCTCTGCAGCCATCAGGGGGCTCGCCAGCAGTGAAGCACAGGCAGCAACCGCCAGTAACTTCTTGGCAAAGTTCAGTTTTAACATTGTTATTATCTTCCTCTGTTTGCACCACCCCATCAGAATTAAGGGCAGATGTGTTGACTCCGATAGCCGCAGTAAAGCGGTATTCGCATAGCAAACAGTGTGACGAATAAGAGCAATGCCCACTATTCGTGAAAGTGCGCAATAAGATGTGAAAGACTACTTAGAAAGATCTACGTAGTTTTACGGATAGATTCATATCTAAAGGATGATTAAAGAGTATGCCACCTCTTGAACCCAAACTGATTAGCAGACTTAACAAGTCTGACATTATTCACCTGTTAATACGTTATAAGCACTAATTGTTGCGAGTAATTCTTGGATTGCAGTATCAAAAAAACTGAAACATGCAGATGAGAATCTTAGATTCACATCAACGGTGTGGTTACCTACGGTGGTAAAATATAGTTCTGGTGGCGATCAAAGGCAGCATTGATATTTTCAACCGCCAGATCAAGAGCAACAGCTGGAGACATCCCATTTAAAATATTTCTCATGGCCTGCTTGTAACTGGAAGAGATCACAGAATACGCCGGGGTCTCGGGTCTGAACTTAGCAAAACGCCTGGAAAAGTCATACAGCATTCGCCACTGCCCCTGGTCTCCATAATATTCACTCAGTTGTGCTGCATGACTATTCGTTGGAAAGAGACCCATAACATTAGTGTTAGCGAGCTGTTCTTGCGGTGTCATTAAAAAGGTAATCAGTGCTTCAGCCGCTTCGGGATACTGACAGTTTTCCGTCACAGCCCAGTGCCAGCTTCCACCACCGACAAAAGAACCATGGCCAAAATCCGGGACTGGCAACACTGCCAAGTCCTTTTTGAAAGTGTTGTAATAACTGCTTAAAGCCCAGGAACCACCATATTGAACCGCGATATCTCCAGCAATAAACCCTTCATCATTTTGGGGATGAGCATCCATATAATTTTCATCTACCAAAAACTGTATCCATTGTCCAAACTCAACAGCTTTATCTGAGTTCAGAACACCATCAACAGTGACATAATCAGTTCGATCTATGAGATCAGAGTGATCTGCCCCAGTAAAAGTGGACACCTGATTAAGCTACATTTTTCAGTTCAAAC
>JAAEYW010000002.1:316539-372732 GCA_018223185.1 Oceanospirillales bacterium | reverse complement strand
ATCAGTGTCTCACCTTAAATTATGCCAGTCGGACGCTAGTCCGACGGGCTGCTAGATTAACCGTACATGAAATCAGTCAGTTGGATATCAGGTTTTGGCTGGGTTAATCGTGCCCAATGCTACGCATTGATGCTGTATTGGTTGTATAATGGCTGGCTTATTTACGAATGTTTGTACGAACTCTACTGTTAACCCATCGCGGAGAAGATCATGGCTGAACGGAAAGCCTCCGTCACCCGTAATACCCTGGAAACCCAGATTACCGTTTCAGTGAATCTGGATGGCAGCGGTAAGCTGAATGCTGATACCGGCGTACCTTTTCTTGAACATATGCTGGATCAGATCGCCCGTCATGGCCTGATCGACATGGATATCGTGGCGAAGGGTGATAATCACATCGATGATCACCACACCGTGGAAGATATCGGTATTACCCTGGGGCAGGCGTTTGCTCAGGCGGTTGGCGATAAGAAAGGTATTCTGCGCTACGGTCATGCGTACTGCCCTCTGGATGAGGCGCTCTCCCGTGTGGTAATCGATTTTTCCGGTCGTCCGGGTCTGGATATGAATGTTGAGTTCACCCGTGCCAGCATCGGTCGTTTTGACACTCAGCTGTTCTGGGAATTTTTCCAGGGCTTTGTCAATCACGCCGGGGTAACGCTGCATATCGATAACCTGAAAGGCTTTAATGCTCATCACCAGGCTGAAACAATTTTTAAAGCGTTCGGCCGGGCGGTGCGTGGCGCCCTGACGATTGATCAGCGGGCTGCCGATCAGATGCCTTCAACCAAAGGGTCGCTGTAAATGAGCAGTGTTGCAGTCATCGATTATGGTATGGGCAACCTGCACTCGGTTGCCAAGGCGCTGGAGCATGTAATGCCCGGCGTTGAGGTGATGGTTACCGCTGATCCTGAAAAAGTTCGCAGCGCCGATCGCGTATTGTTACCCGGCGTCGGGGCGATTCGTGATTGTATGGCGGAGATTCGTCGTCTGGGTGTGGATAAAGAGGTGGCTGAGGCGATTGCGTCCGGCAAGCCATTCCTGGGTATCTGTGTAGGCTATCAGGCACTGATGCAGCGTTCGGAAGAGAACGGCGGGGTTGACTGTCTGGGCCATTTTGAAGGCACCGTGCGCTTCTTTGGCGATGATCTGAAAGAGCGCGATGGCGAGCGTCTGAAAGTGCCGCATATGGGCTGGAATGAGGTGCATCAGAACTTTGATCACCCGCTGTGGCATGGCATTGATGATGGCAGCCGGTTCTACTTTGTCCACAGCTATTATGTGGATGCGGTTGAAAAACAGCGGGTGGCCGGTAACTGTCATTACGGCGTTGATTTCGATGTAGCGATCGCCCGCGATAATGTTTTTGCCACTCAGTTTCACCCTGAAAAAAGTCATACCGTTGGGCTGCAGTTGCTGAAAAATTTCCTTAACTGGGATGGCAAGCCCTGATCAGAGTAAAGAGGCCGGAATTTCAGTCAGAAATTCTGGTCTGATGTTTTATATACGTTTTTATAGGTAGAAACCATGGCACTGGCAAAACGCATAATTCCCTGTCTGGATGTTGAAAACGGCCGCGTTGTAAAAGGCGTGCAGTTTGTTGATATCCGCGATGCCGGTGATCCGGTAGAGGTGGCCAAACGTTACGATGAACAGGGTGCGGATGAGATAACTTTCCTGGATATCACCGCCACCCATGAAGGCCGGGATACCATGGTGCATACCGTTGAACGGATGGCATCGCAGGTGTTTATTCCGCTGACCGTCGGCGGAGGTATCCGTACGGTTGATGACATTCGCACTATGCTCAATGCCGGTGCCGATAAAGTCTCGATCAACAGCGCAGCAGTGTTTAACCCTGATTTTGTCCGGGAAGCTGCTGAAAAGTTTGGTTCGCAGTGCATCGTGGTCGCGATTGATGCTAAAAAAGTGTCTCAGCCCGGCGAGGCTGACCGCTGGGAGATCTTTACCCACGGTGGTCGTAAACCTACCGGTATCGATGCGGTTGAGTGGGCGAAAAAGATGGTGAAGCTGGGGGCTGGTGAGATTCTGCTGACCTCAATGGATCAGGATGGCGTGAAGAACGGTTATGATCTTGGCGTCACCCGGGCGATCAGTGAAGCCGTGAACGTTCCGGTTATCGCTTCCGGTGGCGTGGGTAATCTGGATCATCTGGTGGCCGGTTGCATCGAGGGCAAAGCGGATGCGGTGCTGGCTGCGTCTATTTTCCATTTTAACGAATACAGCATCCCTGAAGCTAAGCAATATATGAAAGAGCATGGCATCGAAGTTCGGCTTTGAAGTCAGCGGACAGCGCCTGAACAGGTGTAAATAAGTTCTGTGTAAATTAAGCTCAGTATAAATAAGTCCAGTGTGCTTCTGCGCGACCGGACCTGTACACAGCTTCCATAGTAAAAGCCCGGTAGCAGATCTGTCACCGGGCTTTTATTTTTTGAACAGTAAGCAAAAGGCGACAGCCTGAAAGACAAGCTGTCGAACTCAGTCGTTAAGAAGCCGAACTGCCGCTGCACATAGTGAACACTCTTCTATCGTTGTGGCTGTGCGGTTGGCTCTAGCGGGCGCTTAACACCTCAGCCAGGGCCGATACAAAGTAATCCATACTGCCCTGATTCAGCCCGGCAATATTCATACGGCTGGAGTTGATCATGTAGATGCTGTAGTCCTGGCGTAGCTGTTCTACCTGTTTCGGGGTGATTCCGAGAAAGGAGAACATGCCCGACTGGTGTTGGATAAAGGTGAAATCGCCATCAATGCCCGACGCTTCGATCGCCGCAACCAACTGCTGACGCAGCCCCTGAATCCGCTCCCGCATAGAGGCCAGTTCGCACTCCCAGGACGTTGTCAGGCCCGTATCGGAAAGGATGGTTTCTACAATGGCAGCACCATGGGCCGGAGGCATGGAGTAGTGACTGCGGATTTTGCTGAACAGCTGACTGCCTGCGGTTTGCGCGTCTGCACTGCAGTTGGCGACAATAAACAGAGTTCCGGTTCGCTCACGATAGAGGCCGAAGTTTTTCGAACAGGATGTCGCCACCAGCATCTCCGGGAAACGTTCCGCCAGTAAGCGCACACCGAAGGCATCCTGATCGAGGCCATTGCCCAGCCCCTGATAGGCCATATCGACGAAAGGGATCAGCCCCTTACATGTCATCAGGTCTGCCACTGCTAACCATTGTTCCTGGTTCAGATCGGCCCCGCTGGGATTGTGGCAGCAGCCATGCAGCAGGATAAAGTCCCCTGCACTGGCCTGCTCCAGCGCCTGCAGCATCGCCTCAAACTGAATGCCTTTGGTGGTGTAGTCATAATAGGGATATTCTGCGATCTCCAGGCCCGCACCCGCTAACAGTGGGATATGGTTTGCCCAGGTTGGCATGCTCACCCAGACGCGGCTTTCCTGGCTGCAGCCGTGGATAAACTCGGCTGCCATTCGCAACGCACCGCAGCCCCCCGGGGTTTGTGCTGAGACAATACGCTGATCTCTGAGGGCCGGATGGTCCGGGCCAAACACCAGTGCACTGGCTAACTGGTTGTAAACAGCTGAGCCGGCCGGTGCTGTGTAACTTTTGCTCTGCTCGGTTGTTAATAAACGGCTTTCTGCTTCTTTAACTGCCCGCATGATGGGGGTGCAGCCTTGCTCATCCTTATACACTCCGATGCCGAGATCGAGCTTATGCGGGTGCGTGTCGGCAGTGTAGCCTGCGAACATGGACAGAATCGGGTCCTGTGGCAGTGGTTGTAAATGTTCAAACATAGCGATCTCCTGACGCATTCCCGGCCGGACTTAAGCGCGGTCCTGGTTTAATTGTTGAGACAGGGATTGAGACCGAACCTGTGCCTCCCGGGCCGCCTTCTCCTTGACCGGTCCGAAACCGCGAATTTCCGCAGGGACTGCCGCCAGTTCAATTGCCGTTGTGAGATTATCCCGGGTAAGAGACGTGCAGAGGTCGTTGATCAGGGTGATATACCCGTCGCGCAACTGCCGTTCCAGCTTACGTTCAGGGTTGTAACCGAACAGATCCAGAGGTGTGCCACGCAGGCGACGCATCTGCGCCAGCATCCGCAAGCCTTTCAGGATCCAGGGGCCAAACTGCATTTTCTTCGGCCGCCCCTGGCTATCCCGCTTACGCGCCAGCAGTGGCGGTGCCATATTAAATTTAATACGATAATCACCGGTGAATGTTTGGGCGATCTCCTGCAGAAAGTCTGTCTCGGTATACAGGCGTGCGACTTCGTATTCATCTTTGTACGCCATCAGGCGAAACAGTTGTGTGGCAACCTGTTCGGTCAGTTCAGTGCTGTTCACTGCCAGAGACTGTTCCGCCTCAGCAATCTGCATAACCAGTGACTGATAGCGCCCGGCATAAGCGCTGTTCTGGTAACGGCTGAGAAGCTCTGTATTGCGTTCAATTTTTTGCTGTAGCGTGAATGCCGGTGCCGGAATGTGTCCGCCTGCGGCCTGATCGACAAATGCCGGATCCACCGCCGCCAGACGGCCCCAGTTAAATGCGGTCTGGTTTTTTTCAATTGCCACGGCATTCATTTCGATGGCCTTTTGCAGCGCCGCCAGTGATACCGGCACCAGACCCTGCTGCCAGGCGAAACCGAGCATCATCACATTGGAGAAAACGGTATCGCCCAGCAGTGCTTCCGCGAGGTGGTTGGCATCGATAGACGCGAGATGATCATCGCCCAGCGCCTCGTTGAGGATACGTATCCGGCGGGTGGATTCCATATCCGCATCCCGGTAGAGCACGTTGTCTGCTGTGGCAATCTCAGCCAGGTTGAGGACTGCGCGACTATGATTCCTGCGCAATACGGTCAGTGCCTTATCAGTTGTCGCCACCACCATGTCGCAGGCAATCATCGCATCTGCCTGGCCGGTTTCAATCCGGACCTGACGGATCGCATCCGGCTCAGGTGCCAGGCGGACATAACTCAGAACGGTGCCGCCTTTCTGCGCAAAGCCCATAAAATCGAGCACCGTCGCACCTTTGGATTCCAGATGTGCGGCCATAGTGATTAGTGCCCCGACGGTCACGATACCGGTACCTCCGACTCCGCCAACCAGAAGGTTGTAACAGCCTGTAAGTGGCGCTTGCTGTGGCAGAGGAAGCGCCGCCATTTTCTGCTGGAAGGCTTCACCTATAGTAACGCCAGCGCCTTTACGCAGTGCGCCACCTTCGATAGTGACAAAGCTTGGACAGAACCCCTCGACACAGGAAAAGTCTTTGTTGCAGGAGGACTGATCTATGCGGCGTTTACGCCCCTGCTCAGTTTCACGGGGAACCACGGAGAGGCAGTTAGACTGTGCGGAACAATCACCACAGCCTTCGCACACATTGTGGTTGATAAATACGCGCTTCTGCGGATCAGGGAACTGACCACGTTTACGTCGGCGACGTTTTTCGGCGGCACAGGTCTGATCGTAGATCAGCACGGTGACCCCCGCTATTTCCCGCAATTCCCGCTGTACAGCATCCAGTTCCAGACGATGATGGAAGGTTGCCACCGACGGGAAGATACTCTTGTCGCTGTATTTCTCCGGCTCATCACTGATGACTGCGATACGTCTGACACCTTCAGCATGTACCTGACTGGCAATGGCCGGTACGCTAATGACGCCATCAACCGGCTGACCGCCGGTCATTGCGACCGCATCATTAAACAGAATTTTGTAAGTGATATTGGTGTTGGCTGCAACTGACTGACGGATCGCCAGCGTTCCTGAATGGAAGTAAGTCCCCTCTCCCAGATTCTGGAAGATATGTTTGTTTTTCAGGTAGCGCGACTTCGACACCCAGTTGACGCCTTCACCGCCCATCTGCGTAAGGGATTCGGTATGCCGTCCCATCCAGGTTGCCATCACGTGACAGCCGATTCCGGCCTGAGCCTTACTGCCTTGCGGGACTTTAGTGGAAGTGTTATGCGGGCAGCCGGAGCAGAAGTAGGGCAGGCGGCGCACCCCCTGTGGGTCACATACGCTGCTGCCACGGACCCCGATCTCTGCCAGTTGCTCACGGAAATTTTCACCCAGCAGGTGGGTGATCCGGTCAGCAACCACTTTAGCCAGCATATTCGGGCCAAGTTCACCGACATAAGGCACCAGCGGCTTACCCTGTTCGTCATGCTTGCCGATGATCCGGACTTTAAGGGTCTCATCGGGGGCCGACAGGTGTTCCTTGATCTGGCTTTCGATAATCCCGCGTTTCTCTTCAATGACGAGAACCTCTTCCTTACCGCGGATGAAGTTCATAGCGCCATATTTTTCCAGCGGCCAGACCAGACCAACCTTATAAATATCAATACCCAGAGCGCGAAGTCTGTCTTCATCCAGCCCCAGCATGTCCAGCGCGGCCATCAGGTCCAGATGCGCTTTACCGGTGGTGACAATACCCATTCGTGCCTGTTCGAGGTTATACAGGCAGCGGTCCAGTGGGTTAGCACGGGCAAATGCTGCGACGGCTTCAAGCTTTTTCTCAATCCGGGTTTCCATCTGCGGGCCGGGCAGGTCCGGCCAGCGATAGTGCAGACCATCCTCTGGCGCAGAGTAATCGTGTGGAATAATAAACTGCGGTAACTCAGCAATGTTGACCGAGGCGGCACTTTCGACGGTTTCTGAAATCGCCTTGAAACCGACCCAGGTACCACTGAAGCGTGACAGTGCAATTCCCCAGAGGCCGAACTCGAAATACTCTGAAATATTGGCGGGATTGATGGTTGGCATAAAGAACGACATGAATGCCACATCGGACTGATGGGGCATACTGGATGAAACACAGCCGTGATCATCTCCGGCGATTACCAGCACGCCGCCGTGAGGCGAACTGCCAAAGGCATTACCATGCTTCAGCGCATCGGCGGCGCGATCAACGCCTGGCCCCTTGCCATACCAGATGGCAAATACGCCATCGACATTCTTATCTTCCGCGGTTTCTACCTGCTGGGTTCCCAGCACCAGGGTGGCGCCGAGCTCTTCATTCACCGCCGGGATAAAGTCTATGTCATGCGCCTGCAGATGTTTTTTTGCCTGCCACAAGGCCTGGTCATAGCCTCCTAATGGCGAACCACGGTAGCCACTGATAAATCCAGCGGTATTGAGGTTATTTCTGCGATCCAGTTCCCGTTGCATCATTGGCAGACGAACCAGTGCCTGGGTTCCGGTCAGGAAGACGCGTCCGGTGCCTCGCAGGTAACGGTCATTGAGCGTATAGCGGTCTAGATTCGGCGCCGCCGCAGCGTCTGAAAGGGAAGCGTTGATAACGGCCCGGTCACTATTTTCCTGATCCGGACTCTTGTCGTAATGGTTCACGCCATATACCTCAGCAATCTCTATTATTGTTATGCGGTGGGAGCTCTTTATTGAACTGAATCAATTACCCCATCTGATGCGGAAAAGTGTATGGTTTTTTTTGCGAAAGGTGCTTGCAAATTAACCGTATAATCACGTGTAATAAGAAAGATTCTTTGGATTTGTTTGTATTTATTTAAACAATATTTTGTTTTTAAGTAATTCTGTGAATATATGACTGAAAAGCTTGATCGTTATGATCGCCATATTCTGGCCGCCCTGCAGGACGATGGCCGTATCTCTAACCAGCAACTGGCAGACAAGGTTGGTCTCTCCTCCGCCGCCTGCTGGCGCCGGGTAAAAACCTTAGATGAAAAAGGGATACTGAAAAAGTATACGGCGCTGGTTAACCCGGAGGCGCTGGGTTATGACCTGTGCGTGTTGATTATGGTGACGCTGATCCGTCATCGGCAGGATCATGCCACCGAGTTTCAGCAAGCGGTACAGGGTTACCCGGAAGTCCTGCAGTGCTTTGCGGTCACCGGTGATGCGGATTATGTTCTGCGGGTGATCATCCAGAGCATGGCCGCCTATGACCGTTTTTTGAATGACAAGATCTTCAGCCTGCCGGGGGTTAGTCAGGTGAAATCCAACTTTGCCCTGCGTGAGATTAAAAATGAAACGGCGATTCCTATCGACCTGTAATGGGCGCCAGCGCGAGAAGTGCCTTTATCCTGCGCTTTTCCAGCGCCGGGCTCAGCAGTTGTACGCTAATGGCTGCCAGTACTACCAGTCCCATCCCCAACAGACTTAGCTGGTCGGCTTCGGCAGAAAAGATCACATCGCTGAAAAAGCCATAGGCAACACAGACTTCAGTCAGAATAAAGGTTACAACCGGTGTCGTGGCAATGCACGCGCTCACCTGCACGGTTTGCCAGTAACGCATCGCCTGAGCAAATGATCCGTAAGCGACCAGTGTGCTAATGCAGCAGAACAGGGCGACCCAGCGGTCCTGAGTCTCCAGCGTCAGCAATGATGCCGGATGCGAGAAGGGCAGCATGACGACTACTGCATACAGATAGATGCTGAGCAGTATATTCGAGGGTGACAGAACCCTGAACAGAGACTTCTGAATCAGTGCGTAGGCGGTCCATCCCAGAGCCGAGACCTGAATAATCAGAAACCCCAGGCCGGTCATCCCGGCACTGTTTTCAAGCGCCGGATGAAAAAACAACAGCATACCAACAGCCATCAGGGCGAAGCAGACCCAGTG
The DNA here is from genome assembly GCA_018223185.1 of Oceanospirillales bacterium. Lineage (GTDB taxonomy): Bacteria > Pseudomonadota > Gammaproteobacteria > Pseudomonadales > Balneatricaceae > Amphritea. The sequence goes on along the minus strand of JAAEYW010000002.1, from coordinate 364,150 downwards.
CTGCCAGAACACCCGCTCTTTCAGAAACCACCAGCCTCCCAGCGTCAGAAACAGCGGCGCTAACTGAAAGCTGAGTTGCGCTGCACCGGGGTGGAGATAGTTCAGTCCCCAGACCATAAAGGTGTAGTTCACGATCAGCATTGTGCCGGCCACTATCAGTTTGACGGTATGGGTTCGCGACAGATTGCGGAACTCCGACAGTTTGCCGCGTTTGGCCTGCCAGATGAGCATCACTACACCGGCAAAGGCAAATCGCAGCCAGGTCAGAGTGACCGGGTCAATAAAGCCGGTTGACAGTTTCAGGGCGATTGGCATCACGCCCCAGAATATCAGTGTGATGCAACAGAAAAACAGGCCATATAAAAACTGGCTTCGATCCAGTGTCATGTCAGCGCTCGCGATATAAAAAGCAGAGCCTAAAGGATGGCGTTTATTATATTTTGTTGCCAATGCATAATAGTTCAGAGCTTTATGTGAAAATCGGATAATGCAGAGAAGGGAGGTTTCAGGTGAGTAATATTAAGCTCTCAGGTCAGTTTCAGCAGCTGGATATAAAAAGCCTCACCGGGCTGCTATATCTGCTTGAAGAGCGCAATGTAGGACGCGCTGCAGACCGTCTGTTTATCAGTCAGTCGGCGATGAGCCGGGTGTTGATCCGTTTGCGTGAAGCGTTTGATGACCCGCTGTTTGTCCGCACCGCCAAAGGGATGATCCCCACTACTAAGGCTATCACTCTCGAAGGTCCGGTTCGGCAGATGCTGGAACAGATGGCCAGTTTTATATCGGCACCTCCGTTTGTACCGCACCTGAGCGACCGTACCTTCCGTCTGCAAACGACACACTATCAGGCGCAGGCTTACGGCCCCAGTATCGCCGAACGCTTCTATCAGCAAGCGCCAAACGCATCTCTGGACACCACAACCGTTACGGAGTCCAGCTTACTGGAGGACTCTGGTCAGGTGTGTGATGTGGTGCTGTGCAGCAACTTTATTCAGGTTCCTCATCACTTTGAGCGTCAGCTGCTTGGCCGGGAAAAATATGTGCTGATTATGGCTAAGGATCACCCTCTGGCCGCGCAGGATGAGGTCAGTGTTGCAGAATACCTCTCTTATTCCCATGTGCTGGTTAACCTCGGTGGTGGTGCTAGGCTGCCGGGGAATGATCCACTGGGAAAACAGGCCCGGGAGAAGCGGTTTGCCCTGCGAACCCCCTATTTTATGGCGGCGCTGGAAGCGGTAGGCCGGACGCAGCTGCTGTTCAGTTCCAGTGGATTGCTGGCATCGCAATATGCCCAGCGATTCGGCCTGACGATTAAACCGCTGCCCTTTGAGTCAAAAGATACGGAGTACTATCTGGTGTGGCCGAAAGCGGTCGATCAGGATCCGGGTAGTATCTGGCTGCGCACCCTGTGCAGCCAGGTGGTAAAAGAACTGATTCCCTTTCCGGTCGGTTAAAGCAGGGCAGGCTCAGTTTGCCAGGGGTTCTGGCTGGCTATCGGAGAACGGCTCCGGCACATCCGCTGTGTTCCGGGCAACACAGGGAGCGCAACTTTCTGGCCACAGAAGTTGCGCTTCATTGATGCCGATGCTTCGTGCCCGGCCACTGGTTTTGGCGGTGTACATGCGATGGTCCGCCAGTTCGATCAGCGCTTTCCAGTCTTTCACTGTATCCGTCTGCACCTCTGCCACACCGATACTGGCGGTGACGGGCGCACCATCGGGGCGAGGTCCCAGTCCGGTGTTCATCAATCTGTTAATCACATCGTTGGCTTCATCCGGCGTGGCGGTCGGCAGAATAATGATGAACTCCTCCCCGCCCCAGCGAATAACGCTGTCGCCTTTACGCACGGTGGCGCTAAGTTGCTGTGCCGCGTATTTCAGCACAGCGTCGCCGGTGTCATGGCCGTAAACATCGTTGACTGTTTTAAAGTGGTCCAGATCAAGATAGAGAATCGACAGGTGGTTTTCACTGATGGTTGCCAGACGGAACTGCAGATCAAGCATCTCTATCCCTGCCCGGCGGGTCAGCAGGCCGGTGAGTACATCATAACTGGCCCGGTTGACCTGCGAGAGCATGTAACGTAACTGGTTCAGCGAAGCGAACATCGCGACCCCAAGAATCAGAGAGAACAGCCAGATAGTTGAGACCGCCTCAGAGATATCACTTTTTGCCTCGGGAATGGAGGACAGCACAACGACTGCCAGCATCGGCGTTGCGTAGGCCAGAAGCTCTTTCAGCGTTAGTGGAAACAGTGTCAGACCGGCAATCATTACAAAGGGTAGTAATGCATAGAGTTCTGCGATTACCTGTTCAGTACCGGTCAGTTCATAGGCCTGTAGCCAGTGGTCGGATACCAGATAGAAAAGTGGGGTGACTGACAGCATTCCGGCTAACATAAAACGGGCGCGTTTCAGGTCGGGTTCTTTGCGTGCCTGCCAGGCAAGCAGTGCAAACGTTGCGGCAGACAGTAGTCGGATCAACAATAACTCGAGCCAGATAGACCCTGGCAGGAACAGCAGGTCGATGAGCGACCAGGTCGGCACCAGAACAGCGAAAACAGCACAGAAGAAAAAGATCCGGCTCTGCATAATGGCCGCCCGGTGACGGGAGATTGGCATGCTGTGCTGTTTGTTGCTGAGCAGCTCATGGAGCTGATCAGGCGTATAGATGCCCAACGATTCACTGAGTGAGATGTACATAGCGGTTAAGTACTTCATCCTTTTGCTTCCGGTGTTGATCAAAGATCAGGCAGCAGAATATAGGCTTGCAACACTGTAAACCACGCTTCTTGTCAGGAAAGTGTCACTAAAGTGATACAGGTCAACCCCTTCAGCAGCGCACTCCACCGGATGGGCATTAAGCGGCAGGCTCCGGGTGCTTTTTTCAACTTTTTAAAAAGGGAATTTGGTTTTTCGGCGGGGTCTGAATTTAAGTGTCTGACGTGACTCTCTGAGAGCCTGAAGCTCCAGTTTTTCTTTTAACAAACCGATCAGTAACGGCTCTGAGTAGAGATAACCCTGGGCAAAGTCGCACCCGAGGTGGATCAGCGACTGTTGCTGTGCAGGCGTCTCAATCCCTTCTGAAACCGTCAGCAGATTCATCGTGTCTGCGAGAGCAATAATCGCTTCTATAATGGGTTTGGAGTTATCAAAGTCGAGGATGAAGCTGCGGTCAATCTTTACCCCGTCAATGGGCAGTCGCGCCAGATAACTCAGGGATGAATAGCCGGTTCCGAAATCATCGATCCAGATGCTGTAGCCGGCTTCTTTCCACTGCTGAAGCAGGGGCAGGGTGTTATCAATATCGGTCATCAGGCTGGTTTCCGTGATCTCCAGACAGATTCGGTGATCGGGGGCTTCAACCTGCAGCAATACATCGTTGACCTGCTGCGCCAGTTCCGGTTTATTCAGAATCGCAGAGGAGATATTGACCGACAGTTTAATGGCATCCTTCTGCACGGGCAGCTGCCTGAGTTCAGCGGCCACGGTTTCAATCAGCCATATGGTCAGGTCACCTATCTGATCAGATTCCTCAATCACCGGAATAAAGGTTTCAGGCCCCAGACGGCCCCGCTTAGGGTGGTGCCAGCGTAATAGCGCTTCCGCGCCGATTACTTTGTTTTTCTTCAGGTGAACAATGGGTTGATATTCAATATACAGCTGGTTTTCAGCAATCGCAGTGCTGATTCCCTGCTGGATCATGACTCTCTCTTCGACCTGGCGGTGCATCGCGGGAAGAAAATAGCGGGCGCAGTTGCGTCCCGAACGCTTTGCCTCACACATGGCAATATCGGCGTGTTTCAGCATCCGTTCAGCGCTGTTGGCGTCATCAGGATAGAGTGTGATGCCGACACTGCAGGAGAGATTAAAATATCTGTCGCTGATCTTAAAAGGCAGCTGCACCGCATCGATAATGCGGCAGCTGAGCTGCTCTGCTTCTTCGATCTGGCGGATATCAGGCAACATGATTACAAACTGATCGCCGCCGGGACGCGACACCAGCAGCTCTTCAGGAAACGGCAACTGTTTGTGCTGCGTTTGCTGCTTCACTGCCTGTAAAAGCCGCTGGGCGATATCCTTCAGTATCTGGTCACCATAGGAATAACTGGAAGAGTCATTGATCTGCTTAAAGTGATCCATATCGATATACAGCAGAGCTATCCGGCTCTCCTGCCTGCGTGCCCAGAGGATCAGTTTGCTCAGTTCCTGATGCAGCCCCCTGCGGTTAGACAGTCCTGTGAGAGAGTCCCGGTAGGCCATCAGTTCCAGTTTGGCGTGACTGTCTCTGAGGCTTTGTTGCATCTCCTGCAGGGATTTACCGAGTTGGCCAAATTCATCGTCAGAGTCCAGTTCAAAGCTGACGGGATTGCCATTGATGTTGTAGCTGCGGGTTTTTGTGGTTAATTCATGCAGGGGGCTGAGCATTTTTCCGGCCAGCACCCGGGAAAGCATAAATATGGGAGCTAGTAACACGATAAAGGCTGTGGCCAGTATGGCGAGGCTATCGAGTGTCAGATTATTCAGCGGTCTGGTATTGCTATCGCTGAGCAGATAAAAACCGATCAGCAACATGGTCAGGGTCAGTGCTGCGGATATCGCAGTAATAATCAGACCGATACGCAGCGGTAGTGAACGGGCCATCAGTGCCGCCTGACCGCCAGAGGCGGACTGAAATAACCGGCTAACTTCACTGATGGCATAGAACTACTCACTATCATATCGCTTTAATTCTTCAGACTAATAATAACAGCGATCAGGAAAGTTGCAGCACCTTATCCACAAGTTTGTTAATACCGCTGGCTGCTTCACTGATGCTGCCAGCTAACATATAAGCGGGAGTTGTTACAATTTTACGGGCCTCGTCGACAATAATGTTGCTGCAGTCACACGCCTGATGCTGGCCGCCCATTTTCTCAATGGCCGCGGCGATCTCTTTATCATTGCCTATCGTACAGATTGCTCCTTTACCAAACAGTAGTGGTGTCATTGCCGGTGCGATACAGATCAGACCAACCGGTTTTCCGGCCTCGTGAATTGCCCGGGCAAAGTTGATCAGGTCCGGATTAACCACGGCGGTAGCACCCGCCACCGCAAAATTGCTCAGGTTTTTTGCCGCCCCAAAACCTCCCGGAATAATCAGGGCGTCGTAGTCTGCAGGATTTGCTTCAGCAAGGTCGATAATCTTGCCACGGGCCAGACGCGCGGCTTCTGTCAGCACATTGCGCTGCTGGTCAGCCATAACATCGCCACTGCGGTGGTCGATGACATGCATCTGATCAATGTTGGGTGCCATGCACTGATAGCTGGCTCCCCCTTGCTCAATGGCCAGCAATGTCAGCACGGACTCATAAATTTCAGAACCATCGTAAACACCGCAGCCTGATAATATTACTGCAACTTTTTTCATAATCTGTACTCCCCTGATGTGAAGGTCGTAATCTGTGAGCAAAATACTGCCCGTTCAGAACGTGATAGTGTTTAACTTAACGGGCAACGATCATCGGCCTTAACAATGTTCTTAGTCGCTAAGTATAGTGCTTTATAGGTAGTCGTCACCAAGTTGCTTCTGTCATAATAACGTAACTGTTTTCCGGTCAAATAGCCGCTTCTGGAGGAAGATTTCCGTGTCATTTACAAATAGTCAGCGTTTTTTCCCTGAAACCCGTATGCGTCGTATGCGGGCCGATGATTTTTCCCGTCGTCTGATGCGTGAAAACGTGCTGACGCCTGATGATCTGATCTATCCTGTGTTTGTGATTGAGGGGGAAAATCAGCGTGAAGTGGTGCCCTCGATGCCGGGCGTTGAACGGATGAGTATCGACCTTCTGGTGAAGGAAGCCCGCGAGCTGGTTGCGCTTGGGGTACCTGCCATCGCATTGTTTCCTGTGACACCGCTGAGTGTTAAGACCGAGCTGGCGGAAGAGGCTTACAATCCTGATGGTCTGGCGCAACGCGCCGTTAAGGCACTTAAAGATGCCTGCCCTGAACTGGGTGTGATTACCGATGTGGCGCTGGATCCGTTCACCACCCATGGGCAGGATGGCATTATCGATGCCAGCGGCTATGTTTTAAATGACCGTACGGTGGACACGCTGGTACGGCAGGCACTGTCTCATGCGGAAGCCGGGGCCGATATTGTGGCACCAAGCGATATGATGGACGGACGTATCGGTTCTATCCGTGAAGAGCTGGAAATCAACTCCCATGTGAATACACGTATTATGGCGTACTCTGCTAAGTATGCGAGTGCTTACTACGGCCCGTTTCGCGATGCGGTAGGTTCAGCCGGCAATCTGGGTAAGGGGAATAAGTTTAATTACCAGATGGACCCGGCTAACAGTGACGAGGCGCTGCATGAGGTTGCGCTGGACCTGGCCGAGGGTGCCGATATGGTGATGGTTAAACCGGGCATGCCTTATCTGGATATTGTCCGGCGCGTTAAACATGAGCTGAAAGTCCCTACGTTCGTTTATCAGGTTAGTGGTGAGTATGCGATGCACATGGCTGCATTTCAGAACGGCTGGCTGGATGAGCGCAGTGTGATGATGGAATCTCTGACCTGTATTAAGCGGGCCGGTTGTGATGGCATTCTGACATATTTTGCCAAACGGGCTGCGCAGTTGCTGAATGAGTGATATTCAGTTAATACCGGGATGATGAAAATAAAAAGTGGTTGAAGGGTGCCGTAATGACAGAGCAGATTAAGGAACAGGTATCAGATGAGGTTGCTGAAGCGGGTGCTGTAGAAGCCAGCCCTGAACATGCCGCTGAACAGGTAGCCGCACACACCGATGCGTCAAACGAGGCATCTATCGCGCTGGTTGAAAGCCGTGAAGCGATTGCCGTAACTGAGCCGGTTGAAGAACTGCCGCTGGACCTGAAAGCCCCTGAACTCTATATCAACCGCGAGCTGAGTCATCTGCAGTTTAATATCCGGGTGCTGGAACAGGCGCTGGATGAGACTCATCCGCTGATGGAACGGCTGATGTTCCTGCTGATTTTTTCCAGCAACCTGGATGAGTTCTTTGAGATTCGGGTCGCCGAACTGATGGCTCAGCTAAAGTATGGCCGGGAGTCTGTAGGCCCTGATGCAATGCACCCTCAGACAGTGATGAACCGGCTTGGCGAGATCTGCAGTGCCCAGGTGGAACGGCAGTACAAAATTCTCAACGAGACCATTTTTCCGCAGCTGGAAAATGAAAATATCCATTTTCAGCGTCGTCGGGACTGGACCGATGAGCAGAAAGAGTGGATCCGGCTCTTTTTCGAAGAAAAGGTTCAGCCGGTTGTCAGTCCAATCGGACTCGATCCGTCCCACCCGTTCCCGCGTCTGGTTAACAAAAGTCTCAACTTTATTGTTGAGCTGGATGGCAAGGATGCCTTTGGCCGGGAAAGTGGTCTGGCGATTATCCCTGCTCCCCGTTCTCTGCCGCGTCTGATCCGTCTGCCGGATAATCTCTGTGATGGTGGCGATAACCTGATCTTCCTATCGTCCATCATCCACGAATTTGCCGATGAGATGTTCCCGGGAATGACGGTTGAAGGGTGTTACCAGTTCCGCATCACCCGTAATGCCGACCTGACCTTTGATTCTGAAGAGGTTGAGGACCTGGCCCGCACACTCCGGGGTGAGCTGCACTCGCGTAAGTATGGTGCGGCAGTGCGCCTCGAGGTGGATCAGCGCACCCCGGAAAACCTGATCCGTTTTCTGTTGCGTGAGTTCAGCCTGGATGAAGCGCACACTTACCGCGTCGACGGTCCGGTGAACCTGACCCGGATGATGGCGTTGCGCGATCTGGTTGATTGTAAACATCTGTGCTGGAAGCCCTTTACGCCAGGGATGTCTGGCAGATACAAACAGAAAAATATCTTTGATGTGCTGCATCAGAAAGATGAACTGTTGCATCACCCTTTCCAGTCCTTCTCACCGGTTGTTGATCTGCTGCGTCAGGCGGCTAAAGATCCTAAAGTGTTGGCGATTAAGCAGACGCTGTACCGTACCGGTGTGAACTCCGATATTGTCGATGCGCTGGTGGACGCTGCCCGAAGCGGTAAAGAGGTGACGGTTGTTATCGAACTGCGGGCCCGCTTTGATGAGGAGTCCAACCTGCAACTGGCCGGGCGTCTGCAGGAAGCCGGGGCACTGGTGGTCTATGGTGTGGTTGATTTCAAAACCCACGCGAAAATGATGCTGATTGTACGTCGGGAAGAGGGCAAATTGGTGCGCTATGCTCATCTGGGCACCGGTAACTACCATTCCGGAACGGCGCGTCTTTATACCGATTACAGCTATATGACCAGTGATGCCGATGTCGGTGAGGATGTGCACAAAATCTTCCAGCAACTGACCGGAATGGGCAAAATCCTGCGACTGAAAAAGCTGCATAACGCTCCGTTTACGCTGCACTCACGCATGATTGAGATGATAGAGCGTGAAGCCAAACATGGTAAACACGGGCATATCATCGTCAAAATTAATGGTCTGACCGAACCTCAGCTGATCCGTGCGCTCTATCAGGCATCGCAGAAAGGGGTGAAGATTGAGCTGATTGTCCGTGGTATGTGTCGTTTGCGCCCGGGTATTGAGGGGATTTCAGAAAATATTTCTGTACGTTCCATTATTGGTCGCTTTCTGGAGCATACCCGGGTCTATTATTTTGGCAACAAAGGGAAGCCCGACATTCTCTGCTCCAGTGCAGACTGGATGGAGCGTAATATGCTTAACCGCGTTGAAACCGGGTTTCCGTTGACAGGAAAACTGGCTGAACGGGTGAAGTCCGATCTGGATCTCTATCTGGCCGACAACAGCCGTAGCTGGATGTTGCATTCCGATGGCAGCTACACCCTCAATAAACCAGAGGAAGGCGAAGAGCTTATCAGTGCTCAGGATACTCTGCTGAGTCAGTTTGGCAGCTGATAGCCAGCGTTTAATCAGGCCCGAACGCTTTGGCAGCACCGTTTTCGGGGGCGTTTTCTGATCGCCTGCTGCGCACCGGGTCCTCAGAAACGGGGACTCAGTTTTTTCTCTGTTCTATTTTTGTTTGCTTCCGCGTCTGTTTTGTGGACAATTGTCTGATTCAATAAAGTTTCTGATAGGAAACATTTGTGATAGCGGCAGTCGATCCTGCCTTCTCTGCTTGCCAGTCAGTTGGTGACCTGAGTGCTATCCTTCACTTTATTAACCGTTACCCGCGGAACAATAAATACCAGACGGAAGCCTGATCATGGCGAATGCCCCAACAGCCCTGGAGCTGAAAGATATTCATAAGTCCTACGGCGATCTTGCTGTGCTGAAAGGGGTTTCCCTGACCGCTTATGATGGTGATGTTATCTCTATTCTGGGCTCCAGTGGCTCAGGTAAAAGTACCCTGCTTCGCTGCATTAATCTGCTGGAAAATCCAAGCCGCGGAGAGATTATTGTTGGCGATGAAAGCCTCGAGCTCAAACCCGCCAAAGATGGCAATCTGGTTGCCGCAAACCGTAAACAGCTGGAGCAAATGCGCTCCCGTATCGGTTTTGTCTTTCAGAACTTTAACCTCTGGCCCCATAAAACGATTCTGGAAAATATTATTGAAGCGCCGATTCAGGTGCTGAAACAACCGAAAGCAGAGGCGATCGCGCGGGCTGAGCAGCTGCTCGAAAAGGTCGGTCTCGCAGATAAACGCAATGCCTACCCGGATAACCTCTCTGGTGGTCAGAAGCAGCGGGTGGCGATTGCCCGGACGCTGGCGATGGACCCGCAGGTGCTTTTGTTTGATGAACCCACCTCTGCGCTTGACCCTGAGCTGGTGAACGAGGTGCTGGCGGTCATGAAAGAGCTGGCAGAAGAGGGGCGCACGATGCTGATCGTGACCCATGAGATGCGCTTTGCCAAAGATGTATCCAGCCAGGTGATTTTCCTGCATCAGGGACAGATCGAAGAGATGGGCCCGCCGGATCAGGTGTTTAATCACCCGAAATCAAAGCGTGTACAGGAATTTATGGCCAGTCATAGTTGAGTTTTTCTGCCATGACCGGTTTTGAAGATCGTAAGTTTTATTCAATCAATGCAATGTTTTAAAGGGAAAAGATGATGAAGATACGTAAAGTGCTTGCCGCAGCCGCCCTTATTGCCGGAGGTCTGCTGACCGCTCAGATGGCAACTGCCGGAGATAAGATCCGGATCGCTACTGAGGGGGCTTATGCGCCGTTTAATATGGTTGACTCAAGCGGAGAGCTGATCGGCTTTGATGTTGAAATTGCCAAAGCGCTTTGTGCTCAGATGCAGGCTGATTGTGAAATCGTTGCACAGGACTGGGACGGCATTATTCCGGGTCTGCGGGCGCGTAAATACGATGCCATTGTTGCATCGATGTCGATTACCGAGGAACGTATGCGGGTGGTCGATTTTTCTGAGAAATACTACTCTAATGTGCTGGCGTTTGTGACTCCGGAAGGCAGCGATATCGTCGTAACTAAAGAAGGCCTTAAAGGCAAGACTGTCGGTGCTCAGCGTGCCACTATCGCCGGTCAGTATCTGGAAGATAATCTGGGTGATGTGGTGAATGTAAAACTCTACGACACTCAGGATAACGCTTATCTGGATCTGGCGACTGGCCGTCTGGATGCCCTGCTGTCGGATAAGTTCCCAGCGTATGACTGGTTGCGTTCTGATGATGGCAAAGGCTTTGCGTTCAACGGCGAAGATATCGATATTAACGATGAGATCGGTATTGCGGTACGTAAGGGTGATTCCCTGAAGAATAAGTTCAGCGCGGCGATTAAGGCGATTGTTGCCGATGGTACCTACGCTAAGATCAACGAGAAATATTTTCCGTTTTCGATCTATTAATGTGTCTGTCAGGCACTGGTATTTATAACCGAGGCCGGCTTTGACCGGCCCGTTTTTTTAGGCGAATTTCATGGACTTGCAAGGCTTTGGCCATCTGCTGATATCCGGAACCTGGGTCACTATTCAGCTGGCCCTGTCCAGTTTGCTGGTGGGACTGGTGTTTGGTTTGACCGGTGCGGCGGCTAAGCTGTCAAAAAATCCCATCGCCCGCTGGCTGGCTACAGGTTACACCACTCTTGTGCGGGGCCTGCCTGAGCTGTTGCTGGTATTAACGATCTATTTTGGCGGCTCTCAGCTGCTGATGTGGATCGCGGGTAGCTTTGGCTACACCGAGTATATCGAGATCGGGCCTTTTGTTGCCGGGGTTGCGGCATTGTCGATCGCTTTCGGTGCTTACGCCACTGAGGTGTTCCGCATGGCGATGATGGAGATTCCGCAGGGGCAGTGGGAGTCAGGACTGGCCTGTGGCATGAGTCGCTCACGGACCTTCTTCCGCATTATCCTGCCGCAGGTCTGGCGTCTGGCGATTCCCGGACTGGGGAATCTGTTTCAGGTGTTGCTCAAGGATACCGCACTGGTCTCTGTGGTGGGTCTGAACGATATTATGCGTCAGTCCCAGGTGGCAATCAGCTCCACCAAAGAGCCGTTTACCTTCTTTATGGTGGCCGCCTGTATCTATCTGTTACTGACCGCCGCGACCACAGCATTTACCATGTTTATGGAGCGGGCCGCTAATCCGGCTGCCAGGGGGAATCGCGGATGACCTGGGAATGGGATGTTATCTGGAAATACTTTCCCCGGTTGCTGGAGGGTGCATGGCTGACCATGGAGCTGGTGCTGATCTCCGGTCTGATCGGTATTGCTCTGGCGATACCACTGGCACTGATGCGGGCATCAAAACTGCCATGGATCAAAGCACTGCCTTTTACCTATATCTATTTTTTCCGCGGTACACCGCTGCTGGTACAGATCTTTCTGGTTTACTACGGCGCGTCTCAGTTTGAAGTGGTGCGGGAGTCGTTTCTCTGGCCGGTACTTAAGCAACCGTATTGGTGTGCCATAATCGCCTTCAGCCTGAACACTGCGGCCTACAGCGCTGAGTTGTTTCGCAGTGCGATTCAGGCGATTCCAGTCGGTGAGATTGAAGCGGCTGAAGCGATGGGGATGAGTAAGAACGTTCAGATTCGCCGGATCATTATGCCGCGGGCGTTTGGTATTGCCCTGCCAGCGTATGGCAATGAGGTGATTCTGATGCTGAAGGGCAGCGCTCTGGCCAGCACCATCACTCTGCTGGATCTGACCGGTATGGCGCGGACCATTATTGCCCGCACTTATACCCCGCTGGAGATGTTTCTTGCCGCCGGCGTTGTCTATCTGGCAATCAGCGCGCTGATTATTGCGCTGTTTCGCTTTATGGAATACCGCTTTAATCGGTACCAGTACTACCATCATGCTGATACTCCTGCCGATCTGGATCCGCAATTGCGGGATCCTCATATCGATCAGAAGTAGTCGGACGGCTGTGTCAGGCCGTCATCTCCTGAACTCATCTATCAGTTGCCGGTATCCGGCGCGGTAGTCCGGGTGTCTGAAGCGGTAACCGCTCTGTTTCAGCAGGGCATTACTGCAGCGTTTACTGCCAATGGTTCTGTTCGCTGATCTTTCAGTTATGGTTACCCCCAACTGTTCTGCCAGCCAGTCACCTACTTCATGAAGCGGTGCTGGCTGATCATCACTGGCCAGATATACTGGTTCCAGGAGCTGCTGCTGTGATAGTTGCCAGAGATGTTTCAGCACGCCAACGCAGTCGTCCCGGTGAATCCGGTTGCTGTACCGCGGTGGTGCTGAGGGATAGCCTGCGCCCCGGCTAATTTGTGTCAGCATATAGTTGCGTCCGGGTCCGTAGATGCCGCTGAAACGCACAATGCTTGCAGGGATACCGCTGTGCAGCGCGATCTGCTCTGCTTCCAGCATAATCCTGCCAGAAAAGTTATCCGGTTCGGTAGCGCTGCGCTCATCAACCCACTCGTCATTTTGCTGGTGATAGACGGCGGTGCTGGAGATAAAAAACAGCTGACGGGGGTGGATGCCCTGTTGTTGCAATGCCTGTAGAAGATTGTGCAGACCGTCCGGGTAAGCCTTTCGGTAAACCGACTCATCACGGGAACCGGCCGCCACCACGTAGAAAAGCGTGTCCAGTTGTTGCGGCAGGTTAATAAGCGTGTCAGGCTGACTCAGATCAGCTGCAATTCCTTGGATACCCGGGGGCAGCTGGTTTATATTACGTCGAAGGCCAAATACCTGGTGTCCTTCGGCGGCCAGGCTCAGACCCAGCTGGCTACCGACATCACCGCAACCGGCGATTAGAATCTGATCTCTGTTTAACTTATGCTTCAAAGTACTTATCCTGTTTCAGGTTGAGTCCGTATCATAACAAAGGAAAGCCCCGAATGACTCTTACTGAGTTACGTTACATCGTTACCCTGGCCCAGGAACAACATTTCGGACGCGCGGCCGAGCGCTGTTTTGTCAGTCAGCCAACCCTGAGTATCGCGGTTAAGAAGCTTGAGGATGAACTGGGTACTGCCCTGTTTGAACGCAGTAAGCACGCGGTTCGGGTAACGCCGGTAGGTCAGAAAGTTGTGCGACAGGCCCAGACAGTACTGGAACAGGCGGAATCGATTAAAGATCTTGCCCAGGAGGGTAAAGACCAGCTGGCAAGCCCCCTGCGGGTGGGTGCTATCTACACGATAGGGCCCTATCTGTTCCCTCAGCTGGTACCTGAATTGCAGAAGCGGGCACCGAAAATGCCGCTCTATATTGAAGAGAATTTTACCGAAAATCTGCGCCCTAAAATTCGTAATGGTGAGCTGGATGCAATCATCGTTGCCCTGCCGTTTGATGAGCCGGACATTCTGACCCGGCCTCTCTATGATGAACCCTTTATGATGCTGTTGCCTAAGGATCATCCGCTGGCAGGCAAGGACCAGATCGATAGCCAGACACTGCATGAGCAGGATCTTCTGCTGCTGGGAGAGGGGCACTGCTTCCGCGATCAGGTGCTGGAAGCCTGCCCGGCCCTCTCCAGCCACGCCTCGGATAAGCACACCATTACGGAGGGCAGCTCCCTCGAGACGATTCGTATGATGGTGGCATCCGGGCTGGGTGCCAGTGTTATCCCCAAGTCTGCCACTGGCGGGTATTATCAGTCTGATATGGTGGTAACCAAGCCCTTTAAAGCCCCGGCTCCGGTACGTTCTGTGGGCCTCGCCTGGCGTGCCAGTTTCCCCCGGCCACAGGCGATAGATCTGCTGATTGAGGCGTTGAACAGTTGTCCTGTCGCGGATATTAACGACTGATATGAACCAACGTCCTCTTGCGCAACTTCCGGTCACCGAGTTGAAAGGGGTGGGAGCTGCGCTGCAGCAGAAACTGGAAAAACTGGATATCCACAACCTGCAGGATCTGTTGTTTCATCTGCCGTTGCGTTATCAGGATCGTACCCGGATTATGCCCATCGGCGGCCTTCGGCCCGGTGACGAAGGCGTGGTTGAGGGTGAGGTTAAAGGTGCCGATATCGCCATGGGACGCCGTCGCAGTCTTGTGTGTCGGCTGCAGGATGGCACCGGGACGATTACGCTGCGTTTTTTCCACTTCTCTGCGGCCCAGAAAAATAACCTCAAAACAGGTACCCGGATTCGCTGCTTCGGTGAAGTGCGCACGGGTGCCAGTGGACTGGAGATCTATCATCCGGAATATCGCCGGGTGGATGATACGGTTATCACTCCGGTGGAGGAATCGCTGACGCCGATCTATCCCACCACCGAGGGGCTTAATCAGGCCCGCCTGAGAGCGCTGACCGACGGTGCCCTGACGTATCTGGCGAAGGGATCACTGACTGAGCTGATTCCGGAACATCTGCGTCAGCAATGGCGCTTACCTCCCCTGAATGATGCGGTGAGTTTTCTGCATCGTCCTCCTGTGGATGCCGATCAGGAGCAGCTGCTTGACGGTTATCACCCTGCGCAGCGACGACTGGCGTTTGAAGAGTTGCTGGCTCATCACCTTTCGCTACTGAAGCTGCGTCAGCGTGCCCGTCAGTCAGGTGCACCGCCGCTGGTGGCTGATGGTGGTTATCGGGATCAGTTTCTGCAGCAGCTGCCATTCCCGTTAACCGGCGCACAGCAACGGGTCAGTCAGGAGATCTCTGCCGATCTCTGTCAGCCTTATCCTATGCTGCGTCTGGTTCAGGGTGATGTTGGCTCGGGTAAAACCGTGGTCGCTGCTCTGGCTGCGCTACAGGCGGTGGAAGGAGGCTTTCAGGCGGCCGTCATGGCGCCGACCGAGATTCTCGCTGAGCAACATTTTATCAACTTCAGTAACTGGCTGGAGCCGTTGGGGCTTAAAGTTGCCTGGCTGGCGGGCAAGCTGAAAGGTAAGAAGCGTCAGGTTCAGCTTGAGGCGATAGTGAATGGTTCGGCACAGGTGGTGGTGGGTACCCATGCGCTGTTTCAGGATGAAGTTCATTTTGCTAATCTCGGGCTGGTGGTGGTCGATGAACAGCACCGCTTTGGTGTTCATCAGCGACTGGCACTCAGGGAGAAGGGGCGCACCGATCACCGCGCGCCCCATCAGTTGATTATGACTGCCACACCCATCCCCCGCACGCTGACAATGAGTGCTTATGCCGATCTGGATTGCTCCATAATCGATGAGCTGCCACCGGGACGAACGCCGGTAAACACCGTCGTTATTTCCGATCAGCGTCGGGCCGAGGTAGTGCAACGGGTTCGGGATGCCTGTCATCAGGGGCGACAGGTCTATTGGGTCTGCACCCTGATCGAAGAGTCAGAGGTGCTGCAGTGTCAGGCTGCCGAGGTGACCGCAGAAGAGCTTCGTGAAGCGTTGTCAGAGTTGCGTATTGGCCTGATACACGGGCGCATGAAGCCTGCGGAGAAAGCGGCTATCATGGCCAGCTATAAAGCGGCAGAACTGGATCTGCTGGTGGCCACCACCGTGATCGAGGTGGGGGTGGATGTCCCCAACGCCTCGGTTATGATTATCGAAAACCCGGAGCGTCTGGGACTGGCTCAGCTGCACCAGTTGAGAGGCCGTGTAGGGCGTGGATCTGTCGAGAGTTTTTGTCTGCTGATGTATCATGCACCCCTTTCACAGCAGGGTCGGGAGCGTCTGGCGGTGATGCGCGAAACCACCGATGGTTTCCGTATAGCTGAAAAAGACCTGGAGCTGAGAGGCCCGGGAGAGGTGCTGGGCACCCGTCAGACCGGTATGATGTCGTTTAAAATAGCAGATCTGCAGCGGGATGCTGATCTGCTGACGCGGGTTAAGCAGATTGCCAGTCAGGTTGTTTCTGACCCGCAACTCAGTGATGCGATTATTCAGCGCTGGCTGGGCCGGGATGAGCAATATGCAGTGGTCTGATCCTGACCGTTGTCTGAAAACACGTTAACACTTTATTGTAAGAGTTCTATATGTCTGTTCCACCGTGCCGGTTCTCTATCGCTGAGTCTGATGCTCCTGTTGAGCTGTTACCCCGGGACCTGAGTGCCTGGCAGCAGGGCAACTGCGGCGTTGATTATGTGCACCGGCTTGATTCGGGCCTGGAAGGGCCGGAACTGGTGATTCAGGCGCTGACCCACGGCAATGAGATCTGTGGTGCCAACGCCCTGTTATGGCTGCTGGAAAATAATATTCGTCCGCTTAAAGGGGCGATGACGCTGATTTTCGCCAATGTTGAGGCCTACAAAACCTTCGATCCTCAGCGGCCGTTTGCCAGTCGCTGCCTGGATGAGGATATGAACCGGGTCTGGTTGCCTTCCCGGCTGACCTGCCCGGACAGCCATGAAGCCCATCGCGCGGTAGCGCTGCTACCCTTCGTTGAAAATGCTGACAGTTTGCTGGACCTGCACTCCACCACCTTTGCCGTTGCTCCGATGCTGATCTATCCACAGAATAGCCGTAACCGGAGCTTTGCTGACCGGCTGAACTTCCCCTTCCCGCATCTGCTTTATGACCTTGGCAGTTACCATCCGGGCATTATGATATCGGAGCATGAACGCCATACCGAAGGGGGAGTGTCACTGGTGGCTGAATGTGGCCAGCATTTTGCCCGATCGACTACCCGGCAGGCGCTGGCGATTACCCTGCGCTTCATCGCCCGGCACGGCATGCTTGATGAGTCTGTTGAACTGCCGGACTGGGGTTATCAGTCTGATAACAGTGCCGGACATTACCGCATCGACCGGGTGCTGAAAGCACAGAGTGACAAGTTTCGTTTTGCCGAACCGGTCAGAGGTTTTGAGCAGTACAGTAAGGGCGATCTGATCGCCACCGATGATCAGGAACTGATCGCTGCTCCATTCGATAACTGTGCGCTGATTATGCCCGCCAGAGTGCCGGTTATGGATGAAGAGGTAGTCACCCTTGCGGAACGTTTGTGAAATACTTAACAGGAATACTCATGGCCATATCTGAGCAACAACTTCAACTGATCGAACAACAGCTTGGGCGTAAGCCCCGGGGGCTGGTTGATATCGCCTGGCAGAATGACAAGGGTATTCCGGCGGTATTACAGATGCGTTCGCTGGTGGATGATCAGCCCTTCCCAACGCTTTACTGGCTGAGTTCTAAAGACCTCTATCAGGCGATTGCTGAGATTGAAACCGGGGGCGAGGTGAAGCGGATAGAGCAGCAGATTGAAACCGACAGTGAGTTACGCTCAGCCCATCTGGCCGATCAGCAGCGCTATGTGGATCTGCGCTGGCAGATGATGGCAGAAAGTGACCGGCAACGTATTGCCGAGCTGAGATTCAGTGAGCTGTTTGACAGTTACGGTATCGGTGGTATCCGCCATTGGGAAAAGGTCCGTTGCCTGCATATGCAGTATGCCTACCATCTGGCAGTGGGTGGAACGGCTATTGGCCGGTTACTGGATGCCCGTTACGGGCTGGATAAGCTGCAATTGATGCAGTAGGCCTGGTGAGGCAAATTTCAGTTATAAAAAAAGCAGGCCTGAGCCTGCTTTTTGGTCTAATGTAAGCGCTTACTTACCTGTCAGCTTGTGGTATTTTTCCATTAGCTGTTCTTCGTTTTCTACATGATCCGGATCCTTAGGGATACAGTCTACCGGACACACTTCTACACACTGAGGTGTGTCGTAGTGACCCACGCACTCAGTACATTTTGAAGGGTCGATCTCATAGATCTCATCACCGGGAGCAATCGCCTCGTTAGGGCATTCCGGCTCACATACGTCACAGTTAATGCATTCATCTGTGATAATTAATGCCATTGTGGCTACCTCACTGACTCGTAATTACTTGAAAATTAGCGTCCGAAATGATCTTTCAGTACCTGATTGACTGAAGGATGCACAAATTGTTCTACATCACCGCCCAGACTCGCTATTTCACGTATCAGAGTAGATGAAATAAAGGACAGGTGTTCTGCCGGCGTCAGAAATATACTTTCTGTCTTCGGCGCTAGCTTGCGGTTCATATTGGCGAGCTGGAACTCATACTCAAAATCGGACACCGCGCGCAGGCCCCGCAGAATGATATTGGCGTTATGTCGGGTCACCAGTTCAGCCAACAGGCAATCAAAGCCAATGACTTCGATATTGTCCAGGTGCGATGTTACCGTTTCGACCAGTCTGACCCGCTCTTCCAGCCGCAGCAAGGGTTCTTTATTGGGGCTGGATGCTATGGCCACAACAACCTTATCGAACAGCTTCGAAGCGCGTTCAACCAGATCGGCGTGTCCATTCGTTATTGGGTCAAAAGTACCCGGGTATACTGCAATGTTCATTATGAGTTCACGTTACTCTGCTTGCATGAATATTAGCAAATCCGCAAGTGCGCGATATTAGCTGAATTGCAAGGCTATCACAAATACAATAATGGAATGTATTCATCTTTGGTGGTTATAAGAAGAATTATTTTAATAATGTTATAGAATATCTCTGTTGAAATGGACGAATTGAAGGTGACCGGATGATAGTAACTCAGCGTTTAATTTTACCGCTTATCCTGCTCAGTGTCGGCTTTCTGAGTGGATGTCAGACCCTGCAGAATATCGATAAAGGCCTGTATGACGTGGCTGAGTCAATCACTGAAACAGACCGGGTAACCGGACAGCGAACCCTGAGTGCGGCTGACCGGAGTGCGCAGATACGGCAGGGTAATGCGGCGGTTGAGCAGTTACTGGCCGATGAGAAAAAAGCGGGCCGCAAGATAAATTCGGCTCTGGACCGTAAACAGTATCAGCGGCTGGTCTCAATTTTTGACCGGATTCATCAGGTCAGCCATCTGAACCAGGAGCGCTGGCAACCGGTACTGATTGATCGTGACTCGTTTAATGCCTTTACCACGGGGGGAACCTATATTGTCGTCCACCGGGGGCTGATGCAGCAGCTTAACAATGATGAGGTTGCTGTTGTTATTGGCCATGAGATTGCGCATACGGTGGCCAACCATGCGGGTGAGCGTCAGACGACCAGCCAGATTAGCCTGTTGGCCTCCAGCGCTGCGCGTAAGCAGGGTTATCAGGCTGCTTACACCCATGAACTTGAGCGTGAAGCCGACCGTATCGGAGTATTGTATGCCGCACTGGCAGGCTATGACCCCTATGCTGCCACCGGAATCTGGCAGCGCCAGTACCAGCAGGAAGGTAATGCCCGCAGTCTGTTTGCCCATGATCACCCGGTGAATGCTGAACGGGCGGCCGAGACAAAGGTGCTGGCTGACCGGGTCAAACAGTATTATCAGCCAGGCAGTATTAATCCTGACGCGGCGGCACTGCGGGACAATAACAGTCTGTGGCAGAAACATGAGAACCGGGATCAGCAGATGGCCGGAGAGGGGGGCGGTGTTTCCGCTATTCTGTCTACCGCTTTAGGCGCTTATGTGGGCCACCAACAGGCTAAGCAGGAGGCGGTGCGTCAGTCGCAGTACGCCCGGTTTGTTAAAGCGGTGGAAAGCTATATGACACTCGAACAGCAGCATCGCATCAGTGACAGAAGTTGGACCAGCCGCTGGCGTTATTCCGGGAATCTTCCGTTGAAAGGCCTGGTAATGGGCTTTCTGGCACAGGACAGTGCTGGCACGACGCACCGGTATGTCGCTCATCAGCCTGGCATCGTCCGTCCGGGGCAACGTTTTGAACTGACCTTCGAAACCAGTGATGGCACTACGCTGAAACAGATTGAGCAGATGAAGGTCCGCTATTACGTCGACGATGCTATGCCTGTTAGGTAGAGCAAAGACGTGGCTGGTGGCTCAACGTAAAACTTTGTTTTACTTGCTGGAAGAGGGGGGAAGTTTGATTTTGTTGTAGAACAGAGGTCAACGCTTATTCGTACGTATCGCTTTGGAAGCTCGCACTTGCCCCCTTAATCCGATGATATTTTGATCAATGCAGGCTAAGAGGCTGCTCTCGTCTCACCATGAAGACAAACACCGCCAACAGCGGTTGAGTGCAGCGAACTCCGGAGCCTATCAGGCGCGAAAGTTTATTGTGTCATCAGTATCTTTTGTATTCTCTATCATCAAGCCGTGCAAAATACTTTTTCACGTGACTTAACTCCGAATTCTTTTCAATCACTACTGTTAGTTTTTCAATTCCGATATCACTCATTCTCGCACCGAATGTAACAGATTTAATCACCGCTTCAGCAACCCTGTACATAAACATGCTTTCCGGATTTACAGCTAAGTTAGCGGATTTGAGAGTCCCCATTTTCAGGTGACAGGCTTCCTGGGTTTTTCACGTAGACTTTACCGTATTCGTAAATGCTGAATGCAAAAGTGCGACATACAAAAATAAGACTGAGCCTGTGAATAAGGCTAAGAGGACTATGTGATGCAGTATCATCTTAATGGTTTTAAACCCGGCAACTATCAGATTCCGGATGCAGCTCGGGAACCCGCCCCTCTGCCACCGATAGTGGATCTGCCAACAGACGTGGATGTTCTGATTGTTGGTTGTGGTCCAGCGGGCTTAGCGTTGGCGAGACAGCTATCGGAGTTCGCTGACATTAAAACCTGCATAGTTGAGCAGAAATCGGGGCCTCTGTTGTTTGGCCAGGCGGATGGCATATCGTGTCGCACAATTGAGATTATGGAAGCCTTTAACTGCAGTGAAATGCTGGTTAAAGAAACCTACCAGCTACACCAGAATGCATTTTGGGAACCGGACAGCGAGCAGTCCGAGCACATCAGGCGTACACACAAAGTGCGCGATGCGAGACTGGGCCTTTCAGAGTTTACCCATGGGGTTGTTAACCAGGCCCGGTTGCACGATCTGTTGCTCGAAGGCATGGAAAACTCGGTCACTCACCTTGTGCCTTATTACAACCGCCAGTTGCTTGAGTTAACGGTTGATCCTGATCTCACTCAGGATCTGGATGCATACCCAGTCACCGCTACGTTTGAGAGAAACGATGCTTCTCAATCGTCCAGAGTTGAAACGATCAGAGCACGATATGTTGTCGGTTGTGACGGCGCCAGAAGCGCTGTCCGGAAAAACCTGTCGATAGTGTTAGAGGGCGATTCGGCAAATAAGGCCTGGGGGGTCATGGATGTTTTGTTAGTCACAGACTTTCCCGACATCAGAGTAAAAAGCTTTATTCAGTCCAGAGATAACGGAGCGGTGATGCTGATCCCCCGTGAAGGTGGTTATCTGGTAAGGCTTTATGTCGAGCTCGACCTGTTGGGTAAGGATCAGAGAGCCTCACAACTTGACCTCACCGTCGATGATATTATCGCGAAGGCGCAAGTCATCATGAACCCTTATAAAGTGGATGTGAAGGAAGTTGCCTGGTGGTCAATTTATGAGGTTGGGCAGCGGGTGGCAGACCGGTTTGACGACACCCCTGCGGGAAATCCGGCAGGCCTGATACCCCGTGCGTTTGTTGCCGGTGATGCCTGCCATACACACAGCCCTAAAGGGGGCTGGGGACTGAATACATCACTGCCTGACACCTTTAACCTGGGGTGGAAGCTGGCGTCTGTGTTACAGGGTAGATGTGATCCAAAATTGTTGCAGACCTATTCATCAGAGCGCCGTAAAGTCGCTAAACAGCTCATTGACGCAGATAAACAAATGTCAGCCCTGGTGGCAACACGTCCGACCGCAAAGAACGATGCCGCTAAGGCTAAGACTAAGACTGGTACCGCTGATATTGAGAAATTTATAGCCCGGCAGAATGGTTTTATTGCGGGTACATCGATTCAGTATGACGCTTCATTCATCTGTACAGGGGTGGAGAATCAGAACCTGGCGACAGGGTTTAAGATCGGGCAGCGATTCCACTCAGCTGAAGCGATTCGGGTGTCCGATGGCAGGCCTCAACACTTAGGGCATCTGAATAAAGCGGATGGCCGCTGGCGTATTTTTATATTTGGCGATGCACAAAGCCCTGTGGATAACTCTTCAGATTCGTACAAGCTTGTACAGTTTTTAGCACAGTCTGCCGACTCGCCGGTAAAAAAATATACGCCTGAAGGTGCTGATGTCGACGCGGTCATTGATGTCTATGCAGTATTTCAACAACAAGACCTGGCAATTGAAAACCTGTCTGATTTTCTGTGGCCTGCCAAAGGGAAGTACGGGCTGAGAGATTACGAAAAGGTCTTTTATGCGGAAGAAGGTAACGATATTTTTGAGCAGCGCGGCATCGATCGCTCTGGCGGCTGTATGGTGGTGGTTCGGCCTGATCAGCATGTTGCCAATATCTTACCCCTCAATGCCTGTGATCAATTGAGTGACTTTTTTGACGGCTTTATGATCTCACCAGACCAGCAATAAACAATTGGAACATAAAATACCTGAGCGCCCTGAAACGAGTTATTGCAGACGGCGCTCGTCGGTTTTGCGACATACTTGTGAACAAGGATGTACGGCGTGTTGTCCCTGTTGGCGTGTATGCATTATTGAGTGTGATAGCGCTAATATGACGGTGTACTATCGTCTAACGGTGCGGCACCATTTCATTTTATCGTTTAGGCAATACTTCCCGTTTTCAGATTTCAACCTCATTCGAAGGGTCTGATCGTTCCTCTACATTTGCCACTGTAAACCTGAATGCTCTTACCCGGTAGCGATAACCAAGGTCGGTATCGGGATTCAGATCCAGGCTCACGGGATTCAGATCCGGGTACTCGGCAGAAAGCCTGACGAAATCACCGTAGGTGCAAGTAACCGTTTTGTTTTTACCTCTGCCGCTGGTTATCGCTTTGCAGCGCTCTACGACAAACCCTTGCTCGCTGGCTGAATTATCGACCCAGGACAGATTCACAGCACTGATGACCTTGTCCTTACCCTTACCGGTCTTCTGCACATCGGCGACCAGACTGGTGGGTGCAGCAAGCGGCTGTTGGACAGGTTCTGTGACTGTTATCAGGTTGCTTACATTACTGCTGGCACCACCATTGTCGGTTACTGTCAGTGTGACGGTATAGCTGCCGGCGGACGAATACGTATGACCGGGGTTGGCCAGCGTCGAAGAGTTGGTATCACCGAATTCCCATGACCATGAATTAATGAAGCCGTCACTGTCATGGCTGCTGCTGGAATTAAACATACAGCTAGTATCGGTACATATGTAACTGAAAGAGGCAACGGGGTCGGCATTGGACGGGTCTGCAAGAGCCGCCGCCAGATCAAGACGTCCGTGGCGTGTCCATTGCAGTAAATTCTGACTTTTAGCGCCGACCTTAGCGGCACTGTTTTCCAGCCGGTTTCGCACTGCCTGATTACAGGGTTGACCATTAATCATACAGTCAGCGGGTGGGCTGGCGATCTGCAGGGTTTGATAAAGCTCACTCCACACCAGTGCTGCACTACCCGCGACTAAAGGGGCTGCCATTGATGTGCCGTTCCACCAGTCGACACAGGTATCAGAGCCTGGAGCTATGTCGCAGAAAAAGTCAGGTTGTATACCGATAATCGCCTCGCCCGGCGCCGCCATTGACACCCATGGATCAGCGCTGTTGCTATAGGTTGAAAAGCTTGCTTTGTTATCATTGTCGTCTGATGCCGCTACGGCTATGACGGTTGACTGGGCATTGCCCGTTTGGAGTGGGTCGCCATCCGCAATCGTACAGGCGGCCGGGTATACTCTTTCTGTATTGCCACTGTTGCCCGCCGCCGCGACGACCACAACGCCTTGCCGCCAGGCCTCGAGTACTGCAGCACATTCTGCATTGGATGGCGATGTTGGCGTAATATTGCCATCTATATCTATGTGGTCACTACCATAGCTCATGGTAATGACATGGTATTGGCTTCTTATCAATCTGTTGTCAGCGTCATACTGGTCACTGGCTGCGGTTACAATCGCTTCAGCCGAAGCTGATACAGGGCAGAGCCCGGCAATAAACACATTTATGCCGTCGGTTATTAACTCTGCATAGCAAACCTTGAATATACCTGCAGCGGTATTCCAGCCTACTCCGGCGATACCTTTACCATTATTGGTATTGGCAACAATCTCACCTGCGGTGAATGTGCCGTGCCCCAGATTGTCGCAGGCCGTTTCAGAGCCTGTACATGAATCCCAAAATGAGTTGCCCACCAGATTCACCTGTTCCAGGCACTTTCCATTCAACTCAAGGCTTATGCAGTCGGCTCCACTATCGAGTACCGCAACTTTGGGGGCATCATAAGACGTTGGATTCGTCGCGATGACGCCCTGGCTGATATCCCATCCTTGTGGTGCATTAATATCCGCATCGGCTGTTCCTGAAGTGGAGTTCAGGCTTGCGCCGAATATAGTCTGACGAATATAGCTATGAGGCTGTGCCTCATTATGCAGATACCACTGTTCGGTAAAATAATCTGCACCCCCTGCAGGAGTCGGCCCACTTTCCTCATCAGGTATCACCAGTAAACGGTAGTAATCCGGTTCGGCATACAGCACATTAGGATTGGCCCTATAAGCGGCCACTTTGGCAGGCACCGATCCACTTTGTACCTGCACAACCTGAACACCAATCAAGGGGATAGTCTTTAAAACCAGTCCGTTAACATTACGATGGGCTTTGCCTATTTCGGATGCAGCAGTGCCCGTCCAGAATTTAACCAGGACTCTGTCGGGTGCAAACCGGGGTGTATTCAGGGGTGTATTCAGGGTATTCAGGTCAGGCGTTTTAGCTGTGGACAGGTTTGCTAAAAAAAGAAAGCACAGGGCACTCAATAGTGAAAGAAATCGTTGACGGGACATTGATCGCCTCCGTTTGGTTATATCAGATTGGTAGACAATATGCAGGGCTGTAACCAATGCTTTACAGGCTCAAAGTTCTGCGAGTACATTTATATATAGGTCAGTTGTGTCGTGAAGACATTGAGCGGATGCTGATTAGGAAAACGAACAGTTAAATGTTGTTGTCTTTTTAGTCATAAAATCATGGTGTTATGAAGGGTTGATTTTAATTCTCCGATGCACATGATTTTTTTTCTTTCAGGTATAGTAAACAGATAATTCTATTCATCTGTGGGCGATGGCTTTATCTGCGCAGGTTTGAGCTTTTGTATACATTGGCCGACAAATGCAGGTGCAAAAACTGTTAAGACTGCTCTTGAAACAGCCCTGAGACAGCCCCTTGAAATGCAGTTTTATCGTCAGACATTCAGACGAAATCAGCCGATGATAGTCTCAGCCAAACGCACAGCCCGATGAGTGCTTCTGCCGCAACGGGGTGGGTTAACTATCCGCCTCTGCTCTTTGATAAAGCCGGTAGGTCACTTGCCCTGCGGTTTTCTCCCGATACAGGTTCCAGTTATCAGGCACTATCGGATCGGTCAGCTCTTTCTCTGTTTCCAGATAGATCATCGCATTATTGGCGAGCAGGTTTTTCTGCTCCAATAGCAGGCAGCATTGCCCGGCGAGGTCTTTGCGAAAGGGTGGATCTATAAAAACCACATCGAACTGCACTTCAAGATCGGCGCTACGTTTATCCAGCCACTCCAGGGCTGAATCACTGATCAGTTCAGCAGACTGGGTTTTGAGATCCTGTATGTTTTGTCGCAGTTGGCGAATCACCATGGCCGAATTGTCGAGCATGGTGACGTGGGATGCTCCACGGGAGAGAGCTTCGAAGCCCAGAGCGCCGCTGCCGCAGAACAGGTCGAGGCAGCGTCCTCCGGGAATATAGGATGCTAACCAGTTGAACAGGGTTTCCCTGACCCGGTCAGGAGTGGGCCTCAGACCTTCGACCTCCGGGAAGTTCAGTTTCCTGCCGCGCCACTCGCCGCCAATAATTCGCAGTTGCTGATTACCTGAACTGACTTTCTGTGAGCTGCGTTCGGGGCGACGTCTGGCCATTGTAATTCCTTAATGTCTAACGCTATCTCTCTCAGTAGGCGGGCAGAATAAGCTGATAGTGCCTGGCGTTGCTGAGAAAACTGCTGATCTTTTGTCTTATTTTATCGTTATCGGTCTGGACGAGGCTTTTTTCAAAGCGTTCCAGATAGTCTGCAGGCAGCTCATAGAATGCAACTGTATCCAGCATGCTCAGTTGATTTTCGGTCTGTTCCATCTGTGTCTGAAAGCTTTTCTGTAACGCTGCCCGGGTGTTGTCGAGCAGTTCATCATCAAGCTGTGCCTGCAATTGTTCCATAATTTTTGACAGATCGGTATCGGTCCGGATCTTCGGACCGTGCAGAATCATAGCGAGATAACCCTGTTTGTCCAGTGATTTCCAGATCAGCCGTGAAGTCGCCAGATCAGGCTGTTGCAGCAGTTGTTGTAACGCTCTGACTGCCAGTAGCTCGGATACAAAGTCTTTCTGCTGTCGTCCTGGAAGAGCGATGCCCCACAGCTGGTAGGTCTGATTACCTACTGGCTCAAGCCGGATGCGTGTCGGCGCAATGGCTACCGGCAGGATGATGGGGGCATTACTGCTTTTGCTCAGTAACGGAGCCAGTGTTTCTGCCAGCGGTTCGGCGTCCGGCCCCTGCAGGGTCAGTGTCATCGCACTCACGGCGGTGCTACTGCGGTAAAAGTCAGCAAAGCGTTGCAGTGGGTGGACCGAGGCCGGACTACTTATCTGGTTGCCGAACCGGCTTAGCAGAAGACTTTCCGGCTCTTTCAGTTTGAGGTACTGCTCAGCTTCAAGGTGAGCCCAGCGCTGCTCAAGAGCGGGGTCCGGCTGATAGATATTTAACTGCTGCAGCAACGTTTCGGTCATCTCTCTGATCAGGTCGTGCGCGCCGCTCTGTTTTGCCGGCAGAGTCACGACGAGGGTTATGCGATCTGCCGATGCCTCAGTTCTGATCCTGGCTTTGAGTTGAGTAAACAGGGGCTGCATCGCTAATCCGGCCAGCTGTTGTTCAATCTGCTGCTGTAACAATGTCTGCAACAGCTGCTGATCGCTGTTGATTGCTGCCCCCGTCCGCAGAATAAAGTGGAGTTGCACATAGGGCGATTTTTCCTGACTGACATAATACAGCGGAGCGTCTGGCTTCTTCTTTATACTGATAAAGTCAGGGTCTTTATTCTGTCCAGCCGTGAGCAGTACAATTGCTATTGCGACGATCCAGATAATGATCTTCAGGTAGGTACGGTTGAATAGAGGTGATTTCGCTTCCGACATCGGTTGTTCCTGGTCATTTTCTGGCCTGTTTTCAGTGCCCCAGCCGGACTTTACTATGGTAAGATAAACGGCCTGAATGAAACATACAGGACGACTCGCAGTTGGAACAGGGACTACCCTGTTTTTTTGCATCTTCAGCGCCTGACACCGGACAGAAATCAAGTATGTTTAAGAAGCTTAAATCAATTTTTACTTCTGAGAAAGATGATGCTCAGAAAGCCCTTCCTGAGGAAAACGGCACTCAGCCCGAGGTAAGTGAACCGTTGGCTGTCGAGCCCGCTGACATCGGTGAAGTCGATAATAAAGCGCAGGAAATGCTTGCCGTTGACGCTCGGGAAGATGAAGTAGCTCTGGAAGATGAAATGCCGGATGCTGAAGTAGTGCAGGATGACGCTGCGGCTGAACCTCTGCAGGTAGTTGCAGTGGAAGCCGAATCTGTGCCAGAAACTGAAACAGCCCCCGTGGCTGAGCCGGAACAGAAAACCGGCTTCTTTGGCCGCATCAAGGCGGGGCTTAGTCGCACCAAGGCCAATCTGACCGAAGGGTTGGGTGATCTGTTTCTGGGCGCCAAACAGATTGATGATGAACTGCTGGAAGAGATTGAAACTCAGTTGCTGCTGGCCGATGTCGGCGTCGAGGCGACCACCGAGATTATTGGCAAACTTACCGAGCGGGTTAAACGTAAGCAGCTGGCGGATTCCGATGCGCTGTACACTGCGCTGAAAGATGAGCTGGCTTCGTTGCTGGATACGGCTGAACAGCCTATCGATTTCAGCCAGAGTAAGGGGCCGTTTGTGCTGCTGATGGTCGGTGTTAATGGAGTGGGTAAAACGACTACCATTGGTAAACTGGCGAAGAAATATCAGGCGGAAGGTAAGTCGGTCATGCTGGCCGCCGGGGACACGTTCCGTGCTGCTGCGGTTGAGCAGCTGCAGGTGTGGGGCGATCGCAACAATGTGCCTGTCGTGGCACAGCATACCGGTGCTGACTCTGCATCGGTGCTTTATGACGCGCTGCAATCGGCTCAGGCAAAGAATATCGATGTCCTGATTGCTGATACAGCGGGTCGTCTGCAGAATAAAGACAACCTGATGCAGGAGCTTGAAAAAGTGGTTCGGGTCATGAAAAAGCTCGACCCTGAAGCGCCTCATGAGGTGATGCTGGTGCTGGATGCGGGAACCGGGCAGAATGCTATGAGTCAGGCGAAATTGTTCAAAGAAGCGGTCGGTGTCAGTGGTATCAGTCTGACTAAGCTGGATGGCACCGCCAAAGGCGGTATCATCTTTGCAATCGCTAAACAGCTGGACCTGCCTATCCGTTATATCGGTGTTGGTGAGCAGGTTGATGACCTGCGGCCCTTTAAGGCAAAAGAGTTTGTCACCGCGCTGTTTGACTGAGGCTGTTGATGTCAGACGTTTTTCTTAACGGTTGGTTGATAACCGCCTGGCATCACTTTTTGAAGTCTTTTTAAGGTAACCCGCCTGTGATCAGTTTCGACAATGTAACTAAGCGCTACCCTAATGGCTATGATGCCCTCAGTCAGGTGAATTTCAGCCTTGATAAGGGTGAAATGGCGTTTCTCACCGGCCATTCAGGTGCCGGGAAAAGTACCCTGCTGAAGTTACTGATGCTGATGGAACGCCCTTCTAATGGTCGTGTACTGATGGGTGATCAGGATCTGGCCAGCCTCGGCAATAGCCAGATTCCCTATCATCGTCGCCGGGTCGGTGTGGTGTTCCAGAATCATCAGCTGCTGTTTGACCGTTCGGTGTTTGACAATATTGTTCTGCCCTTGCGAATCTGTGGTTTTGATCCTGCAGATGCGGCCCGCAGGGCGCGTGCAGCGCTGGATAAGGTGGGGTTGCTGAGTAAAGAGAAGCTCAATCCAGTGGTGCTTTCCGGTGGCGAACAGCAGCGGGTGGGTATCGCGCGTGCGATTGTGCATAAACCGCAGTTTCTGTTGGCGGACGAGCCCACCGGAAACCTGGATCCTAAGCTTTCCGAAGAGGTGATGCGGTTGTTTCAGCAGTTTAATCAGGTGGGTACTACAGTGCTGATCGCGAGTCACGACCTGGGTCTGATCGCACGGATGCCCCATCGGGTGATTACGCTTAATCAGGGCAGGCTGGTCAGTGATGGAAAATAATCTGCGCCGCAAAGGGGCTGTCCGGGTTGAACCGAATACCAAACGGGATGCCAAGGTTCATCGCGGGGCCGAACACCACCGTCTTAACGTTGCTGATCGTGGCCGCAGCTATCTGCGTCACCATGTTGAG
This sequence comes from Oceanospirillales bacterium, assembly GCA_018223185.1. Lineage (GTDB taxonomy): Bacteria > Pseudomonadota > Gammaproteobacteria > Pseudomonadales > Balneatricaceae > Amphritea. The sequence continues at coordinate 334,431 of JAAEYW010000002.1, read as the reverse complement.
GTAGCCCGACAGTCTTATTTCTCGCTGTTATCACAGCCGCTGACAACCTTCATGACCCTGGCGGTACTGGCGATCGCTCTGGCGTTGCCCGGAGCACTTTATACCGGCCTGAAAAATATTCAGCAGCTGGGAAGTGGCTGGGATGGCGATCCCCGCGTTGCACTGTATCTGAAGCTGAGTGTAACTGATGCTGAGGCTGAGACACTCAGCCGTGAATTGCTGTTGCGTGATGATGTTACCGCAACGGAACTGATCACCGCCAAACAGGGGATGCTGGAATTTCAGGCGATGTCCGGTTTTGGTGATGTGTTCAGCTTTCTGGATAGTAACCCGCTGCCAGCGGTTGTGATGGTGTTGCCCCGGGATATGTCCGTGGCTTCGGTGCCGCTGTTCCAGGCAAAACTACAGGCACTGCCACAGGTTGATGAGGCGGTGGTCGATATGGAGTGGGTGCAGCGGCTGGCAGCCTTTGTTGTACTGGCTGAACGGGCGGTCTGGGTGCTGGCCGCTCTGTTTGTGATGGCTGTATTGCTGGTGGTTGGTAATACCATCCGGCTTTCGATAGAAAGCCGGCGTGAAGAGATTGTGATTGCCAAACTGGTGGGGGCAACCGATGCCTATGTCCGCCGTCCTTTTCTTTATGATGGTGTCTGGTTTGGGGTTGCCGGCGGTGTGTTTGCCTGGCTTCTGATTCAGCTCAGTCTGCTCTTTCTGAATGGTCCGGTCGGACAGTTAGTCTCGCTCTACGATAGTCAGTTTGAACTGGCAGGCCTGGGCTTTGTTGAAACAATACTGTTACTTGTGATCAGCATACTGCTCGGCTTGTGTGGCGCCTGGCTTGCGGTGGGGCGGCATTTGCGTCAGATCCAGCCGCAGTAGTTAACCGTATAGCACAGGGACGGGGCGACACTGATAACCACACAACCCGGCTGTTGAATGTAAATATAGGTAAAGAGGTTAAACGGTCAGACTTGCCATCTGTTAATGTTGTCGTTATCTTAGTCGGTTCGCTAAACTTGTATTGGCCGGGTAGCTTGCAAAATTGTTACCTGAAGCGGACTTTGTATCGTGGGAACTAGTCTGGCAGAAGAGTGTCATAGCTGTAACTTATAGTGTTCTCCTTTAGATACATAAGTTTAAATGAATTAGTAATGAGGTTGAGAAATGGGCAAAAGCCTTCGAGCCATTGAAGTATTATCTCCGGGTCAGAATCTGGAGGCGTATATACGTCAGGTGACTGCGATTCCTGTTCTCACTGTAGAAGAGGAGCGTGGGCTGGCAGAGCGGTTGTATTTCGAGAACGATCTTGAAGCAGCGCGTCAGTTGGTACTCTCTCATATGCGATTTGTGGTTCATGTTGCTAAATCCTACTCCGGTTATGGCCTGTCACAGGCTGACCTGATTCAGGAGGGCAATGTTGGACTGATGAAAGCGGTTAAGCGGTTTGACCCTACCATGGGGGTTCGCCTGGTTTCCTTTGCGGTGCACTGGATCAAGGCGGAGATGCACGAATTCATTCTGCGTAACTGGCGCATTGTGAAGGTGGCGACCACCAAAGCTCAGCGTAAGTTGTTCTTTAACCTGCGCAGCAAGAAGAAAAACCTGGGTTGGCTGACCAACGACGAAGTGACCGCGATGGCCGGTGATCTGGGTGTCGACGAACATGTTGTCCGGGAGATGGAAGGCCGGATGAGCAGCACCGATATGGCTTTTGATGCGCCAGTGGGTGACGATGATGAGCGGGCTTATCAGTCGCCAGCCTATTTTCTCGAAGATCACAGTCAGGATCCGGCGAGTCAGTTGGAAGATTCTAACTGGGAGGCGGATTCCAATCAGCGTCTGAGTGACGCGATGGAACAGCTGGATGAGCGGAGCCGGGATATTCTGGTACAGCGCTGGCTGGGTGAAGAGAAAGCCACACTGCATGAGCTGGCTGCCCGCTATGAAATCTCTGCAGAGCGGATTCGTCAGCTGGAAAAGAACGCCATGAAGAAGATTAAAACAGCGATGCTGGAAGCCTGATCGCTCAGGTTCCCGGCTTCGTTGGTTATAAAGCCGCCCTCTGCTGAGTGCGGCTTTTTTATTGCTTATCGCAACCGTTAAGCTTTGTTAGAATAGCCACCATAATGTTCCGGAACTCTTATGTCTGCCCGTTTTGTCATTCTATGTACCGCACTTAGCGGTTTTATCACCGTCGCACTGGGTGCCTTTGCGTCACATATGCTCAGAACACAGTTGAGTGTCCGGTTATATGAAGTGCTACAAACCGGAATTCAGTACCAGATGTTTCATACCCTGGCGCTGTTGGGTGTCGGTTTATTGATGTTGCGCCAGTCAGACAGTGGGTTACGTCAGACTGCAGTATTGTTTATGGCGGGTATTGTTTTTTTCAGCGGCAGCCTCTATGCGCTGGCGCTCAGTGGTCAGCACTGGCTGGGAGCGGTAACTCCGGGGGGGGGTGTTCTGTTTCTGGCGGGCTGGTTAAATCTTGGCCGGGCAGCTTTCCGGCAGTTAAGTTAATAAAAATGGATCAATCTCAATGTTGATACAGGTAAATGGTGACACTCTGGAGGTTCAGGAAAGCACCTCTGTGGCGGGTCTTATCGAATCGATGCAGTTGGGTGAACGTCGTGTCGCGGTGGAGCTGAATCTGGAGATCGTACCCCGCAGCCGGCACGCTGAAACAGTGCTGCAGGAGGGCGACCGGGTGGAAGTGGTTCATGCGATTGGTGGTGGCTGATCAGCCCGGCTCCGATGTGTGTCTGAGAGAATATTACAGAATTTAACTGGGTAGAGAATAATGTCTGAACAACTTAACGATCCTTTGATTATTGCAGGCCGTAGCTTTCAGTCCCGGCTGTTGATAGGTACCGGTAAATATCGCGATCTGGAAGAGACCCGTCTGGCCATTGAAGCCAGTGGCGCTGAGATTGTTACTGTGGCAGTACGCCGCACTAACATCGGCCAGAATCCGGATGAACCGAACCTGCTGGATGTTATCTCCCCGGATAAATACACCATACTGCCGAATACTGCAGGCTGTTTTAATGCCGAGGATGCGGTACGTACCTGTATGCTGGCCCGCGAACTGATGGATGGTCACGACCTGGTGAAACTGGAAGTGCTGGGTGATCAGAAAACCCTTTATCCAAACGTGGTTCAAACCATTAAAGCGGCCGATATTCTGGTGCGTGACGGCTTCAAAGTAATGGTTTATACCAGTGATGACCCGATCGTTGCCAAAGAGCTGGAGGCACTGGGTTGTGTCTCTATTATGCCGCTGGGATCAATGATCGGTTCCGGTCTGGGTATCCTCAATCCGCATAATATCAATGTCATTATGGAAGACTGCAAAGTGCCAGTGCTGGTGGATGCGGGTGTCGGTACTGCGTCTGAAGCTGCTGTGGCGATGGAGATGGGCTGTGAAGCAGTGTTGATGAACTCAGCAATTGCGGGTGCCCGTAACCCGATTCTGATGGCATCTGCGATGCGTAAAGCCGTTGAAGCGGGTCGTGAAGCGTTTCTGGCCGGGCGGATGCCGCGGAAGAAATATGCCAGCGCCTCTTCACCGATGGAAGGCACTATTGTCGGTAAATAATTGGTTGTTGCTAACTAATTGATTTACAAATAGAGACCGCCTGCGGTGGTCAGATAAAATGAAAGATTACAGCAGCCTGGTCCGTTGATCAGGCTGCTTTGTTTTAAGTGAGAACCCAGACAGATGTCAGAAGAAAACAAAACTGAACAGCAGAATCCGGATCAGTCGGTCGGTGAAAAATATATGCGTACCGTCAAAAGCTTTGTGCTGCGTGCCGGGCGGATGACTGAAGGTCAGCAGAAAGCGATGGAAACCGTATGGCCACACATGGGACTGGAGCTGAGCCAGGGGATGCTGGATCTGACCGAAGTCTTTGGTCGCGAGGCACCCGTGGTGCTGGAGATCGGCTTCGGTATGGGCGACTCGCTGATTGAAATGGCCAAGCATCAGCCGGAGAAAAACTATATCGGTATCGAGGTTCACCGTCCTGGTGTGGGCCGTCTGCTGAGTAATGCAGAAAAGGAAGGGCTGAGCAATATCCGGGTATTTTGCGACGATGCTATCGAAGTACTGGCGCAGTGTATTCCAGATGGCAGCCTGAGCACTGTGCAGCTATTTTTCCCCGATCCATGGCATAAGAAAAAGCATAATAAGCGCCGTATTGTGCAACTGGCTTTTGCAGAAACCATCCGTAAAAAGCTGAAAGTGGGCGGTCAGTTCCATATGGCCACCGACTGGGAAAACTACGCCGAGCATATGATGGAAGTGATGAGTACGGCACCGGGTTATCGTAATGTCGCCGGTGATCAGGCTTACTCTCCCCAGCCGGAGTGGCGTCCTGTGACCAAGTTCCAGAAGCGCGGTGAGCGCCTCGGACATGGGGTCTGGGATCTGATATTTGAGAGAACTGCAGACTGATTCTAAGTCAGGAACATGGTTCGCTGGTCGATTCGTTAATTACCACATGGTAAAATATCTTCTGAGTATTTAATTCTTATATCGGGTATTAATTCATAATGTCGAATTCATCGGAAGAAGTCGTTAATAGTAAACCGCGTCGCCGCTCCCGTATTCGGGAGGGGCATGAGAATACTATTCTCAGGGCTGCAGAACACCTTTTTTCGCTTAATGGTTATAACGGGACTGCGCTTGAAACTATCGCTGAAAAAGCGGGTATGTCTAAGCAGAACCTGATCTATTATTTTTCTTCCAAAGAGGTTCTCTATCAACAGGTTCTGAAAAATATCCTCGACATGTGGGTCGAGAAAATGGCGTTGCTGGATCAGCTCGGAGAGAACCCGAAGGAGATGCTGCGTAACTATATACGAGGCAAGGTCGAGTTATCCCGAAGTAATCCGGAGGCTTCTAAAGTTTTCGCGATAGAGATCATTAACGGGGCGCCTTATCTGAAGGAGTATCTCAAATCACACCTGACTCCGGCACTGGATGCCGATGTCAGACTGGTGAGAAAATGGATAGCTGAAGGTGTGATGGATGATGTCGACCCTTATCATCTGTTTTTTATGATCTGGTCGTCTACTCAGACTTACGCTGACTTCTCATCTCAGATAAGCATATCCTTAGGCAAAGAAAAACTTCAGGATGATGATTTTGATAATGCGACAGAATTTCTGACACATTTAGTTATTAAAGGGCTTGGCATGAAGTAAGCTCTTGCGGTGGTTTGATTCGCCGGTCTACGAAAAGACAGCAACCAGATAATGCCCGTAACAGTGCTTTATCTGGTTTTTTTATGTCTCGCATCCCCATCTATTCTCTTTTAAATCCTCGATTATTACAGCAGGCGTTCAACTTTTCTGCCTATGATTTTGACTGGAAATTGAATTTTTAAGCCTCTGAAACTCCCGCCTGTTTCATTCATTATTGATTATATTTCTTTAATTTCAATTACTTATATTGGCTATTGGTGAAGATTAAATATCTTTGAATAATCTATTGACCAGATGGTAAATATTAGTCTAGTATTATTTTACCGTTTGGTAAAAAGTTTGTGGATGCAGACCTATACCGAGAATAAAAATAAACACGGAGTAATGGGACTGATGAATAGTGAAGCACTTCCGCGTCATCAGCCGCTGATGTTTAAGACTGTTTTCTCTTCAGTTCACGCGCTGAAATATTTAGTAGAGCGTGCATCTGTTCCGCCTGTTTAGTCCTGTGTGAATTCTTATTCCCGGACGGTTCGTTCAGCTTCGTGGCAGTTCAAAACTGCCAGCAGGATGAATACCACGTCTTTTCTTAGGTGCCATTGAATTTAAGTTAAGGAAAGAAATATGAACGCCCCAAGTATTTTAAGTTTGAATAACAGTGTCTCTGAACACCATAAACTGAGTGATCAGTTGTCTGGTATTGACGTGAACATCCGCAACATCCTCACCTCTGTTTTAGAGGGAGCTGAACTATCTGAATCTGATGCTGTAACCCTGTTCGGCGCCACAGGCCCGGCACTCGATGCGCTTATTTCGACTGCCGACTACATCCGCAGTCAGGCCGTGGGAAACCAGGCCAGCTTTGTGATTACCCGGAATATCAACTTTACCAATGTTTGCTATATGGGCTGTAAGTTCTGCGGTTTTGCTAAACGTAAAGATGAGTCGACAGCTGAGCTACTCAGTTTTGATGAGGTTGCCGACAGGGCTGAAGAGGCCTGGAACCGGGGGGCTACAGAAGTCTGTATACAGGGCGGTTTGCATCCGGATATTGATGGCAGCCATTACCGTGAAATCCTGAAGGCGATCAAAACCCGTATTCCGGGCATGCATATTCACGCCTTTTCCCCCTTTGAAATCTGGTTTGGTGCATTGAAAAGCAAGGTGTCCGTGGCTGAGTTTATTCAGGATCTTATGGATCACGGTCTGGGCTCAATGCCGGGTACCGCCGCTGAGATTCTTGATGTTGAAATTCGTCAGCAATTAACCCGCGATAAGCTGACCACCGAACAATGGATTGAGATTATCACCACGGCTCATCAACTGGGATTACCCACCACGGCCACTATTATGTACGGCCATATTGATGCCCCTGAGCACTGGGCATCGCACATCGCTAAGATCAGAGCGATTCAGAAACAGACGGGTGGTTTTACCGAGTTCGTACCTCTGGGCTTTGTGCATTATGAATCCCCGCTCTATATGAATATTCCCAATGTCAGACCGGGCCCAACGCCTGAAGAAAATCTCCGCATGCATGCGGTTGCCCGTCTGATGCTGAATGGCTGGATTGATAATATTCAGGCTTCCTGGGTAAAACTCGGGCCGGGGTATGCCCAGCAGATGCTGCGGGCAGGCGCGAATGATCTGGGTGGTACGCTGATGAATGAAAGTATCTCCCGGGCCGCAGGCGGCAAAAACAAACAGGAAATTGTTCCTGAAGATATGATTCGCATGATCAGTGCAGCAGGACGTGATCCGGTTCGTCGCAACACTCTTTATGGCGTTATTGAACATTATGAACGGGATACAGTGAATCGGTCGCTGTCCCCCGATGCCAGTGTTCAGCTGATTGCGACTACGGCCGACGCTGTGAGGGTTGCGTCATGAACGAGCCACTTAAGATTGTGCTGTTAAGTGGCGGAGTAGGTGGTGCCAAAATGGCGGAAGGTTTTGCCTTCAGCCGTTTTTCTGAGCAGTTCAGCGTGATTGGTAATGTTGCTGATGATCAGGATTTTCATGGTCTGTGGGTTTCTCCTGATATTGATACGCTGACCTATACCCTGGCTGAAGAGATCGATACAGACAAGGGGTGGGGGCTGCAGGCAGAAAGCAGCCGGGTTCTTGATCAGTTAAAAAAACTGGGGGCAGATACCTGGATGTATCTGGGGGACAAAGATTTCGCCACCCATATTTACCGTACAGAACTGCGTAAACAAGGCGTCCGCCCCAGTGAAATAGCGGCTAAGATCGCTCGTTCATATGGTGTTAAAACGCCGATTATCCTGCCAACAGACAGCTGCATTCAGAATAAGGTGATGACTGACAGCGGCTGGATTGATTTTCAGGATTACTTTGTAAAGTACGCGTGTCGTCCGGAGGTGCTGGATTTCAAAATAGCCGGTATTGAGGATGCCACCGCTACGCCAGAATCGCTTAAGGCCATTGAGGACGCGGATCTTATTGTTATAGCGCCGAGTAATCCCATTGTCAGCATTAAGCCGATTTTGTCGGTTCCGGGAATGACCGAAGCCCTGATGAAAGCGTCTGCGTTTAAGGTTGCAGTGTCTCCTTTGATTAATGGCGAGACCGTAAAGGGACCCGCCGACCAGATGATGAAGGTTGCCGGTTATCGGGGTGATGTGATCGGGGTGGCCGATTTTTATAGCGGTCTGATAGACGCTTTTGTCATCGACCAGGTGGATCGCAGTGCCGTCTCTGAACTGTCGGCTTCGGTAGCGCATGTGTTGGCAACCGACACTCTGATGTTCAGCCGTCAAAATAAAATCAGGCTGGCAGAAACCATTGTTCACGTTTATCAGGCTGCGCGGCAACAGGGCTGTTGTTCCGGATACTCTTCATCACAGCTGCCTGGCTCTGGCAGAAAGATCGCGGTGTAGGTCGGGGGTGGCTATGAAGTTATCTATCGTTATTCCGATGAAAAGCCCAGAGCGCTCTAAAAGCCGTCTGGCAAAAGTTTTAAGCCGGAATCAGAGAAAAAAGTTAACGCTTGGCTTGTTTGAAAAAAATCTGAATTTTTTCCGCCAACGCTATCCTCAATATAACCTGCTTGTTGTCACCGAATCTAAGCGCATTCAGGAGATTGCAGAAAGTCATGGCGCGGAAGTGCTGCTTGAGGAACAGAAACTGGCAGGGCTGAATGCCGCAGTAACGCTTGCTGCTGAGTATAACGAGAGACGAGGGGTTGAAACCCAGTTGGTTATACCGGGCGATATAAAAACACTCGATTTCGATGAGATCGAATGCCTTCTCAGTCATCGGGTTGTGGCGCCTTCAGTGGTTGTCTGCCCCTCTTATGATGGCGGTACTAATGCAATGATGACAACTCCGCCCAATATCGTGCCATTCAGCTTCGGCCCCGACTCCTGTCAGATACATCTTCTGTCTGCCTTTGACGAGGGGCTGCACACCACCCGCCTTTTTCTTGAGAACCTCTCTTTTGATGTTGACCGCCCTGAGGATTTAGATCGGGCCGAGATCTGGCCTGAAAAAATGTCCGCATAGGAATTCTTACAATGAATAACAACAATCACAAACACGTCAGTATTCATGCCCTCGAAGGGATTCCGGACATTAAACCCGGAGATGATCTTCCCGGCATTATTCTGTCGGCTATCGATAAGAGTCAGTACCCACTCGATGACGGCGACATCATTGTTATCGCCCATAAAGTGGTTTCAAAACAGGAAGGCCAGATTATTGAGCTGGGTGAGGTTACCCCCGGCGAAGAGGCTCTGAAACTTGGCGCCGATCTGAATAAAGATCCGCGTAAAGTTCAGGTGGTTCTATCTGAATCCAAGCGTTTAGTCCGAACATCGAAACGACCCGGGCAGCAAGAAGGCACCATTATTGCGGAGCATCGACTGGGCTTTATCTGTGCCAATGCGGCCGTTGATGAGTCGAATGTCGATGCTGCCGGCAAGGTCATTATTCTCCCCCATGATCCTGATCACAGTGCCAGAGAGATCTGTCGCTCGATCGAGCGGGCAACAGGTAAAGCCCTGGGCGTCATTATTACCGATACCTTCGGGCGCCCGTGGCGAATGGGCCTGGTGAATGTAGCTGTTGGACTCGCCAATGTTCCCGCAAAAGTTGATCTGGCTGGCGACACAGATGCTTATGGCCGGGTTCTTTCAGTCACAGTTCCCGCTCTGGCGGATGAGATTGCAGCCGCTTCCGGCTTGCTGATGAGTAAAAACGGCAAAAAGCCGGTTTTGATATTTAAAGGCGTTGACTGGCAGGCGTGTGACAGCTCTGCCCGTGATCTGGTGCGCCCACAACAAGAGGATCTATTTAGATGAAAATTGCTATTTTGGGTGGAACAGGCCCGCAGGGAAAAGGACTGGCTCTGCGCTTTGCTGCTGCCGGTATTGATGTTGTTCTGGGTTCTCGCGATGGCGAACGGGCGGCAGACATAGCTAATGAGCTGAATGACAAGCAGCCTGGTGTAGCGGGTGTGATTAGTGGTGCCGATAACAGCGGTGCAACGGCCGCAGCGGATGAGATCGTTATTCTGGCGGTCCCTTATTCCGCCCACAATGCCACGCTTGAGGCGATTAAGGCGGAACTGAGTCATAAGGTTCTGGTGGATATTGTTGTACCTCTGGCAGAGGGCGATCCAAAAGCTGTGGATATGCCTGCAGAAGGTTCTGCCACTGAAGCGGCTCAGGCACTGTTGGGTGACGATATTCCGGTGGTAGGCGCTTTGCACAATGTTTCGGCGGCCACGCTGAACAAACTGGGTCATGCCATTAACTGCGATATTCTGGTATGCGGAAATGACCTGGCCGCCAAAGAGAAGGTGATTGAATTGATCAGCTATCTGGACGTTAACGCCTACAACGCCGGGCCTGCGGTTAATGCTCGCTGCATCGAAGCTATTACCCCGATTCTGATTCGCCTGAATATCTCGAAAAAGGTGCCCTTCTCCCACGCTGGCGTGAAGATCTGGGCGCCTGATCATTAATCGTTACCACTGACACTAAAACAAAAAATCCTTATCAGGAGAATAACTATGGATTTCGGTATTACTTTTAAAGGCTTTATTAGCCCTGAACGCGCACGTAACCTGGCTAAACAAGCGGAAGACGCGGGTTTTACCCACTGCTGGTTCTACGATTCTCATGTGCTGTGGCGTGAGTCATACCCCGCGATGGCGATGTGTATGGAGCATACGTCCAAGATCAGTTTTGGTCCCTGTGTAACGCATCCTAATGCGCGTGACTGGTCTCAGGCTGCAAGCTTGTTCGGTAGTCTGGCGTTGCAAAGTAATGGCCGTTTTCATATCGGTCTGGGACGTGGTGACAGCGGCGTTCGCGTGCTGGGTAAGAAACCGGCCAATCTGGCTCGGGTTGCTGAATTTACCACCAAGGTTAAGGCGTTGGTGCGGGGTGACGAGGTGATGTATGACGATTGTCCGGCACCGGTTAAATTCCCATGGGCGCAAGGCTATGAACTGCCTGTATATATTGGCGCTTACGGTCCTAAAGCACTCCAGACAGCCGGTGAAGTGGGGGATGGTGTGGTGTTGCAGATAGGCTCTCCATCGCTGGTTGAATGGTTCAAAGATCAGGCGGTGAAAGCCGGTGAAGCCGCGGGTCGCGATATGAGCAACTATCAGGTGATTGCCTCAGCTCCTGCGTATTTTGGTACTAAAGAGCGTTGTCTTGAAGCTACAAAGTGGTTTCCTGCGATGGTGGGTAACCACGTTGCAGATATCGTCGAAAAGTATGGCGACAGCAGCGGCCAGGTGCCTGAAAGCCTGACCTCGTATATCAGGAATCGTCAGGGTTATGATTACTCTAAACATGGACAGAGTGATAACCCGTTCCTTGACTTCATTACCCCGGACATCGTTGAGGAGTTCTGTGTTCTCGGCTCTGTAGATGATCATATTGCCAAACTGAAAGACCTGGAAGCGGCAGGTACCACACAGTTCAATATCTATCTGGATAACGGTGATGAGGAAAGTATCGTAGAAAAATACGGTAAGCACATTATTCCAGAATTCAGTAAGTAATCCCTCTGAATGCCCGGGCCTGCAAAGGCCTGGGTCGGTTATCAGCCTCACCGGGCTGAGTGTAAGGAGAGTGAGGTTAATCAAAACGTATAGACGGAGTTTCTATGTCTGAACAAGCAAGTTACCCCGGATCCACTGATTCTGTCACTGTGCCGATGCCAACCGCTTATGGTGATTTCTCAATGACGGTCTTTACCGATCCTGCCGATGGGAAAGAGCATATTTATCTGGTGATGGGGCAACCATCCCTGGACGCTGCGCCGGTTATCCGGATTCACTCAGAGTGCGCCACCGGAGACCTGTTTGCATCCTCCCGTTGTGATTGTGGTGAACAGCTTGACAGTTCATTGAGGATTATCAGTGAGGCAGGGTGCGGTGTTCTGATCTACCTGCGTCAGGAGGGGCGGGGTATAGGACTCAGGAATAAGCTCAGGGCCTATCAGTTACAGGACCAGGGTCTGGACACCATTGATGCTAATCTGCGGCTTGGCTTGCCGATTGATAGCCGCCGTTACGATATTGCGGCGCAGGTGCTGAAAGCCCTGAATATATCACAACTACGGTTACTGACGAACAATCCGGAAAAAATTAAGAGCTTGCAGGCATTGGGTCTGGTCGTTTCCCGCTTGCCGATAGAGGCCGGTTATCAACAGCATAATCTGAACTATATGAGGGCTAAGCAAACCAGGATGGGACATCTGGTTAATCTGTAGCATTTATCGGCCGCCTGACACGGACGGGCTCTCACAGACCGTCTGATTGTCAGCCTGAGCAGCATACAGAAACAGACCTATGACACCGTTGATGCGCTCCTCAGGCCTTTGGCTGTCTATTGGTATTTAATCCTGATTAATTGAATATAAAGAGACTAATAAGTCTGCAGATCTATCATAAAATAAACTTTGACCAAATGGTAAAAATAAACTAATTTTAGCTGATGGGAAGTAGTATACGGCCCTTTTCCGGGCACCCCAATAGCGTTAAATAGGAGCCTTTAGCGATGAAAAACATAATTACAAATGAGCAGCGACTTTGGGACAGCCTGATGCAGATGGGCGAAATCGGAGGCACCGAAAAAGGAGGCTGTTGCCGACTGGCTTTGACAGACCTGGATAAGCAGGCGCGTGATCTGTTTACCCGGTGGTGTGAGGAGGCGGGTTGCACCGTACGTGTTGATAAGATGGGTAATGTTTTTGCCCGCCGGCCGGGTAAGAATAATGATCTGCCTCCTGTCGTTATGGGGAGTCATATTGATACTCAGCCTACCGGTGGTAAATTTGATGGTGTTTATGGCGTACTGTCCGGACTGGAGGTCATCCGGACCCTGAATGATTACAATATCGAAACAGATCATCCGGTTGAGGCCTCTATCTGGACCAATGAAGAGGGCTCTCGTTTTGCCCCGGCTATGGTTGCGTCTGGCGTATTTGCCGGGGTTTTTGATCTTGAGTATGGCTTAAGTCGTGCAGACCTTGATGGCAAGACCATGGGCGAAGAGTTACAACGTATTGGCTATGCCGGTGAGCATGAGGTTGGCAGTCCGGTAAAAGCCTTTTTTGAAGCGCACATCGAGCAGGGGCCTGTTCTTGAAGAGGAAGCAACCACAATCGGAGTGGTCACCGATGCTCAGGGGCAGCGCTGGTACGAAGTTACTCTGACGGGGCAGGAAGCCCATGCGGGTCCGACGCCTATGCTACGTCGAAAAGATGCGCTGCTGGGGGCTGCCAGGATCATTGATGAAGTAAATCGCATCGGTTTGACGAATCAGCCGAATGCCTGTTCGACTGTCGGCCTGCTGCAGGTATTCCCGAACTCTCGTAATGTCATCCCGGGGGAAGTCTTTTTCACCATCGATTTCCGTCATCCGAATGATGATGTGCTGTCTGCAATGGATGCTGAGTTGCGGGATGTGACGGCAAGGATTGCCGATGAGCTGGGTCTGGAGATGAAGTTTGAACAGATCTGGTATTCCCCACCGGTTCCTTTCGATAAGGGCTGTGTTGATTCTGTGCGCCAGGCAGCAAAAGATGCGGGCTATAGTTATCGGGATATCGTCAGTGGTGCCGGTCATGATGCCTGTTATATCGCCCGGGTAGCCCCTACCGGTATGGTATTCGTTCCGTGTGAAAACGGTATCAGTCATAACGAAGAAGAAAATGCCAAACCCGAAGACCTCCATGCCGGGTGCAATGTACTCTTTCAGGCTGTTCTGAATCAGGCCTGTAACTGATCCCTGCAAAAAACTCTGATAATAAATCTAAAAAAATCTAAGTCTGGTTCCGGACACTCATTTACTTAATAAGAGATCCCTGTGCGTGTAATACACGCGCACAGGATATCTGTTGCTTGAATAAAGGAGCCGCTTAGGGAGTATCGATATGAGAATTGGTATTGCAAAAGAAACATCGGCCAATGAGACCAGAGTTGCGCTGACACCTGAAAATATATCACGCCTGTCAGGCTCAGGCGCAACATTTGCGGTTGAAAGTGGTGCGGGCCTTGCGGCCGGTTTTAGTGATCAGGATTATCGGGATGCCGGCGCCGAGATAAACCCGTCGGCAGAGGATATCTATCGGCAGTCGGATATTCTGGTGAGGGTGAATCTGTCTGGCCAAATGTTAAATACGGTATCTGCTTCGCTGCAGAGCAGGCAATTATTAATAGGCATGATAGATCCTTTAGTTGAACCCGAACGGTTTACCGCCCTGGCAGAACAGGGCGTAAGCAGTATCGCAATGGAGCTGATTCCCCGGATCAGCCGGGCTCAGAGTATGGATGTTCTCTCTTCTATGGCAACGCTTGCCGGATATAAGGCGGTGTTGCTGGCGGCCAGCGCTTCACAGCGAATCTATCCAATGATGATGACTGCGGCCGGTAATCTGAGTCCTGCAAGGGTGTTTATTATGGGCGCTGGCGTTGCCGGTCTGCAGGCTGCCGCGACTGCAAAACGAATGGGAGCGGTGGTTGAGGCATATGATGTGCGTCCGGCAGCCCGTGAACAGATTATCTCGGTTGGCGCTAAGCCCGTTGAACTGGCGCTTGAGGCGAATACTACAGAAGACCAGGGCGGGTATGCCCGGGAGCAGGATGAGGCGTTTCTGCAACGTCAGCGGGCATTGATGACGGAAGTGTTAAGTCAGCAGGATATCGTTATCACTACCGCTGCCATTCCCGGTGCTAAGTCTCCGGTTCTCATTACCGCGGAGATGGTCCGACAGATGAAGCGTGGTGCTGTGATTATCGATCTGGCATCAGAGCGCGGTGGTAACTGTGAACTGACTCAGCATGGCAAAGAGATTGTTGCCGGGGGCGTCACTATCATCGGCCCGGACAATATCACGTCGACGGTCGCACACCATGCCAGTCAGATGTACGGTAATAATATCGAAAACCTGCTTAACCACATACTTAATGATCAGGGTAACTATGAGCTGAATTTTGATGACGAGATTATTCAGGCATCAGTGGTGACTCATGCCGGGGATATCGTCAGCAACCTCGTGCGTGAAAGGATGAATCTGCCGCTGCAGGCACGTGAATCTGTGCTTAAGGAGGTCGCATAATGGAAGCGTTTATTATTTTACTATCGCTGTTTGCCCTGGCGGTATTTCTCGGTGTTGAACTGATTACTAAAGTACCGCCAACCCTTCACACTCCGCTGATGTCCGGCAGTAATGCCATTTCAGGTATTACGATTGTGGGTGCGATTCTGGCGGCCGGTTCTGGTGATCAGCCGGGGGCCATTGTCCAGTTGCTGGGGTTTGTTGCGATTGTGTTTGCAACTATCAATGTGGTGGGCGGCTTTATGGTTACCCATCGCATGCTGAAGATGTTTAAGCGGAGGGCCTGATCATGAACAGCGTGATTATTAATCTCTTTTATCTGGTTGCGGCATTATTGTTTGTATTGGGCATTAAAGGGCTGACGCGTCCGAAAACAGCGGTGAGCGGCAATCGCATGGCTGCACTGGGTATGCTGGTGGCGATTGTCATTACCCTGCTGGATCGGCAAGTGATTCACTATGAAGTCGTGTTTGCAGGGCTTGCTCTCGGGGCCCTCATCGGAGCGCTGATGGCGGCTAAGATCCGGATGACCTCGATGCCTCAGATGGTTGCGATCCTGAATGGACTGGGGGGCGGCGCGTCTCTGGGGGTGGCTGCTGCAAGTTATCTGTCCTTTATGGCTGCAGGTAACGAGCTTTCCAGTACGACGCTGATTATTGCGAACTGCGCAGTGATGCTGGCGGTATTGATCGGTACGGTGACATTTTCCGGAAGTGCGGTGGCATTTGGTAAGCTGCAAGAGATTCTGCCGGGCCAGGCGATCGGCTTCAGTGGTATGAAGTTTGTTAATCTGGGATTGTTGCTGGCATCGTTGGCCGCGGTGTTTCTGCTGATCACAGGTCAGGCCGGAATAGGCGGATTTATCCTTTTAGTCACGTTATCACTGATATTGGGGGTGACGCTGGTAATGCCTATTGGCGGTGCTGATATGCCGGTGGTTATTGCCTTGCTCAACTCATACTCAGGTATTGCGGCGGCTGCGGCGGGCTTCATTATGGGCAACACTGTGCTGATTATCTCAGGGGCGCTGGTGGGCGCTTCAGGCATTATTCTGACCCGGATAATGTGTGTTGCAATGAACCGGTCTCTGCTGAATGTTCTGTTCGGCAAGATGGCCGTGCCCGATAGCAATAGTATTGATGCAGATGAGGTGTATAAAGGTAAGGTTACTTCATCTTCGCCGGATGAGGTGAGTATGATGCTGGAAGATGCTCAAAGAGTTGTCATCGTGCCGGGATTCGGACTGGCGATGGCGCAGGCTCAACATGCCGTGCGAGAGCTGGCTGATACACTTGTCAGCAGAGGAGTTATTGTTGAATTTGCTATACACCCCGTAGCGGGTCGGATGCCGGGCCATATGAATGTCTTGTTGGCAGAGGCTGAGATTGATTATGACGCCATGAAAACAATGGAGCAGTCGAATCCCAATTTTAGTAAAACTGATGTGGTTATTGTGATTGGCGCTAACGATGTGACGAATCCGATGGCCCGGGAAGATAAAGGCAGCCCGATTTATGGTATGCCGATTCTCAATGTAGACCAGGCAAAAAGTGTTGTTATCGTAAAACGAAGCCTGAGCCCCGGATTTGCCGGTTTGCCAAATCCACTCTTCGCTATGGACAATGCGGTGATGCTGTTTGGTGATGGTAAGCAGGCGATCATGGATCTGACGGCGGCACTGCACGAAGCCGCCTGATCTATACGTGTGAACAGCCCGGCTGGATAACGACAGGCCGGGCTTTTTTGCTTTCTTGAGGGGCTATGTTGAAGGGCCTTGTTGCAGGGCCTTGTTGCAGGGCTTTGTTGAGGAGGTTGAACCGCTT
Organism: Oceanospirillales bacterium; assembly: GCA_018223185.1. Taxonomy (GTDB): domain Bacteria; phylum Pseudomonadota; class Gammaproteobacteria; order Pseudomonadales; family Balneatricaceae; genus Amphritea. Next base: position 317,797 of record JAAEYW010000002.1, on the reverse strand, counting down.
CAGCGGGACTGAAGATGTGGTAACAATTTAGCCGTTGATGTGTACCCGGGTTACCCAATCGCACTATTTCATTCCGATGTGATGTTAAGTTTTGAGGACTTTATGGAAACGAACCCTCTTCGTGGAATTTTTTGCATGATGGGTGCCATGCTGCTGATCTCTGTTCAGGAGGCTTTGGCTAAATATTTAGGCGAGTTTTTACCCGTGGCGCAGGTTGTCTGGGCACGATATCTGGGACACCTGGTGTTGATGGCTGCTTTTCTCTGGCCGAAGCATGGTGTGAAGTTGTTGAAGTCTGAACAGTTATTCACACAGGTGGGACGTTCACTGATCCTGTTGATTGATACGGTGTTATTTTTTTTCGGCCTGACGATGCTGGGGCTTGCCGAAGCCACCGCCATTTTTTTTACGGTGCCGTTGTTAGTCTTATTGATCTCAATCCCGCTGCTTGGCGAGCGGGTTAGTGTCGCTTCGATAGTTGCTATTGCTGTCGGATTTATTGGCACTCTGATGATTGTCCGACCCGGGATGAACGATCTGAACTCTGCAGAGACCGGGATAGGTGCGCTGTGTATCTTTGGCTCGGCGTGCTGCGCCGCTATTTATAATGTGACTACGCGAAAGTTGTCGGGCAATGACCCCTTGTCTGTTACGTTGTTTTATACCGCGATGGTTGGTGCTATAACAACAAGCTTATTTGTTCCTTTTGTCTGGCAGATACCGCCGTCCTTTTTGGCCTGGGCAGCTTTACTCTGCATCGGGTTGTTTGGCGGACTGGCCCATAGCCTGATAATCATCTCCCATCAATATGCGCCGGCAACAACAGTAGCCCCTTTTATGTATTCTCAGATATTCTGGGCACTGGGACTGGGATGGCTATTATTCTCGGATCTTCCTGACCTGCCTGCTTATCTGGGGGGCGTGATCGTTATTGGCAGTGGGCTTTATCTGTTTTGCCGTGACTACTCACGGGCTCGTACTGTCCACAAACAATAAGCCTTACGTACATTTTGTGGGAAAAAGCATCACGCGATCAGAGAGTTAAGGGGCTGGATGAGCTGGAAATGGCAAGGCCACCCCGGCATGCAGCCAGGGGTGCCCTGCTATCGGGACTATTCGCCCTGGGTAACCATTTTGCCGGCTTCTACTGTGTGGCCTTTGGCGCAGAACCAGTAGGTCAGACCGCCGAGTATTGACCCGGTGAACCAGCCATACTGATAGAACCAGCTGAGCTGTCCGGTAATCAGCGCATAGAGCG
>JAAEYW010000002.1:0-316439 GCA_018223185.1 Oceanospirillales bacterium | reverse complement strand
AACCAGCCATACTGATAGAACCAGCTGAGCTGTCCGGTAATCAGCGCATAGAGCGTCAGCGCCACCGGAATGGCGAAAGCGATAAAGCCGTTAATGTTAAAGCCGCTGTAGATACCATGGGTTTTATACAGATCAGGCAGGTTGAGCTGCTGGCGTTTAATGACGAAGTAATCAACGATCATTATGCCGGCAATGGGTCCTAACAGTGATGAATAGCCGAGTAACCAGCCACTGTACATCGCTTCAACGCTGACATCGGACTCAATCAGTCCCAGCTTTTTCAGCAGTTCCCAGGCCATCAACAGCACGCCGATCAGGCCGGTCAGCAGGACACCACGGGTCTGGTTGATCTTTTTAGGTGCCACATTCTGAAAATCGTTGGTTGGTGAGACGATATTTGCAGCCGTGTTGGTCGAGAGGGTCGCAATGATAATGATCACCATGGCGATAACCACCCAGACAGGGCTGTCAATTTTACCGATCAGCGTGACCGGATCCGAGATGGTTTCCCCGACCAGCGTGGTCGATGCAGCGGTCAGCACCACGCCCAGCGCCGCGAAGAAAAACATGGTCAGGGGCAGGCCGATAATCTGCCCGGCAATCTGGTCTTTCTGCGACCTGACATAACGGCTGAAGTCAGGAATATTCAGCGACAGGGTTGCCCAGAAGCCAACCATGGCGGTGACGCCCGCGAAGAAGTACCCCCAGAAAGAAGCGCCTTCCGGACGGTTGGCCGGGATAGCGAGCAGGGCTTCGTAGGATATTTTCGGACTGGCCCACATCATCAGGCCGATGCCTACAGCCAGCAATAAGGGGGCCGCCAGGGTCTCCAGGATTTTGATCGATTCCGCTCCTTTAATCACGATATATAGGTTGAGCACCAGAAACGTGAAAAAGCCGATCACTTCACCGGTTCCGCCCAGGGATTCCCATCCAGGCAGCAGGTGTGACAGCAGGATATGGATGGCGAGGCCTCCGAACATCGTCTGTATGCCGAACCAGCCACAGGCGACCATGGCCCGGATCAGGCAGGGGATATTGGAGCCGACCATGCCAAACGATGATCGCAGGAGGACAGGAAAGGGTATGCCAAACTTTGTACCGGGGAAGGCATTCAGCGTCAGTGGAATCAGCACGATGATATTGGCGACCAGTATCGCCATCAGAGCTTCCATCACGGACAAACCGAAATAAGCAGTTAGTACGCCCCCGAGGGTGTAGGTTGGGACACAGATCGCCATACCCACCCAAAGCGCTGCAACATTCCATACATTCCAGGTGCGTTCTTTAACCTGAGTGGGGGCGATGTCTTCGTTGTAGTGTGCACTATCGGAGACATCAGAGCCGGTCTTCAGCTCATAGAACTTACCCACTTGTATGGCAGATGATGTATCTGGCTTATTTATACTCATTGTTATTCCTCATGTTGAGCCTGAAAGGTTCTGACAAGAGGTATGCAGATAATGTGCCTATATTTTACCAGTTGTAAAATATAGTGTTTTTGTAATGAAAATCCCAGTATATTCAATAGGTTGAAAAGTTAAAGATGGTTTTAGGTCGTAAGTTGTGTCGGAATCAGGCTGTTTTTTGCGTATTTATAGTGCGATCTGCTCCAGCGCGGTGCGCTGGCTGGATTTCAGTGACATCGTTGTTGTAAGCCGGGTGTAGCGGCAGTAGCATGGTAAAAATCGTCAGAATTTTCGTACCAACAAAACACCGGCCGCGATCAGAATGACGCCGAGGATTCTCCATAGGTTAATCTCATGGACATTAAAACCGATGGCCCCAAAGTGATCGAGCAAAAGTGAAGCGAGAATCTGTCCGCTAATGACCAGTGCCAACAGGGTTGTTGCACCAAGTCTGGGAGCGAAAAAGGCCATGCAAGTAACAAAAAAGGCTCCCATCAGGCCTCCGCTCCAGGCCCATAAAGGCGCTTCTTTCAGTTCGTGGACAGATGGCCAGGTGAGCCGCAGACTGCTGTAGACCATCAGGAGTGTCAGTGTCCCTACGAGAAACGAGATTCCGGACGCCCAGAGTGCATTTCCACCCGCACGGGCAAGCTGTGCATTCACCCCGGCCTGAAGCGGTAGCATGCTTCCTGCTAATAGTGCTGCAAACATACTCAGCCAGACTATCATGGCGCCTGTTGCTCCATCTTAATGGTTAAACGACGAAAAGGGGGGATGGTGTCCCCCGCACTGATGACGTGGTTTTATTTACGGTTCACTGCGACGGGTGCATTCAGTGCAGCTTGCTTCGATAGCGCGTCAAAAACCGGATTGAAGGCGGGGCGATTGATATACTGTCCGGCCCCTTTTTCAACGTTGAGCTGGCCATTAGCCCAGACCACTTTACCCCGGCTGATGGTGTGGGTCGGGATGCCTTTCACAGTTTTACCTTCAAAGATATTAAAATCGACATTCTGGTGATGGGTTTTGGCTGAGATGGTCCGGGTGCCCTCTGGATCCCAGACCACAATATCAGCATCGGCACCCACTGAGATGGAGCCCTTTTGTGGATAAATATTAAAAATCTTGGCGGCATTGGTTGAGGTTACCGCTACAAACTCATTCATCGTCAGTTTGCCGCTGTTGACCCCTTCATCCCAGAGAACCGCCATACGATCTTCCACGCCTGCAGTACCGTTAGGTATTTTGGAAAAATCATCTTTCCCCGCGGCTTTCTGATCGGCGCAGAAAGCACAGTGATCAGTGGCAGTGGTCTGCAGGTTACCGCCCTGAAGACCTTTCCACAGAGCGCTTTGATGCTCACTGGAACGGAACGGTGGGCTCATGACATGTGCCGCAGCAAACTGAAAACTCTCATTGCGGTATACACTGTCATCAATAACGAGGTGGCCGGCCAGGCATTCGCCATAAACCCGCTGACCTTCGTTACGGGCACGGGTGATTGCATCAAGAGATTCTTTGCAGGACACATGTACGATGTAGATGGGCACATCCATGACCTGAGCGATCTGGATGGCCCGGTTGGCTGCTTCACCCTCGACAATGGGCGGACGGGACAGCGGGTGGCCTTCGGGACCGGTTATTCCTTTACTCAGCAATTCTTGCTGCAACTGGAAGACTAATTCGCCATTTTCGGCGTGTACGGTTGGAATTGCGCCCAACTCCATGCAGCGACGGAAACTCTTCACCAGCGTTTCGTCATCCGCCATGATGGCATTCTTATATGCCATAAAGTGCTTGAAACTGTTCACGCCATACTCTTTAACCAGTGTTTCCATATCCGCCGCGACTGAATCATCCCACCATGTAATCGCCACATGAAAGCTATAGTCCGCAGCGGATTTTTCAGCCCACTCACGCCATTTTTTGTAAGCGTCCAGCAGTGATTCCTGTGGCGCCGGGATAACAAAATCGATAATGCTGGTGTTGCCACCCGCCAGCCCTGCTGCGGTGCCGGTGAAGAAATCATCGGTCGCGACTGTGCCCATAAATGGCAGTTGCATATGGGTGTGAGGATCAATACCGCCGGGCATGACATACTGACCTGAAGCATCAATGATTTCAGTATTGGATGGAACGTCGAGATCAGGTCCGATTGCGACAATCTTTCCATTTTCGCAATAGATGTCTGCACGAAATGTCTGATCGGCAGTAACGACAGTGCCATTTCGGATGATAGTGGACATAGACACAACTCCTCAGTGTATGACTGGTTGGCAGACCAGCTGTCTGCCGTTAAAAAAATGCTAACGCAAGCTGAGTGCCCTCCGCACATAAGCAGAGGGCCATGTTTCAGTCGTTTTGGGTGGCCAGATTAACAGCTTCAGCAGAGAGACCTTTGGCGCAGAACCAGTAGGTCAGACCGCCGAGAAATGACCCGGTAAACCAGCCATACTGATAGAACCAGCTGAGCTGTCCGGTAATCAGCGCATAGAGCGTCAGCGCCACCGGAATGGCGAAAGCGATAAAGCCGTTAATGTTAAAGCCGCTGTAGATACCATGGGTTTTATACAGATCAGGCAGGTTGAGCTGCTGGCGTTTAATGACGAAGTAATCAACGATCATTATGCCGGCAATGGGTCCTAACAGTGATGAATAGCCGAGTAACCAGCCACTGTACATCGCTTCAACGCTGACATCGGACTCAATCAGTCCCAGCTTTTTCAGCAGTTCCCAGGCCATCAACAGCACGCCGATCAGGCCGGTCAGCAGGACACCACGGGTCTGGTTGATCTTTTTAGGTGCCACATTCTGAAAATCGTTGGTTGGTGAGACGATATTTGCAGCCGTGTTGGTCGAGAGGGTCGCAATGATAATGATCACCATGGCGATAACCACCCAGACAGGGCTGTCAATTTTACCGATCAGCGTGACCGGATCCGAGATGGTTTCCCCGACCAGCGTGGTCGATGCAGCGGTCAGCACCACGCCCAGCGCCGCGAAGAAAAACATGGTCAGGGGCAGGCCGATAATCTGCCCGGCAATCTGGTCTTTCTGCGACCTGACATAACGGCTGAAGTCAGGAATATTCAGCGACAGGGTTGCCCAGAAGCCAACCATGGCGGTGACGCCCGCGAAGAAGTACCCCCAGAAAGAAGCGCCTTCCGGACGGTTGGCCGGGATAGCGAGCAGGGCTTCGTAGGATATTTTCGGACTGGCCCACATCATCAGGCCGATGCCTACAGCCAGCAATAAGGGGGCCGCCAGGGTCTCCAGGATTTTGATCGATTCCGCTCCTTTAATCACGATATATAGGTTGAGCACCAGAAACGTGAAAAAGCCGATCACTTCACCGGTTCCGCCCAGGGATTCCCATCCAGGCAGCAGGTGTGACAGCAGGATATGGATGGCGAGGCCTCCGAACATCGTCTGTATGCCGAACCAGCCACAGGCGACCATGGCCCGGATCAGGCAGGGGATATTGGAGCCGACCATGCCAAACGATGATCGCAGGAGGACAGGAAAGGGTATGCCAAACTTTGTACCGGGGAAGGCATTCAGCGTCAGTGGAATCAGCACGATGATATTGGCGACCAGTATCGCCATCAGAGCTTCCATCACGGACAAACCGAAATAAGCAGTTAGTACGCCCCCGAGGGTGTAGGTTGGGACACAGATCGCCATACCCACCCAAAGCGCTGCAACATTCCATACATTCCAGGTGCGTTCTTTAACCTGAGTGGGGGCGATGTCTTCGTTGTAGTGTGCACTATCGGAGACATCAGAGCCGGTCTTTAGCTCATAGAACTCACCCACTTGTATGGCGGATGAAGAGTCAGCTGATGCGTTCTTCATTGGACTTCCTCTTATTCTTATTTTTTAAAATTCTAGGTGAACTTTAGTGTTGTAAAGAGTGTGTTTACGGTGTCTAAAAATTTACCGTTTGGTAAATATAGTTTTTATTGATGCCTGTGGCAAATTTATTTGTCCGAATGGATAAAGTCTGCATTATTTATTTAACTTGTTGATTTTTAATTATTTATTTTTTGGTTATACGGTTCTGACTGATTTTTCCAGGTGTGTCTCTGAATTTTGTTGCCTCTGTTTTTTTACTAAAGGTGAATCAATTAACTGATCTAACCTATCCATAAAGCAGGAAAGAATCAGGTTGGGAGCCAGGTCTTTTCGCGCTATCGCGGCATACGGCGTTGAGAAATTAAACTGCTCTGTGAACAGGGGTTTCATCTGCCCTGTTTCAACCCATCTTTGCGCAAAGTGCGCGGGCAGGTAGCCAATATAACAACCGGTTAATATGAGAAAAGCGATCCCCTCCCTGTCGGATGCCTGAGCACTCTTACTAAATCCGTTCAGGTGTTTTTTGATGTCCGGGGATTGCTGATAAGAGGGAGAGACTATCTCATGTTCGGTCATCTGTTCTGCACACATGTTTTTGTCTGAGACGTTGAACAGCGGGTGTTCATGACCGCAATACAGGTAAGTTTCTTCATCGTAAAGATGAACATAGGTAAGGTTCGGATTTTTACTGAATACAGGCGCAACGCCTATCTGTATTTGTCCCTCGAGCAGGCTTTTTATCACCTGGTTTGCTGGAATCATCTCAATATTTATATTCACCTCCGGGGCATGATGTTTAAGCGCTTTAAGTGAATCCGTTATATACATTCTGGGCAGGGTAATCAGGCAGTCGGTAATGCCGATTGCAAGATCTCCTTTCAGTTCCGAGTGAATAGAGTTGATACGTTGCTGAAACTCCTGGTGAGAGGAAAGCAGCTTCAGGACCGCCAGGTAAACCTGTTCTCCTTCATCGGTGAGTGAAAAACCACTTCTTCCCCGGTTGCATAGTTTTAACGATAGCCTTTGTTCAAGGTCCGACATGGCAATACTGATAGCTGCCCGGCTGATGTTCAGTTCTGATTCGGCGGCAGAAAAGCCGCCGCAGCTAACGACGGTTTTAAAGATTTTTATCGTTCTGATATCCGCTCCGGCGATATGCCCTATCACATTTCTTTGTGTCATACGCACCCCAATCTGGAATTGACTGAATAGTGATCGAAGGTATATAAAATACACATAAATTTTACCAAATGGTAAGTATTTGCTTGACTGAAAGTAACTTCTTTTGGATTTAACCGTCTTCCGACCGGGTAGATGATGTAACGACTAAAGCGCTGAGTATCCCGGCAGATCGTCATGATGTCGGAGCCTCAGCCTGATAATAAGAAAACCTTATTGAGGTGATTGATATGTTTGAATTGGATACTGGTAAAGCCGCGGGCCTGACTCGCGGGCAGCTGGAAGCGTACTGGATGCCCTATACCGCGAATCGACAGTTTAAAAATGATCCGCGGATGTTTGTTGAAGCGAAAGGCGCTTATCTCACTGACGCCGAGGGGCGTCAGATTTTTGATGGGCTGTCAGGCTTGTGGACCTGTGGTGCTGGTCATTGCCGTCCGGAGATTGCTGAAGCGGTTGCGCAGCAACTGCGTCAGCTGGATTACGCCCCTGCTTTCCAGTATGGCCACCCAAAAGCGTTTGAGCTGGCCAACAGAATTAAAGCATTAACACCGCAAGGGCTGGATTATGTTTTCTTTACCGGATCGGGTTCTGAAAGTGCTGATACCTCACTGAAGATCGCCCGTGCTTACTGGAGGAAGAAGGGGCAGGCGACGAAGACAAAGCTTATTGGACGTTCAAAAGGCTATCACGGGGTTAATTTTGGCGGTTTCAGTGTTGGCGGTATCGGAGCTAACCGTACCCTGTACGGCCTGGGTGTCGATGCTGATCATTTGCCTCATACATTGCTGAAAGAAAATGCTTTTTCCAGAGGTATGCCGGAGAACGGCATCGAAAAAGCTGACGAGCTTCTTGAACTGATCGCGCTGCATGATGCATCTAATATTGCGGCAGTCATTGTCGAGCCGATGGCCGGTTCGGCGGGCGTTATTCCTCCGCCCAGGGGGTATTTGCAACGACTGCGGGAGATCTGTGATCAACACGATATATTGCTGATCTTTGATGAGGTCATTACCGGCTTTGGTCGCATGGGATCCTATACCGGCGCCGAGGAGTTCGGTGTTGTGCCGGATATGATCAATGTCGCAAAGCAATTAACGAATGGTGCGGTTCCCATGGGCGCTGTGATCGCTAAAACAGATATTTATCAAACCTTCATGGATGCCGGCGGGCTGGAATACATGATGGAAATCCCACATGGCTACACGTATTCAGGCCATCCTGTGGCGTGTGCAGCCGCGCTTGCGTCTTTAGATGTTCTGGAAAATGACAAGCTGATCCCCCGGGTTAAGGAGATGAGTCCGGTGTTTGAACAGGCGCTGCACAGCCTTAAAGGTACTCAGTACATTAGTGATATTCGTAATTACGGTCTGGCTGGCGGAATCACGATTGAGTCAGCGCCCGGTGAACCGGCTTTGCGTCCTTACCAGATCGCCATGAAGTGTTGGGAGAAAGGTTTCTATGTACGGTACGGCGGCGACACCATACAGCTGGGATTACCTTTTATTACCGAACGGGAAGAGATTGATAACGTTATTAACGCTATCGGTGAATCCATTCTTGAACTGGATTGACAGACGTCTTTTACATGCAGGGTCCAGATAAAAAATATAAATAACTATGAGGTTAGTATGCAAACTTTAGGTCATTTGATTAACGGTGAGATGCGCACCGACGCTGCCCGCACTCAGGCAGTATTTAACCCATCGACCGGTGCAGAGAGCAAGCAGGTTGCGCTGGCATCCGTGGCCACCGTTGAAGAGGCGATTGCCGCGGCTGAGCAGGCGTTTCCCGCCTGGCGTAACACCCCCCCGGCGAAGCGTGCACAGGTGATGTATCGCTTTAAAGCGTTGCTGGAAGAACATGCGGATAAGATCTGTGAAATGATCGGCGAAGAGCATGGCAAGATTGCCCATGATGCCGCCGGTGAGCTGCAGCGCGGTATTGAAAATGTTGAGTATGCCTGTGGTGCGCCTGAGCTGCTGAAAGGTGAGCACAGCCGTAATGTCGGCCCGGATATCGATTCCTGGAGTGAGTTTCAGCCGCTGGGTGTGGTGGCGGGGATTACCCCGTTTAACTTCCCGGCGATGGTGCCGCTGTGGATGTATCCCATGGCCATTGTGTGCGGCAACACGTTTGTTCTGAAGCCTTCTGAACGTGATCCATCCTCGACGATGTTTATCGCTCAGCTGCTGCAGGAAGCCGGTCTGCCAGCCGGGGTTATCAATGTGGTCAATGGTGATAAGGAAGCCGTTGACGTACTGCTGACCGATAGCCGCGTTAAAGCGGTGAGCTTTGTCGGGTCTACTCCGATTGCGGAATATATCTACAGCACCGCGAATGCCAACGGTAAGCGGTGTCAGGCGCTGGGTGGGGCCAAAAACCACGCCATCGTCATGCCGGATGCGGATATGGACAATGCGGTTAATCAGCTGTTGGGGGCGGCGTTTGGCTCCTCCGGTGAGCGCTGTATGGCACTCTCCGTTGCGGTTGCGGTCGGCGATGAAGCGGCGGATTCTCTGGTAGCGAAGATGCGTGCCGCGATGGAGCCGCTGAAGGTTGGCGCGTATAGCAATCGCGACAATGATTTCGGTCCGGTGATTACCCGCGCACATCAGTTGAAAGTGAACGGTTATATCGATAGCGCTGAAGCCGATGGTGCCAAGATTGTTGTCGATGGCCGTAACCCGTCAGTTGAAGGTTTTGATGGCGGCTTCTTTGTCGGCGCGACACTGATTGATGCAGTGACTGCCGATATGCAGAGCTATCAGGAAGAGATTTTTGGCCCGGTATTGCAGGTTGTGCGTGTGGATACCATGGAAGAGGCGATGCAGCTGATTAACGATCATGAATATGGTAACGGGACCTGCATCTTTACCCGTGACGGTGAAGCGGCACGTTACTTCTCTGACAATATTCAGGTGGGTATGGTGGGCATCAACGTGCCGCTGCCCGTACCGGTGTCCTATCACAGCTTCGGGGGCTGGAAACGCTCACTGTTTGGTGATCTGCATGCCTATGGCCCGGATGCGGTGCGCTTCTACACCAAGCGTAAGACTATCACTCAGCGCTGGCCGTCCAGCGGTGTTCGTGAAGGGGTATCCTTCTCGTTTCCAAGCTGAGGCGGGAAGTCTGTTTCCATAAAAGGCCATCAGGCTGATCTGTTCTGCGATCAGCACTAATAATTGGCAGAGCTGGTCCTGTAGAGGCTTCGGCGAGGGGCCTGTTCTGTCATCACTCAGATGGCTGATGCTCATGAATGACAGGTAGGGACACCTTTATAAAAACAAGAGTGAAGGTAAAAATGAGACTTAAAAAAATTCTTATTATCGACCCCAGGCCTTTATTCAGAGAGGGCTTAAAGAGTGTTATTCGACAAAGAGATCACACCATCGGTTTTACCGACGCCGGTAATGAGTGCGAGTTTGTCACCGCCGCGCGCTACTCCGGGGCGTTTAATCTTATCTTAGTTCATGAAAGTATTTTACTGACCATGAATCATGGAATGATTACATCCTTCCTGTACAAAACGGATAATCCCATTATTGTCATTTGTGACGAAGTAAGTGAAAAACTGGATATAAAACTAAAGTTCTTAAATGTTTCCGGAGTCATAAAAAATAGTGAGTCTGTCGGGACAATCGTCACCAGAGTGTTTGATTTTCTTGCCCGCAGAGATCACCCGGATTGTTTTTCGTACTCGCGTTGCCATGAAACTGAAAAAATTAATGTAGCTGATTATTTAGCAAAACACATCCCTGGAACGAATGCTCTTTTTACCAAAGACAAGCTTGAATATCTGACTGACCGGCAGAGAGACGTACTGAATTACTTGAAAGTGGGTCTTATGAATAAAGAGATTGCCTTTGAAATGGGTATTCGGGAGTCAACCGTTAAAAGGCATGTGTCTGATATCTTTAAAAAACTCAGGGTGCAGAACAGGACTCAGTTGGCAGTTAGTTTAAGCTATTGAAAATTATAGAGGAATATGAATATTTTCTTTATTTGACCAAGTGGTAAAATTATTCTATATTGATTCCAGGTTCTATTTGATTTAGTGGCGTTGTCATGCCGCCTGATTACAAAAACAATAACCCGGGAGGCTTTCCGATGATCACTGTTGAGCAAGCGTATAACCTTGAAAATGCCGATAGTCACCAGATTCTACAACTCAGAAATCAGGCGTCAGCGCTGCGGGATCTGCACTGGGGGGATGTAGTCACATACTCCAGAAAAGTATTTGTCCCTCTGACGAATATGTGTCGTGACACCTGCGGATACTGTACCTTTGTTAAACCTCCCGGCTCTCCTGACGCTAATATTATGACCCCTGAGGAGGTTATGGCGGTTGTTTATCAGGGGGAAAAGCAGGGCTGTAAAGAGGTACTTTTCAGTCTGGGCGAGAAGCCTGAAAAAACCTACCCTGAGGCCCGGAAATTTCTGGCTGAGCGAGGCTACAATACGATCATCGATTATCTTTATGATATGTGTCTGATGGTGATCGAAAACACCAGCATGTTGCCCCATGTAAATGCCGGAACTTTAGCTGAACAGGATATTATTAAATTGCGTCCGGTTTCGGCCAGTATGGGGATGATGCTGGAAAATGTCAGTCGCCGGCTGATGGCGAAAGGGCAGGCTCATTATGCCTGTCCGGATAAAGTACCACTGCAGCGATTGCGTACACTGGAACTGACCGGAAAGCATAATGTGCCTTTTACCACGGGGATTCTGATTGGCATCGGAGAGACCTGGCAGGAACGAATTGATAGTCTGGTGGCTATTAATGAGATCCATAAAAAGTATGGCCATATTCAGGAAGTCATCATCCAGAATTTTAAAGCTAAACCGGGTACGGCCATGGCAGATGTGCCTGAACCCAGCTATGAGGATATGTTGAAAACCCTGGCGGTAGCCCGGTTGATTCTTGATCACACTATCAGTATTCAGGCTCCGCCCAACCTGCAGGAGCATTACAGAGATTATCTGCACTCTGGGATTAATGACTGGGGCGGCGTTTCCCCTGTTACCATTGACCATATTAATCCAGAGCGGGCCTGGCCCAACATAAAATCGCTGGAATTCAAATCATCTGAGTGTGGTTTCAGGCTTAAAGAACGCCTGGCTATATATCCACAGTATAAGAACCTGCCTGAAAAATATCTGTCACACGCAATCTCCAGCCGGGTGGATGATATTGAAACCGCCGCATAACTTATAAAGTTTCAACTGCCCCTTAACTGCATTCAAGGCCTGGTATTATCCAGGCTTTTTTTGTTTAACATTTACTTAATCTAGTTAAGTATTTATATGAATATTTGGTTATAAAGATGTGTTTACCATTAGGTAAAAAAACCTCTAGTATCGTTGAGTCGATGTACAGATTGACTCGTATAAAAACAATTAGAGAGGTTTAAAATGAAAACAAAACTAATGTGTGCTCTTTGCTGTGCTGTAGTTTCAACAGGGGTATCCGCTAAGCAGTTGTGGAGCGATTTTAGTCTTAGCTATGTGAAAGGAAGCCACTTTGAAGTGGTTGATCCTGACCAGCAGACCATCACTGTAGAGCATGCCAGTGGGCACAACTGGGGTGATACTTTCTTCTTCGTTGATCGCCAGGAGTCTGATGATGGTGATACCTCTACATATTTCGAGTTTTCGCCCCGCTTAAGTCTGGGTTATGTGACAGGAGCCGATCTCTCTCTGGGGCTGGTGAAGGATGTTTTCCTGGCAGGCACCTGGGAGAGTGGAGAGGGGTTTGATAACTATATGGCCGGTCTTGGGGTTAGTCTTGACCTGCCCGGTTTTCAATATGCTAATGCTAATATTTATCAGGTTAATAATGACCTGATCTCGAATGATGTCATGTTGACACTCACCTGGGGTATCCCTTTTTCTATCAGTGATGCAGAGTTTCTTTATGATGGCTTTATAGACTGGTCAAGTGAAGAGAACGATCACGCGTCAGAGACCAATTTTACCTCTCAGCTGAAGTGGAATGCAGGCAAACTGATCGGTACTTCGTCACCGGTATATGTGGGTATCGAGTATTCACACTGGACCAACAAATATGGAATTGAGGGGGCGGATGAGCGCAACCCATCGTTACTACTGAAGTGGCATTTCTAAGTCGCTTAGTATCAAACCTAACGGGTTTTTATCGATAGGAACAGACCCTCTACAACCCCTTCTGAACGATGGTCTGAACATTTCTGAACGAGCCAAATCCGCGGGGACTGGTGATCTGATGATTCCGGACACCATTTAAGGTGACAAAGCACCTGGGTCAGCACCGGAATCAGCATCAGAGTCATCAGCATTGCAAAGCTCAGCCCCGAACCACGGTGACAGGCCGTCAGGGGCTGAAGCATCTCTGTTCCTGCTTATCCACAGGTTAATCCTGCATAATAGAAAATCTTCAGCAAAAACTTTAATTATCAGTCAGTAGTGAAATTGGCCGAACCTAGCCCTGAGTTTTTCAGGCTAAAGCTATTTAGTTGTGAGCGCTATCGTAAAAAAGGGGGGGAGCATTGCTCCCCCAAAAAATTTCGCCAGGATAATGCGAAATATGACCTGGATGACATTCAGGTCGTGAAAAGGCTGTTTCGTTTACCAAACACCAAATAAATAACCCTTGCTTTGAGCTTTCCCTGTGCGGGAGGCGACATCCTCATTGCTGATTGTTGTCCGGGTCTTTCTATGGCGGAACCAGTCATAAACCGCTTGCGCCAGTTCGGTTCTGATCTCTTCATAGTCGGGATGATTACCCAGGTCGTTTAATTCCTGAGGGTCTGACTGAAGATCAAATAGCTGCGGGCGGAAATGTTCGAAATGGATATATTTCCAACGATGGTTTCTTACCATAAAAGCACGGGTCTGATCAGGCTCGAGTCCCAGCTCGGTTCGGGCACCACGCCAGGCGTAGTCAGCTTCACTGACGACAAACTCGCGCCAGTTTTCAGGCCGTTCTTTGCTCTGAATCTGGGGCAATAACGACCGGCCCTCCAGTATATGGGAGGCGACTTTGCCGCCGGCCAGTTCGATAAACGTCGGCACCAGATCGATAGACTCAATCAGTTCATTATTTATTTGCCCTCTGGTTACATCAGCGTGCTGTGACGGGTCGCAAATGATGAGAGGAATACGCACGCTGGGCTCATGGAACAGCTCTTTTTCACCCAGCCAGTGGTCGCCCAGGTAATCGCCGTGATCGGCTGTCAGGACGATAGTGGTGTCGTCAAGAATGCCTTTTTGTTCGAGAAACTGCATAAGCCGTCCAATATGGTCGTCCAGTTGGGTGATCAGCCCCATATAGGCGGGAATCACCCGTTTCCGGGTCTCTTCCCGGGAAAAGATAACGCCTTCAGAGTGGTTCATAAACGCAGCGATAACCGGATGCGGGTTATCGCGTTCCGCCTCAGATTTAACGGCAGGTAAAATATCGTCTGCGCTATACATATTGTGATATGGCGCTGGTGCGATGTAGGGCCAATGGGGCTTGATATAGCTCAAGTGAAGGCACCAGGGTTGATCCGCCGCCTCTGTGATGAAGTCTATTGCCCGGTTGGTTGTATAGGCGGTTTCTGAATGTTCTTCAGGTACTCTGGCGGGTAAATGGCAGTTGCGCATGTGCCAGCCACTTAGCACTTCGCCATTATCATCTTCGGCAGAGTTCGCCCATTCATGCCAGGGATTGTCACCTTCAAAGCCATTCTCGCGAAGATATTGATTATAGCGAAGATCCGGATTTACACTCTGATCCGGGTGCAGGCCATCATCCCGCTCAAAAGGTTCAAAACCGCACTGAGAAAGAAGTACACCGCGGGATGATTCGGGATTGATTCCCAGTCGGCTCATCCCTTCATCATCACGTTTCATATGGGTTTTGCCAACCAGCCCAACTCTGTATCCCAATGGGCGCAGATATTCTCCCAGCGACTTTTCACTAATATTAAGGGGAACATTGTTGTAGCTCGCACCGTGGCTGAATGCATACCGTCCTGTATAAAAAGACATACGTGATGGACCGCATACCGGGGCCTGACAGTATGCCCTGGTGAAATTAACGCCATTTTGTGCCAGTTTGTCGATATTGGGTGTTTGAATTGTAGGGTGCCCATTACAACCCAGGTAATCGGCACGTAGCTGATCCGCCATGATAAACAGAATGTTTCGTTTTTTACTCATTGGAATAAGTCTCAAATAAACAGATCAATTTTTTGACTCTTTCAATACAGATGTTTGGTGCAGAAAGAATATGATTAACTTTTATAGCTAATTTATTGACTTCACCGCTAAACGCAAATTACATTTTCACTAGGTGAAAATTATTACGGAGGAGACTCTAAAATGAGCAAGCAGATCAGAGCACTAATGCGTGGATTACAGGTGATTGAATCGATGAATCAATCAGACTTTCCGATGAGTCTGAACGAAATCCATAAAGTGACAAAACTGGACCGGGCCACGTTGCTGCGTATTCTTCAGACTCTGGAAGATGCCGGGTGGGTATATCGGGGTTTGGGTGACAATTGTTACCGTATTACTTATCAGATACATGAACTCGGACTTAAAGTCAGTACCAACGATGCACTGGCGCAACTCGCAGTACCTGTACTTGAAAAACTACAGGGAGAGTTAGTCTGGCCTTCAGATATTGCCATCTATAACGGCACTAGTATGGAGATTGTTGAAACAACCAGAAAGCGTACGCCTTTTATCATCAATCGGGAAATCATGGGGGCAAGGCCTGATATGCTTCAGTCTGCCATGGGACGAGCATATATTGCGTTCTGCCCCGACCGTGAGCGTGAAGCAATTTTATACCGGTTGAGAAATTCAGATACTAAAGAAGGGGAATTAGCGCGTAAAGAAACACGGGTGAAAGCGCTGCTGAATGATATCCGCAATAAAGGCTATGCTGAACGAGAGGCTGGTTACTGGGGGAATGTGGGTAATTATGGTGGACAGGTCAGCGCAATAGCCGTCCCTATTATGCTTATGGATGAAGTTCAGGCAACCATGAATCTGGTGTGGCTTACCGGTACGAATGATCACGTTCAAATCGAAGAGGTATATTTACCACACTTACAGCGGGCAGCTGCTGAGATAGCGAATCTTTTATTTGATAATCAACTCTATTAATCCCTCTCATTACTTTCTTTCTATTCAGAAATGCGTGCCTTATGTTTTCATCTAGTGAAAACATAAATTGATTTGCTTCAACGACTATCCTAACTTTGAGCTAACTCAGGTGCGATTCGATAGTGAAAATAGCCCACACGAAGCCACCACCATCTAGGTAAAGCCTTAACGCGGCTGGATAAGTGCGGAGAATGAAGTGTCGACTATTATTGAAAATCCTTTGATAACGAAGCATCAAGAGCTCATCAAGCGTTTACAAAAACTTTTTATTGCAGGGCAGTGGCAGGATAGTGCCGGAGAAGAGTTGATACCGGTTTATGATCCGTCTAATGGGCAGGTGATCAGTCAGCTGGCATCCGCCAATGAGATTGATGTGAATAAAGCGGTGCACAGCGCACGAGAGTGTTTTGTCAGTCCTGTGTGGGCAAAAATGAAACCGACAGAACGTCAGCGCCTGTTATTGAAACTCGCAGACCTTATTGAATTACACGCAGATGAGCTGGCTGAGCTGGAATCGATTGATAACGGTAAACCTGTTGCCGCAGCCCGCCAGGCAGACCTGAATGGCAGCATAGAGTTTGTCCGTTATATGGCTGGATGGGCTACTAAAATTAGTGGTGAAACACTGGATGTTTCGGTTCCACGGCTCAAAGAGGGTGAATTTTTTGCCTATACAAAACCCCAGCCTGTCGGAGTTGTAGCGGCAATAGTCCCCTGGAACTTTCCTCTGATGATGGCGTTGTGGAAAGTGGCACCTGCCCTGGCGACTGGCTGCACCGTAGTACTAAAGCCCGCAGAACAATCATCACTAACGGCGCTTCGGTTAGGCGAACTTGTCGCTGAAGCCGGTTATCCGCCGGGTGTTTTAAATGTCATCACAGGTTATGGCCGAACGGCTGGTAATACACTTATTCATCACCCTGACATTGATAAGATTACATTCACTGGGTCTGTGCCAACCGGTAAGCTGATTGGGCGTGCAGCTGTCGATGGAATGAAACGATTTACTCTGGAGTTGGGCGGTAAGTCGCCGATGATCGTGATGCCGGATATCTCTGTTGAACAAGCTGTTCAGGGCGCGGCGATGGGTATTTTTTACAATCAGGGTCAGGTTTGCACAGCCGCTTCACGGCTATATGTGCACCGCTCATTGTATGACGATGTTGTGAGGGGGATAGCCGAATTCGCCGCCAATATGTCGATCGGCCCGGGTTTTGATGTCAATACTCAGTTAGGCCCTCTTATCTCTGAAGAACAAGCTGAAAAAGTTTGTGAATATGTCCGCCTGGGCCAGTCAGAAGGTGCGGACCTTATAACTGGCGGCCAGCGACTGGATCGTCCTGGATATTATGTGTCGCCCGCTGTTTTAGCGAATGCAAACAACCAGATGCGGGTTGTTCAGGAGGAGATTTTCGGGCCGGTACTGACGGTCATGCCATTTGACTCAACAGATGAGGTCATCGAGCTTGCGAATGGGACGGAATATGGGCTGGCCGCCAGCGTGTGGACTAACAACCTGATTGCCGCTCACCAGATTACAGAAAATGTAAAGGCCGGAATCAGTTGGGTTAACTGTCATAACGTGCTGGATCCAAACCTGCCATTTGGTGGCGTCGGCTTTTCCGGTATTGGCCGGGAGTTAGGCTCAGCGTCAATTAATGCTTATCTTGAACCGCGCTCAGTCATGATGCGATTAGCGTAAACCACTTAAATAATAAAGAAAATTTCTAAGATGGATAGAGAGATGAAACCAGCTACTCAACATGAAAAAGATATTGCATATGTTGTGCATCCCCAGACAAACCTCGGGCAACATGAAAAAAACGGACCGTTAATTGCCAGCCGTGGTGAAGGGATCTACATCTATGATGATGCAGGAACAAAATATATAGAAGGTATGTCAGGCCTCTGGTGTGCATCATTAGGGTTTAGCGAAGAGCGTCTTATCAATGCGGCTGCTGAACAGATGAGAAAGCTACCGTATGGCCAGACATTTGCTCACCGATCAAATGAACCGACTATCGCGCTCTCAGAAAAACTGATCGGGATGTCACCGGTTCCAATGTCAAAAGTACTGTTCCAGTCATCCGGTAGCGAGGCAAACGATACCGCTATAAAGCTGGCCTGGTATTACCATCATGCAAAGGGTAACCCGGCCAAGAAAAAGGTTATAGGGCGGGTGCGTGGTTATCATGGCACTGGTTTAGCCACGGCTAGCGTTACTGGCCTGCCGCATATGCATGCTGATTTCAATCTGCCATTCGACTGGGTTTTGCATACGGATTGTCCGCACTATTATCGCCTGGCGAAAGAGGGGGAATCGGAAACTGATTTTGTTAACCGCTTAGTTAGCAATCTGGAACAGCTGATCGAGGATGAGGGTGCAGATAATATTGCAGCGTTCTTTGCCGAACCTATTTTAGGTGTTGGTGGTGTTGTAATTCCCCCGGCCGACTATTTCCCTAAAATTCAGGCGGTACTCAAGCGCCACGACATTCTTCTGGTCGCGGATGAGGTTATCTGTGGTTTTGGCCGGACGGGTGAAATGTGGGGGAGCCTGACCGTTGGGATGCAGCCTGACATGATCACGTGTGCAAAAGCACTTTCCGCGGCCTACATGCCTATTTCCGCGGTGTTGCTATCTCAGCCTATCTACGAAGCGATGGTTTCTGAGAGTGACAAAATCGGCACTTTTGGTCATGGCTATACCTATGGTGGACACCCTGTCTGTGCAGCGGTTGCCCTGGAAGCGCTGGCTATCTACGAAGAGCGTAATATCGTTCAGCATGTTCGCGAGGTAGGACATTATTTTCTGAAGCGACTGGCCGGGTTCAGTGACCATCCGTTAGTGGGCGATGTTCGTGGCGCAGGGCTGCTGGCAGGTATTGAGCTGGTTAAGGATAAAACGACTAAAGCTCCATTTGATAAGCCCCAGTCTGTGGTTGCAAAAGTAGCTGAGTTTGCCGAGCAGGAAGGTTTATTGGTTCGCCCGATTGCCGGAGAGACGTTGGCATTTGCCCCGCCGCTGATCACCACGAAAGCGGAAATCGATATGATTATCGAGAAAACAGCTATCGCTTTGGATGCAACTTACCGTTGGTACAGGGGCTGACAGAATACACTAAATTTATTTTTAAAATAAAAGCATCCCGGTGATTGCTGTGGGTTGCTGCTAATAAAAACAGTAGGTAATAAAAATGCAAAGCTATCTAAAAAAAATAAACACGCTATTCATGGCCCTTATCGCAGTATTGGCCTTAACCAGTCAGGCATGGGCTGAATTTCCAGATCGGCGAATCCAGATCATCAACCCATGGGCACCGGGTGATTCTGAAGATATTGTCATGCGCAAAGCTGCCGAGCACATGGCCAAAGAGCTGGGTGTTCCGGTAAAGGTCGTTAACCGTCCGGGTGGCGGTGGCATTGTCGGCGGTACCGCGATGGTCAACGCGCGTCCGGATGGTTACACGATTGGTATTCTGACGCAGGGCCCGGCTATCACTCATCCACTGATGGGCAATTCGCCGTACACAATGGATGATTACGATACCATCGGCTTGTATCTGGATTATCCGTTTGCGCTCGCTGTACGGGCTGATGCACCGTATAACACGGTTAAAGAACTGGCTGATTATGTCAAGCAGGGGAATCAGGTCACTCTGGGCACTTTTGCGAAGATGAGTGTTCCATCACTGGTCAGTAACATGATTGCCGAGCAGGAAGGGTTTGATTTTGCCCGTATTGTCGCCCTCGACCCTGTGAATACCCTGGTGCTTGCCAACGGTGATGCGGATGTCGTCACTATTCCTGAAAGTAACAGTGTAAAGCAGGACTCTGATACTAAAGCACTGATTACGCTGACCAATGAGCGGGTTTCTCCGTTACCCAATACGCCTAATATGAAAGAGGCTTACAATCTGGATGTGACACTCTGGGCGGGACTGTTTGCGCCTAAGGGGACTCCTGCAGACGCGATGGAGAAACTGACTACGGCGTTTAAAAACGCACTGAAGCAACCCGATATTGCTGAGTTCGCTCAGTCCAGTGGCGCGAAAGTGTACTTTATGGATGCACAAGAAACTCAGGCTCGCATCGCCAAAGAAGCTAAACTCTTTAAGTCGATGATCGACAAGCTGGCGCAATAACAGGCTGAAAGCAGGTCCCTTGTCAAAGGGACCTGCGTTTCCGGGAGACAACGATGAGTTTAGTTCAGAAAGGCACCGCTCTTTTGGCAGCGCTGCTCGCCATTATAGCTACAGTGTTAATAGTTTCAGGACCTGAATTAGTTCCGGTAAATGAACACTATGATGCTGTCTATAAGTCGCCATTGTTCTTTCCATATATCGCACTGGGCCTGATTATTATCGGCGCGATACCGCTGGCGATAAAAGCGTGTAATGGACTGAGAGTGGTACTTGACCTTGATGTCGAGACAACCTCTCCCCGGCTGAGATTAGTGACCGTCATACTGATAGTTTTCAGTGCCTATACGCTGTTGATTCCCTGGATCGGTTACTTTCTTGCCAGCGTTGCTTTTGTATGTATAGCGATGTTTATCGTCGGATTTCGCGGACTACCGTTACTACTCAAAGCGATCGGTTTTTCAACGCTGCTGTATGCCCTGTTTGTATTGGGATTGGATGTCTGGTTTCCAGATTCCTGGCTCCTGCAACAGTTTCGGGTCTAACGAGAGCCGTAGATAAAAGGTCAAAATCATGGATCTGTTTATTCATAATTTCCTGCTTGGTGTCGGTGAAATTACCCAGCTGTCAGTACTACTGAGTCTGTTAGCCGGTAGTCTGATCGGTATTCTGGTGGGCGCTATTCCCGGGCTGGGGCCTGCTGCAGCAATCGCTGTACTGCTGCCTGCGACCTTTACAATGGAGCCGCTGGCGGGTCTTTCCATGCTCCTGGCGGTCTATTGTGGTGCCTGGTATGCGGGTGCGATCCCCGCCATCCTGATCAATACCCCAGGCACGGCGGTCGCCGTCTTAAGTACCTATGATGGCTATCCAATGACCCGTCGTGGTCAGGCTAAACGGGCGCTGACCATTGCTTTCACGTCATCGTTTGTGGGAGGCACGTTAAGTGTCATAGCGCTGACGCTTTCGGCGACGTTACTGGCGCAGTTTTCCAAAAAGTTTGGTGCGGTAGAATTTACGGCGGCTATTTTACTGGGTCTGATCCTGATTGTTGTTGCGCATAAAGGCCGTATGCTTTCTGCCATCATGATGCTGGGCATCGGCTTATTTATCACGACTATCGGATTAAGCGGTTCGACGGGAACGGTCCGGTATACGTTTGGTTCTACCGGGCTGCTGAATGGTATCCCCTTGGTGCCTGTCGTTTTGGGTGTTTTTGCTATCGCGCAAGCACTGATATTGCTTGAGGGAGGCTGTCAGCCGCAGAAAAATCCAATCGATTTCCCTAAACCGGATAAGTCGACAGGTATCGACTGGCAAGGGATTAAGAGCGTATTTGGTTTTCCCCGGACGCTCTTTCGTTCCAGCGCCTTTGGTATTGGCATCGGTATCCTGCCGGGGGTTGGTGAGTTTCTGGCGCAATTTTTCTCGTATAACAGCGCCCGTAAAGCATCTAAAGACCCGGATAGTTTTGGTAAGGGAAATCCTGAAGGATTGATTGCTTCAGAAACATCAAATAATGCTGTGACCGGAGCCGCGTTGGTACCTCTGTTGGCCCTGGGGATACCGGGAGAAGCATTAACGGCAATGATGATGAGTGTTTTCACTGTCCATAATGTGTTTCCTGGGCCAAGGTTATTTAGCTCACAACCGGACTTAGTCTATGGCATTTATATTTCGATGCTGATGATTAACGTGTTTATTTTTGTCACCCTATTAAGCTTATCGCGCTGGTCTTTTTTAATTACCAAAATCGATAATCGAATGCTGGGCATTATCATCTTGACACTGGCACTCATTGGCACATATTCAATAAATCTTGAGATGTCTAATGTCTGGATCGCTCTGTTTTTTGGTGTGTTCGGTTATATCGCGCGGCGCCTTGGTATCCCCGTTGTACCGATGATTCTGGGGATAGTTCTTGGCCCTATTCTGGAATACCGACTAGTCCAGACGCTGGTTATCAGTGATGGCTCGCTGGGTATTTTATTAGACAGACCGATCGCGTTAGGGCTATTCGCCTTTATGATGATCATCATTGCTACTTCAATTTTTAGTGTCTGGAAGAAAACATAGCTTTACGCTTTTAGATTCAACCTTAATTACGCTGATTAATTCAGCAATTTAACAGGCGGGACAAATTATTTCCTCACCTACAGAGGACAGGGTTTGCTCGCCTTAAAAAAGCAAATAACTTAGAAAAATAGGAAAAAACCGATGAAGAAAATTGCTTTTGCTGCCTTGTCATGTACCGCGTTGATGTCTGCGCTGCCGACTCTGGTACAAGCTGACGAACATAAGCTGGATCTGACTTTCCGTACGCACTTTGGTCAGGTTGACAGAGATTTTGCGCCGAGTAGCGAGGAGATGAGTCAGGCGTTGCGGCTTGATTATGCGTCCCCGTATTACAATGATGTTATCGGTGTTGATGGCTCGCTATACGCCATCTTCAAGCTTCACTCCGATGGCAATACGGCAGGAATTCCGCTGCTCGATGAAAATGGTGATGGTTTCACTAAAATCGGTCAGGCGAATGTCAAACTTAAATTGAATGACGACAGTGAACTGCGTATTGGACGTATGCGTATCGTGTCCCCGTTAATGACCGATACCGATGGACGTTCTGAGCCAAGTACCCGACAAGCAATTAAAGCCACAACAGCTCTTGGTGGTGTAAACCTATATGCGATTTACAGTGATAAGGTTTCTACGTCAGGGGTCGATACCTTTGAAAATTATACTTCCGGAGGTGACGGTGTTGCTATCATTGGCGGACGGTATCGGTTTGGCAATGGTCTGGGTATACATCTGTCCCATGGTCAGTTAAAAGATGCAAAACAACAGACCTTTATCAATGCCAACTACAGTATGCCTGTAGGCGACACTAAACTATCCTTCGATGCCTATCACTATATGGCGAAGGATATCGGCGATATGTCCAACCTTGCCGATGACACTGGCGCTGATGGCAAGCTGGATACTTCCCTGAGCAATCTGGCTGTTAGTCTCAACTCTGGTGATTTGACGTACACAGTTTCATACCAAACGGTTGGTGATGACCTGTATGAGCCAAGCTGGGATGGTTTTGCCAATGACAAATCCGTGCTTTGGACCTGGAACTCTGTACAGATTCTGGATTTCTATAATGCCAATGAGGACTCGCTTCAGTTTCGTGTGGATTATGAACCGTCAAGTGTACCTGGCCTGAGTTTTATGGCTCGTTATACCGAAGGTGATACTAAGGCGAATGGATTCGAAGATAAGGAGTTTGACCTGGAGGCTCAGTATACGATTCAAAGTGGTGCGGCTAAAGGGCTGAATCTGAAGTTGCGGTATGCTGATGTAGAGATTGCCGGACCTGGTAAGCTGCAAGATATCAGACTGATTGCGCAATATAAAATGAACATTTTTTAAAGTCGGTTCTGAAAATTTCCCCTTCAAATTTTCGAACTATTTGGGTGGCTTATGCCACCCCTTTTTTACATTGTCTTAATGTGTAAAGCAGGTTTATTTCTAGAAAGCCATTTGAATGAAATAGGTGAGTTTATGAAAAATACACGCTTTAAAAAAATACTCTACGCGACTGATCTCGGTAGGAACTCACACATTGCACTGGATGTGGCGATGAATATCGCGGCCAGTACTCAGGCAAAGCTTATTTTTATGCATGTTATCAATAATATGGATATCGAGCAGGATGAAGCGATTGAAAGCTATATATCGGATGCTCTGTTTAAGCAGATCCGCAAATCCAAACAGGGTCTGGCGGCAGAAAAAATTGAGAGACGCCTGGCTGAAATAAAAGATGAGAATCCAGCGTTATTTGCGTCCATTGAGATTGAGCGGGTTATAACAGAGGGACCGGTAACGGCCCAGATATTAACACTGGTAGAAGAACAAAGTGTTGATATGATTGTTATCGGTAGCAGAACACATTCAACACTTGGCGAACTATTAATAGGCTCAACAGCCTCTAAGGTCGTTCATCGGAGTAAAGTACCTGTGACTGTTGTGCCACTTTAATTATCTGAACTTGCATGGAATGCATTTATCCCCGACCGGGAACGATCGGTTTCTGTGTCAGGTGATGTTTGAGGTTGTAATGATTACCGGCAAAGGTGAACGGGTAATCCATTGTTAATCTTTCTTAAGAACAGCAGTAAACGTTGTGTGGCTTTTGGCTGAGGGGACACGCCCTGTTCAGGTGGCCAGTCCCCAACAGCTGTTTTGCAGAGAGAAAATTTCAGGCGAGACCACCGTTTGCTGTGCTTCATTCAGACAGGGATTATGCTGTTCTCCGGTGTCTGTATGGGCGATCAGGGTCAGACCGGGTATCAGTGATCCACTAAATGTTTCAGCCTGGGTGTTTATAACGGGCATCAGGGCCACAGAGCCGGGTGATCGTCCTTCATGCATGCCTATATGCAACCATAGCCAGTCGGGAATGGTGCTCTTTTCCGGTAACAGGTGAACCAGCATTCTCGATGATTTAACCCTGTCCAGCAGAAAGCAGGGGTCGCTGAACACAATGTCTTCTGCATAGGCTATTGAACGTACTCTGAGCCCCTGACGTGTAAAACAGGCGGCGGCACCGTTTACAACATCGGCCGCCAGCCCTGTGGATAAAAGAAGAAGATCAAATTTATGCAGATCTGAATTTAATCTATGGTTTTCCGGGGGGGTATCACAGGCAATCCGGCTCAACTCAGAACAGGTATAAAATTTCATGATTCTGCCTCAGCGGGGCTGGCTGCCCCGCTTCTGTATTATTGATCCAGTAACTCTATCCAGTGTGTGACAGGAACGGCTGCTTTACTCTCCAGATGGAGTTGGCAACCCACATTAGATGTCACAATCTTTTGTGGATTGTCGCCGGTCAGCGCTTTAATTTTATTATTCAGAAGCGTATGACTGAGTTCGGGCTGCAGAATGGAATAGGTGCCTGCGGAACCGCAGCACAGGTGCTTTTCTTTTGTTTTAGCCAGATTAAATCCCGCTTCTCTGAGAACCTGCTCCACTGCATCGCCTTTTTGCATTGCATGCTGCAAAGTACAAGGGCAGTGTATCGCAACCTTCTCATCAGTCGCTTGTATATTAAGCTTTGAGAGATCTTCGGCTAACAGAATTTCGCTAATATCTTTGGTCATCTCGCTGATACGGCGAGCTTTCTCGGCATAATCCGGATCATTCCGTAAGGCGTGACCATATTCCTGTATCATCGCGCCACAGCCTGACGCTGTCATCACAAGCGCTTCAGCCCCCGCTTCAATAGCAGGCCACCAGGCATCAATATTACGCCGCATGTAATCCCGCCCCTCTGCATGAGCGCCAAGGTGATAGCTCACCGCGCCGCAGCATCCCGCTTTGCTTTGTTCTACCAGTGTTATACCCAGCTTGTCCAGCACCCGTGCGGCGGCAACGTTGGTTGCCGGCGTGGCACTGGGCTGAGCACACCCGGCCAATGCCAGCATAATGCGTGCATGGTGTTGTGCAGGCCATGGGTTTATGGGAGCGCGTTTTGGCGGCACTTTCGTTTTTACCGCCTGCGGTAATAATGGCCTGAACAGCTGCCCCGTTTTCAGCAGAAAGCCAAACAGGGCCGGTCTGGGTAAAACTTTACGTAAGGTCCAGCGAAGACTTTTTTCAGCCAGGGGCCGGTCGAGTTTTTTCTCCAGTTCCGCCCTGCCGAAATCCACCAGTCGCCCATACTGTACGCCAGAAGGACAGGTGGTTTCACAGCTACGGCACGTCAGGCAGCGGTCCAGATGTGTTCTGGTTTTTTCCGTAACTTCACCGCCTTCCAACAACTGCTTAATCAGGTAGATCCGGCCCCGGGGGCCATCCCGCTCATCGTTCAGTTCCTGATAGGTGGGGCATGTTGCAGTACAAAAGCCACAGTGTACACAGCTACGCAGAATCTCTTCAGCCTCACGTCCTTCCGGGCTTTCCTGATAGTAGGATATTAGATTTGTTTTCATAGATTACCTGCCATTACATCCAGCTATATAAACGACCGCTATTGAGGATTCCATCAGGGTCGAAAGATGCTTTCAGTCGCTTCTGAATTTCCTGCAAGGCAGGTACCGGTTGGTGAAAAACATCCGCGGTCCTGTCGCCACCGGTGTACAGCGAAACCTGTCCACCGGCGAGTTCAGCCAATGCTTCCATTTCATGTTTATCCTGATGGCCACGGTACCAGCGTTGAGCCCCTCCCCAGTCAATGATTGAGAGGTGATCCAGTGACGGAATTTCAGCCGCCGGATTGATAGAGAAGCGCCATAATGGATCATTACTCTGAAACTGGCTTAACTGCTGATCACGCAATGCCCGCCAGAAGTTATCTGAATCGGGTTCGTCGCAGCCGTTCCACTCTTTTAGGGTTGCATCGACAGCAGACTGCGCGCCAGAGAGACGGACATACAGTTGTCCTTCAATCCAGCAGGCGGCGGATATCGGTTTTGGTTTACCTGCCAGTTCAAGCATCAGACTGAGTGCCTGTTTTGCCTCCAGTTGCCAGCTCAGGGTTCTCACTGCTGCCGGTTTTGGCAGCACTTTTAAGCTTACTTCGGTCAGCACCCCCAGTGTTCCCATTGCCCCCGCCTGAAGTCGGGAAACATCGTAGCCTGCGACGTTTTTCATCACCTGCCCACCAAATTTCAGATGCTCGCCCAAACCGTTAATCAAGCGCACACCCAGTACATGGTCCCGTATCGAGCCGGCCCATGGCCTGCCAGGGCCCGACAGGTTGCAGGCTAAAGTACCGCCAATGGTCGAGTGCTCAGAAAAACGGGGTGGTTCAAACGCCAGCATCTGATTGTTGTCGTCCAGTAGTGCTTCAATCTCAGTCAGCGTCGTGCCTGAGCGAACTGTCAGTACCAGCTCTACCGGCTGATAACTGATTACCCCGGTGTGATCTGAAACGTTCAGTGTGTCTGCATGGGTGGTGCGCCCCATAGACGCTTTACTGTTACCGGCAACTATGTTCAGTTGACGCTTATCACTGCGTGCATCCAGGACCTGCTGCTGCAGCTGTTGTGAAAGATCAGCCATGACTTATTTCCTCAGAAGGCTCTATTGAACGGTATTCCTGACAGCGTCGCAGGGTTGGAATACCTTTACCGGGATTCAGGGTGCCTTCAGGGTCAAATGCATCTTTAATGGCATTAAATTGTTGCAACTCCTGTTTATTAAACTGCACCGGCATCTGACGTATTTTTTCAATTCCGACCCCGTGTTCTCCCGTTATACAGCCGCCTACTTCTACACAAAGCTCAAGAATTTTGCCGCCGAACTCTTCTGTTCTTTCAAATTCACCCGGGACGTTTGCATCAAACAGAATCAAAGGGTGGAGGTTGCCGTCGCCCGCATGAAATACGTTTGCAACCCGCAATTGGTAGTGCTCCGACATTTTTTGCATCTCTGTCAGCACATGTGCTAACTGACCGCGGGGAATAGTACCGTCCATACAGTAATAGTCTGGTGATATGCGGCCGACAGCAGGAAATGCGGATTTGCGTCCTTTCCAGAGCAATGCCCGCTCGGCTTCGGTCTGTGACGTACGGGTGGAGGTCGCACCATAGGTCAGGAACAGTTTTTCAACCTGTTGAATATATTCCTGAACCTCTTCTGCTGTGCCGTCCAGTTCGCATAGCAACAGCGCCTGTGCCCCCTTCGGATAACCCGCTTTGGCAAAATCTTCCGCAGCCTGGATTGCATGGGTATCCATCATCTCCAGACCCGCAGGAATAATGCCGTTAGAGATAATGCCTCCCACTGCGTCGCCAGCCTGCTGCACCGTATCAAACGCAGCCATCACCACCTGAGCTTTCTCAGGAATGGGCAATAATTTAACCTGTATCTCGGTAATGACGCCCAAAAGGCCTTCTGAACCGGTAATGAGTGCCATCAGGTCCAGCCCGCAGCTATCCAGGCCATCACTGCCAAGAAGAATCTTATCTCCCTCAACCGTAATCATTTCGACACTGAGTATATTGTGTACTGTCAGGCCGTATTTCAGGCAATGTACACCACCCGAATTTTCCGCCACATTGCCACCGATGGTACAGGCAATCTGAGAAGAGGGGTCCGGTCCGTAGTAGAGCCCGTAATCAGCCGCAGCTTCACTGATCGCCAGATTTCTCACTCCGGGTTGCAACCGGGCGGTACGGGTCTGTGAATTGATGTCCAGAATGTTGTTAAATTTGGCCAGCGACAGAACGACCCCGGTTGCATCAGGCATCGCTCCGGCGCACAAGCCCGTCCCTGCGCCGCGTGCAACCACCGGGATCTGATACCGGTGACAAATACGTAACACTTCCTGTACCTGATCCACCGTTTCAGGCAACACGACGATTAATGGCATTTCACAATACATGGACAGGCCATCACACTCGTAGGGTTTCAGCGTTTCCGCATCGGAAATAACAAACTCCGGAGCGATAAATCGTCGAAATAACCTGCAAAGTTCTGTTTTATCCGGTTTATTGTTATTACTCATAGTGTTGCTCCGCCGATCTTAAAAAGGTATTACCAACCGCTTACAGGTGAATCTGATTGAAGTGGTCTATACCCGCCTGTGCACAACTCATATCCTGAGCGGGTGAACCTGAACTCAAACCAATGCCACCGATGACTTCACCATCAACTACGATGGGTAGTCCGCCGCCGACAATACACAGCCGTCCAGCCATAGCAGTATGGATGCCAAACAGGTGATTATCACTGCCTGGGATACAGGCCTGATTATACTCATGAGTTCCTTTGCGTGCGGAAGCCGCCGTAAAGGCTTTATCCTGAGCGATCGTAATACTGTGCACCTTACCGCCATCCATTCGCTCAAAAGCGATCAGATTGCCGGACTCATCGGTAATCGCGATACACATGGGGACACCGATCTCTTCGGCTTTCTGGACGGCTCCGGTAATTAATATCCGGGCTTCCGACTGACTCAGACGTTTAATGGACAGCATTGCTTATGACTCCTGAATTCTAAACTGATATTTAAGGCAGGTTTACCGGCCAACGTATTGACCGGTATGACATTACCCGGGATCAGGTTCTGTTTGAGTGTAATTGTTTGAACTCACGCCGGCGTTTATGCAAAACCGGTTCGGTATACCCATTCGGCTGTTCACACCCTTTGAGGACCAGGTCACAGGCGGCCCTGAATGCCACGCTGTTATCAAAATCGGGCGCCATATTGCGATATGCGGGATCATCCGAGTTCTGTTGATCGACCACCGCAGCCATACGTTTGAGGGTGTCGATTACCTGATCATCCGTACAGATGCCATGTAACAGCCAGTTTGCCAGTAACTGACTGGAGATACGCAGCGTGGCACGATCTTCCATCAGTCCGACATTATTAATGTCCGGAACCTTAGAACAGCCAACTCCCTGTTCTACCCAGCGCACGACATAGCCCAGAATGCTCTGGGCATTGTTATCTAATTCGGCCTGTATTAATTCCGGCGCTAACCGTTCACTACCCAAAAGCGGTGGTGTTAATAACTGCTCCAGTGGTGTTTCTGCCCGGCCCATCAGCGTGTCCTGTTGCGCGGATACATCAATCTGATGATAGTGAACCGCGTGCAGTGTGGCTGCTGTGGGTGACGGCACCCAGGCACAGCTGGCGCCTGCCTCAGGATGAGCCTGTTTTACCGCCAGCATCCTGTTCATCTCATCGGGCATTGGCCACATTCCTTTACCAATCTGAGCTTTGCCCTGCAGGCCGCAGTGCAAGCCGATGTCCATGTTGCGGTCTTCATATGCAGAGATCCATGGCTGGGCTTTTATCGTGTCTTTGGGATATACCGGGCCCGCCAGCATTGATGTGTGAATCTCATCGCCGGTACGGTCAAGAAAACCGGTATTAATAAAAAACAAACGATTTTTAACCGCGCGTATAGATTCCTTCAGATTGGCCGATGTCCGACGCTCTTCATCCATGACGCCTACTTTCAGTGTATTCGGTTCCAGCCCCAGAACCGCTTCTACCCGGCTGAACAGCTGATCAGTAAACGCAACTTCTTCCGGGCCATGCATCTTGGGTTTTACAATATAGATGCTGCCATACCGGCTGTTACGTGATGCTTTTCCAGCGGCCCGGTCATGCAGAGCACACAGGGTTGTTACCATGGCATCTAAAATACCTTCAGGTGTTTCATTACCGTCGGCATCCAGAACGGCATCGGTGGTCATCAAATGGCCAACATTGCGAACCAGTAATACGCTGCGACCCGAGAGTTTAAATGCTTCGCCCTGCGGATTCTGATAACTGCGATCAGCTGCCAGGCTTCGCTGTATCGTTTGGTCATGCTTGATAACGGTTTCTTGCAAATCGCCTTTCATCAGGCCCAGCCAGTTGCGATATACAACGACTTTATCGTCTGCATCGACCGCCGCGACTGAATCTTCACAGTCCATAATCGTGCTCAGTGCGGACTCAAGAACAACATCTTTAACGCCGGCTCTGGATAGCTCTCCTATCTTGTCTGAACGATCAATCAGGAGTTCGATATGCAGGCCATGATTTTCTAATAACAGAACGCATTCATTGTCTGCGCGGCGCAAGCCCACAAACTGATCGGTATTTGCAAGCGTAGTGGTCGTACCGTCCTGTAAGTGAATACTGAGGGTTGTACCCGAAGCCGACTCTTGCAGCGCATATTCGACAGCATCGACATGAGAACCGCTGGCCAAAGGTGCTGCCTGGTTAAGAAAAGATGCAGCCCAGTGAATTACCTGATGAGCTCTGTCAAAATCGAAACCTTGTGTGCCGGATGCTTCAGAGCCAATTGCATCAGAGCCATAAAGGGCATCATACAAACTCCCCCAGCGGGCATTGGCTGCATTCAATGCAAAGCGCGCGTTGTTTACGGGTACCACCAGCTGTGGTCCGGCAGTCGATGCAAGCTCCGGATCGATATTGGTTGTTTCTATAGCGAATGAGTCCCCTTCTGCAACCAGATAACCAATAGCGTGCAGAAAGTTGATATATTCACTCATATCCAGTTCCTGACCACGCCGCGCACTATGGTATTCGTCCAGTTGTAACTGAAGACGATCACGCGTCTCGAGCAGTGCCTGGTTAGCCGGTGCCAGATCTGAGATTATGTGTGCATAACCCCGCCAGAAATCTTCAGGGTTAACACCCGAACCGGGGCAGATCTCATCTGCCACCAGATCATAAAGAACCTGAGAAATTTGTAGGCCTTCAAGATGTGTTCTGGTATTCATTGTTGCCTGTCCTTTTGTTGAGAGGGCGGCTCCATCGCGTTGCGTAGAAAGAGGAGAGTCCGTTCTCCTATCCGTTTCTAGTCGTTATTGTCAGCCATACACCATTGAGGGTAACCAGGTGACAAGGCCCGGAAATACGATGCAGAGCAGCAGACCAAGGCACTGCAGTGCGAGGAAAACCAGAGATGATTTGAAGATCGTTCCCATGGATATTTCCGGAGGGCATACCCCTTTGATATAGAACAGTGCATAACCAAACGGAGGACTCAGGAAAGACATCTGCATGTTTACCAGATACAGAACACCAAACCATAAAATAACATCATCGCTGGACACCGCTGGCATGCCGAACAAGCCATCGAATTGAAGTGCCTTAACAATCGGGATAAAGATGGGTACCGCCAGAAGCAGAATCCCTACCCAGTCGAGGAACATCCCCAGCACTACCAGCAAAGCCATTAACAGGAACAGAATTCCGTAAGCAGACATTCCGGTACCGAGAATGGATGCCGTAATGAACTCCTGACCGCCCTGCAAGATGTAGAAACCAACGAATACCGAAGCACCGAACATGATCCATAACACCATTGCTGATGCTCTGGCAGTGGTTATCGACGCATCTTTGAGAGCCTCAACCGAGAAAACTTTATGTTTCCAGGCAACCAGAATTGCTCCGAACGAACCGATACCGGCAGCTTCCACAGGCGTTGCAATACCACCAAATAGCAGACCCAGTACCAGCATCACCAGAAACAGTGGTGCGACAAGGTCTTTTAACAGCAGCACTTTTTCTTTGAGTGTGATCCGCTCTTCAAGAGGCACCGCAGGCCCCAGTGTAGGATTCAGCTTGGTACGGATGAGGACATATAAGATGTACATCCCGGATAACATCAACCCTGGAATAATGGCTCCCAGATAGAGTTCACCCACCGATTGCTGTGCCACAACTGCATATAGAATGGCCAGAATGGATGGCGGGATAAGGATACCCAGCGTGCCACCTGCCATGATGGAGCCCAGTGCAATCTGTGGATCATAACCACGCTTAAGCATTGCTGGCAGCGCGATAATACCCATTGTTACAACGGCAGCTCCGATGACGCCGACCATCGCCGCAAGAATTGTCGAGGCCAGAATCGTTGCAGTTGCCAGTCCTCCGTCGAGGCCCCCCATCCACTTATAGACAACGTTGAACATCTCTTCGATGAGTCCGGCTCTTTCCAGCATGGACGCCATAAAGATGAACAGTGGAATTGCCGCCAGATCTGAATTGGTCATCATCGGGAATATACGCCCCGGGATGATATTCAGCATGGCGCTGTCGCCTACCAGGTAGACGAACATGACGCCCAGACCACCGGTTACAAAGGCCAGAGGCAGACCCATCATCAGCGCTACAAGCAGCGAACCGAACATTAAGTAGGTCAGTGGCCCGATTTCAAGATCACTTAAGCTACCGGCAAAGCGGAACAGGAAGAAGTCTTCGCTGTACGCGTCATAAAACACAATATTGATGACTTCAACGGCCAGTACGAAGCCAAAAGCAAGCGTTGATATGATCATCAGCCAATGGCCAATATGACCAATAAAGGACTGTGAAGCGTGTTTAGCCATAGTTGTATTCATTGTATTAGCGTTCATAGCGCTTCACCCCGGCCCATCCGAATATACAAAACGATATCCTTAATTAACTTGGAGATTCCTGCCAACAACAGTAAAACAGAGCCTACAAACATCAGCGCCTTAACCGGCCAGTATTGAATACCCCATGTTTCAACCGTTGTTTCCCCCATTGCTAATGAGTCCTGAAAGAAAGTCCAGGAGGTCAGCATCAGCGCGATAGCGAAAATAAAGAAGAATATCGAGGTGAATATGTCCATGCCGACACGGCCACGCTCGGGTAAAAAGTTATACATCACGTCCACCCGGACGTGGGCTCCATGTAAGAGTGCAAATCCTCCGGCCAATAAATACTGCATACCCAGTAACAGGAAGCTTGCTTCATGGACCCAGATAGTTGGCATATTAAACAGGTAACGCATTACCACTTCGAAGAAATAAAAGCATACGGCGTTCACGGTCCAGAAGGATATAAATATGCCTGAGTTCTCGGTTATCCAGTCCACTGCGCGGCAAAACAGGTTGCCTTTTTCATGGTGATGGATAATCGGATCTTCATCTGCAAGCACTTCACCCATGTATGGATGATTGTGTGGATCATTTGCTGTTTTTTTCTTATTAAAACGTTCTAACGCGATCATTATCAGCGGCATTACCGCCAGCCAGCCCCAATACAGCCAATGGGGCATGACAAAACCAAACCCTTCTAAATCGGACATGATTTACTACCTCTGTAAAAAATGGGGGAGCAAACAGACGTCCCCCTTCAGTAACGGTTATTCCATACCCTTTATATCTTCCGGAGTGATGTAACCAACCGTATCGTTCATCATGTACTTAAGCTGGATATCAAAGATCTCCCGGGCATCCTGGTTTTTATTAGCCCACTTGTACCAGACAGGAATGGCTGCTTTACGGAAGCGCACCATGTCTTCCTGACTGAGGCGGGACACCTTGCTACCATCGGCCTTAAACTTCTCCATTGCTTCGATGTTACGTTTCTGGATGGTCTGATAATGACGCTGGGAATAATTGCGCACTTCATCTTCAACAATTTGCTGAACTTTTGGTGTCAACTTGTTCCACGAACGAAGGTTTACGGTAAGGTCCATCAAATCAACAGGCTGGTAAACCGACATCACACCGGGAGGTCCGAATAAGATATTGTCTGTTACCTGGCTGAAGCCGAGTTCATAGTTGACCGCAGGTCCAACATAATCGGCAGCATCGATAGTGCCTTTCTCAAGAGCGGGGAAGATATCTGAACCCGGCAGGCTCACGCTTGATACGCCAAATTTCTGGAACACTTCTGCGACCATTCCGCCCGGGAGGCGAATTTTCATGCCATTCAGGTCATCCAGTGAGTTGACCGGCTTTTTTGAATGGATAATATTGGCATCGTGCTGGATGGGTCCAACATAAAACAAGCCGAGTTTTTTATAGATTTCGCGGGTTTTTTCTAACATACCTAAGCTGTAGAACATAGTGTCCCACTGAGCCGGCTGATCAGGACCTGCAGGATACGAAGAAAGGAAAACAGACGCAGGAATCTTACCTGACCAGTACAGTGTAAATGGATTCATGCCTTGTAAAACGCCGCTGCGCACTGAGTCGAACAGGGCGTTGTTGTCTGCCGCAACCGACTTTGCCGGGAACGCTTTAAACGTCAGCTCACCTCCGGTTTTTTCCTCTATGCCCTGACACCACTCTTCAAACATTGAATAGCCAACGGTGCCTGCATCCCAGGTAGACTGAATTTTCCAGGTCTGGCCTGCGGCCATAAGCTGAGGACTTGCGATCATCGCACCGCCTGCTATTGCAGCGGTAGTGAACGCGATGGATTTAATAAAGCCACGACGGGCACTCTTGTTCGCTGAGGGTGATTGGGTCTTATTGAACTTCATAAGTTTCTTCTCCGGTACCTTGTTATTTTTTTAGTATCAGGCTTTTTACTCACGCATCCGGCAATGATTCAAAATCGAACTGTCCTGCCAGACGTAGCAAAGTAGAGATACTGAACATCAGTATTCCCCCCGTCCAAGGCTTTCATGACTGGTCCTACCAGTTTTTAACGCTCCCTGATGGATCTATGACCGGCTATAGTTCATATTATCTGGGGCCGATGAGTTGCTTTAAGTGACAGTCGAACCGTGAAGTACAACTGGTCCAACCAGTCAGAAATGAGTGATGTGAATCTATTATGCCAACGCCTGCACCCTCGATTGCCCATTCGATTGCCCATCATCTGGAGCAGTTGATTCTTGATGGCAGCCTTGCACCTGAACAGAAGATGCCTTCGGAACGGCAGCTTTCCGTCAAACTGGGTGTTTCCCGTTCGATCATTAGGGAAGCGCTGCATGAACTACAGGGACGGGGTGTGGTTGAAACCCGTCACGGCAAGGGGTCTTTTGTAGCCAGGATCATTGCTGAACCGGAAGAGAGCAGCCCGCTACTTCAGCTCTTTTTTGGCCACTCAAGAACACTTTATGATCTGTTTGAAGTACGTGCGCAGCTTGAAGGACAAGCCGCCAGCCTTGCCGCACAAAGGGCCACGGAGAAAGATCAGTATGAAATTACCAAAGCATTTGAGGCGATGGAGGTCGCTAATCCATTAACCAATGCCTCTCTTGATCATGCGTTTCATCAGGCGATCGCTAAAGCTTCACATAATCCGGTGCTGGTACATGTGCTCGACAGTCTTAAACAGTTAATGCTGCATTCGGTGCAGGCTTCAGTCTTGAACCTGAGTCATCGTAAGGCCTTTAAGCAACAGATTGATAAACATCACCGCCAGATCTATCACGCAGTGATCAGTCGTCAGGAAGAGTGGGCCCAGAAAGCGGCGATGGCCCATGTAAAGCATGTCAGTGATTCCCTGCGTCAGATTGAGCAGGAAGAGAAGAGCATTATTCGCGCAGCAATAGAGAAAGAGTAAGTAGTGAATATACCTGTGGATAACGCATCACAGACACTTTCTGCCTTTTAAAATGATGGAATGCCTGAGCGCTAAAGAGCGCTAAAGAGCGCTCAGTAAGCTGAACGGTTATTCGAACCGCGTTCATTGACCAGATGGTAGGTGACTGGAATAAGTACCAGACTCACCAGCATTGAGAAGCTCAGTCCCCAGATTACAGTGACGGCCAGAGGTTGAAGCATCTCAGCGCCGTCACCCCACCCCAGTGCCAATGGCAGCATTCCGGCGACTGTGCTCAGGGTGGTCATGATAATCGGCCGCAGGCGCAGTCTGGCGGCCTCCAGAATCGCGTCGGTGATGCTGTTGCCGCTGTCCCTTGAAAGTTCTACATACTCAATCAGCAATATGGCGTTGTTGACCACAATGCCGGTCAGCATAATCATACCCAGCCATACCGGCATTGAGAGCGGCAGGGCGATTAACCAGATCCCGGCTGCGACGCCAATGGCTGCAAAGGGCACGCCAAACATAATGATCAGCGGATTACGCAGAGATTCATACTGGATCGCCATCACCACAAATACCAGAAACAGCGCCAGACCCAGCAGCAGGCTGGTGAGTTTACTCTGTTCTGCCAGCACTTTCTCCGAACCCCCGTCATAGAGTGTATAGCCCGATGGCATATCAAAGCTGCCGCGTATCGTATTGATTGCCGACAGGGCTTCGCCCAGGGTGATATCGGGTGCCAGTGACGCCGATATTTCGATGATACGCATCTGATTATCCCGCTGAATACTGGCCGGTGATTCGATCAGCTGAAGGCTGGCAACATCAGACAGATGTACCGGCAGCGATGTTCCGGTGCCGGGAAACAGCAGCAGTGTCTCCATCGACTCGGGTGTGTTGAAGTGCTGTTCAGCCAGCCTGAGACGGATATCGTAGGCATGGTCATCGGTGATAAATTCGCTGATAACTTTTCCCTGCAGGGCGATCTGGGTTGCCTCTATCAGGTCTGCCAGCTCTATACCTGACTGGCTGGCACGCACCCGGTCGAGGGTGATCGACAGCTCATTGAGCTGATCTTCCGCCGAATGGCTCAGGTTGCGCAGCTGTGGCAGTTTTTTTAGCTCGGTTGTCAGCTGCTCTGCCAGACGGGTGAGGGTTTTATTATCCGGACCCTGCAGGCGCAGACTGATATCCTCGTTGCCGCTGTTTGTGCGAATGCCTCTGATGCCGCGCTGTGTCATGCGCACCGTGAATCCTGCCAGCTGCAGTTTAGCTATCTGTTTTTGTAGCCGTTCGATCCACTGATTGCTGGACAGGTCCCGTTCGGCAACCGATTTCAGTTGTACAATCACGGTAGAGCGGTTGGACTGCTCCCGTTGAGAACGCCCGAAAACGGAACCGCCCACCAGGGTAAAAACCGTTTCGGTTTCCGGCTGTTCGGAGAACAGTGACTCCAGCTGCTCCACCCGACTGTTCATCTCGGTCAGGGCGATGCCGGTGTCCGCCGTAATTCTGATGGTAATCCGGCCATCATCCAGTGGCGGAAGAAAGATCTGTTTACCACTGACAAATACCGGCGCAGAGACCACCAGCGCGGCAATGAAACTCAACAGCGTTAATAGCCGATAACGCAGTAATCTGCTGAGGATCGCTGTATAACTGCGCTGCAGAATCTTTAAAAAGCGGTCGGTCAGATGGCGGACACCGCCGCCATTGGTGGCGCGTCTGGTGGTGGCAGCCAGTGCCGGAACCAGTGTCAGCGCGATCACCATGGAGGCAAAAATAGCCGCTGAGATCGTGATAATCAGTTCCTGAAACAGCAGCCCGGTGAGGCCACCGATAAACAGGAAGGGTAATACCGCGCAGAGATTGGTTGAGGTCGAGGCGATAATCGCACTGTTAACCTCAGTGGCGGCGTTGTTGGCTGCGGCCAGCGGATGCTCATGGTTTTGCTGGTGTCGGTTGATGTTTTCCAGCATCACAATGGTGTTATCCACCAGCATACCGATCCCCAGAGCGAGTCCTCCGAGGGTCATAATATTCAGGGTCAGACCGCCCAGCCCCATCAGTACGCAGGTAAACATAATCGCTATCGGTATGGCACTGCCGATAATCAGAGTGTGGCGCAGATTGCCGAGAAAAAGGTAGACCACGGCCATCGCCAGCAGCGCGCCACTGATCGCTGCAGTGGCGGCATTGTTGAGGGCCTGCCTGACATAGATCGACTGGTCTGAAACCTGAGTAACGCTGATATCCTCAGGAATAATCTGTTGTTGCTGCAGCCATGCCAGTCGTTGTTTGACCTGATCGGCCACATAAGTGGTGTTGGCGGCAGGCTGTTTCTGGATCGACAGTTTTATGCCCTGTATACCATCCGCCCGGATCAGAATTCGTTCATCCTCCGTGCTGAAACCCACCTGGGCCAGGTCGGCCAGGGTCAGGGTTGAGTCGCCTCTGCGGGCAATGGGGAGCTGGCGTAACTGATCTAATGAGATGAGACGACCACTGATACGGCTGTTCAGTTCGTGGCCGGGCATGGTGATCCGCCCGGCCGCCTGATCGCCATTGCCCTCTTTGACTGCCGAGATCAGGGTGTTGTAACTGATATCGTAAGCGGCCATCCGTTGCTGATCAGGGATTACATGTACTTCGCGAACCACGCCACCACCCACTTCAGCGGCAGCCACCCCGGGCAGGTTGAGCAACCATTTTGCAATGACATCGTCAGACCACTGGCGCAGGGCAGCACTGTCGCGAATCGGCGAGCTGATGACAAACTCCATAACCGGAATCTGTGAGGGATCGAGTTTATATATGACCGGTGAATCGATTGACTCCGGCAGAGTACGTCTGGCCCTGTCTAGCCGTGTGCTGGCGTCCCGCAGGGCGATATCAATATCTTTGCCATACTCGAAAGCCAGGTCCACAGTGGTGCTGCCCTGGGTTGTGGTGGACTGAACATGGATGGCGTCTTCAGTGATCGCCAGTTGCTCTTCCAGCTTTCGGGTTACCCTGTCTTCCATCACGGGGGGAGGCACACCACTGTCAACCACCCGTACCCTGATCTCCGGATAGATAATATGGGGTAGCAGATCAACAGCCAGACGGTTGAGGGCGAAAGAGCCGAGTACAATAACCGCCAGCGCGATCATGACCACGCCGACAGGGTGATGAATGGACCAGTTAGCAAGTCCCCGGGAGTGGCGCATGGCTTTTTGTTTCACGGTGCGGCTGTCCCATCAGTCTTGCCGTCAGTGGTCCGGTCAACGACCGTCACCTGCATCCCCGGTTTAAGGTTGGTAAATCCGCGGGTGATCACCCTGTCGCCGGGGCTCAGTCCTGCCAGCACCTCTATCTGCTCACCGGCTTTCAGGCCGGTTTGCAGCGGGCGTATCTTAACTTTGTTGTCGTTATCGGTGATATACACAAAACTGCCGCTGTCGGACTGGCGCAGGCTGGCGAAGGGCAGTAGCAATACCTGCTGTCGGGCTATTTGAAACTTAACTCTGGCAAACTGGCCTGGACGGGCACCCTGTGGCGCCGGGTTGAGACTGATCTCCAGAGTGCCGCTCCGGGTTGCCGGATCAATTGTCGGATAGATACGACTGACTTTTCCTGAGACCGCGAAGGCGTTGCTCCGACTGGCCGTCCGTAAGGCATCTATTTCGATATCCACCGGCATATCGATAGCCAGCTGGTTGAGCAGCAGTTCGGAGACATCCACTTTAAGTCGCAGACTGCTCAGGTCGGCGACGGTCAGCAGCAAGGACGATTTTTCTGCAAGGTTTCCAGGCTCGGTATGACGTGAAGTTACGACACCTTCAATCGGCGATTTTATCCGGGTGTAGCCAAGGCGGGTCGCGATCACCTGTTCGTCCGCTTTGGCCACTGCCAGATCGGTCTCTTTTTGTGTCAGCTCTGATCGTGCGGTCAGGTTGCGTTTTATCAGGCCGCTGATTCTCTGAAGTTCTTTCTCTGCCTGCTGCCGAACCGCCCGGGCACGTTGTAACTGGGCACTCAGCAGTTGATCATCCAGTGTGATGAGCAACTCATCACGACGAACGGTATCGCCTTCGCGAGGCAGAATCTGTGTAACGATCCCCTCTTCCTGGTTATAGATATTGATGGTCTGGAACGCTTCAAGTGTACCGGTACGGATTCGTTCGAGCTCGATATCCGAGGGCTGGGCTGACAGGACTTCCACCAGGTGAGGTTTTGGCTGACGCGCTTTAGCGGGCGGTTGCTGATCGCAACCGGCCAGCATCAGGATAGCCGCGAGTATCAGGATATGAGTTTTGCAGAACATAAGCAGAAACCGCCGCCTCTGTGAAATAAACGATAAGGGTATCTATATCACAGCTTGATTATTACCTGACAGCAGTTTTAGTTGAGCATTTAAAAATAATGTCTTATCAAAGACCTAATGACTCTTTCAGGGTATCGAATAATAATTCAAAAACACCGGGTTTAACTTTTTTATGATATTCGATCCGTAACTGATCAGCTTCTCTGAGCTGCGTTTGCAGTTGGGAAAGGTTGGTTTCAGTTGCCTGTGGCAGACCACTGACCAGGGCTTGTACCTTGTTCAGCCCTTCGAGGGAGAGTGCTTTACGTTCCGGTGAAAATTTAAACTCCCGGGCGGTGTTTAACTCGGTTAAAAACTGGCTGATTTTTTCATTGAAAACGGCGGGGTCCCGGGTGTCGATGGCTTGTTTATAGTAAAGCCGCATCTCTTTCATGGTGGGCTTTAACGGTCCGGCAGTGGCGCTGGTGGATAGCAAAAGGCTGAGAAAAAGCCCCATAAAGACAGGTGACAGTGATATTTTGCCTAAGCGTTTAAAAAACATATCAGATTCCACAACGTCCGGGACAACCCCCGCCGCTCATGCAGGGAGGGGCCTCCGGATTTTTAAGGGTTTTATTGCTGATGACCCCACCGGTGTTCAGCAGCTTGGTAACCGGCGCGTCAGCGGGTGTTGTTCCCGTGTCAAAGCCGCCGATATCACAGAGGTCTGACCAGCTTGAAATTTTAAGAGCCATCGGGTGGCGCACTTCAAACACCTCACCGGAGGTTTCACAGCGATAATCATATGTTGGCATAGTTGATTTCCTAAACTATTCAGTCCAGTCCAGTCCTCTTGAGGGAGGCACTTTAACACGGATTCAGCGATCAGGTTAATCAATCTGTCCGGTGCCCAAAACTGGGTCAGTAACGGGCTATACTGTTTATCAGATACCTGTTTACGGAGAGTCCGATGGTTGAAAATCCATTAAAAAACCGCCGCTGTGTACCCTGTGACGGCACTACGCCTGTGCTGACATTTGCCGGGGCCGAGCAACAGATAGCGCTGCTGGCGCCCGGCTGGGCGTTAAATGACGACGGCACTGAAATCCGGAAAAGGTTCCTGTTTAAAGATTTTTACCGCACCATGGCGTTCGTTAATTCGCTGGCATGGATCGCACACAGAGAAGATCACCATCCTGACCTTGAGGTGGGATATGGTCGCTGTGTCGTGCGTTACAGTACCCATGCTATCGGTGGCCTGTCAGAGAATGATTTTATCTGTGCGGCAATGATCGATGCCCTTAATCCCTGAATATTACAGGTGTCTGGTATTCTGCTCTGGTTCAGCTTAGGTCTGTCACACTGCTCAGCGGACATAAAAGAGGGATAGAGGGGCATGAAGAGCCGATCAGTTATGTTAATACTTGCACTTGGATTGTCGGGCTGTGCCACGCTGGACCGGGAAAACTGCCTGTCGGCAGACTGGCAGCTCATCGGCTTTAATGATGGTGTGGCAGGGCGTGAGGCCAGCCGTCTGGAACAGCACCGGGATGCCTGTAATGAGTATGGTGTGGCACCTCAGATAGATCAGTATTTGCTCGGCTATGACCGGGGTATTCCACGCTACTGTACTGCGATAAATGGGTATACCGCTGCCCGGAATGGCAAGACACTTAATCCGGTTTGCAGTGGCGACTTTGGACCGGTGTTTATGCAGGGTTTTGAACTGGGTTCTGTGGCATATAAACAGGTGGCGCTGCTAAGCGATGCGGAACATCGACTCAGTGAACTGAGGACGGATCAGCGTGCAGATGTAAGAGATCTCAACGATAAGAGACAGCAGCTGGTAGCAGATGGCGTTGCATCAGCTACCCGCTCTTTTCTGCTGAATGAACTCGAAGAGCTCCAGCATAATATACGCTTGCGCACCCATCAGATTACGCAACAACAGCAGACGGTACAGATAGAGCGCCGCTATTTGATGGATCTGGAAGCGGACCTGCGAAGGCAACTGTAAAATAAAAAAGGTTCATCGCGCTTTACCGGGAAAGAGTTCCATCGTGGTAAAACGCTTTTTAGCGTCAAGCGTTCAGACCTCCGCCAGTTGGTTTTGGCGCGGCGTCCTGCAACGATAGGGTATCCCCAATGAAAGATCGCTCTGCGGGAATTCTTGCCTGGAGAGCTCGCCAAACGGGCTTAACCATGAAGATATCGATGTTTCTATATCCTTCCCCATAACACGCGAAGAACCCAAAAAAAGCCCTGCTTAAAGCAGGGTAAATGGCCCGTTTAAAGGTGCTGATGAATATATGATGAGAGTCATACAGGGGTGAATAAAAAAAGCGGACCGGCTGGAGCCTGATTCAGCCGGCCCTGATAAAACTTAAGTGGTTAATGACGTGGTTTTTCGGGACGCATCTCCATAAATGTTTGCTGTTGTTCCGGGGTCAGAATCGCAAACATCGCTTTTTTCTGCTGAGCGCGCATCTGAATCATCTGTGCGGTTTTCTCCTGAGCTTTAGTAACCAGATCGGCGACCTGCTGGTCGTAGTCAGCAGCATTCACATCCAGATCCCTCAGGGCATTATGCATATCTCTCATTGAGCCTCGCTGGTTCTGCATCCGACCTTGTTTGCTTTTGAAAAGTTCCTGCATCTGTGTTTGCTGTTCATCAGTCAGGTTGAGCTTTTCTGTCATCATTGTCATCCGCATGGCAGAATGTTTGCCGTCCATCTGTTCATATTTCCCATGGTGCCCACCTTCGTGGCGTTCACCGTAATGGTCCCAGCCATCTTTAGCTGATGCCAGACCTGCGCTTAGCGCACCGGCACCGATAATTGCGGCTGTGATACCTATAATGAGTTGTTTGCGCATGGTTGTTCTCCTGAAGCATTGCTTGTTTCGATGGATGCAGTATGACTCTGCCCCCTGCTAAGTTGGGTA
The DNA here is from genome assembly GCA_018223185.1 of Oceanospirillales bacterium. Taxonomy (GTDB): domain Bacteria; phylum Pseudomonadota; class Gammaproteobacteria; order Pseudomonadales; family Balneatricaceae; genus Amphritea. Next base: position 273,704 of record JAAEYW010000002.1, on the reverse strand, counting down.
AAGGCGGTGTAAAGTTTGGTAAAGGGGGGGGCAGGCAGATGAAATTCCCTGCGGGCTTGATTACTCTGACACTATCTGGAAAGGGAGCGCATTATGAGTGAGAACGTTAAATTGTTGCTGGTGGATGATGATCAGGAACTGTGTGAGCTGATGGGACAGTATCTTCAGTCTGAAGGCTTTGACGTCAGTTTTGCCCATAGCGTTGAACAGGCTCTGCCACTATTACAGCAGGACGGCAGTTATGATCTGCTGATTTTTGACATTATGATGCCAGGCCAGAGCGGCCTTGAGTTGTTACAGCAGGTCCGGCCCCGCATTAAAACCCCGGTGATCATGCTGACCGGACGGGGTGAAGATATTGACCGGATTATCGGACTGGAGATGGGCGCCGATGATTATCTGGGTAAGCCCTGTAATCCCCGTGAACTGGTGGCCCGCATCCGGGCGGTTCTGCGTCGTAGCGGGCAGCAATCCGCACCAGAGGATAATTCAGACAGGTTTGGTCTTCATGGCATAGAACTGGATTCCGGCAAACGACAGGTTCGGGTGTCTGACGCAGAGCTTGAGTTAACCAGTGCCGAATTTAATGTGCTGGCAGAGCTGATGCGTTCGGCGGGCACCATTGTGAGTAAAGATGACCTTACCGAGAAAGTATTGCATCGCAAACTGACCGCCTATGACCGGGCGATCGATGTACATGTCAGCAGGGTGCGGCAAAAACTGGCGGCGGTCCTGCCTGATCGGGAGTTGATTAAAACGGTGCGTGGAGCGGGCTATATGTTGGTAAACGAGTAATGATATCTCGATGTGCGAATAAAGGCAGGCAACACTGATGGCGATTCGCTGGTATAAACGACTTTTTCTGAAAATATTTGTCACCGTTTGGCTCACCAGTTTTCTGGTGATCGCCCTGACCGCTTTTGTGATTGGTCACCTTTCAGAACAGCAGCGTGATCGTGACGTGTTCAGTGCCAGAGTCCTGGGACAGGCAGAGCTGTTGATCGACCGTTATGAGCGTGATGGTCACTTGCCATCCCGGAAAGAGTGGCGACGCTTTCATGATGATCATCATGAGGAACCGCGTTTTTTCCCCTCCCGGGTGCAGATTACCGAGCTGAATACCGGGCAGGTTATCTTCGGTCATGACGATGTCAGGAAGTATCGAAATCCGATGGTGTTCACTGTGATCTCAGACACCAGCCGGAAATATCAGGTGGTGGCTGAAACCCGCACCCGTCCAGACCTGGGAGCGAAACTGTTCGGCTTCTTTCTTTCTGTTCAGGTCGTGCTGTTAATGGTGGTTGCCGCCATCGCTGCACTGCTGATCAGCCTGATGGTGGTAAGGCCGGTTAACCGCCTGCGTCAGTATACCCGCGACCTCTATAACGGCGATCTCAGTGCCCGGACCGATGATGGTCTCAGCCGCCGCGGTGATGAGATCGGTGAACTGAGCCGGGAATTCAATCGTATGGCTGAGTATGTCGAAAAAACACTGCAGTCCAATACTCATCTGTTGCAGGATGTGTCTCATGAACTGCGTGCTCCGCTGGCGCGGTTACAGATGGCAGCAGGGCTCGCAGGGCAGAAAATCCCTGAGGCCGATCAACAGTATATTGAACGGATTAATCAGGAATGTGACCGGATTAACCGACTGATCGATGAGATTCTCAGCCTTTCCCGGCTGGAGCAGATGGACGTTTCAGATGAGCGCTTTGAACTGAAGAAGGTGATCAATACTCTGGTAGAGGACTTCCGCTTCAGTGCTCCACATCATCCAGTGCACTGGACGCCGGTCGCCTATCGTATAAAAGGCAACCCTGCGCTGCTGGAGCGTGCACTGAACAACATTCTGGGAAACGCGGTTAAGCACACGCCAGCAGGCACTGAGATTACTATTTCGGCAGAGCGTGTTGCAGGAAAAGTGCTGATCAGAGTCGCTGACACGGGGCCGGGACTCAGTCCTGAGCAGTTAGACAAGATGTTTAAACCCTTTGTCCGTTTCACCGGTCAGCAGAATGGTTATGGTCTCGGTCTTAGTATCGCCCAGCGGGCGGTGCAGATACTGGGCGGAACACTCACGGCCAGCAGCGAAGCGGGTAAAGGCCTGCAACTGTTGTTGTCATTTCCCAAGGCCTGAGCGAAGCGGGTCAGGTTAGTTCGGAGCTGGTTTCGGCTACCGCTGTCGCAGTCGCAGTGTTCAGAATGGAGTTGATAGGCCGCGGACGGCTGATGGCGTAGCCCTGAGCATAATCCACACCCAGCTGTTGGAGCCGCTCCATAATCTCGTCAGTTTCAACGAACTCTGCGATAGTCTCCATGCCCATGATATGGCCGACCTCATTGATTGAACGGACCATCGCTTCGTCGATCGGGTCGGCGATAATGTTGCGCACGAACATACCATCGATTTTGAGCAGGTCGACCGGCAGGTTTTTCAGGTAAGCGAATGAGGAGAGGCCACTGCCGAAGTCATCAAGGGCAAAGCGGCAACCGAGATTTTTCAGTGAACGGATAAATATCTGGGCATCTTTGAGATTAGCAATCGCCGCTGTTTCTGTGATCTCAAACTTGATCATGCGTGGGGGTACAACCCCCTGCTCAATGCTGCGGATAATGTACCCCAGCAGGGCATCATCACCCAATGACTGGCCAGACAGATTAATCGCCAGGCTATCGACATGGCGAAGTTGATCGATATTTTTTGTCATCCACTGAAGGGTGTTCTGGATCACCCAGCGATCGATCTGTGACGCTATATTGTATCGCTCAGCAGCCGGGAGGAAGGCTCCCGGGGCGACCAGATCGCCAGATTCAGACAGCAGCCGGATAAGCACCTCATAGCTTGTGTTCTGCTGTTTTTGCAGGGGTTCAATAGGTTGAACGTAGAGCCGGAAACTATTTTCATCCAGGGCGCGGTGGATCTCGCTGGCCCACTGGATATAGCCTTTTCGAATCAGTTGCTGTTCATCGTTGTCATTGTAGATATGGAACCGGTTGCGGCCCGCGTCTTTGGCAGTGTAACAGGCGGTATCAACATCCTGCATAGCACCAATTGCGCTGGAGGTCTGCTGGTCTATCACTGTCAGTCCCGCACTGATCTCAACCGGAAAACTGTGGTCTTCCCACTGGAAGCGAAACTGTTTCAGGTCATTCATGACCATCTGTACCACCCGTTCACCCTGTGCCAGGCTGGCATTCTCAAGCAGCATCAGAAACTCATCGCCACCGGGACGCGCCAGGATATCACGGCTGCGAAGCTTATCTCTGATAAGGTTACCTATCTGGCGCAGCAGATCATCCCCCGCCATGTGTCCACAGGTGTCGTTGACGATCTTAAACTGGTCGATATCGATAAAGCACAGGACGTGGTGGGAGTGATGTTTATGTGCGTGTTCGACTATCCGGGTCAGCTCATTTTCAAACTGTCGGCGATTTAATAGCCCGGTAAGAGAGTCATGGGTGGTTTGGAAGTTTATCTCATCGGAAATTCTGCGTACTTCAGTGATATCTTCCTGCAGGGCAATAAAATGAGTGATTTCGCCAGCGGTATTCATGATGGGAGATATAACCTCTTCGGCCCAGTAAAGCTCGCCATTCTTTTTCCGGTTATGAAATACGCCACGCCACGCCTGCCCGGAGAGCAGGGTTTTCCACAGATCGCTATAGATCTCGGTTGCGGTCTCTCCTGAGTTCAGCAGCCGGGGATTTTTACCGATCACTTCTTCCGGATAATAGCCGGTAATATCCGTGAAACGGGGGTTAACATACTCGATCTGGCCGCTGGCATCGGTTATTACAACAACGTTAGGGCTTTGTTCCACCGCCATTGAGAGCTTGTTCAACGTATTGGTAGTGGTGTGTTGTTCTGTTACATCGTTGAAGACGCCAACTCCACCGTTTATCCGACCCTGAGCATCCCGCAGAGGCACAAACTCGGCGATCAGATATATTTTCCGCTGGCCTGTAACCGAGACATAAGGGCCTTCAAAACGCCCGACTTTACCTTGTAATGCATCTTGCAGGGCCCCACGGAGCTTTTTATCGATGAGTTTTTCCAGCATGTTGAAGCCAACCAGGACTTTATCTGTGGAACCCACAACCTTCTCAAAGCGGTGGTTGATCATCGTGATGACCGCATTCTGGTCATAGTGGAAAATGCCGACAGGGGAGTGTTCAATGATTGAACTGAGGCGTTTTTCGCTGGCATGCAGCTCCCGGGTGCGTTCCCGGACACTGACTTCCAGGTTTCTTGCCCAGCGGCGCTGAGCGGCAGAGAAGGTGAGCATGACCGGCAACAGAAACAGTAAGAATATAGCGGCGAGCCCTATTTGCTTGGCGAGTCGCTGATTCAACAGGGACTCAATCTGGCTTATTTCCATATCGGCCGCAGTAATAAAGAGGGTGCCATCAGGGGATTTCTGGGGAATAAAGACGCTGCGAAAGTTCCCCCACTCGTCAGTGATCTCAAGAAACAGTTGAGTTTTATCGGCAAAAACTTCATCAATTCTCGGATCAGCCTGATTGTAGGTGTCGAAATAGCTGTATAGCTCCTGGCCCGCTTTAATTTCAGCCTCTGTGGCGCTGGAACTGGTGAAATAGACAGTGTCTCCCTGCTTAATCAGAGTATAGATGTAGGCAGCGTTACTACTCTGAGCATATTGAGATAGCTGTAATGTGTTTTTCAGGTCTTCTGATGGGGCAATATCATCGGGCTTCATACCCTGGTGATGGAAGTTGTCGGGCAGTAACAGAGGGGCGGCGAGGGCGCTGCTGATCAGAGTGTTATTAATCTGTTGATAGATACGATCCTGCTCGTGTGAGTAATCCCACACAAGATAAAGTACAACCCAGGCAATATATACCAGGACTGCGATGTAAACTCTGCCGGTCATTTTAAACGTCATTGTGAGAGTATAGGTATGATTGCAATAAAAGTGTGTATTCTTATACCTGAAACGGGTAGAACCGCGGGAGCTCTAGTATCTCAGTAAGTTCATCCAGGGCTGCCTGAATCTCTACCGGCAGGCACGGGTCTGCCAGATCATCTGCAGTGAGCTGTTCCCGGTAGTGTTTGTTGATCCAGCTTTTCAGCCGGTTATAGAGTGTGAAATCAAGCATAGCGCCCGGGTGAACTGCATTTAGCTCAGTCTGATTGAGCGGAACTCTGAGCCGCAGGCAGGCGGGGCCTCCACCGTTGTTCATACTTTGCGTCAGGTCGATATACTCAACGGCCGATACCGGGTTATCGCCAGTAATTAACCAGTCTATGGCTTTCAGTGCTGCGTCGGAAGCCTGGCAGTTGGTGGGCGCCAGTAACAGCATCTGGTCCGTATCAGGGCTTTGGGTGTCATCAGGGCTTGGGTTTGATAAAACAGGCTGCGATAAGCTGATCAGCTGGCTATTAAACAGATAGCTGGAAACCGCGTCCCGGACACTGAGAATATCCTCATTGAATTCGGTAATAATCAGAGGCTCTCCCCTGAAGTGACCAGGTTGTTGCCACTGCTGCTGCAGTTGCTGCAGTACCTGCGGCTGATTAAACAATGAGTCCTGATGCAGCATCAGAAAGTTACGGTGGCCGACACCGATAACATCATGATGAAATACTCCCTGATCAATCACTGTCGGATTTTGTTGTGCAATAACTACATTAGCGGCGGGCAGTTGATGCTGTCGGACCAGAGCTTCACAGGCGGCAAGCGTCTGTCGGGCAGGATAGCGCTTCGGAACCGGGCTATCGCTGCCACGACCGTAGACCAGCAGAGTTATCCCAGGTTGGTTGTGAGAGCTGCACAGCCGCGTATGGTTGGCCGCTCCTTCATCAGCATAATCGGTCTGGCAGGGGAGTGGTGAGTGATGGCAGAAATGGGCCGGATCACTGAAAATCCGTTTTAGCATGGCGGCGCTATAGTTCGTTTCAATTGAGCGGTGGAGAGTGGTGATCAGATTGGCCGGAGTAAAGTGAACCCTGCCGTCCGGGCAGTCTTTGCTGGCCGACACGGTGGCCGTATTGGCGGCCCACATGGTGGATGCGGAATAGCATGAGGCCAGTAGATGGGGAGCCTGACGATAGGCTTGTCTGATTGCCTCCGGAATGGAACCGCTGAAGCCGAGACGCTGTAATGTTTCAATATCGGGCCGGGGGGCCGGTGGTAAAACCCCCTGCTCCTGCCCCAGCTGCACCAGTCGCCACATTTTTTCCAGTCCCTGAAGAGCGGCTTGTCGCGGTGATGCGATCTCCCCTTTATGTTGACCCGAGGCGATATTACCCGGAGACAGGCCCGCATAGTTATGACTTGGGCCGATCAGTCCGTCAAAGTTAACTTCCCGATAAAGCATAAAGCCTCCGTGACCCTGTTATAGTTCCAGCCCCGGGCTGAGCTTTTCCGGCAGGCAGGGGGAGCTGCTTTCGATTGATGCCACTGGGTAGGCGCAGTAATCTGCTGCGTAATATGCCGACGGACGATGGTTGCCGCTGATACCACACCCGCCAAATGGCATCGCACTGCTGGCACCTGTCAGGGGACGGTTCCAGTTGATGATGCCGGCGCGGATATGGCGCTGAAAATGTTCATATTGTTCCCGGTCATCACTAAACAGTCCGGCAGAAAGACCGTATCTTGTCTGGTTAGCGATGCTAATAGCCGAATCAAAATTACGATAGCGGATCACCTGTAACAATGGCCCGAAATATTCCTGGTCGGGCAGTTCTTCTACGGCGGTGGTATCGATAATTGCCGGTGACAAAAGTGTTCCTGCACGGTTTTGCGGCTGGGCTTCGAGGCGTACAGAGGCTCCGCCCTCAGTCAGTTGCTGTTGAGCCGTAAGTATCGAGTCCGCTGCCGGTGTGCTGATCAGGGTGCCCATAAACGGCTGCGGCGTTTCGTTGTAGGCACCGGTACGTATTTTACGGCACAGCTGTACCAGCTGATCAGTATAGTGATCCCCCCAGCTGGAGTCCGGCACCAGCAGGCGGCGGGCGCAGGTGCAACGCTGACCGGCGCTGATAAATGTTGAGATAATCGTATCGTGAAGTGCCGCTTTGAGGTTTTGTACCTGAGTGATCACCAGGGGATTATTACCTCCCATCTCCAGTGCCAGAATTTTTTCCGGCTGACCGCCAAACTGGCGATGCAGTAACTGGCCGGTAATGGCGCTGCCAGTGAAGAATAATCCGTCAATATCCGGGTGTGAGGCGAGCGCTTTACCGGTTTCACTGTTGCCCTGAACCAGATTCAGCACTCCGTCAGGCAACTCTGCCTTTTGCCAAAGATGTAGCATCAGTTCAGCGCAGCGGGGCGTCAGTTCGCTGGGTTTAAAGACCACGGTGTTGCCAGCCAGCAGCGCGGGAAGGATATGGCCATTGGGCAGATGCATGGGGAAATTGTAGGGGCCGAATACCGCGACTACTCCGTGAGGTTTATGTCGCAGCACCAGATCGCCCTGAGGGCTGTGCTCGACCCGGGTAGAACAGCGCTCTTTATGCGCCCGGATAGAAATATCGGCTTTGCCGATCATCGCTGTTATCTCGGTGCGGCTTTCCCAGAGCGGTTTGCCGGTTTCCTGGCCGATGGTATCGGCCAGCAGTTCAGAATACTCTTTCAGCAGCTCGGTAAAGCGCAGTATATAGCTCTGGCGTTGTTCCAGTGTCATGTCACACCAGCGCCCTGATGCGTTACGCGCGACCTCAACTGCCTGACCAACCTGTGACTCTGTGGCGCTATGACCCTGCCATATCCGCTGGGCTGATCCCGGGTTCAGTGAGCTAAAATTTTCGCCCCTTCCCTGAATCCAGTGGCCGTTTATAAACAGAGATGCGTGTGCTTTCATGGCTTAGCTCCCGTTCTTTAAGGGCACAACCCTTACGCTGTCACCTTCACTGACCTGCAGCAGGTGTGCGAGCTCTGCTGTCAGGGTTATCCTGCCTTCGGAAGGCGCGGTCTCTACCACTGTGCAGCGGAAGTTTTGCAATGATGTATTGCTGATCAGGAAAGGGGTGATATGCTGCTGAAAGGGGCCGATATGCACGTCCACATAGCGGCTTTTTCTGACGGCCCGGATATCTTTAAGTTCACAGGCGAGCGTGGGTCCCGCATCAAAAATATCGATATATTTCTCATAGCGGAACCCTTCACTTTCCAGCAGTTTGCGGGCGGGGACTGTTTGCTCATGAACCTCCCCGATCACTTGTCGGGCCGCTTTTGGCAGCAGATGTATATAGATTGAGTGTTTTGGCATCAGCTCAGCAATAAACACTTTGTTGCCGCTTCCGGTGAGGTAATCCGCCTCAGAAAATTCCATACTGAAGAAGTGGCGCCCCAGCCCATTCCAGAACGGGGAGTTCCCCTGAGCATCACTGACACCGCGCATCTCTGCAATCACTTTGCCCGGGAAACGCTCTTTGAATTGAGCCAGAAACAGAAAACGGCAGCGGGACAGCAGGCTACCGTTATTGTTGCACCGGTATTCCGGGTCCAGATACAGGGTGCAGACCTCGGTACAACCGGTATAGTCATTGCAGAGGTAGAGAGTCTGAAAACTGTTATGGACACCCAGCTCCCGGGATGCATGAACAACCGTTCCCAGCCGGTAATGGTAGAACGGCTCCCGCAAGCCAACTGAGGACTCGATACCGCAGACGCCGATCACTTTGTTAGCCTGTGAGGCTTGCAGAACGAACAGGTAGCTGGACCCGAGCGGGTCCCCTCTGGTCTGGCTGAAGGCGGCTTCAGAGGCTAGGATTTTGGCTTTAAGCAGTTCTCTGTTTCCGGGGAGGGAGGTAAACCCCGGACCACTTTCCATAGCTAGTTCACAGAGGCGATCCAGATCGGATAGTCTGATTGGGCGAATTATACTGATATCGTTCATCCCTAATCTCCTCTGTTGTATTCCGGATTGAGGTTTATTCTCCAGCCCGCGGCAGCTTACTGCATTCGTTCTCTGCGCCAGATCTCAGGCTGTTCTGCCAGTCTTAACAGTATCAGCGTACTCAGCCGGGCGCGTTCAACCAGGCTGGGAAGCCGGATAAACTCCCTGTTGCTGTGAATATTGCCGCCCAACACGCCCAGGGTATCAACATTGGGCAGTCCTGCTGCCGACAGATTATTACCATCACAGCAGCCTCCTGTCGGCTCCCATGAGAGAGGCACCCCAAGCTCTTCTGAACACTCTGTAACCAGCTGGAACAGTGCCAGGTGGGCCGGGTCCAGCAGCTTCGGGGAGCGGCCAAAACCGCCGTGCAGATTCAGCGAAATCCCCTCTTTGTTGTTGATCCGCTGCCCGAGAACCTGTAACTGTTGCTGGCACCACTGTTCATCTGCACGGATCCGGGTGCGAATATTAAAGCGACAACGCGCCTGATCAGGCACCTGGTTTGTGGTTACACCGCCATCGACGACCCCGACATTAATGGTGACCCCGTCGCGCTGGCCGTTCAGTTGATCAAGTGCCGTTATGTACTCGGCCATTGCACAGATCGCATTGCGACCCAGGTGGTGTTCCCGGCCAGCATGAGCGGCGACTCCAGCGATAATCGCGGTAAAGTTGCCGCTGCCTTTACGCTCTCCGGCCAGTTGGCCGTTGGGCAGCGCCGGCTCATAAATCAGTCCCAGGTCGTGTTTTTCTGCCTCATTAGCCAGTATAGATGCAGATCCGGGGGAGCCAATCTCTTCGTCGGGATTTAGTAGCACTGTCCAGCCGACTTGCTGCGCCAGAGGGGATTTTTCAAATGCGCTCAGGGCCTCCAGCATGACCAGCAGTCCACCCTTCATATCGCAGACTCCAGGTCCCCGCAGAAGCTCTTTATCCAGCCACTGACAGCGTTGAAAACCGGAGTCGGCAGGAAACACCGTATCCAGATGCCCGGTTAGCAGAACTTGTAACGGGGCTTCAGGACGTTGGCGCAGCAGGTGAAGTTTACCTAACGGCAGCATATTCCGGCTGCCATCCGTGTTGAAAAGGGTGTAAGGGGGCAAGTTGATACTCTGGTGCTGGCAGTTGAGGCTCTGGCAGAACCATCGGCTTAGCAGCGTCCCAACCCGGTTTACCCCGACACTGTTCAGGCTTCCGGAATTTATCTCAGACAACCTGATAAGAGACTCTATAAGCGACTTTTCCCGAGTCGATAGGGAGTTCACCGGGCGGGTCATCATCAGCTACCTGATAAACCCATTTTCAGGGCTAGCATGGCCTCAGTCAGCTGCTTCAGGCCTTGGTTGATCTCTTTTGGCGGTATAACCAGCGAGGGGGTTAATCTCAGAATATTCGGGCCGGCGGTTAAAACCATTATTCCCTGTTTTTCCGCTAGTAGTTTCAGTTCGCTTGCTTTACCGTGCCATTTTTCTTTCAGTTCACAGCCTATTAAAAGGCCTTCTGAACGGATATCACGGAACAGACCTATCTTCTCATTGAGTATATTTAAGCTACTGATAAACATCCGCTGACGCTGATTGACTCCAGATAAAAGAGTTGGGTCATTGATCAGCTCCAGTGCTTTTGATGCCACCGCACAGGCCAGCGGATTACCGCCGAAAGTGCTGCCATGGCTGCCGAAACTAAAGCTCGCGGCTATTTTTTTAGTCGTCAGCATTGCGCCGATAGGAAAACCGCACCCCAGTGCTTTGGCACTGGTCAGAATATCCGGTGTAACGTTATATCCCTGGTAGGCGAACAGGTTGCCAGTACGACCCATGCCGGTCTGTATCTCATCAAAAATCAGTAGAGCATTATGCTTATTGCAGAGGGCTCTCAGGCCCTCAAGAAATACCGCTTCAGCTGGAATAATGCCACCTTCGCCCTGAATCGGTTCAACTATTACGGCGCAGGTGTGATCTGAAATGTGGTATTCAAACGCGGCCAGATCATTATAGGGCAGGTGAGTGATTTCCCCCGGGAGTGGCTCAAAGCCTTCGGTATATTTGGGCTGACCGCCCACGGAAACAGTCAACAGTGTACGGCCATGAAAACTGTTATTAAAGGCGATAATTTCGGTTTTTTCGCGGCCAGAATGCTCTTTGGCATATTTGCGTGCCAGCTTCAGAGCGGCTTCATTGGCTTCTGCGCCGGAATTAGCAAAAAAGACCTGTTCAGCAAATGTAGCATCGCACAATTGCCGCGCCAGCCTGATTGCCGGCTCGTTGGTCCAGACATTGCTGAGATGCCAGAGTTTCTGACTCTGCTCCTGTAATACTTTAACCAGCTCCGGGTGGCAGTGTCCAAGTGCGTTAACGGCGATACCGCCAGCAAAGTCGATATATTCTTTGCCTGACTGATCCCACACCCGTGAACCCTCTCCCCGAACCGGGATAATCTGGCTTGGAGCATAGTTGGGAACCATTACCTCATTGAACGTGTTACGCTTGATCATACTGTCAATAATCCTTATCTGCTGGAAAAACGTATCTCTAAGTTTAGACTCTGGAAAAGATAGGACAGCACTATTTGTCCCGTTTTGGGCAAAAAAAAAGGCACCCGCAGGGTGCCTTTAAAAAATAAATTATTCAGTAGCTTATAGTGCGTCAGTGCCTGTCTCACCGGTACGGATACGGATTGCCTGCTCAAGTGGTGTGACAAAGATCTTGCCGTCACCAATTTTACCAGTGTTAGCGGTTGAAGCGATCGCTTCAATTACCTGATCCACTAAATCATCAGAGATAGCCGCTTCAATTTTTACTTTCGGCAGAAAGTCGACAACGTATTCGGCACCGCGGTAAAGCTCAGTATGGCCCTTTTGACGACCAAAACCCTTTACTTCGGTAACAGTGACGCCCTGAATGCCTATTTCTGACAGAGCTTCACGTACGTCATCCAGTTTGAACGGTTTGATTACCGCACTTACCAGTTTCATCATTATTATCCTCGCTTGGATCTGTTGTTCTGACAGGAGATGCCTGCAGGCCTCAGACGGTTGGAGATCAATCTTGGGCCTAGTATAACCAGAATCAATAACTTAATAAAACGTCAGAAGGGGAGCCGAGGCTCCCCTTGTTGCAGATATATCTATATATCGTGTGTTGAATTACTTACCAGAAGTGAACTCTGGGTAAGCTTCCATACCACATTCAGCGATATCTACACCTTCATACTCTTCCTCTTCGCTGACCCGGATACCGATAACCGCTTTCAGAATCGCCCATACTACCAGGCTGGTTCCGAAGACCCATACAAAGATGGTTGCAGCGCCGATCAGCTGTCCGCTGAAGCTGACGTCACTGTTGGTTACAGGAACCAGCATCAGGCCCAGCAGACCACACACGCCGTGAACAGAGATAGCACCGACAGGATCATCGATACGCAGCTTATCCAGAGTGATGATGGCAAATACGACCAGTACACCGCCGATTGCGCCGAACAGGGTTGCCTGCAGTGCAGTTGGCGTAGATGGCTCAGCAGTGATAGCAACCAGACCTGCCAGGGCGCCGTTAAGCAGCATTGTCAGATCCGCTTTACCGAATAGCAAGCGCGCTGTAATCAGGGCCGCGATAGAACCGCCTGCAGCTGCAGCATTGGTGTTCAGGAATACCATTGCAACAGAGTGAGCGTTAGCAATATCACCCAGTTTCAGTACGGATCCGCCGTTGAAGCCGAACCAGCCCATCCACAGGATGAAGGTACCCAGCGTTGCCAGTGGCAGGTTAGCACCCGGAATAGCGTTTACACCGTTAGCGGTATATTTGCCTTTACGTGCGCCCAGCAGCAGAACACCTGCCAGAGCAGCAGCGGCACCCGCCATGTGTACGATGCCTGAACCGGCGAAGTCAGAGAACCCAAGGTCGCCCAGATTGTACATACCGAAAACGTCATCGCCGTTCCAGGTCCATGCGCCTTCCATAGGGTAGATCACGCCGGTCATCACAACTGCGAAAGCCAGGAAAGCCCACAGTTTCATACGCTCAGCAACGGCACCGGATACGATAGACATTGCGGTAGCCACGAACACCACCTGGAAAAAGAAGTCAGAAGCGCCAGAGTAGACAGAATCACCATCAAAGCCGGCTTCTGCAGAGTCTGCCAGAACCTGATCAACATCGATGTCGCCAATGCTGCTCAGGAACAGGTCGCCGCCGTACATAATGTGATAACCGCAGACCATATACATGACGCAGGCAATTGAGAACAGCGCGACGTTCTTAGTCAGGATCTCCGTGGTGTTCTTAGAACGCACCAGACCCGCTTCCAACATGGCGAAACCAGCCGCCATCCACATAACTAATGCACCGCACACCAGAAAATAAAAGGTGTCCATTGCATACTGTAATTCAAAAATTTGATTTTCCATCACTTCCCCCTGAAGCAAACGCTTAGAGCTTTTATAGGTTGTAAGTCAGTTTTTACAGTGCGGTATTGCCGGTTTCACCGGTACGGATCCGGATGGCTTCTTCAAGATTCATTACGAAAATTTTACCGTCGCCGATTTTGCCGGTCTGAGCTGTTTTGCTGATTGCGTCAACTACCTGATCAACGATGCTGTCCTCCACAGCAGCGTCGACCTTTACCTTGGGCAGAAAATCGACAACATATTCCGCGCCGCGGTAGAGTTCTGTGTGACCCTTCTGACGACCAAAGCCTTTCACTTCGGTGACAGTGATACCCTGTACACCGATTTCGGAAAGAGCTTCACGCACGTCATCCAGTTTGAATGGTTTAATAATTGCTGAGATAAGTTTCATGGGATCAGATCTCCACTGAGTAAAACTGTTTTAAAGAGCTACGCTGGTTATCAGCGCAGCGATAAACGGTATGGTCCATACTAAGCACTGCACATGCCATAAAGTCTTTTTTTGTTTTAAAACATATGGTTATTGTTATTAAGTACTGTTTTCTTATTATCTTACGCAAAGTTTTGAGGCTTTCTTGATGAGGCGCTGGTGCACAAATGTTGTGCAGGCACTTTTTTGGTGCGTCTGTCGGTGTGTGCAGGTTTTCCGTTAAATGTAGGTCGGGTTATTGTCCGGATATTGGTATAGTCTTACTGATGATGATCAACCGATATTATTTGGACAGATGAGATATGATTAACCACAAAATACTGGAAGGGATTAGCGAACAGATCGGCCAGTTATTTGAGCAGGCCCGGCACAGTTCTGCCGAATCTGAGGTTCAGCAGCAGGTCAGTGCACTATTACAGAGCGCATTCAGACGGATGGATCTGGTCACCCGGGACGAATTTGATGCTCAGAGTGCAGTGCTGGCCCGTAGTCGCGCTAAACTTGAGCAGTTACAGTCAGAGATTGAGCGTCTGGAACAGAGGGTCGATAAGACCGTTAACAAAGCCTAGCTACAGCCTGAGGAGACCCTATGCATCTGCCTATGTATGCCTGCATCCTGCCAGACCTGAGTTATCAGTTTGCTACTCAGGAATATCTTGGCATGCTCGGCTGGCAGGGCGAAGTGAGCGGTGTACCACTGTCTAAGGTACATTCTGACGAGGTGTTGTTTGAGTTGCGTCATGGGATGATGCTGGCCCATTCTCAGGGCACCGCGACACTCTCCTGGCAGCCTTTTGTTGAAGATCATACCCTCTGGTTGCAGCTGGAGATCTGCTGGAATCCGGTCGCCGGGCTCTATATTGTGAATGCCATGCGAACGGGGCAGGCTGCGGGGCGGATGCTTGCCCGGAATCCTGAACAGGGTTTGTTTGACTATACCCCTCAGGCGGTTATGTTGCTGGATGGCGATAACCGGATTTATCGGGTAAACCCCGGTTTTTCAGAAATCACCGGCTTCTCCTTTGAAGATGTTGTTGGCCAGGGGCCGGGCATTGTTACTAACCGGGATATCTCTGCGGAAATGTTCGATCATCTGTGGCAACAGCTTATGCACAGAGGGTTCTGGGAAGGTGAGCTGTGGAACCGGCATAAAGATGGTCATAGTTATCCGGCCTGGTACTCCCTGATGGCGCAACAGGACGAAAGCGGAGAGATTGATGGCTTCGTTGCTCAGTTTTCCGATATCAGCAGTTCCTATGGTGATCAGAACCGTTATAGTCATGCCAGCTATGATGTCCTGACGGGGTTGCCGGATGAGTCTATGCTGCTCGATCAGCTCAATCAGCAGCTTCTGAGGGACAGTCTGGGGCACCGGGGGCGGGGCCTTATTTTGCTGCATCTGGACGTGAGTGAAGGGGACTCCGGACAGCTTATAACTGCACTTGCCGCCCGGCTCAGCGCTCAGGTACGGGAAACCGATCTGTTAGCGGTCGATCAGCAGCATAACTTTGTTTTCATTCTGGAAGAGTGTCCCGATGAGATGACCCTTGAGCAGTTTGCTGAGCGGGTGGCCACTTTGCTTCAGGATCCGGTCGATGTCGATGGCCAGGCGATACTGTTTGATTACGCCATGGGGGGGGTGCTGGTAGAGAATGGCGGAATCAGTGCTGAACTGATGCTGGACCGGGCCAGGCTGGTGCTGAGTACTCCGGATAGTCATAACGGCTTTCGCCTCTATGATGCTGCGCTGGGGAGCGGAACGGTGCTCAGTCGGGATACCCTTAGTCAGGGGGTGTCAGAGGGCTGGTTGCAGCTAAGGTTCAATCCGGTTTACTCTCTGCAGGGGCATCATCTTGCTGCGGCAGAGGTTTCGCTGACGCTGAATCATCCGCAGCAGGGAATCCTGTCTCCGGAGCAGTTTATTCCTCAGCTGTCCCGTTATGGGTTATTGCAGGATTATCACCAGCAGCTGGAGCGCCAGCTGTTGCCGATGATCAGGCTCTGGAGTGGCTTTGAACAGTTTCATAATCTTTGTATCAGATTACAGGATGAAGAGCTGTTTTCTGCGGACGTGATCGAACATCTGATTCGACAGATGGTTAAGGCCGGAATACCGCCGCAGCGCCTGATGATTATTCTGAATTTCGTTCAGCTGCAGTTGTTTCCTGATGAGATAGAAGAACTTAAAGCACGTGGTGTGCTGATCCTGCTGGATCCCCAGCAGCATTCACTTGGGCGATTATCGCCTCAGCTGTTTCCCGATATGTTATTGCTGAACGCCGACCTGGTTGAGCAGCAGATGCGTAATGACCGGTATGTCAGGGATGTAGAGGCGCTGATCTCAATGGCGCGGGATCATGATCTGGAGGTGATGGCGGAAGGGGTTCGCACTACAGGTCAGATGACCCGGCTAACGCAGCAGGGTTGCCTGCGGATGAGTGGAAAATATGTCGGACGTGATCTGACACTGGAACAGCTGATCGAACGGTTAGATCTGGAACACTGAACACGGGCTTTGGTAGAGAGAGTCTGTTAAACCAATATCCACGGATGGATTCATATGGCACTGGCAATCGTTCACACCCGGGCTCAGCTCGGGATTCAATCCCCTCTGGTTGCGGTGGAGGTTCATCTTTCGGGCGGTCTGCCCAGTTTTTCAATTGTTGGTATGCCGGAAACCGGTGTAAAGGAGAGCCGTGAACGGGTTCGAAGCTCGCTGCTGAATTGTGGCTTTGAGTTCCCGGCCCGGCGTATAACAGTCAATCTGGCGCCCGCTGATCTGCCCAAAGAGGGTGGGCGGTATGATCTGGCGATTGCGGTTGGCATCCTGATTGCGAGTGGTCAGTTGCCGCAAAATTGTGCCGCCCCTTATGAGTTTTTAGCTGAACTGGCACTATCGGGGGATCTGCGACCGGTATCCGGGGTGCTGCCGGTTGCACTCAGTTGTCGGAATGCTGAGCGCAGCCTCTGGGTCGCCTGTGAAAATGCTCAGGAAGCGGGGTTGGTTAACGGACTGGAGTTGTTTGCTGCCCGGTCACTTCTGGAAGTCAGTAACCATCTGGCAGCAGCCAGCCTGATCTCTCCGACGGTCGCTGCAGAGTGGCAGAGTGATGACTTTGAAGGACATGATATGTCCGATGTCAGAGGCCAGTATCAGGCTAAGCGGGCACTGGAGATTGCTGCCGGAGGAGGGCATAACCTGTTGCTGTGCGGGCCGCCGGGTAGCGGGAAAAGTATGCTGGCCAGTCGCTTGCCTGGGATTCTGCCGTCGCTGGCTCCGGATGAGCGTCTCGAGATTGCGGCAGTTTATTCCATAGCCGGTATAAAAGAGAAAAGCCTGTTTGCCGGGGTCCGTCCCTTTCGCACACCGCATCACACCGCTTCCGCTGTGGCGCTGGTGGGCGGTGGCAGTAATCCACGGCCCGGAGAGATCTCCCTGGCCCATCAGGGAGTGCTGTTTCTTGATGAGCTGCCCGAATATAGCCGACAGGTGCTGGAGGTGATGCGTGAGCCGCTGGAGTCAGGCGTGATCCACATATCCAGAGCTGCTCTGCAAACCAGTTTTCCTGCCCGGTTTCAGCTTATAGCGGCCATGAATCCCTGCCCCTGTGGCTATCGTGGGGATCAGAGTGGCCGTTGCCGCTGTACACCGGATCAGGTGCAGCGCTATCAGGCCCGTATCTCCGGTCCGCTGCTGGATCGTATTGATCTGCAGAGCTGGGTGCCGGGGCTGACGCCTGAGCAGTTAATGGGGCCGGCAGAAACCAGCGAGAGCAGTATCACGATCAGGGAGCGGGTGGCCAGTGCCCGGGCAATTCAGCAACAACGTCAGGGGTGCATCAACGATCAGCTGAATGTGAAAGGGCTGGAACAGTATTGCAAACTCGGTCCGGAGCAGGAGCGTTTGCTAATGCAGGCGATGACAAAGATGGGATTGTCGGCCCGGGCAACCCATCGGGTGTTAAAGGTGTCGAGAACCATCGCCGATCTGAAGGGGGAGCCTGAGATCAGTAGCGCAGCACTGCTGGAAGCTATAGGTTTACGGCGCTCTCCGTTGTGAGCTGATAGCCGTGTTCCAGCAATTCTTTAAATTCAGTGAATGTGACCGGTTTGCTGTAGAGATACCCCTGAGCCTGATGGCAGCCAAGACTGGCGAGGAAGCTGAGTTGCTGAACGGTCTCAACTCCTTCAGCGATAATCTCTTTCTTGAGGCTGAGGGCCAGATGGATAAGGGCTTTTACAATCTCCCGGTCGTCAGGATTGCTGTGTACGCCGGAGACAAATGAGCGATCAATTTTCAGGCTGCTGATGGGCAGTTTCTGTAACAGTGAAAACGAGGAGTAACCGGTCCCGAAGTCGTCCAGTGAAAAGTTGATACCCAGCTTATGTAACTCCTCAATGCCCTGACGGACATGCAGCTCATTATTAAACAGGGCGGACTCCGTCAGTTCAAACTCCAGAACGGAGGTGTCGATAGCGTGCTTTTCAATTAATCGCTGGATCGTCCTGCATAGATAACTATCCTGAAACTGCCTGAAAGACAGGTTGATGCTCAGGCTCTTAATCTCAAGTCCGCTGGCTTTTAACCGTTGAATATCTTCACCTGCCTGCTGAATCACCCAGTAGCCGATCGGCACAATCAGACCGGTACGCTCGGCGGTAGGAATAAACAGGTCCGGAAAAATCAGCCCTTTTTCCGGGTGGCGCCAGCGAATCAGTCCTTCTGCGCCAATAATTTTCCCAGACAGAATATCAACCCGTGGCTGATAGAAAAGTTCAAACTCGTTACGGCGGATAGCGTTGATCAGCTCCGGCTCTATGGCCACATGGGAGTCATTGGAGAGGCTGTTTTTGTTATCAAAGATGACATAACTACAGCTGCTTGTCTCTTTTGCCTTTACCCTGGCCTGAGTGGCCTGATTAATCAGTATGTCAGGTTCACAGCTGTGTGGCGGGGCCAGGGCAGCGCCTATGCTGCAGGGTAGAATGATCTCCATCTCATGGTAATGATAGGGGTCGGTCAGCCGGTGAAGGAGCTGGATACACAGCTGAGTGGTACGATGAGACAGATCGGCATCGGCGGGAGCCTCCAGTAACAGAATAAACTCATCATTGCCCTGTCGGCAGATCAGCCCCGGGGCCAGTTCAGAGAGTCTTTTGCTCATCTCTTTAACGACGATGTCGCCTGCTGAATAGCCGTTAATATTGTTGAATCGCCGGAAACCATCCAGGTCGATACTGATCAGGGCGAAGTGTTGTGTTGACTCTCCTTTTCGCAGCGGCTTCAGTCGTTCAGAAAATTCTTTATAAAATTGCTGCCGGTTAATCATACCGGTTAAAGGGTCCAGCTGATTCAGGCGCTCAACCTCTGAATGGTACTGGCGAATCTTAAGGTTGTAGCGCAGTACCCGCTGTAAAACTTCATCGGTCAGGCTGTCTGTGGATATATAATCGCTGGCTCGCCAGAGCATTAATTCATCTATGCGCTCAACGTTCAGCTGATGGTCAAAAAGAATTACCGGGATATTGGGGTGCTGCTGGCGCAGGTAGTGAAGCTCAGACAGCGCATTCGTATCGGTAAAGCAGGTGTGCAGGAAAATCAGATCTATATCTGTCTGTTCTAACAGCTCGCTGGTCTGGTCAAAACTGCATTGCTGAATACTACACTGCTGCTGTAGCAGACGTTTAGAGAGTCCCGAGGTGTCGATGCCGCAACTATCTACAACGAGGCACTCTGTGCACGCCGGACCACTTGAAGCTACAGATAACATATCAAATATACTAGAGAGCAAACAGCCATGTTTATTCCCACCGTTTTCTACTGATAAGACAATTCATTCCATGCGATAATTGTCCCCCTGTAAGCCTTTTAAGAGTAGCACGTCAATTTCTATAGTTAAACAGATGTTTAAGTGTTTTTTGTTTTAAAACAAAGTATTAGAACGTGTTTTACGGTTTTTTCAGTGAGTTAACGCTACTGTATCGGCCGTATATAGGTAAAACTTTAGTGGTCAGAGTAAGTATTTAAAATGTCGAGACTTAATCCGAAGCAGCGTGAAGCTGTCGACTACATCAGCGGACCGATGCTGGTTCTTGCCGGGGCCGGCTCTGGTAAGACCAGTGTTATTACCCGTAAGATCGCTTATCTGATTGAAAACTGCGGTATCAAAGCGCATAACATCGCTGCCGTGACGTTTACCAATAAAGCGTCCCGGGAAATGAAGGAGCGAGTGAATGCGCTGGTGAAAGGTAATGCCACTCGTGGACTGACGGTGTCGACCTTTCACAATCTCGGTTTAAATATAATTCGTAAAGAGCATAAAACGCTGGGTTTTAAAGCGGGATTCTCACTGTTTGATGATCAGGACAGTAAGGCGTTGCTGAAGAGTCTGTTGTTACATCACAACGAAGAGACTGATCAGCTGGACTTTGTTCAGAGCACTATCTCAAACTGGAAGAACGATATGCTGGGGCCGGAACAAGCGCTGGCCAAAGCTGAAGGCCCCGCGGATGTTCTGGCGGCCAGAGCGTATGAGGCCTATCAGAAGAGTCTGAAAGCCTATAATGCTGTGGATTTTGATGATCTGATTTTGTTGCCGGTGCAGCTGTTCATAAATAATGGAGATATTCTCGAACGCTGGCAGCAGAAGATACGTTACCTGTTAGTGGATGAGTATCAGGATACCAACATCACACAGTATCTGCTGGTTAAGATGCTGGTTGGTACACGGGGGATGCTGACGGTGGTGGGCGATGACGATCAGTCTATCTATTCGTGGCGTGGTGCCCGGCCGGAAAATCTGGTGCAGTTACAGCACGATTTCCCTTCACTGAAAGTGGTCAAGCTTGAGCAGAATTACCGCTCGACCGGACGTATTCTTAAGGCCGCAAACACCGTGATCTCGAATAACCCCCATGTGTTCGACAAAACACTTTGGAGTGATATGGGGTTTGGTGACCCGATCCGGGTGGTTTTCACCCGTAACGAAGATGCAGAGTGTGAGCGCATCGCGACAGAGATTCTGGATCTGCATCTGCGCAAGCGTTATCAGTTCAAAGACTTTGCCATACTTTATCGGGGTAATCATCAGGCCCGCTTGCTGGAGCTGAAGCTGCAAAGCTATCAGGTGCCTTATAAGCTGAGTGGCGGGACCTCATTTTTTGCCCGGGCAGAGATTAAAGACATCATGTCCTACATGAAAGTGTTAGTGAACCCGGATGACGATAACGCTTTTCTGAGAATCATCAATCTGCCGCGCCGTGAGATTGGTCATACAACACTGCAGGGCTTGGGAGAGTATGCCTCTGAGCGGCACTGCAGTCTGTTCAATGCCTGTAGTGAACTGGGTCTTGAGCAGGTATTAAAGCCAGCGCAGGTAGAACGGCTACAACGCTTTAAAAACTGGTTGGAAGGGATCTATCAGCAGTGTGAGCGGGGAGATCCCATCGATGCTATTCGCAAGATGATAGAGGATATCGACTTTGCTGGCTGGATCGCTCAGAACAGTTCCGGTGAGGCCGTGGCCGATCGGCGGATGCAGAATGTCTGGATACTGGTTGATTCGCTGCGTAATACGCTGGTGCGTTTACAGGAGGACGATCCCGAGGCCGGTATCCGGGAAGCGATCGCCCGGCTGGTGCTGATGGATATTATGGAACGACAGGAAGAGGAAGATGACTCTGACCGGGTGCAACTAATGACGCTTCATGCATCGAAGGGGCTGGAGTTTAATCATGTTTACCTGATGGGAATGGAGGAAGAAATTCTACCCCATCGCAACAGTATCGAGAATGGTGATATTGAAGAGGAGCGGCGGCTGGCCTATGTGGGCATTACCCGGGCTAAGCAGACGCTGACGATGACTCTGGCACGTAAACGTAAACAGTTTGGTGAGCTGATCGATTGTCAGCCAAGCCGTTTTCTGGATGAACTACCTGAGGATGACCTGGTCTTTGAAGGCCGGGGTGAGGTGTGTGAAGTCACCAATAAAGCGCGGGGTAATGCGACTCTGAGTGGTCTGCGGGGCTTGCTGGATGACCTTTAAGTAAATAATACGCATTAAAAAGGCCGCTGATGCGGCCTTTTTATCTGGCTTTATGTGTTGAGCTTACTTGGCACTGTCTACCATATACTCAACAGCTGCTTGGATTTCATCGTCAGAACAGCTGGCGCAGGTGCCGCGTGGTGGCATTGCGTTGAAACCGTTCAGAGCGTTGGTCAGCAGAGTTTCCATTCCTTTAGCGCTGCGGTCAGCCCAGTCACTGGTGCCAAACTTTGGCGCATTCAGTACGCCGGACGCGTGGCATGCAGCACAGCTTGCAGTGTAAACATCGGAACCGGAACGTGCACCGGCTGCAGCCGCAGGAGCTGCCGCTCCACCACAGTCGTCACCCTCTACACAGACAGAACCAACTTTCTGAAGACGTTCTGCAATTGCATCGTTATCAGTGTTGGCCATAGCCGAGGTGGCCAGAAAACCCAGTGCTACAGCAAACAGGGTAGAAATAGCTTTGGCAGCAAATTTACTCACAGTCACGACCTCATCATCGCTAATTTTAGAAAAAGGTAGCTGTCGGGGTGCCCTCAATGGGCCTGTTACAGCGTCTATAAATTAATATCGGCCGGGATTATAGCGGTAAATAGACACAACGAAAATGGGTGATGTCCTTATCAGGACTAAATAATTAGTAACAGACAATCAAAAGCAGCGACTGAAAGCATGTTTTGTTATCATTTTGGGCAGTCATAAATTCTATTGCGGTTGCCTCAGGGTGAGGTTGGCGCTATTTTATCGCGTCAAATAATTAAAACTTTGAATAATTCTCTTGCAGGGCTGTTAAGCCAGTCAGTTGTCGCATGATTTAAATACCGTAAAAGGATTTATTTATGGTCACTGATGCTCTTTTTTTATCTTTTGATCTGTATCGAAGAAACGGATTCCCTGGGGCGTCCTGATGAGCCGCCCGATCATGTCTGTTACCGGCAGACTGCACCGTTTATTTGTGACGTCGGTTGCTGTGGTTTTGCTTATCACGGGTCTGGTGGTAATGAGTGTTGAGTTTTATAACCATCGTCAGCAGCTGATCGACAGAGCCGATGTTTTTTCAGACCTGACCTCTCCTCAGCTTGCTCAGGTCGTCATGTCCGAATCCCCGCTTCTGGCGACTCTGTTGCTGGAAAGTTATTTCTCTGAACCTAATCTGCTGGGGATCTACGTGTATCGGAATGATGGTTCGGAACTGGTTAAGCTGACCAAACCCGGACAGCTCCAATCGTTGCCGATACCCTCCCAGCGCCTTCGGGCAAAGCTTGAAAGTTCCTATAAAATGGGTGCTGAACTGCTCGAATACAGTGTGCCCTTGAGGGTGAAAGGCCAGTTGGTGGGACAGCTATATCTGCAATATGGTCTGGATGAGATCAAACGGCAACTGCTGTTCTATCTGCTGTTTGGTGCCGGTCTGTATTGTTTCTCTCTGTTGGGGGTTTATCTGCTCTCCAAGCGAATTCAACGCGGAATTTCGGAGCCTGTGGATAAAATTATTGATGCAATGGAACAGGTTACCGTACATCAGAATTTTGCCCTGAATATCCCCGAAGATGATAAACCGGGAGAGCTTCACGCTCTGATAAGTGGTTTTAATCGTATGCTGGGGCAGATAAACCGGAATGCAAAAGAGTTAAAGTCTCACCAGGCAGCGATTGAACAGCACGTGTACTTCGATCCTCTGACCGGGCTGGCTAATCGCCGGCTGTTAATGCAGAGCATGGAGCAGGAAGTGATTCGGGCAAAACGGTCTGAACAGATCGGTGCACTGTTGTATATGGATCTGGATCACTTTAAAACCATTAATGATTCACTTGGACATAGTGTCGGTGATGCGGTGCTGAATAGTGTATCCGCTCGTATACGCAAGGCAATAAGGGAGGCCGACACGCCCGCCCGACTGGGAGGTGATGAGTTTGTTGTATTACTGCCTGATCTGGGAACGAATGAGTCTACTGCCAGCCATAACGCCCTGAGTGTCGCAGAAAAGGTCCGTCAGTCTATCTCTTCGGTTCACCAGATTGACGGACGGGCATTACATGTGACCCCCAGTATCGGTATCGCCCTGTTCGATGGCGAAAATGATGAGTTTGAAAACCTGATTATGCAGGCTGATCTGGCGATGTATCGGGCCAAAGAGGAGGGGCGCAACCGGGTACAGTTTTTTTTCGAGCAGATGCAGCATAGTGCCGATCATCGTCAGCAGGTTGAGGAAAGTCTTCGGGAAGCGATTGATCAGGACCAGCTCTATCTCTGTTATCAGCCACTGGTTCGGGAGAGTGGCGAAATCGTCGGTGCTGAAGCGTTAGTTCGCTGGTCGGATGGCGAAAAGGGGCCGGTTAACCCATCGGCATTTATTCCGATTGCCGAAATGACGGACCTGATCTGCTGCTTAGGGCGGTGGGTTCTTGCTGAAGTCTGCAAGCAGATGGCGGCCTGGGAAGCGCAGGGAAAGAAATTGGTGGTGTCGGTGAACATCAGCCCGCGTGAATTTCAGCAGAATGATTTTGTTGAGCAGGTTCAGGAAATTGTGCTCAGCAGTGGTGTCAGGGCTGAGTATCTGGTGTTTGAACTGACAGAGGGGGTACTGTTCAATAATATTGAAGCGGTGCGCATAAAAATGCAGCGGCTTTCCCGGCTGGGTATCCGTTTTGCACTTGATGACTTCGGCACCGGATATTCTTCGTTACGGTATCTGAAAGAGCTGCCTCTGAGTACCCTGAAAATCGATCAGTCTTTTGTCCAGGATATAACAACCGACAGCAATGATGCTGCGATTGTGTCAACGATTATAGCGATGGCCCGGACTCTGGGTATTGATGTGGTTGCAGAAGGGGTTGAAAAAAAGGAAGAGCTGGAATTTCTGAAACATTGGGGGTGTAAGTTGTTTCAGGGGTTTTATTTCAGTCGGGCGGTAAAGGCGAAGCGGATGGGCAGCCTGATACCTCCTGCAGGAAAGGAACAGTTGCGGGAAACCCGGATTATCTCTTTCGATCAACACCAGCTCAGTGATGTGAACTGCGACTATAATTAAGTTACTTCAGCACTGAGATGTCTGTCCGGCTGAATGACTGAAAAATTTGTTTTAGCAATAGACAGTGCTCCGTTAGATCGGTAATATACCGCCCTCATCATATCTGATGGACTGCGCGCCTGTAGCTCAGCTGGATAGAGTAGCAGGTTCCGATCCTGTTGGTCGGGGGTTCGAATCCCTCCAGGCGCGCCACTTTATAGTTAGTTCTGCTCTCTATAAAATTGTACAATCCTCTGCTCCGGGTACCAACGCCTGGAGGGCTGGAATCCCCGATGGGGTTTGAGTCGGGTTAAGCGAGACAACGAAGCGTAGCGACGATCCGAAAGGCGACGCGGCGCAGGATAATCCCGCTAACTACAGTGCCGGTATAGCTCAGTTGGTAGAGCAACTGACTTGTAATCAGTAGGTCCCGAGTTCGACTCTTGGTGCCGGCACCATTTTTCTCTTGTTTCTTCCTCTAAATGACCACTTGTTCACATGATTAAACCAGCGATTATTGTTGTTTTGGCTTTAGGTTTGAGCGGCTGCTTTCTCACCAAAGTCGTGACGGTGCCGATGCGTGTGGGTGGGGCGATTGTCTCGGTGGTTCCTGTCGTTGGTAATACAGCGGATGCGGTAATTGATACGGCTGCTGATGTAATCGATGTCGTGCCACTTTAAAGCATTGGGGTTTTCGTCTGACGTATAAGTCTTACAGAGACGATTTGTAGAGCCATCTGATCTGAGGTTTCTTGTTTCAGTTTACTTTGCTGATGCTCCCTCTAAGGTCAATCCCTGTTTCTCTAGCGCTGCTTAATCCTTAACGGGCAGTGTGAGAGCGTCTTGTATGATTTCAGAAGTTATACAGCCCCAAATTTGCTGAGGTCTTCTTATCCTTTTTCTGAACTGTGATTTCTGGGTTTGACTTTCCCCCCAGCTTTAGGACCACACTGCCTCGATGAGATTTTTATCCTATGCGGCTTTGTTTTTAAATACCTATGGTGGCATATAACCCAGTGAGCTACGGGCGCATTGATATGTCTACGAAATAAGTATTTTGGAGGGGGCTACTCTGGTCACAGTGCGGTAAGAAGGGTGTTGCAGATCCGTTTCAGGTGGAGACTTTTAAGCTTACAAATTCTCTAAGCGATCTCCTCATTATGATAAATTTTCCACCAGTTGCGATGGCAACAGACACGATGGAAAACAGGTAAGACCGGCATACTGAAAACCTGGAAGTGCCAACGGCTAACAAAAGCCGACAAACTGATAAGGACAGTATGCGCGAATTCTCATCAAGGCCAGGGGTTCAAGCTCCGCAAACAGGCCGGAAATATGAAAGCCAACCTGTCCCTTCGGTCTACTCTGTTACCTTGTAAAAGCGGGGAAGACCATATATGACACCTGTGTGCCGATTCTACTCGTCCGGCTTCCTCTACCGAACTCAATGATTTCGGTCCCTCAGTAGTTCGGTTCTCAGTTCGTTATTCGCCTTGCTGCAAAAAGAAGGTTTGATGGGGTTTATAGGGCTGCCGCAGGAGCCGATAGTTCAACAAGCCCAACGCTGAGCGCGGCTGTCGTTGCCGTAGGGGGGCTGAGTCTTTTTCTGTGGCCCCATCAATCGGGCGTCGAGCGCGCGGGAATGGCGGTTCACCGGACAACGTATAAGGCTGTCCGGACTCAGAGTTGGCAGCTATCCTCTGCGGTGTAATAGGGCAGGCGGATGTCAAAGGTCGTGCCGGTTCCCGGCTTGGACTTAACGCTGACGGTGCCGCCGTGATCTCCGATAATGCCGTATACGATTGCTAATCCCATACCGGTGCCTTCGCCAGGAGGCTTGGTGGTATAAAACGGATCGAATATCCGCTCGATAATCTCTGCGGGAATACCGTTGCCGGTATCGGCGATCCGCACGCCAAACTCATCCGACGTGTCATAGGTTTCAATCCTGATCGTACCCTGTTTGTCGATCGCCTGACGGGCATTCAGGATAAGGTTAAGGAAGACCTGATTAATCTCGTTAGGGTTACAAACGATGCTGCGTTTGGAGTGCAATTTCAGATCGATTGAGATGCCAGCATCCAGTTTTGAGTTCAACAGGCGCAGGGTACTTTTCAGGCCGGTGTTCAGGTTTGTAAGTTGCCGGTCTGTTTTATCCGTACGGCTGAAGCTTTTCAGGTTTTTAACGATTTCGGTAATCCGGTTTGAGCCGTCAATGGTGTCAGCCAGCAGCACGCCGACATCGTCTTCAAGAAAGGCGAGGTCGGTCTCTTGGGAGAGTCGTTCGAACTCGGCTTCCTGATCCGGGGTTAGTAGTCCGGCACTACGCCAGCCTTTAATCATGTTGACGAAATAGCGCAGTGAGTCGACATACTCTTTCAGGGAGGACAGGTTACCCGATACATAGGCCAGTGGATTGTTAATTTCGTGGGCGATACCCGCAGACAAAGTACCGAGGGTTGCCAGCTTTTCGTTTTTAAGCATGATTGCTTGCTGTTGTTTCAGCATTTTGTGGTTGTCTTCCAGCTCTGTATTTTGCTGATTGAGCAATACCAGGCCGCGTCGTACGGTGGTAATCAAACCGCCGGAAAAGACATTGCCCAGCAGTCCAAACAGTCCCAGAATCACAACAGATGACAGATAGATTTTATCATCGGGCGGGATAGGCGTTGCGGTTTCGGGGGTGCCAATAAAGCGTGCCGCCGACATTCCAATATAGTGCATGGCGCTGATCGCCAGACCAAAACCGATACCGCCCACCGCACACATTTCCCAGCGACATTCGCCAAATGTTGTATGCAGTTTGTTGATTGTCCAAAGAGAGCAGGCTGACAGAGATACGGCGGCGAAGATGGAGAGGGCGAAGCCAAACGGATCAAAGCGTAACAGCGCGGTCATCTGCATCGCCATCATGCCCATATAGTGCATAAAGCCGATGCCGCCGCCGATCAGGATGCTGGTGTACAGTAATCCGAGCGTAGAAAGCCGCGGTTTGGTGATCCAGCCGATGGCAATCCAGGCGGCAATGATGGCCGGTAGGCCGGACATTAACGTAATCCAGGGATCATAGGTGACGTTGACGCAGAGAGAGAACGCCAGCATGCCGAAAAAATGCATGCTCCATACCGAGCCACCAAACGCGATGGCTCCGCATAGTCGTACCAGCATATAGGTGAGCCGGGTGTCGGCCAGCCGTAATACCTGGGTCAGGTATAGCGCAAGTGCCGAGCCAACCATCGCGGTGACGACTGAGGCAGCCACCAGCGAGGGGGAATATTCATAGGCGATCGGTGAGGAGATCGCACCGTCGACAAAGAAATTGAAGATGAAATCCATACTGATTATGACTACTCAACTAATACCTGTATCAACGTCTACACTATCGACCGCTCGGCGGATAGTGGTTGCCGCACCCAATTCCAATAGTGATGGTACCGAGAGGTTGGCTATAAGTATGCACCATCAAGCATCTAAACAATGTGTATCGTTATCAAATATATCAGATTGTTATTGTCTCTTCTGTCGTAAAAGTCTCAATATGGGTATTTGCTTAGTCGGACGTCTGTGTTTACCCTGCCAGGGGTTAATCAACGGCCTGATCAACGGGCTAAATCAGCAGGTTCAATCAATAGACTCAATCAATAGGCTCAATCAATAGACATAGTCGCCAGGCTAAAGAGTTTCGCCACATCAATATTGTCGAGATTAATCCGTAATTGCGTTTCAGCGCCGCACGGAACTGTTCGAGTGTTGCCAGGGTCTGCACCTCTGTCCTTCCTGCGGTGTGTCTCGATAATTGGGTATTGAGCAGGCATATACGGGCTGAGTCAGTGACACGGCTAGCTGCGACCAGCGAGGTGGTGAATTTGACTGTGGTGACGTGGCCGTATACCAGTTAAAGGCGTTCAGATCGGCATCCGGAGCGTCACTCCGCGTAAAAGGGGTGGGCCGATCAGGATTCTAGCTTATTCCTTAATTGGAGGTGTTATTTCAGGGCGATCAGAATTAGTATCTGCCACCTTTAATGAGCAACTTGCGCATGATGGCGGTCTTTCCGGAGCAGTAGATAACAGGAGAAAGAGTCGTGAATATTCTCGTAGAATAGAAGAGGAATACTCTGATGAGGCGATTGCACGTAGGAGAGTTGAGGCAAAAGACTATGTTGATAGGTAAGTCCATAAAGCCCAGCAGAAAAGACATGCAGAATATCTTGCCAAGTCTGTGAGCTCTCGCTTTGTTCATATTGGTGGAGTTATGGCAACAGAATATGAATTGATCGATGGGGGTTATGCATACTGCTATACTGCGAGCAGATTGAACGGTACAGTGAGTCAATCGTGCTATGAGACAGCTAAACCCGAATACTAAAGCAGTTCACATTCTGGTTGCAGTGCCGTTGCATAATCCACGGTGACTGCTTCTCCACCGGAATCCAAAGTGTGATGAGGTCTGGAGATCGTTGATCTGAGGGCTTATCAGGGCTGTTGATGTGCGGTTTCCGATCCTGTTGGTCGGGGGTTCGAATCCCTCCAGGCACGCCACTTTATAGTTAGTTCTGCTATCTATAAAGTTCTGATTCCATACGGAGTTTGCTACTCCATCCATATGAGCTACAGGCGCGCAGTTTGCCAGATGTTCATGAAAAGGGTGTAGCGGTCACAGTATGGTCACAGTGCCGGTATAGCTCAGTTGGTAGAGCAACTGACTTGTAATCAGTCGGTCCCGGGTTCGACTCTTGGTGCCGGCACTATTTTTCTATTTCCTTCCCTTGATCGGCCATAAAAAGTTAACGATTATGCTTT
The DNA here is from genome assembly GCA_018223185.1 of Oceanospirillales bacterium. Lineage (GTDB taxonomy): Bacteria > Pseudomonadota > Gammaproteobacteria > Pseudomonadales > Balneatricaceae > Amphritea. The sequence continues at coordinate 244,138 of JAAEYW010000002.1, read as the reverse complement.
ACAGAAACTTGAGTAACTCAGATTTACGGTTGATCTTCAGTTTTTCGAAAGCTCTCTTTTTATAGGTGATCACGGTAGATTCGGATAGCCCGAGATCGATACCGATAGACTTTGCGGTGTGGCCCTTGAGTATCATGTTGCAGATCTGTGCTTCACGCTCCGAAAGGCCTGATGCCAGCAGAGATTTGATAACCCCTCTGCGTTTGCGTTCATCCCGGAAGTGCTTCAGCAGTAATGAGCCAATCAGCGAAGAAACCTGCTTAAGGGCGTTCAGTTGCTCTGCGGCAAATCCATCCTCTTTTCTGCTGTAGAAATTAATATAAAACAGGTGCTGGCTTTCCGGATCTAACACGACAAAAGAGAATTTGGTTTCTAAATTTGGCACATTAAAAAAACGTCGCCGATAGATGGGAGGGAGAAGCCTTTTTTCCAGCAGCTGGCAGGGGGCGTCGGCCGGAGAGGTGAGTACGGAGGCTTTTAATTCCTCCAGCATAGGATCATCCAGATATGCCCCATCCAGATAAAGGGAGGCCAGCTCAAGCCCCAGATCCGGGCTCTCAATGTTATGAGCCAGACGGCAGGTGGCGTAATCGCCATTGGGGGAGAGCTCAAACACCATATACTGGTCAATCGGAGCAAGAGCGCTCATCATCTGGAAAAAACGCGGATAAAACACGCCACTGCCCAGACTGTCTATACAGCCGGCAATCAGTTTTGTCATCTCCTGCCAGTGAAGCTCATCGTCTTGCATGCTTATCTCTGCTTTCATCTTACAACCAGGTCTATAGTCTAGCCCCCTCACCGCCTTTGTTGCCATTCGCTGATGACAGGCTGATTCTGTATCGCTACCCAGAATGTTTATATGTTAACAAAATAAGAGATGGCAATGTGATGATGTCTGGCCACAGTATTGCGTTCATTTGCTTCTCTATGAGCGTTTTTACTTTGAGCCGAATCGCCATTTTTTTGATTTTTCCTCTTTTTGGGTCTGTACTGAACAGGCGACAGGCTTTTATTGTGATTAAAGCCTGAAGGAGTGAATATGGGAGGTATCTACCGGCTCGTATGTTTTTGTACATACCTCAGTTTTTTTGCCAGTACTGTTGTGTCCGCAGTGGAGCACCCTGCTATTTATTCGGCATTGCTGTATCAGAACCAGCTTGATCAGCCAGCGCCTGAAACCCGTTTTAATAGCCTGGATAGTGCCATTAACTATTACCATGAATTGAGTCGTCATGGGTTCTGGCCTCGTCTTGAAAAAGGACCATTGTTGCGTCAGGGAGACCGTCACCCACAGGTTGTTATTCTGCGGCAGCAATTGATGTTGCTGGGCGATTATAGGCGGCTGACGCTGGTAACCCGTGATGAACAGTACTTTGATCAGGCGCTGGATGAGGCGCTGCAGCGGTTTCAGTATCGTCATGGCGCAGAAGTCGATGGTATTCTCGGGCCTGAAAGTCGCAGCTTTCTGAATATAACGCCGGCTCAGCGCATTGGGCAGTTAAAGCTGAATCAGTATCGTATCAGACAGTTCAGTGAGCATGCTGCAGGGCGTTATATCCAGGTTAATATACCGGAATTCCGGTTGCGACTGGTCGATCAGGGCAATGTTGTATTACAGATGAAAACCATTGTCGGCCGTCAAAAACGTAAGACGCCGATATTTACCACGGACATTAAAGCACTGATTATGAATCCTTCATGGACGGTGCCTGCAAGTATTGGTTGGAAGGACATTATTCCTGCATGGCAGGCAGATCCTGATTATCTGAATCGAAAGCGCCTTAACGTTGCTCAGGGCCGTGGAGCGCAACGGGTATTGTTACCCAGTCATCAGGTAGACCCGCGGTCGATGTATCGGGGAGGGTCAGATCGTTATTTCTGGGAAGCCCCCGGAAAGGACAATACGCTGGGACGGCTCAAGTTTATGTCTCACAGCCCCTATGCAGTTTATCTTCATGATACATCGGCTCATAGTCTGTTTAATCAGGAGCGGCGCGATCTGAGTTCGGGTTGTATCAGGGTTGAGCGGGCTGAAGAGTTAGCTCAGTATGTTTTGCAGCTGGACAGTCCCGGACAGTTGCCGTTACTGCAGCAAGGGCTGATGACAGAAGAAACCCGTGCAATCTATCTGCGTCATCCTCTGCCGGTGCATATGACTTATTGGACTGCATGGTTAGACCCCGAGGGTGTGTTGAATTTTCGCAATGATATTTACCATCGGGATGACTGGGAGCGCAATCAGCTGAGCTCGACCGCTCAGGCAGCGGACGCAATATCATGGTAAATTGATTAAAATCTGTACAGTTGTGAGTAATTAATAGATAATCGCTGTTCATTTTTTAAACGATTTAATTTGTTCTCTATCTTATGACTCATATGAAACATTCGCGCAGGCAGTTTTTGCGCAAAATAGCACTCTTATCTGCTGGTGCAGCTCTCACACCAAACGCTTTAGCCAAGAACAGTATACCGGAGCCAGGCAGAATCATTCCGCTCTCCGATATGTCCCTGTCATTTAACAACCTCCATACCGGGGAAAAGCTGAACGCTACTTTCTTCTGTAATGGTAAGTTTGTCCCTGACAGCATGGATGCTATCTGTTACCTGTTAAGAGATCACCGTAATGATAAAGTCGGTGATATGTCTCCTGAACTGATGGTATTACTGCACGATCTGCAGCTGAAACTGGGGGTTGATAAGCCTGTTGAAGTGATTTCTGGTTACCGCTCACCGGAAACGAATGCGATGTTGAGTCAGCGAAGCAGTAAAGTAGCGAAAAAAAGTCTGCATATGCAGGGTAAAGCGATCGATATTCGTATCCCGGGTGTTCACCTGATGGATCTGCACCGGGCAGCCCGGCAGATAAACCGCGGTGGTGTAGGGCTCTATACCCGTAGTAAATTTGTCCATCTGGATACCGGGAAGCCCCGTTTTTGGGGGAGCTAATCGCTTTCACAGTACGACAAATCCGCGTTTTATAAAGCGGCTATTTGAGGCCGCTATGACAACCCCGTCATATATGAGTAGATCCATATCACCGCGAAGCCCACTGACAGCATCAATGGTCCATACGAACGGTTGAGTTTCATCAGAGCGGTTGCTGAAATGCCGTAACGTGACTGCAGGCTCAGCTGTACACCCGAAAAAGGCGACAGGCCGACTCCGATAGACCAGCTCAGTAACAGCGTGATACCCAGCAGATTAGGGTCGCTGACGCTGGGCATCAGGATACTGCCGGCCAGTACGGCGGAGGTGACCGGGTGCATACCGATCAGTGCCAGACCGACCAGAGACAGCAGGGTCAGGCAGGCCTCAGGGGCTGTAAAGTGTTCTGGTGCCAGGCGTATCTGCAGGGACTCCAGCAATGCCGCCACGCCTGATGCCAGCACGGCGGCTGCCAGAAACAGCGTTACTTCACTGCCGAGTCGCGGCAACCCGTCCTGTATATGTTTTTTCAGATCTCCCACACCGCTTTTTCTCTGACTCAGCAACAGATAGCTGAGGGTAAACAGTATGGATATCAGGGTAACCAGCGTTATCACTGACTGGGCAGGCCAGTATTTGTGTGCAATTATCACCAGTGCTGCCAGTGACAGGGGCATCCACAGGGCGGAAAAATGCATCGGGAAACCGTACGTTTGATGTGTATCCGGATGACGGGCTATCTGCCAGGCACTCAGTAGCAGTGCGATCAGAGCAGTGGGTAAGCCGTAGAGTATCAGGGTGCCGGGCCGGGCGCCGGGAGCGCTGATCAGCACGACCCCCATCGCAGCAAAAAAGGGTGACCAGCAGGCGCAGATACTGAAAGCGCGTAACAGGGTTAATCCCTGTAGTGGCGTGAGCGCACGCCGGTCATTGAGCCGGTCGCCAACAATCATTATCGACGAAATGTTGATGACCGCAGCAATCAGATGAGTGCCGAACAGCGTTCCAAGCAGCGGCTTGCGCCCTGGCGGCAGGTGTTCGTCGCTTTGAATTCCCGCTGTCGCAATAATACGCAGGAAACTGACTCCAACCAGCAGTGCAACGACCAGTTGATTGGCTTCCAGCGCCTTTATCAGGTAACGGTGATCAACCCCCTGATAAACGCCTATAGCAAGGCCGCCGATGCCAAGGGTAAACAGAAGGACGCTCTGAATTCGTTGGTTTTGTCGCTGTCGGCGAATAAACAGAGCCGCTGCCAGCCAAACCGGAATGCCGGCAATATAGGCAGGAACGGCATGGGTCAGTGCGGCGATAAGTGAGAGCATCAGCATTATCAGTAAAAGCCAGCCTGACACTGCTGTTGAGAGTGGTGTTGATAATGACGAGAGGGAAGTGGTTTTTTGATCCATAATAAGTCCGTTCAGGGTGCTGCTGACGAGGCTGGAACAGGGGTGACCAGCGATCATACCGCTAACACTCACGGCTGTCCTCGGTCGCTGCGAATATTCTTCATAGGTGATTCCCGGTTGAAGCTATGTCAGCTGGACGTTACCGTCGTGGTTAAATTAGTTTAATCTGTGGGCTGTCTTTTCAGAATCAAGGGAATCTCCTTTCTGTCAAACTGCTATCGCTGGCCTGTTTATTGCTCTACCTTATATATACCTCAAACCTTTGCCGTTCATGCGCTGTTTGGGGGCAGGGTTTCTGAATTATGAAGATTTAGCACTATTTGTCAGGGAGGTGCGCTTTAATATGGTGCGCACCCGCTGTGCGGAAGGGCGGGAGTCAGGTTTAATGGACTCAGCCTGTTAATGAATACGGAAATACTACGATGACAGCCATCATCGTTTGTCATATTGAACAGCGATGATGGGGGACTCGGAGATTAATAAACTCTGGCATGACAGATCTGGAGCATTATGACCAGTATCCGTTCCGCCCGTTCATAGTTACGTTTGCTTTAGCCAGATATAGCTTTTATATCGATCTACGGGGTACCGAATGGCCATACGAACTGCAATCCATCATATTACTGAATATCGCTTCGACAAAGCGGTAAAGATGTCCCCTCATACTATCAGGCTGCGGCCAGCAGCCCACAGCCGGACACCGATCAGCGCGTATTCATTAAAGATAAGTCCGGAAAATCACTTCATTAACTGGCAGCAGGATCCTTTTGGTAATTTCCTGGCCCGTTTGGTGTTTCCTGAAAAGAGCGACCATCTGCGTGTTGAGGTGGAAGTGATCGCTGATATGACGGTAATCAATCCGTTTGATTTTTTTCTCGAAGAGTATGCAGAGAAGATCCCGTTTACATATGAGAAGGAGTTGCTCTCCGAGCTCAAACCCTACCTTGAGATCGTGGATAACGGGCCGTTAATTCAGGAATGGGTGTGTTCTGTGCCCCGTGAACCGATGCCGACCAATGACTTTCTGGTCTACCTGAATCAGCGGCTGGAAAGCGAAATTGATTATAATATCCGCATGGAACCGGGGGTTCAGAGCAGCGAAGAGACGCTGGAACTGAAGCGTGGTTCCTGCCGTGATACTGCCTGGCTACTGGTGCAGATCCTGCGTCATCTGGGACTGGCTGCACGGTTTGCCTCCGGTTATCTGGTACAGCTGGTCGCGGATGTTAAAGCGCTTGATGGTCCGTCAGGGACGGATAAAGATTTCACCGATCTGCACGCCTGGTGTGAGGTGTTTATTCCGGGTGCCGGCTGGATTGGCCTGGATCCGACCTCGGGGCTGTTTGCCGGTGAGGGGCATATTCCTCTTGCCTGCACTCCCTCTCCACGTTCTGCTGCGCCGATCGCAGGGGGTATCGATCCCTGCGAAGTCGAGTTCTCATTCAGTAATGAAGTGACCCGTATACATGAAGACCCTCGGGTTACCAAACCCTATACGGAACAGCAGTGGCAGTGTATTGAAGCGCTGGGTGCGGCTGTTGATCAGCAGCTGAGTGATCAGGATGTGCGTCTGACCATGGGCGGAGAACCCACCTTTGTGTCGATTGATGATATGGACGGCGCGCAGTGGAATACCGAGGCGCTGGGTGACGACAAACTGAGGCTGGCAAAAGACCTGTTGCTCCGGTTGCGGGAAAAATTTGCGCCTGGCGGCCTGCTGCATTATGGCCAGGGTAAATGGTATCCCGGTGAAGAGGTGCCCCGCTGGGCACTGGGTTGTTTCTGGCGTACCGATGGTCAGCCATTGTGGCGTGATTCCAGTTTGCTGGCGCGGGTTGATAAAGATTATGGTGTGACTCGTAAAACAGCGAAGAAATTTGCCCATCTTCTGGCTGAAAAAGCGGGATTGCCCTCCCGGCGGGTTATTCCTGCGTATGAAGATTCGCTTTACTATCTCTGGAAAGAACAAACCCTGCCGGAAAATGTCGATCCCCTTAAGGCTGATCTGAAGGATGATCTTGAACGGAAGAAACTGGCGCAATTGCTGTCGCAGGGTTTAGGCAAACCGGTGGGTTACTGTTTGCCGCTGGGCTGGAACTACGATACTCAGCACTGGCGTTCAAGCCCCTGGCCGCTGCGCCGGGATACCCTGACACTGATTCCGGGTGATTCTCCCGTTGGTCTGCGCTTACCGTTAAATTCGTTACCGCTGATGGCGGATGAAGAGCTGCACCGGGAGCACGTAAAGGATCCGTTTGCCCCTGTTGAGGCGTTACCGGCAGCGGGTGAGAGTTCTGTACTTGCCAGTGCCGATAAGTCTGAATCTGAACCGCTCGATAAAGCGATCACGCCTGTGGAAGTTGTGCGCACCACACTGTGTATTGAGCCGCGCAACGGTTGTCTCTATCTGTTTTTGCCGCCGCTGGATCATCTGGAACACTACATCGCCCTGGTGGAGCTGATCGAAGATACGGCGGCCGAACTCGATTTGCCAGTGGTTATTGAGGGCTATGAAGCGCCCAAAGATGAGCGCATCCGATGCTTTAAGGTGACCCCTGATCCGGGTGTTATCGAAGTCAACATTCACCCATCAGACAACTGGCGTGACCTGTCAGATAATACCCAGATGTTGTATGAAGAGGCTCGTTTATCGCGGCTTGGGGCTGAAAAATTTATGCTCGATGGCCGTCATACTGGCACCGGTGGCGGCAACCATATCACGCTTGGCGCGGCGACCGCTGCCGACAGTCCATTCCTGCGCCGCCCGGACCTGTTGCGCAGCTTTGTGACCTACTGGCAGCACCATCCAGGGTTGTCCTACCTGTTCTCCGGAATGTTTATTGGTCCTACCAGTCAGGCACCCCGGGTCGATGAAGGTCGGGAAGAGATGCTTTACGAACTGGAGACGGCCTTCGATCTGATGCCTGAGGGAATCGTTGATCAGCCCTGGCTGATTGACCGGCTGATGCGTAACCTGCTGGTGGATATTACCGGTAATACTCACCGTTCAGAGTTCTGTATCGATAAGCTCTATTCTCCGGGTCTGTCATCAGGACGTCAGGGACTGCTGGAGTTCCGGGGCTTTGAGATGCCACCGCATCCGCAGATGGCGTTGGTGCAGGCGTTGCTGATTCGCTGCCTGATGGCGCGTTTCTGGCAGGACCCTTATAAGAAACCACTGGTTCGCTGGGGAACAGATCTGCACGACCGGTTTATGATGCCACACTATGTATGGGCAGATATCCGGGAGGTTGTTAAAGATCTGCAGGAACATGGTATACCGTTCCAGCAGGAATGGCTGGCGCCCTTTGAAGAGTTTCGTTTCCCGCACTATGGCAGCGTGAATATTGATGATGTGCGGATTGAGTTGCGCTGGGCGATCGAGCCCTGGCATGTGCTGGGTGAAGAGGTGGGTAGTTTTGGTACCGCGCGGTTTGTTGACTCATCGGTTGAACGGTTGCAGATCAGAGTGGAAGGACTGACTCCGGATCGCTATGTGCTGGCTTGTAATGGCCGTCGTATACCGCTGCGTTCTACCGGTCGTCAGGGAGAGTTTGTGGCTGCTGTGCGCTATAAAGCCTGGGCTCCGCAGTCGGCACTGCATCCCACTATCGGGGTTCACTCACCGCTGATATTCGATCTGATCGATACCTGGAATGGACAAACCATCGGTGGTTGTAGCTACCATGTGGTACATCCGGGTGGCCGCAGTTATGAAACGTTCCCGATTAATGCGTTCGAAGCCGAGTCCCGGCGTATCAATCGTTTCGGTGATACTGAACACACGCCTCCGGCCACGACTCAGATGCCCGAATTTGCCGGAATACGGGAGTTTTTTGCTAATAACGCGCCGCCACGGCCGATGGCACCGCCTGCGGAAATACCGACAAATGAATATCCGCATACGCTGGATCTGCGCAGACAGATGGAAACGTAGCACAGTCATGGCATACTATGCAGCCTGACATAACTTTGGTGCCGAGACCTGATGGAAACACGAGCCGCAGACAACCCTGATGGGTTGCAGTATTCAGCCATAGGCTCCGGATACGATGAGGTTTACGGCGATCAGTCGCAGATTCAGGCGCATTGGCAATATCTGCTGGATGGGCTTAAGACCCTCGGCGTGCAGGGGATTCGTGAGCGTCAGTTAAAGGCTGAGCGTATTCTGCGTGATGATGGTGCAACCTATAACAGCGGTTCACTATCGGCAACCACCTGGCAGCTTGATCCGGTACCCGCCCTTATCTCCAGTGAGGAGTGGGCCGGTATTGAAGCTGGATTGCAGGAGCGGGCCGAGCTGTTAGATCTGGTGCTCAAGGATATCTATGGTAACCGTGATCTGATCCGTCTTGGCATCTTACCGCCAGAGCTGCTTTACAGTCATGGCGGCTTTCTGCGCGCCTGTGACGGGTTGGCTCTGCCGGGAGAACATCAGCTGGTGATGCATGCCACGGATATGGTGCGCGATCATACCGGGCGTATGCAGGTTATCGGTGATCGTACTCAGGCACCCAGTGGTGCTGGTTATGCACTGGAAAACCGCACCGTGATGTCGCGGGTGCTGCCCTCTCTGTTTCGTGACAGCCATGTACACCGGTTATCACTTTTTTTCCAGTCGTTACGTCTGAAGCTCAACAGCCTTGCCAGTTCGATCACCAATGAGCAGCCGCGTATCGTTATTCTGACACCGGGCTCCTATAACGAAACTTATTTCGAACATACCTACCTGGCCAACTACCTTGGCTTCCCTCTGGTTCAGGGAAGTGATCTGCGGGTCAGTAAGGGGTATTTGTGGATGAAGTCGCTTGGAGGGCTTGAGCGGGTTGATGTGGTTCTGCGCCGGGTCGATGATTTTTACTGTGATCCGGTAGAGCTGAAAAGCGACTCCCGTCTGGGTGTGTCGGGTCTGCTTGAGGTGGTTCGCGCAGGGCGGGTAATTGTCGCCAACCCGATGGGCTCCGGATTTTTAGAAAATCCAGCATTGCTGCGCTATCTGCCCCGGATTGCCAGCCACTTTCTGGGTCGTGAACCACAACTGTCTTCAGTAAAAACCTACTGGTGCGGAGACCCTCAGGACCTGACCTATGTTATTGAAAATATCAGTCGTCTGGTCATTAAACCCTGCTTCCGTAAGCCTTCGGAACAGAGTGTTTTTGGTTCATCGCTCGATGAGGCCCAGCGCCAGGCCCTGATCGGTAAGATCCACAAGGAGCCGTTACAGTTTGTTGCTCAGGAATATATCTCTCCGTCTACGACCCCGTCATGGAAAGATAATCAGTTGTTACCACGGCCCTCTGTGCTGCGAGGCTATTCGGTTGCGACCAGCTCCTCTTACAATGTTATGCCGGGGGGCCTGACCCGGGTGGGAAATCTCGCTGACAGTCTGAATCTGAGCAATCTCAGAGGGGCGATCAGCAAGGACACCTGGATTCTTGCATCAGAGCCTGAAAAACAGGACTCACTGCTGGAGAAACAGCCTGTACCGGTGCCGTCTAAAACTCAGATGCAACCCCGGGTTTCGTTCCCTTGCAGGGTTGTTGAAAATCTATACTGGATGGGACGCTATGCGGTCCGGGCTGAGTCTGCACTGAGATTGCTCAGAACCGTGTTTGTACAGCTTAACAGTACCTATCATATGCCTGCTGAGACTCGTAAGGTGTTGCTGCAGGCCGTCACCCAGCTGACGACAACCTATCCCGGTTTTGTTGTGTCAGAGGGATCTGCCTCTCTGCAGCCTGAAGCTGAGTTGCTTTCGGTGGTGCTGGATGGCAAGCGTACCGGAAGTGTTACCGCGAATCTGAATTCGCTGCTGGAGTGTTCAGATCAGGTCCGGGAGATGCTGTCGGCGGATACTCAGAGGGTCATCAATGATCTTCGGGATGAACTGAATGGGCTGGCAGATTCCCTTAAGCAGGGATTGACTGCCGCCCCTGAAGAAGCGCTGGATCCTCTGGTTACAACACTGCTTGCCTTGTCCGGGCTGTGGCAGGAAAGTATGGTGCGGGGTCTGGGGTGGCGCTTTATCGATATGGGCCTGCGGGTTGAAAAAGCCCTTCAGGCGGTGTCTCTGATTCGCTCCTCTCTGGTGACGGTGTTACCTGAATATCAGCAGTTGCAGGTGCTGGAATCAATCCTGCTCAGCTCTGAAGTACTGATTACTTTCCGCCGTCGTGATCATTCCGGCAGCGATATGGTGCAGGGGCTTGAATTGCTGTTGCATGACAGCAGCAACCCACGCTCAGTGTTTTATCAGGTTGATCAGCTGCGCCGGCATTTTGAAGTATTACCGTCAGCCGCTCAGGGCTCCGGTCTGGCGGAAGAGGATCGCTACATGCTCGAAGCGTCTTCTGCCATTCAGTTGAGTACACTTGATGATCTGGTGAAAGAAGATCAAAAAACCAGGACCCGTGCCAACCTTGATCAGTTGCTGGCCCGTTTGCAATATCTCCTGCAGGAAACATCGAACCAGATTAGCACTAAATACTTTGATCAGATTAAGGTGCATCAACAACTTGTGCGCACCGATTGGGATGAGGAATTATGATCTATCGCATTCGGCATATTACCCATTATGAATATGAAAAACCGGTGACGCTGTGTTACAACCGGGCCTACCTTTTGCCAAGGGATACCGAGTATCAGAGCTGTACCGATAGCCGGATACAGATCTACCCTGCGTATACTCTGGGGCAACAGCGCACTGACTACTTTGGTAATAAAGCGTACTTTTTTTCGCTGGAGCAGCCCCACCAGGAGCTGAAGATCGATGTCACCACTGATATTCGTGTACATGAGAGTAAATATGCACGTGAGTGCGAGCTTGATCTCGATTTTGGCAATACCTGTGGTCAGGCGCTGGTAGCACTGCAGGAAAGCCGCGAGCTGCCGGTACTGGAAGCGCGCGAGTTTGTGCTGAATTCACCGATGATCAAGACCGCGTCTTCGCTGCGTGAATATGCCCGTTCCTCCTTTGGCAGCAACCGTCCTCTGCTCTCGGCCGTGCGGGAGCTTACAGAGCGAATCTATACCGATTTTACCTATGATCCCGAGTCCACCAGTATCGCAACACCGCTTGATGAGGTGCTGCAAAACAAACGTGGTGTCTGTCAGGATTTTGCGCATCTGGCGATCGGCTGTCTGCGTTCTCTGGGTTTTCCGGCCCGATATGTCAGTGGCTATCTGGAAACACTGCCGCCTCCGGGGCAGGAAAAACTGGTCGGCAGCGATGCCTCCCACGCCTGGTTTGCAGTGTTCTCTCCAGGGGAGGGGTGGTTTGAGTTTGATCCTACCAATAACAATATGCCGGCAGAACACCATATCACAACCGCCTGGGGGCGGGATTATGGTGATGTTTCCCCTCTGAAAGGGGTGTTTTTTGATGGTGGAAAGAGTCAGAAACTAACGGTGTCTGTTGATGTAAGCAGGCTGCAAAACTAGGGTTGCCCGCTATTACGTCTGCCGCTGGCAGGCGTGATCACTCAGCGAAGAATTCGCCTATCCAACCGCAAGGATATTCTGATGTGGTTACAAACGAGCTGTGATCTTTTCTTCGATATCTCCATACCGACCCCCTTTGTGCTGATGTTGCGGCCCCGTAGCGGAGCCCTTCAGTGGATCGCCAGTGAAGAGTATAAGATCGTCCCGAGTGTTCCGGTTTTTGAGTTTACCGATAGCTACGGTAACCTCTGTCAGCGGCTGGTGGCTCCGGTGGGTAACTTTTCTATACATACATCCTCCAGGGTGATGATCGCCGATACGCTTGACCGGGCACCGGGGGCTCCGTTTGTTGAGGTGCAGTATCTGCCAGATGCTGTGCTCAGTTATCTTCTGCCCAGTCGTTATTGCGAGTCAGACCGGTTCGGTCAGATGGCCAGTCAGATTACCGCGGATTGTTTGCCCGGTTACGATCAGGTTGCTGCCATTGAAAGCTGGTTACGGAACACTTTTCGCTATGAGCCCGGCGTCAGTGATCTGTTGCTCTCTGCTCAGGAGGTGAATCTTCAGCCTGCAGGTGTTTGCCGGGATCTGGCACATCTGGGGATCGCCCTGTGCCGCAGCCTGTGTATTCCGGCGCGGATGGTGGTTGGCTATCTGCATGACCTCTATCCAATGGATCTGCATGCCTGGTTTGAAGCCTATATCGGTGGTCGCTGGTATACGTTTGATGCCACCCAGTATGATCTCTGCGAGACCTCCCGCAAAGGAGGGTATGTGACACTGGGTTATGGCCGTGATGCTGCCGATGTGGCTATTTTTAACCAGTATGGTCCGGCGGTATTTCCGACCGAACAGCGGGTGAGTGTGCAACTGTGTGACAATGAGAGCGCCTGATGTGTCCCTCTGTGCTGTTCTATAGCCTCTGACGGTCAGTGTGTGGCAGGAAGGAGCGAGCTTTTATACGGCTTTTGAGTCGAGCGGGTGTCTGAAGCCAAACCGGGCACCTAGCAGCGAAATAACGAAGTAGACCGCCCAGAACGCAAATAAAATATCACTGAAGAAGTGTCCCCCCTGCACGATTCGGGTCAGTCCCAGTACTACACCCACCATACAGCCGGCCCAGAAGGCCCGGGGAGAGGCGAATAGCCATCCCAGAATCATAAAGTAGAAGCCCAGTGCTGCATGTCCACTGACAAATGAACAGTTCTTGCTGCACGCCCCGGAATAGACAAATGCCGGTGTGAACTGTTTATCGCCGCTAAAGTTTTCTACCTGTACCGGACGGGCCCGGCCGATAGAGTTATCTTTCAGAACGGTATTTACCAGCAGTCCCGGCCCTAAGATAAGAGCGGTTAACAGAAACGTAATGCTCCACTTTTTATAGTTTTTGAGCTTTAGCTTGTTAAATCTTATCAATAGTCCCGCAATAATCAGTCCCAGCAGTATCGGGATATGGATTATCGCAAACAGTCTGTAGATAAACTGGATCACCGGATTACTGTTATAGAAAAATTTCTGCGTCTGAGGATCGTAAAATAAACCGGCGATAAACAGATCGATCTGAGGAAAACTGATGAAAACAGCCACACACACCAGAAACAGAATTATTCCCCGGCGGTGCTTCAGCTGTGTCAGCGAGGTTAAGTGAGTCATCAGATTACTGTTCAGCCTCTTGCTTAATTCCCTTAAAACCGCTGACTTTATAGAGACGTGCAGAGCGGGTGAAGTTGCTGTACAGGGGCAGGGTTTGTTCTGTCAGCAGTGTTACATCAGTGAAATAGCGTTTCAGTTTAGCGTCAACATCATGTTCGCTGACAAACAGAAACTGCTTTTCCTTGCTTCGGGACAGCGGGTACTGAAGCTCATAATGATCCTCAATATAACTGTCTTCACTCAGAGCGACCCCTTTAAAATCCTGCGGTGTGATGTAGTAACCAAAGTAGGCCAGCAATTTGCGGGAATCACTGGCCAGTTTGTAGTCCGGGTACTGATCAAACCAGGGCTGAAACTGATGCACAAACTCTGGCCAGCCCAGTATGCGTTTATAAGGGTCCGTGCCCCATTTTCGCTCTATTCCAAGGGTATTTGTCACTGCACCGTAGTGGTAGAAGGCGACCGAAAACAACAGGTTGGTCAGCAGACCGATCACCAGTATACGGTAACCCCTGAGCTGACTCAGATAATATCCTGCCAGCAGTGAGGCACCAATATAAGCAGGACCGGCCCAGTTGACATTCGCGCGGGCCATAAATGCCTGTACTGACAGCACGACAAAGGTCGGCCAGAACAGGCTCCACAGCAGGCGTTCAATATCGCTGCGGGGATGACGTTTCAGTCCCCGGATAACAATATAGATCAGAAACACCGGACCAAATACAAACAGCTGCCCGGCCCAGAATTCAAACAGTCGGCTTACGCTCAGTGAACTGCTGCTCTGGTGAGAGATCTCCGCGGTATGCTGGAAGCTGATAAAGTCGTGCTGATAATTCCAGTAAAGGTTGGGCAGCAAAAAGCTGATCGCCAGCAGGCAGGTCATCCAGAAGCGGGGGTTGAGTAGCAGTTGCCGTCCCGCGGGACTCAGGGCTGCATAGAGCAGAAAGGTTGTGGGTAAAATGATGAAGGTATATTTCGATAGCAGCCCGAGTCCTCCGGACACTCCGGCCAGAAGCCACCAGAGACCGTTATTGCTCTCTTTGGCCCGCAGGAAGGCATAGAAGCAGAGGCACCAGAAGAAAATGAGAGGCGCGTCGGTGGTGATAAACAGACTGTTAAAACCCACCAGAGGCATGAGCAGGAATACTGAACCACTGAACAGCGCGGCTTTTGACGCTAATACTCTATCGTCTGAAAAACGCTCAGCGGTGCGGTAAATTATGATCGCTGCAGCGCTGTATAGCAGGGGCGAGGCCAGTTTTACGGCCCACTCTGCATTACCAAAAACAGCGGTAGTGAGTGCGATCAGCCAGCCCACCATCGGTGGTTTCGAGTAATACCCCCAGTCGGGTGTCTGAGCCCAGCCAAGATAGTAGGCTTCATCATAAAACAGGGTGATCGGAGTACTGAGAACGACCCACTCCCGGTAGAAAAATAGCAGGGCTGTCAGAGCCAGAAACCAACGGAACGGGTGTGCGGTAAATTGTGTGGTTGAATCGGAAGATGCGGCAGACATTCTAGAGTTCCGGACTGGCAGGTTATATGTCCGGCAATCGGCCGGTATTTCTTTTGGGGCGCTAAGTTTAACAGACGCCCTCTGGCAAAGAAATGTCCGGCTGCAGTTACCTCAGTAACAGGTTATTACATCTACAGCAGCCCTTTTGCCTGTAGCATCAGGCTCATACGTTCTGATATTTCGATCTCCATATGCTTCAGGGCTTCAGGGTCATCAGTATGCCCGAAATCCCAGCGGATATGCTGCTGATCGGTTGTCAGTTCAGGAAGGGCGCGGTGGCTTTTATCACAGAGAGTGATGATCGTATCAAACGGTTCCCGGGCCATCTCATCCAGGCTTTTGCTTACAGGAATGGTTTTACCGCCATTCAGCTGAGTCACCCACTCTGTAATCTGTCCGGGAACAGGGAGTGGCTCAGGCCCGGCACTTTTGGCGATCACTTTGCCATGAGCCATTTTATTGGCTAAGGCTTCGGCAATCTGTGAACGGATCGAATTGTGTCTGCAGACAAAAAGAATTCTATGGGGCGCAGTCATGCTGAGAGTTCCATTATTTGTGTATCTATCGGGCTTTAGCTTAACTGAAACGAGAGAAACTATAACCAGCTGGCAGATCTGAATAGTTGCCAAACTGAGTAACGCTCTGTATGTCACGTGGGCAGGATGCCGCAGGCCGGTAAAGCTGCGGTATCAGTGGATACTGATCAGGCTGAGTCAGAATGTGCATCTGAAATATCTTCCTGATCGTTAAGGATACTCCACTCGTGAGGGACGTTTGTTAAACCTATCAGAGTGTGGCAGCTACTACAGATATAGACCGTGTCATTATAGACATGGTTTCGCTCTACCAGATTCTCATGCGCATTAAGCTTTTTTTATGCACCAGTAAAAAGCATTCACTGCAACGTCTTTGTTGTTCCATCAACAAGTAACCTCCATGTAGACAGACAGTTGTGCTGATAACTATATAGACAGAGAGGCATTATTGGTATCCTTCAGGGACCGGAATAATCCCTGTCATCTACGATTGTGCAAAGGTCGTCTTATGGCGCTATGAGCGTTCTATTATGCGGATCTGGGGGGGAAGACTGCTCCCACGAAAACGGAGTTTTTTAAAACAGATTTCAGGTGTCGCTTCAACAGCAATACTGACGGTAATGTTACCGTTTCAATTGCCTGTTATGCGGCGCTGCCGGGTTATCAGGCACTTCCCGAACCGGGAGATAAACAGATGTTCCGTTTATCACTCTGATAATATACAGCGTGGGTTTGGTTTTTTTTATTTTGGTCTCTTAATGGCGGGAGATGATGAGTTATACTGGATTGATATCTGATCAGGGGATGAATAGTGAGTATTGCGCTAAACGAGGATATGCAGACAGAATGCTCTGTTTTGTTGGCCAGACAACCGGTATTTAATAAAAGTCAGGATGTGCAGGCCTACAGTCTGCTGTATCGATCCGACAGTGGTTTGTTGCCGTCTGAGTTTTCTGACGAGCAGGCAACTGCATCGGTTATTCTCAACAACTATGCTGTTGCCTCAAGTGATGGTAAAACGAAGCATTTACCGCTATTCGTCAAGCTGACTCAGAGTATGCTGCTGTCAGATATGTTGCCAGATCTTCCCCGGGAAGGGGTTGTTTTCGAATTGCTGCGGGAAGACGGTATATCTAAAGAACTGCTGTCGGTATTGCGAGAGCGGAAGGCGCAGGGCTATCGGTTTGCGTTAACCCACTATACCGGTGACAAAGTGCAAACCCCGCTGCTGGATCTGATGTATGTGGTTAAGATCGATATCCAGCGTCATGATGATGCCGAACTAAAACAGCTGGTTAGCTTCTGTAAGCCTTATCGGGTGCATCTTCTGGCCGATAAAGTTGAAAGCCAGGAGGATTTCCGGCGGGCTATCGATTTTAGTTTCAATCTGTTTCAGGGGTATTTTCTCTGCCGTCCGGTATCTATCAAAGGGAAGAGCTTTGGCAGTGCTAAAGTCCTGATTCTGGAACTGATGGCTGAACTGAATAACCCTGCGGCAACCGCTCAGTCAGTTGAACAGATCGTCATTAATGATCCGGCGATGACCTATAAAATACTGCGTCTGGTCAATTCCGCCGCCTTCAGTACACCCAAACAGATTGAATCAATCTCCCATGCCGTCTCGCTGATCGGCATGGATCAGCTCAAGAAGTGGGCCGCGCTGTTTCTGCTCAGTGGTCAGTCCGGTAAACCGGTCGAGCTGACACGCATGATGCTGATTCGCGGGCGGATGTGTGAGCTGCTGGCCGAGATGCTCAGTTATCAGAATCCGATCAATTATTTTATGGTCGGGCTGTTGTCACAGCTCGATGCGATGATGGACACCGAAATGCAGGTGTTGCTGGATCAGATCCCTCTGGACGACGCGATTAAAGATGCCATCCTCTCACGGATTAACCAGATGGGTGAGATTCTCACGGAGGTTCAGCATTACGAGCGTGGCGAATGGTCTGAAATGCGTAATTTCTTAGACCGGCCATTCTATGAAGTTGCCTATCGCCATAGTTTAAACTGGGCTGATCAGGTGCTGTCTTCGCTGCAGGAATAATGCTGGCGACAACGAAAGTGCAGGGTATTGCCTCTGTGCTTCTGTTGATACTGTTTTGTAATTCATCTCCCTTCCCGACTATTGAACCTGAGTCATTGTGAACTGGCTGCCTGACCTGATCGGTGCTGATACAGCGCTACTACTCATCATAACCAGCACCCTCACCTCAATGCTGACTGCTGCAATGGGAATTGGTGGCGGGGTGTTACTGCTGGCTGTGATGGCGACCATTGTGCCGCCAGCGGCGCTGATTCCTGTGCATGGACTGGTGCAGTTGGGTTCCAATGGCAACCGGGCTTTGCTGACCCGGGAGTATATCGACTGGTCACTGCTGCGGCTGTTTTTCGGTGGCGCGCTGATCGGAGCGGTGATCGCCTATTTTGTGGTGGTGCAGTTACCGGTTGAGATGATTCAGCTGAGTGTGGCCGGATTTATCCTGTTTCTGGTCTGGGGACCCGGGTTCGGTAAGCAGGAGATGCGGCCCGCCGGACTTGCTCTGGCAGGCGCAGGAACCACGCTGATCACTATGTTTGTCGGTGCCACCGGGCCTCTGGTGGCGGCCTTTGTTCACCGTCTGGGGCATGAGAAGTATCGTACAGTTGCCACCTTTGCTGCCTGTATGACGGTTCAGCACCTGTTAAAAATGCTGGTATTTGGCCTGATTGGTTTTGCATTTACGGATTGGCTGCCGCTGATTATTGTGATGATTGCCGGCGGTTTTGCCGGCACCTGGATCGGGTTGCATCTTTTGAAGAAGGTGCCTGCGGAACGATTTCAGGTGATCTTCCGACTGCTGGTAACGACGCTTGCTTTGCGGCTGGTGTGGCAGGTATTCAGCGGCGCCTGAAGCAGGCTGTGTATAAAGTGCAGATATAAAAAACCCCCAATGTTGGTTGTCCAACTATTGGGGGTCACTTCAGAGGCTGCTTTTTTGTTGCCGGTTAAAACTTAGTCCAGCTTGGACAGATCGCGAACAGCGCCTTTGTCTGCCGATGTAGCCAGCAGAGCGTAAGCCTTAAGGGCCGCAGATACCTTGCGCGGACGTTCTTTAACAGGTTTCCAGCCGAGTGCATCCTGTTCAGCGCGACGCTGAGCCAGTTCTTCATCGGACAGCAGTACATCGATAGTACGGTTGGGTATATCGATGCGGATACGGTCCCCGTTGCGAACCAGTCCGATAGCACCGCCCGCAGCCGCTTCCGGAGAAACGTGACCAATTGACAGGCCGGATGTGCCGCCGGAGAAGCGTCCGTCAGTCAGCAGTGCGCACTCTTTGCCCAGACCTTTCGACTTGATGTATGAGGTTGGGTAGAGCATCTCCTGCATTCCGGGGCCGCCTTTAGGGCCTTCGTAACGCACAATAATGACATCGCCCGCCTTGACCGTGTCATCGAGGATGTTGGCAACCGCTTCATCCTGAGATTCAGTAATATGTGCAGGCCCTTCAAATACCAGAATTGATTCATCCACACCGGCGGTTTTTACCACACAACCGTCCAGGGCAATATTGCCCCGCAGGACTGCCAGACCACCTTCCAGAGAGAACGCGTGTTCAATTGAACGGATACAGCCGTTGGCACGATCGCCATCCAGCGTTGGCCAGCGGGTTGCCTGACTGAAGGCGACCTGGGTCGGAATGCCGGCAGGACCTGCCTTGTAAAACTCCATCACTTCTGCTGACGGGTTACGCATGATGTCCCACTTATCCAGTGCGTCTTTCATCGTTGGCGCGTGAACTGTTGGCGCATCGGTATGTAGTTTTCCGGCACGGTCCAGCTCTCCCAGAATCGCCATGATACCACCGGCACGGTGAACATCTTCGACATGGTATTTAGGGGTGTTTGGTGCAACTTTACACAGCTGAGGTACCGTCAGTGACAGACGATCAATATCGGCCATGGTGAAATCGATTTCAGCTTCCTGAGCGATCGCCAGCAGGTGCAGGATGGTATTAGTTGACCCTCCCATAGCGATATCCAGCGTCATAGCGTTCTCGAAGGCCTTGAAGCCCACCGAGCGCGGCAACAGAGACTCATCGTCCTGTTCATAGTAACGTTTCGCCATCTCTACGATGCTGCGACCCGCTTCAAGGAACAGCTCTTTGCGGTCTGCGTGAGTTGCAACAACCGTACCATTGCCAGGCAGTGCCAGTCCCAGCGCTTCGGCCAGACAGTTCATTGAGTTAGCCGTGAACATACCGGAGCATGAGCCACAGGTCGGGCATGCGGATCGTTCAACGGCATCAACCATCTCATCGGAGGCGGCCGGATCAACCGCCATTACCATGGCATCAACCAGATCCAGTTTGTGCTCAGACAGTTTGGTCTTACCGGCTTCCATCGGGCCACCGGAGACAAAGATAACCGGAATGTTGAGGCGCATAGCCGCCATCAGCATTCCCGGTGTGATCTTGTCACAGTTGGAGATACACACCAGTGCGTCGGCGCAGTGGGCATTAACCATGTATTCAACGGAGTCGGCGATAATATCCCGGGATGGCAGAGAGTAAAGCATGCCATCGTGACCCATGGCGATACCGTCATCGATCGCAATGGTGTTGAACTCTTTGGCTACGCCGCCAGCCTTTTCAACTTCACGGGCGACCAGCTGACCCATATCTTTCAGATGGACATGGCCCGGAACAAACTGGGTGAATGAGTTGGCAATGGCGATGATCGGCTTCTGGAAATCGTCATCCTTCATCCCCGTGGCGCGCCAAAGTGCGCGGGCACCGGCCATATTTCGACCTGCGGTGGAGGTCTTGGAGCGATATTGTGGCATGCACAGATCCTCTGCAGCTGTAGTGAATTTTTGGTATAAGACCGCGGATTATAGCAAAACTCTTGGCGGGAATACCTAACAATCCTGTTTATTAGGCACAACACCCTGCGGTAATCGCTATTGCCAGCGTCTTAGTGAGAATATCAGGCTATTGTTTCCCACAGTAAAAACGTATTCTTAGGGTAACTGATCCCTGGAGGCGTTAATGGTTATAGATAAAAAGCAGATCCGTTCTGATCGCTGGTTGAAAATGATGATGCGTACCGGTGTGCCGGTGGCAATCGTAAGTGTTCTCTGTCTCTGGCTGGGGCAGTTGCTCACCTCCCCGGCGCTGGGCAGTGTTTTTCTGGTGACAATGCCGATCGCTCTGGGGATCGGGTTTATTTACAACATTCGTTACGTCATGCTGGCGGTTCGTGCCCGGCGTCAGGCTGCAGATAAACCGGCAGAACATGAATGATTTAACGCTGCTGACCGGTCAGTTTCCGCAGCTACAACAGCTGGATGAGGTCGGTCTGGCAATCCTGAGCCGGGCGCAGAAAGTTCAGCTGCCGGCAGATCAGGTGATCTTTCATCAGGGCAGTGTCTGTGCCCACTTCATCATGGTGGTCTCCGGGGTGGTAAAGGTGCTGGGGCGAAATGCCAATGGCCGGGAACTGGTTCTGTACCGGATTGAAAATCAGGGCACCTGTGTGCTGACGACCTCCTGCCTGCTGGGGGCTGAGGACTATCCGGCAGAGGGGGTTACCGAGACCGAAGTGACGGCGTTTCTGATTCCGTTGTCTGAGTTTCAGCGTGCCATTACTGAATCGGAAGGATTACGACGGTTTATATTTGATTCTTATGGTGAGCGGCTGGCCCGTCTGATCGGTCTGGTGCAGGAGATCGCATTTGAACGTATCGAGAAACGCCTGGCCCGTTATCTGGTTGAGCATGTAGGTCCGGGTTGTGTGTTGTTGCGTTCCCATCAGGAGATTGCCGACGAGCTGGGCACGGCCAGAGAGGTTGTCAGCCGACAGCTGAAACTGTTTGAGCAGAAAGAGTGGGTTGCCCTGAGTCGCAATCAGGTGCTGTTTCTGAATAAAGAGGCGGTAAAACGTGCGGCAAAGGATAGCTGAGCTAAAATGAGTCAGAAATGATGACCCGTGTGACTTTGTCACAGACATTTTCAGTAATTGCATAGATAATTAATCCAAACCTGAATAAAGCTGAGGATGGAAAAATGGAAAAGAATATCGGATCTGTGGATAAAGTGGTGCGTATTCTGGTCGGGCTGGTACTGATTGCATTGGTGTTTGTGGGACCTCAAACCGCTTGGGGATGGATTGGCGTGCCGTTCATTGCGATCGCTCTGTTTGGCTGGTGCCCTTTATACCGGGTGCTGGGCGTCAGTACCTGTAAGAAGTGCTAAGCTGAGCAATCACGCTGAGAAGCGATCAATAGCAGGCAGTTTAAATGTCTGAAAAAAACCGGCCGGTTCAGGCCGGTTTTTTTATGCGTAAACCGTTCTGACATTTGTTTTACGCCGCCCTGTAAAGATATGTAAAGTACCCACAGGCAATTTACAGTTCAGGATTGGTTCAGTCCTGTAGCACGACAATAGGCTGCATACTCCAAAGAGCAGAGGTGGGAGAGTAGTCATGAAAACGTTAATTGCAGGCAGCCTTATTGCACTGGGACTTGTGTCCGGTATGGCTCAGGCGGATTCCCGCTTTAAAGAAAGCAAGCATCACCGGGAGTTTGCCCGGGTGACTCATGTCGAACCGATTGTGGTGCAGACTGAACGCCGCGTTCCACGGCGTGAATGCTGGGAGGAAGACGTTCGGTACGAAACACCGGATCACCGGCGTAAATCTTACACAGGGCCTATACTAGGCGGTATCATTGGCGGAGCGATCGGCAACGAGCTGGGCGCAGGCCAGGATAACAAAAAAGTAGGGGCGGTTGTCGGAGCGGTGCTGGGGGCCTCTATCGGTAATGATATCAGTCGTAACAGTCACCAACGTGGTAACACCGTTGAATATCGCACCGAAACACGCTGTAACGTACAGCAGGATGTTGAGTATTATGAGCGGGTAACCGGTTACAAAGTGACATACCGTTACAATGGTCGCACTTATCATACCCGTATGGATCGTGATCCGGGTAACCGGATCCAGGTGCGCGTCACTGTTAGCCCTGTTTTCTGATTAAGATGTAAATAATTGGTGATAATAATGTTCAGAGCGTTCTCAAATACACTTTTTGCCCTGCTGATGGTAACGATCATGGGAACTGTTGCAGCGGCAGAGGTGGTTGAGGCCAGAACTGAATTCAGAGTTGAATCCATGAGTCTTGCTGCAAACGAGGTGTCGCTGCAACAGGCGGCAGCCATTGCAAAGCAGAACCATGGAGGAAAGGTTGTAAAGGCGGAAACCCGGGATCGCGACGGGCGGTTAGTGCATTTTATCCGGCTAATCAATAATGGCCGGGTAAAAACAGTGCTGATTGATGCTGAGAGCGGTCAGGAGATATCACCCTGAGTTGGTATCCGTTATCCACAGGAATGGAGTTACAGAATGAAACTGCTGGTAATAGAAGATGATATGGATCTGCGCCGTCAACTGGTTACAGCGCTGACCGATAGTGGTTATACCGTTGAAGAGGCCGAAGATGGTGAAGAGGGGCTCTATCTGGGGAATGAGTTCCCTTATGATCTGGCAGTCGTCGATATCGGCTTGCCAAAGCTGTCCGGTGTCGAGGTTATTCGCGGCTGGCGCAAGAATGATGTGAACTTCCCGGTCATTATACTGACCGCCCGGGGTGACTGGCAGGATAAGGTTGAGGGACTGGAAGCGGGCGCCGATGACTATCTGGTTAAGCCATTTCATATCGAAGAGCTGATGGCCCGGCTGAATGCCCTGCTGCGCAGAGCGGCGGGTCATGCCAAACCGATGCTTGAATTCGGGCCACTAAAGCTCGATAGCAGTGGCCGCAACGTTTTCCTCAATGAGAATTCAGTAAAACTGACCAGCTATGAGTACAGAACGCTGGAATATCTGATGCTGAATGCCGGCAAGGTGATCTCAAAAAGTGAGCTGACCGAGCACCTCTACCATCAGGATTTTGATCGTGACAGCAACGTGTTAGAGGTGTTTATCCGGCGCCTGAGGCAGAAACTGGATCCGGATCAGTCACTGCAGCCAATCGCCACTGTGCGCGGGCTTGGATATCGCTTTGATCTATCTGCGGGAGGGCCCGGCAACGCATGATGCCCCGTGCTCTGCGTGCGCGTCTGCTGCTCGCTTCACTGCTATTGTTACCGGTATTCTTCGGTCTGACAGGCTTTGCTTTGCAGCAGGCGTTTCACCACAGTCTTGAAGCGGCAGAGGAAGAACGGCTGAAGCTTCAGGTCTATCTTATTCTGGGCGCTGCGGAGCTTCAGGGAGATCGTATTATGATACCTGATACCCTGCAGGAGCCCCGCTACGCTCAGGTTGAGTCGGGTCTCTATGGTTTCCTCCATGACAGTAAAGATACGCTGGTATGGTATTCAGAATCAGCCAAGCTGATCTCCGATACGCTGGTTGAAACGTTGGAAGTTGATGGATTAAAAACCGGTGATTCACGGTTCTATCATCTGCCGGAATATGATGTCTTTGTTTATCAGTTTGCCCTGCTGTGGGAAATTTCCGGACGGGAACACAGTTATGTGTTTACCGTACTGGAGTCGGATAACCAGGTCAAAACGGAGCAGAAAGCCTTTAATGCCCGGCTGTGGGGCTGGCTGGGGGCAGCAATATTTCTCTTTTTGCTGGTGGAAACCGCGCTGATTCGCTGGGGGCTCAAACCGCTGACCCGGCTGGCGGGGGATCTTAAGCGAATTGAGCTGGGGCAGAGCGATAAACTCACCGGCGAATATCCCACCGAGGTCCAGACCGTCACTGATAACCTCAATCTGCTGATCAGTAATGAACGTCTGCAGCGGGAGCGTTATCGCAATACGCTTGGCGATCTGGCCCATAGTTTGAAAACTCCGCTGGCAGTGATCCGGGGGGCCCGTCAGGAACGTCTCAGCTTTGATGAATATAAGGCCCTGCTGACCGATCAGGCGGGGCGGATGGAACAGATTGTTCAGTACCAGTTGTCCCGGGCAGTCAAAAGTCAGGGGCGGACTCTGGCGAAGAAAACACCGGTAGCGCCCATTATTGAACGGATGGTTGCCGCACTGAATAAAGTGTACAGGGATAAAAATATTGAGGTGACGCTGACACTGGACGAAGAGTACCAGCTGCCAGCTGATGAGCGGGATTTGATGGAGTTGCTGGGCAATATCCTCGAAAATGCCTATAAATACGGTCACAGCCAGGTGGCTGTCTGCTTCAGTAATGGTGCAGGGATGCTGCAGATTGATATCTCAGATGATGGTGACGGCATCTCCCCTGAATTGCACCAGACTATCCTCAGACGCGGAGAGCGGGCAGATACCTCAGCGCCGGGGCAGGGCATCGGCCTGTCTGTTGCAGTGGATATTCTCAGTAGTTACGACGGTGAACTGGAAATTGGTGAATCGACTCTGGGCGGGGCGCTGTTTACTATCAGGATGCCTCTCAATTAGAGAGCTCATTTGAAAACCCGGATCTATTGCTCTTATCAGGCCAATAGATCCGCTGTATTAAGCAGTATTAGTCAGGCTGAATCGCTTGCAGCATTAATCAAGAGCTTTAATAAAGGCCTTGGAATTCCGCTGATAGTTATACATCTCCTGCTTTTTGTTCGGCAGGCTGCTGATTGCTGTCGGTTCAAATCCCCGCTCGATAAACCAGTGAGCGGTACGTGTTGTTAACACAAAGAGCCGGTTGAGGTGCTGTTCCCTGGCCGATTCCTCAATCGCGTGCAGCAGTTTCTCTCCCCGCTCTCCGCCGCGATATTCCTGCGAAATAGCCACACAGGCCAGCTCGCCGATCTGTTCTTCCGGGAACGGGTAGAGTGCTGCGCAGCCTACTATAGCGCCATCCAGGGCGACGACCATAAACTGATTGATCTCTGCTTCCAGCAACTCTCTGGAGCGTCGCACCAGAATACCCGCTTCCTCCATCGGCCTGATAAGCTCCAGAATACCGCCAACATCCTCAATGGTTGCCGGCCTGACCTGTTCGTAGGAGTGCTCAATCACCATGGTGCCGATACCATTACGACTGAACAGCTCGGACAGCAGCGCCCCATCTTCCCGATAACTGATCAGGTGACTGCGGGCGACACCATGCCGCGATGCCTTCACCGCTGCCTGCAGGTGGCGGCAAAGCTCCGATGGCACCTGATCGGGCGAGCTGTGTTTTGCCATATACTGATTAACCAGCCGTTCCGCGGTATCCGCCAGCAGTTCAGAGCGCAGGGCTTCGGTGCTGTCACGCACCCCGCCGTCCTCACCAAACATGATCAGTTTATCGGCATCCAGGCTGATCGCTACCTGAGTGGCGACATCCTCAACGGAGAGATTAAAGACCTCTCCGGTGGGTGAATATCCCAGATGCGATAGCAGCACAATATTGTTCATGCTGAGCTGTTGCCGGATAGCTTCCTGATCGACTCTGCGCACCTCTCCGGTATGACAAAGGTCCACGCCGTTGTAGACCCCAAAAGGTCTTGCGGTAACGAAATTACCGCTACAGACACGGATTTTGGCACCGTGCATGGGGGAGTTTGCCAGCCCCATAGAGAGTTTGGCTTCTATTTCGATCCGCAGGCTGGCGGCTGACTCGATCACACAGCGAAGCGTGTCTGCATCGGTCACCCGCAGGTGGTGGTGAACCCGGTCCTCAATATTCAGTTCTTCAAGCTTTGCTTCGATCTGGGGGCGTGAGCCATGCACCAGCACCAGCTTGACGCCGAGACTGTTCAGCAGAGCGATATCGTGAATGATGTTGGCGAAATTAGGATCGGCGAGCGCCTCCCCTCCCAGCATCAGGACGAAGGTTTTCCCCCGGTGTGCATTGATATAGGGGGAACTGTGACGAAACCAGTTTACGTATGGGTTGTTATCATTAATCACGATGAAAAACAGTACCTTGCAATCAGTTGTTCCAGTACCGCTACTGTAGGCTTAATCTGATCAAAAGCCAAATATTCATCGGGCTGGTGAGCCTGATCAATTGAGCCGGGCCCCATCACAATAGTATCCATCCCCAATTCCTGCAGAAACGGGGCTTCAGTGCCAAAGGCCACTGCTTCGGCCTGGTAGCCGGTGAGTTTTTCGGCGGTAGTAACCAGTTCAGAGTGTTTGTCATTGTGAAATGCCGGAAGCCCGGGGAACAGTGGCTCGGTGATAATCTCCACGCCAAATTGTTGCTGTAGTGGTTGTAAGCGCTTACTGACGGCTTCGCGCAGGTTTTCTGCAGACATTCCGGGAAGCGGCCGCAGATCATATTCCAGTTCGCAGGCACCGCAGATGCGATTGGGGTTATCACCGCCATGAATGCAGCCGAGATTCAGCGTGGGTACTGAAACCGCGAAATCACTGTTCTGATAATCTCTTTGCAGCTCTTTACGAAAGCTGATGAGTTCGCCCAGCACTGAATGCATTGCATCCAGAGCGCTGGCGCCCAGGCTCGGGTTGGAAGAGTGGCCAGAGCGGCCTTTAACCCGCACCTGCTCCATCATAATTCCCTTATGCATGTAGATCGGCCGCATGCCGGTTGGCTCGCCAATGACAGCGTAGCGCGCCTTCGGCCGGCCTGCTTCCGCCAGCGCCCGGGCACCGCTCATTGAGCTCTCTTCATCTGCGGTCGCAAGAATGATCAGTGGTTGTTGCAGCGGTTTGTCGACAAATTGGCGGGCCGCTTCGATGGCAATAGGAAAAAAACCTTTCATATCGCAGGTGCCCAGGCCATAGAAACGACCGTTCTTCTCGGTCAGTTTAAACGGATCACTATTCCACAGTTCGGCGTTAAATGGCACGGTATCGGTATGACCCGACAGGACCAGTCCGCCGGGGCCGTTGCCCAGTGTGGCGATGAGGTTGGCTTTTCCCGGATATCCCGGTACCGCCATCACTTCTGTTTTGAATCCCAGACCGGACAGCCAGGTTTCAAGCTTGCCAATCACACTCAGATTACTCTGATCCCAATGCGCTGCGGTGCAGCTGACAGAGGGCGTGGCGATCAGTTCTGTGAGCATTGTGAGCAGATCAGGAGTGGATGGTTGCATAGCGGTATCCGGTTCTTATGGTGTTATCCCATATTGTGCAGCTTTCAGCAGAAATAAAAAAGGCGACCCTTTCATGATCGCCTTTATTTAACTGAACTGAACGCTCTTTTAGCTGAAGATCCCTTTGAGGATAAAGAAGATCACAATCGACAGGAAAGCACCGGCAGGCAGGGTTACCAGCCAGGAGATGAATATGGTGCCGACGACCTGCAGGTTCAGTGCCGAAAGCCCTCTCGCCATGCCAACACCCAGAACCGCACCCACCAGGGTATGGGTGGTTGAAATTGGCAGGCCGGTGCCAGAGGCAAATACCACGGTTGAGGCCGCAGCCAGGGTCGCCGCAAAGCCACGGCTGGGGGTCAGCTCAGTAATATTGTTACCGACGGTGGCGATTACTTTATGGCCATACATCACCAGTCCGGCAACGATACCACTGCCGCCCAGAAGAAGAATCCAGACCGGCATGACCGATTTTTGCGCCACTTCTCCTGCGGAGTTTACCACGCCAACCACGGCTGCCAGTGGACCCACGGCATTAGCAACGTCGTTGGAACCATGAGCGAATGCCATTGCGCAGGCGGTGAACATCATCAGTACACCAAATACCTTTTCGACACTGGCAAAGTGATAGTCGACATTATCTTCAGCCCGGGCATGTATTCTCCGTAACATCAGGATGCCCAGGATCATCGTGAGGAATGCCACTCCGGTTGAGATCATGGCGCTATTGCCAAAGCCCGGATTCAGACCAATATGCTTGAGTCCCTTGGTAAAGGTCACCATGGAGATCATAAAACCGACCACGAAAATATACATAGGTACATATTTCTTGGCGTTCTTGAACGGGTGTTTAGTATCGAGAATCAGTATCTGGACGGTGCGGTAGAGGAAGAAAGCGATCACGCCTGCGGTCAGAGGAGAGACGACCCAGCTGGCGACAATCTTGCCGACCTTGCTCCAGTGCACGGCATCTACCGAGATGCCGACAGCGGCAAAGCCGACGATCGCACCCACAATTGAGTGAGTCGTGGAAACCGGCCAGCCCATCGCTGTGGCGATCAGCAGCCAGATACCCGCTGCCAGCAGCGCTGACAACATGCCGTAAACCAGTAGCTCCGGTGTTCCGGAGAGAATCGCCGGATCAATAATTCCTTTGCGGATGGTCGCGGTTACCGCACCACCGGCCAGGTAAGCGCCGGCAAATTCAAAGATGATTGCGATCAGAATCGCTTGTTTCAGGGTCAATGCTTTGGAACCTACCGAGGTTCCCATCGCATTTGCCACATCGTTTGCGCCCACACCCCAGGCCATAAAAAATCCAAACACACATGCCATAATGACCAGGATGGAGCCATAGTCTGCAATGATGCTCATGATAACTACCTAATTTTTAAGATTCAGAGAAAGTTTATTCGCAGGGGTTATTTAGCCAGCAGCAACTGCAAGCGACTACCTACCTGTTGTGCTTTATCGGCGAGGTCGCCGATCCAGCTGATAATCTGATAGAGGAACATCGCATCAATCGGATGCAGTTCTTTCTCTACATCAAACAGGGATGAACGAACTTCGCGTTCCATCTCATCGGCATCGTGTTCCAGATCATCGAGATCGTGAATCATCTTTTCGACAACATCGACTTCATGTCCGCGAAAACCTGCGGTAATCAGTTCATCCAGTTCATTCAGCGCCATCAGCGCCTGGCCGGATGTCTTCAGGGATGAGCGGATATACTCAGCGACAGCCGGTTGAATCTGAACAGGAATCAGCATTTTCCGGCCAAGTATCAGACCGGCAATATCCTTTGCTCTGTTAGCGATTTTGTCCTGCATACGAAGCAGTTCGAGGAGGTCGGTGCGGGGAACCGGGAGAAACAAACTGTTAGGGAGGTTCATACGAATCTCCTTTTTCATCGTGTCCGCTTCACCTTCAAGCACGGCTATGCTGTGTTGAATCTCGGCAGCTTTATCCCAGTCTTCAGCCATAACGGCATCAAAAAAGGGGATCAGCTGGATAGCACAGGAGTGAGCCTTTGCAATATGTTCCTGCATCGGCTGAAAAGGAGATCGTGCAAACATCTGCATAATCGGGTTGTTAGTCACCATAAAATCACCGGTATTCGTGCAAATTTTGCGCGAGTATACGTTGGCAGCCCACTCATTTGTAGTCAAAATGAAACATAAGTGTAACTAAACTGACATTGATTATCTCAGAGTAGCTTAAGAAATCGCTATTATCAGCCTGTAACATGCTGTTTTTGGGTTTTTTTCCGCTGCTTTTTAAGAAATATGAAGTTTTTGTTACGGCGTGATCGCTGAGATAGCGGTCGTGCGAAAAACTGCTTTTTGGTAAGCTGAAAAAAAACATCGTCCATCCACAGGGTACCTCCGGATATGTTCAGTCAGTTAATAAACAAATTGCCTCATCTGCTTCAGCCCGGTGCAAAACTCAACCTTGAAAAATGTTCAGCTTCACTCGAAGACCTCAACCACTCCGTCGATGGTTTTCAGGATGACCTGGTCCGGGTTCTGACCGGAAGCGATTACGTCGCTGATCAGCTAAGCCGCAATCCGGCGCTGCTTGATGACCTGTTATCCAGTGATGACCTTTATAGTACTTATCCTGCCAACGAGTACGGTCAGCGACTGACACAACGTCTGGCGCTGGTGGACAGCGAAGAGCGCCTGCAGAGTGTGTTGCGAACATTCCGTCAGCGTGAAATGGTCAGAATTATCTGGCGTGACCTGACCCGTCATACCGATATGCGCGGTACCACAGCTGATCTGTCTGCGCTGGCCGATGCCTGTATCGATCAGGCCCTGACGTGGCTCTATAATGATTGCTGTGCTAAGTGGGGGACACCATATTCTGTCTCCTCGGACGATTTTCCCGCTCAGCCGCAGAAACTGGTGGTGCTGGGGATGGGCAAGTTGGGGGCGAATGAGCTTAACCTGTCCTCAGATATCGATCTGATCTTTGCATATCCGGAAAAGGGAATGACCGAGGGCGGGCGGCGGGTGCTGGCCAATCAGGACTTTTTCAGCCGCCTGGGACAAAAACTTATCCAGGCACTGGACAGCATTACCGCAGATGGCTTTGTTTTTCGTACCGATATGCGTTTACGTCCCTACGGTGCCAGTGGTCCGCTGGTATGCAGCTTCCCGGCGATGGAGGAGTATTACCAGAACCAGGGGCGGGACTGGGAGCGCTATGCGATGATCAAAGCACGGGTGGTTGGTGGCGATCAGCAGGCTGGTGCTGAGCTGCTGGAGATGCTCAGACCCTTTGTGTATCGCAAATATATCGACTTCAGTGCGTTTGATTCGCTGCGCTCAATGAAGGAGATGATCAATAAAGAGGTGCGGCGCAAAGGGTTGCACGGCAACGTAAAACTGGGCTCCGGTGGCATCCGGGAGGTGGAGTTCGTCGCTCAGGCGTTTCAGCTGATACGGGGTGGCCGGGATCCGCGTTTACAGCAGCGGGAGTTGCTGAATATTTTACCCCTGTTACCGGAAACCGTTGGCATTCCTGAGCAGGCTGCCACTGAACTGGTTGACGCTTATACCTTTCTGCGTAACGCTGAGCATGCGATTCAGGCTGTTGCCGACCGACAAACCCAGGAGTTGCCGACCGATCCTGTTGGCCAGGCCCGTATCGCATACAGTATGGGATATGCTGGCTGGGACAGTTTTATAGCAGAACTGGATCGTCAGCGTGACCGCGTCACCAGGCATTTCGCCGATGTCATTGCGCCGACAGAGGTCTCTCCGTCTGCAACAGACCAGACAAGTGACTGGTTGCAACTCTGGAATAGCGAGTTTGATGATGCTGAGGGGGAGGATTTCTTTGCCCGCCACGGGCTGGATGATCCGCAGCAGGCCTGGAAAGCCTTCAGTAACCTGAAGTCCAGCCGGTCTGTTCAGGTGATGCAGGCGGTAGGATATGAACGATTACAGGCAATACTGCCAAAACTGATGGATGAGGTGGTCGCTGCAGAGAACTCAGCGGAAACACTTGAGCGGGTGTTATTACTGATTCAGGCGGTTATACGACGCTCATCCTATCTGGTTTTACTGGCAGAAAATCCCGGTGCCATGAATCAGCTGGTCCGGCTATGCTCTGCCAGTGCCTGGTTTAGTGAGACTCTGGCGAAACAACCGGTGCTGCTGGATGAGCTGATCGATCAGCGCAGCCTCTATTCCCCGCCCTCTAAAGAGGCGCTGCAATCGGATCTGCGCCAGCAGCTGCTGCGCATACCGGAAGAGGATGAAGAGCAACTGATGGATACTCTTCGCTACTTCAAGAGTGCTCATGTACTGATCGTTGCCGCGTCCGATATTACCGGTGTACTGCCTCTGATGAAGGTCAGTGATTATCTGACCTGGCTGGCAGAAGTGATTCTGGAAGTGGTTCTGGAGATAGCCTGGCAGCAGCTGTGTGAAAAGCATGGCGTGCCATTGAAAGCACCGGGTGTTCCCTGTGACCCTGACTTTATTGTCGTAGGCTATGGCAAGATGGGAGGAATTGAACTTTCCTATGGTTCCGATCTGGATCTGGTCTTTGTTCACGATGCCGATGCCAGTTTATACACCGAGGGTAACAAACCGATAGCCAACTCAGTTTTCTTTACCCGCCTTGGCCAGAAAATTATTCATATCCTCAATACCTTTACCACCTGTGGTCATCTTTACGAAGTTGATATGCGCTTAAGGCCGTCAGGTAACTCTGGTTTACTGGTCAGTTCGCTGAAGGCGTTTTCTGAATATCAGGAAAAAGAGGCCTGGACATGGGAGCATCAGGCGCTGGTCCGGGCGCGGGTTATTGCAGGTTCAGAGTCTCTCAGGCAACGGTTTGAAAAGGTTCGGGCAGATATTCTGATGCAGCCACGGGAGACGGGCACACTGGCTGACGAGGTGGTGAAGATGCGGGAGAGAATGCGCGAACACCTGGGTAGCTCGGAAAAAGAAACGGGAGCCTTGTTTAACCTGAAGCAGGATCGTGGGGGAATTGTTGATATTGAGTTTATTGTGCAGTTCAGTGCGCTGGCATACGCGCACCAATATCCAGAGCTGATTGAGTTTACAGATAACATCAGGATTCTGGACGCGATGGAGCACACCGGGGTGATGTCTGCGGATGATGCAGAGACGCTCAGGGAGGTTTACAAACAGTATCGTTCAGTGGGTCACCGGCAGGTGTTGCAGAATCGCTCCGCCATGGTAAGTCCGAATGAGCTGGAGGATTGCCGGGACGCGGTGATACGGATCTGGAATTCCCAGCTTAAAAGATAAGCGGTGTTGAAACACGGCTCCGGGCTGGCGGCAGGTAATGCCTGTTAGCCGATATAATTCATATCGGTAAGAATCAGCAAAAAAACTCCGGCGCCTGGCCGGAGTTTTATCAGTGGTTTCAGTCACTATTGAGGTGACTTTTCCACGGTTTTTTCAATTATGCAGCAAGGTTCTGGTTAACGAAGTCCCAGTTTACCAGAGCCCAGAAACCTTTCAGGTAGTCTGGACGAACGTTGCGGTAGTCGATGTAGTAAGCGTGTTCCCACAGGTCAACTGTCAGCAGAGCCGTCTGGCCATTGGTCATCGGAGTGCCAGCGTTGCTGGTGTTAACGATTTCCAGAGAACCGTCAGCGTTTTTAACCAGCCAGGTCCAGCTTGAACCGAAGTTGTTAACCGCTTTGTCGTTCAGCTCTTCCTGGAACGCAGCAAAAGAGCCCCATTTAGCATTGATAGCGTCTGCAACTGCACCGGTAGGCTCGCCGCCGCCATTTGGAGACAGGCAGTTCCAGTAGAAAGTGTGGTTCCAGATCTGGGCTGCGTTATTGAATACGCCGCCTGCTGGTGCTGACATGATGATCTCTTCCAGAGATTTTCCTTCGTATTCAGTCCCTGGTACCAGACCGTTCAGCTTTACAACATAGGTGTTGTGGTGTTTGCCGTGGTGGAAGTCCAGAGTTTCCGCGGAGATGTGAGGTTCCAGTGCATCTTTGGCGAATGGCAGTGCTGGTAGTTCAAAGCTCATAATTAATTACCTTTTAGTGTCAGGTTCAGCATAGATTGTGAAACTGTTATATAAACCAGGATATTTATATAGGGTCTTTATTAGAATAATTCAAGCGTTGTTGACCCGTTGGAGCTGAATCATAGCACCCTTATTTGAGCTTTTCATCGCTTGTAAATCCCTGTGAATATAAAGGAAATTCCCAGCTTAGCTACCGCTATCAGACTAAAGTTAGCTGACAGATGGTACGGAACTGTTAGAATCGGTTCTCTTCAAACGGACGACAACAAAACAACAAAATAGTACAACACAGGCGATAACTGGTTATGGGTAAAGTGTTTCTCTGGATTGCGGCGGTACTGCTAGTGGTCTTTACGGTAAAAACTCAGTATCTGACATCGAAAACCTGGGAGCCTTTTAAGCAGGGATGTATGGCGGGTGGCACCGCAACTGAGGAGCAGTGCAGCTGCCTGTCGAGCTATGTGCACAAGCACTTCAGTGATAATGAGGTTAAGCTGATTATGCAGGGCAACATTGCTGACCCTGCGATGAGACAGAAAGTCGAAGGGATTGTCCGGGTTGGCTCACGGGAGTGTAAAACACCTTAAGCTCTGTCACGGATGGCTCTGTCACGGATAGTGTCCTGGTCTCTCAGATTAACGGGCATCCGGATGAGTGGCCGGGGTTGTCTGTTTTTCGGATTGCAGTTGCTGCCGCACCATATAAAGTGCGGCAATTGCACGGCCTTCGGAAAAATCATCCCGGCTGAATAGTTCATCCAGATTACTCAGGGGCCAGCGAATAACCTCCATCTGTTCCGGTTCATCCCCCTTCAGGCGACAGGGAAACAACCCCTCTGCCATTACCACGGTGATTTTGTGGCCCATATAGTTGGGTGCCGCGGTCAGCTGTTTGATGGTGCGTAAATGCTCTGCCCCAAAGCCCGCCTCTTCTTTGAGTTCGCGGTTAGCCGCCAGCAGGGCATCTTCGCCCGGATCAATCAGTCCTTTTGGCAGTGTCAGCAGATAATCTTCCAGTCCAACGGCGTACTCTTTGATCAGCAGTACATTCTCTTCAGCATCAATTGCTGCGATCATCACCGCACCGTGACCGCGGCTGGCCAGCCGTTCATAGGTGCGCTCAACGCCATTCGAAAATCGCAGTTCTATCTCTTCCACCTGAAACAGCCGGCTTTTAGCTGTAGCGGTTACCTTCAAAATATCCGGTTTTACAGGCATACTGGATTGTTCCTCGTCAATCAGTGACTCATCTGACGTAATACTAACCTGCGACTCTGACTTTTTATATGGATTGGACCAATATTGATACAGTGCTTCTTGATATGGATGGCACACTGCTTGATCTGCACTTCGACACCTATTTCTGGCTTGAACATCTTCCGGTTCGCTATGCAGAGCTTCACAGTATTGATCATGACGAAGCTCAAAAGTGGTTGCATGAACGCATTATGCAGGAGCAGGGGACGCTGAACTGGTATTGTCTGGATTACTGGTCAAAGGAACTGAATGTCGATATTAAAGCGCTGAAGCGGGAGATCAGTGAGCGGATTGCGTTCCGGCCCTATGTACATGACTTTCTTGAGCACCTCAAGGAACAGGGGATTCGACGGGTGATTGTCACTAACGCCCATCGGGACAGTTTGTCGCTGAAACTGGAGCAAACCGGGCTGGACACGCTGGTTGACAGGATTATCTGCTCCCATGATTATCAGATTCCTAAAGAACAGCAGGCGTTCTGGCACCGGTTACAGGAGGATGAGCCTTTTGACCCGGCACGGACGCTGCTGGTGGACGACAGCCTGTCGGTTTTAGAGTCGGCCCGGGAATACGGAATCGCTTATTTGCTGAGTATAATACAACCGGATAGTCAGCAGCCCGAACGTGAGATAACTGACTTTAATGCAATCGGGCATTTTAATGAATTGATAAAGAAATAGATGAATAAACAGACCAGCAGTAAAAAGAGTAATGCGGACCTGCATGTCCGCCTGGATAAATGGCTCTGGGCGGCGCGGTTTTTTAAAACCCGGGCCGCGGCAAAAGAGGCTGTCGAGGGCGGTAAAGTGCATTATCAGGGCCAGCGGGCCAAATGCAGTCGCAATGTGGAGATTGGCGCGAAACTGGTTATTCGTCAGGGAATGGATGAGAAAACCGTTATTGTGATGGCGATCTCTGATCAGCGTCGGGGTGCTCCTCAAGCTCAGCTGCTGTATCAGGAAACGGAAGAGAGTATTAAAAACCGGGAAGAGAGCGCTGCCGTGCGTAAAGTTATGCGCGGGAATGTTGCTCCGGATCACCGGCCAAATAAAAAAGAGCGCCGCAAGATTATACAGTTTAAGGATCGCTAGATTTACCGCGCGTATGGTAATATAGCCTTTTCGCCAGGCTGGTTTTTTTCGGGTAATTACGGCCGGGTTATAGATAAAGATATGGGTTTTAAAGAACATCATGAGTAGTTCTGATCAGCTTCAACGGGTTATTTTTGACGAGGCGGACATTCGCAGTGTACTGGCCGGACTCGAGCAGAGTTATCAACAGGCAATCGCAAAGCATAA
This sequence comes from Oceanospirillales bacterium, assembly GCA_018223185.1. Classification (GTDB taxonomy): domain Bacteria; phylum Pseudomonadota; class Gammaproteobacteria; order Pseudomonadales; family Balneatricaceae; genus Amphritea. The sequence continues at coordinate 208,059 of JAAEYW010000002.1, read as the reverse complement.
CTATCCTGCGCTGATTAATGTTCTGCTGGGTGAGATGATGGCGGCTGTCAGCCTTCTCAGCGCCACACTTAAATTTGATGGACGGCTTTTATTGCAGGCCCAGAGTAATAATCAGGTAAAGGTGCTGATGGCTGAGTGTAATCATCAGCGAGACCTGCGTGCCATTGCCCGGTTTGATGGAGAGCTGCCTGAGCAGACCGGATTTTGCGAACTGTTACAGGGCGGTCAACTGGTGATTACCATAGAGCCGGATCAGGGGAAGCGTTATCAGGGGGTTGTGCCTCTGGAAGGCAAGCGGCTGAGTGATTGTCTGGAAGCCTATTTCAATCTGTCGGAACAGTTGCCGACTCAGATACACCTGGCCGCAGATGAGCAGCGTGCCGCCGGTTTCCTGCTTCAGGTTATGCCCGCCAAAGGCGATTCCATGGCGGACTGGGAGCACTTCAGCTGTCTGGGGGCCACGCTCTCCGATGCAGAGCTTCTGCAGCTGGACAACGAGACGATTATTCACCGGTTGTTCCATGAGGAAAAATGCCGTCTGTATGATCCTGAGTCCCTGCAGTTTAAATGTGACTGCTCCCGTAAGCGCACCGCAGATGCATTACGTTCAATGACTCAGGAAGAGTTAGAACAGATCGTCAGGGAAGAGGGGAGTATCGATGTCAGCTGTCAGTTTTGCAATGAAGTGTATCATTTTGACCTGGCCGATATTGCTATGATGTTCTCGGACAGCGCCAATATCGAAGGGTCTGATAAGCTCCATTAATCAGGCCCGATTTATAAGTTACTGTTTTAGTGCCTGTTTTTTTTCGTATCAGGATAGTTTTCTTTTGCTGCCAAGAAATCTCCTGGTCGATGGTGTTTTGCAGGCTTTTTTGACATAATACGGCTCCTTATAATAACAGCCCCGTTTGTTTTCCGGCAGGAATTCACCATAACAGGGGTCAGGCCGCTTTATCAGGTAAATTACTTTTTTTGGCTAGAAGCCAAGGGAATCAAGCAATGAGCAAAGAAACCGTGAACACTGTACACGTAAATTTGAGCCCGGCTCAGCTAGTTGAAAAAGCCATTCAGCGTGGCGAAGGCATTCTCGCTGACACAGGTGCGCTGGTTGTTAAAACTGGCAAGCGTACAGGTCGTTCTCCGATGGATCGTTATATCGTTGAGGAAGCCAGTACATCTGATGAGATTCATTGGGGACCCATCAACCGTCCATTTGATGCAGATAAGTTTGATGCTCTGTGGGTTCGCGTTGAGGAATACCTGGCCGCCCGGGAACATTTCGTATCCAATGTCCACGTTGGCTCTGACACTAATCATTACCTGCCGGTTTTGATGACCACTGAGACTGCATGGCAGAATCTGTTTGGTCAGAATCTGTTTATCCGCCCGGAAGAGTTTAATCCGAAGTCTAAAGAAGAGTGGCAGGTGCTTAATGCTGCCAGCTTCGAATGTGACCCGGAGCGTGATGGCACTAACAGCGATGGCTGCGTGATTATCAACTTTGCCAAGCGTAAAGTACTGCTGGCCGGTATGCGTTATGCCGGTGAGATGAAGAAAGCGATGTTCTCTGTTCAGAACTTCCTGCTGCCTGAAAAAGATGTGTTGCCGATGCATTGTTCTGCGAACGTCGGTGAAGATGGCGATACTACGCTGTTCTTCGGTCTGTCCGGTACCGGTAAGACCACCCTGTCCGCTGATCCTGAGCGTTACCTGATCGGTGATGACGAGCATGGCTGGGGTAAAGGTGTTGTTTTCAATCTGGAAGGTGGTTGCTACGCAAAAACTATCGACCTGAGTCAGAAGAACGAACCAATTATCTGGGATGCTATCCGTTTCGGCGCGATTGTTGAGAACGTGACGCTGGACGAGAAGCGTAAAGCCGATTACACGGACACCACGCTGACTGAAAATGGCCGTTGTGCATACCCTCTGGAGCATGTTGAAAAACGTACTGCAGAAAACAAGGGTGGCGAGCCTAAGGCGATTGTCTTCCTGACCTGCGATCTGACCGGTGTTCTTCCTCCCGTGTCTATCCTGTCCAAAGAAGCTGCTGCTTATCACTTCCTGTCGGGCTATACCGCACTGGTTGGTTCAACTGAGATGGGGTCTGGCGGCGGCATTAAGTCGACTTTCTCTACCTGTTTTGGCGCCCCGTTCTTCCCGCGTCCAGCCAGCGAATATGCTGACCTGCTGATTAAGCGTATTGAAGAATTTGGCAGCCAGGTTTATCTGGTTAATACCGGCTGGACCGGCGGTTCTTACGGTATCGGTTCCCGCTTCAACATTCCGACTACCCGCGGCATTATTGCGGCGATCCAGAGCGGTGCGCTGGTCGATGTTCAGACTCAGCATCTGGAAGGTATCAACCTGACAGTACCGACATCTGTACCGGGCGTTGACTCTGCTCTGCTGAATCCTCGTGATACCTGGGCAGACAAAGGTGCATACGATGCTACAGCGAATGACCTGATCGGTCAGTTCACGTCTAACTTCACCAAGTTTGAAGGTGTTGCTGAATCAATCATTGCTGCAGGCCCGCAAGCTTAAACGCAGATTGAATGAAAAAAGGCTCCTTCGGGAGCCTTTTTGCTTTTAAGGCGCTAGACGTCACAAAAAGCGTGACTTGGTAGACGCGGCTTCGCCGCTTGCTAGTCGCTAGAAAAAACGTTTTTAATATCTGGGGGAGTGTAGGCTTGGTTTATGCTTCGTAAACAATTGATTTAAAAGCGTAAGATTAAAAAATAATATCTAAAAGCCACTCCTTTACCGCTCTTTCCAGCAACTAGCAGGCGCGTAGCGCCGTTCTAGCAAGCGGCGCAGCCGCGTCTGGCTACTCGCGCCTTTCGCGACGTCTGGTTATTTAAAGCTTAATTCATAGCCGGCATTCGCCAGATAGCCCGCTTCCTGCTCCAGGTCTGCCTGAGTGAGTGGCTGATGGCTGAGCCAGTTGTCGGGGAATTCGAGCGTCAGTTGGTTGTCTTCTGCGGTCAGGTGTAAGGCTGGCAGACGTTCTCTGCTGCGGCTGCGGTTGAGAACAAAGGCCAGTCTGAGGAGAATGGTCAGGCGGCTATAGTGCTTTGCCTCCCGGGGCAGTAATTGTTCAAAGGCCGCCGTTGGAAACTTACGGCGGTGTCCCTGAATAATAGCGGCCAGCTGAATCTGCTGGCGCTTGGTGAAGCCTGGGAGGTCTGAGTTCAGCACTAGGTAAGCACTGTGTTTGTGGTATTGGCTGTGGGCGATTGTCAGGCCGGTTTCACAGCAGCGTGCCGCCCAGCTGAGCATATTGTGATACTCGTTATTATCCAGGTTCCAGCTCTCTCTGACCTGGGTGAGGGCGATCAGAGCGGTCTGTTCAACCCGCATCGCCTGTTCCTGATCAACACGATAGCGCTGCATCATTGCATTGATGCTGCGTTCACGCACATCTTCATGGCGCAGGCGGCCAGCCATATCGTATAGCAGGCCCTCTCTCAGCGCGCCTTCTGAAAAACGGATCTCTTTGATCCCCAGTGATTCAAAGGCTGCCGAGAGGATGGCGATACCCGCGGGGAAAACCGCGCGGCGATCGTCTTTTAACCCTTCAATATCGATCTCATCGACATGGTTGTAACTCAGAATTTTTTCTTTCAGTTGCTGCAGTGCGGATGCGCTGACTTTGTCGGTTGCGTATCCGAGCGTGATACAGGCGTTACGCACCGCTTTGATGGTGCCGGACGCGCCAACACAATCTTCCCAGCCCAGCTGTCGATAGGTGCGTTTGATGGTCAGCAATTCACGCAGTGCGCCAAAAACTGCCAGCTGGAAGTTTTTCTCTGTGATGACACCATCGGGAAAATAGCGCTTGTTGAAGCTGACGCAGCCCATCTCAAGGCTTTCCAGTTCGAGAGGTTCAAAGCGTTCGCCAATAATAAATTCAGTGCTGCCACCGCCAATATCGATCACCAGGCGGCGACCATTGTCACCTGCGAGGGTATGAGAGACACCCAGATAGATCAGGCGAGCCTCTTCAATACCGGCGATAACTTCAATTGAGCAGCCCATGATCTTTTCAGCTTCCAGAATAAAGTCGTCACTGTTGACCGCTTCTCTCAGGGCGTTGGTGCCAACGATTCTGACCTGTTGTTCGGGTATGTCCCTGACCCGCTGCGCAAAGCGTTCCATGCATTCCAGACCCCGCTGAATTGCTTCAGGTGTGAGCATGCGATTTTCATCGAGACCCGCGGCGAGCTGAACTTTTTCTGATAACAGATCGATAGGCTGTAATTCGCCCTGAACGAGTTTTGCGACTACGATATGAAAGCTGTTAGAGCCCAGGTCGATCGCTGCCAGCAGCGAGTGCTCGCCAGGGCTGGTGGTAGTTTCCTGATTCATGTGCGTATGCTTCAAAAAAGAGAATGAAACCATCTTAACAGATATATGTTGCTGATTAGAGAGGAAACAACCCGGTTATTGATGTCTGTGGCATTCGCTGCATATTCACAATCGTTTAATGACAGTGGTATGATCGGTAACTATTAATATTTAGTGAATCTCACTGCAGAGGCTTTTTATGAGTGAAAATATTGTTAACGTGACCGACGCTTCCTTTGAAGATGATGTATTGAAAGCGGATGGTCCGGTACTGGTTGATTACTGGGCTGAATGGTGCGGTCCATGCAAAATGATTGCCCCGGTGCTGGAAGAGATCGCCAAAGATTACGATGGCAAACTGAAAGTTTGTAAGCTGAACATCGATGAAAACAACGAAACACCACCTAAGTTTGGTATTCGTGGTATTCCGACACTGATGCTGTTTAAAGATGGCAATGTAGAAGCAACTAAGGTCGGTGCGCTGTCTAAGTCTCAGTTGTCTGCTTTTATTGAAGACAGTATTTAGGCGCTTTATTTAAGACATTAGTCTGTCAAAGTAGCAGGGAGTGACCGGGATCATGGTTTGCTCCCTGATTTACTGGACTCTTTTTAACCAACACATTATAGTGTCATCTCCAAACACCGGATTCTCTTCCAGAAATCTGGATTAGAACTCTGATTTTCACTTTATCAATTCAATCTGACCTGAATAGTTTTACTATTCCGCTCAAGGCATATTCCTGTCTTCCAACACTACACAAAAACCTATGAATCTTACCGAACTTAAAAAGAAAAGCGTTCCTGAACTGCTAGACATAGCAAAAGAGATGGGGCTGGATAACCTGGGCCGTTCCCGTAAACAAGATGTTATTTTTGCGATTCTCAAGCGTCATGCTAAGAGTGGCGAAGATATCTACGGCGATGGCGTGTTGGAAATATTGCAGGATGGTTTCGGCTTTCTGCGATCAGCGGAAGGTTCATACCTTGCAGGCCCTGATGATATTTATGTATCTCCGAGCCAGATCCGGCGTTTTAATCTGCGTACCGGCGATACTATTTCCGGTAAAATCCGTCCGCCAAAAGACAGTGAACGTTATTTTGCGCTGTTAAAAGTTGATCAGATCAACTTTGATAAGCCGGAAAATGCCAAGAACAAGATTCTGTTTGAAAACCTGACTCCGTTGTTTGCCCAGGAGCGGTTGAAAATGGAGCTGGGTAACGGCAGTACAGAAGATCTGACAGCCCGGGTTATCGATCTGGTTTGTCCGATGGGTAAAGGCCAGCGGGCATTGCTGGTATCTCCGCCGAAGGCGGGTAAGACCCTGATGCTGCAGAACATTGCCAACTCAATTAAGCGTAACAATCCGGAAGTACACCTGATCGTACTGCTGATCGATGAGCGTCCGGAAGAAGTAACCGAGATGCAGCGTACCGTTCGCGGTGAAGTGGTTGCCTCTACTTTCGACGAGCCTCCTTCACGTCATGTGCAGGTCGCGGAGATGGTGCTGGAAAAGGCGAAGCGTCTGACCGAGCACAAACAGGATGTGGTTATCCTGCTGGATTCCATCACCCGTCTGGCCCGTGCTTACAACACCGTGATTCCATCATCCGGTAAAGTACTCACCGGTGGTGTGGATGCTCACGCACTGGAACGTCCTAAGCGTTTCTTTGGTGCAGCCCGTAATATCGAAGAGGGCGGTAGCCTGACTATCATCGCGACCGCACTGGTTGATACCGGTTCGAAGATGGATGAAGTTATCTTTGAAGAGTTTAAAGGTACCGGTAACTCAGAGGTGCATCTGGACCGTAAAGTGGCCGAGAAGCGGATCTATCCTGCCTTCAATATCCGTCGCTCCGGAACCCGTCGTGAAGACCTGCTGACAACTGAAGAAGAGCTGCAGCGGATGTGGATTCTGCGCAAGCTACTGGACCCGATGGAAGATTCTGCTGCCATCGAGTTTGTGCTGGATAAGCTGAAAGACTTTAAGACCAACGAGGAATTCTTCCTCTCCATGCGTCGTTCCTGATTCATATCTCTGTTCTGAAAGGGTAAGCTTAGCGCTTGCCCTTTTTTATTGCTGAAAACTATGTCAAACCTGAAATATAAAGACCTGCGAGACTTTATCCACAGCCTTGAAAAACAGGGTGAGTTGGTACGCATCTCTATGGAGGTCGATCCTGACCTTGAGATGACCGAGATCTGTGACCGCACGCTACGCGCCGGTGGTCCGGCACTGCTGTTTGAAAACCCGAAAGGCTATGATTATCCGGTACTGGCAAACCTGTTCGGTACTCCCCGGCGTGTTGCCCTGGGGATGGGACAGGAGGATGTCGCCAGCCTGCGCGAAGTGGGCAAGCTGCTGGCAATGCTGAAAGAGCCTGAACCGCCCAAAGGGATGAAGGACGCTTGGGAGAAGCTGCCGATCTTTAAGCAGGTGTTGAATATGGGGCCGAAAAAGGTCCGCAACGCCGCCTGTCAGACCCATGTGATCGAAGGGAATGATGTCGATCTGGGCAAAATTCCGGTACAGCGCTGCTGGCCCGGAGATGCCGGCCCGCTGGTAACCTGGCCGCTGGTCATTACCCGCGGACCGAATAAGTCCCGCCAGAATCTGGGCATCTACCGGCAGCAGGTAATCGGCAAAAACAAACTGATTATGCGCTGGCTGGCACACCGGGGCGGGGCGCTGGATTTCCGTGAGTGGAAAGAACAGCATCCGGGCGAAAAGTTTCCTGTAGCGGTTGCCCTGGGCGCCGATCCGGCAACTATTCTGGGGGCGGTGACGCCGGTTCCGGACACGCTTTCCGAATACGCCTTTGCCGGACTGTTGCGTGGCGGTAAAACCGAAGTCACTCAGTGTATTGGCAGTGACCTGCAGGTTCCCGCCAGTGCGGAATTTATCCTTGAAGGCTATATTGATCCCGACGAGATGGCCGATGAAGGCCCGTTTGGCGACCATACCGGCTATTACAACGAGGTCGATAGTTTTCCTGTATTTACGGTTGAACGTATTACCCACCGGCCTGATCCTATCTACCACAGCACCTATACCGGACGTCCACCGGATGAGCCGGCGGTGCTGGGTGTCGCCCTGAACGAAGTATTCGTGCCGATCCTGCAGAAGCAGTTCCCGGAAATTACCGATTTTTATCTGCCGCCTGAGGGGTGTTCCTACCGCATGGCGATAGTGACGATGAAAAAGCAGTATCCGGGTCATGCCAAACGGGTGATGCTGGGCGTCTGGTCTTTCCTGCGGCAGTTTATGTACACTAAGTTTGTTATTGTCTGTGATGATGATATCAACGCCCGGGACTGGAACGACGTAATCTGGGCGATTACCACCCGGATGGACCCGATCCGTGATACGACCCTCATTGATAACACCCCGATTGATTATCTCGATTTTGCCTCACCGGTTTCCGGACTGGGGTCAAAGATGGGGATGGACGCCACCAATAAGTGGCCCGGAGAGACGACCCGTGAGTGGGGCGAACCGATTGTGATGTCAGCGGAAGTTAAGCAACGGGTGGATGATATCTGGGATCAGTTAGGTATACAGGGTGACTGAGCGTTATCATATAACGCTTAATGATCAGTACGTTATAGAGTCTGAACCCGGAAAGTCGCTGTTCGACATGTTGCAAAATGCTGGATATACCATGCGTTTCAGCTGTCGCAACGGCGTCTGTGAAATTTGTAAAGTGACCCTGTTGCAGGGCAGTATTAAACAGCGATATCCAGAGCTGGAACTGCAGCTGGATGTGGGCGACACGCCCGCACAGATATTTGCCTGTACCGCTGTGCCGCACAGTGATATCAGAGTCAGAATTGATGGGCTGTTACGCCCTGGAGAGTTACGAGTGAAAAAACTGGTTTGCGATATCGCCGCCGTTGAGCAGCTAAGCCATGATGTATACCGGGTGCGTTTGCATCTGCCGGTGACCGGTCGTCACGCGATTGAGTTTCATGCCGGACAGTATCTTGAGATGCTTTTACCCGATCAGCGCCGTGCCGCATTTTCAATCGGCAGCGCTCCGGATTTCAGTAGTGACATCGAGCTGCATATCCGCCAGATGCCGGAAGGTGAGCTGTCGGTCGCGATTATGGAACACCTGCAGAATAACCCCAGTGTAGAGATCGAGCTGCCCAAAGGTGAGTGTTATCTGGAATCGACTTCGCTGAAGCCGGACACCACGATTATTCTGGCGGCTGCCAGTACCGGCTTTGCTCAGATCAAATCGATTGCGGAGCATCTGCTTGCCAATCAGGTTAAGAACCCGATTCACATCTATTGGGGTGCCCGGGTTGAAGCGGACTTCTATCTGGAAAAACTGCCGCTGCAATGGGCCCATGAGCACACCAACGTGCATGTCCATCTGGTGGTCAGCGAACCCGGCAACAGCCCCGGCTGGGGCGGTCGCACCGCACTGTTACCGGCTGCCGTGGTAGCCGACTTCGACAACTTCGATAACGCAGAGATCTTCACCAGTGGCTCGCCAGCAATGGTTTATGCACTGCTGGACGCGTGCGAAGCACAAGGACTGAATGAAGCGCAGATGCATTCCGACGTTTTTGCCTACGCGCCCAGGAAGTAAGGCGTCTTTAGAACGCAACGAAGAGCGCGTTGCTTGTTAGAACGTCGCTGCGCGACTCGCCAGACGGGCTTCGCCCTTGCCAGTGGCTCGAAACAGCGTAAAAGTAAAAAGAAGAGGGCCTCAGGCTCTCTTTTTTGTAGCAGGCGCGTCAGCATGCTTGTGCGCTTTGAGCACTTTGCGGCGATACATTATTAAGTCTGTCCAGCATATCTATTCAGAGAGGCGCGGTTTTTTAACATGAGCGAAATAAAGCAAAAGATAGCCCTGTTCATCGATGCGGATAACGCGCCTGCCAGCAAGTTCGTGGATGTGCTGAGTGAAGTGGCAAAATATGGCGTAGTGACGATTCGCAAAGCCTATGGCAACTGGAAATCCCCCACGCTTAAATCCTGGGAAGAGCTGCTGCACGAGTATGCCATTCAGCCGGTTCAGCAGTATGACCTGACCAAGGGGAAAAATGCCTCTGACATCGCGCTGGTAATCGATGCGATGGATGTCATGTACACCAAAGATATTGATGTGATGTGTTTTATATCATCTGACTGTGATTTTACCCCCATGGTTACCCGCGCCTTAGCCGAAGGCAAAATGGTGCTGGGGTTTGGTGAGCGAAAAACACCCTCTCCCTTTGTCAATGCATGCTCAAAATTTCTCTTTCTGGATCAGCCTGAAGCCGTCGAAAACGCCAGTAGCGCCAAACCTAAAAACATTAAATCAGACACCAAGCTGATCAACCTGTTACGCCAGGCGATTGAAGCCACCGAAGATGAAGACGGCTGGGCTGCACTGGGCCCTGTGGGTGCGAATATCTCCAACCGGACCTCGTTCGATTGCCGCAACTATGGCTATAAAAACCTCAGCAGCCTGTTCAAAGCGGTTGACCTGTTCGAGCTGAAACGCGGTCAGGGGCGCTCATTCCTTGTCCGGGATGCGAGAAAGAGTAAAAAACAATAAAGGCCGATCGTCGCTACGCGACTCGCTAGACGGGCTTCGCCCTTGCTAGACGCGGCTTGCTGGTAGCTAGAAAAAGCGTAAAAGCAAAAAGAAAGGGAGCTGTTAGCTCTCTTTTTTGTTGTAGGAGGTGCATTAGTATGACCTCTGGGTACCTCGTGGCGATTTTAACTCTGATAGTTTCCGTAGCTATGAAGACGATTGGAATAAAGGGCTTTGACCCCTTTAGTTGTGACCCCTTTAGTTGAGGCTGGCTCTCTTTTTTTGCATATAGGCACGCGCACAATTAAGTTGTGATATGTTCAATACAACCCGGGAATATCGATTTGCGACAAGAGCTCAGAGAAAAGATTATCGACGTGTGTGATCAGAAGATTGAGAAAAAAGGCGTGGATGTGGGGCTATCATTTTATGCTTTTTTCAAGAATAAGAACGATCAGCCTGAGGTTCTTATGGAAGTCGCCAGGTGGTGGATTGAAACTCATAAACTGGACCACTTCGAAAAAGCCAGCAAGATTAAAGAACTGGTCCAGGCCGGTGTTTAATATCCCCCATTGAGCACAGAGCTATTTTCTCACAGGGCTATTTGCTTACAGAGCTATTTGCTTAGAAGAGCTATCTGCGCACAGAGCTATCTGCCACAGAGCTATCGGCTGCAGGGGAAAAGCCTGCGCTGGGGTTTCCTCCAGAGCAGGGTGTTATATATAAATAAGGAGAGAATGATGCCAAGGATCGAAACACAGGGGCTGTCTGAAGACTATCGCACAGCAACTGGCAGTTATGATGCTCTTGATCGGGGAGACGTTACTTCAGCAGAGCTCTTGAACATCTTGCGCTTGGTGGCGCCACTGACCGCCCCCGATGGTTCTGATGATTGTCCGCCTAGCGTTAATACTATGCTGATAAAGGGACATTTCTCATGCTTCCATGGCGATGGCGGTATCATTCGTTGTCTTGACTCCCGGCAAGAGAAAATGACACCAGAAGAAGCTTTGAAAATTATCACCCGAGAAGTGTCGATCGAGGAATTTGATATTTCAAAGGGATTTAAGCCAAGAGGCAATAATATTGTCCGCTTTGGTCTTTTCCTGGTCGTGGCTGCTGTTATCACCGCTGTAATAGCCAGTGTCTGATAAAGATAGGCAGGCACACGGTAAGCGGCGCCTGTTCTTGAAACGTTATATGTCATTAAATGCTGGAGGATTGAATGTCCGCTATAGAAATTCGTCAGGCAACGGTTGAAGACTCTGGTCTGATTCTCAGATTTGTCACAGAACTTGCCATCTATGAAAAAGCTGAGAATGAAGTAATTGCCACAGTTGCGGATATCAAAAATTCTCTGTTTGGACCTGACTCAGCGACCAAAGCCGTTATTTGTAACCTGAACAATGAACCGATTGGTTTTGCAGTTTATTTTTTTAATTACTCAACCTGGCTTGGTCAGCATGGCCTCTATCTTGAAGATTTGTATGTTTCTCCTGAGTACAGAAGCGTTGGTGCCGGAAAAGCACTTTTGAAACATCTGGCAAACATTGCGATGTCTAAAAATTGTGGGCGCTTCGAATGGAGCGTCCTGGACTGGAATGAACCGGCGATACAGTTCTATCAATCAATTGGCGCAAAACCGCAAGATGAATGGGTGGGCTATCGTTTAACAGGGAGCGCGCTTGAAGAGTTTGCCAACAGCTAAAGTCATCTGACAGATGCAGTCAGAAAGCAGGCTCCGTTCGCAAGCTCGCTATGCGTCACTTGTCGTTAGTGTTAACTGGCACTAGAGGGTCATTGGCGCTCTTTTCTGTTGTAGGAGGCGCATTAGCATGCCCTCTGAGTACCTTGCGCCGATCTACCTCTTTTTGAGTAATTGAACCGGGTTTTTGTTTCAGGCACACTGAGATAAATGGATATCTGAATCAATTGCTCTGATCTCATTGATTTTAAAGCGCTTTCAGTGACATGCTCAGCCAAAGAACCATTATTTACCATTCACTGTAGATTCGTTTTTTGGAATCTCATATATAACACCAGCGCTATCAGGGCCGCCCTATATGATCACCTTAAATACCCCCATTGCGTTTAATGACCCGCTACCTGACGAGGTCGATGTGGTGGTGATTGGCGCTGGGGTTATCGGTATTTTCTCAGCCCTGAATATCGTGCGTTCGGGCCTCAGCGTGATGGTGATCGAAAAAGGCCGTATCGCTGGTGAACAGTCGTCACGCAACTGGGGCTGGATCAGACAACATGGTCGTGATGCCGCAGAACTGCCGATTATGATGGAAGCCTCACAGCTATGGGAGGCGATGGATAAGGCGGTCAAAGGCCGCACCGGGTTTAAGCGGGTCGGGGTGATGTATCTGTCGCAAACCGAAGCGGCGCAGGCGCAACGTGAAGCGTGGCTGAGTATTGCCGCCGCCCATGGCGTCGATACCGTGGCACTGTCCAGCGCTCAGCTTGAGCAGCATATTCAACATGACTCACGGGCAAAAAACACCTGGGTCGGCGCGACCTATACCGCCAGTGATGCCCGGGCCGAACCATGGCAAGCGGTTCCGGCAATCGCTGAATTAGCCCACAGCGAGGGCGTTCGCATCCGGGAGAACTGCGCCGTGCGCACGCTGGATATTGAAGTGGGCCAGATTAGCGGGGTTATCACTGAGGCTGGCCGCATTAAAACCTCTCAGGTTGTTGTTGCCGGGGGCGCCTGGTCATCACTGTTCCTGCGCCGTCACGGTATCAATATACCGCAGTTATCGGTGCGCGCATCCGTTGCCAGAACCGCCCCGCTGCAAAGCATTACCACAGCCAGTTTTGCGGATAAAAAACTGGCAGCGCGCCGGCGTAATGATGGTGGCTACACCCTCGCACTCACCGATTCTCATGATCACTTTATTGGCCCTGACTCGTTTCGTTTACTGCCTAAGTGGCTAAAAACAGGACTGCAAAACTATCACGAGATCCGGCCCTGGATGAACGAAATCGCCAACTCACCGGATGCCTGGCGAGTGCAACGCCACTGGACGGCCGATGAGATAACCCCCTTTGAACTCACCCGCGTCCTTGACCCTGCACCCGCTAAAGGCAAGGTCAAGGTGATGCAACAGCGCTTCGCGCAACGATTCCCACAGATTGGCACCCCCAAAATACTGGATGCCTGGGCGGGAATGATCGATGCGATGCCGGATATCGTACCCATCGTCGACAGAGTCCCCGATCTGGAAGGCCTCATCGTTGCCACCGGCATGAGCGGCCACGGCTTTGGCATTGGCCCCGCCTTCGGCAGAATCGTCGCTCAGATCGTCAATAAGCAGCAAAGTGAGCATGATTTGGCGCGCTTTCGGTTTTCACGTTTCAGTGATGGCAGCCCACTCGAAATTGGTCCTAATGTTTAACAGCAGTTGTTAGAACGCAACGAAAAGCACGTTGCTCGCTAGACCGTCGCTTCGCGACTAGCTAGTTGTTAGAAAAAGCGTAAAAGCAAAAAGAAGAAGATTGTAGGCTCTCTTTTTTCGTGGAGGGTACTTGATCAAAAAGGGCTTCGACCCTTTTTATTAGCTAGAGACAGAATGAAAGAGGTGAAAAAATGAGCCTTCAGCAATTAAAAGAACGTGCGCTTCAGAGTGGTGAAGTGCGTCGGGAGTACGATGCACTGGCGAGCGAGTTTGCCTTGATCAGTCAGTTGCTTCATATGCGCAAAGCAGCAGGTCTGACTCAAGAGCAGGTTGCAGTCTTAATGCATACGAAGAAAAGTAATATCAGCCGCCTTGAGAAAGGCGCTGTAACGCCAAAAGTGGACACTTTGCAGCGATACGCTAAAGCGTGTGGCTACGAGTTGCATATGTCGTTTGAGCCTCAAGCTGTTGGTTAGTAGATAGACCGCAACGAAAAGCACGTTGGTTAGTAGGTAGACCGCAACGAAAAGCACGTTGCTCGCTAGACGCGGCTTCGCCGCTTGCTAGTTGCTCGAAAAAGCGTAAAAGCAAAAAGAAGAGGATTTTTGGCTCTTTTTGACTCTTATCATTAAGCAATTGAACCCACTATCTCTTTCAGGCACACTCAGTGAATGGATATGTATAGCTTCGCTATACAAACTGACCAATGAGCCCGCTCATTTTCAGTGGACGAGAATGCAGTAGCTGCCTTTAGGCTTTTCTCTTGTTACCAAAGTGATTTCTACTTTGATCCCATTGATGTCGTAGTGATCAAAAAGGGCTTTGACGCCTTTAATCTAAGGATACGTATGGATTGGAAAATTGCCCTGAAAGTAGGTGGCCCATCAGTAATCGCTGCATGGCTGTTTCACTCGCTGATATCCTCTTTTTTGGAAACATCAGAAATATTTAAATCTAACCTGCTTTTAAACATATTACTCTTAGCTGCTATTTTGGTTTTTTGCTTGTTTATGGGTTACATCTTGGTTCGAAATAAACCGCCCGCGCCCAGCGAGCCTCATAAGAAAAATGAAGTAACGGATAATGAAGTAACGGATAATGAGGTCGGAAAAAACCTTAAATTAGGTGAGACTGCCTCAGTCATTACAAAGAACAAAATCAAGAGAAATAAAATTGATGGCGATCTTGATATAGGATGACTTCCCCATTATGAGTGACAATGATAACTATCCCGCACTGATTGGGAATGCTGGCGCTTATCCATCCATTGGGGATGGCGCAAAAGTCATTTCTGGCAATGAAATATCCAACAATGAGATTGGCGGTAGTTTGCTGCTTCAGCCTACAATTGTAAATCTTCCTTCTTATGATATTGGTTGTGGTGCTGAAGCCTTGAAAAATCTTATAACTCATCACGAACAACTCAAAGAAGATAGCCCTCAATATCTGTTTGTCTTGGAAGAACTCCAAAGCAAAATTCGAAATGTGGAATCTAGAGAGGTTGTTGGACTTGAAGCTAAGCTTATAACAGCGAATCGTTTAATTTACCTAGATCAAGCACGAATGTCGAGTCAAAAAGCCTCGAAAATGATATTGAGATTTCAGCATGTAAAATCCTACCAGATAATTTTCACACATATTCTTAGTCTGATATTGACTCGATTCAATTCACAAATACTACCAATGCTAAGGGATGGTAGTGACGATATTGCAATCAGCTCCGCCATTAATAGCACTATAGTTGAACCACTTTATCAAGAGGTTACGTTAGCTGGTGGATTTGTTACCAGTGAGCTGGTTGAAGGGATGCTATATTTCTTAACAGAAAAATGTCACGTGGAGTGGAAGTAATGATTATTTATCACCCAGCATATGACGCCCATCACTGCTCCTATAGGATTTTGAATATACTAAGTTCTGTTGAAGAAAAAAAACTGGAAAAAGACTCTTTGAAATTGATTGATTATTACTATCTATACCCTCACTTACTAAAAAGAGTTTCTAAACTTCCAAGGACTTTTAATAAATATAAGAATGAAATCAATGATGTACCAGAGCCTTTTGAATTAACGCCGAACCCAAAAAGTCTTTATTTCGAACTTGTGGCTACGCACGACTCCGTACTTATCTCTTTATCTCAAAAGTCTTTAATTACGTTAAGTGACAACGAAATAGTACTTAATATCGCATTGCTACCCAAGTCGTTAATTGAAACATTTAATGCTGATGAATTTTCTAAATCTGATTTCTTTATAATGCTAACCACATGTTTCCCAAAGATAAGTCTAAATGGACCGAATGGATTTAAGTCCAGAAGTGGGCTAATGGAGTATAGATATGGATAAATCAACCTTATTCATAGAGCGCTTGATAATATTAAAGTCAAGCCGCGCAGTTTACGATGAGGAATTTCATAGAGGTATAAATGTTATTCGGGGTGATCACTCCGTAGGAAAAACAACTATTTTGGAGATGTTGTTTTATGTTCTTGGTGGAGAAATAAAAGCGAATCAATGGCTATACCCCGCTGACAAGTGCGACGAAATACTTTGCCAACTGCGTCTCAACGGAAATCAATTCACTATCAAACGCGAAATCGATAAGGGAAAAGTGCCACCAATATCAATTCGATCCGGCCCATATCAAGAAGGCGATAAAGCCAGCAGTGACTGGAAAACATATGGATCACGTCGCAGCGAATCTGGTGACAAGATGTCTTTCTCGCAGCAAATATTTGAATTACTTGGCTGGGATAGCCATAAATCAGATGATTACGCCAATCTTACAATGCATCAAATTCTTAGATTCCTTTATGTTGACCAAGAAACAGCGTCAACAAAGATATTACGAGCGGAAGACAGTCAAAAAGGTGATAGTGAAGGCATAAGAACAGCTATTTCTGAATTTCTATTGGGTCTAGATAATCTAGACACACACAAATTACGCCAACAACTTATTATGCTTGAGCGTGAGTATGACAAAATTTCTTCAGATTTACTTGCTATGTATAAAGTGCTGGGAGGGGATTCATCTCTGACACTAAGCACTCTCGAATCCATTGTTGTTGCCAATATCACCGAAATAGTTAAACTCAGAAATAAGCCAAAAGAGATTATTGCGCATGATGAACTTGATGTAACCCGTGCATCAAAATTTAACGAGATTGATGGCCAGATCAACTTATTAAATCGGAAAATTATCGCATTTAAGGAAGGCTTAATGTCAACCAACGGAGATATTGTTGACTGCGAGTTATATGAAAAATCTTTAAAGTTTCGGAAAAAATCTCTGCTAGAATCAAAAGCATCATATGACGCAATAGGGCTGATAAAATATGAAAGCTGCCCCTGCTGCCTAGAGAAAATAACTACTTACGATGAAGGCGAATGCCACCTTTGTCACGCACCTATTGTTGACTCCCATCACGCTAATAATTATATGGAATTGCTAACAGAAATTGATTTTCAGATTAGCAGCAACAACAAAGTTCTTGAAGATTATATGGAACATAGAATAGGAATTACATCCGCTCTAAACATTGCCAATGCACAGTTAACTAACTTACAAAGTGAGTTGACCGTCGTTTCAAAGATTGTTGATTTTAGTTCGCATTCTGCACTAGAAGACTCAAAACGAATTGGCTTTTTAGAGTCGGAGAATGAAAATATTAAGAAAAAAATTGAAATTATTAGTGAACTTGACAGAAACAAAGCAAAAAAAATTGAGCTATCATCGAAAATAACCGACCTTAGAAACAAGATAGAGTCCGCAAGATCAGCAAGCAAGAATAGACGGCAGAATGTTTACAGCGGAATTTCTGAAAATATGATTCCGATCCTAAGAAAGGACAAACGGGATAACGGCATGCCATACGAGGAGGTTTTTGAAGCTGCAGATTCAAATGATATTGAAATTGATTTTGCTAAAGACAGAACTCTCATTGATGGCCGCGTGAAGTTTTCAGGCAGCTCTAACTATATCAAAAAGAATTCCTTTCAAATTTCCGCATTACTTGAAGCCATAGACGACCCAAACTATCGCCTTCCTAGATTTTTAATGCTTGATGCGATTGAGAATGGAGGAATGAAAGAGTTTCGAAGTCATAATTTTCAAAGGGCAATGATTGATTGTTTTAAAGACAGGAACGATTTTCAGCTTATATTCTGCACATCAATGGTACTTGAAGAACTAAACAACGACACAACAGGTGTAGGCCCTTTTTACGACGGCAATGTACTAAATTTGTAACAGTCTAGTTTATTAGGGTTTAAAGAAGATTGAAGATAAGCTATTGGGAATAGTTCAGCGAGAAGCTACTAAATTTCTTTTATGTATAGCATTACCAAAAAAAAGAGAGCCTCCTGGCTCTCTTTAGTCTTTTGTTTTCTAGCGACTAACCACTAGCAAGGGCGAAGCCCGTTCTAGCCACGTCTCAGCTCTTAGTGAAGCTCTTCATACTTCCGCTGGATTGCCATCAGCGCCGGTTGTGCCTCCAGTGGCGCGTAGGCGATGGCCTGATCAAACAGTTCTTTGTTCTCGTCGGAGAGGCGTTCATCTTCATTCATAGCAGAGAGTTTCTGCATCGCTTCAATAAACTTGGGGTGTTGTTTCTTGGCCGGTTTCATAGGAACCACCTCCTTAAGTTGGCGACTTTTATCGCGGCACTGGGCCTAGGTGCGATAGAGGGTCTGAATAAGATGAAAACCAAACTTCGTTTTCACCGGTCCGTGGATCTCCAGTACTTTCTTGCGGAAAACCACGTCGTCGAACGCTTTTACCATGGTGCCGGGCCTGAATTCGCCGAGATCACCACCCCGTTTGGCAGAGTTACACAGAGAGTGCCGTTTTGCCAGACGGGCAAAGTCCTCCCCTTTCTCCAGTTGTTGCTTCAGCTTTTCGGCCTCAGCTTTGGTCTTCACCAGAATATGCCGTGCCGATGCTACAGCCATATTAAAATACCTTAATCAAAACAGTAAAACGTTTTATAACATTCTTACTTTAAAACGGCGGCCCTTGATCTTACCGTCGACCAGCCTGCTGTGGGCTTTACGGGCTTCATCCCGCTTGACCGCCACATAGGCAGCATAGTCATAGATATCGATCTTACCCACCATACTGCCGTCGATGCCCGCTTCGCCCGTGAGGGCGCCGAGGATGTCACCAGGACGTATCTTATCCTTTCGACCACCGGCGATGCAGAGAGTTCGCATCACCGGTTTAACCGGCTCCTCGTTGCGGACTTTTTTCAGGCTGCTGAGGGATTTGGTTTGCAGCGTCTGCGACAGATATTCACTGATGGTTTCCAGCTTATACTCTTCGGAATCCCGGTAGAGGCTGATGGCCGTGCCCTCTTTCCCTGCGCGGCCGGTACGACCGATACGGTGGACGTAGATCTCCGGATCACGGGGCAGGTCGTAATTGATCACCATCGACAGATCGCTGATATCCAGACCGCGGGCGGCGACATCGGTGGCGATGAGGATGGTGTTGCTGCGGTTGGCAAACTGCACCAGCACCTGATCACGGTCACGCTGTTCCAGATCACCGTGCAGGGCTGCGGCAAAATAGCCCAGGTTGCGCAGGTAGTCTGACACTTCGCGGCACTGATCTTTGGTGTTGCAGAAGATTACCGTGGATTCCGGGCTGAAGTGACTCAGTATCCGTGCCAGTGCTTCCGGTTTTTTGGTCTGTTCCAGGGCGTAGAAGGATTGTTCGATCTGGCCGGTGCTGTGCACCGCTTCAACCGTCACTTCCACCGGGTCCTGTTGCAGGTCGGCGCTGAGTTTTTTAATGCCTTCGGGATAGGTGGCAGAAAACAGCAGCGTCTGACGCTGTTTCGGGGTGTTGCGGATAACCCCTTCGATCTGCTCGTAAAAGCCCATATCCAGCATCCGGTCTGCTTCATCCAGAACCACGGTGCTGCAACGGGACAGATCCAGTTTACCTTTGCGGATCAGGTCCTGAATCCGGCCGGGCGTACCCACGACAATATGTGCACCGTGTTCCAGTGAACCGATCTGCGGCCCTACTGACTGACCGCCACAGAGAATCACCAGTTTGATATTGTCTTTAAAGCGCGCCAGACGGCGGATCTCATTGGCAACCTGAGTGCTGAGCTCACGGGTTGGGCAGAGTACCAGTGCCTGAGTGCCGAAATCCCGCTGATTAATTTTTAACAGCAAGCCGATGGCAAAGGCCGCTGTTTTACCGCTGCCGGTTTTCGCTTTGGCGATAATATCTTTATCGGCCAGCACGTGGGGCAGGCTGCCTGCCTGGATCGGGGTCATCTCGTTGTAGCCAAGGTCAGCAAGGTTGCTGAGCATAGCGGGCGGCAGGTTCAGGGAGGAAAAGGAGGTATCAGACACAGTGTACTCGGGATCAGGATTCAATTGAGCGCCATTATACCTGATATGGGTCGTTATCGCTGCCCTGAAAGGGCGTATGACGATGGGAAAATCGTTATTCGCGTCGTGACACTAAGGTGCTGAGTGCGCTGACGCCCGGCATCAGAAACTGATCGATATCGCCATCCAGTTTCAGGCTGAGAAGTTCATCAGCCCGGGTTTTGCCACGGGTAATTGCTGCGATCGGAATATTCAGTTGTACCGCCTGTTTGCAGAAGCGGAAACCCGAATACACCATCAGTGATGAACCGACCACCAGTAGCGCATCCGCTTGCCGGAGGCTGTCTAGTGCGCTGAATACCCGCTCTTTTGGTACATTATCGCCGAAGAACACTACATTGGGTTTGAGCAGGCCGCCACAGGCCGGGCAGTCAGTCACCCTGAAGCGGCTGAAGTCGATGTCCTCCAGATCGGCATCACCGTCCGGCGCTGCTGTGGCCGTGTAGTGAGCGAAGGCCGGGTTTTCACTGGCCATCTGTTGATGAATGGTGTTGCGCTGATGCAGCGAATGACAGGACATACAGATCACCTGATCTGAACGGCCGTGCAGGTCGATCACCCGTTGCTGGCCCGCCCGCTGATGCAGCCGGTCGACATTCTGAGTGACCAGTTGGCGACAATAGCCCTTCTCTTCTAACCGTTGCAGGCTTTTATGCACACCGTTAGGCCGGGCGTTGGCCATCAGCGGCCAGCCGATCAGGCTGCGGGCCCAGAACCGCTGCCGGGTGCTGTGGCGGGTCATAAAGTCGCGATGTTGCACCGGCGGCTGGCGTTTCCACTCACCGTTATGGTCCCGGTAATCGGGAATGCCGGATGCGGTACTGCAACCGGCACCGGTCAGAATAAACAGCCGGGGGTGGCTGTGGATAAAGTCTGTGAGTTGTTGGGACATAGCGATAGTGTAATCTTTCGCGCCGCCGAGGCCAACGAAAAAGCCTTAATACAGGTAGCGTCCGATAACCTCGCGGACGTTGGTTAAGGCGGTTTTCAGGGTGTCCGGGTCGACCGACCCGAGTGCCAGCCGGATGGCGTGGGGGGCATGGTCTGCAATGGCAAAAGGCTCGGCAGTGGACACCGAAATATTTGCCTTGATCAGCTCCATTGCAATCTGATCGGCACGGGCCTCCTCTGGAAGGCGCAGCCAGATAAAGTAGGATGCCGGGTGGGCGACGTAATCCAGCCCGGCTAACGCCTCTCTGGCTATCGACTGACGCGCCCGGGCATCTCTGCGTTTCTCGGTTTCCAGGCGGGCAACGGTGCCATCTTCAATCCAGCCACAACTAATGGCTGTCATCAGGCCGGGGGTGTTCCAGGTGGTGGCGCGGATGGTGCGCTCGATCAGTGGCACGCAGTGATCCGGTGCCACGATAAAACCGATACGAAACCCTGTGGCAACATTTTTGGACAGCCCGGAGACATAAACGGTGAGTTCGGGGGCCAGTGTGATTAAGGGCGGCGGGGGATTGTCGGCAAGAAAGGCGTAGGCAGCATCCTCAATGATCAGCAGGTTGTAGCGGCGGGCGATGGCGACCAGTTGCTGCCGTTGTGTAGTATCCATGACCCAGCCCAGCGGGTTATGCAGCGTGGGCATGGTGTAAACCGCTTTAACCCGTCGTTTGCGGCATAACTGTTCTAACGCCTGCAGGTCGGGACCCGCATCATTAACGGCAACCGCGACCAGTTCCAGCCGGTGCACCTCGGCCAGTACTTTGAAACCGGAATAGGTGAGGGCATCCACGGCAACCACATCACCGGGTTGCAGCAGCGACATAACGGTGGCCGCCAGACCATGCTGTGCGCCACTGACCAGAAATACCTGCTCTGCTGTGACCTTCAGTCCGCGCTGTTCCAGATGAGTGGCGACGATGGCGCGCTCATGCTGCCTGCCCGCATGGGGTTGATAGTGCAGCAGTGACTCCAGGTCGCCGGAGATCGATAGTTGTCGCAGCGCCTGACGCAGCATATCAGTCTGGCCGGGTATTGAGGGCGAATTGAAGTTGAGGTCGATCATCCCTTCGGTGGCTGGTGGCTGGTCGATACCGTGGCCCAGCGGCAGGGCGGTTTCTCTGACAAACGTACCCCGCCCGGTCTCGCCGCTGACCAGTCCCATCTGTTCCAGTTCTGCATAGACCCGGGAGGCGGTAACCAGCGCCAGCCCCTCCCGTGCTGCAAGCTGGCGGTGTGTCGGCAGCTGAGTGCCGGGTGACAGTTCACCTGAACGGATACGGCTGGCAAACTGATCGACCAGTTGTTTGTAGCGGGCACGGGGCATGTTGAGATGTATCCATGACAATTTTTTTATTGTCATGAATTTAAGCCATAGAATGCGGTATATCAAATTCTGACTGCACGAGGACGCACGATGCATATTGCTATTCTGACCTTTGATGGCTTCAATGAACTGGACTCACTCATTGCTCTGGGTATTCTGAACCGGGTAAAGCGGTCTGGCTGGCGGGTATCCATTGCCAGCCCCGCTGAGCGGATCGAGTCGATGAATGGCGTGGTCATGCACCGCCATATTCCGCTGAGCGAAGCAAACAACGCAGATGTGGTGCTGATCGGCAGTGGTATGAAAACCCGCGAGGTGGTGGCGGATGAAACGATCATGTCGCTGCTGCAGTTAGATCCTCAACGGCAGTTAATCGGCGCACAGTGCTCCGGTGCTCTATTGCTGGCGAAGCTTGGGCTGCTCAGGGAAGTGCCCGTCTGCACCGATCTCACCACGGCACCCTGGGTGCGGGACGCGGGAGCTGAGGTGCTGAATCAGGCGTTTTTCGCTCAGGATAATGTTGCCAGTGCCGGCGGTTGTCTGGCGTCGCAGTACCTTGCCTGCTGGGTATTGGCCCGGCTGGAGGGGCTGGCGGTGGCGCAGGAGGCGATTCATTATGTTGCCCCGGTGGGAGAGAAAGACACGTACGTTAAGCGGATGATGGCGACGATTGCTCCCTATCTGGTCGCTTAGCCGGGCCCTGTTTGAGGCACAAAAAAACCGCGCAGTGCGCGGTTTTTTTTCGGTTAAAACTTAACCAGCAAATCTGGCTTTGGCTTCAAGGCGACGACGGTGCAGAACCGGTTCGGTATAGCCGTTTGGCTGAACCCGTCCCTGAATGACCAGTTCCAGAGCTGCCTGGAAGGCAATACTGTCATCGAAGTCGGGTGCCATTGGACGGTAGAGCGGGTCATTGGCGTTCTGCCGGTCAACCACCGCCGCCATCCGCTGCATCGTTTCCAGCACCTGTGCTTCAGAGCAGATACCGTGGTGCAGCCAGTTGGCGATATGCTGGCTGGAGATCCGCAGCGTTGCACGGTCTTCCATCAGGCCAACATTGTTGATGTCAGGCACTTTAGAGCAACCCACACCCTGATCGATCCAGCGCACCACATAGCCCAGAATACCCTGCGCATTGTTGTCCAGCTCGTTCTGAATCTCTTCGGCAGACCAGTCTGGATCAGTGGCAACCGGAATGGTCAGAATGTCGTCCAGATTCGCGCGTGGGCGGCTCTTCAGCTCGTCCTGGCGGGCGAATACGTCAACCTTGTGGTAGTGCAGTGCGTGCAGTGCGGCTGCAGTTGGCGACGGTACCCAGGCTGTGTTGGCGCCAGACAGCGGGTGGCCGATCTTGGCGGTCAGCATGTTCGCCATCTGATCCGGGATCGCCCACATACCTTTACCGATCTGTGCACGGCCCTGCAGGCCACAGGCCAGACCGTTATCAACGTTCCAGTCTTCATAGGCACCGATCCAGGCAGCGGCCTTCATATCACCCTTACGGATCATCGGGCCCGCTTCCATGGAGGTGTGGATCTCGTCACCGGTGCGATCGAGGAAGCCGGTGTTGATAAACACCACCCGCTCTTTAGCGGCGCGGATACACTCTTTCAGGTTGACGGTGGTACGGCGTTCTTCATCCATGATGCCCATTTTCAGGGTGAAGCGCTCCAGCCCCAGAGCATCTTCGATACGGCCGAACAGTTCGTTAGCGAAAGCGACCTCTTCAGGTCCGTGCATCTTCGGTTTAACAATATACATCGAGCCGGTAGTGGTGTTACTGAACTGACCATTACCTTTAACATCGTGGATCGAGATCAGGCTGGTGACTATGCCGTCGAGGATACCCTCTGGAATCTCGTTACCCTCTTTGTCCAGAATGGCATTGTTGGTCATCAGGTGGCCAACATTACGCACAAACATCAGGCTGCGGCCCTTGAGGCTCACTTCAGATCCGTCAACACCGGTATATTTGCGGTCAGGGTTCATGCTGCGGGTGAAGGTTTTATCGCCTTTAGTCACCTCTTCAGTCAGATCACCCTTCATCAGGCCCAGCCAGTTTTTATAGGCGATAACTTTATCTTCAGCATCCACTGCAGCGACGGAGTCTTCGCAGTCCATAATCGCTGTCAGCGCCGCTTCAACAATGATGTCGCTGATACCGGCGGCATCGGTTGAACCGATCTGGCTGCTGCGGTCAACTTTAACGTCCAGGTGCAGGCCGTTATGTTTCAGCAGGATTGAGTCGGGTGCCGTTGCATCGCCGTTATAGCCGATCAGCTGCGCCGGATCCTGCAGGCCGGTTTCGCTGCCGTTGGTCAGGCTGACAACCAGTTTGCCATTATCAATGCTGTAGCGTACGGAGTCTGCGTGGCAGCCATCGGCCAGCGGTGCCGCTTCGTTGAGTACATTGCGGGCAAATTCAATCACCTTGGCGCCGCGCACCGGGTTGTAGCCTGCAGTGATCTCTGCGCCATCGGCTTCAGAGATGGCATCGGTGCCATACAGGGCGTCATACAGACTGCCCCAGCGGGCGTTGGCGGCATTCAGTGCGAAGCGGGCGTTCATCACCGGTACGACCAGCTGCGGTCCGGCCATGGTAGCCATTTCCGGATCAACATTGCTGGTGGTGGCAGAAAAATCTTCACCCTCTGGCAGCAGATAACCGATCTCCTGTAGGAATGATTTATACGCAGCGAAATCAAAGCCGTTAGCCCGGTTATCGCGATGCCAGCTATCGATCTGCTCCTGAATTGCATCACGCTTTGCCAGCAGGTCGCGGTTTTTGGGTGCAAGATCATGAACGATAGCGTCCAGGCCTGACCAGAACTGCTCTTCGGTAACGCCGGTGCCCGGAATTACCTGCTGGTTAATAAAGGTGTAGAGAGCTTCAGCAACCTGCAGGTCGCCCGTTTGTATCCGTTGACTCATAATTTACTGCCTCATTGTAATCGTCCCGAATCCGGCGCGAGGCAACCAGACCAGGTCTTTTTTTTGTATGCCGCAATAACCGTGGCTCCTATCAGCGCTGCAGTTATTGTGGCTTGTGCGTTGCAACAATATCGCAATTTACAAGCGCTGTCGCCCCTGTGCAATGCTAAAGTATTAAGCGTATAGCCTGTTTGAGGCAGGTATTCATTTCACATTATGGAATGTGTCCGTGAGGCATTGCTGCCGGGGATTGTCAGATACAAAAAAGCTGCCGGAGGGGCAGCTTTTTAAGCGGTAACTCAGTGTGGAAATGGTCAGAACAGCCAGCTGGTAGGGTCGGGCAGTGGTTGCCGCTTCTCCAGAGCGCTCAGGCCCTTGATGCAACGGATAATAAACCAGATCAGATTGAACAACAGGATCAGATAGCCGATCAGAATCATCGTGGTGAACAGGCCGATTACGGTGTAGAGCAGGCCCATCCAGAAGGTCCGGATCTGCCACTGATAGTGGGTTTTCAGCCAGTCGGGGGCGTCGGCTTTATACACATAGGCCATTACCAGTCCGACGATCCCGGTGACACCCACAATCAGGCTGACCAGATAGAGGATATAGACAACTTTGGCATTACTTCCGTTACTTTTTTGTACTTCAGCAACTTCACTCATTCGCGTTAAACTCCTTGTTACGATTTTTACGAGATAGCATTACGAATCATCTCTGGCAGGGGCACGGAACGACCCGTCTGGTGATCCATCCAGACCACTTTTGAATAGCCCTCGCTGCAGAGCTGATCGGGATTGTCGGTGGTGCTCACTTCATACCAGACCATGAAGCTGCTGCGGCCGATCTCGCCGACATAACTTTTTATAATCACGGTAGCGGGGTAGCTGACCGGTCTCAGGAAGGTGCAGCCGACATTGATAATCACCGGATCGGTGCCGTTGCCACTCATATCGGCGCCGATACTTGCCAGAAACTGAACCCGCGCTTCTTCCAGATAGCGCATATAGAGCGCGTTATTGACGTGTCCGTAGGCATCCATATCACCCCAGCGCACCGCGATCTCGCACTCATGCAACAGTGTCCGGTTCAGGTGTTCACTCATTCCTCATTTCCTCTTTTCCCTGTAAAACAGTCGTTAATCGTCATCATCTTTATCGGAGCGTTTATCGGTGTCATTGCTGCGCAGATGCAGATCCAGTTGTGGGAATGCGATCTCGATATTGTGCTCCCGGAACCGCCGGTCAATCGCACCGTGAAGCTCATGAAGTGCCTGATTTCGTTTCTCCATAGAGCTGATATGGGCGCGCAGTTCGAAGTCCAGTGTACTGTTTCCGAATGCCAGGAAAAAGGCCTGAGGTGATGGCTCGGTCAGGACATTTTTATTTTCCTCTGCCACCTGCAGCAATAGCTTTGTGACCAGCTCAGTATCGGATCCATAAGCGACCCCGACGGGGATCACAATCCGGGTGATTGCGTCGGTCAGTGACCAGTTGATCAGCTGATCGGTGATGAAGGTTTTATTGGGAATGATGACCTCTTTGCGGTCCCAGTCGGTGATGGTGGTCGCCCGGATATGGATCCGGCTGACATTGCCGGTAACGCCGCCAATCGTGACGGTATCACCGATACGCACAGGTTTTTCAAACAGGATAATCAGCCCGGAGACAAAGTTGGCAACAATCTCCTGCAGCCCGAAGCCCAGACCGACACCCAGCGCCGCAACCAGCCACTGCAGCTTGCCCCATTCCAGCCCGAGAAAGTTAAGAAAACTGATCAGGCCGATGATGTACAGGCTGTATTTCAGCAGGGTGGAGATAGCAAAGCCGGTGCCGGGGGCCAGCGGCAGGTAGTTCAGTACCAGCAACTCGAACAGACCGGGGAGGTTGCGTGCGGCGATAAATGTCACACTCAGGGCGGCCAGGGCAAAAATAATCTGTTTCAGAGTGAGAAAGCTGAGAACCCCATTATCGTTGCTGCCGGTGCTCCAGAGGGTTACCGAGTCGAGCGCTTCCAGAGCCGGAAGTGTCCAGCCGAGGGTAAACCATGCCAGGGTGAGAAAGATCAGCGCGGTGACCGTTTTCAGCAGCATATTGCCCTGTTCTGAAATGGTTTGCAGATCGATAAAATTCTCTTTCAGTGGCGGCGGTGTTTCTTTTTGCTCCTCCCTGGCTGACAGAATTTCAGCCCGGCGGGCCAGCGTCTGAGCAAACAGCAGCTTACGCTGTTCTATCAACAGCCATCGTCGTCCCAGATGGAAGATCAGGTAGGCCAGAATGCCGATACAGACCAGCAGGAACATCAGTCCGATCAGGATGCCGGCTGAGAGCATGTAGCCCCACAGAATCAGTCCGGCCATCGCCACGTTAAAGGCGATGATGACGCCGATCCATGCATTGATATTGTTCCATGAACGGTTGTTATCCGTTGCTTTCTGCTGTTTTGGCGCGGCGCGCCACAGGCTGATCCAGAACAGCGTGAAACCGATGGTAATCGATAGCAGGGTTAGGCGGGTCGGGCCGGCAATAATGGTTTCATTGGCGCTCAGGTCTGACAGAAACAGGAAGACGATCAGCGGGGAGTTGATCCAGAATAGCCAGCGCAGTCGTTTTCGCAGCGTCGCCGTGGTGTGTTCCGGCAGGCTGAACTGTCCCTGCAGTAAGCCGTTGGGTTGTTGCAGCCACTGCATCACTGTCAGGTAGAGCCAGCTGATCGAGGCGATGATATAGAACAAGTTTCTGAGCGATGTCTCATCGCCGCCCAGTTGTCTGCCAAGCAGATAGAGAAACAGCGGGACTGGCAGCGCCACTATCGGGCAATACAGCAGTGGCCGGAGGGTGTGGCTGATGTGGTCCTGACTGACATTGCCGATCTGTTTACACCAGAGCGGCTGGCGTTTTCTCAGGTATCGCCGACAGAATAACGCCAGCGGCAGGGTGATCAGAAACAGCCAGAGTGGCAGTGTTATTTTGTCCGCCAGCATCGCTGAGTAAGGTTTGAGAAGCGACGGTAACTCGTCGCTTAGGTCAATAAATCCGCTGATAATCTGAGCGGGCCATCTGGCCGATACCGGCTCGGTGGTGGGGAGCCAGAGCAGGTGCTTATTAAACAGCGCCCGGCTATCGGCAATCTGAGCGTTAAACTGTTCCTGAACCAGCAATAACTGTGACAGTTCGCTGATCAGTTTCTGTTGCAGTGAACGCTGTTCTGAGATCAGCCCGGTCAGGCTCTGATTCAACTGACCGAGTTTGGTTTTCTGCGGTTCTGTCAGTCCTGAGGCCGCCACTGATGATGCTGGCTGGCTCAGGGTCAGCTGGCTCAGTCGCAGCTCTTTAAGCCGGTTTTTGGTATTGTCTGATCTCAGGGGTTTGGGCAGTTGTTGTATATGTTTGCGAATCTCTGAACCGGTATAGCCGATACCCAGTTCCAGTTGTAACTGGATTGCCTGGTAGGTCTGCTGAATAACCTGCAGCTGTTGCTCCAGTTGCTTACGTCGCTGTGCGGTTTGCTCTGTTTCAGCCAGGCCCTGACGGATGATGTCCGCGGTTTCATTGTTGCGGTTGAGGGCCTGCTGCAGCACCGGATTGGTGTCTGTTGCGATGGCTTCGAACTGACTGAGTGTTTTCTCTGCGGCTGCACGATTCTGTATTTGCAGGTGTTCTTCCGCTTTGTTGATCCAGTCTTTATGGTTTTGAATCTGAGTTTGCAGGTTTTTCAGATTCAGAGAGGCCAGTTCTGTCCGGCCGGGCAGGGCGAGAATCTCAAGCTCGGTGACCTCCAGGGCTGAGTCCAGCGCCATCTGCTGATACTGGCGGGTTTGCTCCCGGGCCTTTTGTTGTTCGGTTGTCGGCCGGGTAGCGATGGCGGGTTTGGTCAGATTGTTGAGCTGTTGTTGCAGGGAGGCCTGCTTTTCCCGCATGCTGAGTAATAATTTATCACTGTCACGGATGGTGCGTTGCAGTTCATCCCGACTCTTTTCCAGATCGATCAGGCGCGCCTTGGCCTTTACCAGCAGTGGCTGCAGCTCCTGTTCTGATGGGAAGATTTCTGGCAGATCTGAATCGGGGAGCGGCCTGCGGCTGCGGGCCTGCTCCAGTTGTAGCGGCTGGGATTCAATTTCAATCCGCAGATTCCGTGCCTGCTGACGCTGGCTGATGAGTTCCTGAAGGTATTTTGCTGCTTGCTGATAACTTTCTCTGAGAGGGTTTTCCGGATCGTTTTCAAGTTGTTGCAGCTGGCCCTCAAGGCGTGTCAGATCGGCAGTGAGGTCGGGTGTTTCAGCAAACCCTTTCAGGCTGAACAGAATAAAAAAAATAAATAACAATCGCATAGATCGTACCTTGAGGTGATGAGGTTTACTATATATGGCAATTGCCCCTGTACAAGGAATAAGTTGCAAATCTGGCCTAAATTATAAGACAGGGTTGCGCTTATTGATGTTCAGAGTTGACAGGGCTCTTAAGGAAGCCGTAATTATGCAGATGTTAGATGCCAAATGCTTACGCAACAAGCTCCCGGTATATAACCAGGAGGATGGGGTGAGCAGCAGCGAGATGCTGGAAGAGTATCTTAACTGCTATCAGTTAAACCCGATTCTTCATGCCGGGCATAAACTTTTTGCCTCCCGGCAGACCGTTCTGGGGTGTTCCCTGTTTGTTCAGCATTATTGTTGCCGGGACGAAAGCCGGGGAACCGTGGTGGTTCTGCATGGCTATTTTGATCACAGCGGGCTGTATGGTCATCTGATCTCATATCTGCTGGAGATCGGTTGGGATGTATTGATCTACGACCTGCCGGGGCATGGGTTGTCACAGGGACAGCCCCTTTCCATTGACTGTTTTACAACCTATGCCAGACAGCTGACCGAGCTGCTTAACAGTCGTCAGGATCGTCTTTGCGCCCCCTGGACAATGCTGGGTCAGAGTACCGGAGCCGCCATACTGATGGAGCAGCAGCTACAATTTGGCTATCGGGACTGGCCGGTCCGGCATCAGGTGTTTCTGGCTCCTCTGGTACGCCCTTGTGGCTGGAAACAGATCGCCGGGAAATATCGCTGGCTGAGGTTTCTGCTGCGTTCGGTGCCAAGAGATTATGGTCCGAGTTCAGGCGATCAGACATTTCTGGATTTTGTCCGCTATCAGGACCCGTTACAGCATCACCGGATTCCGGTGCGCTGGATCGGCGCTTTGCTGCGTTGGATTGACGAGGTGGAACAATCAGGCAGTTTGCCGACTCAGCCGCTGTGTATTCAGGGCGTTGATGATGAAACGGTGGAGTGGCGGCACAATCTGGGCGTCATTGGACGGCTCTATCCAGGGCTTGAAATTAAGCTGTTACAGAAAGCCCGGCATCATCTGGTCAATGAGGAGGCGAACATAAGGCTGCAGGTGTTTAATCTGATTGAGCAGAAGATTAATCCAGCGAATGAAACCCCTGAGCAATAAAAAAGGCGGTTCCGAAGGAAACCGCCTTTTTCATAACGCTTTGTCTATCAGAACAGGCGGCGGCAGCGGACTGTGCCCTTAACCTGTTTCAGTTTTTCCAGTGCAACCTCTGATGTATCTGCATCGACATCAATAACCACATAACCTACTTTCTCATTGGTCTGCAGGTACTGGCCGGAGATGTTGATATTGTTCTCAGAGAAGACACTGTTGATGGAACTCATGACGCCAGGGACGTTTTCGTGAACGTGAAGCAGACGATGAACATCCGGATGCTCTGGCAGAGCCACTTCAGGAAAGTTAACAGAGGTAATAGAAGATCCGTTATCACTGTATTTGATCATCTTCTCTGATACTTCGTAACCGATATTTTCCTGCGCTTCCAGCGTTGATCCGCCAACGTGAGGTGTCAGGATAACATTGTCGAACTCGCGCAGAGGTGAGATGAACTCATCATCATTGGAACGGGGTTCAACCGGGAATACGTCAATCGCAGCCCCCAGCAGGCGCTTTTCAGCCAGAGCTTTGCACAGATCGTCGATTACAACGACGGTGCCGCGGGCGGCGTTAATGAAGATAGAGTCCTGTTTCATCTCAGAGAACTGAGCCGCACCCATCATATCTTTGGTGGCGGGTGTTTCAGGCACATGCAGAGAGACAATATCACAGGTGTTAAGCAGCTCTTTAAGAGAACCCAGCTGAGTTGCGTTACCCAGTGGCAGCTTGGTGATGATGTCATAGAAGTAAACATGCATACCCAGGGACTCAGCAATAACGCTCAGCTGTGAGCCGATGCTGCCGTAACCTACGATACCCAGCTTTTTACCACGAATTTCGTAAGAGTTTTTGGCTGTTTTCTGCCACTCACCCCGATGCGCCTTGGCATTTTTTTCAGCCACGCCACGCAGCAGGAGAATCGCTTCTGCGATCACCAGTTCAGCAACTGAACGGGTGTTAGAGTAAGGTGCGTTGAATACCGCAACACCGCGCATTGTCGCCGCGGTGAGATTCACCTGGTTGGTGCCGATGCAGAAACAACCTACCGCAACCAGCTTATCAGCGGCCTCAAAAACCTCTTCAGTCAGCTGAGTACGGGAGCGAATGCCGATAAAGTGAACATCTTTGACGCGTTCGAGCAGCTCATCTTCTGGCAGTGAACCGGTCAGGTATTCGATATTGGTGTAACCGTGCGCATTCAGGGTATCCAGTGCAGACTGGTGCACGCCCTCCAGCAGCAGAATCTTGATCTTGCTTTTTTCCAGAGAGGTATTTTGGCTCATGGTATGGATCTCTTTTTAATGTGGTGATGTCTGTGTGTGGCAGGCATCTCCGGATTAGCCGGTAAAAGAAAGGGCGCTATGTTAACACAGTGTCAGGGGAAAAGGGGTGACCCTGATAGGGGGATTTGGTGGATTTTTATTCACTTAAAGATGAATCCAAATCAACTAATGAAAATAATGCGTGATTTGGATTCATGTTTTATCCAGCTGAAATGCTCAATCAGCTATAGACACACAGGTAGGCAGTCGGTTGAGCAACTTGCAGCTGGAATGTCTGATTGGCCGCCACCCTGAACTCTGTGCCTGCTGGGAACGACTGCCACTCGTCACTGCCCGGCAGTTTGACAACCAGTTCACCACTAACAACTTTCATCAGCTCGTTTTCTGAAGTGCCGAATTCATATTCTCCAGCGGCCATCACCCCGGAAGTTACTTTGCCTTCCGCATTTTCAAAGCCGATAGATTTTACCGCACCATCAAAGTATTCGTTTACGGTCAGCATTTTATTCTTACTCCTATAAATGGGAGCGCTATAGTAGATATCTTTGCTGAAATTGTCACCTGTTTGACGTATTGGCAGGCATTGCCGGTGAGTGTTTAAGCAGGTAGTCGACAAAGGCCTTATTTGCCTGGGAAAGGTAACTCTGCTGGCGCCAGGCGATGCTCAGATTAAACAGCAGGGGGTCATCAAAGGGGATGCCGATCAGGTCGCGGGCATCATCGATGGCAGGCCGGAGCAGGGCTGAGATACCAAAACCGTGCCGGACGACCGATTGAATCAATGGGATCAGGTTGGTTTCAAAGGATATTTTCGGGGTGACATGATAACGTCTGGCCAGTTGTT
This sequence comes from Oceanospirillales bacterium, assembly GCA_018223185.1. Classification (GTDB taxonomy): domain Bacteria; phylum Pseudomonadota; class Gammaproteobacteria; order Pseudomonadales; family Balneatricaceae; genus Amphritea. Next base: position 175,595 of record JAAEYW010000002.1, on the reverse strand, counting down.
CAGTGATCTGCCGGTGAAAAAAGCCCTCTTTAAACAGCACCAGTTCTTCATCCAGAAACGCCTGAAAGCTGACGCTGGTTTGCCGGGCGAACGGATGGTCCGGACTGACACAGACGAGGGTCTCAACCTGCATCAGGTGAACCCGTTCAAGTTCATCCGTTTCGCCGCCATCGACGACAATACCGATATCCAGATCCCCCTTTTCGATAAGCCGGCGGATATGGGTTGTTCCCCCTTCGACGACCGATAGTTGCAGCGCAGGAAAGCTGTGGCGAAACCCCATTAACAGTTCGGGCAGGTAATAGGAGCCGAGCATACTGGGAATGCCCACTCTGACCTGGCCCCGGGTGAGGCCGGTCAGTTCCTGCATTTCCAGTTCGGCATCGGCAACCGCCTGAAGTATCCGGTCGGCATGCTGCAGCAGTCGCTCCCCCTCATCCGTCAGGGTGATACGACGCTCATTGCGATGGAACAGGGTCAGCCCTAACTCATTCTCCAGCCGTTTAACCGACATACTGACAGCGGGCTGTGCCAGGTGGAGCTTTTCTGCTGCGCGGGTGAAATTGGCTTCCCGGGCAACGGTCTGGAAACAACGCAGAGAACGGATATCCATCGGTTTACCTGAATGCTGATGGGGTTGAAAATCCCGATTAGGCTCAGTGAGCGATCTGTTCATGACTATAGCATCACAATTATTTATTAATGTTATCATTTTTATATATTTCTGTGATTTATGGCCGACTGCTACGCTTACAGCATCTAATCGGAGAGTGCTGTAATGATCGAATCGGGTAGCAAACAATTCTGGCGGGCAACCATAGCGCTGTGCATTGGCTCATTTATGATTTTTTCCAACGTCTATGTCACTCAGCCGATACTGCCTCAGTTGCAACAGGAGTTTTCTCTCACTACGCTGGAGGTGAGCTGGTCTTTTACTGTGACTACCCTGATGCTCGGGTTGTCATTGCTTTTTTATGGTCCCCTGTCCGATGCCGTAGGCCGTCGCCTGCTGATGCTGGTGAGTATGGCGGGTGTGTGTGTCTGTACTCTGCTGCTGTCACGGGTGGAAAGCTTTTCTGAACTGGTGCTGCTGCGGGGCCTGCAGGGGATGTTTCTGGGGGGATTGCCAGCCATTGCAATCGCGTATATGGGCGATGAATATTCCCGTAAGGCACTGTTGCTGGCGGTGGGCCTCTACATTAGCGGTAACTCTCTGGGGGGGATATCAGGACGTCTGATTGGCGGCTTTATCGGCGACTGGCTGGGCTGGACTGATCTGTTTCTGGTAATGGGACTGCTCAGCTGTATCTGCATGCTGCTGTTCTGGTGGTTGTTGCCGGCATCCCGGCAGTTTTCACCGCAACCTCTTAATCTGTCTGCGATGGTGTCTCGCCTACGGGATCATCTGACAAATCCTTTATTGCTGCTGGTGTATCTGGTGGGCGGGCTGAACTTCTTTATCTTTATTAATCAGTACAGCTATATCACCTTTGTTTTGTCGGATGCGCCCTATCATCTGAGTCCTGTATGGATTGGCTTACTGTTTCTGACCTATCTGACCGGGACCGTCGGTTCGACACTCTCGGGCCGTATGGCTCAGCAAATTGGTCAGCTGAACTGTATTAAGATGGGAATCGTGATCCTTATCGCGGGCAGCCTGCTAACCCTGAGCAGCGCTTTACCGCTGATTGTGATGGGTTTCTTTATCAACAGCTTTGGTTTCTTCTTTGCTCACTCCAGCGCCAGTAGCTGGGTCAGCCATCAGGCGACTCATGCCCGTGCCAGCGCCTCTTCTCTCTATCTGGTTTTCTATTATCTGGGGGCCAGTAGTGGTGGTTTCTATCTCGATCCCTTCTGGCACTGGCTGGGCTGGGAAGGCGTTGTGCTGGGCTCGGTGATTGTCCTGCTGATCACGCTGAGTCTGACGCTGGGATTGAGCTCGCTGAATGCCAGGGGTATGATCAGAGCCCATTAAGCGAAGAAAAAATACCCGGTCTTTAAAGCCGCCTTGCCGCGCTGAACTTTGTCGGTTTTGATCTGGCAGAGCGGCCTGTCAGGCTGTTATTTCAGGACCTGTTGCAGACGCCCAACCGGTATGGAGCATTATCATGCAGTACAAACATCAGTATGTAGACGGAACCGAAGCAAACCTTCCTGTGGGTAAAGTTGTCTGTGTCGGGCGTAATTATGCCGACCATGCTGCGGAGCTCAATAATCCGGTTCCGACAACACCGATGCTGTTCATAAAACCCTCAACTGCGATTGTGCCGATGGCTGAGCCGTTTGAGGTGCCGGTGGATTTTGGCTCGGTCCATTTTGAAACGGAGATGGCTATCCTGATCGGTCAGCCACTTAAAAATGCCACCCATGCTGAAGTGGGTGAAGCGATTGCCGGAGTGGGGCTGGGCCTTGATCTGACCCTGCGGGATCTGCAGAGCAAGCTGAAAGAACAGCGCCATCCGTGGGAAAAATCCAAAGGGTTTGATGGTTCCTGTCCGCTGTCGGTATTTCTTGACCCTGTCGCGGTAGGCGATCTTCAGGATCAGCAGATTCGCCTGACGGTTAATGGCCAGCTTCGTCAAAACGGTAATAGCAGCTTTATGCTGAATAAGGTTTACCCTCTGATCGCTTACATGAGTCATTATTTTACCCTGTTACCGGGCGATGTGGTGCTCACCGGAACGCCAGCAGGTGTTGGTGAAGTTAATCCCGGCGATAACCTGTTAGTTGAACTGGGTGATCTGCTGCGGGTAGAGACTCAGGCTGTCTGAGCACAGGGGAAGCGTGACCATGTTGTGGGTTAAGGTGTTTCATATTGTGGCAATGACCAGCTGGATGGCGGGTATCTTTTATCTGCCGCGTATTTTTGTGCACTATGTCGAGGGCCGTGAGGCGGGACAGGATGTTGCCAGGCTGGAGATCATGGCCGGTAAGCTGTTTGGTTTTATGTCGCTTATGGCGCTGTTTACGCTGGGGTTTGGACTATGGCTCTGGCTTGGTTTCGGAATCTCCGGCGCCTGGCTACACGCTAAACTGCTGTTCGTTGGATTGCTGATCGGGTACCACTTTTGGTGTTTCAGTTATCTTAAAAAGTTGCGTGCCGGTACGCTGAATAACAGCGGACGTTATTTCCGTTTATTCAATGAGTTACCGCTGCTGATCTTTATACCGATTCTGATATTTGTGGTGGTAAAGCCGTTTTAACCGGTTTTTTCAGGGAATTCTCAGGGTAGGAGGGCGTTGAAAGCAGGGCGCTTTTCGGCGGCACTGTTGTTTGTCGGGGATCGCTGCAATGTTAGCTTTTGAGCTTTCGGCGCAGCCGTTCAATTTTTGCCTCAGCCCGCTCGGTTTCCTGACGCAGACTGTCAACTTCAGAGTAAAAACGCTTAAGTTGCGGCTGGCTTGGCAGCAGCTGCAGTTCTTCCTTAATATACTCTTCGAAATTCTGTACCAGGCTGTGACCGGCCTGCAGATAAAATCTGCTTTTCCATTTCAGCAACCGGGCCAGCTCGTGGGCAGGCAGGTCTCCTATGACCTGTGCCAGAATCCCTTCCCAGTCCAGTGCTGCGTCAACCATAACCTGGCTGAAGCGGGTTGCCAGAGCACTGTCACCCGAAAGCTTAATGGTTTTACCAAACATTGCTTCGCTGCTGTCTGCGGCGCTTAACAGCTGGAAAAAGTCAGCGGCTGTGCCGCTCAGGGTAACGTCCGCATCGTCTCGCTCTATCTGGTCTATTTGCAGACCCGCAGCGCTGGGTTGCAGTGACAGAGAGATGGCCGGGGAGGTTAGCTGAATAGCGATCACTTTGCCGTCCAGCTGACCGAGTTGAGCAACCGTTTCCGGTCTGACAAGCAGTAACCGGTTAATGGTGCTCTCAGCGAGGGTCAGCAGGGTTGCGTTGATCGTCTCGAATGTCATGGCGGGTCAGGGTTTAATGCCGGTATGCAGGGCGACTACGCCGCCGGTCATATTCTGGTATTTGCACTGCACCAGACCCGCTTCTTCCATCATCTTTTTCAGGGTTTCCTGATCGGGATGCATGCGGATCGATTCAGCCAGATAGCGGTAGCTATCCTCATCGCCGGCGATCAGTTTGCCGATTTTAGGCAGCAGTTTGAATGAATAGAGGTCGTAGGCTTTGGTCAGTAGCGGGTTTTCTGTTTTGGAAAACTCCAGCACCATCACTTTGCCGCCAGGCTTCAGTACCCGTGCCATTGAGGCCAGCGCTTTCTCTTTAAACGTCACATTGCGCAGGCCAAAAGCGATGGTGATGCAGTCGAAAGTGTTATCTGGAAATGGCAGCGCTTCAGCATTCGCCTGGACAAACTCGACATTGCCGGTAATGCCCCGATCCATCAGCCGGTCACGACCAACCCGGAGCATAGAATCATTGATGTCCGCCAGAACAACTTTGCCCTCAGGACCTACCAGCCGGGAGAAACGCATCGTCAGATCTCCGGTGCCGCCGGCAATATCCAGTACTTTATGGCCTCGGCGGACACCGCTTTGTTCGATGGTCAGGCGCTTCCAGATACGATGGATACCCCCGGACATCAGGTCGTTCATGATGTCATATTTGCTGGCAACCGAGTGAAAAACGTCGGCAACTTTTGCCTGCTTTTCATCGACTTTGACCTGTTCGAAGCCGAAGTGGGTCTTGTCCTGAGATTCTTTCTGGTCAGTCATAGAAAACCTGTAATCTGCATAATTCGCGTTGCAGCATTCTACCTTTGCCGCAGGCAATTGTCTTTACTCTTCCGGCATCAACTGATCTGGATAAATAAAAAGCCGGTTTCAGCGACAGCGGTGGAATAGTTGCATCGCTCAGCCTTTGGCGATCATGTTTCCGTGCCGGGTGGCTCCGGCGTCCGCCAGGGCCTTGAGATAGCGGTTCCAGTAAGCATCGTGATGCTGGCACAGGTCGTAGAGATAGTCCCAGGTGTACAGACCGCTGTCATGGCCATCATCAAAGATGATTTTGAGCGCATAGTTGCCAGCAGGCTCAAGTCCTTTTATGCCCACCAGTTGCTTGCCGGTTTGCAGCACGCCGTTGCCTATGCCATGACCGCGCACTTCGGCGGAAGGTGAGTGAACCCGCAGGTATTCTGCGGTCAGTTCAAAGCGTTCCTGATCACTGTATACCAGTTCAAGAGTTCTGGATTTGGTGTGCAGTTTGATATCTTTGGGAAGTGGTGCAGCCATAACAGACTCCGGTGACGGAGCCTTGCGGCTCCGTCGGGCTGGGATTAGTGGGTTGGGTCTACAGGATATAGTGGCTCAGGTCTTCATCCTGGCTCAGCTCTGCCAGGTACTTATCCACATAAGCCCGGTCGACATTAATGCTCTGACCTGCATTGTCGGCCGCAGTGAAAGAGATCTCTTCCAGCAGTCGTTCCATCATAGTGTGCAGGCGACGTGCACCAATGTTCTCGGTTTTTTCATTCACCTGATACGCGAGCTCTGCGATCCGGTCGATACCATCCTGAGTATATTCAACGGTTACACCTTCCGTCGCCAGCAGCGCCCGGTATTGCTCTGTCAGTGAGGCATTCGGCTCGGTCAGGATGCGTCGGAAATCATCGGGCGTCAGGGCTTTCAGTTCAACCCGGATGGGCAAACGACCCTGGAGTTCGGGAATCAGGTCGGATGGCTTGGACAGATGGAACGCACCGGAGGCGATAAACAGAATGTGGTCTGATTTGATCATGCCGTACTTGGTGGATACGGTGCTGCCTTCAATCAGCGGCAGCAGGTCCCGTTGTACTCCTTCCCGGGAGACGTCCGCCCCGGTGCCCTCGCGTTTGCACACCTTATCGATCTCGTCGAGGAAAACGATGCCGTTCTGTTCAACAGCATCGATCGCCATCTGCTTCAGGTCATCATCGTTGACCATCTTAGCGGCTTCTTCGTCTATCACCTGTTTTAAGGCATCTTTAACCTTCATCCGCTTGCTCTTGGTTTTGCTGTTCCCCAGGTTTGAGAACATGCTCTGCAGCTGGCTGGTCATCTCCTCCATTCCCGGAGGTGCCATGATCTCGACACCGACCGGCGTCTGGCTCAGGTCGATATCAATCTCTTTATCATCCAGCTTGCCCTCTCGCAGCTGTTTGCGCAGTAGTTGCCGGGTAGCGCTATCAGGCTTATGTCCGACAGGCTGCTCATCAAAGCTGGTCGGGCGGGCTGGAGGGAGCAGGGCATCAAGAATCCGCTCTTCTGCGGAATCCTCAGCACGGAATTTAACCTTATCCATCTCCTGCTCACGCAGCATCTTGATCGCCATATCCATCAGATCGCGGATAATCGTTTCTACATCGCGGCCCACATAACCCACTTCGGTAAACTTGGTTGCTTCAACTTTGATAAAAGGAGCATTAGCCAGTTTCGCCAGGCGGCGGGCAATCTCGGTTTTACCGACACCGGTAGGCCCGATCATCAGGATATTCTTCGGTGAGACTTCGGCGCGCAGCTCAGGTTCCAGCTGCATGCGGCGCCAGCGGTTTCGCAAAGCGATCGCTACAGAGCGTTTGGCATCGGCCTGCCCGACGATATGCCGGTCGAGTTCGGAAACAATTTCACGGGGTGTCATATTGGACATCAGTAGTTCTCTCTGGCTGTTCTCTGAGGCTCAGGCTGCGCTGGATTGCAGCTGCTCAATGGTCAGGTTGGCGTTGGTAAAGACGCAGATGTCGGCAGCGATCAGCAGACTCTTTTCAACAATTTCGCGGGCTGGCAAGTCGGTATTGGCGACCAGAGCACGGGCTGCGGCCAGGGCATAGTTGCCGCCGGAGCCTATGGCGATGACGCCATCTTCGGGCTCAATGATGTCGCCACTGCCGGAGATAAGGTAGGTTTTTTCTTTGTTGGCCACCAGCATCAGTGCTTCCAGCTTGCGCAGCACCCGGTCACCGCGCCACTCCCGTGCCAGACTAACCACGGCATTGAAAATATTACCCTGATGTTTCTCCAGCTGTTGCTCAAACAGGTCCAGCAGGGTGATAGCGTCAGCGGTGCTGCCGGCGAAGCCGGTGATAACATCGTGTTTTGGCAGGCGGCGGACTTTGCGAGCGGTGCCTTTCATTACGGTGTTGCCAAGTGAAACCTGGCCGTCACCGCCGACAACGACCTGGTCGTCGCGACGTACAGAAACAATTGTGGTCATGGGTGCGTTTTCCCGAATAGATATACTCAGTTCTCAATGAGTATAGATATGGGAACGCAGAGCGTTATTTCAAGGTTATGAATATCCGATGACGCAGGGATTTAGTCGATCTGTCGGACTAATGGCTGAATTCTCAGTCTGACGAGACGGTCTTCGGCTTTATTCAGCATCGAACGGTTGACGAACGGACCGGACAGTACCTGATACCAGATGCTGCCATTGCTATTGGTAACCCGGTGTGTTTTGACATTAGGCAGGCCTTCCAGAATCAGGCGTGCCCGCAGTTGCTCGGCATCCGTCTGATTTTTGAACGAACCGGCCTGGATTACATAAGTATGCGCTGATTTTGCATCCTTAGGCGTTGATTTGTAGGGTTCAACATTGGCCGTATCAACTTCGCTTTCTGGCAGAATCTGATAGAAATCAAACCGTTCAGACTGTTCCTCTACCGGTATTGCTGGTTTGGCTGCGGGTTTAGTTGTTTTTGCGGTTGTGGGTTCTGATGTCTGAGTGGTTTTAGCTGCGGGTCTGGAAGCCTTTACCGCACTCTCTTTGGTCGTTTTGGGTGTTGCCGATGGCGTTGTGGTGCCGCTGTTATCAGGCCTGACCGAGGTTAGCTGCCACAGGGCAAAGCCGAACCCGATCAGTATCACCAGACTGATAACCGAGCGTACCAGCGGAAACGGTTTTTTTACCGGCGCGCTTTTTGCCCTCGAATTGCTCCGCGTGGCCCGGCTTGCAGCCGTTCCACTGTTGCGTTTCTTTGCGTAATCTTTGCGCGCCATCGGTTTTGCCTTCTTACATCAGATCAGGAGCATTAACACCCAGCAGATCCAGGCCGTTTGCCAGCACATGTCTGACGGCAACAGCAAGTGTCAGGCGAGCGTTACGCAGATCGGTATCCTCAACCAGAGTTTTCTCTGAGTTGTAGTAGGTGTGGAAGTCGCTGGCCAGTTCATAGAGATAGGTCGCAATCAGGTGCGGCTCGCGACCATCGGCTGCCCGTTTGACCACTTCCGGATAACGTCCCAGCTTGATGGTCAGGTGTTTCTCTGTCTCTAGCTCCAGTCGTCCAAGGGCTGCCTGGCCGGTTGCCTCATTCCACTGCTGGTTATTTTCTTCCAGTTTGCGGAAGATTGAGCATACCCGTGCATGGGCATACTGAATATAGTAGACCGGGTTATCGGCTGATTCGGAACGTGCCAGATCGATATCAAAATTCAGATGGCTGTCTGATTTACGGGCCGCCAGGAAGAAGCGGGTGGCATCGCGGCCGACTTCATCAATCAGGTCGCGCAGGGTCAGATAGCTGCCGGCCCGTTTGGATATTTTTACCTCTTCGCCGCCACGCATGACGGTTGCCATCTGGTGCAGTACATAGTCTGGCCAACCTTTAGGAATGCCTGCATCCAGCGCCTGCAGGCCCGCGCGGACGCGGGTAATGGTGCTGTGGTGATCGGCACCCTGTTCGTTAATGACAGTGTCGAAGCCGCGCTGCCATTTATTCATATGGTAGGCAACATCGGGAACAAAGTAGGTATAGCCGCCATCGGTTTTGCGCATAACACGATCTTTGTCATCACCAAAATCGGTGGTGCGCAGCCAGAGTGCGCCACCTTCTTCGTAGGTGTAACCATTTTTAATCAGTGTCTGTACGGTTTCCTCTACTTTGCCTTCGGTATAAAGCGAGGACTCAAGAAAGTAGACATCGAAATCGACGCCAAAGGCTTTCAGGTCAAGATCCTGCTCGTGGCGCAGATATGCCACCGCAAAGTGGCGAATCGCTTCAATATCATCCGCATCTTTGGTGCCGGTGAAACTCTGATCTTCCGATGTCACCGTATCGCCGCGCATAAAGCTTTCGGCCAGGTCGGTAATATAGCCACCACGGTAGCCATCTTCAGGCCAGCTGGGGTCTTCCGGTGTCAGTCCTTTGCAGCGGGCCTGAACCGAGAGCGCCAGGTTGTGGATCTGCTGACCGGCATCGTTGTAATAGAATTCGCGGGTCACATCCCAGCCAGTGGCTTCCATCAGACGGCTGAGGCAATCGCCTACCGCGGCACCACGACCGTGACCGATATGCAGAGGGCCGGTCGGGTTGGCTGAAACAAACTCAATCTGAACTTTTTTGCCGGCACCGTCGTTGTTGCGGCCGTAGTTGCTCTTTTGCTGCAGAATAGTTTTGATCAGGTTGCCGGTTGAGGCGTCACTGACAAAGAAATTAATAAATCCGGGACCTGCAATCTCGGTTTTTTCGACATTGTCGGAGGCTGGCAGTGCGGCGCAGATCTTTTGTGACAGCTCCCGTGGATTGCATTTTGCTGCTTTGGCCAGTGTCAGAGCGATGTTAGATGCAAAGTCTCCATGAGACTTGTCGCGGGTGTTCTCTACCATGATTTTGGGCTGAGTATCGGCAGGCAGAGTGCCTTCGTCGATCAGCGAGGTCAGGGCAGTGCTAATCAGGTCCGCAATATGTTGTTTCATGCTCAAAAGATACCGGGTTAAATTCAGGGGCCAGACTCAACGACGCAGGTTTATAGCGTTAGAAAATATAAAACGATAATAAAAACTAAGCCAGCTGTGCAGTTGTCTGTAAAAAAGACCGCGTATTATCCCTTTTCATCCGCTCTTTGTTAACCCCTGACAGGGTTATTTGTGGCTAAAACATATCCACCGGATCAACATCCACAGACCAGCGAACTTTGCGTGCCTGCGGATCGCTTTCAACTTCCCGGATAATGCTTTGCAATTGTTGATGCAGGGCTTTGCGATCACGGCTCTGTAATACCAGCTGGGCACGGAAAAGGCCGGCGCGTTTCTCCATCGGTGAGGGCAGGGGGCCAAGCCACTGAACCCCCTGAGGCTGGAGAATGTCCGTTTCGAACAGATCTCTCAGTTTGCGGAGAAAGCGTTCGGCCATCCCCGGGTGGCTGGCTTCCGCTCTGAGCATTGCACAGTGAATCGATGGCGGTAAGTGAGCGGCGATTCGCTGGCTGAGTTCCTGTTGAGCAAATGCCTGGTAGCCTTCGGTGACCAGACTGGTGATCGTAGGGTGGTCGGCGTGGTGGGTCTGCATCACGACTTTTCCGGGGTGGTCGGCTCTGCCAGCTCGCCCGGCGACCTGCAAAATAAGCTGAGCGGTGCGTTCCATGCCTCTGAAGTCGGCACTGAACAGGCCGCTGTCAGCGTTCAGAATGGCGACCAGTGTGACTTTAGGGAAATGGTGGCCTTTTGCCAGCATCTGGGTGCCAATCAGGATGCAGGGCAGTCCCTGGTGTACCCGGTCCATAATCTGTTGCATTGCGTTTTTGCGCTGAGTGGTGTCTCTGTCGACCCGGATTACAGGAAAGCCGGGAAATAGCTTTTGCAGCGCTTCTTCGGTGCGTTCGGTGCCCGCACCCATCGGTTTCAGTTCTGTGCTGCCGCAGCTTTTGCACGTGGCCGGAACCGGGCGCTGACTGTCGCAGTGGTGGCAGTGCAGGTGGAAGGGTTTACGGTGCAGGGTCATATGCGCATCACAGCGATTACAGTCAGCCAGCCAGCCGCAATCATGGCACATCAGGGTAGGGGCAAAGCCTCTGCGGTTAAGGAATATAAGAACCTGGGTACCCTGCTTCAGGTGGCTTTGTATCTGCTGGATAAGCGGCGCTGATAATCCGTCCTGTAGCGGTAGCTGACGAATATCCAGCAGTTCAAACTCAGGCGGTAAAGCGTTGCCGGCACGTTTATTCAACTTTAACCACTGATAACGGCCCTGCTGAGCATTGTAGAGCGTTTCAATTGCCGGGGTGGCCGTGCCCAGCACCACCGGAACCTGCTCAAAATTACCGCGCATCACCGCCAGGTCGCGGGCGTTATAGCGAAACCCGTCCTGCTGTTTGAATGAGGTGTCATGCTCTTCGTCGATGAATATCACCCCCGGGGTTTTCAGTGGTGTAAAGATCGCTGAGCGGGTGCCGATGATGATCCGGGCAACACCTTCCCGGGCCTGCAGCCAGGCATCGAGTCGCTGGCGATCCGTCAGGTTCGAGTGCAGAACCACCACCGGCAGATTAAAGCGTGCCTTAAAACGGGCGACGGTCTGAGGTGTCAGGCCAATCTCTGGTACCAGTATCAGTGCCTGTTTTCCCTGGCGGATGTAGTGCTCTATCGCCTGCAGGTAGACTTCGGTTTTGCCAGAGCCGGTCACGCCCTGCAGCAGGCAGGTTTTAAAGCCCTCCGTCGCAGTGATGGCGTTAACAGCCTGTTGTTGTTCTTCGTTCAGTGTCAGCGGCGCTTCATGCAGTGGCTGGTTGCTGTGGTGACCGTGATCCGGTTTATGAATAAAGGACTCGGCAAGCGCTTTGTCGGTTAATTTTTTCAACAGCGTGGTTTGTCCGCCCTCCGCGCGTAAGGCTTCTTCGCTGATGCCATTGGGGTGCTCCAGCAACAACAGCAATAGCTCCCGTTGTCGTGCGGCGGTTTTGCCAAGTTGAGATATATCAGCCTCAGCCGTTGCCCGCCACAGGTGCTGGTGGGCATATTCGCAGGGATCTCCCTTACGCAACAGAACCGGCAGAGCCTGGCTCAGGGCATCTCCCAGCGGGTGCTGGTAGTAGTTGCCCGCCCAGCGTGCCAGTTTTAATATCGACTCAGGCATTGGTGGTGTTTCATCGAGCACGGCTATGGCGGGCTTGAGTTTGTCCTGGGGAACATCTGTGTGTTCCGTCACCCGTATCAGAATGCCGGTGACCTCTCTGCGGCCAAACGGCACTTTCACCCGCACGCCGGGCCTGAGAGACTCGGGCGAGCATCCCTGCGGAGGCCTGTAATCGAACAGGCGGCGCAGAGGGGAGGGTATGGCTAGTTGCAGGTAAAGCATGAAATGGGAGATCCACAGCAGGAACAGATGTAACAGTGTATGTCTTTTTGTTTTCGCTGTTAACCTGTGGATGTTTTAGTGTTGTGAAAGGCTTGCTGGTGCAGAAAACTGCGCGTATAATGCCCGGCCTTAATCCTATAGGCTTAATTGCCTGCATGCGGTGCCCGGCAAAAGATCGGGTGGCGGCATACAAAACAACTGAGGTTTCAGATGAAAAAAGATCTCCATCCAGAATACTCTGAGATCAGCGCGAGCTGCTCTTGCGGAAATGTAGTTAAGACGCGTTCAACTGTTTGTAAAGACATCCATATCGATGTTTGCAGTCAGTGCCACCCGTTCTATACCGGCAAGCAGAAAGATGCGACTACCGGTGGTCGTGTTGATCGCTTCAACAAGCGTTTCGGTGGACGTGGTCTTAAGAAGTAAACGATTCCGTATTATGAAAAAAGGCACCCTTTGGGTGCCTTTTTTGTTTCTGGAGAATTCAGACTGATTTATATAAAACTTTAGCATAACTGGGTAGATTCTCTGGTTTTGCTGAATATTTCTTTTGTAAATTCTGCGTACTCCGGCAAAAGTAGTAGAAAATACACTAAATATCGACAAAATATCAGAGATATGGGCTGTTTTGGCTGTTGAGCGCAAAGGATCTTTTCTATATGATTCGATCTCCGAATTTTTATAACTAAGTTGGAACCGCGACCATGTCTGAAGATATGAAACAAGCTGCACTCGATTATCACGAGTTTCCTCGCCCGGGTAAGATCAGTGTTGAGCTGACTACTTCTGCTGAGTCTGCCCGCGACCTGGCCCTGGCTTACAGCCCGGGTGTTGCTGAGCCTGTACGTGCCATTGCAGAAAATCCTGATAACGCTTATCGCTACACAGCTAAAGGTAATCTGGTAGCTGTTATTACCAATGGTACTGCTATTCTGGGTCTTGGTGATCTGGGGCCTTTGGCGTCCAAGCCTGTTATGGAAGGTAAGGCGCTGCTGTTTAAGCGGTTTGCCGGAATCGACTCTGTTGATATCGAAGTTGACTCTGAAAGCCCTCAGGCGCTTATCGACACGGTTGCCCGTATCGCTGATACTTTTGGTGGTATCAACCTGGAAGATATTAAAGCACCTGAATGTTTCGAAGTTGAGCGTGCTCTGATTGAGCGTTGTAGTATTCCTGTTTTCCATGATGATCAGCACGGTACTGCTATCGTAACGGCTGCCGGTATGATCAATGCGTTGGAAATTGCCGGTAAGAAACTGGAAGATGCACAAATAGTCTGTCTTGGGGCAGGTGCTGCGGCTCACGCGTGTATGAAGCTGCTGGTGAACATGGGCGCCAAGGTCGAAAATATCTTTATGATTGACCGTACCGGTGTTATTCATTCAGGTCGTGAAAATCTGACGCCAGAGAAAGCTGCATTTGCTTCTGAAACTGATAAGCGCACCCTGGATGATGCTATTGAGGGGGCCGATGTGTTTGTTGGTCTGTCAGGGCCAAATCTGCTGACTGGTGAGCAGCTGGCTAAGATGGCGCCGACTCCTGTAGTGTTTGCCTGTGCGAATCCTGATCCGGAAATCAAGCCTGAGCTGGCTCACTCTGTCCGTGATGATGTGATTATGGCAACCGGTCGTTCAGACTACCCTAACCAGGTTAATAACGTACTGGGCTTTCCTTTCATCTTCCGTGGAGCGCTGGATGTTCGTGCCTCTGCCATTAATGAAGAGATGAAAGCGGCTGCGGTTCGTGCTTTGGCTGATCTGGCTAAAGAGCCTGTTCCTCAGGAGGTTCTGGATGCTTATGAGCTGGACTCTCTGGAGTTTGGTCCTCAGTATATTATTCCTAAGCCAACAGACTCCCGTCTGCTGGGTGTTGTGTCTCAGGCAGTGGCTCAGGCTGCGATCGATTCAGGCGTTGCCCGTCTGCCGTTGCCAGCGCACTATCCATTGACGACTGTTGACGCTCTGCTTAATCGCTAAGCCAGGTCGTTACTGAAAAAAACCCGGCATTGCCGGGTTTTTTTGTGTCTGAGGTTTTTGATGTCCCGGTCAGCTAGCCTTTCTGAATGAGGTCTTTCTGGCTGGAATTGCTTTTACCGATGCTTCTTCAGAAGATTTCCTCTGTTCGGGTTGTTCCTGTTGCATTGGTCAGCGCCGGATTGTGGGCGGCTTCTGTCGGTACGCTCGCTTCAGGAAATATCTCGAAAATAGCGTCTTCCTGTCCCGGGTAAGCGAGCAGTCCGGTTTTCGGGTCGATTCTGATGCTTACCAGTCCGTCTGGCTGGGCGATAGGCTGGTCAGAACTGCTGGCCAGTGCAGCTTCCATAAACTCAATCCAGACTGGCAAGGCAGCTGTGCCTCCGAACTCGCTTCTGCCAAGGGTTGATGGCTGATCAAAGCCGATCCATGCGGTTGCCACAACATCTTTGTTAAAGCCCGAGAACCATGCATCCTTCTGGTCATTGGTTGTGCCGGTTTTGCCCGCCAGATCTGAGCGTTGCAGTACCTGGGCGCGTCGGCCGGTACCCTGGGCGATAACATCCTGCATGATGCTATAGATCATATAGGCGGTCTGGGGCTGCATGATCTGCGTTGCCACCGGCAGGTTTGTTACCTGTTGTCCGGTTTGCGGGCTATCGGACTGCGTCAGTTCGCTGGCAGGCGGAGTGCTGTTCTGAGTCTCGGTCTCAGGTGTGCTGATTGCGTTGCCGGTGGCTGCCGTTTGTAGATTTATCTGTTTGAAATCCCCAGGGGGCGCAGATTTGTCAGCGATATATGTACACTCAGGGCAGACTGTTACCGGTTGGGCCTGATAGAGAATATTGCCATCAGAGTCTTCAATCCGGTCAATAAAATAGGGGCTGACTTTAAAGCCCTGATTGGCCAGGCCTGCATAGCCTGTAACGAGTTCGAGTGGTGTTATGTCGGCGCTGCCCAGGGATAAAGACAAGTTGTTGGGCAAGCGGTCTTTATCAAAACCAAACCGGGTCAGGAATTCGGTAGCGGTATCGATGCCGATTGATCGTAGGATGCGAATGGAAACCAGGTTTCTGGATTTATACAGCGCTTCCCGCAATCGGGTAGGGCCGTAAAACTTTTTGCTGTAGTTTTGCGGCCTCCAGTTTGACTCCAGGTTGTTGTCATGGAAAACCACCGGAGCGTCATTGATCAGGGTGGCGGGTGTGTAGCCCTGTTCCAGTGCTGAGGCGTAGATGAAGGGTTTGAGGTTTGACCCTGGCTGGCGTTTTGCCTGCGTTGCCCGGTTAAACTTATTGTGATTGAAGTTAAAGCCGCCTACGAGGGCTCTGATCGCGCCATTTTTAGGTGACAGGGCGGTCAGTGCGCCTTCGACCCGGGGGATCTGAGACAGGCGCCAGTTGTTTGCGCTGATCTCCCGAACCCTTATCAGGTCGCCGGGTGAGAATATATCTGCAGCCTGGTTGGGGGTGCTGCCCAGACGGTTAGGTCCTTTATGTTCTCTCGCCCACGCCATATTTTCCCATGTCAGCGTGGCAGGGCCGTGATCTTTAATATAGAGCTGAGCCTGTTGTTTGTTCGTGCTGATCACGAGTGCTGGCTGGAGTGATCCGAAAGTCCGTTGCTGCTCCAGAGTGGCGGTAATGTTTTCTTCAGTGAGCGCTGTTGCTGCTGCGGATTTTTCCGGGCCAAAATAGCCGTGTCTTTCGGTATAGGCGATCAGACCATTCTCTACTGCCTGGTTTGCTGCAGCCTGCATGGTGCTGTTAAGTGTTGTGTAAACTCTGAAACCGTTGGTGTATAAACTCTCGTCAAAGTATTGATATAACTCATTGCGAACCATTTCTGCTACGTAGGGTGCATATAGTTCAATCTGGGTGCCGTGATACTCTGCGCTAATGGGTTCATTTTTAGCGGTTTCATAATCCTCATCGTTGATAAAGCTGAGGCTGTGCATCCGCCGCAGAATCCAGTTGCGGCGTTCCAGTGCGCGGCTGGGGTTGGTGATTGGGTTGTATGCTGAAGGCGCTTTGGGAAGGCCGGCAATCATGGCTGTCTGGGCCAGGCTGAGCTGGTCGATATCCTTGCCGTAGTATATGTTGGCGGCTGCCTGAATACCGTAGGAGCGGTGGCCCAGGTAGATCTTGTTGATATATAACTCGAAAATCTCCTCTTTGGTCAGTTCCTGTTCAATGCGTAGTGAGAGAAGAATCTCATTGAATTTGCGGACAAAAGAGCGTTCTCTGGTCAGAAAGTAGTTTTTCGCGACCTGCATTGTGATGGTGCTGCCGCCGCTTTGAATATGACCTGTGCTGGCCAGTTGGAATACTGCCCGGAACAGTCCTCTGATGTCGATACCAATATGATCGAAGAAGTTACGGTCTTCCGCGGCCAGCAGGGCGTTGATGTAATTTTGAGGAATCTGATTGAAACTGATGGGGGTGCGGCGCTTTTCGCCAAACTCAGAGACCAGTTTGTTATCCTCAGAATAGATTCTGAGCGGCGTCTGTAGCTGAACGTCTCGCAGTGTTTCGACATCGGGTAGCTTGGGCGCATAGTAAAAATACGCCGCGGCCAATGCCAGGCCGCCGATAGCACAGCCCAGTATGGTGAGTTTAAGGCCGATCTTGAGTAACGATGTCAATAGTTTCATGTTAAGTTATTTAAAGTTAAGTTTTTTGTTGCCGAGTTATTATATCTGTAAGAAAGTGTCAGCCACTAGTGAAACAGTGGTTTAATTTTTGATGAAACCGCGCTAGAGTCAATTACGCTCGGTTTATGCGGGATTTTTTTAAGGATAATTTACTGTGCTTAGCTTTCTTAGCAAACAGGAAAAAGGATGGGTCGGCATAGATATCGGCTCCTCTTCAATCAAAATGGTGGCGCTTTCAAAGCGCGGGAAAGGACTCCGTCTTGACTCGTATGCTATTGTGCCGTTGCCTTCATCTGCCGTTATAGAAAGCAGTATTCAGGATGTCAGTCAGGTATCTGAAGCTGTTGAGAAAGGGTTGAAAATGTGTGGTGGCGGTCTTACGACCTGCGTTGCTGCAGTGCCCTCTTCTGCTGTAATTGCTAAGACGATCCAGTTGAGTAATGCGTTTACTGATTTTGAGCTTGAGGAACAGGTTAAGCTTGAAGCGGATCGTTTTATACCCTATCCACTGAACGAGATTGCGCTGGACTTCGAGGTGCTTGGACCGTCTGAAAGCAGCCCGGAACTCAATGATATTCTTCTGGTTGCCTGCCGTCGTGACGATGTTGAGATGCGTGAGGATGCGATCAACAGCAGCGGTCTGAAGTGTGAAGTGGTCGACGTTGATCGGTTCGCCACTGAACGCGTTGTCAGTCTGCTGGATAAAACGGCAAGTGCAGATGGTCAGCTTATCGGACTGGTTGATATCGGCGCATCAACTCTTACTCTGAACGTGTTCAAAAACGGCAAGATTGTTTATGACCGTGAACAGGCGTTTGGTGGGAATGATCTGAGCAATGTTATTCATCAGCAGTCAGGGCTGGAGGCTGGCGAAGTGGAGCATCTTTTGCGCAGCGGTGAGCTTTCTGAAGACCTCAAACAGAGTGTGGTGCTTCCGTTCAGGAGCACAGTGTCCCAACAGGTTTCCCGGTCACTACAGTTTTTCTACTCATCAGGGCCTCACAATGAGCTGAGTAAACTTTATATTCTGGGGGGGACTGCGGCGATTGAGGGGCTGGCGGAGCAGATGCAGGCTGAGGTCGGTGTGCCGGTTGACGTCGCTAATCCGTTTGTAGGGATGGATATAGATTCGAAAATAAATGCAGACCGGTTACGTCAGGATGCTCCTACCCTGGTAAAAGCCTGCGGTCTCGCGTTACGAAGCTTTGAAGGGTAGCGACTATGGCAAAGATAAATTTAAGGGCCTGGCGCGAAGAACAGTCTGCTGAGAGGCAGAAACAGTTCATTGTGAATCTGGTCGCTGCTGCATTTCTCGCCGCTGTTGTAGTATTTCTGATCGGTTTTTATATCGATATGCAAACGGACCGGCAAAAAGCGCGGAATAATTTTTTGCGTAATGAGATTGCTCAGCTGGATAAGCAGCTGGCGGATATTAAGCAGTTAAAAGAGCAGCGAGCCCGCCTTATCGCCCGTCTCAACGCCATTCAGGAACTGCAGGGAACGCGTCCGCTGATAGTCCGGAGTTTTGATGAGATGGTCCGTGTGCTGCCTGATGGTGTTTACTATCAGTCGCTGAATCGAAAAGGCAATACCATTAGTCTGGTCGGGCGTGCTGAGAAAAGTGACGATGTGTCGAGTCTGATGAGGCATATTTATGCCAGTATCTGGTTTGGGGAGCCTAATCTGCATACGGTGGCGAATGATGCCAATATGAAGAAATTCAATCTGACCGTTCCGGTATTAAAGCCCGCCCTGGAAGAGGTGAACTGATATGGCAATGGATGCATTGAAAAACAGTTTTAAAGGGTTTGATGCCGATAATCTTGATTTCAATATGGCGGGGAACTGGCCGGTTGGCGTTAAGGTAATCGCTTACTTGCTGGTTTTTTCGCTGGTCGTGGGCGCTGGAGTGTATTTTTATATTACCGATAAAGAGAAAGTTCTTGACCGGGAAGTGCGTCAGGAGAGCGGACTCAAACAGCAGGTTTCGGTCAAGACGACTCAGGTTGCCAGTCTGGACCAGCTGCGCGAGCAGATGAAGGATGTTCAGGGGCGCTTTGCGGAGCTGCTTAAACAGCTGCCTACTGAGAAAGAGGTGCCTGGTTTGCTGGAGGATATTACTGAGATAGGCCGCTCCAGTGGTCTTGATATTCAGTCAATCTCTCTCGGTGGTGAGAGAAAGAATGAGATCTTTATTGAACTTCCGATCAATATACAGGTGAGCGGAACATATCACCAGATGGGCCAGTTTGTCAGCGGTGTCGCGGCAATCCCGCGAATTGTGACGCTGCATGACTACAGTATAAATCCAGCTGGAGGCCAGCTGAATATGACAATCAGTGCAAAGACTTATCGTTATGATGATACCAAGTAAACTTTTGCGTTTTCTTATCCTTGTCCCCTTTCTTCTGGGCGGTTGTGTCTGGATTGAGGATGTCACTGATCTGCGTAGTTTTGTTGCGCAGGAGAAGCAGAAAAAGGTTGTAAAGGTGGAACCTTTGCCGGAGTTCAAGCCTTATCATAGCTTTGTCTATGAGGGGGCCAGTATGCGCAGTCCCTTTAAACCATTAGTTTCCATCGCCGTGCTGGATGCCGGGGATGGCGTTGTTACACAGGGAGATAACGGCATAAAGCCTGATGTCGATCGCGAGAAGACCTACCTCGAAACGTTTTCGCTGGATAATCTGTCGATGGTTGGCAGTATCAAGATGAGTGTTGATGGTTCCCGATGGGCGCTGATCAGGGATACGAAAGGGGAAGTGCATCAGGTCTCTGTCGGTGATTATATGGGGCTGGATTACGGCAAAGTAGTTGCTGTAAACAGTGATAATGTTGAGCTTATTGAGATTGTTACAAACGGCCGGGGTGGTTGGATGCGACGTCCCCGTAGTGTGGTGATGGATTGATGACGATGATGGTGAATACTGTGAATAAGAATATTCAGGCGGGTAAACTGACGTACTCCGCACTCGCTAAGATGGCGGGAATAGTCATCGGGTTGTGGATGCTGGCTTTCAATGCCTTAGCAGCGGATGCAAAACTAATGGCATCCTCTTTTGTTGCGCTTCCTGACAATAAGCTTGAGGTTCGTTTTGATTTTGACGTTCCTCCCACGCTGCCTAAGTCCTATATGACAAACAGCCCTGCCCGGCTTGTTCTGGATATGTGGGGTGTTGAAAATACTCTGGATACCCGTTTGCTGAGTGTTGAAAGTGGCAATGTTGATAAGATTAATTTTGCTCAGGTTGCCGGTCGGCTGAGAGTTGTCGTTGATCTGTTCGAGCCATCTGCTTTTGAGACCCGTACGGATGGCAATAGCCTGTTTCTGACGGTGGGTGATCGCGGAATGGCTAAGCAGGAGGTTGCTAAAGTCAGTAAAGCGGTGGCTGCAGACTCTGCTGCCAGGCCGGTTGTGTCAGATAAAACCCGGATAAACGGTGTCGATTTTGAACGCACCCCTGAAGGTGCCGGCAGGGTTGTGATTTCTCTGTCCGATGATCATGCCGGAGTCGATGTCATAGAGGAAGGCAATAACGTTGTTGTAAATCTGTTGGGTGTGGATCTCTCTGTCAGTATGCAGAATCGCATCGATGTGCAGGACTTTGCTACACCGGTAATGTTTATTGACTCAATGGCCTCCGGCGAGAATGTATCAATTCTGATCAAGCCATCTTCCGAACCATACGACTATATGGTCTATCAGACAAATAACCAGCTGGTCGTTGACCTTAAGCCGGTTACTCAGGCCCAGCTGGATAAGATTGAGCAGGAACGCTTCCCGTATCAGGGTGAGCGGATTGATCTGGATTTTCAGAATGTAGAGGTGCGTTCTGTGCTGCAGATTCTTGCCGAAGTGGCTGAGATGAATCTGGTTGTCAGTGATAATGTGGGCGGCAATATCACGCTGCGATTGAAGAATGTCCCCTGGGATCAGGCGCTGGATCTTATTCTTACCACCAATAAGCTCGATAAGCGCGAAATGGGCAATGTATTGCTGATCGGTACTGCTGAAGAGATTAAAGAGCGTGAAAAAATTGAACTGGAGAGCAGTAAGTCGGTAGAAGAGCTTGCTCCTCTGCGCACTGAGTTTATCCAGGTCGATTTCAGAAAGGCCTCTGATATGGTTTCTCGTCTCAACGAGGCCAAACTGGTATCTGAGCGGGGCTTTCTGCTTGCCGACGATGAAACCAATGTGCTGATGGTGCGTGAAACTGGAAAACGAATCGAAGAGATTCGTGCAACCCTGCGCCGTTTCGATACTGAGGTTGCCCAGGTGCTGATTGAAGCGCGTCTGGTAACTGCGAATACTACAGTATCGAAAGATCTGGGGGTTAAGTGGGGTCTGGGTTACGGTGATACAGATTCATCGGGTAATGCAATCTCTATTGGCAGCTCGATTAGTGGTGTATCATCACCAGGTTCTGTTCCCAGCGGTTTGATGGTTGATCTGGGTGCCGGGGTGACCTCTCCTGCATCTGTTGCGATTGGTTTGGCTTCAAATACCGGTTTGCTTCAGCTTGAGTTGTCTGCCTTGGAGACTGATGGCAAGATCGAGGTGATTTCTCAGCCGAAAATTATGACTACCAATGGTAAAGCTGCCATGATCGAGTCTGGTAAGGAGATCCCGTATCAGACGGTTGAAGACGGCGATGTAAGTGTCGCGTTCAAGGATGTGGTACTGTCACTGGAGGTAACTCCGCGAATCAATCCTGGCGATCGAATCGCGATGGATCTTGTGATTCATAAGGATTCGATAGGTGAACAGCTGGATAATGGTGATATCAGTATCATCAAGAATGCCCTGGAGACCTCTGTTGTTGTGCCGGATGGTCAGACTATCGTGCTCGGCGGTGTATTTGAGAACGAAACATCTGACGTTGTGAATAAGACCCCGCTGTTGGGCGATATCCCAGTGCTTGGTGCTCTGTTCCGGAACAAGTCGAAGTCTAATACGAAGACAGAGTTGTTGATTTTTATCACGCCTAAGCTGGTACGTGAGTCCCTGTCAGCGCAGTAAGGTTGTTGTATTGAATATATTTCTAATTGGCCCTATGGGAGCTGGAAAAAGCACCATAGGGCGCCTTCTTTCCCATGAGCTGAAACTGAGATTTGTTGACTCTGATAAAGTAATAGAGGAACGGGCCGGAGCTGATATTCCCTGGATTTTTGATGTCGAAGGTGAAGAAGGGTTTCGTGACCGGGAAGCTCACGTTATCGATCTGTTGAGTGCTGAGGATAATCTGGTGATGGCCACTGGTGGTGGGGCAGTGTTACGTCAGGATAATCGTTCAAACTTGCAGGGACGAGGGACAGTGGTTTATCTGCAGGCCTCAGTAGCGCAGCAGCTGGAGAGAACTGCCCGGGATAAAAACCGGCCTTTACTGCAAACCCCTGATCCTGAGGCTGTACTCAATAAACTGATGGAGCAGCGTCACCCTCTTTATCTGCAAGTGGCCGATGTTGTCATCGATACTGAACGTCGTAACCCCAAAGCGGTGGTTACTGATATAATGGCGGAGCTTCGCGCACAGCAAATAGTTAAATAGAGAAAAGCCCTCCATGCAAACCCTGAATGTCGATCTTGGTGATCGTTCCTACCCTATCTTTATCGGAACCGACCTGTTTTGTTCTGACAACCTGGCCCCTTATATCAGGGGTAATCAGGTTTTGATCGTCAGTAATGAAACAGTAGCCCCGCTGTATCTGGATCAGCTGAAATCGGTATTGCCTCCGGTTCAGATTGATGATGTGATTCTCCCCGATGGCGAGCAGTTTAAAACGCTTGAGCAGTTGAATGCTGTGTTTGATCGCCTGCTTGAGTGCCGGCATAACCGGACCACGACGCTGATTGCTCTGGGGGGCGGTGTTATTGGCGATATGACTGGTTTTGCGGCTGCATGCTACCAGCGAGGCGTAAATTTTATCCAGATTCCGACCACGCTGCTCTCCCAGGTCGACTCTTCGGTGGGAGGGAAAACGGGCGTTAATCACCCGCTTGGCAAAAATATGATAGGCGCCTTTCATCAGCCACAGGTGGTTCTGGCCAGTGTTGATGTGCTACGCACGCTTCCGGATCGTGAGCTCTCCGCCGGGCTGGCGGAGGTGATAAAGTATGGATTGGTTTATGATGATTGTTTTCTCGACTGGCTGGAAGAAAATATGTCCGGGCTGGTTGGGCGCGATGCTTCATTGCTGAGTCACGCAATCTATCGTTCCTGTGAGCTGAAGGCCGAGGTGGTGGCACAGGATGAAAAAGAATCCGGGGTTCGTGCACTACTCAATCTTGGGCATACATTCGGACACGCGATTGAGTCGTGTCAGGGATATGGTAACTGGCTCCATGGTGAAGCCGTGGCGGTGGGAACGGTAATGGCCGCAGACCTGTCTCAGCGTCTGGGGTGGATCAGCAGCGATGATTATCAGCGGGTTGTGCGGATCATGAAAATGGCAAATCTACCCGTGGAAGCGCCGCAGGATATGACACCTGAAAATTTTATGACGCTGATGGCGGTCGATAAGAAAGTTATTGACGGACAGTTGCGTTTGATTTTGCTAAAGGCGTTGGGCAAGGCTGTGGTGACTGACCAGTTTGATCCCGTGTTGCTCCAGCAAACCTTAACCCGCTTCGCGTCATAAAGGAGCATGCAGATGGCGGATCTTCAGGGAAGTGGTGTTGAGGCGCTGGCTGATGCATTTGCCAGTGCAGAGCAGCGTAAGAATTTCTTTTTTGAGCCGCCGTCCCGGCTACAGTTGCTGGAAAAACTTGAGCATCTGAGCCGTTTCAGTGATTTTCTGTTACTGGTGACCGGCCCTTCGGGTGCTGGCAAAACAACTCTGATTCAGCAGCTTCAGGCGGCAGAGAGCGATCGGGCTCTAAGGCTGTGCGCTATAGATGGCAGTAGAGCTGGCGGATTAAACAGCGTGCTGATCTCTCTGAGTGAACAGCTTAGTCCTGAGCTGGATATTCAGGCCGATAATCAGCAGATGCTGAACGCTATTTATAGCTTTGCTCAGGTGATGGCTGCTGAAAATATTCAATGGGTCATCATTATTGATAACGCTGAGCGGCTGGAAAATCCGGTTGTTCAACTGCTGTTGCAAATGCTGAGCGAAGCCCAGGGGTTGCCCCTTAAACCCCATCTTCTGATGGCGGCAGGGGACGGCTTTCATGAGCGGCTTCAGGCGTTTGATGAGTATGCACTGTTGGAGTCTCAGGTGCATCAGTTGGTGCTGGAGCCATTCACCTTTACCGAAGCCAGGAATTATCTGCTGCAGCGTTACAGTGCTTCGGCTTCCCTGACTGAGAAGCAGCTCCAGGCCGTGTTTGACGCATCAGGTGGATACCCGGGCCGGCTTAATCAACAGATAGAGTTGCTGTTCCGTTCAGGGACTGTGAAAAAATCTACGGCATCAGCCGGACTTTCCCGTGTTCACCTTGCCAGTATTACTGCCGTTCTGCTGGCTGTACTGATTGGTGGCTTATGGCAATACTGGCCAGAAAGTGACGCTGGCTCGAGCCGGACACAGGTGCAGATTCAGGTGCCGATAGAAGCGGGTCCGGTGATCGCGTCTTCAGAGGACTCGACGCGGATGCCGGAAGTTACCTTCAGTCAGTCCGATGTTGACCCGGACACTGCGAGTTCCTCGTCAAATCTGCTGGCGGATAATCAGGCGGTCTTGGAGCCATCGCTGGTAGCCGGCCCTGAAACAGCGCAGGCACCCGCAAAAACAGTGTCCGGGGGAGTTGTGTCCGAAGACGCTGAGCCTGTGAAAACTGTGGTGGCGGCTGAGCAGGTGCCGGAGATCGTTACAGTGAAAGCGCCTGAGGTTAAGCCGGTAGCAAAATCAGCTGTTACTACTGAGTCAAAACCGGCAGTGCCCCTTGTCGCTTCGGAACCCGAAGCGGTTAAAGTGGAAAAGCCCGGGCCTGTTTACAAGACAGCACCTGTTGCGGTGACAGTGGCGGGTGAAAACGGGCTGACTGCAGCAGAGCAAAGCCTGATGCGCTGGCCTTCCAGTGGTTATACTTTGCAGATGCTGGGGGCTGGAATGCGAAAAAGCGCTGAGCAGTTTATCCATGCACAGGCCGAGCCGCAGAAATTTTATATGTTTCAGACTCGCTATAAAGGTAATCCGTGGTTTGTGGTAGTCTATGGGCAGTATAAAGACCGGGATGCGGCCCAGGCTGCCAGTGCGTCACTACCTTCAGCGCTTGCTAAGCTGAAGCCCTGGGCGAGGACTATTCAGGGGATTCAGGCAGATATAGCGGCCAGAAAATAGTATTTTTTTGTATTGCTGACACAAACAAAAAATTCTTCTGTATTGCTTATAATTTGTCCTTCCTACCTTCGCTGTGTAAAATACCTGTCCCTTTTTCTCTGTATGAACAACTGCAGCTGAAATTTGGTGGCTGTAATATATTGATAATTAAGAACTTTTTGGTGGGATTCGTTTATGAGCATAGGTCTGTATCGCCCTGGTGAGTTCAAAGACAACTGTGGTTTTGGCCTGATGGCCCATATGCAAGGTGAGCCAAGCCACAATGTATTGTTGAAGGCGATTGAAGCACTTGCATGTATGACCCACCGTGGTGGGATCGCGGCTGATGGCAAAACCGGAGACGGCTGCGGATTACTAATGCAGAAGCCGGATGCCTTTCTGCGTGCTGCGGCAAAAAGCGAACTGGGTGTTGAACTGGGTGACAGTTATGCCGTGGGCATGGTGTTTTTGTCAAAAGAGCCAGCCCTGGCTGCTGCTGCACGGGAAGTGTTGAATAATGAGCTGGTGGCGCAAGGACTGAATGTCGCAGGATGGCGGATTGTACCGACAGATCCGAGCTGTCTTGGGCCGATTGCAAAGGATACCCTGCCGCTGATAGAGCAGGTCTTTGTTACGACAGATAAAGCGGATCGTGAATTTGCGGTTAGCCTTTATACTGCCCGTCGTAAGGCTGAGATTGCTCTGAGTGCTGACGCAGATTTTTATATCTGTAGTCTGTCAGACAAAGTTATCTCCTATAAGGGACTGACAATGCCGGTTGATCTGCCGGTGTTCTATCAGGATCTGAGCGATGAGCGTCTGGAAACCGCTATCTGTACTTATCATCAGCGGTTTTCTACTAATACGGCTCCACGCTGGCCGTTGGCTCAGCCGTTCCGTCTGCTGGCTCACAATGGTGAGATAAACACTATTGAGGGTAACCGCAACTGGTCCCGTGCCCGTTCAAGTAAGTTTGCAACTGAGCTGTTTCCAAACGTTGATGAGCTTCAGCCGATCGTTAATACCACCGGCTCCGACTCGTCCAGTATGGATAATATGCTGGAGTTTCTGCTGATCGGTGGTATGAACCTGTATCGTGCAGCGCGGATGATCGTGCCGCCTGCGTGGCAGAATGTTGATACCATGGATGCAGACCTGCGCGCTTTCTATGACTACAACTCCATGCATATGGAGCCCTGGGATGGTCCTGCCGGAATGGTAATGACCGATGGTCGCTTTGCCGTCTGTATGCTGGACCGCAATGGTTTGCGCCCTTCCCGTTGGGTGATGACCAAAGATGGTCTGATCTGTACCGCTTCTGAGATCGGTGTATTTGACTATAAACCTGAAGATGTCGTGTCTCAGGGTCGTGTCGGGCCGGGTCAGATTCTCTCTATTGATACTCAGACCGGTGAAGTGCTGCATACTGCGGATGTCGATGATCGTCTGAAGAAAGCGCAACCCTATAAGCAGTGGATGCGTGAGAATGCTCTGCCGCTTGAGCAGACCATGAACCTGACTGAAGAGTCGCAGTCTTTCTGTGAGATGACCCCGGAAGAGGTTAAGACTCACATGAAGATGTTCCAGGTAACCTACGAGGAGCGTGATCAGGTACTTCGGCCGCTGGGTGAAACCGCGATGGAAGCCGTGGGCTCCATGGGTGATGATAAGCCGATGGCAGTACTGTCATCAAAAGTGCGTTCAGTCTTCGATTATTTCCGTCAGCAGTTCGCTCAGGTGACTAACCCGCCAATCGATCCGTTGCGTGAAGCGATAGTGATGTCGCTGGAAACCTGTATCGGTGCGGAGCGCAACGTATTTGAGGAAACCCCGGAGCATGCACGCCGGGTTATTCTGACAACACCTGTACTGTCAGCCAGTAAATTCCTGCGTCTGAAGAATAATACGGTTGAAGGTTTTAGCGTTGCCCAGATTGATCTGAACTATGATCCTGCCGTGATGGATCTGAAAGCGGCAATTGAGTCGGTCGCTGATCAGGCTGAGCAGCAGGTACGTTCTGGTAACGTTATCATCATCCTGTCTGATTTTACGATCGCGCAGGGCAAGCTGCCAATTCATGCCGCGATGGCCACGGGTGCGGTGCACCACCGCCTGATCAACTCAGGACTGCGTGCTGATGCCAATATTGTGGTTGAAACCGGCACGGTTCGCGACCCGCATCAGTTTGCTGTTCTGTTTGGCTTCGGTGCAACAGCCGTCTATCCATACCTGGCATATCGTGTGCTGACCGATCTGTGCGCCACTGGCGAGATGCAGATGAACTGGCTGGAGAGTCACGAGAACTACCGTAAAGGTATCAAGAAAGGCCTGATGAAGATCCTGTCTAAGATGGGTATCTCTACCATTGCCTCATACCGTGGTGCCCAGCTGTTTGAAGCGGTGGGTATCAACTCTGAAGTAGTTGATCTTTGTTTCCCGGGGGTTGCCAGCCGTATTGAAGGTGCTGACTTCAGTGATTTCCAGAAAGATCAGCAGGCTCTTTCTGAGGAAGCCTGGATTGCCCGTAAGAAGATTCAGCAGGGTGGACTGTTAAAGTATGTGCATGGTGGTGAATACCATGCTTATAACCCGGATGTGATCCGCACGATCCATACGGCTGTTCGCAGTGGTGATCCGGCCGATTATCAGGCCTATGCCGATCTGGTGAATAAGCGTGGTGTCGCAACTATTCGTGACCTGATGGGGCTGAGAAAAGATGTCAAAGCTATCCCGCTGAGTGAGGTGGAACCGGCAGAGAATCTGTTCCCCCGTTTTGATTCCGCAGCGATGTCGCTGGGTGCGCTGTCGCCTGAGGCGCATGAATGCCTGGCAATGGCGATGAATGAGCTGGGCGGACGTTCAAACTCCGGTGAGGGTGGTGAAGATCCTGCCCGTCATGGCACGAATAAACGTTCCAAAATCAAGCAGGTAGCTTCCGGTCGTTTCGGTGTTACCCCTGAATATCTGATCAATGCCGATGTAATGCAGATCAAGGTGGCTCAGGGTGCTAAACCGGGTGAAGGCGGTCAGCTGCCGGGTGGTAAGGTTAACAGCCTGATCGCCCGTCTGCGTTATTCCGTACCGGGTGTGACGCTGATCTCACCACCACCGCATCATGATATCTATTCGATTGAGGATCTGGCGCAGCTGATTTTTGACCTGAAACAGGTCAACCCTGAAGGTCTGGTGTCCGTTAAGCTGGTGTCCCGTCCGGGTGTGGGTACTATCGCCTGTGGTGTTGCTAAGGCCTATGCCGACCTGATTACTATCTCTGGTTATGATGGCGGTACAGCGGCAAGCCCGCTGACCTCTGTACACTATGCCGGTTCCCCATGGGAGCTGGGACTGGCCGATGCGCATCAGTCGCTGCGGGGTAACCACCTGCGGGGCAAAATTCGGTTGCAGACGGATGGCGGCCTGAAAACCGGTCTGGATGTCGTTAAAGCCGCTATTCTTGGTGCTGAAAGCTTTGGCTTCGGTACCATGCCGATGGTGGCAGTGGGATGTAAATATCTGCGTATCTGTCACCTAAACAACTGTGCGACCGGTGTGGCCACACAGAATGATGAGCTGCGGGATAACTATTACCGTGGCACAGTGGAGATGGTTAAGAATTACTTCCGCTTTGTTGCAGAAGAGACCCGTCAGTGGATGGCATCGGTAGGTGTTCGCTCACTGGAGGAGTTGGTCGGTCGGGTTGACCTGCTGGAGCTGCTGGAAGGCACCACGGCAAAGCATGCCAAACTGGATCTGTCGCCATTGATTTCTGATGCGGGGATTCCGGCAGAGTATCCACAGACCTGTCAGGTTGCACACAACGATCCCTATGATACCGGTGTGTTGAACAGCCGGATGCTTGAGCTGGCTAAGCAGGCGATTGCAGATAAGTCGGGTGGCGTGTTTGATCTGCCTATTACGAACTGCGACCGTTCAGTGGGGGCCCGGACATCGGGGGCCATTGCCCGGGTTCATGGTAATCTGGGGATGTCTGATGCACCGGTTCGCTTCAACTTTACTGGTCATGCGGGTCAGAGTTTTGGTGTCTGGAACGCCGGCGGTCAGGAGCTTTACCTGAAAGGTGATGCCAACGACTACGTAGGTAAAGGCATGGCGGGCGGCAAGATCGTTATCAGTCAGCCTGATGTTGTCACCTATGCCAGCAATGAAACGGCCATTATTGGTAATACCTGTCTCTATGGAGCGACCGGCGGTACGCTGTATGCAGCCGGTTGCGCCGGAGAGCGTTTTGCTGTGCGAAACTCAGGTAGCCATGCGGTTATCGAGGGCGCTGGTGATCACTGTTGTGAATATATGACAGGCGGTCTGATTACCGTACTGGGTCAGACGGGCTACAACTTCGGTGCAGGTATGACCGGTGGTTTCGCTTACGTGCTGGATATGGATAACACCTTTGTTGATAAGTACAACCATGAGCTGGTGGATATCCATCGGGTCGCTCCGCAGCATATGGAAGAGTACAAAAATCACCTGCGCTCAGTCATCATCGGTTTTGTCAAAGAAACCGGTAGTGACTGGGGTCAGCAGATTGTTGAAAACTTCGATGACTATATCGGTCGCTTCTGGCTGGTTAAGCCAAAAGCTGCCAGTCTGGGGGCGCTGCTGACTGATATGCGCTCTCGTCCGGAGTAATGGGTTCATCGAACAGGTGTTTAGTTATAGCTGTGTCTGCCTGCGGGCAGACACCATTAGGCGGGGTGGAGAATGTCTGAACGTCTGAAGAATGATTTTCAGTTTCTGGAAGTAGAGCGTCAGGGACCAAATAAGATTGAAGCGGATATCCGTAAGAAGGAGTTTGCCGAGATCTATGAGCCGTTTAAGTCGGAAGATGCGTCCGAGCAGGCGCACCGTTGTTTAGAGTGTGGCAACCCATACTGTGAATGGAAGTGTCCGGTACACAACTATATTCCTAACTGGCTGAAGCTGGTCTCCGAAGGCAATATTATTGAAGCAGCAGAGCTGAGTCATCAGACCAACTCGTTGCCAGAGGTTTGTGGCCGGGTATGTCCGCAGGATCGTTTGTGTGAAGGTGCCTGTACGCTGAATGATGAGTTTGGTGCCGTGACGATCGGTTCTGTTGAAAAACATATTACCGATACCGCGTTTGCTATGGGCTGGCGCCCGGATATGAGCAAGGTTCAGGTTACCGATAAAAAAGTAGCGGTTATCGGTGCGGGGCCTGCAGGCCTGGCGGCGGCAGATGTTCTGGTGCGCAATGGCGTTAAACCGGTGGTATTTGATCGTCATCCTGAGATTGGCGGACTGCTGACGTTCGGTATTCCCGAATTTAAGCTGGATAAAGATGTCATGGTGCGTCGTCGGGAAATATTTACCGACATGGGTGTTGAGTTCCGCCTGAATACTGAAGTGGGTAAAGATATCCGGATGCAGGAACTGCTCGACGAATATGATGCAGTGTTCCTGGGTATGGGAACCTATACCTATATGAAGGGTGGCTTCCCCGGTGAAGAGCTGGAGGGCGTATATGATGCGCTGCCATTCCTGATCTCTAACGTTAACCGGTGTCTGGGCTTTGAAAAAGACGTCGCAGACTATATTGGCGTTGAGGGTAAGAATGTTGTTGTTCTGGGTGGTGGTGACACCGCTATGGACTGTAACCGAACCTCAATCCGGCAGGGTGCCAGCAGCGTAACCTGTGCGTATCGTCGTGATGAAGCCAATATGCCGGGGTCCAAGCGTGAAGTTGAAAACGCCCGTGAAGAGGGTGTGCAATTCATGTTTAACCGCCAGCCTGTCGAGGTTGTTGGTGATGCTGGCCGGGTGACCGGTGTGAAGGTGGTGACTACTCAGATGGGGGCGCCGGATGAGAACGGTCGTCGTCGTCCGGAAGTTGTTGCCGGCAGCGAAGAGGTATTGCCTGCAGACGCGGTGCTGGTGGCATTTGGTTTCCGTCCAAGTCCATCGCCATGGTTTGCTGAGTTCGGCATTGAGCTTGAGCAGGATGGCCGGATCAGGACCTCTGCGGATGAAGCGTTTGCCTTCCAGACCAGCAACGAGAAAGTGTTTGCCGGTGGTGATATGGTGCGCGGCTCGGATCTGGTGGTTACCGCTATTGATGAGGGGCGCAAGGCTGCCGAAGGCATGCTGGATTACCTCAAAGTGTAAATAACCGTGTCAGAAAAAGGCCGCCTTATCAGGCGGCTTTTTTATTTGTGTTTCTCAGATCAGCGAACATGCAGCAGTTGTTCGCTCCTGTCTGTAAAAACCTGTAAAATGCCCCCAGTTTTGAATCTGAGTCGAGAATATGTAATGGCTGAACTGAAGAATGATCGTTTTCTGCGCGCGCTGATGCGCGAGCCTGTCGATGTAACGCCTGTATGGATGATGCGTCAGGCGGGCCGTTATCTGCCTGAATACCGCGCCACCCGCGCCCAGGCTGGCGATTTTATGAGCCTGTGTAAAAACAAAGAGCTGGCCTGCGAAGTGACCATTCAGCCGCTGGAACGCTACGATCTGGATGCGGCCATTCTGTTTTCCGATATTCTGACTATTCCGGATGCAATGGGGCTGGGGCTCTATTTTGAAGCGGGTGAAGGCCCTAAATTTAAAAAGATTATTCGCAGCGAAGCGGATGTGGATGCGCTGCCGGTTCCCGACTCTGCCCGGGATCTGGACTATGTGATGAATGCGGTGAAAACCATCCGTTCTGAGCTGAATGGCCGGGTGCCGCTGATCGGTTTTTCTGGCAGCCCATGGACCCTGGCAACTTACATGGTTGAGGGCGGCTCAAGTAAAGATTTCCGCCATATCAAGCAGATGATGTATGCGACTCCAGAAGTGTTGCACCAGTTGCTGGACAAGCTGGCACAGTCTGTCACTGATTACCTCAATGAACAGATCCGTAGCGGCGCTCAGGCGGTGCAGATCTTCGATACCTGGGGGGGCGCTCTGAGTGGTCCGATGTATCAGGAGTTTTCACTGAAATATATGCAGCAGATTGCCAATGGCCTGATTCGTGAAAATGAGGGACGTAAAGTTCCGTTGATTATGTTTACCAAAAATGGTGGTCAGTGGCTCGAAGCGATGGCTGAATCGGGTGCGGATGCACTGGGTCTTGACTGGACGACCAATATTGATGATGCCCGCGCCCGGGTGGGTGATAAGGTCGCTCTGCAGGGTAATATGGATCCGTCAGTACTATACGGTACACCGGAGCGTATCCGTGCTGAGGTGGCCGATATCCTGGCACGTTATGGTAGTGGCCCGGGGCATATATTCAATCTGGGTCATGGTATCCATCAGTTTGTGGATCCGGCGCAGCCGAAGATCTTTGTTGATGCGGTGCATGAGCTCAGCGCTCAGTACCACGTTTAATCGACAGTTTATAAAGAGGGCTTTATGCCCTCTTTTGCTATGTAACAGAAAAAATGAAACGACTGACGCAACTTTTAGAAAGTAATCGCCAATGGGCTGAGCAGATCAGCCAGGATGACCCTCTTTTTTTTGAGACGCTGGCGCAGCAGCAGGCGCCGGAGTATCTCTGGATCGGTTGTTCCGACAGCCGGGTGCCCGCTAACGAAATTGTGGGTATGTTGCCAGGTGAGCTGTTTGTTCATCGTAATGTGTCAAATCTGGTGATCCATACCGATATGAACTGTCTCTCGGTGATTCAGTATGCGGTACAGGTGCTAAAGGTGAAGCATATCATGGTGGTCGGGCACTACGGCTGTGGTGGTGTAAAAGCAGCTCTGGAAAGCACGCCCCATGGATTGATCGATAACTGGCTCCGGCAGATTCGTAAGGTCAATCAGAAACACCGTGAACTGCTTTCGGCCTGGGATCACTCCCATCAACAGCTTGACCGGCTGTGTGAACTGAATGTCATTGAGCAGGCCTTTAATGTCTGTGAAACCACGATTGTGCAGGATGCCTGGGCGCACGGTCAGGATCTGACAGTGCATGGCTGGATCTACGGCCTGAATGACGGTCTGGTGAATGATCTCGAGTTTAACGCCTCCGATGCCGGAGAGGTTGAAGAACAGTATGGTCTGGCGATCAGTAAGATTGAAACTCTGCGGCAACTGGCAAGAGCCTCAGAAAAGGGGCATAACGCCCGGACATTGTGGGATCGGGTACGCAAGATTTTTAAGTAGGTGTCGTGGGGACTCCTGGTAATAAAAAAGGTTCTTCGCGTGTTATGGGGAAGGATATAGGAACATCGATATCGTCATGGTTAAGCCCGGTTGGCGAGCTCTCCAGGCAAGAACCCCTGCAGAGCGATCTTTCATTGGGGATGCTCTCGTTGCAGGACGCCGCGCCAGAACCAACTGGCGGAGGTCTGAACGCTTGATGCTAAAAAGCGTTTTACCACAGAGGGCACATAGGGCACGGAGAAGCACTATTAATCAGGTTCTCTCTGTGCTCTCCATGTCCTTAGCATGCCCCTGGGTACTGTGGTGAGTCTGTTTTAGATTCTAAGGGCCCCTGCAATATAAAGCTCCACTAGTATATACCACGATGGAATCCTTTCCCGGTAAAGCGTGATGAACCATAAAAAAGCCTCGCATTGCGAGGCTTTTTTCTGTGCTGTGATGCAGATTAGCTTGCGGCTTGCAGCGCCTGATTCAGGTCTGCCAGCAGGTCATCGATATGTTCTATACCAACCGACAGGCGCACCATGTCCGGTGTTACACCGGCAGACTTAAGCTCTTCATCATTCAGCTGACGGTGAGTGGTTTCTGCCGGAATGGAGGCCAGAGACTTGCAGTCACCAATATTCACCAGGCGGGTGAATACGTTCAGAGCATCGTAGAATTTGCAGCAGGCTTCACGGCCCCCTTTAACCCCAAAGCTGAGGATGCCTGACGCGCGTCCGTTCATATACTTC
Organism: Oceanospirillales bacterium; assembly: GCA_018223185.1. Lineage (GTDB taxonomy): Bacteria > Pseudomonadota > Gammaproteobacteria > Pseudomonadales > Balneatricaceae > Amphritea. The sequence continues at coordinate 141,823 of JAAEYW010000002.1, read as the reverse complement.
TTCGCCAGAGCATTATCTTTGTGATTTTCCAGTCCGGCATACTGAACCCAGTTCACCTGATCGTGGTTTGCCAGATACTCAGCCACTTTCTGGGTGTTATCGCAGACACGCTCCATGCGCAGTGCCAGAGTTTCTATGCCCTGCAGTAGCAGGAATGCATTCATCGGTGACAAGGCCGCGCCGGTGTTTCTCAGCGGCACGACACGACAGCGGCCGATAAATGCCGCAGGGCCGAAGGCCTCAGTGTAGACCACGCCGTGGTAAGACACATCGGGGGTATTTAATAGCGGGAATCGGTCGGCATGATCCGCCCAGGGGAATTTGCCGGAGTCGATAATCACACCGCCGATGGAATTACCGTGACCGCCAATATATTTTGTGGCGGCCTGAACAACGATATCGGCACCATGCTCGATCGGGCGCCACAGGGCCGGGCTGGCGACTGTGCTGTCAACGATCAGGGGCAGGCCATGCTTATGGGCCAGTCCGGCCAGAGTCTCGATATCGGCAATACCGCCGGATGGGTTGCCGATTGATTCGCAATAGATAGCGCGGGTGCGGTCATCAATCTGGGCTTCCATCGCGGCGAAGTCATCTTTGTTAGCAAAACGAACCTCAATGCCCTGACGTGGCAGTGTATGGGCAAACAGGTTATATGTGCCGCCATAGAGCTCGCTGGTAGCGATGATGTTGTCGCCAACTTCAGCAATCGTCTGAATCGCGTAGGTGATCGCCGCCATACCGGAAGCCACGGCCAGTGCTGCAACGCCACCCTCCATCGCCGCTACCCGTTGTTCCAGGACATCGGTAGTCGGGTTCATTATGCGGGTGTAAATATTACCGGGAACCTTCAGATCAAACAGATCTGCGCCATGCTGCGCGCTATCAAACGCGTAGGAGGTGGTTTGATAAATAGGTACGGCGACTGCTTTCGTCGTTTCTTCCGGGCTGTAACCACCGTGTATGGCAATCGTTTCCAGTTTCATCTGAAGCTCCTCATGAACAATGTGATACGTCTGTTATCATTTTTTTATGCATTGTGTAGCGCCTGATTGTAGTCCTTCAGCTGAATAAATAAAGTTCTCTTTGGTTCAAGGTGGCGGAGGGTTCCGATAGAATGCTCTGATCTATTCGCAGGAGAGTTTGATGGCCAAGGCAAAGAGTGCGTATGTCTGTAATGACTGCGGTGCAGATTATACCAAGTGGCAGGGGCAGTGTGGCGCCTGTCATGCCTGGAATACTCTGACAGAGGTACGGCTCAGCAGCGCTAAGCAAAGCAGTCAGCGCGGTGCCCGGTTTGAGGGTTATGCCGGTGCAGGCAGTATGGCGAGAGTGCAGGACCTGTCGGAGGTGAATCTGGCGGATATGCCGCGTTTTGCGTCCGGGTCCGGCGAGCTGGACCGGGTTCTGGGTGGCGGGCTGGTGCCCGGATCGGCAATTCTGATCGGTGGTCACCCAGGCGCGGGTAAAAGTACGCTGTTACTACAGACTATGTGTCATCTGGCTCAGCAGATGCCAGCGCTCTATGTCACCGGTGAGGAGTCACTGCAGCAGGTTGCACTGCGGGCACAGCGTCTGGGTCTGATCACCACCAATCTGAAAATGTTATCGGAAACCAGTGTTGAACAGATTTGCACGGTTGCTGAGCAGCTGAAACCTAAAGTGCTGGTGGTGGACTCAATTCAGGTAATGCATGTGGATGATGTCCAGTCGGCCCCCGGGAGTGTGTCGCAGGTGCGAGAAGCCGCAGCCTATCTGACCCGTTTTGCTAAACAGACCGGGACGGTGCTGTTTCTGGTCGGTCATGTGACCAAGGATGGCTCTCTGGCGGGTCCGAAAGTGCTGGAGCATATGATCGACTGCTCGCTGCAGCTTGAGGGGGACAGTGATGGCCGTTTCCGTACTCTGCGCAGTCATAAAAACCGTTTCGGTGCGGTGAATGAGCTGGGGGTCTTTGCGATGCTGGAGCAGGGGCTGAAAGAGGTCAGAAACCCCAGTTCAATCTTCCTTAATCGAGGTGAAAAAGCCAGCCCGGGGAGTTTGGTAATGGTTGTCTGGGAAGGAACCCGGCCGCTGTTGGTAGAAGTGCAGGCGTTGGTGGATCAGAGCCATATGAATAACCCGCGCCGGGTTGCAGTCGGGCTGGATCATAACCGTCTGGCGATGTTGCTGGCGGTGCTGCACCGCCATGGCGGCCTGCAGACGGGTGATCAGGATGTGTTTGTGAATGTGGTGGGGGGTGTCAAAGTGCTGGAAACCAGTGCCGATCTGGCGTTGCTGCTATCGGTAGTGTCCAGCTTTCGCGACCGGGCGCTGCCACAGGATCTGATTGTTTTTGGCGAAGTGGGTCTCTCCGGAGAAATTCGTCCGGTACCCAACGGCCAGGAACGCATTAAAGAAGCGGCTAAGCATGGATTTCGCCGGGCGATTGTACCCAGGGGAAATGCCCCGAAGCAGGCCCCGGAGGGGATGGTGGTAGTGGGTGTCAGTCAGTTATCCGAAGCGCTGGATGCATTGTAGCAGTGCGTTTTTACAGGGTGGGTTAGTTGCCTGTCAGATGTTCAAGCTCTCTTTCGAGCAGCTCTTCATTGCCAAGGTTCAGCTCTACAAGTCTGCGCAGGTGAGAGATGCTGTCAATGTCCATGCTCTGAGCCGCAAAGCCCAGATATCCTCCCAGCTTGTGGCGCAGGACCACGGGCATGCGGATTATGATGTCACTGGACAGACGGATAACCAGTTCTGCTGTATCACCAATATTCAGCAGAGTCGGGTGGATTGCTGACGTAAGAGCCCCCTGGAATGAGATGTCAATCAGTTCGACCGGGTAGCTGAAATCATCGGTACGAATCTCGCTGTCTGCATCAAAGGTGATCCGCTGGAAACGGCGCCGCTCTTCTGTCATTCGGATGCTCCGGGTTTAAGTGCCAGTAATTACGTTATTCTAGTGCATATTTTATCCAGAGTATCTTTTATGGATACTCAGACTGAGCAATATAAAAAAACCGGCACGCAGCCGGTTTTTTTTGTTGATAAGCGCTGTATTGGTTTATTTAGCCATGCGCTTATACTTAATCCGCTCCGGCTGATGATCTTTACCGTAACGGCGTTTGTAATCTTCAGCGTATTCGGTGTAGTTGCCTTCAAAGAACTCAACTTTAGAGTCGCCTTCATAGGCCAGCATATGGGTACATACACGATCAAGGAACCAGCGGTCGTGAGAGATCACCACAGCACAGCCCGGGAATGCCAGAAGCGCTTCTTCCAGTGCCCGCAGTGTTTCCACATCAAGGTCGTTGGTCGGCTCATCGAGTAACAGTACGTTGCCACCCTCTTTAAGCAGTTTAGCCATATGCAGACGATTGCGTTCGCCGCCGGACAGGTCTTTAACAAACTTCTGCTGATCCGCGCCTTTGAAGTTGAAGCGGCCACAATACGCACGGGACGATGTTGTGTAGTTGCCTACGACAATGTTGTCCTGGCCATCGGATATCTCTTCCCAGACCGTTTTCTCCCCAGCCAGATCACGGCTCTGGTCCACATAGGCCAGCTTGACGGTCTCACCTATCTCGATGGTGCCTGAATCGGGTTGTTCCTGTCCTGTAATCATTTTGAACAGGGTGGATTTACCCGCACCGTTACCGCCGATAATGCCAACAATGGCACCCTGAGGGATGGTCAGCGAGAGATCCTCAAACAGAACCTTATCGCCAAATGACTTGGTAACATTGTTCAGTACGAATACTTTTTCGCCCAGGCGAGGGCCTGGTGGAATATAGATCTCAGAGGTTTCATTGCGGGTCTGGAATTCGCGGGAGTTCATTTCCTCGAACTGACGCAGGCGGGCTTTGGATTTTGCCTGACGCCCTTTCTGGCCCTGACGTACCCACTCCAGCTCGGCATTAACTGCTTTATGGTGCGCAGCTTCCTGCTTGGATTCCATTTCCAGACGCTTGTCTTTCTGCTCCAGCCAGCTGGAGTAGTTGCCTTCGTAAGGAATGCCGCGGCCCCGATCCAGTTCAAGAATCCAGCCTGCGGCATTATCGAGGAAGTAACGGTCATGGGTGATCGCCACAACAGTGCCTGGATATTCCTGCAGAAAGCGTTCGATCCAGGCGATTGATTCAGCATCCAGATGGTTGGTCGGCTCGTCCAGCAGCAGCATGTCGGGCTTGTCCAGCAGCAGCCGGCAGAGGGCAACCCGGCGTCGCTCACCACCCGACAGATTCTTCACTTCGGCATCCCAGGGCGGCAGGCGCATTGCGTCGGCGGCGCGCTCCAGCATGATGTCCAGATTGTGACCGTCTTTAGCTGCGATCAGATCTTCGAAGCGAGCCTGCTGTTTGGCCAGCTCGTCAAAATCGGCATCAGGTTCAGCGTAAGCCGCATATACGGCTTCCAGCCCATCAAGAGCTTCTTTAACATCAGCCACCGCCTCTTCAACCACTTCGCGGACGGTCTTGCTTTCATCCAGCTGTGGTTCCTGTGGCAGATAGCCCACATTGATGCCCGGCATTGGCCGTGCTTCGCCAATATATTCCTTGTCAACGCCTGCCATTATTTTCAGCAGAGATGATTTACCCGAGCCGTTCAGACCCAGTACGCCAATTTTGGCGCCAGGGAAGAATGACAGGGAGATGTCTTTTAGTATTTCGCGCTTGGGTGGCACGACTTTGCCAACCCGATTCATGCTGTAAACGTACTGAGCCATTACACAACCTGTTAACTGTTATCTCAAAACTGCGCATATCTTAGCCGTACCGAGCGTTTATTGCCATTTGATATACGTCAAAAAGATATTGGAGAAAGGTAAATAGCATCACTACAATTAGTGTGTGTTTAGTGGCTGAGTACGTATTGGTGTTTTTTATGGTGCTGAGGCTATGTTGCTGAATACCGTGTTAAGGCGTGCGATCAACTGAAGTAATAACTCGGGAGGTGAAAAAGATGAGTAATCTGACACGTTTTAATAGCCTGTTTGACGATACGTTCTTTAATGATTTCTTTCGTCCGGTTCGTCGTGATAGTAGCGGAGACAGAGTGCCCGCGATTGATGTTCATGATGGCGAAGGGCAGTACCTGGTCAAAGTGGATTTACCGGGCATCCGTAAAGAGGATATTGAGATTCGTCTGGAAAACGGGGTGCTGTCGGTCAGTGCTGAAACGACGAAAGAGGATAAAGAGGAAAAAGATGGCAAACTGATCCGTCAGGAACGTCACTATGGAAAGTTTCTACGTTCCCTCACAGTGGGTTCTGATGTTGATCCGGCGGGCATTAAAGCGCATTTTGAGGATGGTGTGCTAAACCTGACCTTGCCTAAGGTTAAAGAAAAGCAGCCTTCCACTGTTTCTATCGCTATCGAGTAGGTCTTCCCCGGTACAGGCGATGTTCCCGACGGCTGATTGCTGTCGGGAATTTTTTCCTTTATGAACGAAATTCTCTGTTAACTGACTTACTTTCATGTGCGCTTTGTATATAAATTCGACTATAATGTGCGGCTTTCCAGGGCTTGGGATATCGACGCTGTGACAGGTGTCGCTGGCCGGGCCTGTGTAAATCTCAATCTTGGGGACCGCTAATGTTTAGCAAAGACATGACTATCGCTGGTTTTGATCCTGATCTGTATGCTGCGATGCAGGCTGAGGCCAAACGTCAGGAAGAGCATATCGAACTGATTGCTTCTGAAAACTATACCAGCCCACGGGTAATGGAAGCTCAGGGTTCTGAGCTGACCAACAAATACGCGGAAGGTTACCCTGGCAAGCGTTATTACGGCGGTTGCGAACACGTCGATGTGGTTGAGCAGCTGGCGATTGATCGCGCTAAAGAGCTGTTTGATGCAACCTATGCAAACGTACAGCCTCATTCTGGCTCCCAGGCAAACGCAGCTGTTTATATGGCGCTGTGCCAGCCAGGTGATACGGTTCTGGGGATGAGCCTGGCCCATGGTGGTCACCTGACTCATGGTGCGGCGGTGAGTTTCTCCGGACGTATCTATAATGCGGTTCAGTACGGCCTGAATGCTGAGACTGGCGAAATTGATTATGACGAAGTTGAACGTCTGGCGCTGGAACACAAGCCTAAAATGATTGTAGCTGGCTTCTCTGCCTACTCTCGTGTTGTTGACTGGCAGCGTTTCCGTGATATCGCCGACAAGGTTGGCGCATATCTGTTTGTTGATATGGCACATGTTGCGGGTCTGGTTGCTGCCGGTGTTTACCCAACGCCACTGCCGTTTGCTGATGTTGTTACCACAACAACTCACAAGACACTGGGCGGCCCGCGTGGTGGTCTGATCCTCTCTGCTAATGCAGATGAAGAGCTGCAGAAGAAGCTGAACTTTGCGGTATTCCCTGAGTCTCAGGGTGGCCCGCTGATGCATGTGATCGCAGCGAAAGCGGTCTGCTTCAAAGAAGCGATGCAGGATGACTGGAAGGCCTATCAGGCTCAGGTTGTGAAAAATGCTCAGGCGATGGCTGCAGTATTCAAGGAACGTGGTATCAAGATCGTTTCCGATGGCACTGATGACCACCTGTTCCTGGTTGACCTGATTGGTAAAGAGTACACCGGTAAAGATGCTGATGCTGCGCTGGGCCGCGCAAACATTACCGTTAACAAGAACTCTGTACCAAACGATCCCCGTTCACCGTTTGTGACTTCTGGTCTGCGTATTGGTACACCGGCGATTACCCGTCGTGGTTTCAAAGAAGCGGAAGCTGAGCAGCTGACTGGCTGGATCTGCGATGTACTGGATAACATCGACAATGAAGAGGTGATTAACACAGTTAAACAGAACGTTCTGGATATCTGTGCACGCTTCCCGGTTTATAAGTAAACCGTTACAATAGAAACTGTTTATAAATCAGTTTCCCTGTCGGGGCGCCATGTGCGCCCCGGTTGTTTATATAAGCACTTGCAAAGATAATTTAAAATCGGTCTGTATAAGTGCTTATATAAGCTTTTAAACGCTCTTTTCCGGCTGAATATTCAGCTACGCTCTTTGAGGATGATATATGTACTGTCCGTTCTGTAATGCCCATGAAACCAAGGTGGTGGATTCACGCCTGGTGGCAGAAGGCCAGCAGATTCGTCGTCGGCGCGAATGTATCACCTGTCATGAGCGGTTTACCACCTACGAAGCTGCTGAGCTTCTGATGCCCCGCTTAATTAAAGCGGATGGCACCCGTCAACCCTTCGATGAAGATAAGCTCCGTGCCGGCATCCAGCGGGCAGTGGAGAAGCGTCCTGTCAGCGTTGAAGATATCGAAGCCTGTATCAGTCGAATCAAACAGCACCTGCGAGCCACTGGTGAGCGTGAGTTGCCCTCCCGCAGCGTCGGCGAGGAAGTGATGAGTCAGCTGCGCAAGCTTGATCAGGTCGCCTATGTACGGTTTGCTTCGGTGTATCGTAGCTTTCAGGATATCAACGAATTCAAAGAAGAGATCGACCGGCTGTCAGAACAGAAAGAGGATGCTGTAAAGGCAGAGTAATCGGAATGACAGACTGGAGTATTGCAGATCATACCTTTATGTCCCGGGCCGTGCAGATTGCCTGGCAGGGACTGTATACCACTGAACCCAATCCGCGGGTGGGGTGTGTGCTGGTGCGCGAGGGAGTGCAGGTCGCTGAGGGTTACCACCGTAAAGCCGGTGAGGGCCATGCAGAGGTCAATGCACTTCGCACTGCGGGTGAGCAGGCAAAAGGGAGTATCGCTTATGTCACTCTGGAACCCTGCAGTCACCATGGCAAAACTCCGCCCTGTGCGGATGCGCTGATCGCGGCGGGCGTTGCAGAAGTTGTTGTGGGCATGGTCGATCCGAACCCACAGGTGTCAGGTAAAGGCATCCGAAAGCTGGAACAGGCGGGCATAAGAGTCCGTTGTGGTCTGATGGAAGCTCAGTGTCGTGAGCTGAATCCGGGCTTTATTAAACGGATGGCGGCAGGCATGCCGTTTGTCAGGCTGAAAGTGGCGGCCAGCCTTGACGGCCGAACGGCGATGGCATCCGGTGAAAGCAAATGGATCACCGGGCCTTTGGCGCGTCAGGATGTGCAACGTCTGCGCGCGCGCAGCTCCGCTGTGATCAGTGGCGTCGGTTCGATCATCAGCGATGATGCTTCACTGAATGTTCGTGAAGCGGAACTGGGGCTGGAAAATGCGGCAGAGGTGGTTGTCCGTCAACCATTACGGGTTGTGCTCGACAGTTCCGGTCGCATGCCGGAACAGGCTAAAATGCTGAGCTTACCCGGGCGGACGCTGATCGTCAGCGGTGTCGATGCGCCCGGCTTTATCGCTGCTAACGATTCAGTCGAGTGGTTAAAACTCCCTGGATCACAGGGCGGTATTGATCTGTATGAGTTGTTAAAAGTACTGGCAGAACGGGATTGTAATGAGATACTGGTGGAAACCGGAGCAACGCTGGCTGGCGCCTTTATTGAGGCGGGGCTGGTGGATGAGCTGATTATCTATCAGGCGATGAAACTGTTGGGTAGCAATGCCCAGCCGATGTTTCTGTTGCCGCTGGACAGAATGAGCGAGCAGAAAAAGTTCTCTCTTATCGACAGCAGAATACTGGGGGATGATCTGCGTCTGACGCTGATTCCCAGGGTGGAGAGTTAAAGATGTTTACCGGAATTATTGAAGCGGTTGGTGTGATCGCCGCCTCCGAAGAGCTGCAGGGTGACCTGCGTTTGTATGTGCGTACCGGTGATCTGGATCTGTCGGATCTGAAACTGGGTGACAGCATTGCGGTAAACGGCGTCTGCCTGACTGCTGTGGCTCTGCCTGGCGATGGTTTCTGGGCCGATGTTTCCAGGGAGACGCTGGTGCATACACGGTTTCCGGACCTTTCGCCGGGCGAGCGGGTGAATCTGGAAAAAGCGATGCAACCGACGACCCGCTTTGGCGGTCATATCGTTACCGGTCATGTCGATGGGCTGGGTGAGGTTATCGCGATAGAAGAGGATGCCCGCTCAATTCGCTTTAAGATCCGTGCGCCTGAAACGATTGCCCGATATATCGCTGCGAAAGGGTCAATTACTGTGGATGGCGTCAGTCTGACCGCAAACGCAGTAGAGGGACGTGTTTTTGATCTGAATATTGTGCCTCATACCGCGCAGGAAACTATAATAGCCAGCTATCAGTCTGGTCGGAAAGTGCATCTGGAAGTTGATATTATTGCCCGCTATATGGAACGGCTGATCAACTACACAGAGGGTGCTGATACTAATCTAACGGAACCGGCAGGTGGGGTGAGTATGGCTTCCCTCGCTGCGGCGGGTTTCCTGAACCGCCGCTAACGCGGCCACAGAGGCTTTAGTTTAATGGAACTGAATACCCCCCAGGAACTGATCGAAGATATTCGTCAGGGCAAAATGGTTATCCTGATGGATGATGAAGACCGGGAAAACGAAGGTGACCTGGTGATTGCTGCAGAGATGGTACGCGCAGACGATATCAATTTTATGGCCACCCATGCCCGTGGACTGATCTGTCTGACGCTGACCCGTGACCGTTGTCAGCAGTTGAAGCTGCCGTTGATGGTGCAGAGTAATGGCGCACAGTTTTCCACCAACTTTACCCTGTCGATCGAAGCGGCTGAGGGGGTAACTACCGGTATTTCCGCTGCAGATCGTGCGCATACTGTGCGTGCTGCCGTTCGTGCCGATGCCAAGCCTGAGGATATTGTTCAGCCGGGCCATATCTTTCCGCTGATGGCTCAGCCCGGTGGTGTACTGAGCCGTGCCGGACATACAGAAGCCGGTTGTGATCTGGCGCGCCTGGCCGGAATGACCCCCGCTGCGGCAATCGTCGAAATTATGAATGACGATGGAACGATGGCGCGCCGTCCCGATCTGGAAGAGTTTGCGCAGAAGCATAATCTGAAGATCGGCACCATTGCCGACCTGATCCATTATCGGACCACTAACGAACATACCGTGATGCGTGAGAGTGAAGGGAGTCTGCCAACCGAGTTTGGCGACTTTAATTTTGTCACGTATGTGGATGAGATTCAGGGCTGTACCCATATGGCGCTGACACTGGGCGATATTACTCCTGAAGAGCCGACTCCGGTGCGGGTTCACCTGCGTACAGAGGTGCTGCGTGATGTGGTTGGTGCGGCACAGGGCGAGGAGCTGAAGTGGACCATGCGCCGGGCCCTGAAAAAAGTGGCTGATGAGGGTAAGGGTGTGGTGTTGCTGCTGGATACCGGTGTGCGTGTTGATCTGGGCGATGCCCTGAATCAGATGCTCAACACTGAGAAAAAGATCCGTCAGCACAATATCAGTGCTTCAGGTTCCTATCTGACGGTAGGCACCGGCTCTCAGATTCTGCGGGATCTGGGTGTAGGTAAGATGCGGGTGCTGAGTTCACCTATGAAATTTAATGCAATCTCAGGTTTTGACCTGGAGATTGTCGATTACATTGCTTGCGAAGAGTAAAGAATATGTCAGTTCAGTATATTGAAGGTGATTTTCTGACCGGAAATGGTCAGTACGCGATTGTTGTGGGGCGTTTCAACAGCTTTGTTGTAGAAAGCTTGCTGGAAGGTGCCATTGATACCCTGAAGCGTCATGGTATTGCAGCGGAAAAGATTCGCGTGATTCGGGTTCCGGGTGCATTTGAGATCCCATTAGCGGTGCAGAAAATCGCTGCTCAGAAAAAAGATGACGCAATCATCGCGCTGGGTGCGGTTATCCGTGGCGGTACTCCTCACTTTGAATACGTTTCCGGTGAGAGTTCCAAGGGTGTAGCGCAGGTGTCTCTGGAGTACGGTATTCCTGTGGCGAACGGTATACTGACCGTTAATTCTATTGAGCAGGCGATTGAGCGTTCCGGTACTAAAGCAGGCAATAAAGGTGCAGAAGCTGCGCTGTCTGCACTGGAAATGGTTAGTCTGCTGCGTCAGCTTGAGGTTTAAGATGAGCGACACTCCTGCGCCTAAAAAGCAGAAAAAACCATCTCATACCGAAATGCGCCGGGCGGCCCGAAGCTTCGCCCTGCAGGCGCTTTATCAGTGGGAGATGTCCGGCAATTCGGTCAGCGATATTGAACTGCAGTTCCGTATGGATAACGATATGTCCGGTACCGATCTGAGTCTGTTCAACGAGCTGTTGCATGGTGTACCTGCCAACGTCGCTGAGCTGGACCGGGCTTATGAGCCGTTTCTGGATCGTGCTCTGGATGATCTTGATCCTATCGAACGGGCCGTGCTGCGTATTGGTAGTTTCGAACTGATCTATCGTATTGTTGTGCCCTATAAAGTTGTGATTAATGAGAGTGTTGATCTGGCGAAAATATTCGGTGCGACTGAGAGCCATAAGTATGTCAACGGCATACTGGACAAACTGGCTGCCCGGGTACGTATGACCGAGATAAACGCTAAACGCGGTAAATAAATGACCGTGGCCACAGACGAGTTTGGGCTGATCCGGGACTATTTCTCTGATATCGGCAGTGATCGTTCCGGCTCTGTCCGGCTCTCTGTGGGTGATGACTGTGCGGTAATCGCACCACCACCTGATCGGGAAATGGTAGTCTCCATTGATACTATGGTGGAGGGGGTTCACTTCGAGGCCGGCACGTCCGGCGACAGAGTGGCTTCGCGGTTGCTGGGTGCAGCACTCAGCGATCTGGCGGCGATGGCCGCTACCCCAGCTTTTTTCACCCTCGCGCTGACGTTGCCAGACACCGATCAGATCTGGTTGAGGGCGTTCAGTACCCGGCTGGCCGAACTGGCCCGTCATCATGGAGTGCAGCTGGTGGGTGGTGATACTACCCGTGGTCCTTTGACGCTCAGTATTCAGGTGCATGGCTGGACCGTGCCGGGCAAGGCCTTGCTACGCAGTGGTGCCCGTCCTGGCGACCGGATCTTTGTTACCGGCACTCTGGGAGACTCCCGGGGAGGGCTGGAGACACTGCTCAATAATATCCATGGCGAGCAGGTGCCTTTCCTGCAGCACCGGTTTTTCTGTCCCGAGCCCCGTCTGGATACGGCGTTGCTGATTGCTCCGTTTGCGACCGCCGCGATTGATGTTTCTGATGGTCTGCTGGCCGATCTTAACCACATATTGACGGCCAGTCAGGTTGGCGCGATGCTGAATCCGGATGAGTTGCCTATCTCTCATGAGTTATATCATTGGGTGGGTGAAGTGCAGTCGCGGCAGTGGGCTCTGACCGGTGGAGAGGACTTTGAGCTCTGCTTTACTGTACCGGCGCTGCTTGAGCCTAAACTTGCATGGGCGCTTCGTGATCATAGTGTTAATGTGACCTGCATCGGACAGATCTCCGCTACACCGGGTATTGTTCTGGCTGAGGATGGGCAGGTCTGGCCTGTAGCGCCTCAGGGTTACAATCATTTTTCTGATAAAGGCAACATGTGATGAATCAGGCCCCGGCTTCTGTATGGCGTAATCCGGTTCACTTTCTGGCATTCGGGCTGGGTAGTGGTGCCTCGCCCTGGGCTCCGGGTACGGCGGGCACAATTGCTGCCATCCCCCTGTTTTTGCTGATTCAGCCTCTCTCTCTTGCCTGGTATGCTTCTGTATTAGTGATTACGTTTGTTCTGGGAATCTATCTGTGTGGGAAAACCTCTGAAGACATGGGTGTTCATGATCATGGTGGGATAGTCTGGGATGAATTTGTCGGCTACTGGATAACGATGTTCGCAGCGCCACCAGGATGGCTCTGGATTGTTATCGGTTTTGTACTGTTCCGGCTGTTCGATATTATAAAACCCTGGCCAATCAGCTGGGCAGATAAAAAAGTTGCCGGTGGTTTGGGTATTATGCTGGATGATGTGCTGGCGGGTCTGATGGCGTTGGTGTGTCTGCAACTGTTAACACTGGCCTTCTGATTTTTATTCTGCGGCCGTCGTCAGATTATATTCGCTCAGCCCCCTCCTTCGTTTTCAGTTTGAATTCAGATAGTGTTGATAGTCTTTTCATATAGTCCCGGATAACTTTTCCGGCGGGTTACGGGTATATTGATGAAATCGTAACGGCTGCTGAAAGTCCTGAGACAGAATCGCAGTATACTGACTCCGAAAGCCTGATGGCTGTTTCGGAGAGCAGTGGAGTCACTATGAAGACATTCATACTTAAAATTGTATTTTTATTCCTTCTGGTCTCGCCGTCTCTGCACAGTGAAGGGGTCGGGATAAAAACGCTTGATGCTGAAGCGTGTCGGGTGCTGGTGCAGGCAGGTGAGATTCTCTCGATGAATGATCTGATGCAGTTGGTCAGCACCTTGTCGGAAGGTAAAATTATTGATACCCATCTGTTACAGAAAGAGCGGCTTTATATATACGAGATGGAGATAGCTGGCCCGGACGGTATGGTGTCAATGCTCTATGTCGATGCCCGCAATGGCGATGTGGTTGACCCGGTAGTGTTAGAGATTCAGGACTAGAGAGGAAGCGGCAGATGCGTATTTTGTTAGTTGAAGATGATGCCGCACTGGGGCCTGAACTTAAGGCTTCGCTGGCGAGACATGGCTATGCGGTCGATCTGGCGATCAATGGAGTTGATGGTGAGATCATGGGTAAGGAAGATATCTATGATCTGGTGGTTCTCGATCTTGGTCTCCCTGACCGCTCAGGTCTGGAGGTATTACGCCACTGGCGGGCACAGAAGAATAATATTCCGGTATTGGTGTTGACGGCCCGCAGTGCCTGGCAGGAGCGGGTCGATGGTTTTGATGCCGGGGCGGATGATTATCTGCCTAAACCCTTTCACACTGAGGAGCTTCTGGCGCGGATGACGGCACTGCTGCGCCGGGCAAATCAGCAGATTACGTCGCAGCTGGAAACCTCCGGACTGACACTGGATGAGAATACTCAGTCAGTTATCCGCGAGGGTAAAGAGGTGGCGCTGACCGGAACCGAATACCGTCTGCTGCGCTATATGATGCATAATCCCGGGCGGGTATTGTCAAAGCTGCAACTGGTCGAGCATATGTATGATGATTGCGCCGAGAATGACAGTAATGTGGTGGAAGCCTATATCAAGATGTTGCGGAAAAAAATCGGTCACGAAATGATCTCTACCAAACGGGGTCAGGGCTATGTTTTCGGAGTCCGCCGTTGAGGTCGATCCAGTCCAGGCTTAATGTTAATTTTATAGCCGTAACACTGATTATGTTCAGCCTTTTCTGGGTGGGGCAGAACTGGTTTCTGCGGCAGATGGCCTATGAATTTGTCGCCGACCGTCTGACCAGCGATGCGTATTCAGTCCTGCGGGCTGTTGAGATGGATATTGGCGCTGGCTGGCGTATCAATGTGGATAACACCTCCTCGGTGTATCAACAGCCGATGTCCGGGCACTATTATCAGGTCGCGGTGGATGGTAAGTGGTTTTTTTCCCGTTCGCTCTGGGATAGTCAGATACCGGCTGAAACCGGACAGGATATTGGCCAGGAAAATATCCGTCTGATGCAGCAGAACAATAAACCGACACTGGTTTACTCAAAAACCTTTATGAAACAGGGGCGTGAGATTCAGGTGGTTCTGGCAGAAGATATCAGCCGGATTGAGGAATCGCTGAGCCAGTTGGGCTGGTTAATGGCAGGGCTGGGTTTTATTGGTCTGATAATCCTGCTGACGCTGCAGATCTTTATTATCCGCCGTGGACTGAGCTCACTGAAAGAGGTGAAGCAGGATATATCCCGGCTGAAGTCCGGGGATATCCGTCAGTTGTCACCCACCAATACGCGCGAGATTGAGCCGCTGGTGACTGAAATTAACTATCTGGTGCAGAATATGGAGCTGCGGTTACAGCGCTCCCGCAATGCTGTTGGCAACCTGGCCCATGCAGCGAAAACGCCCCTTACCGTGATAGATCGCCATATTGATACTCTGCTTGAGCAGGGCGTGCCTCAGGGGCAGGGTATTAAAGAGCAGTCCCGGCGACTGCGCGAAATGATTGAGCGGGAGCTGACCCGGGCCCGGATTGCCGGTGCCGCCCTTCCGGGCCAGCGGATCTATGTGGGTGACGAGCTTGAAAAGCTGATCCGGACGCTGAAAGCGATCTATCGGGAAAAAGCGCTGGTCTTCGATCTGGATATCAGTGCGAAAAGTTATTTTCCGGGTGAGCGGGATGATCTGGTGGAGTTGCTGGGCAATTTACTGGACAACGCCAGTAAATGGGCTGAGAGTCAGATCTGCATTAAAGCGCATATGGATGAGCATTGTCTGGAGCTGATCGTCGAAGATGATGGTCCTGGCGTTCCTGCAGAGGCCCGGGAGCGGCTGATGAACCGTGGTGAGAGGCTTGATGAGTCAACCAGTGGGCATGGGCTTGGTATGAGCATTATCAACGAGATTGTCCGTCAGTATCAGGGCCGGATAATGCTCGACTCTTCGGAGTTATTAGGCGGGCTGAAAGTGGTGGTCATGTTGCCCCGCCGTGCTGATCTTGAGCTGACTAAGCAAAATTAATACACCGCAACCTTTAATATTCTGATAATGCCCCCATTACAGGGGTATGTGAAAGGCGATATCACTGCTAGAATAATCGCCTTATTTTTCGAAGGAATCCCTTAGTGTCCGTAAAGTACGTCGCATCATCCAAGCTGCCGACCCCATGGGGGGTCTTTACAATGGTTGGGTTTGAAGACCTGGCATCCGGAAAAGAACATGTGGCGCTGACCTATGGTGATCTGAACTCTGGCAAGCCGGTACTGGCGCGCATCCATTCTGAATGCCTGACCGGTGATGCATTGTTTTCGTTACGCTGTGACTGTGGTTTCCAGCTGCAGGAGGCACTCAAGCGGATCAGTGAAGAGGGTTGTGGTGTACTGCTTTATCTGCGTCAGGAAGGGCGTGGTATCGGCCTTCTTAACAAAATTAAAGCCTACCACCTGCAGGACGGTGGGGCTGATACGGTGGAGGCCAATGAGAAACTGGGCTTTGCCGCCGATCTGCGTGATTACAGTATGTGTCAGGTGATGCTTGAACATCTGGGTGTTAGCAGTGTCAACCTGATGACGAATAATCCGCGTAAGGTAAAAGCGTTAGAACAGTATGGCCTGAATGTTGCCGCCCGGGTGCCTTTACAGGTGGGGAAAAATCGCCACAATGAGCAGTATCTGGCGACCAAGATGGGTAAGCTGGGTCACCTGATGAGCGAACATCATTTTCAGGATGATGAAGAGGAATAATAAAAAAAACCGGCGTATGCCGGTTTTTTTTATAGCTGTTCTTATAGCTGCTCTTATAAGTAAGCTGCTCGATTGTCGGCGATGATGGCTGATCGTTACAGCCAGCTTTGTATTGAGTCGATAATGCCCTGACTATCGAGGCCGCACTCTGACAGTTGTTCTGAGCGTGTCGCATGCTCAATCCAGCGATCTGGAATGCCAAGACTGAGTAACTGGTTGCTGTGTCTTTTTGTATGCAGGTACTCACTCACCTCAGAACCGGCGCCACCTTTGATTGCGTGATCCTCAAGTGTAATCAGCAGAGGGTGTGTTGCTGCCAGTTGATCGATTAGTTGGTGGTCCAGGGGTTTAACAAAGCGCATATCCACCAGTGTCAGATTCAGCTGCTCAGCGGCTGCTCTGGCTTCATTCAGCAGCGGGCCGAAGTTGAGAATCGCTGCGCTTTCTCCTTTCCGTATCGGCCGGGCTTTGCCAGGGGGGATTAGCTCCGGAGTTTTGATCGGGGTGCCGGAACCTTTCCCGCGGGGATAACGCACTGCTGCAGGCCCCTGATGTTCATAGCCTGTTTGTAACAGGTTGCACAGCTCCTGCTCATCTGCAGGGGTCATTATTATCATGCCGGGGAGGCAGCGCAGATAGCTGATATCAAAGCAGCCAGAGTGGGTTGCTCCATCCTCTCCCACGAGACCTGCCCTGTCGAGGGCAAACAGGATATCCAGATTCTGAATAGCGACATCGTGGATCAGCTGGTCATAGCCGCGCTGCAGAAAGGTCGAATAGATCGCCACCACCGGTTTCATATGACGGCAGGCCATGCCTGCCGCCAGGGTCACTGCATGCTGTTCAGCAATGGCGACATCAAAGAAGCGTTCGCTGAACCGCCGGGAGAACTCGATCAGATCTGAGCCTTCACTCATTGCCGGGGTAATCGCCACAGTGCGGGAGTCGTTTTCAGCCAGATCACAGATCCAGCGGCCAAATATGTTGGCGAAGCTGGGTTGTTTTAGTGCTGGCTGGACGGGTGGCGGCTTGATCGGATCAATTTTAGTGATGGCATGATAACCCACCGGGTCTTTCTCTGCCGGGGCGAAACCCTTGCCTTTCAGGGTGGTGATATGGAGAAACTGGGGGCCTTTGCTGGTCAGCGACCGCTGCAGGGCGGGTAATAACTGACTGAAATCATGGCCATCGACAGGCCCGTTGTAGTGGAAGTCCAGTGCTTCGAACAGGGCTGCGGTGGTTGCGCCCATTTTATCCTTGAGGTTTTTTGCCAGATAGGTGGCCAGCCCTCCCTCATTGTGGGAGATCGACATATCGTTATCGTTGAGTATCACCAGCAGATTGGCATTGGTATGGGCGGCATGGTTCAGCGCCTCAAATGCCATCCCGGCAGTCATGGCGCCATCACCGATAACGGCCACTGTTTTATGTTGCAACCCCTGAAGCCGGTCCGCCAGAGCCATGCCCAGGGCGGCACTGATCGACGTGCTCGAATGACCCGTGCCAAAATCATCATATTGACTCTCGCTGATGCGCGGGAAGGGGGCCAGTCCGTCCTTCTGACGGATGCTCAGCATTGCTTGCCTGCGCCCGGTGAGAATCTTATGGGGATAGCTCTGATGGCCCACATCCCAGATCAGATGATCATCCGGTGTCTTTAGCAGGTAGTGCAGGGCGATGGTCAGTTCGATCACTCCAAGGCCAGCACCAAAGTGTCCGCCGGTCTGACCTACGGAGTAGAGTAAAAAAGCACGCAGCTGCTCAGCCAGCAAGGGCAGTTGCTCGATTGGCAGTCGTCTAAGGTCGGCCGGAGCGTTCATCTGATCCAGCAGTGGCGTTTCCGGACGGGACTCGGGGATGGCATAAAACATAGTAATCAATACTGGCGCTCAACAATATAGTCAGCCAGCCAGTGAAGTGGCGCAGCCGCATCTTTAAAATAGTCGATACTGGTATGGGCCTGTTCATTAAGAAGGGCCAGTTTTTGCTTTGCGCCAGCCATACCCAGCAGTGCCGGGTAGGTGGACTTCTCCAGTAGCAGATCGGAACCCTGTGGTTTTCCAAGCGTTTCAGTATTGCTCTCAATATCGAGGATATCGTCTTTCACCTGGAAGGCCAGTCCGATGGCGCGGGAGTAGTTGCTCAGTGCTTGCAGATCGCTGTCGCTGGCCTGATTGCTCGACAGTGCCCCCAGCTCAATACTGGCGCTGATCAGGGCGCCGGTCTTATAGCGATGCATCAGCTCAAGTTGTCCGGCACTGATCTGCTGCCCCTCGTTGCAGAGGTCAATAGACTGCCCCCCCACCATGCCCCGATAGCCACTGTCCCGGGCCAGTATTCTGATCATTTTCAGACAGGTCTCAGCCGGTAAGGTTGTATCTGTAGCCAGTAGCTCAAACGCCAGCGCTTGCAGGCCATCGCCTGCGAGAATTGCAGTCGCTTCATCAAACGCGATATGGCAGGTTGGCTTGCCTCTGCGCAGCTCATCATCATCCATCGCCGGAAGATCATCATGCACCAGCGAATAGCTGTGAATACATTCGATAGCGCACGCGGCGGCATCCGCCTGTTCAAGGCTGCCGCCTAACAACTGATTGGCCATATAAACGAGTACAGGGCGTACCCGTTTGCCGCCATTAAACAGGGAGTACTGCATTGCCTGGCGGACTTTCTCGGCATCTCCTGAAAGGCTCAGGACGGTTTTCAGCTGTTGCTCGACCCTTTGCTGGTATTGTTGCAACAACGGCTTGGCATCCATCAGATCACTCCTCAGGAAGGTCAAAGGGAACCTCTTTCAACTCCCCATTTTGCTCAATCAGCATCTGCACTTTCTGTTCTGCATCGGCGAGAATGGACTGGCACTCACGGGTTAAGCGGACACCCTGTTCAAAGGTTTGCAGCGACTGTTCCAGAGACAGTTCGCCCTGCTCCAGCTGGTTAACCATGGTTTCCAGTTGTGACAGAGAGGTTTCAAAATCAGGTGTTTTTTTCTTTGCGCACATAGAGCATACCGTCGGTGTTGGAACCGTTTAAAAGGCAACAAATTACCGGACAGGCCGGTCAGGGTCAATCAGACCCATAAATTGTACTCTAAACAGAGGGATATAGGGGGAACCCGGTTAAAATTTTGGTATCATCACATTAAAGTTTCATCGCTATGCGGGCGATAACGTATCACTGTTCAGACCGTTCAGAGAGCTGATGCAGTCAGATACACGAAGGGGATTTGTGTGGATTTAGCAACACTGGTTGGATTAATTGGTTCATTAGGCATTGTTATCGCGGCGATGGTGCTCGGTGGTGATCCCGGTGTATTTGTCAACGTGCCATCAATGCTGATCGTTGTTGGGGGTATGCTGCTTGTTGTGCTGATGAAATTTACCCTAGGGCAGTTTCTCGGCGTAGGTAAAGTTGCTGCCAAAGCCTTTCTGTTTAAGTCAGTCAGTCCTGAAGATATTATTACCGAGACTGTCGATCTTGCTGATGCTGCGCGAAAGGGGGGGTTGCTCTCCCTGGAAGATAAAGAGGTCAGCAGTGATTTTATGCAGCGCGGTATTCAGTTGCTGGTGGACGGGCATGATCCCGAGGTTGTAAAAACCTTACTGAATAAAGAGATGAAGCTGACCACTGAGCGTCATCAGACCAGTATCTCCATTTTTTCGGCGATGGGTGATGTAGCGCCTGCGATGGGGATGATCGGTACGCTGGTGGGACTGGTGCAGATGTTGTCTAACATGTCGGATCCGAAGTCGATTGGTCCTGCGATGGCTGTGGCGCTGCTGACGACCCTTTATGGTGCGATTATAGCGACGATGATCGCCCTGCCCATTGCCGATAAGCTGTCTGGTCGCAAAGACGAGGAATCTTTGAATCAGGCGTTGATTATCGATGGTTTATTAGCAATACAGGCGGGCCAGAACCCCCGGGTGATTGAGCAGATGCTGCGCAACTATCTGCCTGAGTCTAAGCGTGCACCTGCCGCTGAAGAAGCTTAAAGGGACAGACGCTGATGAGTGATGAAGAGCTCGAATGTCCCCCCTGTGCGGCAGGCTTACCCGGATGGCTGGCGACCTTTGCTGATCTGATGTCTCTGCTGATGTGCTTTTTTGTGTTGTTGCTCTCATTTTCGGAGATGGATGTACTGAAGTTTAAGCAACTGGCGGGCTCAATGCGCGAAGCATTCGGGGTGCAGAATCAGATTAAAGTACAGGATATTCCCAAGGGCACCAGTATTATTGCTCAGGAATTCAGCCCCGGCCGTCCGGAGCCAACGCCCCTGAATGAAGTCAGACAGATGACCCTTAGTAACGATTTGCAGACACTGGATGTCAGGACTAAAGAGGGAGAGTCTGAGATCAGGGATAAGCTTGAAGGTGAAACAGCAGACAATTTACAGCAGATGCTGCAGCAGATGGAGGCTCAGGCTGAAGCTGAAGCGAAGAAAGAGGCTGTTGAGTTTGCTGCTGCTTTACGTCAGGAGATAGGGCAGGGGAGTGTTGAGATCGATACCGATGGCCGGAAGATTGTTATCCGGGTTAAGGAGAAGGGCTCATTTGAATCCGGCTCTGCTGAGTTAAAGTTTGCCTATATCCCCGTCATTGCCAAGATTCGGGATGTGTTACTCAATGTAGGTGGCAAAGTTTCAATCGAAGGGCACTCCGATAATATCCCGGTATCCGGCGGGCAGTATGAGTCTAACTGGGGATTGTCGACTGCCCGGGCGCTGGCCGTTGGACATGAGCTGTTTGCTGATCCACGTATCGATCAGTCACGTTTTACCATTACCGGTTTTGCTGATAGTAAGCCTCTTGCGCCAAACAACACCGCTGAAAATCGCGGTATGAACCGTCGGGTCGAAATTGTTATTCAGAAAGGGAGTGATCCTGAAGCGCTGGAAAAACTCAAAGCTCAGGGAGCGGGAGATAAGGAGTTCGGTCCGTTAGATCCGCAGGATGTGTTCTGAGCTAAGCCCTTGTGGATTGTTTGCAAAGCATAAAAAACCCGGCACACTGGCCGGGTTTTTTTATCTTTAAACTCTGTTACTTAGAATTATCGATCATGTACTGAATAGCGCCTTTCAGCTCGCTCTCTGTACAGTCCATGCAGGTGCCTTTTGGAGGCATTGCGTTGATGCCCTTAGTTGCTGATGCCACAAGTGCATCAATACCCATTGCTGCGCGAGGCCCCCACTGACTTGCATTACCAACGATAGGTGCACCGGCAGCGCCAGTCATGTGGCACGCCATGCATTTAGTGTTATACAGGGTAGCACCATCGCGTTCTGCCATAGCAGCAACGGGCGTCATCAGCATGGCAGTGACTGCCAGGATCATTGTTTTTTTCATCTCATCTCACCTTTATTAGTATCCGTTTATCGCTGCCGTTTAACCAGCTCTGGAATTTTAGTCATCGCAGTGTATGCATATGACTACTTTCTGTAAATACCACTAAAGGTCTTAATCGAAGCTGAATCGTAAAAAAATGATGTAGAGCAAAGAGGCTTTCAGGCGTGCAGACTCATGGCATATGTTGCCTGATTGTGCTGGTTTGAAGCCCTTAGCTGTTGCTGTTTACGCTGCTCAATATAGTCTCGATACAGTGACATTACCTGATCGGCTGGCAGGTCGATAATACTGATAATCTGTTCGGCGCTGTGGTCATCACGCACCAGTTGCTCTATTTGATGTTCAACTGAATTTGTCTTCATTGTTTTAAACCTTTCTTTTATTTAGCCGATATAGTTTCTTATAAAATTATGACAAAACAGTTTCAGAGGTTAAATTTCCTATTAAATACGGGGTTTTTGTTGTCTGACAGGGGCGGAATAGTATATGTTCTGTTTTATACTCAAAATGAGAGATCTGTTTGATTGAGCCGCTGAATCAGTGAACTGTATAAGTAAAACGGATTTGTACACAGAATTATAATTAAGGGGGGGAGATGGATAAGGATACTGCTCACAGGGCCGGTTCAGAAGACACTAAAAAATCTATGTGTGGAGGGGGTATGCCAACTAGCCTGCGTGCCAGTTATGATGCCGATGAGCTGGCTCAGAAGCTGGGCTTTGTTTCTTTTTCAACCGATTTTCTGATCCGTTGTTACCGGGTTTTCGATGGTGATATCAAATCAGCGATAATTTTTAATGTAATCTCACTGTGGGCTCTGCGTCAGCGTGAAGAGGCACAGGATCGTCAGGAAGTGGCCGGTTTTTCCTGCAACAATCATTCAATCAGTATTGCCACCGGCATCCCTTATGAGACCGTACGCCGTAAAGTCAAAGCGATGGTTGAGAATGGCTGGCTTGAGTTCAGCGACTCTTCGCACGTGTTATTGAACTCTGACAAGTGGCGGGAAGTGTTAAGCGAAGTTATCGATCCTGAGCGATGTGTCGTCGGCTATGTTCGCAGCACCGACGTTGCGCCAACATTCGGGCGCAGCGAGCGCCGTGGAAGCCCTGCTGATCGTCGCAGCTGAAAGCTGATTATTCTGTACAGAAAGGGCCGCTATAGCGGCCCTTTCTGTTTTTATCATTCCGCTTCAGGTGTTTGAGCAGAAATAGATTGCTGGTAGCGTTGTTTTTCTATCAAATGCGCTTTTCTAAGTAGTGTGACAAATGGGAAGCACGCAGATGTCAGCCAGCGAGTTATTTGACCGCATCGCTAATGAGATTTATCAACAGGGTTATTGTGTTATCCGTAATGCCCTGCCTGAAGCGCTTGGCGTAGCGCTGGCTTCTGAAGTGAGGAGTCTTCCGGAAGATAGTTTCAGCCGTGCAGGTATTGGACGTCAGGCCGATCATAAAAATATTGAAACGATTCGCCGCGATGAAATCTGCTGGATTGATCAATCCACGACCGCCGGCCAGGACTGGCTTTTGTGGGCTGATGGTCTGCAGCAGGCGCTTAACAGAAGACTGTTTCTGGGATTGTTTTCATTTGAGAGTCATTACGCACACTATCGTGCCGGAGATTTTTATAAAGTCCATCTCGATGCTTTCCGAGGCCAGCAGAATCGGGTGCTGACAGTGGTTACTTACCTTAATCCTGACTGGACCGATGCAGACGGTGGTGAGCTGCTTATCTATCCGGAAAAAAGCAATAAACCTCTGCTGAGTGTTAAGCCTGAGTTTGGTACGCTGGTGGTTTTCCTCAGTGAAGAGTTTCCCCATGAGGTGCTGCCGACCATGACTGACCGTTACAGTATTGCCGGCTGGTATCGCATCAACACCTCTGACAGCAACAGAGTCGACCCTGAACTCTGATGCTGCCAGATGCATATGCTGACAGCCCTGCTCAGTTTTTCAGTGTAGTTGCCAGGAAGTTGCTGAAACGCTGCCATGACTTCCTGTCCGCGTCCTCACGGTAACGCTCAGTGCCAAATACAGTAAACGCATGCGGTGCACCGCTATAGGTGATCATCTCATGTGCAACGTTGCTGTTTTCAAGCTCGGTGGCCAGGGAGGCAAACTGATTCATTGTGATAGCGCTGTCTGCGCTGCCATGCATAATCAGCAACGCGCCCTGTGTTTTTGAATAATCCTGGTTGTCAGGTGTTACCAGTCCTCCATGAAACGTAGCAAAACCTTTCATCGGGGCGCCTGAGCGCGCCATCTCTAAAACAGCCGCGCCACCAAAACAGTAGCCCATAGCTACGCTGTTGTGAGTGTCAGCCCCCAGTTGTCTGGCTTTTTCCATAGCACCCTCAAGCAGTGCTCTCATCTTTGCACGGTCTTTATACAGCTCGCCGGTATGTTGTTTTTTGTCAATGACTTCCGCAGGCCTTATGCCAGCACCAAACAGGTCAGCTGCAAATACTGAATAACCCATGTCAGTCAGCATCTCTGCCCGTTTGATCTCATAGTCGGTTCAACCATCCCAGTCATGGACCAGAAGCACCAATGGAGCGTTCTCTGCCGGGCTGCTGTAATAACCCTCATAACTGACACCGTTGACCTGATAATTCACAATGTCGCCTGCCTGAAGGTATGTTGACAGAAAGAGCGTAATGCCTGAAACAAATCCCAGCCACAATTTCATCAAACGGAGGTATTTCATATCAGTCACCTGAAGCGATTAACTATTATTAAGCCCGCAATACCCACAGAGTTCTGATTGATTCGGACTTATTCACAGAATTTACGACGGTTTTGGCTTTTCAGATCAGGTTGCTGTGTTCAAACGGCCTTATGCAGGTTGAAAAATGGCCTCCGTAATAACAGTATTCGGTTTCCCTTGTCTCAGTGATAACATAGTTAACTCTATTTCTTCGGATTAAGGACTGCCGGTGTCCCTCTCTGTTAAAGCAACTGCATCACCCCGTCACTTTTTATATTTACTGGCCGGATATGTGTTGGTTCATCTGCTTGTGCGTCTGGCTATGGGTGGCACACTGGAGCTGGATGAAGCCGAACAGCTGATTCTGGGGCAGCAACTTGAACTGGGATATAACACTCAGCCACCATTGTATAGCTGGTTACAGTGGCTTTTTTTCCAGGCGTTCGGGGAAGGGGTTTTTGCTCTGGCGCTGCTTAAATCGCTGCTGCTGTTTTGTATCTATCTGTTCAGCTGGCTGACGGCCGGTAAACTTATTGAAAATCAGCGCATAGCGATTCTGGCTGCTTTTTCTCTGTTTCTGATTCCCAGTATCGCCTGGGAGTCGGTCAGAGATCTGACCCATACGGTACTGGCTACGGCGATTGCATCTGCTACCTTCTATACCGCGATACGGATCTGTCAGAAGCGTTCCCTTTCTGGCTATATAGTGCTGGGTGTGTTGCTGGCTGCAGGGATGCTGGCTAAATACAGTTTCGGCCTGTTCGCCCTGAGTCTGCTGCTTGCGGCCCTGTCGATACGGGAATACCGCAGCGTGGTTGGCGACTGGCGTATTATCATTTCAGGTGTTATTGCGTTGTTGCTGTTTCTACCGCACATGTTCTGGGCTATTGAGCATCTGGATGAAATCAGGGCTTTTATCAGCAACCAGGTGGGAGAGGGCAGAGAGACAGGTTATCTGAAGGGTGTCGTCAGCGGTTTTTCCAGTCTGGCGAAGAACTCAGCTGAGTTCCTGATTCTGGTGTGGCTGGTGCTGACACTGCTTTTTCCTTCCATTTACCGGCCATTATCGGCCAATAATGCAAATATACACCGACTTCTGGCCGCTCGCTTTCTCATCGCTGCGGTATTGGTCTGTATGGTGTTGATCGTGGTGTTTGGGACTACCCAGTTTCAGAGCCGCTGGTTTCAGCCACTGTTGATTATGTTTCCTCTGTATCTGCTCAGCAGAGCCGAAGCCTCAGGCTTTTCCCCCCGCCGTGAGACGCTGTTGAGGTCTGTGCTTATATTCTTTGCGGTAATTGTAATCGTCCTGAGGTTCAGTCAGTTCTGGCTGGCGCCCTATGTTCAGCGCAATGTAAACCGGATGCAGTATCCCTCTGCGGAGCTTGCGGAACAGCTGAAACAGGAAGGCTTTACTGCGGGTACTATTATTGGCGACAGCAATCTGACCTCTGCCAATATAGGGCTCTATTTTGACGGAGCACGGCTGCTGAGTCCGAAAACTGCCCTCTTTTTTGCTGACCCGCAAGGGAGTGAGGTCACCGCTGAAGGACAGTGTCTGATCGTCTGGAAAGCAACCCGTCAGGATGATATGCCGGCCGGCCTGGCCCATTATCTCGACTCCCTCGGGATTTCTGTCAGTGATGCTGTGCAACGTTATATCCGGGCTCCCTATCAGTATACCGACCGTGGCGAGTACCGTATCGGTTTTATGCTGCTCAGTTCGGAGAAGTCGTGTAATGCCCCGGTGTTAAACTGAGTCGTCTGAGGCTCGTTGTCGGGCTGTTTCGGAGTCATTAAGCTGACTCTGCCCCGTCAGTTGGCTACTGTGATTTTAATTGATTGTCATGATGCTTCGGGAACGCTATAAACTCAATGTAGAAGGGAAGTTGTTGCCCGTTTCACTATAGTCATATTGTGAACAGGCCGTAAGTTAACGTTGATCGGGTTGTCGATCCAGGGCAAGTGTTATGAATCAGAATTCCAGTGAGAGTGCGTTCACTAAACTCACACAGATCATTCAGTCAGCAGCTAAAGCGAATACCATTGAAGCTCAGGTGCAGCACATTGTTGATGCTATCAGTGAAACGCTGTTGGTTGATGTGTGCAGTCTTTACCTGAGACAGCCCGATGATAGTCTGAGACTGGTTGCCAGCCGGGGTCTGATTCGTAAGCATCCGGTTGTTATACCCTCTAAGCAGGGCCTGGTTGGTCAGGTGATGCAACTACAGAATACGATTAATATTAAAGAGCCGGATCAGCATCCTGGTTATTATTATGTCGCGAACTCTGCAGAGGAGCAGTTTCACAGTTTTTGCGGTGTGCCTTTAGTTTATAGGGCTCAGGTGAATGGTGTTCTGGTAGTGCAGAGTCGTCGCTCTGAGGCACTGCTGTCCGATTATGTTGCTTTACTTTCAACGCTGGCAACACATCTGGCGATGCTGATAGCCACCTATTCAAAAGACCTGTTTGTGACGCCCTCGCAGGTAAAGTTATATCACGGGATAAGTGGTGCACAGGGGGTTGCCCTCGGGAAAGCGTTTATTCGCAAAGAGTCTAAGTTATCCGAAATTCAGAAGCTGAAAACCGATGATGTTGCCGCAGAACAGCAGCGCTGGGTCAGCCTGAAAGCCGAAGCGATGGATGAGCTCCGGCAGGAGCGGGATACGGTAAAGGATACGCTGGGAGAGGGCCTGGCTTCAGTACTGGATGCTTATCAGATGCTGTTGAACGACGCTACATTTGAACAGCGGATTCTGGATGAGGTTGCTGCCGGGTTTCAGTTACCCTGGGCCGTACGGCAGTCGGTCAGTTTTTTCTCCGATAAGTTCAAAGAGATGGATGACCCGTATCTGCGCGCCCGTCATGAGGATATTGAACATCTGGGCGCTAAGCTTTATCAGATCTGGCAGCGGACCTCTGAGCCGGATACGCCGTCAGGGAGTGATCCTTTAATCCTGGTGGGTGACCATATCAGTGTGTCTGATATTGTTAACCTGGCCACTGACCGACTGGCGGGTATTGTCTGTTATGCGGGTGGTTCGTTGTCTCATATCGCTGTTTTCGCCAACGCCCTGGGTATTCCGGCAGTGATGGGAACCGGCGATGTTTCGGTTCAGAACAATGAGCAGATGGTGGTTGATGGTGATGCAGGTCAGGTAATCTGTTCTCCCGGAAGATCGACCCTCAGAGAGTACA
This sequence comes from Oceanospirillales bacterium, assembly GCA_018223185.1. Lineage (GTDB taxonomy): Bacteria > Pseudomonadota > Gammaproteobacteria > Pseudomonadales > Balneatricaceae > Amphritea. Next base: position 114,417 of record JAAEYW010000002.1, on the reverse strand, counting down.
AACGTATTATCTCTGAAAGACAGTCACTGGCGAGCCGTCTACAGGCAGACAGCCAGCTGCCGGCGGTGACCACAGACAATGTCCGAGTGACGCTGCTAGCCAACTCAGGACTGCAGGCGGATGTTCTTCCTGGACTGAAGTTCGGCGCAGAAGGTATTGGACTGTTTCGTACCGAAGTCCCCTTTATGGTCAGGTCCAGTCTGCCCTCGGAAGATGACCAGGAAAAAATATACCGTAGCCTGATCAGCCACTATAAAGACAAACCTGTCTATTTTCGCACTCTGGATATTGGTGCAGACAAGCCTCTCTCATATCTGCCGATGGTTAAAGAGGATAATCCGGCACTCGGGTGGCGGGGTATCCGCTATATTCTGGATAATCAGCCTTTGTTAATCACACAGTTACGGGCATTCATGAGGGCTGCTGCCGGTAGTGAGCATGTGCATCTGATGTTACCGATGATCGCTTCAACGGAACAGCTGGATCAGTGTCTGGCAATACTCAGTGAAGTGCACCATCAGTTGATTGAGGAGGGGGTGCCAGTCTGTCGGCCCAAGGTGGGTATTATGGTGGAGGTTCCCAGCTGTATTGCTCTGCTGCCTTTCTGGCGAAACAAACTGGATTTTATCTCTATCGGTACCAACGATCTCAGTCAGTACCTTCTGGCGCTGGATCGCAACAGTCCGCTGGTGGGTAAATGGTACGATTCTCTGCATCCGGCTGTGTTGCACGAACTGGTGCGTATCAGCAGTATGGCGAAGAAGATGAATCTGCCCGTGAGTGTCTGTGGCGAAATGGCATCAGATCCGGTTGCGGTAACGCTGCTGCTGGGTATGGGGATTCAGCAACTGAGTATGAGTGCGGCGAAGATTCCGCTGATCAAATGGATTCTGCGTGGGGTCTCCAGAGAGCAGGCAGAATTACTCCTCGCTGAGGTTCTTGAGCAGGATAATGCAACCGCCATTCGCCAGCTGGGGCAGCAGTTTCTTGCATCAAAGCAGCTATTATTTAACGACAGCACACACACGTAGAGAGCGCCGATTTTGAACCTTATGGAGTTACAGCCAGACCTGTTCGCCCTGATTAATATAACCCCCTTTAGCTGGTCCGCAATCGGTACCGCGCTGTTTTGCGGTACGGTGATCGGCTTTGAACGACAGGTCAGGGGGAAACCGGTGGGTATCCGGACCTCTGCGCTGATCATTGTGGGCACCTATTTGTTTCTCGCCAGTGCTCTGCTGCTGCAGGGCGAAGCCTCTGATCCTACCCGGGTTCTGGGTCAGGTGGTCACCGGCATCGGCTTTCTTGGGGCCGGTGTTATGTTGTCAAAACATGGTGAAGTCATTGGTGTTACCTCGGCGGCGGCTATCTGGATGCTGGCCGCGTTAGGTGTGCTTATCAGCCTGGGGTCCCTGCTGACTGCTATAAAACTTTCGCTGCTGGTGGTATTGATATTGTGCGGTGTAGAGTTTCTTGAAAACCGCCTGAGAGTTCTGACCCGTGGTGTACATCAAAAAACAGATCAGACCTCTGGTCGCTCTGGAAGGGGAAAATTATGAGTTCAGTTGAATTGATTACAGCACCACTGCGAAAACTGGATAATGAGCTGTATGAACTGGTCAAGGGCATCAATATTCTTGATAGTGTCAGTCCGGTGAATTACCGGCTGGAGAAAACTGCATTTTTTGAATCCAACTTCTCCCGCAGCCCGGAGTTTGCCTACTCTACCGAAAAAGTTGACTCTTTTTGTCTCAAACGCAGTCTGTTTAATCTGCCCGTTGATACGCTGGCTGAAGCTGAGCTGAGTCAGTTATACAGTGATGTGATTGAGTCCTATGTGGATAAAATTGATCAGTATAAATCAATCGGAACACCTGATTTTCTTTACGAGTCGTTTCGCTATTATGGTGAGCCCAGCGAAAAAGATATCCGCAATGCCAATTTCATTCTGCACCTGCCGGATAGTGAGCCGAACAGCGATGCGATTCTCTGTGCTGATGAGATTGTCGCCAGGCTTGAGACATTTGCCCGGGCCGAAGGCTATGAGTATCAGATAAAGTTGGAAGACAGCATGATTGCCAATGCGCTGGTGTCCGGGAATACAGTCAAGGTCAACAGCTCCGCCCAGGCATCAGAAACGGAGGTAGATGCACTGGCGCATCATGAACTGGGGGTGCACCTGGTCACCACGCTGAACGCCCGCAGTCAGCCGCTGAAAATCCTGTCAATGGGGTGCCCGGTCAATACCATGACGCAGGAAGGTCTGGCGATACTCAGCGAATATCTTGCCGGATGTATGACACTGCCGCGGTTAAAAGTGCTGGCTTTGAGGGTGCTGGCCGTTGAATCGATGGTTGAGGAAAACGATTTCAAAAAAACCTTCCTGTTTCTTAAAGAGCAGCATAATGTTGCCGACGATCAGGCATTTACCATTACATCAAGGGTGTACCGGGGAGGCGGTTTTACAAAAGATTATCTCTATCTGCAGGGATTACATCAGATGCTCAATGCCTATGAGAATCGTCCTGATTTTAATAATCTTCTGTCGGGTAAAGTTTCAATTGAGCACTTGCCGGTGATCACCAGGCTTATAGATAAAGGATATCTGCTAAAGCCTGCACTGATCAGCCCCGCCATCGCTCATCCGAAAGACAACGATGCGATTCAGAAATTCATCACCCATGCCATTAAGTAGTGAACTGCCGCGGTTTAGTCTATGGTTTAACCAGCGGAGGCGATCGTTTCAGCCCCCTGAGTTGAGTGTTTTCAGTGAATGCTTCATAAGGCACAGCGGCTGAAATAGCCTTGCTGGCGACCGGTTCTGACTCTGCCTCTGCTGCAAAAGCGAGGCGGAGAAATCATGAAAAAAAGCGATACAGAACACAGCATCAGGCATACAGCCAAAGAGCCAGCCCATCAGGCAGGTGATTATTTTGTGCTGGTCACTGTTGATGAAGGTGCGCTGTGGGGCATTCAGACACAGCGGTCTCTGATCAACTTTAATATCGGTAAACAACGCTTTGAAGCCCGGTTTATCGATGCTCTGGTGAATATAAAGCGGGTTTGTGCCGAGGTAAATCACCGCAGAGGGCTTCTCGCAGTCGAACACTGTCATGCCATCACGCTTGCCTGCGATGATCTGCTGGCAGGGAATCATCGTGATCAGTTTCCGCTAAGGGTGTGGCAAACCGGCTCCGGCACCCAGACCAATATGAATGTTAATGAGGTGATTACTTCCCTGGCGAATGTCGGGTTGGAATCAATAGGGAAGACGTCTGTCGCAACGACAGCTGTCCACCCCAATGATCACGTCAACATGTCCCAGTCCTCTAATGATGTCTTTCCAACCGCTATGCATCTGGCGGTGGCTCAGCAAAGTCATGATGCTCTGTTTCCTGCACTGGATCATCTGACTCGAACCCTGAGTGACAAGCAATCAGAGTTTGCCGCTATTTATACAGTGGGGCGTACCCACCTTATGGACGCCCTGCCGGTAACCGTCGGGGCAGAATTGTCAGCCCAAATAAGCCAGCTGAAGGCGGCCCGGGAGGCGATTAACGAGAGTCTCAATGGTATGTATCAGCTGGCAATAGGCGGCACCGCAGTGGGGTCCGGCAGTAATGCGCCGGATGGCTTCGGGACCGATGTTGCGGCGGGTCTGGCACAGCGATATGGGTTGCCTTTCAGGCGACACGAAAATCTTTATGCTGCGGTCTCCGGGGAGGATGACTCACTGCGTTTCAGTGCCGCACTGAAACAGTTAGCGGCTGTGTTGCTGAAGCTGGCCAACGATTTCCGCCTGCTGGGGAGCGGTCCCCGCTGCGGTCTGAACGAGTGGCAACTGCCCGCCAATGAGCCAGGCAGTTCGATTATGCCGGGCAAGGTCAATCCCACCCAGTGTGAGGCACTCATCATGGTGTGTCTGCAGGTGTTCGGCAACGACCTGACCGTATCCATGGCGGCAAGTCAGGGGCAGTTGCAGCTGAACACCTGTCGCCCGGTGATTATCCACAACCTGATGGAAAGCATCGAACTGTTAGCCGATGCGATGCACTCATTTGCCCATAACTGTGTGGCGGGTCTGACACTGAATCAGCAGCAGATTGCAGCGAATATGGCGCATAATCTGTCAACCATCACCTTGCTGGCACCACAGATTGGTTATGATACGGCTTCTGCAATTGTTCATCAGGCTCACCAGAATAACTGCTCACTGGGTGTTGCTGCAGAGACCCTGGGGTATTACCGTCAGGCAGAGTTTGAAGCACTGATGAAAGATGTATTGGATAAGCAGTTAACAGACTAATGACGGAGTGGATAAACGATTCGACAGGGATATCGGAGCCAGTCGCATAATCAAAAATAAAATCAGCTCTTTAAATACAACTCAGAGCGTTAGTATCATCCTGTTCTGATGATTATATGTATCGGATCACCGATCCACCTTTTATTATGACTTTGCGGAAATCTGATAGCGGGGTGTACGCAGACCCTTTTATATTGTTAGCCATCAAAAATGGATTAATGATTTCAGGTTCTCTCTATGCTGACCTTAAAAGGGTGTTCAGGCGCTGGTATTTGTTTATCGCGCACTTTCTTTCTGTCTCTTCTATTCATATTTATGCCCGTGGCGCATGCTGCATCGCCCGATGCTGCTCAGCTTGAACAGTTGCAGCGCCAGGTTGATCAGCTTAATAAGCAGGAACAGCTGAGGCAGGAGCAACTTCTTCAGGAACAGGATCAGAAACGTCGGCCACCGGGCACCATTGACAGTGGTGTCGATAAAGTACCTGAGGTTGAGGGCGCACCGGGACAGTGTTTTGAGGTTCACAACATTATTCTCGAAGGGGCAATGAGTCTGACGACGGAGGAGATAAATGCCCTCACAGCTCCGTTTATCGATCGCTGTATCGGTTTATTTGAGATTAAAGAACTTCTGCGTGTTATTACCAATTATTATATCGAAAAAGGCTATGTCACAACCCGGGCGTATATCCCCCAGCAGGATCTCAGTAGTGGAACGCTGAAGTTGCTGATTATCGAGGGCATCACCGAATCGATTAATCTTAACGGTGAGCATACCGGGATTAATCTGGTAAACATCTTTCCAGGTGTCGAGGGTAATGTGCTGAATATCCGTGATATTGAGCAGGGGCTCGATCAGATCAACCGGCTGCAATCTAACAGCGCGACCATGGAACTACAGCCGGGTGCAACCCCCGGATTATCCCGTATTCTGGTCAGTAATACACCGGGTTCCCGATTTAGCGGAAATCTCTCAATCGATAATCAGGGCAGTGAGTCGCAGGGAGAGTTTCGTGGCACTGCTGTTGGCGGCATCGATAATCTGCTGGGGTGGAATGATTACTGGTCATTCAGTCTGACCCATAATCTGGATGACGATGATGGAAATGGTCTGGCCCGTACGGGGTTATTAAATTTCAATATTCCTTTGGGTTACTGGACGTTTTTTGGTTCATACAGTCAGTTTGATTATAAAAATCTGGTGACAAGCGCGACACAAAGTTTCCGCAGCCGGGGGCAAACACTGAATTCAAATATCGGGCTTTCCAATGTTCTGTACCGTTCTCAGACGCAGAAAGTGACTTTCTCCGCAGGGCTCACCCACACAGACACCAAAAACTATATAGAAGACAGCCTGCTGGTGAGCAGTAGCAGGCGTCTGACCGTTGCGAATGCAAACATAACCAGCGTTTTTGCCGGGTTAGGTGGCAGCTGGACTCTGGATGGTGGCATTTCAAGCGGCCTTGACTGGTTCGGCTCCGAGGAGTTGCCTGATGCCGGAACGGGTACTGTGCCCACCGGCCAGTTTACCAAAACCAGTCTCTCCGCCAGTTATGCAACACCGTTCAAAGTCGGTTCCCGCAATGCGTCTTTCAGCAGTCGGTTACAAACTCAGTATTCAGACGACTACATGGTCAGCCAGGGACAAATATCTGTCGGCGGTTTCTATACCGTCAGAGGCTACGATGGCACCTCTCTTAGCGGAGATAACGGGTATTACCTGAGAAACGATCTGGCATTGAATCTGTTACCCATTAAAGATGCAGACATAGCGAGAGTGTTTGGCAACCTTCAGCCCTATTTAGCGCTGGACGTCGGTCATATTTTTGGTCGGGATGGACAGATGTCCGGGACGTTGTCCGGTGGCGGTATTGGTCTGAGAGGAAGTGGAGGACTGGTCAGTTTCGATCTTTTTTACAGTGAACCACTGAACTATTCCGACAGCGTGGGACAGGCATACGATGTAGAAAGTGGGTCTTTATATTTTAAAGTTGGAGTTGCCCTATGATTATTCCTAAACGTACTCCAATGAAAGCGCCGCAGAAAAAAACCTATGAAAAGCGTCTGCTGAGCACACTGATATCCGGGATCTGTATGGGGGCCGCGCCGTCTTATTCATATGCGGCAGGTATTCAGGCTGATAGCAGTGCGCCTGCCAATAATCAGGCTGGGGTCAGTGAGTCATTAAACGGTACTCAGGTACTGAACATCGTTAGCCCGAACACCGGTGGACTTTCGCACAATAAATTCCAGGATTTTAACGTCCAGCAACAGGGGCTGGTCATCAATAACTCCAATATTAATGGGGTCTCTCAGATCGGTGGCGCGGTGGTTGCCAACCCCAACCTTGCCGGTGGCGAGGCGTCTCTGATTCTGAACGAAGTCACCAGTGGCAACCGTTCTTCGTTACAAGGGCCGCAGGAGTTATTAGGGGCGCAGGCCGGTTATATTCTGGCGAACCCAAATGGTATTACCTGTAATGGTTGCGGCTTTATCAATTTCCCGCGAGCAACGCTGACTACCGGCACACCTGTCTTAGGCGGGGGGACTGTCACTGGCTTTGATGTGAATGGCGGAGATGTGTTAATTGATGTTAATGGACTCAATGCAAAAGACATTACTTTCTTTGATATTGTCAGTCGATCAATGGAGATAAACGGTCAGATCAATGCTCAGGATCTGAATTTAATCGCTGGTCGGAACAGTGTTGATTATGCGACTCGCACTGCCACGGCTAAAGCAGATGATGGCAGTGCAGGTCCGGCTTTTGCTATCGATTCCTCTCTGTTGGGAGGAATGTATGTCAATCGTATTAAGCTGATCGGGACAGAAGCCGGTGTCGGTGTTCGCCTGAGAGGAGATATTGCAGCGTCTGTTGATGACATAACCCTGGATGCTAACGGTCAGATTGTCTTCAGCGGCAATGACGTGAGCGCGATGGGGAGTATCTCTGTAGCATCAACCCAGTCTGCTGCGACAGCAGGTGATGAAATTGAATTGAATGGCGTAACGATGTATGCCGCCAACAATGTTAGCTTAAGCGGTGGTGATATCACCCAGACCGATGCCCGCACCGGGGCAGGCAATAATATAACTATTTCTGGCCGAAACTATACCGATACGGGCGGCACCCGGGATGCCGGTAATAATTTAACCCTGACGGCAACAGGCAGCGCTTTACTTAATGGCTCAACGCTGCAAGCCGCCAATGTTGCAACTGTATCAGCAAACACTCTCTCATTGACTAATGGCGGGCTGCTTGTTGCGGGAGATTCCGGCACCGGGGATTTAGATGTCAGCGTCACTCAGAATCTGAATCTGATCGATGGTGGTCTGATCAGTGGGAACACTGCGTCGGTTGATGCTGCTGTCATCACTATTTATGCTGCCAGTAATGCCAGTGGCGCAAAGGGGATTCACAGTGTTGCAGCTGGCAGTGTAACAGCCAGCACGAGCATTGATAACGCAGGATATATCGGGGCAGATTCAGCGCTGACGCTCAGCTCACCTGTACTGAATAATAAAGCAGGCGGGGTTATTACCAGCACCGGAACCGTTTCGTTATCCGATAACGGTGTATCGGGAACCGCATTAACAACCGAAGCAAGCAGTGAGATCAAAGGTAACGCGGTTACCATAAAATTCGATACGCTCAGCAATGCCGGAACAGTCTATGGAAAAACTTCAGCTGAACTGACCGCAGACATGTTCACAAATACCGGGACGTTAACATCGCCAGGCACTATAACACTGAGGCAAAAAAACACTGGCGGTAGTCTGAATAACAGTGCCGGTGATATTGAGGCCGATGTTCTGTCGCTGACATTCGATAGTCTCAATAACAGTGGCAAGATAAACGCAATTACCAGCAGCACACTGACGGTAGATACCTTAACTAACAGTGGTGTCGGTGCCGAAATTTACTCCTCTGGTGATCTCTGGATTGATGCGCTCATCAATGGCACGACCTTAAACAATACTCTGGGGACGATTAAAGCCGATACGCTGAAACTGGGTTTTGACACTATCACCAACACCGGCACACTGTTTGGTACACAGAGCTGGGGGCTGATAACCGGCACATTAACGAACAGCGGCACCATTTCCTCATTAAATACCCTGACATTACAACAGAAAAACAGCGCCGATACCCTGACCAATACGGGCAATATCGATGCCGGTATTTTATCCGTAAACTTTAAAACGATAGCCAACACCGGCGGTACGCTGTTTGCCAATAGTGCTCAGACACTAACAGCGACCACTCTGACCAATAGTGGTGATATTACCTCGGCGGGTACGTCAGACCTGATGACCACAACACTGACCAACAGCGGTAATATCGTCTCCGTCGGTGCTGCGGATATTACGGCGACAACCCTGAATAACACAGGGAAAATAGGCTCATCAGATACACTGAATTTAGTTCAGTCAGGCTCCGGTACCTTCAACAATCAGGCGGGTGGGGTGGTTAATTCAAAAGAGGCATTAACCCTTACTTTCGACACGCTGACCAATACCAATGAGATTGTTGCCGATAAAAATGCGACATTAACCGTCAATAGCCTCACCAACAATGATGTAATCTCGTCAAAAAATGGCCTGCTGACATTAATGCAGAGCGGCGTGGGTGAGCTGATCAACACGTCGGGATCTGAAATCTCAGGTAACGCACTGGACATCGACTTTAATTCGCTGACTAATGACGGGCTTATTTCCGGCACGACTGCGGCGGCCTTTAATGCCAGCGGAAGCCGGGGTACAACACTGACCAACAATGTTGGAGGTGTCATTGTTGCCGATGATCTGGATATCTTTTTTGACACTATCTATAACAAAGACAAGCTGTTTGGTTATACAACTCTGGATCTCGGCGCCACTGACCTGACCAACAATGGCGGTATACACTCAACCGGTACTATGGGGCTGTCCGTCACTCATCTGACAAACACCCCGTCGGCGACCTATGCCGCCGATATAATCGCCCTCGGCGATTTGGTGATTAACGATAACAATACTCTGATAAATAAAGCCGCGAACGGCCTGACACCCAGAATTATCTCTAAAACCGGTAGTCTGACTATTAATTCAACCAGTGGTAGCGGAGTTACTCAGAATGTCATCAACGATGGCGGCTTTCTGTTTGCCAAAACGGGGATGGATATCGATGTTTCCCGTTTATTCACTAACAAGAATAACGCACGACTCTATTCGCACAGCGGCACACTGCATATTGGGGCAACCAGTTCAGCGGACCTGCAAGCTGCAACTCAATCGGTTACTGTTGAGAATATCGACTCGATGATCGAGAACTATCTGGGCGACATCGATATCGTTGCGAGTATTTTCAGAAATAGCACCAGTGATAGCATACCTGTTGTGAATACTGTTGCATCGACAGTGACTTCAGGAACCTTTGTTGATCAGGATGGGGTAAGTCACTCCGTCAGTAGTAATTGTGGCACTAAGTGGGATTCGGGATTTACGCCGGGGGATACCTGCGTTATCAATTATAGCGTCACCGATCAGCAGCTATCCTTTGGGGTTTCTTCCGCGCCTAAAAGTAAAGTCTTGGCAGGTAATGACCTTTATATCTGGTTAGAGTCAACCGGTCTTAATCAATACAGCACGCTTTCCGCTGGGCGTGATCTCACCATTGAGGGAGCAGCGACTGCTTCATTTACTAATGAGGCGTTAACCTTAACCGATACCTCTTCCGCGATGGTAATGACTGATACCTCCGGTGGTTCAGCGGTTGCCGCAAACTTCGCTTCGCTGGGAATTGTCTGTGGTGGGCTGGATTATTCTGTGGGAAGCGCAGGAAGTGCTTGTTACTGGGTTCTGGAAGATGCCTTTGGCACTGGATTACTGACAAACAGTGAATATTATAAAGCCTGGCTACCGACATTCAAAGTACGTACAACATTTACCAAAGCCCTTGATGCTACGGTAGAAGCGGGAAGGAACATCACGGTGAATGTGGCCCTGAATAATAATAATGGCCTGAGTAGCGCTGATTTTGTTAAGGGTTTTGCTGAAGGGGGAAATGCCCGCATAGCGGCGCCCTCATCCACCAGCAATAGCGATACTATTACCATCACAGTCAACGATCAGGGGACAAACCTTAGCCCGTTGTCAGTGACTGATTCGGTTGATACGGCCAGTTTACCCTCTATCTCTATTTCACCTGTTGATCTTTCGCCGCTTGTTCTTGATGGCATCATTTCATTAGCCAGCAGTCCGTTTTTTACGGCAACAAGTGATCCTACCTCTCCTTTTCTGTTTGAAACAGATCCGACGCTGATGAGCCTTGCCGGTTTATACAGTTCAGATCTGTTTATTGACAGTCTTGGACTAGACCCTGATGAGAATCGTCGTTTAGGCGATGCTTATTATGAGCAGCAGTTGATTCGTGAACAGATACTGGCTGAAGCGGGTCAGCGATTTATCGCCGATGGTTTAATAGATGAAAATGATCAGTACCGCTACCTGCTTGAAAATGGTTTACAGGCGAATGAATCGCTGTCCTTAAGGCTGGGGATTGCGTTAACAGCAGAGCAGATTAATAACCTGCAGAAAGACATCGTCTGGATGGTAGAGACCGAGGTCAATGGCGAAAAAGTATTAGTGCCACAGTTGTTCCTGTCGAGCGCTACCCGGGCGAATATTGCCGAAGGCGCTAAGTTTGTAGCCCGGAATATTGATGTTGTCACTGATGGAGTGGTTACCAACAGTGGTGCCTTTATCGCGTCTGATGATCTTTCCATTGATGCGGGAAGTGTGACCAACCATCTTGGAACCATTGCTGCCGGGAATGCGCTGAGCATCTCTGCCACAGAGAACATCATTAATGAGAGCGGTACGATTTCAGGTAACGATGTCAGTCTGACAACCGAGAATGGCTCCATTATTAATACCACGCTCACTACTGAAACTGAGCATGCCGGGGCGTTCGGCAGCGGCACCAATACCCAGATCAGTCAGACCGCGACCATCGAAGCGCGGGGTGATTTAACCCTCAACTCGGGTGAAGATATTGTATCTGAAGGGGGAGATGTCAGTGCGGGAGGCAATGCGACACTCAATGCTGAAAATGATATTACCTTTACAGGCATCGAGAACAAGACTTACAGCGAGTCATTTACAGTGGAAGGAACCGCTGATGGTGGAACATCGACTGAGTCTGTCAGCAGCCAGACCAATGAGAACATCGGCAGTGGACTGACGGTGGGGGGCAATCTGGCCGCGACGGCAAAAAACGATATCACTATTGAGGGCAGCACTGTCGATGTAGGCGGCGATGGCAGTCTTGATGCTGGTGGCGACATTATCATCACCGCAAAAGAGGAATCCAGTAATACACATACTCAGACGGCCAGTGGCAAGGTCCTGAACGGTACAACTGATGATGTTACCGTGGATCAGACTACCGGAGATGCAGCGTTATTACTGACCGGCGGATCACTCAGTCTGAACTCCGGTGGGGATACCAATGTCGTGGGTTCAGATATCGGTGTTGCAGGTGATCTGAATGTTGAGGGTGTCGGCGGTGATCTTAATATTACTGCATTCGAAGAAAAGACCACGATTCATTCTGAGCACACAGAGGGTGCGCTCTTTGGCGGGGGGAGTGCTTCGGCTGATCTGGGTGAAAATAATGTCACGCCGACAGTTAAGGCTGAGGGGACGTTAATTACGACAACCAGCGAAACGCTGCATATCGATTCCACCACTCACCGGGGCTCGAATATTATCGTTGGCGGTAACCTGAATGCAGGTGGGGATGCGATTCAGGGGGATGCCAATATTGTCGGATCAAATATTGCCACGGGTGGAGATCTGAATCTGTCCGCTCAGGGGGATATCAATGTCTTGGCCGCAGAAGATACCACGACTATCACCAGCACCACCTCAACCGATAGTTTCAATATAAGTGGTGAAGCCTCAACCAATGGCGCTGAGGGTGGTTTTGGATTTCAGCATGATGACACCTCTGGCAATGCTACTCAGACAACCAGTCAGGTTTCTTCATTAAGTGCAGGTAATAATATCACGCTTAATGCGGGTGGTGATTTTACAGAACAGGGGACTCAGGTAGCTGCCGGCGGCGACATCAGTGTAGAGGCCGATTCGATAAACAGCCTGGCAGCACAGGACACCTATACCGAGAATGGCGAATCGCTCAGTGTATCCGTTGGCCTGGGAGCTAAAGCCGATCTGGGGCTGGGAGCGGTAGTCGACAGCTTCGTTGATGATAAAGGTAAGGCAAAGTTTGATATGGCCGATGCCACTAACAGCATTAACTCCCTGAAAGTGCCGGATGCCGGTGATGTGTCTGCCAATCTGAGTGTCTCTGTGACAAAAACCACGACCACCGGTAATGGAAATACGGCAACCGGTTCAAGTTTCAGCAGTGGTGGCAACACCTCATTCACCGCCAGAGAGGGAGATGCAACCTTTGAAGGCACAAATGTTGATGCCGGTGGCGATATCACGGTCAGTGCAGATAAAGGCAGTATCAATATACTGACCGCCCAGAGCAGCACTGCATCCACAAGCGACACCACCCAGGTGGATGTCGAAGTGGGCGTTAGTGGTGATGGTACTGTTTCGGGGAGTGGTTCCGGTGGCACCTCCCACAGCGATTCATCGTCTACCTCTCAGCAGGCAGCGTCCTTTACTGCCGGTGGCGATCTGGATCTGACCGCGAAACAGGATGTTCTGTTAGTCGGAACAAACCTGGCGGCAGGTGGAACGGCAGCCATTACCGCTGAAGAAGGGTCAATTGATTTTCTCGCGGCCCGTGAAACGACCGAAGCAAACAGTAACTCTAACAGCACAAACGCCAGTGTCAGTGTCAGTGCTGCGCCGGGAACCGGTGAATACGGAGGCGGCGGAGGTCATAGTGAAGAAAAGTCGCATGAATCAACATCCACGGGTACGGTTGGTTCAATTAACGCCACTAATATTCAGCTCCAGTCTAAAGGTGATATTACTTTAGAAGGTACCAATATGGCTGCTACGGAGGAGCTGGGTATAACCACAGAGGGCAGTCTCGATTATCAGGCAGTGGAAGACACCACACTGAAAACAAAAGAAGGGATGTCGGTTCAGGTGGATGCCAGTGCCAGTAAAACCGGTGGCAGCCTGAATGTAGCGGGCAGTGGTACCGATGAATTTGAACAAAGCTCGACTAAAACCGGGGGCACGCTCTCTGCGGGAAATCTGACGATAACAACCGGTACCGGCGCACGTTTAGAGGGCACCGAAGTAACCGCTGATTCGGCATCAATTGATACCGGCAGCGGATCACTGGTGATTGAATCGGCGGTTAGCACCCATACCAAAACAGTGAATAACGCATCAGCTGAAGTGGGTATTGAGGCCGATATCAAAGAGCAAAGCGGTGCGGGCAGTGTAAAAGTAAATGCTGAGTTTGAGGATACCGAACAGCGAACGAATCAGAATGCATCGCTCAACATTGGTGGAAATCTCGAGATAAAAGGTGATGGTGGCGTTGAAATCATCGGTAAGGATATTACCGGTCTCGACTCTGTAGTGACGGCGGGTAATGTCGATGTTGACGAATCTAAAATCAGTATCGAACAGCGCACCGATCTTGATAAATCTGAAAAAAGCAAAATTGATGTCAGTGTGGGTGTCATTGTCCCGGGTAAAAAAGCACGGGATAAAGTCTCAGAGAAAGCAAAGGAAGTAAGTAACTCTGACGTCGGCACAAAGCTTAAGAACAAAGCAACAGATGCCAGCACCAGTATTAAAAATATTGGTAAAGATGCGGATACAAAACTCGCTAATAAAGATAAAGCAACCGAAACCAAACAAAATCGTAAAAGCGATCAGGCTGACTTTAAAGCGAATCTGGCTGATAAGCAGACCACCAAGACACAGAATAAACAGGATCAGAAAGCTAATTACGATCAGCAAAAAGCCGATACCAAAGCGGAAAAACAGCGTGATAAAGAGATTGCGGCGATTGATAAAGATGCCAGTTTACCCGATGCACAGAAACAGACCCAAAAAACGGCGATAGAAACCACCTTCGCGGATACTAAAAAAACCAATGCTGATCAGGCGGCAGATACTAAAAAGCAAAATGCCCAGACGGCGGCAGATACCCGGCAGGTCTATGCGGATAAAACGGAAACCCGTAAGACCGATGCTGCTAATAAAGCTGCAGATTCGAAAACGCAACATGCCGAAGATACCGCAGACCGGAAGATTGAAAAAGCGAATAAGCTGGACGACGCCAGTCTTAAAGATAAGCAAATAGTGGATGCTACTACACAGAAAACTGAAAAGCTCAGTAGTGCTCAGTCTGAAAAGGATAAACGTATTGCTGATATTCAGTCAGAAACGACTAAACAGAAAGAGGAACAGGGCATCCGCAGGGATAAGCAACAAGCAGATATTGTTGCACATAATGTCGCGGATCAGAAAATTCAGGATGTAGAACGTCAGAAAGAGCAGGATATTAAGGCTATTGAAAATGATGCTGCGTTAACGGATGAGCAGAAAGAAACCCGAAAAGAGGTAGTCATAAAACAGTCTGATTCAGACGTAAAAGATATTAATAAAGATCTGGCGGATAAGAAAACGGCAAGTCAGGAGAAAGCAAATGAGGATCTTGCTTCTATCAATGAGACGCTGGAAAAGGAAAAAGCACAATCAGCCCGCAAGCGTGATGATAAAAAGTCTGAGATTCAACTGGAAAAAGCTAAAGCCGATGTCACAGCGGAGCGGGATCATGCTCAGGCACAGGCAGAAAGTGATAAGCAGAGAAAGTCCGATGAAGCGGACACTTTAAACAGTGAAACTAAAAAGCAGGCGGATGAACAGTATCAGGAAACCCTGCGCGTTGCTGGTGAAAAGCGTGATATTGATTTAGCCGCTGCAAAGACCGTACAGCAAGAAGCGGATAAGGTTGCCCTCGCTACACAGAAAGAGAAAGACCGTACAGTAGAGAAGGATGCGGTTAAGCAGTTAAATCTTGATAAAAAGACCGCAGCCCGGGAGCAACAGACCGCTGATCAGACAGCGAAAGATAGCCTGAAGCAACAAAACGAGCAGGTTGAGGCAGCTATAATCGCTAATCGTACGGATAAACTCAAAGATAACCTGGATGAATATAAACAAAAGCTTGAGGACAATAAGACAGCCTACGCTGATGACAAGGACAGGTTAAAGGCGAATAAAACCGCGTTGGATGAACTGAAACGGAAGAATAAACAGACTAATTCAGATGTTGATGCCGATCGTACAACTCAACTTGCCCTCAACAAGACAGCATTCGATGCTCAGAAGACAGACAATCAGAATGAGTATGATCAGAAAATCGTTGCTGCAGACACCTTGTATGCAGATCGTCAAATCGCGATTGATGCGAACAAAACAGACTATGATGATGCAAAAACGATAAATGAGGCTGCTTACAATCAGGCAGATACTGACGCGACTGCCGTGCGTGATGCGACTAATGCACAGGCGGACACTGACAAAGCGGATAAAGAAACTCAGGCTGATCTCGATGCTCAGAATTCTAAAGATGCAGCAACGAATGAGGCTGATGCACTCAAAAGTGCCGCTGATACTGATTATACCGCTAATAAAAAGCATGCAGAGGATAGCGCTGACGTAGAAAAAGTACTTGCCAGTAAAACCAAAGTAAAAAGTGATGCAATCAGTGATGCTGAACTAAGTAAAGCGAAAGAAGATCGTCGTATACGGGAAGATAGCAGCCTGACTGAGACTCAACGTGCTGATAAATTAAAAGACAATGCTGAAACCCTGGCCGATACAAGAAAAGCTGCAGATGAACAGTATGCCCGCGATCTGCATCAGTATCAGAAAGATCAGAATCAGCTGGATAAGGCTAAAGAGATTGCTGAGACTGATCGCTCTGGATTATCCGATGCCGAGAAAGACGCGAAGAAGGATGAAATTAATACTAAGTATGATGACTTAGCAACGCAGCAGCAGGATGAGTATAACAAGAAGAAGGACCTGATTGATAAAGAGGCGGATACGGCTAAAGCGATTGCTGCGGCCGAGCATCAGAGCCGGATTGATAAGGTACAGAGTGATTCCGTTTTGGCACAGGCTAAAACTGATGCCAATGATGCTAGAGATACGGCCGACCAGACCAGTCAGCAGGACAAAGATAATCGTCAACAGGCTGCGGATACTGAAAAGCAGGATGCGCTTGACGCTCTGGCTCTGCAAACAGGCCTGACACAGGCTCAGATCGATGAGAAGAAGGCGGATATTGACACTGCCTATGACCGGAAGATTGAAGAGAGTGGTGCGAAGTATAAAGCGGAGCTTGCTCAGAATAAGAAGGTTCATGACACTGCGGTAGCCGAAGCATCATCTCTGGCGAAGAAGGAGCAAGCGATTGCAGATGCGGCCGCGAGCAAGGAGAAAGCAAAGCAGGAGGCAGTACTGACGAAAGAACGTGAAGATTATGCTGTGAAGAATGACCCTTCTCTGACGGACGCACAGCGCAATAAGAAACTGGATGAGAATCAGCGTCGTTATGATAAGAGCCAGACAAATGCCGATACACGATTCAGTGCCAGTGAAAAGATAGCCAATGCGCAACATGAAAATGGCTTAGCGCTGGCCGAGCGGGATCGTCAGGATGCTCTGGTGGATGCCGATGCCAGCTTAACCGATCAGCAGAAAGCGGATAAGAAAGCGGAGAACCAGAAAGCCTATTTGGGCAAAGAGAAGACCAATAATAAGGCGATTGCCGGGGGCCAGAAGGCGATGACAAAGCTTCTTAGCAGCGCAGAGAAAAAAGCGTTGGCGAGAAAGGCCGCAGCACAGGCTAAGGCCAGTTCGGGCAAGAACCCTTACTCATTCAGTGCTAAAGCAAACCGCAAACTGAAAGAGGTTATTTTCTGGAAGAATATCTTAACCTCGGTATCCGTTGGCATTCACATCAACGAGTTCAAACCGGAGGACCCTGCTACCACCGGGTCAACCACGCCACTACTGGATGCTCTGGCACTATCCACCGATGTGAACAGTGAAGATAAAGCCCTGGCGATGCGCGCGTTAAGAGATCCTGATGTGCAGAATGCAGCGATTGTTCAGGTAGTTGTGGGCAATATTCAGAGTGAGGTGCGTGAGCAAACGCTTCAGGATATTACCCTGGCGAAAACAGGTAGCGAAAGAGGCGTGCTGACGCCAGCAGACAAACGGGAAATCCTTGAAGCGAACGGTGTGGATGTAGACAGTGTCTCGCTGATTGATGTTGTTAGCCTGTTTGATGCCTATCTGGACAGTTCGGTTGAAGATATTCAGCCTACAACGGATCAGAAGGCCGAGATACTCAAGACGCTGGGGAAAGATAAGGCGGATATGACTGAAGATGAGATTATCGAAGCGTTTGATAAAGTGCAGACTGATGGCAGTGATAAACTGAAAAAAGTAGTCACCGGGCAGATGAAACTGCCTGACTCAAAAGTACAGGAGCTGGAGCAGATGCTGTTTTTGTCTGACAGCACCATGCCATAAGCGTGTGAGCATTTATTGACGATTGCAGATCAAAAGGTGTCCATGCAGCGTTGGTATATGGCGCTGCAGGGGGGGGAGTTTTCGGGGGGAAGACTCCATGGGGATTTATATCAGCAGTTATCTGGACGCTTACCTTTTTTCTGAGGTAAGTCCCGTGGTGTCGCCTGACCGCTGGCCGTGCAAAGAGCACGGCTCAGCGTAGCCGATGGGAGTTCGTTAAACATCTGCAGATAGATATTAGCAAAATTACCTAAGTGCCAGAAATTCCAGCGCATAGCGACCTCTGTGACGGTGACATTTTCATCCGCGGGGTTACGCAGCTCGGTCCGGGCTTTGTTGAGTCTGACATAACGCAGGTAGGTGTTTGGCGTTATATCTAATGCCTTTTTAAAACTGTATTGAAGGGTGCGTTCGCTGACTTGCATCTCGGTGCAGATATCCACGATGCTGGGACATCTCTGGTCGTTTACTTCGGCTTTAATGTATTCAAGGGTGTTCATTACCAGGTTGACCGCTTTGCGTCGTGCGGTTGCCGCTGATGCGAGTGCTTTTGGTTGTTCATTTGGGGAATACAGACTGCTCAGTATCTGTTCCATAATGAACAGATCAAATGTTTCGTTGTATTCCTGATAAGTATTTCCTGGCAGATCACCGGATAGAAGGGTATGGCTGAACCACTCTAATGCTCTGCGATTTTTGGAATTAAATAACTGTACGTTCTGCCGTTCGTTTTCCATAAAGCCCGGGTTGAGTATCCGCGCATGTTTGTGAAAGACGGACTGATCAAAGCGGAAATAAGTCGTTTCAATATCTGCTGGAATATGAACATCAAATTCGGTGCCTCCGGGGATAAAGAAAACGGTGTCCTCATGAGAGTTAAGCTCAGAAACCCGGCCACTGTTTCCAGTGGTAAAAGAGACAGTGCAAAACTCATCGGGCATGATGCCCTGTTTATGCACTGCACAGTTCTGCTTCTCATGAACAATCAGGCTATGGTTGTGTTTCTGTTCCCGTATTACACCTTTATACTGACCGGATGATATTTGAAAAATGTCCAGCGGTAACCAGTCCTGGAAGAGGGCTTGTTCACTGGCATCATTCAACAGTAACTCTGATTGTGCAACGTTCCTGTCAGGCACACTCTGCTCCGATAGTTTTACGCGGGTTGGTTTAAGGGCCGTTTTTTGGGCCTGCTATTCCGGTAATGTCTGGAAACTTCATCTGTACTGATACATATGTTTTTGATACAAGGCTTTAACATTACGCGTGTCATCAGAACCTTGTCAAGATTCAGCGGTGCTGAACTCTCCGGCAATCAGGTGTGTCAGACGAGTTCGACTTATATTGAAATTGTATAAAATTTCATCTGAAAAATTGATAAGGAGTATTGACCGGTATAGGAATTAGTCCGATACTTTGCGCACTATGACACTACTCAACAACACCCTCGTATCAGCGACAGATTATCTCCATACATTGCGACGTAATGTATCGTTTGCCTGTGTCTGTTTGGGTATTGCAAGCCGACGACGATGATCGTCTGAGCGAAGAAAATACTTAAAAAGCCGCAGGTAACCCCTGCGGCTTTTTTTATGTACAGGACGTACAGTATGCCGCGAGTGCATGGACGCACAGGAGCAGCGATGAGGACGTACAGTATGCCGCGAGTGCATGGACGCACAGGAGGGGCGATGAGGACGTACAGTATGCCGCGAGTGCATGGATGCACAGGCGCGGCGATGAGAAATTACGGTATGCCGCGGGCGCATGGATGCGTAAGAGCGGCGATGCCAGAATGACACTATTTTTTCAAGGAATACCCGAATGACTTCTCCGTCTGATAATGATGTTTTAGCTAAGCAAAACTACCTGATTCCGATCACTAAGCGGCCTGAGCTCTGCTTTCTGCGCGGAGAGGGACATTATCTGTTTGACCAGAATGACAAACCCTATCTGGACTGGATTCAGGGTTGGGCTGTTAACACTCTGGGCCACAGTCCACAGGTGATGCAGCAGGCACTGATTAAACAGTCCGCTCAACTGATTAATCCAAGCCCCGCCTTCTTTAACCAGCCGATGCTGGAACTGGCAGAACGGCTGTGTGAGAACTCAAAATTTGATCAGGTTTTTTTCACAAACAGTGGTGCTGAAGCCAATGAAGGCGCGATTAAGCTGGCCCGGAAGTGGGGGCAGAAGCATAAAAGCGGTGCCTTTAAAATCATCACCTTCCAGCACAGTTTTCATGGCCGGACACTGGCGACCATGTCCGCCACCGGAAAAGAGGCATTTGCGCCGCTTTTTGAACCAAAAGTGAGCGGTTTTACCAAGGTGCCCTATAATGATCTGGCAGCGACTGAAGCGGCAATTGATGGTCAGACGGTCGCGGTTATGCTGGAACTGATTCAGGGTGAAGCAGGGGTTATTCCTGCCGATGCTGAGTTTGTTGCCGGGCTGGATGCGCTGTGTAAACAGCACAACCTGCTGTTGATTGTGGATGAAGTGCAAACCGGCATTGGTCGTACCGGCAGTCTGTTTGCCTATCAGCAGTATCAGGCTGACCCGCATATTATGACCCTGGGTAAAGGGCTGGGTGGTGGCGTGCCGATTGCTGCAATGGTAATCGATAAATCGGTCAGCTGTTTTGATTATGGTGATCAGGGCGGCACCTACAACGGCAACCCGCTGATGTGTGCCGTATCCGGCGCAGTATTGCAGGAGGTGCTGGCTGAAGGCTTTATGGCACAGGTGAATCGGGTCAGTGAGTATTTCTGCCAGCAGTTGTCTGTTCTGGCCAAGGAGTTTGGCCTGGGTGCAACACGGGGCAAAGGCCTGTTACTGGCGATTAATACCGGCAACTATTCCGGTCCGCAGATTGTTGAGCTGGCCAGAGACGCAGGTCTGTTGCTGAATGCACCCCGGGAAGATTCGCTGCGGTTTATGCCCGCACTGACACTGACTGAAACAGAGGTGGATGAAGGTATCGCTCTATTGGCCGAGGTGCTGACCACACTGAAAAACGCTGCGCAATAAACGCACTTGTACTGCGCTCTTTGTCGATAAAAATCGGCAAAGGGCGCTTTAATAAAGGGTTCCGGGGTAGCCGGAATCAAAACTGTTTACTAACCCTGTGAATGTGGGGTGCCCAAACCGTCAGTTACTGATGTGCTCAAGCATCACCCCAAACCCTTTGGACTGACATATGTATAAAACGCTTTTCGTGGTGGATGATGACGTTTCGCTCTTGGGTCTGCCCTCAAACACCCTGACATTTGAAACCTATCTGCGGGACTACCCTAAACTGGGTGAGCCAAAAATCCGCATCATCAACCTGTGTGATACCGAGCGTTATCTGAGCAAAGGCTATTACTGTTCACTGCTGGCTGAAGCCCGACAACATCAGGTATTGCCCAGTGTTAAAGTGATCAACGCACTGCGCAGCCGGCGCAGTTCCGGTTTGTGGCTGAGTAGCTCTCTGCTGGCCGGCCTGGCTGAAGAACAGATATCAACAGGCAGCCATATTATCTGTATGGGTACGGTTGAAGACCCGCGTTTTAAAAAAATCGCCAGTAAAGCATTCCAGCAATTCCCGGCCCCCCTGCTGCAGATGACACTGAGTGTCAGTGAGGCTGGCATTGATATCCGCCTGGTACGCTGTTCATTGTCATCCCTGACCACGGAGCAGCTCAGTTTTGCCCTGGGGGTGATGGATAAATATGCCCGTGTCAGCTGGCACAAGAAGGGGGCGGGTAAGAAATACCGCTGGGACCTGGCGATTCTGGTTGATCCGCAGGAAAAGGTGCCCCCCAGTGATAAACGGGCAATTACCCGGTTTGTTAAAGCGGCAGAAAAATTTGGTATCCGGGCTCAAACCGTCACCGCCGATGAGTTAAACCATCTGAACCAGTTTGATGGTCTGTTTATTCGTGAAACCACGGCGATTGATCACCATACCTACCGTCTGGCCTGCGAAGCTGAAGAAAATGGCCTGGTGGTGCTGGATGACCCAAGCTCAATACTGCGTTGCTGCAATAAGGTCTATCTGCACGATGCCTTTAACTACAAAAAGGTTCCCAGTCTGAAAACTCAGGTGATTACTGACGCTACTGAGAGCACTCTGGACAGTATTGAAGCGGAGTTCGGCTTTCCGGTGGTGTTAAAGCTGCCTGAGGGATCGTTTTCAAAAGGGGTGTTTAAGGCCGGGTCCAGGGCAGAGCTGCAAACCCTGCTGGATCAGTTGTTTCAGGAGTCAGCACTGTTACTGGCTCAGGAATATATGTTCACCGAGTATGACTGGCGGATTGGTGTGCTGAACGGCCGGGCTATCTATGCCTGCCGTTATCATATGGCCCGCAACCACTGGCAGATCTATAACCATGGATCAAAACGCAACTTTTCCGGTGGGTTTGATACCCTGGCTACCTTTGAGGTGCCCCGTACCGTGCTGGATGCTGCTTTGAAAGCGGCTGCGGTGGTGGGGGATGGTCTCTACGGCATTGATATCAAAGAGGTTGATAAATGTGCCTATGTGATCGAGGTTAACGATAACCCCAGTATCGACAGCGGTGTGGAAGATCTTTATCTGGGTGAAGAGCTGTATATGCAGATTATGCATGAGTTTCTGCGCCGCTTTGAGCTGCGGGGACGGTAGATCATGATCAGGAATAATCGTTGATGAACATCAGCCCTGAGCTTCAGACAGTGACATTTCGCCGGGCATCTCCCGATGATCTGGACACACTGGAACAGATAGAGAACCGCTGTTTTGAGGGTGACCGCCTCAACCGCCGAAGTCTGCGCAATTGGATAAAAGCGCCACATGGCGAGTTTATCGTGGCGGTCAGGCAAGACTGTGTCGTGGGATATGGTCTGGTCTGGTGTCATAAAGGCACCCGTCTGGCGCGTCTGTACTCTCTGGCGCTTCTGCCAGAGATGCGCGGCTCCGGCACGGCGGCCCGACTGATGCGTGAGCTTGAGTCCGCCACTGCGGGACGGGGTTATCTGTTTATGCGGCTGGAGGTGGCTAAATCCAACGCATCAGCGGTGGCGCTTTATCGCAGGAGTGGCTATCGGGTGTTTGGTGAGTATCACGATTATTACGAAGATCACTCCGATGCACTGCGGATGCAGAAAACGATCCGCTACCTGAGCATCGACAAAACCCAGCGCTTAACCCCCTGGTATCAGCAAACCACCCCTTTTACCTGTGGTCCGGCTGCGCTGATGATGGCGATGGCCAGTCTTGATGAAACGCGGGTGGTCGATCAGAAACAGGAGCTGGATATCTGGCGCGAAGCCACCACCATTTTTATGACCACCGGACATGGTGGCTGCCATCCGCTGGGGCTGGCGCTGGCTGCCAGTCAGCGGGGCTTTTCCGTTGAAGTGCTGATCAACACTGAAGGCCCGCTGTTTTTAGACGGGGTGCGTTCAGCCCATAAAAAAGAGGTGCTGGGGGTTGTGCATCAGCAGTTTGTGGAAAAAACAGAGCAGGATACGCATATATGTGTGGTGTATGAAGAGATAGGTCAGCAACGCATCTCAGACTGGCTGCAGGAAGGATATGCGGTGATTATTCTGATCAGTACCTTTCGGCTGGATGGTAAGAAAGCCCCTCACTGGGTGGCGGTAACCGGGATTGATGAGCGTTGCTTCTATGTTCATGATCCTGATGCCGGGGATGACAGCCAGCTGGCGATCGACAACCAGTATCTGCCAATCACCCGTGAGGATTTTGATAAAATGTCTGCATTTGGCAGTGGGCGGCTGAGAACTGCACTGGCGATAAAAAAACGCAGCAGATAGGGAATTCTTCAGCGGCTGCCCGTGTGGTTGACATTCCACCAACCGGAACCTTTATACTAGGCAGAATTGTGTCAACTGACGCGGGCTGTGACGGAATGTGATAAAAACACTGACTCCCCTTTCCCGGGTTCTTTAATCTGATCCGTACAGCACACGGTTAACTGCTTATTCTTATTGATTAAGGGAATCCTGTTTCTATGAAAAAAATAATATTATCCACATGTCTTGTGGCGGTTACGGCGCTTACCGCGCAACAGGTTGTTGCCCATGGCAACGCGACCGGCGTTGTTAAAGAACGGATGGACCTGATGGAAGATATGAAAGATTCCGTTAAGGCCGTAGGCGCTATCTTTAAAGGCCAGACCGACTATAACGCTGACACCATCCGCAATGCCGCCGAAACCATTAAAGCTCATTCCGGGGACGCGATGACTAAACTGTTTCCCGAAGGCAGCCTGTCGGGTCACTCCGAAGCTAAGCCGCTGATCTGGGAAGAATGGCAACGTTTTAAAAATCTGGCAGACCGTCAGGTCAGACTGGCTGAAGGGCTGTATAAAGCCGCAGATAACAACCAGAGTGGTACTGGCCAGATGATGGGCGGCTCAGGTGGCATGATGGGCTCAGGTGGTATGATGGGGTCAGGTAGCATGATGGGTGGATCTGAACATATGATGGATGATCCGGAGCAGCTGTCTCAGATGCCCGCGAGCATGGTGTTCCAGATGGTTACCGATAACTGTTCATCCTGCCACGAGCGATATCGCGAAGAGGATTAATTCTGCTTATGAAAAAGCGCGGGCTGCTGTATTTATTGGTCCTGGTTAGCGCTGCAGGCGGCTGGTTTAGCCTGCCGCTGCTGGCCAGCATTCCTGAGCTGAAATTCAGTACCGCTTCCGGTGATGTATCCCGGGGAGCCTATCTGGCCAGGGCCGGTGGCTGCATCGCCTGTCATACCGACCGTAAAGGAGGGGGGGCGGCGCTGGCCGGCGGGGCAGCGCTGAAAACCGAGTTTGGCACTTTCTATCCGCCTAACCTGACCACCGATGTGGAAACCGGGATTGGCGGCTGGAGTCAGGAACAGTTTGCCACGGCATTACGTCACGGGCTGTCACCGTCGGGCAAACCCTATTACCCGGCATTTCCCTATGAGTTTTACACCCGGCTTAGCGATCAGGATATCGCCGATCTCTGGGCGGCCTTTCAGACCGTACCTGCAGTGACTCAGAACAGTCCTGAACATCAGCTGGCGTTTCCTTTTAATCTGCGCCGGGGCGTCTATCTGTGGCAATCCATGTTTCTCGGAGAGCAGCGGTTTACGTCGCAGCCGGACAAAGATGAACGTTACAACCGGGGTAAATTCCTGGTTGAGAGTGTGACCCATTGCGCCGCCTGTCACAGCCCGAGAAATTTGTTAGGGGCGCTGGATGACAGTGCACTCTTCAGCGGTGGTGTGGCGGAGGCCGGTGATGGTGCGGTGCCTCCGATCACTGCAACCGCCTTAACCGATGCCGGATGGAGTGAAGTGGATCTGGGGTATGCCCTGAAAACCGGCGTGAAAGCCGATGGCGATGTGTTTGGCGGCAGCATGGCTGAAGTGGTTCGCGAAGGCACCGCTTATCTGCAGCAACAGGATCTGAATGCAATCGCCTATTACCTGCTCAACAGGAATGAAAAGCGGGTTAAACCTCTGTAAGGGCATATCGCGGAGGTAGTTGAGGTGGCAGATAAACCAACAGCACATGTCGAATCCGGCTTTAGTTTTGCTCTGATGACGGACTTCACTCCGGACAGCTCACAACGTGAGGTTCTGGCCGCTACTGAGGGGGTGCTGTCGGCTGCATGGCAGCGTAAACGCCTGACCATCCGCTACAACATTATGAAGACCCGCCTGACCGGCCTGCAACAGCAACTGCAACAGCTTGGCATCCCGTTGAAACACAGCCGCTGGCAGCGCATCAGGGCCGGCTGGAAAAACTTCACCGATGAAAACCTCAGCGCCCATGCCACCCATGAGCACCAGTGTTGCGGTAAGCCGCCCAAGGGGATGTAGGATTCTTTTCATAAATGCGCTTTAACTGTTTGAAAATTGGAATGAATAGAGGCAGAGTGTCGTAATTAGTTTTAGATTTCAGGGATGTAAATGGCTAAGCATTGGTCAGAATCTGAAGTTGAGGCGGTCGTTCAAGATTACTTCAATATGCTCCGTCTTGAGTTAAGCGGGCAGAAGTACAACAAAACTGAGCATCGTCGTGCCTTGATAGAACAGCTCAACGATCGTACTCACAGTTCCGTTGAAATGAAGCATCAAAATATTAGTGCGATTTTAGGACGAAAAGGTATTCAAGCTATCGTGGGCTATAAACCTCTTGGAAACTATCAAGGAGCCCTATTTGATGCTGTATCTGATTATTTGGATCGGAATCTAGACCTCTTTGCTTTGTTTAAAAAGGATGCTGAAGCCACGCCTATTATTCCATCTATTCAGGACTTCTTAGCCGCCTATGAAGATCCACCCAAGCCTTTAGAAACTAGTGCAAGCACTGTAGCCGAACCCCGAACTATTTATATACCTGAGAGTGTGAACTTCTTAGAAATAGAAGCTAACAATATTGCTTTGGGCGATGCAGGCGAGCAGTTTGTTATTAATTTTGAAAAGGCACGTCTGATTCGAGCGGGTAAAGAGTCTTTGGCTGAACGAATAGAGCAAGTTTCTGTAACCCAAGGGCCTTCTGCAGGTTTTGATGTGCTTTCTTTTGAAGCTGATGGCTCAGATCGATATATTGAGGCGAAAACTACTAAAGGCACTAAGTATAACCCTTTCTATATCACACCAAACGAACTGCGCTTTTCTCAAGAGAATGCAAAACGCTACCATTTATACCGCGTTTTTAAGTATCGAACCGATCCGAAGTTGTTTACGTTACAGGGTGATTTAGAAGAACTCTGTAATCTGAGGCCGTCGGAGTATGTGGCGAGGGTTAAGTAAGTCCCATTGTTAAGTGCCTTTTTGTTATTTAATTTATTGATTTAAAGGGATTTTATGATTAGTGAGTTGAAGGGTGTTACGGTAAGGCAGAGTTTCATTTTTTTGTTTGTTTTTTTAGGCTCTGTTTCTCCTGGAGCATTGATAATCTTTCATTTTGACCGTGATCTCTTTACGAACCTTGACTCTATCAAATTGATTGTTTTGTCTTTAGCCATATCTTTACCTGTTGTTTTATTAAATTTGATTGTGGCTTCAGTTTATTCAGATTCATATAACCTGAAGGATAAGATGAATGATAAAGAGAAGCAGGAAGCCGAGGATGATGAGGATCGTGATTTTAAGCAAGAGAAAAGTCAGGTTCAATTATTAGAATTGATCGTTGCTTTCTGGTTTACTGCAGTAATTTTATATTTATCTCTAGGTCTTTCTTTTTTGTATGAAGCTAGCGTAAAGCAATTTATGACTTACGTAGTTGCAGGGCAGGGGCTATCGTATTTGATGGCTTGCGGGACACACCTTTCCAATCAGCGAAAGCGAAAAAATAGTCTCAGCGAAAGGTAATAGCCTACCCAAGATTGAAGAATAAGTAGTCATAAGTCGGAAAAGTCTTGCAGACTATCTTTATGAATCTAAGCGAGTAAATTCCGCAGAATCTGTTAACCGCCCAGAGATCTCCGGGCGGTTAGCATTGTCTGCTACTTCTTCAGCTTTTCAATTTTCAGCATTTTCATCATGAACTTCTCAAAAATGGGTTCGCTGACGCCGGAGCGGATCTTGTGCATAAAGTACTTTTCAAAGCCGACCTTGGCCAGATGTACCCATTTACCTGATTTCATCCAGTTAACGTTGCGTGGCGGAATTTGCGGCATGGCGACAAAGGCGATGCCGGTATCGCCCATATCCGCCAGACAGACGGCGTTCCAGGTGGCTTCGCTTTCCGGCTCCTTATTGTCCAGTACTGCGCGGATGTTATGCGCGGTGGCGGTCACCATACTCTCAATCATAAAGCCTGTTTTGGGCACCCCGGTGGGCACCGGAGTAGGTTTTTTCGGTGCGATGGCAACTGCAACGCCGATGCCCCAGATATTCGGGTAGGTCGGGTTACGCTGATGCTTGTCGATCACAATAAAGCCGCGTGGGTTCACCAGACCATCGATATCGCGCACCGCATCAATACCGGTGAAGGCGGGCAGCAGCATTGAATAACCAAATGGCAGCTCATGGCGCTGTTTCTCTTCGCCCTGCTCATCACATTCGATGACATGCATCAGGCCATCTTCGATACGGTCGATCTTGGCGTTACAGATCCAGTCGATATGGTGCTTGCGCAGTTCACTTTCCAGCATGGTTTTACTGTCACCAACACCGCCAAGGCCCAGGTGGCCGATATAGGGTTCAGAGGTGACATAGGTCATCGGTACCTGGTCACGGATTTTGCGCTTGCGCAGGTCTGAATCCATGATGAAGGCGGTTTCGTAGGCGGGACCAAAGCAGCTGGCGCCCTGTACCGCGCCGACGATAACCGGGGCGGGTTTCTCCGCTAATGCGTGCCATTTTTCGCAGGCCACTTCGGCATGATCAATATGGCAGACTGAACTGGTAAAGCCGTCCGGGCCGAGCCCCTCAATCTCATCGAACGCCAGTCTGGGGCCGGTGGCGATAACCAGATGGTCATAACTGAGCCGGGTGCCGTCGGCCAGTTCAAGTTCGTTGGTCTCGGGGTGAACTCTTTTAGCCGCACTGACAATCAGTTCAACGCCTTTTTTAGCCATCGGTGGGCCAAGGGGAACGGTAATATCTGAGCGCTTGCGCCAATCAACAGCAACCCAGGGGTTGGAGGGAACAAAGTGATAGTAATCCTTATCACTGACAATCGTTACCTGATCGTCTGGCCCGGCCAGATCCTTCATTTCGTAGGCCATCGGAACGCCACCAAGACCGGCACCGAGGATGATGATATGCGCCATGCTCTTCCTCCAGAGAATCTATCTCTTATTTAAGTATTATATTTATTAGATAAATCTAATATAAGTTCAGAATATAGCCAGAGTCAATTTAATAATTGTAAACATTGGTCGAAGAGGGAGGGCCGGAGTGAGTTCTGCACAGGCAGACGATGCTGTTTCAGGCCGTACCTGACCGAACAACGGCACGTCAGGTGGGTTCCTGTGTTACTAGGATAATCTCTAATATCAGCAGGTTAGGCTTTATGTATACGCAATCTTTATATCTGGGATTAAATATCAATTATTATCTATATCTTTGATCGTTTACAGTGCTTATCTGTTTATAACAAGAAGATCGGAAGGTATTAGCGATGCAGTATTATGTGGATGGTTTTCGTGGGGGTGATCCCGATATCAAAAATGCGACAGCGACGCGTCGTGACCGTAGCGAGTTTGCGCCGTTACCGGAAAAAGTTGACGTACTGATCGCGGGTTGTGGGCCTACCGGTTTGTGTCTGGCAGCGCAATTGTCACAGTTCTCTGAGATTGACACCATGATTGTTGATCCGGCTCCGGGCCCTCTTGAAAAAGGTAAAGCGGACGGCATTAATACCCGCACGATGGAGATGTTTCAGGCGTTCGGTTTTGCCGATAAGGTGAAGCGCGAAAGCTACTGGGTAAACCAGACCAATTTCTGGATGCCTGATCCGGAAAATCCGGCGCATATAAAGCGCATCGGCAGAGTGCAGGATGTTGCAGACGACTCTTCCGAAATGCCGCATATTCTGATCAACCAGGCGCGGGTGCATGAGTTGTTTCTTGATGTGATGAGAAACTCATCTACACGGCTGGAACCAGACTATAGCTGGTCTGTTGTTAATGTAGAGGTGGACGCCACAACTGACGATTACCCGGTGACGGTCACGCTGGAAAACACCGGCATCAATGCCGGTGAAACAAAAACGGTACGGGCTAACTATGTGGTCGGTTGCGATGGTGCACGCTCTAATGTGCGTCGTGCGATTGGTGGCGAACTGCATGGTGATGCGGCGCATCAGGCCTGGGGCGTTATGGATATTCTGGCGAATTCGGATTTCCCGGACGTGCGACAGAAATGTCTGATCACCTCTGCCCATGAGGGCAACGTGCTGATTTTGCCGCGCGAGGGCGGCTATCTTTTCCGTATGTATGTGGAACTGGATAAGCTTAACCCTGATGAGCGGGTTTCCAGTCGCAACTTTAAAATTGATGATCTGATCGCCGGGGCTAACCGCATCATGAAGCCCTACAGTATCGATGTTAAAGAGGTTGCCTGGTGGTCGATCTATGAGATTGGTCATCGTATGACCGACCGGTTTGATGATGTGCCTGAAGGTGCGGCTGCAAGCCGTAATCCCCGTGTGTTTACTGCCGGTGATGCCTGCCATACCCACAGTCCGAAAGCGGGCCAGGGGATGAACGTATCAATGCAGGACACCTTTAACCTTGGCTGGAAACTGGTGCATGTACTTCAGGGGCGTTCAGCGCCGGGTCTGCTGCACAGTTATTCTGCAGAGCGCTGGGCTGAAGCCAAACGTCTGGTTGATACTGACCACGAATGGGCGCGCATCATGTCCGCTCCGGCTGGCGAGTCTGAACTGGATAACGGCGATGAGCCACGCTTTATGCGACAGTTTAAAGAAAATCTGGAGTTTACCGGCGGACTGGCGGTTAAGTATGGTGAATCCGCGCTGGTTGGCCCGGCAACCTATCAGGCGCTGGCTACTGGCGAAGAGGTTGGTCGTCGCTTCCATTCGGCCCCGGTGGTGCGTTTAGCTGATGCCAAACAGATGCAGCTGGGTCATTTGGCTGAGGCGGATACACGCTGGCGGATCTATGCATTTGCCGGTAACAATGACAGTTCGGCACCCGGTTCTGCCATTCATCAACTGGCGGACTGGCTGCAAAGCGATCCTGACTCGCCGGTGGTGAAGTTCACCGGTAAAGATGAAGACATTGATGGACTGATCGATCTGCGAGCAGTGTTCCAGCAAACCTTCGATCAGCTGGCTTATGAAGAGATGCCGTCATTGCTGTGCCCGACCAAAGGCCGTCTTGGGCTGCAGGATCACGAAAAAGTGTTCTGTGTCGATCATAAGGGCCTTGGGGATATCTATGCTATGCGCGGTATCGACCGTGAACAGGGATGTATGATTATCGTGCGTCCCGATCAGTATATTGCCCAGGTGCTGCCGCTGGATGGCTACCAGCAACTGACTGCTTTTTTTGACGGAATATATCTGCCAGTCGACAGATAATCACAGGCTAAATCATGAAGGTACTAAACAGGCATCGGAGCG
The DNA here is from genome assembly GCA_018223185.1 of Oceanospirillales bacterium. Classification (GTDB taxonomy): domain Bacteria; phylum Pseudomonadota; class Gammaproteobacteria; order Pseudomonadales; family Balneatricaceae; genus Amphritea. The sequence continues at coordinate 83,500 of JAAEYW010000002.1, read as the reverse complement.
ATCCGGCGCCTGTTTTTGTGTTTGCAGAAGAGTAAGACGGGATGATTCCGTCCCTGCCGTGTTGTAATGACATGCAGTTAAAAATGGGAAGGGGTCTGCCCTTGTAAATGAGTGTCGTAAATCGTGGCACTCATTTCAGGCCCCTGTCTGTCTTATCGGTATGCTTTTCAGATGCTGCTACATAGGCGGTGGTTACAAGGGTGGCTTACCGGGGTTAGAAAGCTAAGCCTGATTAATATCCACAAGCTCGCCCAGGTCGTAACTTTGAATACCAGGGTATGCGCCACACCAGTCAGACAGTTCCTGTTTCTGACTCTCTGATGGGGACTCGTAGCGCTTCTGAGAGAGTACATGTCCCTGAATTCCGTCAGCATCGGAGTAACCAAAGTAGGTCAGTCCCTGCTTTTCAAGTTGGTCAACAAAACTACCAATGAATGCGTCCAGATCAGCCTCTGCGCTGGTGGATAGTTTTACATGTATTTCAAAGAGATTAACGGCAAATTCACCCAGGTAAAGTTTTTTACGCAGGCGGCGGTTGTGTTTGTGTCGTACTTCCATGGTTGATCATCCTTACAATAATAAATGGGGTGAGAGTAGTATCTATGTAACAAAAAAGGGCTACCCGGAGGGCAGCCCTTTTTCGTTGCATTTGGTGGAGGTGGCGTCTACTGAATAGTTGTTATAAGTAATTGATAACATTGGTTTGTCTTGTTTGTTTTTTTGATTAAGCCCCCGTAAAGGCCCCCGTGGCGTTGTTGTAACACCTGGATAACATTAGAACAAAGTGTCTAGTATCAGCAGTTTTTTATAGCTAAAAGTCTCTGTAACATCTGAGCATAGCCGGTAAGGGTCTTTGAAGAAAGTACTTTGTCTGAAATTGAGAACGGCAGCAGCTAACTTTATTAACTTTGTACTGCGTGATTTATTCGCTTTGTACTTGAAGTTAAGTCCAAGTGCCATCTATAATGCAACACAAATGGATTGGGCAGTCCCGGTCGGCGTTATAACCTCGGTGGTTTCACCGGGGTTTTTCGCTTTTTGGAGTAGGGAAAATCTTCATTCCAATGCCTTCATATCCATTACCTACCTCTTCACGGCCACCATCACAGTAAAACTTTTTCTTTAGTACCTCGAAGGCACGGTTTTCTTGTTCTGGTCGCAGTGTCTTGAGGCCGATGGGTCGAGCGACCAAGTCGGCTAGCTGTAGTCCTGAAGACATCACCTTTTTGTCAGCGAAGAGAATCTCAAAGGGTAGTGATATGCCCATACGATTATTGCCGTCACATAATCGACGAAACTCCAGCTCCAGCTCGTTATCTTCTTTGGTGCCCCGGCACTCTACGACAATATGGGTTTTCTTTTCATGCTCGCCTTTTTCCTGCAGAAACTCATAAAGCGTTTCCATGCACAGTCCCAAAGCGATGTGATAGGCGTTATCGGATGCCCCCTGCTTGCTAAGAGAGCGCTTATCGATGGTGGCACTGATCAGGATGAAATTGCTGAATTCGATAATCTTGGTCAGCTCATCCATAAAGGCCTGTTGGCGCTCTCCGCTCTGGAAGATGTTGAATAAACCCTTGCGCCGACGAATCTCGTTTTCATGCAGCACCACCTGATCGTGGCCAAAATGATTGAATTTGAACTTCTCCAGCGCCGGCACGATCGCTTCGCTGTAGTGGCGTTTGTGGAACACACAGAAAGCCAGCACGAAGATGGGGTAGCTCTGGTCGATGCTCTGCAAGTTGTGATCACCACTCTCATCGACATAGACGATGTGCCTGCTAAAGGGGCTCTCTTCAGCCCTGGCGATCTCGTCAGCAGTTGGTTGATGAGCGAGTGCTTTGATCTCGGCATCGAACTCAAACAACGGAAGTTGGTGATCCTCTCCGGCGCAAGGGTGGTTCTCTATCTTCGCGCCCTTACTCATGGGGTTAGCGCCTGTTCCATCAGGGCATCTGCCAGATGTAGTTGGGTTTGCTGGGCTTGTTGCAGGCGGGCTTTGAGATGGTCACAGAGGGACATCATCTGTTCGACTTTGGCAACGATGCGGTGTTGTTCTGCTAAAGGTAAAATAGGAAATAATACATTATAGATTCGATCTGGAGATGTATGCCTTACAGTCGTCCCGGTGCAGCTTTTAGCTAACTCGCTACGTAGATATGGTGTATTAAAAAACAAAGCAATAAAATTTAGTGATGTCGACTTATTACAATACTGTGTAAGCTTTCCAAGTCGTTGGTTATGAAGATATATTTTTCCGTCATCAGGTATAAACGCTGAGCTACCAAGCAGGCCAGGAGCTTGCTCAGTCATTGGAATCATAAGGTCCCCAGCCTGAAAGATAAAATCATCCGCCACATCACCATCGTAGAAACGAGTTTTATCTCCTCGTGACCGAAAGCCTCCAGTTTCGAAAAAATTACCTGGAGTAGTTAGAACGAACGGAGTTGGCTCGTTAACAAAGTGTTTACTTTTGAATGCATATCCATTTTTTAACAATATGGCTTCACCTAAGCGACACCACTCCCACCCCTTCGGCAGCGCAAACGGTTTTTCATCCTTAGAAATCGGGGGCAGTGGTTTCTGCTTTTTGATCTTATTCTCTTTCACCCGCTGCGCTTTTTCGGCGGCGATTTTTTCTAGTAGCACTGAGGCGGGTTCGTTGTTGGGGTCTTGGGGGACGAGTTTGCCCATCACGGCGAGTTGCAGGACGGTTTGTTTGAGCTGGTCGATGCTGTGTTCGGTGGTGAACAGGGTGTCGAAGTGGTCGGCGATGCGATTCCAGTTCTGTTCCAACTCGGTGGCGTCGGCGCTGTTTGTCAGGGTCGTTAACAGGATTTCGACCAGCGTGGCGTGGGCGTTGATACTGGTTTCGGTTTGCTGCTCCAGTTGGTCGCACAGGGCCATCAGCTCATCGACTTTGGCGACCATTCGGTGTTGTTCGGCTGTTGGAGGAACAGGTAAAACACCGCTAAAGAATTGCTTATCGTTGATAGCTGGGTAGGCAATGCCGGTTTGACACCCTTCAACATAGTTAATGAAGCTTGGTGATCGCAGATACCTGTAGATAAACGATGATGAAAGGCCATCAAATGGGTGTATAATTGCGAATGCTGTACTGGCAATAGGTTCAGGGTCGAAGTGCTCGTTAATAACGGCGATGTTCAACAAATATGGCCTGACTGTAGAATAAATAACAGTGCCTTTTCTTACCAACTTTCTTGCCCTTGATGGGGCTTTGGATTCAGTCAGTACCGTAGGCTGATCCACAAAACCGAGCTCTTTGTTAATCGCGCCTACATCGATATAGGTAAACTCACAATCAGGCTTCTTCTGTCCCCAATCATGCCCAATATCTTGGAGTCGAGCCCACTCCCACCCATAAGGCAGAGCAAACGGTTTTTCATCCTCTGATATTTCTGGCAATGATTTTGGCTGCTTTATTTTTTTATCCTTAACCAACTGCGACTTTTCAACTGCAATCCGTTCCAGTAAAACTGAGGCGGGTTCTTCGCTTGGGTTTTGTGGTACCAACTTCCCTCGCACGGCCAACTCGAGAATCAACTCCCGCAGCTTCTTGATGCCATATAGATCGAGCTTCTTACTGCTGCCCTGCCCGGCCGACGAACGGGTTTTGATTGCCGAGGTCCAGATGTCGATATTATTGATGATCAGACCGGTCGGATTGTCTGCTGCCGAGGCTTGTGACTTCAACGCCTTCATCACTAGGCTCCCTTACTCAGGGCTTCAGACAGAATACTCTTGAGCTGGTTACGCAGGTCACCGATCTGTTGTTGCTGCTCGGAAAAATCGGCCAGCAGTTGATCGGGATCGTGGCTGATCTGTTCGCCTACATGGGGGTTTTTAATATCCAGGTTAAAGTTGCGGGCGATCACCTCGTCGATACTTACCTTCCACGCCTGCTCGTTTTCTACCCGGGCGGTAAAGCCATCGGCTTCGTCACCCCACCAGTCTATCTCGGTCTGAAACTCTTCGAAGCGCATCGGTTTGGTTTTGTTGTAGTTTTTGACGCCCTCGGGATAGGGGTGTTCATAGAACCAGATATCTTTGGTGGGCTGGCCCTTGGTGAAGAACAGTATATTCGTCTTGATGCCGGTATAGGGGTTAAACACACCATTGGGCAAGCGGATGATGGTGTGTAGGTTGCACTCTTCGGTGAGCAGCTTTTTGATCTTGGTTTTGACGCCTTCGCCAAACAGAGTACCGTCGGGAAGTACCACAGCGGCTCTGCCACCCTCTTCTGCCAGCACCTCGATAATCAACTGCAGAAACAGGTCGGCGGTTTCGCGGGTTTGTAGTTCTGCGGGGAAGTTCTTCTCGATGCCGTCTTCCTCGGTGCCACCAAAGGGCGGATTGGTGACGATCACATCGACCGATTCATCCCAGCTGGAGAGCGGTTTGTTGAGGGTATTGCCGTGTTTGACCTGTACCGGCACTTCGATGCCGTGTAACAGCATATTGGTGGTACAGAGCAGATGCGGCAGCTGTTTCTTCTCCACACCGTGAATCTGCTGCTGCAGGGTCTGGTGGTCGGCCGCGGTTTTAACGTAGTTGGCTTTCACATGGTCGAAGGCGCAGGCCAGAAAGCCGCCAGTGCCGCAGGCCGGGTCCATAATGCTCTCGCCCAGTTGCGGGTCGATACGGTTGACCATAAAACGGGTGACGGCCCGTGGGGTATAGAACTCACCGGCGTTACCGGCGCTCTGCAGATCACGCAGGATCTGTTCATAGATATCGCCGAACATATGCCGTTCGTTGGAATCAGTAAAATCGATCTCGTTAAGCTTATTGATCACCTGGCGCAGCAGCGTGCCATTTTTCATGTAGTTGAAGGCGTCGCTGAATGCCTCTTTAACCACAAAGCCCCGTGGGTTGAGGTCTACTGGTGCGGTCAGGTTTTTCAGACCGCCGAACAGGTCATCATTCACAAAGCTGAGCAGTTCATCACCGGTGATGCCCTGATTGTCAGCGGCCCAGTTGCGCCACAGGTACTTTTCCGGAATGGGTGCACGGTAGTTATCCAGCTCCATCTCCAGCTCTTCTTCCTGGGCGTCAAACACCTTAAGAAACAGCAGCCATGAAAGTTGGCCCAGACGCTGAGCATCGCCATCGACGCCGGCATCTTTACGCATAATGTCTTGAATAGATTTAATAACAGAACTGATCGACATAATTATCTCTTAGAAGGCTTTCTCTTAAATAGTCATAAGCCCCGCGCGGCTTTGATGGCTACTGTGCGGGGACAAAAAATAGCTGTCAGTATTAAGCGGTTTTCGGCTCGGTGCTGTAGATCTCGGCCTCTAATTCACTCACTGCATCGAGGTAGGCTTGTTTGTCACCAAAGCCTTTCTTGACGATCTCAACAGGCCTGCCTATCTGATCGAAGGGTTTCACCTTAAGCACATGGATGTTTTCGATCTCCTGTACCCCTTCGTCAGCGTATTTATCCAGCAGGGTATTGAGTACCGTCTGTGCCGTTTCGCTGTATCTGGTGAAGTAGTTACGCTTCTTAACGTTATCGGCCCGCTCCTGGCGAGTGAGGGGCGGCTGATCGAAGACTACATGGCAGATTAGGTCGAAGGGGTCCAGATCGCTTCCTGCTTCTTCGATGAGAGCTTCCCATATCACGCCGCATTCGGCCAGTTCATCGATGATTACCTGCTTGCGTTCGGTATCCCGCCATTTGCGGATAAACTCATCGAGGGATGCGAACTGCCGCTTTACTGTGTTGCGAGTGTAGTCCTTGAAGGATTCGGTGACTAGCTTGCCATCGGTGTCATAGTATTGAACTCGTTCAGCCAGCTTCTTAACAAGGACACCTGATACCCGGTATTTGATGAAGGGCGTTTCTGGCTCGCCAATGACTTCACCTTCTTGCCATTCAGTCACGTTGTATTCCGCTGGAGGTTCGGTGGTGGATGATGATGTTTCATCGATAGGCGAATCTGCGTTGAGGCTGTCGATAAACGAATTTTCTGGATCATCGGTAATTTCTTCTGGCTTTACCACCATAACTCTCTCTGGCGTGCCATCAAAGCGCTCATCGGCGAAGAGTTCGGTGGCTTTTTTAAAGTCCAGGATGGTGAACCAGAGTTTGTTATAGCGATCATCAATGCGAGTGCCGCGGCCTATGATCTGCTTAAACTTGGTCATCGATTGTATGTTTTGATCGAGTACCACCAGCTTGCAGGTTTTAGCATCGACACCGGTGGTCATTAGCTCAGAAGTGGTGGCTATGACCGGATAGGCTTTTTTCGGATTAATGAAGTTATCTAACTGAGCCTTACCTAGTTCGTCATCCCCGGTGATCTTCATTACATACTTATTATTGACGGCCATTTGTTCCGGGTTCAGGTTCACCAGAGCGCGGCGCATCCGTTCCGCATGATCAATGTCATTACAAAAGATGATGGTTTTAGCCATCGGATCTGTGCGTTTTAGGTAAGCGGTGATGGTTTCGGCGACCAGTTGAGTACGTTCGTCGATCACTAGTACCCGATCAAAATCTTTTGGGTTATAGATTCTGTCTGGGATGAGTTCGCCATTCTTATCAACCTGTCCTTTGATTGGACGCCAACCCTGTACGTCCACGTTGATGTCCACGCGCACTACTTTGTAAGGAGCGAGGAAGCCATCCTCAATACCTTCTTTAAGCGAGTAGGTGTAAACGGGGTCGCCAAAGTAGTCGGTGTTGGAAACCGTGTCGGTCTCTTTAGGCGTTGCTGTCAGGCCGATTTGTGTCGCGCCGGTGAAGTATTCGAGTATTTCGCGCCAGGCACTGTCTTCAGCTGCGCTGCCGCGGTGGCACTCGTCGATGATAATCAGGTCAAAGAAGTCGCGATCTACCTGCTTGTAGGCTTTCTGCGATTCCTCTGGCCCTGTAAGCGCCTGATATAACGCAAGATGAATCTCGTAAGCAGGGTCAACAGTTCGGTCGGTGATTTTGGTCATTGCCTGGCCGAATGGCTGGAAGTCGTTTAAGCGCGTCTGGTCTACCAGAATGTTACGATCAGCTAAAAACAGAATGCGTTTCTTTTGCCGGGCTTTCCATAAGCGCCAGATTATTTGAAAGGCTGTATAGGTTTTGCCTGTGCCTGTCGCCATAACCAGCAGGGCTCTATTCTGGCCTCTGGAAACCGCTTCAATCGTTTTGTTGATTGCTTGTAGCTGGTAGTAGCGGGGGGCTTTGCCACTTCCGTCATCGAAGTAGTCCTGGGTGATAACAGGCAGCTGAGTATCTGTGTAGCCTTTCCATAGGCAGTACTTAGTCCAGAGATGTTCGGGGCTGGGAAAGTCTTCAAGGCTAATTTCGGTTTCAAGGCTAGCTGGATTAGTCTTGTCGTGAAAGACAAAGCCATCACCGTTGGTAGCAAAGATAAAAGGAACATCCAGTAAACGTGCGTAGTCCAGGCCTTGCTGAATCCCTTTGCCGACCTCATGTTTGTTGGCTTTTGCTTCGATGACAGCCAAGGGCATGTTGGGCTTATGGTATAGGACAATATCGGCTGACTTAACTGTTTTGCGGACGCCTAGTTGGCCACGAACAATGACTTTTCCGTCGCGTAGCTTTACTTCCTGCCGGACCTGAGTCATTGAGTTCCAGCCCGCTGCGTCTATTGCGGGCAGTACGAACTTGGTGATGATATCCGTTTCTGTTAGCTGCCTTTTGTCCATGCGGATGTTCCTGTTCCTGAGGCAAAAACTTAAAGTGAACACTATATCAACAAGCTGAATGTATACCTAGTGCTTAAGACGCTTCATTGATTCTTATGGTGAATGAAAGCTACTGTTTAACAGGGGCTAAAAAGCGTCTACTATTGTTCACTTTGAGAAGTAGGTTGCTACGGTGCCGTGATCTTGCCCTTACCCTTCGTGGCTCGTCGAGGACGCTAATCTCCCTCTGTTCGATGTGGTCCAGCGCTTAATGATTAAGGAATATAAGGATGTACTGTGAAAGAGCATAAAGAGCATAAAGAGCGTTATATATCGGCATTGGAACAACGACTAAGTCGGTTTTATATTTCGATCAGAGATTATGCTAAGACTGATAGCGAAGCTCGTAGCGCCATAGAATCATTTATGGAAGCGGGTTTGTTGTTGGGTGAAGTTACCCAGTCGGAATTGGATAAGGTTATTGATGTCCAGCACAAGGTGGTTTTTGGTATGTCTCTTCGTGATCGGTGGCGGTCGGATAAAATGATTGCGTATGAACGTAAGAATTATTCAGTGTTTGATACGCCTACCTGGCAGCGGGAGAGGATTAAAGATTCCTGATCTTGGGAGGGTAGACATACGAGTCTATAAGCAGTCTCATAGGGACGCTTGCGACAGTGGTTCTGCTATCTGCTAATGGGTGAGCTAGATAATAGCCTGATTTAGTGTTCACTAGCGTTCGCTAACTAAGTTGGTCGTTCATAGTAAGTCATGCCGTTATGTTGCCGTTATTCTTTCTTCTGCTCCTGCTCCTGTCCTCGCTCTTGCTTAAGCTTGGCGATGTAGCCATCGGATATGGTTTTTATCTTCTCTCCAGGCTTTACGGTGCGAAGAATGCGCATTTCGTTGCCTTCGCTATCAACGGTGAGCATGCATATCATGTTGTTTTGAGGTTCTTCTGGATGTGTAGGTTTTTTTCGAGGCCAGAAAATCCAGCAGGCAATGGCGGAAATTGATATCAGCGTAATGATTATGATTTTCATACTTTGACCCTATGCAATACTTAGCTATCTGTAACCCGACGCTGTTGAGTAGTCATTCAGCCAGTCATCGGTCGATTGTGTTTCTGGGGTTCTATTATCATTAGAAGTATTGGTTACTACCGCTTTACCTTTTAACCTTTTATCGTAGTGGCTATCTCCCTTAGTTTTGTTTTGTTCTATCCCTTGTGAACAGTGAGGTTGCAGTGATTCGTTCCCCGTAGGCCTTCCCCGTGAGTTCCCCGTAACTTCCCCATGATTTACCCGTAAGTTCCCCGTGTGATTTGAATGAAGAAAAGCTTCTTTGATCTTATCGAGTGAAATGTTCATCGGGACCAATGTTGAATTCCTGATTCTACCATCCTGCTTATTAATCTCCCCGGTGAGTAAGAGCTTCTTCAGACCAGACATATGGTTATGGTATGAAGAGCTGTCACGATTGTATAGCCGGGTGGTTTTCCAGAACTTGAGAAAGTTACTCCCCTTGGCAGGTCTGAATTGACCGTTTGGCAGGGGGGCGCCTTTTTTGCCAAATCTGGTGCTTCTCGATCGTGTCAGATCACAATTAAAGATGCAGTAAGCCTCGGTATCATCAATTAAGTTTAAGAGTTGCAGCGTGATACCTTGGCCCCCTCCTTGTTTCCGGTAGTTGCCTGTTGAATAGTCGATGTATGAAAAGGCAGCGAAACCGATCTGCTTGCAGATCTCAGTTACGATTACAATTTCGTTATCTTTGAACCACGTTCCAGGGACTGTAACGCCACTGGCAGGCTTGATAATCAGCCTGCCAGTTTCAATGGCTATGTTGTCTCCTCTCTCGAGCAAATAAAGGGTAAGCCGTCGACTCATGCGGCGATCTCCCATTGAATAGGTTTTGCTCCTCGCTTTGTCCGGCAATAGTTAATGAACAGCTTTGCTTTTTCTGAGCTTTCGTCTGTGAGTGAGTAGCGATGATAAATAGCACCAAGGCCATCATAGCCAAGCGTTTTTTCTGGAATGCTGGTAAAGGTAAGCTCCAGTCTTTGCTTGATTTCATTGCTCATGGTGGAGTTAAGCGCATGATCAAAAACCGGGGCTTTCTCTGCTTCTAGTCGGTTGATTGAGCTCTGGGTGACAAGGTGAGCTAATACTCTTTCAAGCTTGGTTAGTGGTTTTATATTATCAGGTTGCGGCTGGCTGGGTGCTCCTGTGGCGGGAGCTGCTGGCATCTTCATGCTTCAACTCCTATGCGGCTTGTTCTGATTCTTTAATGCGGTCTTCGATCCATTGTTGGATATCGCTTTCCTTCCAGCCCACTAGCCGGCCACCTAAAGGGATAGGTTTCGGGAATGTGCCTTGCTCCATGCGGAGGTAGATAGTTGATCTGCTGAGGCCCGTAGTCTTTTCAACTTCCGGGCGGCGTAAGAATCGAATGGTCATCATTTAATTTCCTGAGTAGTGATAGGACGTTTGAATGATGGGCTTTTATTTATATGTTTATCAGACAGTTAGGTAATATATCTAATAGATAGAATAGGTGGGTTGGGTAATAGAGCAATCCTAAACTGCAGTGGCCTTCTTGGTTGAATTGATTATCTATACTTTTTTACTTTCCATGGAATTGTCTCATTGTGACGAGGCTTCCCACCGAGTCTTTCGCCTTCAGGAATAGATAATTTTATTATTGCTTCGATTTCAGTTTTTTCTGTTACACCTAAGCTTCTGATATAGGATTCGAGTTCATTTTTTCTAGGTCGTCGCATTGTTGGATCTAAGTCTTTCCAGCATTCAGTGAATACGCTTATAGAGTTGTGTATTCCTTCTGGAAGACTCTCTAATAGAGGGCTTTCATGTAAATTAGCCAGCTGTTTTTCTAGTGAAGAAATGTATTCTTTAAGCCGTAAATTATCTTCAGAAATGCTCTCCAGTTCATTAATATTTTTTATGATAGCGTCTACTTTTGAGGATGATAAAAAAAGTGTATTGCGGAAAGAATCAACTGTTTTAGATAACTCTCTGGCTAAGGGGGGGTTTGATTTTCTATGACTTTTTATATCTGACTGAAGGTTTTTTATGATATCGGTGAAGCTTTGCGCCATTTTTACACAGTTAATAAAACTTGATGTTTCAAAATCTGTGCTTTCACCTTCTTCTGGATATCTAACTTCGAGACAAGATTGCTCCGCTTGGGCTACTGAGTCTTGCTTGAATTGAATGAGGTCAAAATTATATGAATCAGTTGAAGGGTGAGGAGCAAAGCGTTCCTCTGTTCCAGGTAGAAGGCATTCTTCTATTTTTAACCAATCACTGCCACAATAAAGGGGTTCCCTGTCGTCAGGGGTATAGCCAAAAGAGCATTTAGTAACTTGTAGAATAGCGTGGGTACTTCTGTCACCTGCAAACTTAGAACTGAGCTCTTCTTTTGGTACGGGGAGCTCCCCTTTCATCCAACCTAAAAGATCGCCATTATTTATCATCCGGCCTATGATACAAATTGTTTCTTCAGATAAACCTAAGTTGCACCATCTATCAAGTAAGTCTGATATGTTGTAACAATGTTCTGTAGGGTAGGTTAGAGTTCTTTCAGTCATTCACAAGTCCTTTGCGGCCATCAGCCAGTATCGAATGGTTCGGTCTAATAGGTATTTAGCTTTTCAAGCTTGTCTGAAATTAGCTGATATTACGTTTCCTGCCAGTGCTTGTGCTTTAATCTGATCCAGATAATCAGCCCACTTTTGCATCATCTCCGTTCTTTGAGCTAAGTGCTTAGTTCGATTGTAGGCTCTGCCATTGGCATCTTTGACCGCATGGGCAAGCTGTTGTTCTATCCACTCAACCCTGAAATTCAGTACCTCATCCAGTAGCGTCCTGGCCATTGCTCTGAAGCCGTGTGGCGTCATGGTTTCATTGTCGTATCCCATCGATCTAAGCGCCACCCTAACGGCATTTTCAGACATACAGCGACTTCGGCCCCGGGCCGATGGGAAAATGTATTCTCCATTGCCTGTGATCTGATATAAGGCATTCAAGATCGTTAACGCTTGTTTGCTGATCGGTATAATGTGCTGCTGGTGGGTCTTCTCTGCCGTTATCTCTATACGCTGTTCATCATGATTAATGTCGTTCCACTTCATGTGTCGTAACTCCCCGGGGCGGCAGAAGAACATAGCTGAGAGCTGAAGGGCGGCTTTAACAGTATAGGTGCCGGTGAAAGTATCAATAGCCACCAGCAAGCGGCCAGCATCCTTCGGTTCGGTAATGGCTGCGAAGTGCCGTTTGACTGGTGTTTTGAGTGCGCCTTTAAGGTCGGGTGTCGGATCGCGCTCAGCTCTGCCGGTGGCAATTGCAAAACGGAATATCTGACCGGCAATTTGTTTGGTGCGGTGTGCGGTTTCAACGGTGCCGCGTTGCTCTATCTGCCGTAAAGCATCAAGAATGATGGGGGCGGTGATGTCATTGATCGGGTGGTGACCGATAACCGGGAATAAATAAGCTTCGATGTTTCGCTTAACCCGGCGCTGGTGGCCTTCGCTCTTGTCGGCTTGCTTAGTGTTGAACCATTCAAGGGCAAGGGCTTGGAAACTATTTTCTGTATTGAGCTTATCAGCAGCCTTTACCGCTTTCTTTTGTGCTGAGGGGTCAATCCCATTGGCTAATAGTTTTCTGGCATCATCGCGCTTCTCTCTGGCCTCTCGGAGGCTGATGTCAGGATAAGCACCAAAGGACAGCTTTTTCTCTTTCCCGTGAAATCGGTACTTGAGTTTGAATAGCTTCGATCCTGTTTTGGTTACCAGCAGGAAGAGGCCTTTCTCATCGGAAAGTTTATGGTCTTTGTTTTGGGCTTTAGCTGCTTTGATAGCTCGATCAGTCAACGGCATATCTACCACCTGTCTTCAGTCCATTTGGGGGCCTGTGAATTTAGGTAGTCAAAAGGCCCCCGGCAAAGCCCCCGTTGGGTGGGGGCTTCTTAGGGAATTGTTGGGAACTGCTAGGAAGGTAGTATACACAAAAAACCCCGCATTGCGCGGGGTTCAGAGTACTTATCGGCAGCGATAAGATTTATGTTTGGTGGAGGTGGCGGGTTTCGAACCCGCGTCCGCCAATCCTCTGCCTCTAGATCTACATGTTTAGACACTTCTACTTAATTAACCCAGCACGGCCCGAAGGTCAGGGCGTTTAGGGCGAGCCTCTTTAGTTTTAACCCTTCGTCTTGAGACAAAGCTTCCGGGCGATTCTATCTCGAATGACACTGCAAAATCCTTTAGTTATAGACACCTATAGGAGCAGCGCAAGCAGACTTAAGCTGCTAGAGCGTAGTTATCGTCGTTTGCAACTATAACTGTGTAGTAATTGATTTACGTGATTCACTACACTCACGACATGCACCAAAGGGTTCGTAATCGGCGTCGAAGCCAAGTCACCCCCATAGCGTTTCCGACAACATTACATCCAGAAAGTTCTATTGCAGCAACCTTCAGATTGTTATGTAAGACGGGCCGGCATTATAGCCGGTTTACAGCAAGAATATAGCTTTATCTTAAGAACAGTTCTACTTTGCCGCCAGTACGCGTTGTTTCTGACGGTTCCAGTCGCGCTCTTTCTCAGAGTCCCGTTTGTCATGCTGCTTCTTACCTTTGGCCAGGGCAATTTCGCATTTTACCCGGTCGTTCTTCCAGTAAAGGGCGAGGGCGACACAGGTGAAACCTTTGGCCTGTACGGCACCGATAAGGCGATCAATTTCGCGCCGGTGCAGCAACAGCTTGCGCTGCCGGGTAGGATCAGCCACAACGTGGGTGGATGCGGTTTTCAGTGGTGTGAAGTGGGCGCCAACGAGCCACGCTTCGCCGTTATGCAGAACTACATAAGAGTCTACAAGCTGGCCGCGACCTTCGCGGAGGCTTTTTACTTCCCATCCGGTCAGAGACAGCCCGGCCTCGAACTTAGCATCAATTGAATACTCATGTCGGGCTTTCTTGTTCTGGCAGATGGTATTGCCACTGGGTTTTGCTTTCTTCTTTGCCATGGGGCGGGATTATATAGAGGCCTTCAACGCAATGAAAGAGAATTGAATGACTTCCAGAGTCGGGAGGCGGATAGTTTTTTTTCAGCGAAAACCCGGTTTTTTACCGGGGGTATGGCCGGTGTCATTGAATTGAATGCCCAAAATATGGACAATGCCGGGCTATTTTATTATTTGAAACATCAGTCTACTTTAAGAGATTTACATGAAAGATCGCCAAAATATCCATGGATCATGGGCCAGTCGCTGGGTCTTCATTATGGCAGCGACAGGTTCGGCCGTTGGTCTGGGTAATATCTGGAAGTTTCCCTATATCGCTGGCCAGAACGGCGGTGGTGCGTTTGTGCTGGTTTATCTGCTGTTTATTCTGGCGGTCGGTGTGCCGATTATGATGGCAGAGGTGCTGGTAGGGCGCCGGGGCCGTCAGAGTCCGATTAACTCGATGCGTGAAGTAGCGATGGAAGCGGGGCATGCGCCTAACTGGTCGGTGGTTGGCTGGGTGGGTGCGTTAGCTGGTTTTCTGATCTTTTCGTTTTATTCGGTGGTGGCCGGATGGGTGCTGGCTTATGTTGCGGCCATGGGAAATGGTGAGTTTCTTGATATTGGCAGCGAGCAGGCAGGTCAGGTTTTCAGTCGCTTACTGGCTGATCCGCAAGCGTTGCTGATCTGGCATTCGGTGTTTGTGGTGCTGGTGATGACGGTCTTAATGGGGGGCGTCAATAAAGGTCTGGAACGTGCCACCAAAATTATGATGCCAGCACTGTTTGTATTGCTGTTGTTGCTGCTGGGATATTCGATGACTTCCGGCTCGTTTGGTGAGGGTTTGGAGTTTCTGTTCCATTTTGATCCATCTGAACTGTCATGGGATGCCGTGCTGGTGGCGTTGGGACACTCATTCTTTACGTTGTCGCTGGGCATGGGGTCGATTATGGCGTATGGCTCTTATATGCCTAAAAATGCCTCTATCGGTGGGACGGTGCTGACGATTGCTGCACTGGATACTATTGTGGCGCTGGTGGCCGGCATGGCGATTTTCCCCATTGTGTTTGCGAATTCTCTGGACCCTGGTGCCGGGCCTGGCCTGATGTTTATTACTCTGCCGGTGGCGTTTGGCCATATGCCGGGAGGCCAGGTGTTTGGTTTTCTGTTCTTTGTGCTGGTTGCGCTGGCCGCCTGGACCTCTGCCATTTCGCTGATGGAGCCTGGTGTGGCCTGGATGGTTGAAAGGTTTGGCCTGAAGCGTGGTCCGGTCTGTATTATGCTGGGCATGGTGGTGTGGCTACTGGGGATCGCGGCGCTGAGTTCGTTCAATTTTGGCAGCGATATCGCTCTGTTTGGGATGAATATCTTTGATTTTCTTGATTTCATTACCGCCAATGTGTTCCTGCCGCTGGGGGGGCTGTTTGTCGCGGTCTTCGCTGGCTGGGTTCTGAATAAGAAGATTACCGGGGATGAGCTGGCGATTGCGAATCCTTTATACTATCTGGCCTGGTCGGTTACGATCCGTTATATTGCACCGATCGCGGTTGCTGCGATCTTTATTTTCAATCTGATCGAAAAACTGGGCTGATGGTATGACACAGGTAGACCGGAGTGCGCTGGTGCTCCACACGGCAGAGCAGATGTTTGATCTGGTGAATGATGTGGAGAGCTACCCTCAGTTTCTTCCCTGGTGCTCCGGGACTACTCTGATAGAGTCTACTGACGAGACGATGCAGGCCAGTCTGCGGGTTGCCAAGGCGGGGCTTAAGTATAGTTTTACCACCCGCAATGAACTGAAACGCCCGGAAATGATCAGGATTGAGCTGGTTGAGGGGCCGTTTTCCAGTCTTTCAGGGCTCTGGACGTTTAAGCCCCTGAGCGATGAAGCGTGTAAAGTGAGTCTGAGTCTGCAGTTTGATTTTTCAGGAAAACTTGCCAGTCTGGCGATGAGTAAGGTGTTTAATCAGATGGCGACAACCATGGTCGACGCTTTTGTTAATCGCGCCGATCAGGTGTATGGCTAACAGCTTAAGGTTTAAAGGTAGCGGACATGATTAAAGTTGAAGTGGCATATGCGCTTCCGAATGAGCAGAAGATTATCGCGTTACAGGTGGCTGAGGATTGCTCTGCATATGAGGCGGTGGTTCAGTCGCGCATTGCGGAGATGTTCCCGCAGATCGATATTGAGAATGACCCCATGGGGATTTTTGGTAAAGCGATAGCTGACCCAAAACATTATATTCTTAAGCCTGGTCAGCGTGTTGAGGTCTACCGTCCGCTGATCGCCGATCCTAAAGAGATTCGTGCACGCAGGGCCGCTAAAGCTAAAGCGGAACGGGACGCTAAGGGCTGACCGTTCAGAGCCTGTACATATATTTAAGTCGCAGGTCTTTAAGAACTTAACTTTAGAACTCACGTTAAGAGCTTAGCTTAAGTGCTTAACTTAAGAACTCGACTTAAGCGCTCAACTTAAGAGCTTTCTGCTTCAGCGCTTTTGTAAAAATGAAAAAACCGGATAATATCCGGTTTTTCTGTAGAACGTCCGGGGCAGCTGTTATTGCTGAGTGCCACCTGGACGGTAGTCACCGGCGAGGCCTGACAGGTTACCGTTATCATCAAACAGAACAGTGAGTCGTTGTTGCGTGATAACGCCTGTTTCGCCTGACTGGTTACGGTAGATATAGTCCCAGCGGTTGCTGTTGAAGCTGTCGGTCACCAGAGGAGTGCCAAGCACATAACGCACCTGGTTCTGCGTCATTCCCGGGCGGAGAGTATCAACCATCTCCTGGGTGACCACGTTGCCCTGTGGAATGTCGATCTTGTAAACGCCGGGAAATTCAGAGCATCCTGACAGTAAAATAGCGGCGATAACGCTAATAAGAATTTTTTGCATTAGTAAATGACTTCCACTTTCGCGTATAAAATCAGATAATTGAGTTGGCAAGTCTAACATTCGTTGAGATAAACATCATAGAGAAAGATTATGGCACTTGAAAATCAAGAATTACGTAAAGCAGGCCTGAAGGTAACCCTGCCGCGGGTGAAAATTTATCAGATTCTTGAAAAAGCTGGTGAAGGTGATCATTTCAGTGCAGAAGATATCTACAAGCTTCTGCTGGAACACAATGAAGATGTTGGACTGGCAACGGTTTATCGTGTCCTGACTCAGTTTGAAGCAGCGGGGCTGGTTTCGCGGCACCATTTTGAGGGCGGTCATTCGGTATTTGAGCTGACTCAGGACGAGCAGCATGACCATATTGTCTGCGTTAAGTGCGGTAAAGTGCGGGAGTTCAGTGATCCGGTGTTGAAGAAACGTCAGGATCAGATCGCCCAGGAGCTTGGGTTTAAAATCACCGACCGGACTCTTTACCTCTATGGTGAATGTGCCGATGGGTGCAGCACGAAATAAGTTTGTCAGACAGATCTTCTGAACGTAAAAAAACCGGCCATGCCGGTTTTTTTCGTTTTACGCCCGTCTTTGCCAGCAGTCGCAGCCGCTACGGCAGGTGACGCTTATTCATCAGCCTTTGATGACATCCAGCCCAAGCATCTCCCGGGCATGATCCAGGGAGGTTTCGGTGACATCGATGCCGCCCAGCATGCGGGCTACTTCCCCAACGCGCTGATTTTTCTTCAGCCGGTCGATACGGGTGATGGTTTTATCTTTCACCGTTTGTTTGCTGACAAACAGGTGCTGGTGTCCTTGCGAAGCGACCTGAGGCTGATGGGTCACCACCAGAATCTGATTGTTCTCACCCAGCTGACGTAGCAGTCGCCCGACCACTTCGGCGATAGCGCCACCGATACCGACGTCGACCTCATCGAAGATCAGGGTTGGAGTGCTGGACGACTGTGCCGTAATAACCTGAATGGCCAGTGATATTCTCGACAGTTCGCCGCCTGAAGCGACTTTATTCAGCGGACGGGGAGGCTGGCCTGCGTTAGTGGTAATCAGGAACTCGACCTCTTCCAGACCATGTGCATTCAGTTGATCTTTGTCGTAGGGGGTGATGGATACGCTGAGTTCTGCTGCGGTCATCCCCAGACTGTGAAGCTGTTTGTTGACCTCATTTCTGAGTGACAATGCCGCTTTCTTACGGGCATTGCTCAGGGTTTCAGCGCTACTGATAAAGAGTTTGCGGGCTTGCTCCGTTTCCTCGTGTAACTGTTCAAGTGCCTGATCAGACATACTCAGGCCTTCCAGTTCAGTCTGGATATCCAGATAGAATTGCGGCAGTTGTTCTGGCTGTATCCGGTGTTTTCGTGCCATATCAAAGATGCTGCTGAGCCGCTCTTCGACGTCGGCCTGGCGTTTCGGGTTCAGTTCAACCCGGTCCATATAGTGGCTCATCTCCTGGCAGGCTTCTTCGATCTGAATCTGCGCGCTGTTAAGCATCTCAATAGTCTGTCTGACGGAGGGTGAGGCGCCTTTCATTTTACCCAGCAGGTGCTGACACTGGTTTAACAGGCTTAAACAGTTGACCTCCTCTCCCTCGCTGGTGAGTTGCAGTATCTGCTGGCCGGATTGCAGGATCTCACCGGCATTAGCCAGGGTGCTTTGCTCTTCAACCAGTTTCTCATATTCACCCTCACTGATTCCCAGCTGTTCCAGCTCTTCTGCCTGATAGCTAAGCAGTTGCAGTCGGGCGGTCTGTTCTTCGCTCTGGGCCGAGAGCTGGTGCAGGCGGGTGTTCAGGTTCTGCCAGTTACGAAACAGTTTGCGGGTTTTGCCCGCCAGTTCTGCTTTGCCGGAATAGGCATCAAGCAGGTAGCGGTGATGATCTTTTTTTAATAATCGCTGATGCTCATGCTGGCCATGAATCTCGATCAGATATTCGCCCAGTTCCCGGACTTTGTTGATCGGGCAGGGGCTGCCGTTGATATAGCTTCTGGAGCGCCCTTCGCTGGTGATGACCCGGCGCAGAATACACTCATCGTCGTCCAGATCCTGAAGTTTCAGCCATTTTCTGGCCGTAGGGATATTGGAGATGTCGAAGCTGGCAATAATTTCAGCCCGTTCGGCGCCTTTACGAACAGAGCCCATATCGGCACGGTCTCCGAGCGTTAGTCCCAGAGCGTCAAGCATAATTGATTTACCGGCCCCTGTTTCACCACTGACGACGGTCATGCCGTTGTCGAGTTCAAGGTCGAGTTCTTCAACGATAGCGTAATTACGGATATTAAGTTGAGTGAGCATAATCGTTTATCTGTGTTTTTATACAGTGGTTTATGTATAAGCTAATAAATAGTCCAGTGCAATCAATAACTACTCAGTCTGGTTAAAAAATTATAAAAATACCCACTTGAATACTGTTGTCATAGCCCCATATAAAAGCTCAACAGAAATTTCACATATCAGATGG
This sequence comes from Oceanospirillales bacterium, assembly GCA_018223185.1. GTDB lineage: Bacteria > Pseudomonadota > Gammaproteobacteria > Pseudomonadales > Balneatricaceae > Amphritea. Next base: position 64,442 of record JAAEYW010000002.1, on the reverse strand, counting down.
TTGGAGAGAGTGATGGCAGGCGAAGATAAGTCTCAGTTTGAAGAGCAAAAGCCGGAAGCAGTGTCCAAAGCGGTTGAGCCGGTTGATACCGGTGAGGAAATTGTTGACCCGATCGCCGAGGTTGATGTTGACGCTATACAGCTGGAGTTGGCTCAGGTTCAGGATCAGATCGCTGCTTTGAAAGATCAGGAACTGCGTACTAAGGCTGAGATGCAGAATGTCCGTCGCCGTGCTGAAAAGGACGTTGAGAAAGCGCATAAGTTTGCACTGGAAAAATTCGTCAATGAGTTGCTGCCGGTAGTCGATAGCCTGGAACGGGCTATTGAAGCTTCCAGTAGCGATGCCGACGCAGTTGTTGCATTGCGTGAGGGTGTTGAGATGACCCTGAATATGTTTGTTACCGGCCTGGGTAAGTTTCAGGTTGAGCAGCATGATCCGGTAGGTGAACCGTTCAGTCCTGAACAGCATCAGGCGATGTCGATGGTGCCTAATCCGGATGTTCCTGCTAACCATGTTATGGCGGTCATGCAGAAGGGTTATAGCCTCAACGGACGTCTGATTCGTCCGGCGATGGTGATTGTTTCTAAAGGCGCGGAATAAGTCAGGACTTGAAACTGATAAATCCGCACCAATATAGCTAGCAAGTTTAAAAGAATTTTGCCCGTCTGAACGGGCACAGAATGACTGGAGTGATTAAAATGGGTAGAATTATTGGTATTGACCTGGGCACAACAAACTCATGTGTCGCTATTCTGGATGGTGATAAGCCACGGGTTATCGAAAACGCTGAGGGTGATCGTACCACCCCGTCCATCATCGCGTATGCCGAAGATGGTGAGATTCTGGTTGGCCAGCCGGCTAAGCGCCAGGCAGTAACCAATCCGAATAATACTCTGTTTGCAATCAAGCGTCTGATCGGTCGTCGTTTTAAAGACGATGTGGTTCAGAAAGATATCAAAATGGTGCCATATAAAATTATCGAAGCTGACAACGGCGATGCCTGGGTTCAGGTAAACGATAAGAAGATGGCGGCGCCTCAGGTATCTGCAGAAATCCTCAAGAAAATGAAGAAGACCGCAGAAGACTATCTGGGGGAAGCAGTGACCGATGCAGTTATTACTGTGCCTGCTTACTTCAACGATTCCCAGCGTCAGGCAACTAAAGATGCCGGTAAAATTGCGGGTCTGAACGTTAAGCGTATTATCAACGAGCCAACAGCTGCAGCGCTGGCTTATGGTATGGACAAGTCTAAGGGCGACAAGACTATTGCTGTCTACGACCTGGGTGGCGGTACCTTCGATATCTCTATTATCGAAATTGCAGAGGTTGATGGCGAGCACCAGTTTGAAGTACTGGCGACTAACGGTGATACCTTCCTGGGTGGTGAGGATTTTGACTCCCGTCTGATCGAGTATCTGGCTGCTGAGTTTAAGAAAGAATCCGGTATTGATCTGCACAATGACCCACTGGCGCTGCAACGTCTGAAAGAGGGTGCCGAGAAAGCTAAAGTTGAGTTGTCTTCCGCCCAGTCTACCGATGTTAACCTGCCATACATCACTGCTGATGCAAGCGGTCCTAAGCACCTGAACGTAAAGATCAGCCGTGCCAAAATGGAATCACTGGTTGAAGCGCTGGTTGATCGTTCTATGGAACCTTGCCGTATCGCACTGAAAGATGCTGATCTGTCTGCGTCTGATATCGACGAAGTAATTCTGGTCGGTGGTCAGACACGTATGCCACTGGTTCAGCGTAAAGTTACGGAGTTCTTCGGTAAAGAAGCGCGTAAAGATGTTAACCCGGATGAAGCTGTAGCGATCGGTGCATCTATTCAGGCTGCGGTTCTGTCTGGTGATGTGAAAGACGTACTGCTGCTGGACGTTACCCCGCTGAGCCTGGGTATCGAGACAATGGGTGGTGTTGCCACTCCGGTTATCGAGAAGAACACGACTATCCCGACCAAGAAGTCTCAGGTGTTCTCTACAGCAGACGACAACCAGACTGCAGTAACGATTCACGTTGTACAGGGTGAGCGTAAGCAAGCGTCCGGCAACAAGTCTCTGGGTCGTTTTGACCTGGCCGATATTCCGCCAGCACCACGTGGTATGCCACAGATCGAAGTGACATTCGATATTGATGCCAACGGTATCCTGAACGTATCAGCGAAGGATAAGGCGACTGGTAAAGAGCAGTCTATTATCATCAAGGCCTCTTCTGGTCTGAGTGATGAAGAAGTCGAACAGATGATTCAGGATGCGGAAGCAAACGCTGAAGCGGATAAGAAGTTCGAAGAGATGAGTCACGCCCGTAACCAGGGTGATGCGATGATTCACTCTGCTAAGAAGACTCTTGAGGATGCTGGTGATAAGGCAACCGAAGAGGAAAAAATTGCGATCAACAGTGCTGTCGAAGAACTGGAAGGCGTACTGAAAGGCGATGACAAAGAGGCTATCGAAACTAAGACAGCGGCACTGACCGAAGCGGTCTCTGCTCTGGCTCAGAAGATGTATGCTGAAGCGGCTCAGCAGGCGGAAGGTCAGGATGGCGAGCAGGCTAAGTCTGAACCGGCTGACGATGCTGTTGACGCTGAGTTTGAAGAAGTTAAAGATGACGAGAAAAAGTAAGTCTCTTTAAGTGAATCATGCTTAAAATGACAGCGCGGGCCGGTCCCGCGTTGTCCTGTTTTTATTCTCTGCTGATTTTAAGTATTAGTTAACCGGATTGCGATACAGATTATGTCGAAGAAAGATTTTTACGATGTGTTAGGCGTTGCTAAGGACGCTTCTGACCGGGATATAAAAAAGGCGTTTCGTCGGATGGCGATGAAATACCACCCCGACCGTAATCCTGACGACAAATCGGCTGAAGATGCCTTCAAAGAGGTGAATGAAGCTTACGAGATTTTGTCGGATAAGCAAAAGAAAGCTGCCTATGACCAGTACGGGCATGCCGGTATCGATCAGAATGGTATGGGCGGCCGTGGAGGCTTCGGCGGTGGTGCCGGGGGCTTTGGTGATATCTTTGGGGATGTGTTTGGCGATATTTTCGGCCAGCAGGGACACGGTGGCGGTCGTCGCAGCCATGTTCAGCGCGGCGCTGATCTGCGTTATACCATGGATCTCAGCCTGGAAGAGGCGGTAAAGGGTTGCGAAAAAACCATTACTGTACCGACGCTGGTGCCGTGTGAGGTTTGTGACGGCAGCGGTGCCAAACCGGGTACAAGCGCCAAAACCTGTGGCACCTGTGGTGGTATTGGTCAGGTGCGGATGCAGCAGGGATTCTTCTCTGTTCAGCAAACCTGTCCATCCTGTCATGGTGAGGGCCAGGTTGTATCTGACCCATGTACCAGCTGTCATGGTCAGGGTCGTAAACAGCAAACTAAGAAACTGTCAGTCAAGATCCCTGCCGGTGTTGATACCGGTGATCGTATTCGCCTGTCTGGCGAGGGTGAGGCGGGCAGCCACGGTGGTCCATCCGGTGATCTGTTTGTTCAGGTTAATGTACGTGATCATGCGATCTTTGAGCGGGATGGAAAACATCTATACTGTGAGGTGCCTATCAGTTTTATTGATGCAGCACTGGGTGGCGAGCTTGAAGTTCCTACACTGGAATCCCGTGTTAAACTGAAGATTCCTGCGGAAACCCAGACCGGAAAATTATTCCGTCTGCGGGGTAAAGGTATTAAGCCTGTTCGTGGTGGTGCCGTTGGTGATCTGTTGGTACGGGTCGTTGTTGAAACCCCGGTGAATCTGAGCGGTAAGCAGAAAGAGCTGTTGCGCGAGTTTGAGTCCGCGATGGATGAACGGCAAAAACATCATGGGCCAAAGAAACATGGTTTCTTTGACAGCGTGAAGAAATTTTTCGAGGATATGACCTGATATTCTCAGGGGGCTGCAGTGCAGCCCCTGCGACTTTTTGGAGTCTTACATGAGTGATTTTCCCACTCAACCGAAGGAGCTGTGGCGCCTGATTCAACAGGAAGCCCGTGAGGAAATGGCCAGAGAGCCCTTTCTTGCGAGTTTCTTCCACAGCACCATTATACGTCACCACAGTCTCTGTGAGGCGGTGAGTTATCTGCTGGCCAATAAGCTGTCTGATGAAGTGATGGCGGCAATCACCATGCGCGAGCTGATTGAAGAGGCTCTGGGTGGTGATCCTGAAATCCTTAAATGCATCTGTAAGGATATCAGTGCGGTGCGTACGCGGGATCCGGCGGTTTCCAGCTTTACCACGGTGCTTCTTTATCTGAAAGGCTTTCATGCCCTGCAGGCTTACCGGATTGCGCACTGGATGTGGAAGCAGGGGCGGCACTCGATGGCGCTTTATCTGCAGAGTCGTGTCAGTGAAGTTTTTCAGGTAGATATCCATCCTGCGGCACTGATAGGTTGTGGTGTGATGTTTGACCACGCGACCGGCATCGTTGTGGGCGAAACCTGTGTGATTGAAAATGATGTGTCTATTCTTCAGTCCGTTACTCTTGGTGGTACGGGTAAGGAGACCGGTGATCGCCATCCTAAGATTCGTGAAGGCGTTATGATTGCTGCCGGAGCGAAGATTTTTGGCAATATCGAGGTGGGTGCCGGAGCTAAAGTCGGTGGTGGTTCTGTGGTGCTGGAGGATGTTCCGCCTCATACCACGGTGGTGGGTGTTCCGGCTAAGATCGTTGGTCGCCCTGAGTGCGACAAGCCGGCTTTTGATATGGATCAGAGTGTCAGTCACCAAAAGTGAAATGATTCAAATTACGGCTGATATAATCAGTCAGTAATCAGACCAGGTGTACAGAATGATAAGAGTTGCAGTAACAGGCGCCGCCGGGCGTATGGGTAAAACGAATATTGAAGCGATTCAGGCGGCTGAGGGTGTCACACTCGGTGCTGCTATCGTTGAGCCAACCAGCAGCCTGATCGGTGCCGATGCCGGTGAAGTGGCTGGTGTTGGTAAACTGGGAGTCAGGATTGTCGGTGCCCTTGATGAGGTAATGGATGATTTCGATGTACTGATCGATTTTACGGCCCCTCAAGCGACCCTGGCTAATCTGGCGCAGTGTGCTGTAAAAGGCAAGGCGATGGTTATTGGAACAACCGGGCTGAGCGAAACAGAGCGTAATGAGCTGAAAAGTTTTGGTGAAGTGATGCCGCTGGTGTTTGCTTCGAATATGAGCGTTGGCGTTAACCTCTGCTTTAAGCTGTTGGCTGAGGCAGCCAAAGCGTTGGGCGATGATTACGATGTTGAGATCATCGAAGCGCATCATCACCACAAGGTGGACTCTCCCTCTGGTACGGCTCTGAGTATGGGTGAAGTCGTTGCCGATGCTTTAGGCCGGGATCTGCGGCAGTGCGCTGTATATGGACGGGAAGGTCAGGTTGGTGCCCGCACAAAAGAAGAGATCGGCTTTGTGACAATTCGTGCCGGTGATGTGGTGGGTGATCATACGGTGCTGTTTGCCACCGAGGGTGAACGGATTGAAATCACTCACAAAGCGAGTTCGCGGATGACCTTTGCCAAAGGTGCTGTACGGGCAGCAGGATGGCTGGCGGGTAAAAAGAACGGCTTATACGATATGCAGGATGTTCTCAGTCTGCGTAATTAATTGAGGTCGTTATGGCCTTGAAAACCGTCAGATGAGTCAGGTTTGCAAACCGGCTCAGATGGCGGTTTTTTTACTTTTACAAAACGTGTAAATTAATATCCCATAATGGGGCTAATCGAGTCCCACACTGTAGTCATTTTCATCTATATTTTATGGGATGACAGCGAACGGCTTATGGAGTGACCAGATGTCTGCCAAAAAATTTGAAACCCTGAAAGAGATGGGGTTTGAAGACCCTTATGAAATTGAGAAATATACCACCCGCACAGAAAATGACATTGATGTGCTGAAGGTTTATCTGCATCGTCATCAGGGCGAATGGATGACCAAGAGTAAGAAGTTCAAGTTTAAGCGGCGGCATACCAATGTCTCTGTGGAGGGTGGTCTGGTGCCCTACCGTGCCAGCACTGAGCCTTCGCCGTACTACCTGAAAGCGATTGCCGAGCTTGAAAAGCTGGTTGTGGAAGAGAAGTCAGTCAAAGATAAGAAGCAGCACCTGCTGGAAGAGCTGGAGCATCTGGAGAAGGTGGTGACGCGTAAGGTCGAAGATCTTCGCCGGCAGATTCAAGAGCTTTAAATTCTGATGGAGTTAATGATAAACGGCTGGTGAGCGATCACCGGCCGTTTTTGTTTTTAAAACAGAGAGACAGGAGCCGTGATGTATAAACTGGCGTTCTTTGTGCCGCAAGAGAACCTTGAATCGGTTAAGCAGGCTTTGTTTGCCGCAGGGGCTGGCAGAATTGGTGACTATGACAGCTGCTGTTGGCAGGTGAAGGGCATTGGTCAGTTCAGGCCCCTGGCGGGCAGTAATCCCCATATTGGCAGTCAGAATTCGCTGGAGCAGCTCGAAGAGTGGAAAGTAGAACTGGTGTGTGAGGATCATCTCATCCGGGCTGCTGTCAGCGCGCTTAAGGAGGCTCACCCCTATGAGGAGGTGGCTTACGAAGTCTGGCGGCTGAGCGATTTATGAGCATGTTTATAACTGAGAGTGTTATAAACATTATCTGTTGATAAGGCTGTTAATTGAGTATGGATAACAGCTTGATTGTGTTTCTAACTGCTTGTTATTATTGGGTAAAATTGTTTTGTGTTAATTCTGAGCTGGTTATTAACTGAGCGGTTATTATCGGGGAAAATAAGTCACAAAAACTGTGGATAACATTGTGGATTAAGTATGGGTATCACTGGGGTAAGCGACGCAGAGCCCGTGACAGTGGCATTCTGCGTCATTGGTGTTATAACGCTCAGTGAGCGATGCGTGTCATGAAACCGGTAATTCCGGTCAGCACAATCTCTGATGCCATGGCTGCCAGAATCAGGCCGGTGATCTTGCTGAGAATGTTCAGCCCGGTTTTCCCCAACAGGCGTTCCACTCTGGTCGCGGCATGGAGCAACGCCAGCAGACAGATCAGGGCGAGAAACATTCCGCTTAGCCCCAGTAAAACCTCGATACCATGAAGTTCTGAACCATACACCAGAATTGCACCGATAGTGGCTGGTCCGATAATAGTGGGAATCGCCAGTGGTACAACCGAAGCATCCTCCCTTGGCTCTCCGGGAACCTGGGCGTTGGTACGTATGCCATCTTTGACCAGACTGATGGCGGACAGAAACAACAGTATCCCGGCTCCGATACGGAAGGAGTCGATAGTAATACCCAGCAGATCAAACAGGGGCGAACCGAAGAAGAACAGCACCAATGAGGCTAAAGCGGCTGCCAGCACCGCTTTGTTGGCGGTGCTGCGGCGCTCTGCCGGTGTGTCGCTGCGGGTCAGGGAGAGAAACATTGACACCACAAAGAAGGGTGCGAAAAGGACGAAAAATTTAATCCAGGTAGCGATTAACAGAGTCATAGGTGGTTCTCATAATCCGCGCCGGGTTAGCGCAGTAAAATAAAAAAAACGGCCTTTTGGGCCGTTATTCATATCTGTAGTCGGGGAAGAGGTCCACGACAGGAACAGGGGTGTGGTTATTTTAACACCAGCCAGAGCGCATGCAGAATACCCGGGATGTAAAAAAACAGGCAGAGCACTATGTTGATTAGCAGTTGCAGGCCTGCCCCGGCTTTCATGAAAACGGCAATAGGGGGAAGCAGAATAGCGAGAATGATGAGAATCAGTTTGTTATCCATCGTAAGTTCCTTGTCTTATGGATTAGGGTTTATCAATATATTGTCCGGGCGGTGTTTTAAGATCGACGTGCCGCAGGGGAAAGATCCCTTTTTGCCGGTCTTCAAAATAGAATCGTAATGCGTTTCTGATGGTCTGAAATGCCAGCTCATCCCATGGCACGGTTGCTTCGCTGAACAGCTGCACATCGGTTGTCTCATCGCCGGCGAAAAAATCCAGATCGTCCAGTTGAGCAAGATAGATCATCTGCACCTGGCTGACCGGTACGATAGAGGTCAGCGTGTAAAGCTGTAAGCTGCTGACCCTGGCATTGGCTTCCTCGAGGGTTTCTCTGGCGGCGGCCTGACGGGTTGATTCGCCGTTTTCCATAAATCCGGCGGGCAGTGTCCAGTAACCGGTGCGGGGCTCAATTGACCGTTTGCACAGCAGTACCTTGTCTTCATACACGGGCAGGCAACCGGCGATCACTTTAGGATTCAGATAGTGAATCTCATCGCACTCATTACAGATATACCGGGGACGGCTATCCCCCGCTGGTATTTCGAGTCGGACGGTTGATCCGCACAGATTGCAGTATTTCATAGCGTGCCCTTCAGTATTGGTCCCGGTCTGTGAATAGATCATGGTGTGTGAAGCATCTGTTAACGCTTACTTTAATCTAAATGCGGCTGTGGGCTCAAATGTTGAGCGAGATTATCTGTTAACTATTCTCTTTTTCAGGCGGGATACACTGGTTGATCTGCCAGTCACTTCAGTACTCTGAGCAGCGTGTTACATAACCACTTGGTTATGCCGTCTGGCGCTGGAGAGGCCTGAGCTGTTGCCGTAGCGGCCAGAGAGGACTTATCTTCCAGAACTAAACCCGAATCCAGCTTGGAGACCAGGCCAGGGTGGCTGTCGGGTGTTGGATTATAAGCTGCAGTAATTACAGGGCTTTCTGGTCGCTCCTGTTGATTTTTTTCATACGGTAGGCAAGCCGGGACCGGGTTAATCCCAGTAGTCTTGCAGCTGCTGACAGGTTACCTTCTGCCTGAGCGACCGCTTCGCTGACCAGGCGTGCTTCCAGTTTATCCAGCGATGGACCGACAGCGTTAGCCGGGGCGAAGCGTTGGAACTGCTCCAGCGCTGACTCTTCGCTATCCTGGCTTAATTCGCCCCCGGTATTGATGGTGAAGAGCAGCGCCCGGGTGGTTTCCTCATCCCGGAACAGGTGAGACAGATCGATGAGTGAATGATCCTCGGCGGCGATCACCCCTCGCTCGACAAGGTTCTGCAGTTCACGAATATTGCCGGGAAAGCGATAGTTAAGCAGCGCCCGCATCGCTTTCAGGGTAAAGCCGCGGATATTGCGCTCGTGTCGCAGGTTGTAGTGCTCAAGAAAATGGGAAAGCAGTAGCGGAATATCGTCACGCCGTTCCCGCAGGGGGGGCAGCAGAATAGGAAAGACATTCAGGCGAAAAAACAGATCCTCGCGGAACTCCCCTTTAGCGACCGCATCCCTGAGCTCGACGTTGGTGGCGGCGACCACTCGCACATTGACGCTGATAAGACTGGTACCACCGACCCGCTCCAGAACGCCCTCCTGCAGTACCCGTAACAGCTTGCCTTGTGAGCTGGGGCTGAGTGTGCCGATCTCATCGAGAAACAGGGTGCCGCCATGGGCGCGTTCGAAACGACCGGGCCGCGATGTGGTGGCCCCGGTAAAGGCACCGCGGTCGACACCGAACAGTTCAGATTCGATCAGGGTTTCAGGAATGGCGGCGCAGTTAATGGCGATGAAGGGCTCATCTTTACGGCTGCCGATCTCATGCAGCATACGGGCAAACAGCTCCTTACCCACGCCCGATTCGCCCGTAAACAATACCGTGGCCTGGGTGCTGGCGACCCGTTTGAGCATATGGCAGGCAGCGATAAAGGCGGATGAGATGCCGATTAACTGGCGATCTCCCAGTACCGGTAATTCAGTATTGGATATCGGCAGCGGCGCGGCAGGGGGCAATGAGCCTGAGCCGGTATTACGGTGATTGACAAAATCTTCAGCGTTGAGGTAGCGCAAATCCTCTTCGACATCGCCCCACAGCTCTACAGTCCGGCCGATCACCCGGCAGGTAGCGTGGCCCATCGAACGACACTCGACCTCGCGGAAGACCGTCAATCGTCCCAGCAGAGTGGTTACGTAACCCATGGCATAGCCAAGCTGCATCCAGCACGCCGGTTCGGTACCGATACCATAGGCGGCGATATGTTCATCATCTTCACTGGAGTGGTGCCAGAGAAACTCGCCATCATAGGTTCCCTGATGGGGATCGAATTCAAAATGGATGGTTTCCACCTGCACTACTCCCTCCAGGGAGTGCAGCTGCGTGCCGGCAAAGAAGATCGCTTCCGGGTCGGCATCGGGCCAGCGTTCACGTACCAGTTGCGCATCCCGGACGCCGGAGCTGTAGCCCGACCGGGTCAGCAGTCCCCGCGCCCGCTCAATCCCCAGCCGCTCAATCAGCTCACGGCGCAGGCTGCCCAGGGATGAGTTGTGCATCAGGACCATCCGCTGATCATCCAGCCAGATCCGTCCGTCTTTGGGAGAAAAGTGCAGATATTCAGACAGCTGACCAAAATTAAGGCCTGAATCTTCAGTGAGATTGTCGCTGTCGCCAGCGGGAAGCTCCGGAATATCTGGTGGTTCGTTCAGATCGGTGGGCGGGATGGGCATCGGCTTTACTCATGCTTATGGTAATTTTTAACAAAAATATTAAGTCGTTTTGGGGTATTTAACAATTTTATCAATTGTTGAGTATGAAAATAGTTTTTGTGCACTGCAATGGATGGAAAAAATTCGCTCTGTGAAAACCTGTATTTGCCCGTGTTCTGTCGATGTTGCGTCGCAATAAATCGAGCCGTGGTGACATCTGGCACAGCGGTTGCTCTATCCGGTTAACAATAAAAAAGTCCATCCCCATCTTTTTTGGGCGGATAACATGCTGGAGGTTCTATTGTGTCAAGTGTAGAAGGTGACTCAGGTCTGTTGGATTCATCCCTCTGGGAGGGGCGGATATTCGATGGTAGCTGGAAGACCGCTCAGGGCGGCACTGTTGTCGTGACTGAACCGGCAACCGGGGAAGCGCTAACCCTCACTGGGATGGGCGATGCTGCAGATATCGCGATTGCTGCCCGCAGAGCTGCTGAAGCTCAGGCCGAGTGGGTGAAAATGTCCAGCCGTGAGCGGGCCGATATATTTTTCCGTGCGGCTGAGATCCTGCAACAGGATTTTTCAGCGGCAAAAAACTGGATCGCCCGGGAAACCGGAGGCATCTTTGCTAAGGGCGAGCATGAGGTGCGCGAAGCGGTGGTGATTCTGCGCCGTTCGGGAGCCATGCTGCTCGATCCGGATCATGGTCTGGTGCTGCCTTCGGCATCCGGCACCCTTTCCTTTGCTAAGCGCCAGCCTTTAGGGGTTATTGGTGTGATCTCACCGTTTAATTTTCCGCTGATTCTGTCCATTCGGGCCGTCGCTCCTGCGCTGGCAGCGGGGAATGCTGTGGTGCTCAAGCCGGACCCGCGTACGCCGGTCAGCGGTGGTTTTGTTATCGCCCGGGCGTTTGAACAGGCGGGGCTGCCGAAAGGTTTGCTGCATGTCATTCCAGGCGGAGCGGATGCCGGTGAAGCACTGTGTACCGACCCTCACGTGCGCATGATCGCCTTTACCGGATCAACGCCGGTCGGCCGCAGAATTGGTGAGCTGGCCGGACGCCATCTGAAAAAAGTGATGCTGGAGCTGGGGGGTAAAAGTCCGCTGATCATCACCGAGGATGTTGATCTTGATCTGGCAGCCAGCAATGCGGCCTGGGGCGCCTGGTTTCATCAGGGACAGATCTGCATGGCATCGGGACGAATCATTGTGCATGCATCGATCGCGGCGCAACTGACTGAACGTCTGGTGGCTAAAGCAGCTCACCTGCCTTTTGGTAATCCAACGGATGGTAACGTGGCCATGGGCCCGATGATCAACCGCAATCAGCTGGAACGTGTTGACGCCATCGTCAAAGAAAGCGTTGCCGCCGGTGCGATCCTGGAAGCGGGCGGAGCGTCCGAAGGGCCTTATTATCAGCCGACCGTTCTGTCGGGCGTTAAACCAGGAATGCGTGCCTATAGCGAGGAGTTCTTTGGTCCGGTTGCCAGCATCATCACCTATCGTGACGACGAAGAGGCGATCCGTATCGCCAATGATACTGAGTATGGTCTGGCCGCAGCGGTGATCTGCCGTTCAGTCGGCCGGGCGACAGCGATCGGCATGCGTCTGCACGCCGGTATGGTGCATATCAATGACCAGACCGTTAATGACGAGTGCATCAATCCCTTTGGTGGTCGCGGCGCGTCCGGTAATGGCGGCAGCATCGGCGGACCGGCTGACTGGGATGAGTTCTGTCAGTGGCAGTGGGTCACAGTGAAGGATACCCCGCCCGCCTATCCCTTCTGAGGGCCGTCATCCCGTTTAACCCGTTTCATGCCTGCAGCGTGGCTGGCGAACCCTTCACGTCACCGCGTAGCAAGGTTTAATTCAAAGCGAAGGAATACAATATGAATAACAACTCCCGCTTAAAATCCCTGTCCCTGACAAAGATGCCATTAAAGCCTCTGACTGTTGCCATCTCACTGGCAACCGTTCTATGCGTTCCAGAGGCGCTGGCGTATAAAATTGATACCGGTAATGCCGATATCAACCTGCGCTGGGACAACACCTTTAAATACAGTACGGCGTTCAGGGTAGAAGATAAGTCAGATACCCTGCTGGCCGATGTTAACTACGATGATGGTGACCGTAACTTCGATAAGGGTCTGATATCTAACAGACTCGACTGGCTGACCGAGCTGGATGCCCGCTATAAAGACTATGGCGTGCGGGTCAGCGGTGCGGCCTGGTATGACTCGGTATATAACCAGAGCAACGATAACGACTCGCCGTTCACCAATAATTCGACCAGCGCCAAATATAACGAATTCACCGATAAAACCCGCGATGTGCATGGCCGTAAAGCGGAGCTGCTGGATGCGTTTGTTTACGGTAACTTTGATCTGGGTGATATGCGCAGCAACCTGCGTCTGGGACGCCACTCACTGGTGTATGGTGAAACACTGTTCTTTGGTGCCAACGGTATCGCCGATGCCCAGGGCCCCATCGATCTGATCAAACTGTTAAGCGTACCTAGCACTCAGTTTAAAGAGGTGTTGCGGCCGGTTAACCAGCTGTCTGGCACCTTACAGATCAGTCCGGAACTGTCGTTGGGCGGTTATTACCAGTTTGCCTGGGAGGAGACCCGTCTGCCGGGTGTCGGCAGCTATCTGTCCAATATCGACTGGGCCGGTCCCGGCACTGAATCGCTGATCGCTGGCCCCGGTGCTCTCTGGAATCACATCTCAGACGTAGAACCGGATGATTCCGGGCAGGGTGGTCTGAAACTGCGTATCGCCCCGCAAGAGAGCGATTTTGAGTATGGTCTTTACTATGCCCGCTATCACGCCAAGACCCCGTCTGGTTTCTATTTTGATCCGGTCGGCGGGACTATCCGCACCGTCTATGGTCAGGATATTGAAACCGTTGGCGCCAGTGCCACCACCTCTATAGGGCAGCTGAATATCGCGGCGGAAGCATCGATGCGCTATAACGCCCCGCTCAATAGTGACCCACAGATCTCAGTCGGCCAGGCTGCCGATAACGATAACAACATCCTTTACGCGGTGGGTAAAACCGCCCATGCCAACCTCTCCGGAATCTATGTATTGCAGCCCAACTCCCTGTGGGATGGTGGTGCGTTGCTGGGTGAACTGGCGTGGAACCGGGTGGTCTCGGTCGATAAAAATCCGGCTGCGCTGGACCCTAACAGCACCCGCGATGCCTGGGCGATGCGGATGATCTTTTCACCGGCCTACTTCCAGGTGCTGCCGGGTCTGGATATCGAACTGCCAGTTGGCCTTGGCTACAACTTCGCAGGCCGCTCCGGTGCGGTTGCCAATATGAATGGTGGTGCCTCCTACGGCGGTGATTTCAGCCTGGGGGTCAATGGAACCTATCAGAATACCTGGAAGCTGGGGGCCAGTTATGTGCGTTTTCTCGGCGACGAGTTCAGCTTTGTAACGCCGCAGAACAGTCCTGCACCGGCGCTCTCATTTAAACAGACCCGTGCCGACCGCGATTTTGTGTCGCTGTTTATCCAGCGCAGCTTCTAACCGAATTCAGTGGAGATAAAAATAATGAAAAATACACTTAAAGTACTCGTGACCGGGGTCGCTCTGGCACTGACCTCACAGCTGTCGCTGGGCGCTGTCGATGCTCAGACAGCGGCGCAACTTAACACCACGCTGACGCCGTTAGGAGCGGAAAAGTCAGGCAATTCGGCGGGCACCATTCCCGAATGGAAGGGCGGCTATACAACCGTAGCGGCGGGTTATAACAGTGGTGATACGCGCCCTGATCCGTTTGCCAGTGATAAGCCGTTGTTTACCATTACCGCTGCCAATCTGGCGCAATACAGTGATCAGTTGAGTGATGGCGTTAAAGCTCTGTTTGCGAAAAATCCCGATTTTCGCATGAATATCTATCCAACCCGCCGTTCAGCTGCGGCGCCCGATTGGGTCTATAGCAACACTTTGAAGAATGCCACAACGGCAGAGCTGGCTGCCGATGAAACATCCGTCAGCGGCGCCTATGGCGGCATCCCGTTCCCGATTCCGAAAACCGGTGCCGAGGTGATGTGGAATCATCGCTTAGGCTGGTCAGGAGAGTCGGTCGAGTATGCGATGAAAACCTATATTGTGACCTCTGACGGGCACCGTTCCCTGGCCAGTGAAGGTGAGGAGTTATTGCAGTTCCCCTATTACTACAAAGAGGGCGATGCCGCCAGTTATAGCGGTGTAAACCAACTGGGCCGATTTATCGTCACCGGCCCGGCTTCCAAAGCCGGCGAAGCCATTCTGGTGCATGACCCGTCAGTCGCCGGGAAAAAACGGGCTATCTGGCAGTATCTGGTGGGTCAGCGCCGGGTGCGTAAGGCGCCATCGGTTGCCTATGATACCCCGGATTTCGTCACTTCAGGGGTCGGCTTGTTTGATGAGGCCTTTATGATGTTTGGCCCTATTGATCGCCATCACTATAAGTTGCTGGGCAAAAAAGAGATCTTTATCCCTTACAACAACAACCGTGCCGCTCAGGTGAGTATTGATGAACTGATGGGTGAGCATTTTCTTAATCCGGAAAATGTTCGCTGGGAACTTCATCGTGTCTGGGTGGTGGATGCCGAACTGAAAGATGGCATGCGTCATACCGTACCGAAGCGTACTTATTACGTCGATGAAGACAGCTGGAAAATTGTCCTGTTTGATGGTTGGGATGCAAAAGGTGACCTGTGGCGGATGAACTACTCGCTGACCTATCTGGTGCCTGAACTGCCAGCGCTGGTGACCAATGTGATGTGGGGCGGCTATGACCTGCAGACCGGTGCGTACTATCTGAACGCAGCGATGAATGGCGGTACCCCGCATTACCGGGTGCGTGAACCGATATCTGAAGGGGCCTGGAGTCCGGTAGAGCTGGCCAACCAGGGCGCTCGTTAATCTTTCAATCCGCATTTGATCGTTGTCTGGCAGATGCTGCTGCGGCTCGCAGCAGCTCACCGACGATGGTCAGGAGTTTTTTGATGCTCATATTTTCCAATTCAATATTAAGAAGCCGGTTGGCGGGTGGTTGCCTTCTGTTGCTGATGGCAGGGCAAAGCTGGGCTGTAATGGCCGCTGAAACCGGTTTTTCTGCGCTGGACACGCCGGCGCAGATCTCTGCTCAGTCGGCGCATAAGACATTATTGTCAGTCGCACGAGCCGGTCAGCGGCTGGTGGCTGTGGGTGAAGAGGGCATCATTCTGTTATCGGATGATAACGGTAAGCACTGGAGTCAGGTGGCGTCACCGGTGTCAGCAGCGCTGACTGAGGTACAGTTTGTCGATCCCCGGCACGGCTGGATTGTCGGTCACTATGGTGTGGTGCTGGCGACCACGGATGGCGGCGAAAGCTGGCAGAAACAGCTGGATGGCATTCAGGCGGCACGGTTATTGTTGGCGGATGTTCAGGTGCGTAGTGGTGATGAACGTGAACTGCGAGAAGCTCACCGGTTAGTAAAGGATGGTCCTGATAAACCCTTTCTCAATCTGCATTTCAGTGATGCCCGCAATGGCTTTGTCTTCGGCGCCTATAACCTCATCTATCGAACCCGTGATGGTGGTCAGAGTTGGCAGCCGTGGCTGAATCGCGTTGATAACCCGATGGGGCTGCATCTGTATGGTATGGCCGAAGCGGATGGGGTGCTGATGATGGCCGGAGAGCAGGGCACGCTGCTGCGTTCAACTGATGCCGGTGAGCATTTTGAAGCGATCGATTCGCCTTATGAAGGGAGCTTTTTCGGCGTCATCGCTGAGCCGGATGGGGCGTTTGTCGTTTATGGCCTGCGGGGACATCTGTTCCGCTCAGTCGACAGCGGCGAAAGCTGGACCCAGCTTGATACCCGGGAAGAGGTCGCGCTCAGTGCAGCGTCGATGCTGGCGGATGGTCGCCTGCTGGTGGTGAGTCAGAGTGGCTCATTACTGGTTAATCAGCATGACACCGGTTTTACCCCGGTACCGGATCTGCCAGCGCTGCCTTTAGCGGGTGTTGTTGAGTCGGCTGACGGGGCAGCCATTGTTGCCAGTCTGGCCGGTGTTCACCGGTTTGATCTGCCCGGACGTATCGCTAGGGATAGTGCATCCGGTAGTAGGAAGGAATAGCGTTGTGAATAGTGCGAATAGTATAAAAACCGGTGCAGCGAACCCGCAGCCGGAAGCGTTCGATCCGCATTCCGGATCGTTTATTGAACAGTTGGTATTTAATCAGCGCCGGTTGGTGCTGGCATTCTGCCTGATCGTCAGTATTGCGTTGGGCTGGCAGGCAACTCAGCTAGGCCTGAATGCCAGCTTCGAGAAGATGATTCCTGCCGGACACCCGTATATCACCAACTTTCTCGCCAACCGTTCCAGTCTGGCGGGGTTGGGTAACTCGCTGCGGGTTGCCGTAGGGGTTAAACAGGGCAGCATTTACGATCAGCAGTATCTGCAAACGTTGCAGCAGATCAATGATGAGCTGTACCTGTTACCGGGCGTTGATCGTCCCTATATGAAATCCCTGTGGACGCCGAGTACCCGCTGGATCGCCGTGACCGAAGAGGGGATGGATGGCGGTACGGTGATTCCCGGTGATTTTGATGGTTCGGCCGCGAGTCTGGAACAGGTCAGGCTGAACGTACAGCGCTCCGGTGAGATCGGTCAGTTGGTGTCGGCTAACTTTCGCTCCAGCATCGTCTATGTGCCGCTGTTGGATAAAGATCCACGTACTGACGAGCCTCTGGATTATGGTGATCTGTCCCGTCAACTGGAGCAGATCAGAGCTAAATACCAGAGTGACACAATCGAAATTCATATCACCGGTTTTGCCAAAATTGTTGGTGATCTGATTGAGGGTATGCAGCAGGTCCTGGTGTTTTTCGTACTGGCGGTGGCGATTGCCACGGCGGTATTGTTTGCCTACACCCGTTGTCTGCGCAGCTCACTGCTGGTGATGGGCTGCTCCCTGATTGGTGTTCTCTGGCAACTGGGGATGTTGCAGCTGTTTGGCTTTGATCTGAACCCCTATTCGATCCTTGTACCCTTTCTGGTATTTGCCATTGGTATCAGTCATGGCGCGCAGAAAATGAACGGTGTAATGCGCGACATTGGTAGTGGCATGGCGCCCTACGTGGCCACCCGTAATACCTTCCGTCGTCTGTTTCGCACCGGTATCGCCGCGCTGATTACCGATGCCTTTGGTTTTGCCGTATTGCTGGTGATCGATATCGGTGTGATCCGGGAACTGGCGATTGCAGCCAGCCTGGGAGTGGCGGTGTTGATTATCAGTAATCTGGTGCTGTTGCCGGTATTGCTCTCCTATATCGGTGTAACCCCAAAGGCCGCCGCGCGCTCGGTTCAGCATGACAGCGTTGCGGGTAGTGATCGTGAGATTCATCAGGTATTGCCCGGCAGATTGTGGAAATTCTTTGCCCTGTTTACTGAGCGCAAATGGGCACTTACCGCGTTGATGGTGGCAGCGGGGCTGGCGCTGTTTGGTTCGGTGGTCGGCAGCCGGTTACAGATCGGCGATCTGGAACCGGGTGCGCCTGAGTTGCGGGCGGATTCCCGTTATAACCAGGACACCGCGTTTATGGCGGATAACTATGCCGCCAGTTCCGATATCTTCGTGGTGATGGTGAAAACCGCAGTGGATAACTGTACTCATTACTCGGTGTTAGCGAAAGTCCGGGAGCTGACCACGCAGCTTGAGCAGCTGCCCGGTGTTGAGTCGACTAACTCAATGGCCCGGCTCTCCCGTTATGCCATGGTGGGCTATAACGAGGGTAATTTTAAATGGCTGGAGCTGATTCCCAACAATGCGGCGCTGGGGGCAGTGCAGGCGCGGGCGCCTCGGGAGTTGTTTAATGCGGATTGCAGTTTGCTGTCGGTGTATGTCTATCTGAAGGACCATAAAGCCGCGACGCTCAACAGTGTGGTTGAAGTGGCTCAAACATTCGCTGCACAGTACAGCAATGATGAAGCCCGTTTTATGCTGGCTGCCGGAAACTCCGGTATCGAAGCCGCGACCAATATCGTGGTTAAAAAAGCGATGAATCAGATGATGTACATGGTCTACGGTGCGGTGATTATTCTCTGCTGGATTACCTTCCGTAGCTGGCGTGGCGTAGTGGCGGCGGTGTTGCCACTGATGCTGACCTCGGTGATGTGTCAGGCGCTGATGGTCAAGCTGGGGATCGGCGTAAAAGTTGCGATTCTGCCGGTGATTGCGCTGGGGGTGGGGATTGGTGTGGATTACGCGCTGTATGTCCTGTCGGTGTTATTGATGGGGCTGCGTTTTGGCATGAGCGTGAGCCAGGCTTACCAGCTGGCGCTGCGTCAGACCGGCCGGATCGTGATGCTGACCGGCGCAACGCTGGCGGTGGGTGTGGCCACCTGGGTGTTCTCCCCCATCCGTTTTCAGGCAGATATGGGTATCCTGCTGGCCTTTATGTTCCTGTTTAACATGCTTGGGGCGCTGATTCTTCTGCCTGCGCTGGCCCATTTTCTGTTTGGCTCTACTGTGCTTGCTCAGCCTGATAACCGTGGTGCTGATAACAGTGGTGCGCCAGCTCAGGAGCAAAGCAATCATTCTCAGGGTGGCGTGCAAAGCCAGCCTTTAACAGAGGAAAATAGTCATGCTTGATCTGCAGATAAAAGGGATGCTGGAACAGGCGGCTGCAGCGGGGGCTCCGGATTTTGCTGATCTGCCACCCGATGTAGCCCGTGAGGTTTACAGCCAGATACTGACGGCCACCGATGTCGCCGTTGCTGCCGGGGTGTCTGTTTCGGACCTGAGTATTCCTGGCCCCGGTGGTGAGCTGACGCTGCGTTGTTACCGGCCGGAGGGCCTGGATGAGCTGGCTGGCGCGGTACTTTATCTGCACGGAGGCGGCTTTGTGGTTGGCAGCCCCCGTGATTATGACGGTGTTGTCAGTCATCTAAGCCGGTGGTCCGGTTGCCTGATCGTGCAGGTTTATTACCGTCTGGCACCGGAACACCCCTATCCGGCCGCCGTCGAAGACAGTTACGCCGCTCTGTGCTGGCTGGCGGACGCGGCGACGGAGCTGGGGTTTAAACCAGGACCGATTGCAGTGGCTGGTGATAGTGCCGGTGCTAATCTGGCTGCGGTCTGTGCGCTGTTGGCGCGGGACAACGCAGGCCCTGAGATCCGCCAGCAAACGCTCATCTATCCCGCTGCCTCCGGGCCCGATACGGTGTATGACTCCTATGCCAAATATGGCGAGGGTTATACCCTGACAAACCGGAGTATGGCGTATTTTATGGGGCATTATCTGAAGGATAGTGCGGAACCGGTCGATTTTCGGTTTGCACCACTGGAGGCCGATGATCTGTCGGATCTGCCCCCGGCGCTGATTCAGGTGGCGGGCTTTGATCCGCTGCGGGACGAAGGGATGGCGTACGCTGATGCGCTGAAGCAAGCGGGTAACCCCGTTAGCCTGACTGAGTATCCGCAACTGGTGCATGGGTATATCAGTATGTCCGGTGCGGTGGCTGCAGCGGGTCTTGCAGTTAATGAGGTTGCTGCCGCCTGGCGGCAGGTTTTTGGTTCTGTTGCCTAAATCAGGATAAGAATAACAGGAGAAATCTATGAAAATTCAAGCAGCTGTGGCCCGAACTGTACACGGGCCACTGACTCTGGAAAGTCTGGAACTGGAAGACCCGCGGGCGGATGAGATTCTGGTGCGCGTGGTTGCCACCGGTGTTTGTCATACTGATATTGTGGTGCGCGATGGGATGCTGCCGACACCGATGCCGGTGGTGCTGGGGCATGAGGGTTCCGGTGTGGTTGAAAAGGTGGGGGCTAATGTGACAAAAGTCGCACCGGGTGATCATGTGGTGATGACCTATAACTCCTGTGGTGGTTGTCCCAGCTGTGACGATCATGCCCCCAGTTACTGCCATGAGTTTTTCCCGCGCAATTTCTTTGCTACCCGCGAGGATGGTACGACGGCACTGTCAAAAGAGGGGGAGGTGATACAGAGTAATTTCTTCGGCCAGTCCTCTTTTGCCACCCATGCGTTATGCCATGAGCGCAACATCGTCAAAGTGACCGATGCTGTGTCGCTGGAGCTGCTCGGGCCGCTGGCCTGTGGTGTTCAGACCGGTGCTGGCGCGGTTATCAATGCGTTGCAGGTGAAGGTGGGCAAGTCGATTGCGATATTTGGTACCGGTTCGGTGGGGCTGTCAGCGGTGATGGCGGCTCATGCAATGGGTGCGACGACTATTATTGCCGTTGACATGAATGCTGAACGACTGGCTTTTGCCGAACAGGTGGGGGCGACACACAGTCTGAATCGCGCGAAGGGTGATGTCACTGCGGCGATCATGGAGATCACCGGTTACGGTGTCGACTATGCTCTGGATACCACCGGACTGACCCCGGTGATTAACGGTGCGGTATTGAGCCTGGCCCCGCGGGGCGCCTGTGGTGTGTTAGGCGCGTCGGCTCCCGGTAGTGAGATCATTCTTGATGAGGTGCACTTCATGAGTGGCGGTCGTCGTCTGCTCGGTATCGTTGAAGGCGAGTCGAATCCGGATAGTTTTATCCCGCAGCTGATCGATCTCTATCAGCAGGGTAAATTTCCATTCGACAAGATGATCAGATTCTATCCATTTGAGCAGATAAACGAGGCGATAGCGGACTCGGAGTCCGGTGTCACCATTAAGCCTGTCGTCAGGATGTAGGATGTCTTAGCGAAAGTGAACTAGCCCATACTTTCGTAGGCAATTGGAAAACATCTATTGTTTTCATGCCCACCACCTGCCGTTTTAGCAGGTGGTGTTTTTTTAGGTGTTGATCGGTTGACTGCAAATAGGTCACTATCTCAGAATTAATGACAGTCCCTCAGCGCCACACTGTGTGATATCGTTTTTCCTGCATTACATCGTTTTTATTAAACGGGTGCTGATCATTCAGACTACCGCTGTGTTGTCCTGCTGTATAACCCCTGTCTGCGCGCTGATACCGGTGAGTACGGCGATGTTTATCCATAAAAGTGTTCTGAATCTGTGCTGAAAGTAAGTCATCAATCCAGCAGTGCCCGTCTGACATGTTGCGGCTGTCACGCTGACTCTGCCCTGTTGAGAGATATGAATCGCGGCTTATGGACGTATCAGAACTAAACTTTCGTCGAAACCAGCGGTATGATGTTCAGAGACTATCCACTTTTAGCTATAAGTAGTTCGTATTAACACCCATGATAAATCAGTTGAAACAACGACTAGGCGGTTATGCACCGAGGACGCTTGAAAATGGCGGCCCGCAAGCCAGTGTGCTGATTGCACTGACCGATAACCCTGCAGGTCCGGAAGTGATTCTGACCCGCCGCTGTGGGCATCTGAGCACTCACAGTGGTGAGATCGCGTTTCCGGGAGGAAAGCGTGACGCTACCGACCCTGATCTTCTTTTTACCGCGTTACGTGAAGCGGAAGAAGAGGTGGGGCTTAATCCCGAAAAGGTTGAGATTATCGGCTCCCTGGGCGATGTATTGTCAAAACATAAACTGCAGGTGAGGCCCTATGTGGGCATTATACCCGGTGATACTGAACTGATACCCAACCTGGATGAACTGGACCGGATCCACCGGGTGCCGCTGAGTTTTTTTCTCGAGGACCATCGGCATCATACCGATAAAATCAGATTCCGGGGGATGACTCATTATGTGCCGGCCTATGAGTTTGACGGGGATATTATCTGGGGACTGACCGCTTATATGCTGGTGGAACTGCTGAATGTTGGTTTTGATGCCCGGATTCCGATGAAAATCAGGCCTGAGCACAGTATCGGTTAAGCTATCATCCGCCTGACCGTGTTTTCCTTAACTTGACAGAATTGAAATATGACTAATGAATTTGCACCACCTCGCCCGATCCGCTCACCCTGTATTGGTGTGTGTGCGCTGGATGAGAAAGACCTGTGCATCGCCTGTCGCCGGACGGGTATGGAGATTGCTGAATGGGGTGTGCTGACGGACGAACAGAAAAGAGCGGTATGGGCGCTGATCAGAGAGCGGGAAGAGCAGGACAATCAGGCCTGAGCCGGAGGTTAGTATGAAAGTGATGATCGATCTTTGTGTGGTGCCGGTGGGCGTGGGTACCTCTGTATCTGCCTATGTCACCGCGTGTCAGAAAGTGCTGCAGGATGCAGGGTTATCGCACCAGATGCATGCCTATGGCACTAATATTGAGGGTGAGTGGGACGAGGTGTTTACTGCGGTGAAGCGCTGTCATGAGGTTGTACATGAGTTGGGTGCCGTGCGCATCAGCAGTAGTATGCGTATCGGCACCCGCACTGATCGTGATCAGACCATGGATGACAAAATAAACAGCGTTAAAGAAAAGCTGAAGAAGGAGGAGTGATTACTCTTCCTCCTCTTCAAAATCCCGGTATTGTTCAATCGCCCGGATGGTTTTAATCTGGTTGTCGCAGACCTGCAGGGTTTCAATTCGATAATTGCCGATGATCATGCAGATATTGGCATCCGGAATCGCTTCCAGAATTTCCATCACCAGTCCGTTAATGGTTTTTGGCCCATCGGTAGGCAGGTTCCAGTTGAGCGATTTATTCACATCCCGGATATTGGCGGTGCCATCAATAAAGTAGCTGCCATCGGTCTGTGGATAAACGTCCTGGTTTTCCTCTTTGCCGTTCAGTGACATCTCGCCCACAATCTCTTCGAGAATATCCTCCAGGGTCACAACTCCCTGTATATCACCATACTCATCCACAACCAGCGCTATGCGGCGGCTCTCTTGCTGAAAGTTCAATAGCTGAGTATGCAGAGGTGTGCTTTCCGGGACAAAGTAAGGTTCATGAATAACCTGTAGAATCGCAGCTTTGGTAACGGACTCCTGTCTGAAAACCTGTGCAAGGTTACGCATATGCAGAATACCAACAACTTTATTCAGTTCACCACGGTAGACCGGCAATCGTGTGTGGGCGGTATTACTTAACTGATCAATAATCACTTCCAGATCATTGTCCATATCGATACCAATCACCTCATTACGGGGGATCATAATATCATTGACGGTGACCTCATCCAGCTCCAGCACCCCCAGTAGCATCGACTGGTTGCGCTGCTGTAGTACAGCTCCTGATTCATTTACCAGTGTTCGCAGCTCCTCAGTACTGAGATGGTGATGCTCTCCTGCGGTCACTTTTACGCCGATCATTTTCAGTAAGCTGTTGGTGATCAGGTTGACAATCCATACCAGTGGATAAAGCAGCTTCAGTAATGGCTGAAGTACATAGGCGGCCGGGAAGGCAATTTTTTCAGGATAGAGCGCTGCAACTGTCTTGGGCGTAACCTCAGCGAAGATCAGAATGATCATGGTCAGGGCCGCGGTGGCGATGAATATTCCACCCTCTCCCCAGAGCTGAACTGCAATAATGGTGGCGATAGACGAAGCAAGGATATTGACGAAATTGTTGCCGATCAGAATCACGCCGATCAGTCGGTCAGGGCGCTTCAGCAGCTTATTAGCCTTAACCGCGCCCCGGTGACGATTTTTCACCAGGTGTCTTAACCGGTAACGGTTAAGTGACATCATGCCGGTCTCTGAACTTGAGAAAAAGGCTGAACAGAGAATCAGAAATAAAAGCAGTCCCAACAGGGACTCGATCGATGCGCCTTCCAAGACGGTAAACCTATGGTTGCTAGTTGGAGGGTCATTGTCGGGTTTAACCCCCGATAGTGTCAAGCATACTAAGGTTTCAGTGAGATGGTTTTGCCATTATGGCAGGCCAATTATAACAATAGCTCGACCACAAACTTACTACCGAAGAAAGAGAGCATCAGCACAATAAAGCCACCGACAGTCCAGCGGATCGCCCTGTGGCTGCGCCAGCCAAGCAGGTGACGACCAATCAGCAGGGTTGCATAGAGCAGCCAGGCAAGAATAGAAAGAACTGTTTTATGCACCAGGTGCTGGGCAAACAGATCATCAAAGACAATCGCGCCACTGATCAGTGACAGCGTTAGCAGAATCAGGCCCGTCCAGATCATCTCAAACAGCAGGGCTTCCATTGTCTGCAGCGGCGGGAGGGAGCGCAGCAAGCCTTTGGTAATGTGATGCTTCAGCTGATATTCCTGTTTTGCCAGCAGCACCGCCTGAAAGGCAGCCAGGGTAAATATGCTGTAGGCCAGAATAGAGATCAGGATATGGATGACCAGACCGGTGTCATAATGTTTCCCCTCTTGGGAATCAAGCCCGAAGAGTGTGAAAAACAGGGCGAATGCGGCCAGTGGAAAGGTGCCGATGTAGAGATTGTCGATTTTTTGCCGCAACGAACTTAGCAGAACCAGCGCGGCAACCAGCCAGCCGATCAGAGAGCCGGCACTGAAAAACTCCAGATGAATGCCGGTTGGACGATGAAGATCCAGATAGGCTGAGAAGCCATGACTGATAACCGCAAGTAAGCCAATGACACGGATTATTGTGTTGTTGATGCTGCGCCCGCGAACGACCTGCCACTGCAAAGCAGTCGCGATCAGATAACATGTAATGGCGAAAATAGCGGGCAGAATGTGCATTAGCGGTTAACTCATCAGTTCCATAGAGTGTGCAGGCGCTAAGTGTGTCATAAATATCTGTGTGATGAAATATTGATGCCTGTCCAATTGGGTCTGATTGGGGAAGCTCCTGTTGTCGAATAGTCAGGGCGCCATGATTATCAGGTTCCTAAAGCGCTCTGCTGCTGTATAATGCAGGACTTTATTTTGCTGTAACAGAGCTGTTGTAAGGCGGGCTCTGACATAAACAGTAGCGGATTTAACACCTCAAGGCGTAACTATGTTTGAGAATCTGACGGATCGTCTGGCTAAAACGCTTAAAGCGGTCACGGGTCAGGCAAAGCTGACCGAAGACAATATTCAAGGCACTCTGCGTGAAGTGCGCATGGCGCTGCTGGAAGCAGATGTGGCGTTGCCCGTTGTTAAAGCGTTTATTAACAACGTTAAAGAGCGGGCTGTAGGCACCGAAGTCAGTAAGAGCCTGAGTCCGGGACAGGTATTCGTTAAGATCGTCCAGCAAGAGCTTGAAAAAGTGATGGGTGAGGCCAACGAGGGCCTTAACCTGGCGGCTCAGCCACCGGCTGTGGTGATGATGGCAGGCCTGCAGGGTGCTGGTAAAACCACATCGGTAGCCAAACTGTCCCGTTTTCTGCGTGAGCGTGAGAAGAAAAAAGTGCTGGTGGTTTCTGCCGACGTTTATCGTCCTGCAGCGATCAAACAGCTGGAAACTCTGGCGGCTGAAGTGTCGGTGGATTTCTTTCCTTCATCTATCGATCAGAAACCGATCGATATCGTTAATGCCGCGATTCATCACGCCAGAATTAAGCATTTTGATGTATTGATTGTTGATACCGCCGGTCGTCTGCATGTCGACAGCGATATGATGGCCGAGATCAAAGAGCTGCATGCGGCGATTAAGCCGGTTGAAACGCTGTTTGTTGTCGATGCTATGACAGGTCAGGATGCTGCCAATACGGCTAAAGCATTCAATGATGTGCTGCCGCTGACCGGTGTCGTACTGACTAAAACGGATGGTGATGCCCGTGGTGGTGCTGCCTTGTCGGTCCGCCATATTACCGGTAAGCCGATCAAATTCCTTGGTGTGGGTGAGAAGGTTGATGCCCTTGAGCCGTTCCATCCGGATCGTATTGCTTCCCGGATTCTGGGGATGGGCGATGTTCTCTCTCTGATTGAGGAAGTAGAACAGAAGGTCGACAAAGAGAAAGCTGAACGGCTGGCAAAAAAAGTTCAGAAGGGTAAAGGCTTTGATCTGGAAGATTTCCGTGATCAGCTGCAACAGATGAACAATATGGGTGGTATGGCATCTCTGATGGACAAACTGCCCGGCATGGGTCAGATGGCTCCGGCGATGCAAGGGGCAAATCTGTCTAATGCAGAAAAGGGTTTTAAGCAGTTTGAGTCGATTATTAACTCGATGACGCCTATTGAGCGTAAACGCCCGGATGTGATCAGCGGTTCCCGTAAAAAACGTATCGCTATGGGCTCCGGTACCCAGATCCAGGATGTTAACCGTCTGCTGAAACAGCATAAGCAAATGGCTAAAATGATGAAGAAGTTTTCTTCTAAAGCAGGCATGGCCAAAATGATGCGTGGTATGAAGGGGATGATGCCTGGTGGTATGGGTGGTCCTGGCGGCTTCCCGCGGATGTAACTTTCTGTCGTGTGACTATTTAGTAATCAAAAAGCTTCACAGGGGCGGCAAATTCACGTAATATGCCGCCCTGTTTTTTAAATGGGTGCAGTCTGCGTCGGTATTCTTAAAGAGTCCGGAATGGGGCTGTTATCTGTAAACTGTGAGCGATTTTAAAACTCACTTAATAAAGGGACCTAACGCATGGTAACTATTCGTCTAGCTCGTAGCGGCGCCAAAAAGCGTCCATTTTATCACCTGACTGTGGCTGATTCTCGTAATCCGCGTGATGGTCGTTTTATTGAGCGTGTTGGCTTCTTCAATCCACTGGCTAAAGGTCAGGAAGAGCAACTGCGTATTAACCAGGAACGTATTGAGTACTGGGTAGCTAAAGGCGCGCAAATGTCTGACCGTGTTGCTAAGCTGGTTAAAGAAGCTAAGTAAACATATTTAAGCAATCAGTCGGGTTTGAGTGATGAGTGGCTATACGTCTGAAGATCTAACAACCATCGGGCGAATCACCACACTTTATGGTGTTAAGGGCTGGGTTAAAGTTTATTCCCATACCGAACCGATGGAGAGCATCCTCGAATATTCACCGTGGCTGCTGAACATTAATGGTCAGTGGAAACCGTTCAAAATTGCGGACGGCAAACGACACGGTAAAGGGCTGGTCGCAAAGCTGGCTGGAGTCGATGATCGTGATCTTGCGCGACAGTATTGTGGCGTGGATATTGCGATTGAGAAAAATCAGCTTCCGGAACTGGAAGCGGGTGATTTCTATTGGAGCCAGCTGGAAAAGCTTGAAGTATTAACTGAGTCCGGCGAGAAGCTGGGCAAGGTGAGTCATCTGATCGCTACCGGTTCTAATGATGTTCTGGTGGTTAAAGGTAATGCAGAGAGTATTGATCGCCGTGAGCGATTGATTCCCTACCTGCCGGATCAGGTGGTTAAAGAGATAAACCTTGAAGAAGGTACGATTCGGGTCGATTGGGATCCGGAGTTTTAGCCGGTGTGGATCGGTGTTGTAACCCTTTTTCCTGAGATGTTTGAGGCGATAACCCGTCACGGCGTCACCGGAAAAGCAGTGCGCAACGGCTTGCTGGATGTGCAGTGCTGGAACCCTCGCGAGTTCACCAGGGATAAGCACCGAACCGTGGATGACCGCCCTTATGGCGGAGGTCCTGGAATGTTGATGAAGGTGCAGCCGCTGCGGGACGCGATCCATGCAGCGAAAAAGTCTGCCGGTGAACAGGTCAGAGTAATCTACCTGTCACCGCAGGGGCGCCGACTAGACCATGCCGGGGTGAAGGAGCTGGCCGCTGCAGAGCGGTTAATTCTGGTCGCTGGACGCTATGAAGGTATTGATGAGCGTCTTGTGGAGAGCGAAATCGATGAAGAGTGGTCATTGGGAGATTTTGTTCTCAGTGGCGGCGAGTTGCCAGCAATGGTGCTGATCGATGCAGTGTCCCGACTGGTTCCCGGTGTGCTTGGCCACCAGGACTCAGCGGCAGAAGATTCCTTTAGTGATGGACTGCTTGACTGTCCTCATTATACCCGACCGGAAAAACTCGACGATATGTCCGTACCTGATGTGTTGCTTAGCGGTAACCACGAGGCAATCAGACGCTGGCGTCTGAAACAGCAGCTTGGGCGAACCTGGAAACGGCGTCCTGAACTGTTGGAAGACCTTGAGCTGACCAAAGAGCAGCAGACATTGTTAACCGAATTTATCCGTGAGACAGAAGCGTCTCAGGGTTAGTATTTAGGAGCGTGCTATGAGCAGCAAAAACTCTATCATTCAGCAGATCGAAGCTGAACAGATGAATAAGCAAGTACCAGAATTTTCACCGGGTGATACCGTTGTTGTTCAGGTAAAAGTAGTTGAAGGCACCCGTCAGCGTCTGCAGGCGTTTGAAGGCGTTGTGATTGGTAAGCGTAACCGTGGCGTTAACTCTGCGTTCACTGTTCGTAAAATCTCTCACGGTGTTGGTGTTGAGCGTACTTTCCAGACTTTCGCATCTACTGTAGACAGCATTGAAGTTAAGCGTCGCGGTGACGTACGCCAGGCTAAGCTGTACTACCTGCGTGAGCGTAGCGGTAAGTCTGCACGTATCAAAGAGAAGCTGGCTAAGTAATCAATCGCTTACCAGTTTGAGTATAAAAAGGCAGCTTCGGCTGCCTTTTTTGTTGTCTGGCATTAGCGACATTGTTGAACTCGCATTACTATATAAGCACGATTTAATGGTTCTGAAGTTATTTCCCACTTCAGGGGTTTTAAAACACACTGTTGCTTAG
This sequence comes from Oceanospirillales bacterium, assembly GCA_018223185.1. Taxonomy (GTDB): domain Bacteria; phylum Pseudomonadota; class Gammaproteobacteria; order Pseudomonadales; family Balneatricaceae; genus Amphritea. The sequence goes on along the minus strand of JAAEYW010000002.1, from coordinate 35,562 downwards.
GTTTAAGGATTGAAGAGACTATCGACCGGACTGGGGTCTGTTATGCTGCTGGTGATTTTCGCGGCATATGCGGGTGATGATAAAGACGCGGCTACTGCTCAGGCAGCTAAAGTCGGGGATGGCGCGGCGGTTAAGAATAACGCCTCAGGCCGGGACGCTACGCGTGAGGCAATTCGTCGCTCTGTACTTGGCGATAGTAACCCGCAAAAAGTGCCGAAAAAACGCTATGAGCCAGTCAGTCATGAAGAAATTGACCAGTATGTGGGCAGCTGGGTAAAACTCGAAACTTACTTTGGCCGTAAGGTTGAGGGTACACTTAAGCGTGTAAATGGCGATGTATTGTATATCGATGAACATCTTGGTCAGGGTAGCGCAAGTTATCCGATTAATAAAACGAAGCTTTCCGGGCTGAAAGTGCTGCGCTGATGCTCCCCCGATAACGGATTCCCCTGTGTGACCAGTCAATTGTCTGACAACGAACCTTGTGCTGATGAGCCGTCAACCGACGCGAGGATGACGGCTGAGCATCCCTCCCTGCGAGATTCTGAGTTGATAGAGCAATATCTTGATGCGCTCTGGCTGGAGAAAGGACTGAGTAAAAATACTCTCAGTTCATATCGCCGGGATCTTTCCATCTATGCCTGCTGGCTGAATAGCCGGAAAGGCTTTCTGCTTGAATCAGGTCGGACTGATCTGCTTAGTTATCTTAACTGGCGTGTGCGTCAGCGGATGAAAGCCAGCTCTACGTCACGATTGCTTTCCTGTCTGCGGGGGTTCTTTCGTTATCTGTTGCGTGAGGGGATGCTGAGCGAAGATCCGACCCTGCAGGTTGAAAGTCCCAGGCGCGGACGCCCGCTGCCGAAAAGTATGACAGAGGCTGAAGTTGAGGCGCTGTTGCAGGCGCCGGAACTGGATGATGCACTTGGTTTTCGGGACCGGGCGATGCTGGAGATGCTTTACTCATCCGGTTTGCGGGTGAGTGAGCTGGTGGGGTTGCAGCTATCTCAGATTAACCTGAGGCAGGGAGTCATCCGGGTCGTGGGTAAAGGGGATAAAGAGCGTTTGGTGCCCTTGGGGGATGAGGCGGCGGACTGGCTGGTACGTTATCTTAAAGATGCCCGCCCGGCCCTGATCCATGATGCTGAGAGTGAAGTGGTCTTTCCCAGTCGCAGGGGGCAGCAGATGACCCGTCAGACCTTCTGGCACCGGATTAAGCGGCACGGACTGACTGCCGGAGTGGAGCAGCTGCCATCGCCTCATGTATTGCGCCATGCTTTTGCGACACATCTGTTGAATCATGGTGCTGACCTGCGGGTTGTGCAGCTGCTGCTCGGTCATAGTGACCTGTCCACCACGCAGATCTATACGCATATTGCCCGTCATCGGTTACAATCCCTGCATAAACAGCATCATCCCCGGGGATGACTTTTATGACCGTTTTCAGGTTGTTTTCAGTTTTTGCGGTTAGACTGGAAACTAAGCTGCCTTTTAAGCGTCCTACAAGCAGGTGCTTGTTCAGTAAACGCTTTTTTAATTCAGGGTTATATAACAGGCTTTATTTAAGTAGAGCGTTGATAAGGGGATCCGGATGGGGTCTCCCGGGTATTGAGGACATTATGCGGAAAATATTTTTCACGATAGTTGCTTTGGCTTTACTGAGTTTTAATGTTTCAGCTGAAGAGAGTAAAGAGGCGGCTATCCGCTCAGCCCTGAGCGCTCTGAGCAGTCAGGTGCCGATTGTTGCGGTCGCCGATGCGCCGTTTCCCGGTCTATACGAAGTAACGCTCGCGAGTGGTGAGAAACTCTATGTTAATGAGGTCGGCAGTCATTTTATTGTCGGTGAGGTGTATAAGGTTCAGCCGGATGGTCGTTTGGTTAATCTGACCGAAGAGGGTAAAAAGGGACAGCGGATAGAGCAGGTAGCGGCTATAGATCCTCAGGATATGATCATCTTTCCGGCCGCGGGTGAAACCCGGGCGCACCTGACGGTTTTCACTGATACTGATTGTTTCTATTGTCGTAAACTGCATAAAGAGATTGCTCAGATTAATGAACTGGGCATCGAGGTCCGTTATCTGGCTTTTCCCCGTGCGGGTGCGGGGTCTAAAACTCATCGGGTGATGGACTCTATCTGGTGTGCGGATAAAGCGGACCAGCAGGCTCTGTTTACCAAGGCTAAATCAGGTCAGTCTATTCCCTCACTTAGTTGTGATAATAGTCCGGTAATGAGTCAGTACGCGCTTGGACAGAAAATGGGAGTTACCGGAACGCCTGCGCTGATATTACCGGATGGTTCTCTGGTACCTGGTTATATGCCTGCCGGGCAGTTGGCGCAAATGCTGGGAGTCGCTAACTAACGTATTCGGCATTTTATTGAGAAAAAGGGAGCTGCTGGCTCCTTTTTTTGTGGCCGGACCTTTATCGAACGATTTTTTTTAGTGACAGGCGGGCGCTGCATAGAGCTTACGCTAGGTTTTCGCTATAATGCCTGCCTGTTTTTTAACCGCAGAAATGTCTGCCACCCGAATGGCAAAGTAATAGCGCGAGGTAATGGTTTGAAACCTGTAAAAGTTGGTATCTGTGGTCTTGGCACCGTTGGCGGCGGTACGTTCAATGTACTGAAACGCAACGCAGAAGAGATCTCTCGTCGTGCGGGTCGTAATATCGTAGTAGAGTCGATAGGCGCCCGTCGTGTAAATCCTGATTGCGATACCTGGGGTACCCATATTACAGGGGATATTTTCGAAATTGCCACCAACCCTGAAATTGATATTGTGGTTGAGTTGATCGGTGGTTATGACACTGCGCTGAAGCTGGTGATGACGGCTATCGAACACGGTAAACATGTTGTTACCGCTAACAAGGCGCTGATTGCGGTGCACGGTAATGAGATCTTCGAAGCCGCCCAGAAAAAGAATGTGATGGTTGCGTTTGAAGCTTCAGTTGCCGGCGGTATTCCTGTTATCAAGGCGATCCGTGAAGGATTGTCCGGTAATAAGATCAACTGGCTGGCAGGGATTATCAACGGCACCGGTAACTTCATCCTCACAGAGATGCGTGATAAGGGACGTGATTTTGCTGATGTACTGGCTGAAGCTCAGGCACTGGGTTATGCCGAAGCAGATCCGACTTTTGACGTTGAAGGGATCGATGCGGCACATAAGCTGACCATTCTGGCGTCTATTGCATTTGGTATTCCGCTGCAGTTTGATAAAGCCTATACCGAGGGCATCAGCAAAATTACCGCTGAGGACGTTCAGTACGCTGAAGAACTGGGCTATCGCATTAAGCATCTGGGCATCAGTCGTCGCACTGAGGCGGGCATTGAACTGCGCGTGCACCCGACGATGATTCCGGAAAAAGCCCTGCTGGCAAATGTTCATGGCGTAATGAATGCTGTGCTGGTGGATGGCGATGCCGTTGGACAGACTATGTATTACGGTGCCGGTGCCGGTGCTGAACCAACCGCGTCTGCGGTGGTAGCTGATATTGTGGATGTTGTTCGTACGCTGACCGCTGACCGGGATAATCGTGTACCGCATCTTGCTTTCCAGCCGGGTAGTCTGTCTGAAATGCCGATTCTGCCGGTAGATGAGATTATCAGTGGCTATTATCTGCGTCTGACTGTAAATGAAAAACCTGGCGTTCTGGCAAAGGTTGCTTCGATTCTCAGTGAGTCTGAGATCAGTATTAATGCGATTGTGCAGAAAGAGACTCATCAGCAGCAGGTGCCTATCATTATTCTGACTCAGGATGTTCAGGAGAAACAGATGAATGAGGCGATTGCTAAGATTGAAGCGCTGGCTGACGTGAATGAGCCGGTTACCCGTATCCGCGTTGAGCATCTGTAAGGCAACCGCAATAGCAGGAATTTAGACAGTGAAATATATCTCTACCCGGGGCGAAGCCCCTGCGCTGAATTTTGAAGATGTACTGCTGGCCGGTCTGGCCAGCGATGGCGGACTCTATGTACCGGAAGTCCTGCCGACGTTTACTCAGGAAGAGATCGCTTCCTGGGCGGGTCTGCCTTACAACGAACTGGCATATAAGATTATCAAGCCGTTTGTTGATGACTGTGTTGATGATGCTGATCTGAAACAGATGATCGACGATACTTACGCCGGTTTCAATCATATCGCGGTTGCTCCGCTGAAAGAGCTGGGCACGAATGAATGGGTGCTGGAGCTGTTTCACGGTCCTACCCTGGCATTTAAAGACTTTGCTCTGCAGTTGCTGGGTCGTCTGATGGATTATGCGCTGAGCAAACGCCAGGAGCGTCTGGTGATCATGGGGGCAACCTCCGGTGATACCGGTTCTGCAGCGATTGAAGGCTGTCGTCACAGCGATCATCTGGATATCTTTATTCTGCACCCTTATAACCGGGTGTCCGAGGTGCAGCGCAAGCAGATGACCACCATTATCGAAGATAATGTGTTCAACATCGCACTGGAAGGTAATTTTGATGATTGCCAGGAGATGGTCAAAGACAGCTTTGCCAATCAGGATTTCCTCGGCGGGCGTAAACTGGGTGCGGTAAACTCGATCAACTGGGCACGCATTATGTCCCAGATCGTATACTACTTCTCCGCCTCTCTGGCTGTCGGTGGACCGCACCGCGAAGTAGCGTTCTCCGTTCCAACCGGTAACTTTGGTGATATTTTTGCGGGTTATCTGGCGAAGCAGATGGGTCTGCCGATCAGTCAGCTGGTGGTCGCCACGAACAAGAATGACATCCTTCACCGGGTGATCTCCGGTAATGATATGAGCAAAGGTGAGCTGGTACATACCTTGTCTCCCTCAATGGATATCATGGTTTCATCTAACTTTGAACGGCTGCTGTTTGATGTGTATGGTCGTGATGGCGCAGCGATCAGTGATCTGATGACTAAGTTCAAAACCCAGCCGGTACAGCTGGATAAGGCACGCTGGGAGACCGTTCGTGAGCTGTTTGACAGCTACGCCTGCGACGATGAAGAGACCTGCGAGATGATTGCCAGAGTGGCTGCTGAAACCGGTTATCTGCTGGACCCGCACACCGCTATCGGTGTGGCAGCGGGACGTGAATGTAACCGTGATGCCAGTGTTCCGATGATTGTGCTGTCGACTGCGCATCCGGTTAAATTCCCTGAGGCGGTGCTGAAGGCGGGGCTCGAATCCCCACAACTTCCTGCACACATGGCGGATCTGTTTGAACGTGAAGAGAAGTTCACCGTGTTGCCGAATGAGCTGGCTACAGTTCAGCAGTTTGTTGCAGAGAACGTCCATAGTGATTAAATAGTTGCTGCTTTTATAATAGCCCGTTAGAGTCTCTGGCTTTAGCGGGCTTTTTATTGGGGAATAATAAGCATGGACCTGTTTTTTCTGTTGTCGAAAGGTTTCTGGGTGCTGGTCAATCCGGGCAATTTTCTCATTCTGATTCTCGTTATATCGCTTCTGGCGGGCTGGCGAAAGGTCTCTTCGCTGGTCGCTTTCTGTTTGTTGTTTATCACTTTTTACCCTGCCGGTGATCTGTTGCTGCAACCGTTAGAAAAACGTTTTTCGCCACCGGAGATATTGCCTGAAAAGATCGCCGGAATTATCGTGCTCGGTGGTGCAGAAGAGGCGGAGTTGAGCGTAATCTGGAAACAGCCTCAGTTTAATATGGCCGCAGAGCGGGATATGGCGATTCTGCCACTGCTTCAGCAATACCCGGATGTTCCGGTCATTCTTACCGGAGGCTCTGGCTCGGTGCGTAAACCGGAGTTCCGCGGCGCGGATGTCATTCATGGCTGGTTACAGTCGCAACAGCTGGATAAACGGGTGATTTTTGAGCGGGACTCCCGCAATACCTTTGAAAACTCTATCTATAGTCAGGGTGTCCTGCCTCAGGGAGCTGATTTTAATGATCCCCGTGGCTGGTTGCTGGTGACGTCTGCTTTTCATATGCCCCGTTCGGTGGGGATTTTCCGCACACAGGGCTGGAACGTTATCCCCTATCCGGTGGATTATTATTCCCGGCCTGCGGGTTTTGATAGCTGGCGGGCAGATCTTGGCCGGAATCTTTATGAGCTTTCAATCGGTGTGCGTGAGTGGATTGGTCTGGGTGCTTATTATGTGACGGATAAAACCGATACCCTGTTTCCATCAGCTAACCTGGATATAAGTCTGAATGAGTGACCTGATCATTCGCCGCCGTGAGGCCGACCCGCAGAGTAAAGTTTTCAATCAGGTACATCCGTTGCTGGCACGTATATATGCCAGCCGCGGTCTGGATGATGCCGATGACCTGGGCCGGAGCCTGCAACAGCTGCAGACCGGCCGGGATATGCTTGGGCTGGATCAGGCCGTCAGTCGCCTGATTCTGGCCCTGCAGCAGGATCAGCATATCCTGATTATCGGTGATTTTGATTGTGACGGGGCTACCAGTACCGCGCTGGGTGTGCTGGGGCTGGGGATGATGGGAGCCAGCCGTGTCAGTTATCTGGTGCCGAACCGGTTTGAATTTGGCTATGGTTTAAGCCCGGAAATAGTTAAGGTTGCGGCTCAACAAACGCCGGATCTGATTATCACGGTGGATAACGGCATCTCCAGTGTGACCGGGGTTGCTGCAGCAAACCAGTTGGGTATCGATGTATTGATAACAGACCATCACTTGCCGGGGGACGAACTGCCGGACGCCTGTGCCATTGTAAACCCGAACCAGCCAGGGTGTGGTTTCAGTGAGAAATCTACCTGTGGTGTGGGTGTCATTTTCTATGTGATGACCGCACTGCGCCGCGCGTTAGATGAGCAAAACTGGTTTGAACAGCGTGGTCTGGCCAAACCCAATCTGGCATCCCTGCTGGATCTGGTAGCACTGGGGACTGTGGCCGATGTGGTGCCGCTTGAGCAGAATAATCGCACTCTGGTGTATCAGGGATTGCAACGGATCAGGTCGGGTAAAGCCCGGCCGGGGATAATGGCGCTGATCGAGATTAGCGGGCGTCAGCGAAACCGTCTGAGTGCGACTGATCTCGGCTTTGCCCTGGCGCCCCGCCTGAATGCCGCTGGCCGTCTGGATGATATGTCGATCGGTATCGAATGCCTGCTGACTAACAACCCTGAGAGTGCTCAGAAGCTGGCGCTGCAGCTGGACACCCTGAATCAGGAGCGCCGCGGCATAGAGCAGGAGATGCAGCAGCAGGCAGTAGCGTTGCTGGAAGAGCTGGAGCTGGATGCCGAGGGTGAACTGCCGTTTGGTCTGTGTCTCTATGATGCGGACTGGCATCAGGGGGTTATCGGTATTCTTGCATCAAGAATTAAAGAGAAACTCAACCGTCCGGTGGTGGCTTTTGCGGTAGGGGATGAGGGTGAGCTGAAGGGCTCGGCGCGCTCTGTAAACGGGTTCCATATCCGTGACGGACTGGATGCTATTGCTGCAAAACACCCCGAGCTACTGAAAAAGTTTGGTGGTCATGCTATGGCTGCCGGTATGACCATCGAAGCACAGCATCTGCCTCTGTTTCAGCAGGCGTTTGATGCTGAAGTACGGCGGCAGCTAAGCCCTGAACAGTTGCAGCATGCGGTGCTCACCGATGGCAGTCTCTGTGGTACCGAGCTGTCGATGGAGATCGCCGAGCTGTTGCGTGAGGCGGGTCCCTGGGGGCATCAGTTCCCAGAACCACTGTTTGATGGCGAGTTCTCCCTGTTACAGCAGCGCATTGTCGGCCAGCGGCACCTGAAACTGGTATTAATGGAACCGGAAAGCGGTATCGCCATTGATGCGATCCACTTTAATGCGGATACTACCCTCTGGCCCGATGAAGCTATTCAGCGGGTGCGTGCCGTCTACCGGCTGGATGTGAACGAATTTCGCGGGCAACGCAGCCTGCAACTGATGATAGACCACCTGCTGCCACTCTGAACCGCAGCAATTTTTTTAGTGAGATGAAGACGATGAATGATTTTACCCTGGACGAACTGAACACCCTGATTGCTGTATTTGAAAAGGCTGGCATTGCTGAAGATGGCAGTGCTGAAGCAGTGATGTTCAGTCGTGTTAAAGCAGCACAGGCAGAGCGTGCTGAGCTGGAGAGTATGGATTTTGATGATTGTCTGGGCGGTGCCTGCAAGCTGTGAGTGATCTGCCTAACTACTTTGTCGGTGCTCATGTCAGCGCCAGCGGTGGGGTTGAAAATGCCCCGCTGAATGCGGCTAAACTGGGCGCTAATGCGTTTGCGCTGTTTACTAAAAATCAGCGTCGCTGGGATGCAAAACCGCTTACCAAAGGGAATATCACTAAATTTCGGGACAGCTGCGAAAGGTTGGGATTCCAGCCTGAACAGATCCTGCCTCACGACAGTTATCTGATCAATCTGGGCCATCCTGAGAGTGAGGCGTTAGAAAAGTCCCGTGCTGCGTTTATCGACGAGCTGCAACGCTGCGAACAGCTGGGCCTGTGCTATCTCAACTTCCACCCTGGCAGCCATCTGCGCAAGGTGGATGAGGCAACCTGCCTTAACACCATTGCCGAATCGATCAATATCGCCCTGGATAAAACCGCTGGAGTGACCGCAGTGATTGAAAATACTGCTGGTCAGGGCAGTAATCTGGGCTGTCGTTTTGAACACCTGGCACATATTATCAACCGGGTTGAAGATAAAAGCCGGGTGGGTGTCTGTCTTGATACCTGTCACACCTTTGCTTCGGGTTACGACCTGCGTGACCGGGCTGACTGTGAACAGACCTTTGCTGAGTTTGAACGAATCGTTGGTTTTAACTATCTGAAGGGGATGCACCTGAACGACTCTAAAGCAGAGTTCGCCAGTCGCAAAGACCGCCATCACAGCCTGGGGATGGGGGAGATTGGTCTGGAAGTGTTCCGCTATATTATGTCTGATGACCGTTTTCGTGGAATTCCGCTGGTCTTAGAAACCATTGATGAGACAAAGTGGAGAAGTGAGATAGAGTACCTGAAATCCTGTATTTTGGAGTTGTAGAGAATACAGTAAATTATTCTGTGAATATAGATTGTGATTATATCACTTTATTAAATTGATTTCTGTATGTATGATCGCTGCAAACTTTGGCTGAAATTTTTGCATGCAGTACTCATATAACGAATTAGATATTGATACTTCTACGCATAAAGGGAAGTATGTTGGTATATTTGATGACCACAATATTCCTGAGATTCCAACCTCTGCTTTTCTAGTATTCCTGAGAGACTATAAAGGAGTCTCGCTCAGTACACTTCACAGTTATGCCTCTACTTTGGTGCATTTTCTGAATACTGTTTATGCCAGCCCCAGTGTTAGGTCATGGGATCGGATTACTCCGACTCAGGTGAAGCATTACTTAGAGAATGATCGAGCGGTTAATTTAAAAAGTAGTTCGATAGAAGGCTGTATCAGTCGTCTAAAGCAGTTCTTTGAGTGGGCTAATGAAAACGGATGGCTTGAGGAATCTCTTAAGCTCAGTTGGATACTGAGTCATGAAAAGATGGCCGAGCTAAAACAGTACCAAGCACAGCAGGCATCAACAGATCCATTAAGTCTTTTTAGCCAATACATCAGTCCATCTGAGTTTAAATTTTTTTTGCGTTTTAACCCACGTAAACGCTCATTTGAGAGGGCGCGTGACGAGATTGTTTTAAGTTTGGCATATCTATCAGGTTTTCGCAGTGCTGAGACGGTTAATCCCGATAACATCAACCTCAAAAGGATTAAGAAAGCTATTGAGGATGCGAATGATCAGGGACTTAAAGGCTTCTATCTCTCTATCATCGGCAAAGGACTAAACGGCGGAAAGGTTCGTAATGTTTACATCCCCCCTGAGTTGAAAAATAAAATTCTTGCGTTTATACGGGGCCCGCTGAAACGTAAGTGTCCTAAGGCTGATCTTCTCATCTGCAAAATGGTTAAAGGACAATCACTTCCGCTTGAAACCCATCACGCCACATCGCTGTTCGGAGAAACTCTTAATAAACTACTGTCTGAGGGGGAAATCGAGGAGACCTCTGCTTGGAGGGCTCATGCAAAATACCGTCGTTTCCACTCGCTACGTCACTCCTATGCAACCAATTTCGCAATGGAAATTAGGTTGGGAAAGGGATTCGAAAAGACGCTTCAGGAGCGTATGGGGCACGCTCATATAACAACGACGCATATTTATTTGCACTTTGAGGCGGTTCTGGCAGGTGATCATCAGGCAGCTAATAAATTTGGATTTAACCCTGATGCAGGTACGTGCCTTGAAAGTACTCAGGAGCTAATCAATGACCAAGATTGAGGATGTTGATAAGCAGCAGCCGATTGAAGTATGCCTGGTTGAGCTAGACCCAGCGAGCTTAGCAAAAACGGCTAAGGCTGACTTCTTCGCTGATGTGCCAGAAGAGCCTGCATTCTTATTTAACGCGTACCCTGACCCATTACGGTATCCAGCCAACACTAAACTTGGTTACCGCAATGTATCCATCCCTTCATGTCTGAAAAACACGATTCTTCATAAGGTGATTGCCCATGAAATTCGTTTTTGGAAAGGTGAGGAATGCACACTTGCGGCAAAAGCGATGTTGTATCTCCGTATCTTTCAACAGCTTCAGGGTGAGCCAAGGGTTGATGAAAAGCTACTAGGTGCACAGTTCAACGACGCGATCAAGTCGATGCAGGGACGAGATGGGAACCGGGTAGCAGAGACACAGGCAAAAATTATACAGGGAGTATTCCTCGGGGCCATCAATGCGATTTTAAAAGGTATGCACAGCGAATTCAACGACACTGAGATCCGCGCATTGCGAGAGATTCAACGGATGACCCCTGTGTTCGCCTCAGTTACTAATAAACCCACGGATTCAATCAATCAACGCTATCCGCAACTACCTTACACGAATGCTGATTATATCCACTCGATCCGGCAAGTTGCCTTTGTACAGTACACAGTCTGGAATAAAATTCGCTCACGGTTCAAGACTGAGTATCCAGATGCGTACATTGAGCTGCATGGTCTCCTAATCGAGAAGCGGATGTTCTTTGATAGATTGGCAAACTCAATCGTATCGCCAGAAAAATACGAAAAAAATAATCGTGATGATACTTTTCGGATTCAAAGCATCATGATTAATGCTGCGTTGAAACTGAAAGATCCCATTCTTATCGAATCGCTTTTCCTACCAATTGCATATCGCCGCATAAATATTGATCATGGATTTATGTTCCGCAACAAAGAGGGGCCACTGACACTTAATCCTCGTGTAACAATAGCTTACATGAGCGCTTACCTGACTCAGATGCTTAATGATGATGGGACTGCGAGATCTAATGGCCGCTGGCTAAAACGTAGAGATAAGGTAAAAAATAGGCGTTTGCACTCGGGGTGTCTTTCGACGTTCACGCCTTATGCGCTCTTGCTGCCCTTTGGCCCAGACGAACTCACATTTTATGCCGCGTTATTTGCGACCGAGCGTTGCCAGACTAGTACGTTACTTGGACTCAAAACAGCCGACATTCTTTTGCTTGAATCAAATGGTAAAAAGGGAACTAAGGTTAATCATGCGCCTAAACTTAAAATCAATGGTTTTAAAGGTCGTAATGGAAAGAAGGACGGCTCAATTTACACGAAAGGCTCGCCGTTTTACAGCGTCGCGCGCGGGCTAAAAGATGCCTTCAATGAGGCCGTTGAGAGTGGTCTTATACCTACTTCTAACTATTGTATGTTCAAGTCTTTAAGCGAAAATGACGTGCGTTTTTCTGTTGATACTTTTTTTGGTGGTAATCTTCAAAATAAGAAAAAGATTAGTCCTAAAGCACGCTTGATTATTCCTTTGATCCCTGGGAGTTATTACCATGCAGTAATGCAGAAGCACGTGGATAATTCGGCTTTTCTCGTTTTACTGCAATCACTCTTAGGGCGGTCCGAGGATGTTGGAAAGCGTATTCTTTCCCCCTCTAATATTACTCAAAGCCGCATATACGCCGAGCAAGCACAGGATTTGTCAGATTTTGAAGTTTCCGAGAGCGTCGCTCTTACCTATTCAGAGGACCTATACGCGCGACTTTCAGTGGTTGCTCCTACGCAGCACCACACCGTTGAAACGCGCCTAAACACCTATTACCTGCGCTCTCAAGACCGCGTGGTGGCTGAATCGCGAGAGAAGTTTGCAGCTCAGGTGGGCGAAGAGATGGTGAAGATGGCGGTTGAGCTTGCGGGGGTTAAGTCCTTGGAGGGTGAGTTGCTTGACCTACACACAGCCCAAACAGTGTGCGGGCTTGCTCCTGCCGAGATAGAACTTAGTGCTGAAGAGCTAATCGCACAAGCCGATGCGCAAGGGTATGTCGTGAACGAAACAGGCTTTATAAAACGTAACGGTACCACCTACATCATCAAGTCCCCACTGCACGCAAGGTTGATACAACGGAAAATAGAACACATTGATGATGAGGTTGAGCATCTAATGTTTAGCAATCATCACCTCGTTCCTCGTGCTATAGCACAACGTATGCTCCTGAACCTGATACTCAACCAGTTCGATGAGACCACTATTGCGGAAGGACAAAAGATATACGGTCATGTTGAGTTCCAATTTCCAAGCCTTATGATTATATCGGGAGGTTTCTAATGTCAGCACTTCGTGACTTTATTTCGGCTCACACTGAGCTACGTGCAAGAGACGAAGGCCGCAAGCTTAACCGCTTCATCGATGCGACATGGTTCTGGGTGTTTCACAGGCAAAGTGCCACAGAGGAGTTTTCGCTCAACTTTCAAGAGATCTTTGGTGACTTGGCTCCGCATCAATTGGTATTCGCGAAGCAAGTCCTGATGCCGAATTCGCTTAAGAGAGGCTCTCATGAACGTGTGCTAGCTGATGGGCGGTTTACGTCAACGCATAGCGCAATAACTGAGAAGGTCCGTATATTACAATGGATTTTCAGGTGGCAATGCGAGCATGCTCAAGGCGATCAGCTTTCTGATATGACTGCTTCACAAGTCGAAGCGATGTTTGCGGTATATCTACGCACAGAGATAACCCGACTTCAAATGTATCCAGGCCTGCGTGCTTACAGTCAATTGGACCGATGTGTGGATATTCTTAAGGGATGGCAGTTAGCCTTTCAGATGGGGGAGATGGCAGATGGTATCTCTGTTCCTTTATCAAAGCCGGCGATCCTCGAAACTTTGGTGAAACTTGAAGCCCCCCATATAGTCCGCGATTTTGATTATGCACGGTGGAAAAAAGGTAAAAAACATGATGGTCTTGGAGTTCCTCAGCAGATCGCGTTGTTAATGCATTCGCTTGAATTCTTGCGCTCAGATAAGACTAAATTGGTGATCGCGCTGACGCGATTCAGTCATCAGGGGTATCTTCTAAGTAACCTGAATCTATTCCGAGTGGGTGGCATTACGCGTATTGGGACTAAAGGATCTAGAGGTAAGCATAAACCTGCGCCTCAGTATGCAGATAAGCGGGCCTGCTTGCTGAAGGAGCTTTCTGTAAAATTCGGTGGTGAGCAATGGGAAGATCTCCCTGACTGGTTAGGCTCATTTTCTTTTGAGGCTGGCAGTGGCGTTGGGACGACTAGCGAGTTTTCGCGCCACCAGAATGATATTACGACTGCCGCACTTATTGTGTTTATGATCTTGTCGGGGGCGCGAAGAAACGAGCTTGAAAGTATTCAAGGCAGTGATATCGAGCCTGATCTGGATGGAACGACATGGACCTTCCGCAGTGATATCAACAAGACCAATCAGGGGATTGGTGCTATACGCTACATCGGAGGCATCGTTGCAGAGGTGACTAATGTTTTGCGGGATCTTAAAGGCTATGTTGATCCTGAATTCCAAGAGCCTCTATTCAAAGTAGTGATGCAAAAACTTGATGTAAGTCACCGTCCAAATCGAGCAGGTAAAACTAATATCCGAGAATCCTCGGCGGGTGTTCAGTCGTTTATAAATCGTCACGTGAACCCTTTTCTCCATGAATCATTAAAAATTACCGACTTCACCCCACATAGCTGTCGTCACGCATGGGCCGAATTTGCGCTGCGGCGCTTTGATGGTAATTCAGTACCTGAGCTAATCCGGGAACACTTTCGACACGCCTACGGTAGCTACATGACTGATCATTATATCATGGGTAAAGTGTTTGAGGAGGATGGTCGCGATCTTCAGATGGAGTACATTCGTGAACTTATTGGTCGGGTCGCAGAGGGCTCTGAGAGGATTTATGGACCTGTGGGGGACTACATCATTACTATGATTGAATCCTTCGAATTCGTACATGAGGACGAAATCGAACTGATCGCGGATACCTTTGAAGGGTATATTGACGTACACGAATATGGGTTCTGCTTAGTACGTCCGGAAACGGTTTCTCAAGCCCAGTGTTTCAACAAAGAAACCCAGCTTGCGGAGACTACAGAAGCATGTTGGGAAAAGTGTGGAGGCTGCCTGAACCGTGGCACTATGCCATCTCAGCGTGAGGATATACACCGCTTAGGTGTGTCCGCAAAAGTCTCGATAAATTCATTCAAAAACTTAGGTTTGATATCGCTGGTTAATGTTTACGAGTCTCAACTCAAGCGTTGTGCTGCTGCGATTAACGAGATCGATTCAGGAGAAACAGCTCATGTCTGATTTTAGCATGTTTGACCTCGATCTGAGTTCAAAACCCGGCTATACACTTCCTGATTGGTCTGAGTTTCAAGGCTCAAAAAGCAATACAGCAGAGGCGATGTATCGCTACGTGCTTGAGGCTCGTGATGCTATTAAAATACAACTGGCTAACGGTGTGGATCTGCGAGGCAAGGCAAAGAAAATTGTATTGTCAAATGTTTCAGAGAGTGTTGGAAAAAACGCAGATTATCTTAATAAGCGGGAGTTCCCCACGATAGTTCGTTTCATTAATGAGCTGAATGACCAGCTTGCCCGTCTCCAGCCTGTAGGCTGTGAGCCGCCACCGAAATCGAATATTAGTACCGTTGAGCTAAAACGACGTGTTAAAGAGCTAGAAAAGCAGCAGAAGGAAAACAACTTTTCACAGCTTTTGACTGACCGTGTAATTGCCCAGCTCGGACCACTGCGCCAACGTAATATCAAGCTAGAGCAAGAAAATCGTGAACTATCTGAAAGTCTTCTTAAAGAAAGGGATCAGAGCGCTGCGTTGATTGATCAGGTGAGTGAGTTGCTGGCAGAGATTTATGCGCTGAATAACCGGATCAGGTCTTTAGGGCATGAGCCTGACCCTAATACAAAAATGGCCATTGTGAAGCGGGATGGCAAGCGGTCATCAGAAAGCCCATCCGAACTCTAGAAAAGTGATCAGGTGCGTGATGCTGTTGGTATTTCATAAGAGTATGATCGTCATCGTAATGGAGTAAAAACAGGGTTGACCGTTAGATCCTGCTTTTTATGAAAGAAATGCCTGAATACTGCACTTTAAACGCTAATCTATGCGACTATTTCATAGGATAACAACAGCCGCTTAACTGTTATTTAAGTGTGGCATGAAAAAATCAATAAGTTGATAACTATGACTAAAGAACTGTTTATTAATGATGAGGTCTGGGCGCAAGTCGTGGATCACTTTGAGTCAGAGCAGGCAGCTCTTAGCTGGTTTGTAACGCCGATCCTTGCATTAGGTGGTCAATCCCCTGATGAATACTTCAAAGTCCACCACTGCGGCGATAAGAAGGTTTTAGAGCTATTAAATAAACTAAAGCACGGTATGACTGCATAATAGCTGATTACAAATATGCTAGATAACAAGTGCTAGTGTGAAACTAGCTGGGAAGTAGATATACAGCGATTAAGCTCAAGCCGACAAAAAAAAGCTGAGAGTTGCTTGTCAATTTAGCGTAAAGTTATGCTTTTAAAACTATCGAAGACATGGAAAAAGAGCTATGAAAAAGCCTTTAGTCATTTTGTGTGTACTGTTTTTATTGGGCGGTTGCTCCAGTAAATATGCAGTAACCTTTGACTCATATCCTCAGGGAGCAACGCTAATCTGCGATGGGACAAACTGGGGATATACGCCGAAAACTCTCTATTATGATAACTCTGTAAAAAAACAAAGAACTCTAAACCTAAGGGCCTGTAGTGCAAACTGGGTTAGTGGTGCTCGAGAAGTCTATGGGATTATTCCTGTTTCGCTATATCCAAATGGAGCGAGTCAAACTTTACAGCGTCCAAACGCGCCCAATGCATACGTTGATCACTCTTTTTCATTACAAGTTCAGCAAAATAGAAAGATGACTCAGGTACTTCAAGAAACGCGAGCAATACAAGCCGAGCAAGAGCGAGTGAAGCAGCAAAAACAACAGGAGGATAACACTCAGTATTTGTGTAACCTTGGCTTACTCAATCATCTCAGTTGCAAATAATACGATAGATACTCTAGATTACTGATAATCCTACCGAGGCAAATTTCAAGAGTGGTTAAGCTTGTTAAAAGTAAACATATGTAATCTGATGTTGGCACAAAGCAGGCGTAGCTTATCGTTTCAAAGGATGCATAGATGAAAAGGTTTTGGCATATTCGCGGAATGAACGGTTTAGAGCAGATGAGCGAATTGATGATCCCATCAGGAAGTGTTACCGATAAAAACCTAGAGTTATTGTTACAGGCATTGGTAGCAAAGTATAGTTTGTGCGATGACGAGATAGCTTCATGCTTTTATAGAAAAAACTGTAAAGCTCATAGTTCCTTATTAGAAGTACGACATGATAAAAAAAACAGGACAATAGAGTGTGGTGAGAATCCTTACTTTATCGCGGTACTAGTCGATGAAAATGGGCAAATTATTCCGTCCGCTTCTCTCGATTAAGTAGCATTAACAAGTCAATATTGTTCGCCGCTACGTGGCCGGACTCGCTAAAGCTAGCCGCAAATTTAAGAGTTATGCGTCAAACTGTCAGGGAGTTTTCATTTGAGTAAAGAGTCTTCATCGAAAAAGATAAAATTCGTCAAAAGCCTTCATGAGCTTTCTAATAGCTCAAAGAGAATACTGTATGGTGTCATAGGCGTACTGCTTTCAGTGCATATATTTTTGTCTCTCTACTTAACGGATTTTACGTGGCTAGCTGCATTCGGAGCATTGCTTTCTATTTTTGGCCTTCTGGCTTCTTTCAGCTACGCAATACCGATTCAAGATATTGACCCGAAGGATTTAGAGCCTACGGAGGGCGGAGATCATTATGCCCAAGGCGGTGCACCCATGGCAGAACTTGTAACTGACAAAGAAAGCATAGATCGTATCAAGCAAACGAATATAGAGAGTGTGCATAGTAAATACGAGAATATTTCCATGTATATCATATTCACGGTTTTAGGGACTCTAATTTGGGCGTATGCTGGTTTTTTAAACGTATTTTTTGAAAATATATGCACATAACAAAGCCATGCGGCGGAACAGCAGTCCTTCGTTGTAATTTATGCGACTGCACTATCGCTCCGTTAACATAAATTACAACTACAGCGAGCTGTCCAGTGACGGCGGCGTTAGGCATAAGTGAGGCTAATCGGTATGGCATTCAAGCCAAAGAAACGTATTTCGGAGCGAAATGCCTACAACATGGTCTTGGCAATGGCATTTCATGGTAATCACTACAATGACATCCATGGACATATTCGTACAGTGTCGGATGTAAAAGAGCACTACGCTCAGAACGGACGTAACTTCGCTCGTGTTGTAGCTCAATGCAGAGACTTTGCGCAAAGTGTGCCGATCTACGAAAATCTCATTGGTGCTCAATGGACAGTAGAG
Source organism: Oceanospirillales bacterium (assembly GCA_018223185.1). Taxonomy (GTDB): domain Bacteria; phylum Pseudomonadota; class Gammaproteobacteria; order Pseudomonadales; family Balneatricaceae; genus Amphritea. The sequence continues at coordinate 17,845 of JAAEYW010000002.1, read as the reverse complement.
GGAGTATCTGTTTCCCGGCCCAATCACATCACAGGTGAGTATGAGTCCGTAGTTGCTGGCGATGGTGTCTATAATCAAAGCGACTATTGGGCCACGTTTGAGATAAGCAAAGAGGACTTCGATAGTGCGATAGAGTTCGGCCGTTGGGAGCGTTTCTTAAGTGCGGTTAATGCGGGAATTGCTGCGGTTGAAGCTTTCTTGAATCACGAATACATGACTCGGCTCCGAGTATCAGGCGAGGATGCCGCCCTAAGGGAAAATCTGGAAGCGAAAATAAAAACGTGGCCGGCAAAGTTGACTGGGAGTGCGTTCGATCTTTCCGGTCGCTCCTGGGCGTCTTTTTCTAAGCTAAAGACATTACGCGATGATGGTTTTCAGCATCGTAAGGCGATTACCACCGGTATGTCGCGAAAAGAACACGTTGGGCTGCTGAATGAATATAAACAAGCGGTGCCACGGTTGCTCTTTGATCTTCACGTTCATTTTGGAGTTCGCTGCCCAAGCGCGATTATTCGCTATGTCTATTATCCGGAAATCGAAATGGAGTCACGTGCGCATGCCTAATAAGGCCAAGCACCGCGACAGCTTTTCAATTGCGGTTTCGCCTCCACTACAAAGCTGCGCGCGTTGGCGGCGTTATGAGCTTAAGCAAAACCTAACAAGGATTTAATAATGAATATCGGAATAGTAATAGGTGTTAGCGATTACCAGAGGGTAAATTCTCTTCCCGGATGCATAACTGATGCTAACTCAATAAAACAACTGCTTGATTTATCCAATAAATGTGAAGAAATTCTTTATCTCACTGAGAATACAAACAGCAAGGATGTTAAATCACGGTTATCTGCATTTGTGAGAAAGCATGAAGTCAATGAAATTGAAGAAGTAATTTTCTATTTTAGTGGGCATGGTTTATTTGATGATGACGAATTTTACTACATTTTCAGTGATTATGCAGAAAGTAAAATCAAGCAAACTTCGCTTGAGAATAGTGAGTTGGACAACCTATTAAGAAGTTTATCTGCCAAATTAACTGTTAAAATTGTTGATGCTTGTCAGGCTGGAACTCGATATGTAAAAGATCCAGATATTTTTCGTAAGTACCTACAGCGCTCAGAGGAGGGTTTCGATAAATGCTATTTCTTCTATTCATCCCAGAATAATCAATCATCATACCAGTCTGAAATCATTAGTGACTTTACGCAGAGTTTTTTAAATGCGTTTATTGAAAGGCCTAATCAAGATGTTCGATATAAAGATGTTATGGATACACTGTCGGATGAGTTTTCGTTAAATGCAAAACAAACCCCATTTTTTGTGATGCAAGGAAACTATACAGAAAGTTTTGGATATATAGCTCCTGATGTATCAGAAGCCCTGATTAAAATAACAACTGCATTTACTGAAAGCGAAGAGAAACAAACCGAAGATTCTCATAAGACGTTGGTTCAGCTTGTTAAAGAGGAAGCTGAACTATTTTGCAGTAAAGATGACGTGGTTAATTCGGTAATTACCTTGAGCGAGATAATATCGAGTTTTAGTTTCAAGGAAGAAATTTCTGATATTTTTGAAATAAATGTTAATTCAGAAGTTGAATCAAATTATCCCATTAAAATTGAGCATGTTGGAAAAAGTCTTAATGGAAATACCCATGATTATATGGTTGATATCGATAAGAAGCAAAGAACTAGAAGAGTTCCAAGAAATAAATTCCTCGGTGGATTGTCGGTACTCCTGAATGACGCTGACATGGTTGATGAATATTACATGACTCCTGTTGGTGCGTCATCAACAGTTGATTTACCATATTCACATATTGCCATTCGCTTCCAATCCAAATACCCAAATGTAAATGACTCAGGCTGCATAATCATACCGTTCATTTCTCAAACAAAGGTTATCGTTTTCTCAGCTTTCTACTACTACAAAACTAGAGAATGGGATGTAAAAACTATTGATTCATTATCAATACAATGGGTTAGTTTTGAAGAATTTATCAAAAAGAAAAATGAGATAAGAATAGCTACAGAGGCGTTGCTTGAAGAATTTGAAAATTTCAGTGTTAAACCAATGAAAAGTCGTTTTGAACTGCTTGAAGTCGTTGATGATACATGCTCATAACAAACAGCAGTAACGGACAGTGTAGTTCCCCCGCCTTAGTGGACACCTCGATCTAACAAAATCGAGGTGAAAAATACCAGCGTACAAGAACCAGAAAAAGACACGGCAGTACACGAATGAATGCAAAGCCAGAGCTGTTAAGCTGACTCATCTGAGCAGGGCTAGTGTGAAAGGTGTAGCGGAGTCGCGGAATATCTTTCATGCTCTCTCGTTGGCGTAAGGAGTGCCGAGAAGGCAAGATCGTGGCGGATAAGCTCATGAAGGTGTTACATCAGAAGTCTTAGCAGGCGATTGGAAACCAAAAACAATCGTGGTATTGGAATTCGAAACAAAAGAGAACGTGACTAACTTCCTTTCTGATCCTGAGGTAAAGCGGTTGTTTACATTCGGCATAAAAACAGACAGAAAGTAATCTCATTAAAGTCAATGGCGGGACATGGACGTAATGCATCTCCCCTGAGACTTTAAATAAGCATTGAACAATGTTGATTATCCCTAGAATTTTTGGACTGCATGGGCCTTTGCTGGGACCCTGCATGTGACTGTCAGCACATGAGCACCAAGTCTCATGAGATGTTCTCACTTTAGTTCGTGGTTTACCCTCTGAAGCATCAACGTATATCTGGCCCGAACGACCAGGAACCTGATGATCAATATCAGATAGAGTCAAAATTTCGACATCTCATAATGCTAGCTATTCTTGCCTAATTAGTTGCCTCCATAATTTTAATCCCCTCCGACGGGTCAAGATGAAGTGCATTGCAATACTGGTAATACTCAATGGCACTTAGCTTTCTTACCCTCGTTTCAATTTTTGTTATCAAGGATGGGTCTTCATCTATTAGCTTTGCTAACTTGCGGACGGTCAAATCCTGCCTCTGTCTCGCGGAGACAAGCCACTCTATTAACGCAATATATTTGGGATGGTGCGCGCTTTTTATCATTGAATATATATGTGGGCATGTTATCTTGTTGCGAAGTTCGCAACTAAATTGGTTACTTATTTTAAAGGAAAATAAATGGATTTCTGCCAAAAATCTAACAAACCAGTGGATTTAAAAATAGTCCAAACGCTGATTGTTGATCGTAGCCTTGAATTCGATTTTTCTAAAACTTGCCCGTTGGTCTGTCTCAGTTTAAATCGAACACTTTTTCATGTAATAAAGTATGAAGAAGCGACAACACTTCCAAAAAGCTGGCTTGTCGATTCTATAGAGCTAGGAGGGTGCAAGAAAAAAGAATACGAACATTGCATTGTGTTGCTTCGGCCTGGAACGCCGGAGCTTCTTCTTGAGCTAAAAAGGTACACCACCCCCATGATTTATTCCTGCGAGTCAGATGGATTTATAGATGATGTTATGGTCGCCTTTTCAATTGCTCAGGGGGGCCCAGAAGTAGATGGAGTAGAAGAGAAGGCGAATGCATTCATGGATATCTACACTTGGTCGAGGGAGCAATGCATCGAAACTAATCGTGGTTATGAGAAATCTTTAGGTGCTTTAGTGGATACGTATTATCACATCGATGATGTCTGGATCATTGATGATCAGCCTGATCTTGTCGATTTTGCTTCACATGTACTGACAGTGCCTAGGTTTTTTGGTGACCCGACTGATAGGGCCTTATTTAAGCTGATGGATGATATTTTTATAAACTAGATTTAGCTGCGTATTTTTATGGAGTTGAACTGTGTGTTGTATTTAGAACTACGATATGGTCAGTAAAGATGATTTCTACAGCCTAGACGAGTACTTTGTGATATCAGCAATGCGCGAATCGGATACTCCGCTAGTCGTCGGGAATACTGAGGCACGTTGTTTTGAATACCCAGATCCAGATTCTACATCTAATAAGCTGCTTGAGTTGAGGGCTTTGTCTGTAAGTAAGGGGCAAGAGTTGGGTCTTCTTGAAGCATTTGACTGCATGCGCATTTTAGATAAATTAGGTGCAACGTTTTTTAATAAAGATGATGAGATGGGCTGGTATTTGTTTGAGGAAATAGCAGAGTTTGGATATCTGACTCCTGCTGAAGTGATTAAGCAGCAGGGTGAGCTTGGTTATGATGCATTAAGAGGATATATCGGAAGAAAAGTAACTCAGGAAGAGCCTTGACGACTATATGCAGCATAAGCAGTCCTTCATTTTCGCTGGATTACTTTTGTTTAGGTGTAGTAGCTCAAACTTGAACTGGCAGTCTCGTCTAGAAGTGTTTAGTTAGATCTGACAGCCGCTAAGTGCCCAGGCCGTGTGAAAACGGCTGAGCCACTTCAATTAAGCAAATCACACGGTACGGGGCATCAGTTGAGGCGATAGAACCGGATACGATATCCAAGAAAATACGCTGAAAAATGGTACTAAGGCTGGATTTTAGAGGCGAGATTAAATCTTGTTTTCCACGCTCTCTTTTGATACTAATAAAAATTCTTTATAGTCGCATCCTGACGGGTCCGATTTGGATACAGGAAACTGTTTTCATATCTTTAGTTAGAAATGTCCTTCTGATGCATACAGGATCTACTTTTCCTGTATGGGTTGATATTGATTAACTAAGCTGGCTTTACTTAGGTAATACGCTGGTTTATTAACTTAATCGGTTTAATACAGGAATAAATATCTCCGCTTTCGGCACGATCTGGGCGGAAGAGATTCAGATGTTGCGTGGATTTACTGCTCTGGATGCGTAAAGAGTCTGTACGGCTTACTACTTGCTGTATAAAATAACAATCTATACAGTTATCTGACTGGAGCCAGGACGCTCCTCTCCGTTAAAAGGATTTAACGATGTTTCTCAACGCAAGCGAAGAACGCTTTTTCTTTCAGTTACAGAGTGTCGTCGATTCAGAACAGTTCAGCCTGGTCAGGCTTAACGGCGCCGAGGAAATTTCGGCGCTGTTTGAGTTTGCTATTGAAGTGGTCTCCGATGATGGTGACATCGATTTCGCCACCCTGATTGGCCAGCCGGCGTTTGTCACCCTGCTGGATCAGACCGATGGTAGCGATGAACTGACGCGGCATATCCACGGCATCGTATCGGAAGTGACCCTCGGGGATCAGGGTGTCAATCAGAGCAGTTACCATATCCGCTTAGTGCCTAAAATCTGGGCGCTGCAGCATCGGCAGAACAGCCGCATATTCCAGTTTAAGAGTGTACAGAGCATCATCCAGACGATACTCACCGATGCCGGGCTGAATACCGATGAGTTCCGCTTTGATCTGCTCAAAAGCTACCCGGATTACGACTACTGTGTGCAGTACCGGGAAACCGAGCTGAACTTTATTCAGCGGCTGCTGGCCGAAGAGGGGATTCACTACTACTTCGAGCACAGCGATGAAGGCCATCTGCTGGTGTTCAGTGATACCTCAGGCTCTAACCCGGCAATCAGTGGTGATCCGTTACTGGACTGTTTTCACGACAGTCAGGGGGCCGTGCGTGAACAGCATATCTTTAACTTCAGCTACAGCGAATCGATCGTCCCGGGTAAAGTCACCCTGCGGGATTTCGATTTTAAAAAACCCAACCTGAAACTGGAATCGGCTAAATCCGGTGAGCTTGATGTGCCGCTGGAAATCTACGACCACCCGGGCCGGTTTAGCGATTCGGGCCGGGGCAATAATAACGCCCTGATTCGCCTGGAATCCCTGAACCGCTATCGGCAGTCCGCGAAGGGCAGCAGTGATGTTAACCGGATGACCCCAGGCTACAGTTTCGAACTGACCGGACATGACCGCGATGCACTCAACAGTGAGTATCTGATTGCGCGGGTTGAGCATGAATGTTCTCAGCCGCAGGTGTTGGAAGTGGGTGCCTCGACCGAAGGCAGCCAATACAGCAACACCTATCTCTGCATTCCGTTTGATGTTTCGTTCCGTCCTACAACCGATGTTACATCTCCCCACGTCGAAGGCACCCAGACCGCTACCGTGACCGGCCCTGAGGGAGAGGAGATCTATACCGATGAGCATGGTCGCATCAAAGTGCAGTTTCACTGGGATAGAGAGGGGCAGGGTAATGAAACCAGCTCCTGCTGGATCCGGGTCAGTCAGATTCATGCCGGAGGCAGTTTCGGTGGCATGTTTATCCCTCGCATTGGTGAAGAGGTGATCGTCGATTTTCTGGAAGGCGACCCGGATAAACCGCTGGTGATTGGCCGGGTGTATCACGGCCTTAACCGCCCTCCTTACAAACTGCCGGAACACAAAACCCGCAGCACCATCAAAACCAACTCCACCAAAGGCGGCGATGGCTTTAATGAGATCCGTTTTGAAGATAAAAAGGGTGAAGAACAGGTCTTCTACCATGCGGAGAAAGATGTTGATCAGCGGACCAAAAATGACCATCGCAGCTGGCTGGGTAATGACCGGCATAAAGTTGTTGAAGGCAAAGTCTTTAGCGAATACTGCAGCGATGAGCACCACCTGACACAGGGCGATCAGTTTCAGCAGGTGAATGAAAACCAGCACATCACCATCGGTGAGTCCCGGTTCAGCGCTATTGCTGAAAAACTGATGCAGTACGCCGGCAGCGAGATGCACTACAAAGCAGGCAACCAGATCATTATCGATGTCGGCACCGAATTAACCCTGAAAGCCGGTAGTGGTCTGATAAAACTCGACCCCAGCGGTGTCACCATCGTCGGCGCCAATCTCAAACTGAATGAGGGCGGCAGTGGCGCCAGCGCAGCCAAAGCCTCTCCTATCCAGCCCAGTCGTCCACTGGAAGCCGATAACAGCGTAGCCGGTTTTGTCTCTGACCCGAAACGGGCCGAAGTTATCCAGGCGCCCCTGCCGCTCGACTTCCTCGAGAAGAAAGATGAAGTGCGTTTTAAAGTGGCCCCGGTGCCGGGGGCGAAGGGGTATGACGGCGTGCCTTATAAACTTTATCGGGACGGAGCGTTAATTAGCGAAGGTTTAACTGGGCCTGGGGGGATGGTTTCTGCTCCGCATCAGGAAGGGACGGCGCAATATGAGGTTGAATTGTATAACGGTGCCCGAATTCAGTTTGATGTGCTGGAAAAATTCAGTGAGGGGGCTGAGGGCGAGTTACAGAAAGCCTCTAACAGAGGCTTCAGGCGCGTGGAAGGGGCTGAGCATCCGGAAGGGTTGAACAATCCAGATAATTATCTCCGTCAGCAATATCAGGACGCAAAAGGTAAGCCAGCGACAGGAGAGGTTGATGAGTAATATGGATGTTCAATACGCCTGCATGAAAGAATCAAATCCCAGAGGCACTGCTACCCTCAACTGGTGGGCTAAAACGAGTAATAAATACGACGCCCAACCACACTGTGATATTACCCCTCTAATTAATGGTGAAGACGCCTTCGGTGCGGTTGAAAATGCAATACTAAATGCGAAAAGTAGCATCGACATTATTAGCTGGGGGTTTGATCCCGCCATGCGGCTTAGCAGGCCTGAAAGTGAAGGGTTAAAAGGTAAGGAGATTGGCATACTGTTAGCGGAGAAAGCTAAACAGGGCGTTGAGGTTCGGGTGCTGATCTGGAAAAACGCGGTGGCTAACCTATTGGAAAATACCGTGGTAGGAGATGGATTATTAAGTAGAGGAGGCACTATGGCTGGCTCAGGCATTATGTCGACCTCGTCGCCACACAATTCGTATCAGAATTTACTGGATGAAAGGGTAGAGCTGATTGTTCTGCGTGATCGGTATAAACATCAGCGTGGTGGTACTAATAGCCAGAAAAATATTGAACGGATTGAATTTCGTTTAGCGCACATTGAAGAGCAACTGAGTAAAGATAATGACTATGGTGGCACAATACGCGGCAGTGGTGGCACATTCATGGATGCGGATGCTGAAATTTTCACCCGGGACTGGTTTAAACAGGTTCATAACGGAGGCTTTCCTGGAGTCGAGTTTAAAACCCGTGACTTCGACAAGAAGATCGAAGAGCTTGAATTTCGCCATGCGCGGCACCCATATTTTGGCATGTTTCTCGGCCATCGGGAAAAGCTGATGGTTCGGCTACTGTCGGATAAACTGTTGGGCAGGGATACCGCGTTAACATGGAAAATGGTTGGCGCGTTAGGAGTCTTCCCCAGCCATCACCAGAAGATGGTGCTGACCGATTATATGCACCCTGAAATAGCCCGTGGCTTTGTGATGGGGCATAACCTCCATCGCAACTACTGGGATACTAATGCCCATAACTTCGATGAACCCCGGCGGGACTGGGGGTTTGGTCCCTGGCAAGATATATCCACCGAAGTTAAAGGTCCTGTTCTGTGTGATTTGAACGAAAACTTTTGTACCGCCTGGGATAGGGAGTCTCACTTCTGGACCCGTTGGTGGGGTACTACGCTGACCGATGTCCGTTCCAAGATTACTTATAAGGATTTTTATAGCACAGAAAGGTGTGGAATGGCGCAGATTATCCGTACCCACCCCTATGATGGACGTGATAATAACGGACAGGAAACCTCAATACTGGAAAGCTACAAAAACGCGATCAGTAACGCGAATGATTTTGTCTATATCGAGAATCAGTACTTCCGTTACCCACAGCTTGCGAAGTGGATGAAAGAACAGGCCTTGTTGCTGAAGGAGAAAGGGGCTAAGCGCGAGCTTTATTGGTTCGTGGTGACGAATACAATTCACAATAGTTTTTATTCCAGTAGCACCTACGAGATGATGCATGAGGTAGGTCAGGAACAGCTGATGCCACAGGTTCAGCGTGACCGGGTTTTTCTGTTACAGGAAAAAATCGATGCGTTAAAACTGCTGGAACAGCGTCCTGTGCCACGAAACTGGAGTGAGACTAGTATTAGAAGTTGGAGTGAAGGGCGGCAGAAAGTTCAGTTAAAAAAAGAAATAGCGGCTCTTAAAAATGAGATTAGCCTCAGCGAAACGGATCAAGGCCGGCTGGTACAGCAAGAGGCCGGTATCAACCGGATGGAAAAACTGGATAAGATGGAGGAAAAGGGTCAAGGCATGACCAAGGCCGAACAGCAGGAGCTGAAAGATCTTCGGACAAAGCACGGATATGACACGATTGAACCTCACCTGATTAAACAGCCGGGGCTGAATGTGGTTGTTGCGACCCTGGTCAGCCATAAACAGACTCCGGAAGGGGAGTGTAAATATAAAGATATCTATATTCACAGCAAACTCCAGATAGTCGATGACCACTACTTCCTGCTCAGTTCAGCCAATATTAATAAGCGTAGTTTAGAAACAGATAGTGAACTGGGGGTTCATGCACCAAGACCCGAGATCGCAAAACAGTTTACCGATCATTTATGGAGTCTGCATGCGGGGCGGAGGGAAGGCACCTCAAAAGATGATTTTTCTCATTGGGAAGAAACTGCAACAGAGAATTGGAAATTTAGAAATAAAGGGGAAGCGCTTACATGTTCACTCACTCGATTCTGGGATACCCAGACCCCCTACAGCAAGGCGCTGGACTAAACCGATGGTTGCTACTACCGCTTTTACTGATACTACTATTGACCGGAGCTCCCGCGATGGCTTTTGAGTTTGAATGCGCCCGTCAGGCTGATTATCTGCCAGAACTGGATCAAGACGCGGATGAGCTGTTTATGCAGGCCCGTCGAGCAGAGGTGACGCCAGGTAATACAGATGAGGAGAATATCAGCGGTCTTTACCGGTTGGCAGCTGAAAAAGGCCACTGGAAGGCGATGCACAACCTCAGCCGTCGTTATCTGGATGGGAGAGGAGTGCCGACCGACAGCGGCAAGGCATTGGATCTGACCGAAAAACTGATCGAAATGAATGTCCCCATCGGGTATTACAATATGGCGGTGCTGCTGGAACGGGGACGGGGAGTTTACCAGGACAGGGAAGCCGCCTGGCAATATCTGCATAAAGCCGCGTCCATGGGCGAGCCCAATGCTCTGGTACGACTTGGACAGCATTACGGCTATGATCTTCCACGAGAAGATCAGGAGGATGATAAAGCCGCAGTCTATTATGCCTGTGCGGCACAACAAAATAGTGCCATAGGATATAAAGAGTATGCGTCCTGGTTAAAAATTGTTGATAAGAATTACCCCAAAGCCGCCTACTATTATTTGCTGGCTGCTGGGGGCGGGGATTATCGTGCCGCCATATTTATACGAGGAGTCTTTCTTTATGGTGAACTAAGCTATGAAAAAGATGAAGCCTATGGCTTAAGGTTGAAAGGTTTTACGAAAAAGTTAGATAAAGACCCCCTCTATAAGCTCCCTAATATAGCCGTGCGCTACCCGCTGCCTTATCACCCAACGCTGGGTCGCTATAACCCCAAAACCGACCAGAACGAGATGCCTGAGTAAACGATGGATGTAGGATTAACAGTAAGGATGCTACAAACCGGTTTACTGATTATTCTGCTACTAACCGGAGCTCCCGCGATGGCCTTTGAGTTTGAATGCGCCAGTCAGGCAGACTATCTGCCTGAGCTGGATAACGATGCCGAGGAGCTGTTTATGCAAGCTCGTCGTGCAGAGGTGACTCCAGGTAGAAAAGATGATGAGAATATCAGTGGTCTCTATCAGTTGGCGGCTGATAAAGGCCACTGGAAGGCGATGCACAACCTCAGTCGTCGTTATCTGGACGGTCTAGGGGTGCCGACCGACAGCGCTAAGGCATTGGATCTGACTGAGAAACTGATCGAGATGAATGTCCCCATCGGTTATTACAATATGGCGGTGCTGCTAGAACGTGGCCAGGGAGTTTACCAGGACAGGGAAGCCGCCTGGCAATATCTGCATAAAGCAGCGTCCATGGGCGAGCCCAATGCGCTTGTTCGGCTTGGGAAGCATTACGGCTATGATCTTCCACGAGAAGATCAGGAAGATGATAAAGCCTCAGCCTATTATGCCTGTGCGGCACGACAGAGTAGTGCTATAGGATATAAAGAGTATGCGTCCTGGTTGAAAATAGTCGATAAGAATTACCCCAAATCCGCCTACTATTATCTGCTGGCTGCTGGCTGCTGGCTGCTGGCTGCTGGAGGCGGGGATCAACGTGCTGCTTTATTTTTAAGCGGTGTTTTTATGGATGGCGAATTAGGCTATCACAAAGATGAATCTATGATGAGTCAGCTTGACGCAGTATGGGATAAATTGAATAAAGATCCACTGTATAAATATATAGATATCGCTACCCGCTATCCACTGCCTTATCATCCAACTCTGGGCCGCTATAATCCCAAAACCGACCAGAACGAGATGCCTGAATAGGTTAAAAATGACAAGGAATGTCAGATCAGAATGAACTTAGTAAAACTCCTTTATCTCGGTGTTATAACGATGACCCTGTGCGCCTGCAATAGTGAATCGCAAGGGAATAGTTCGATGACGGAAAAGAGTATCCCCAAAATAGAGCCATTTATTTGTTCTTTTGAAAAAGATCATCTGCCTGAAGTCGATCCGGAGCTGGAAAAACAGTATCAGGAGGTCCGTGCCTATGAGAAAAAACAGATACCCAATAAAGATGAAGTGAATGTCACTAATCAGTATCAGCTTTTAGCGGATAAGGGCCACTGGAAAGCAGCCAGTCAGTTAGCTATGCGTTACCTTCATGGGCGTGGTATAGAACAGAGTTATTTTAAAGCACTGGAATGGTTTCAGTGGATGGCAGACCGGGATATCCCTCTGGGGTATTACAACCTGGCAGTCTTGGCAGAGAAAGGGCTGGCACTGAAAGAGGATAAAGAGGGTGCATGGCAGTATTATCATAGAGCCGCTCAGCTGGGTAACCCACAGTCGCAATATCGTTTAGGAGAAATATACTTACATCAGCGAAAAGATTTTGAGCAGGGCGAAGCTTTCCATCGTTGTGCAATGAAACAAGGATATGCTGAATCAGCAGATGCTTTAGGCGATGTAGGCTTGATACAGGATAACTATCCCAAAGCTCTCTATTACTATCAGGCGGCGGCGGCATTAGGCCGTATAGGAAGTATGCTTACTTTAGAGGGTATATTTCGTGACGGTGATTTTGGCTACGAAATCAATGAAACGATGGCGGATAAGTATGACAAGCTTTATGACCGCTTAGATAAAAATCCAGATTTGAAATTCCCAAATCTTAATGAATTAGCGCCTCTTCCTCCCCATCCAGAGCAAGGGCTGTATAACCCTGAAACCGACCAGAACGAGATGCCGTAATCGGCTTAACTATGACAAGGATTGTCAGAATCAAATGAACTTAGCTAAATGGTTTTATCTTGTTGTTTTAACGATGACCCTGTGCGCCTGCAATAGTGAATCACAAGGGAATAGCTCGATGACCGAAAAGAGTACCCCGCAGATAGAACCATTTGTTTGCACTTTTGAAAAAGACCACCTGCCTGAAGTTGATCCGGAGCTGGAGAAACAGTATCAGGAGATCCGGGCTTATGAGAAAAAACAGATCCCGAATAAAGATGAAGTAAATATCACCAATCTGTATCGGCTTTTAGCGGAACAGGGTCACTGGAAAGCGGTTAGCCAGCTGGCGACCCGTAACCTCTACGGTAAAGGGACAGAACAAAGTTATTTTAAAGCGCTGGAGTGGTTTCAGTGGATGGCAGACCGGGATATTCCGTTAGGTTATTACAACCTGGCAGTCATGGCCGAGAAAGGATTGGCTTTAAAGAAAGATAAAGAGGGTGCCTGGAAGTATTATCATCGAGCTGCACAGCTAGGTAATCCGCAAGCTCAGTATCGTTTAGCTGAAATATATATATATCCTCGAAATGATAATGCTACAGGGCTGCCTTATCATCTGTGTGCAGCAAAACAGGGATATCGAGATTCCGCAGATGCACTGGGCTCATTTTATAAAATTGCTGAAGAAAACTATCCTAAAGCCCTCTATTACTACCAGGCGGCGGCGGCGTTAGGCCGTACTGGAAGTATGCTCACCCTTGAAGGTTTTTTTCGCGATGGTGATTTTGGCTACGAAATCAATGAAACGATGGCGGATAAGTATGACAAGCTTTATGACCGCTTAGATAAAAATCCAGATTTGAAATTCCCAAATCTTAATGAATTAGCGCCTCTTCCTCCCCATCCAGAGCAAGGGCTGTATAACCCTGAAACCGACCAGAACGAGATGCCGTAATCGGCTTAACTATGACAAGGATTGTCAGAATCAAATGAACTTAGCTAAATGGTTTTATCTTGTTGTTTTAACGATGACCCTGTGCGCCTGCAATAGTGAATCACAAGGGAATAGCTCGATGACCGAAAAGAGTACCCCGCAGATAGAGCCCTTTATTTGTGCATTTGAAAAAGACCATCTGCCTGAAGTCGATCCGGAGCTGGAACAGCAGTATCAGGAGATCCGGACCTATGAGAAACAGCAGATCCCGAATAAAGATGAAATGAATATCATCAACCGGTATCAGCTATTAGCGGATCAGGGCCACTGGAAAGCGACGAGTCAGTTAGCCATGCGTTACCTTCATGGGCGTGGTGTAGAACAGAGTTACTTTAAAGCACTGGAGTGGTTTCAGTGGATGGCAGACCGGGATATCCCTCTGGGGTATTACAACCTGGCAGTCTTGGCAGAGAAAGGGCTGGCACTGAAAGAGGATAAAGAGGGTGCATGGCAGTATTATCATAGAGCCGCTCAGCTGGGTAACCCACAGTCGCAATATCGTTTAGGAGAAATATACTTACATCAGCGAAAAGATTTTGAGCAGGGCGAAGCTTTCCATCGTTGTGCAATGAAACAAGGATATGCTGAATCAGCAGATGCTTTAGGCGATGTAGGCTTGATACAGGATAACTATCCCAAAGCTCTCTATTACTATCAGGCGGCGGCGGCATTAGGCCGTATAGGAAGTATGCTTACTTTAGAGGGTATATTTCGTGACGGTGATTTTGGCTACGAAATAAATGAATCTCGAGCTGTGCAATACGACAAACTGTATGACCGATTGAAAAAAAATCCTGATCTTAGATTTCCTAACTTGAGTGAAATGCTACCTCTTCCCGCTCACCCGGAACAGGGGTTGTATAACCCCGAAACCGACCAGAACGAGATGCCATAACCGGCTTAACGATGACAAGGAATGTCAGATCAGAATGAACTTAGTAAAACTCCTTTATCTTGCTGTTTTAACGATGACCCTGTGTGCCTGCAAGAGTGAATTACAAGGGAATAGTTCGATGAGCGAAATAGAGTACTTCCAAAACGGAGTCCTTTGTCTGCGCCTATGAGAAAGACCATCTGCCTGACGTCGATCCCGAGCTGGAAAAAATGTATCAGGAGATCCGGGCTTATGAGAAAAAACAGATCCCGAATAAAGATGAAGTGAATGTCACTAATCAGTATCAGCTTTTAGCGGATCAGGGCCACTGGAAAGCAGCCAGTCAGTTAGCCATGCGTTACCTTCATGGGCGTGGTATAGAACAGAGTTATTTTAAAGCACTGGAATGGTTTCAGTGGATGGCAGACCGGGATATTCCGCCGGGGTATTACAACTTAGCTGTGATGGCCGAAAAGGGGCTGGCGCTGAAACAGGATAAAGAGGGGGCCTGGAAGTATTATCACCGCGCGGCTCAGCTGGGCAGCCCTCAGGCACAATACCGTCTAGCCGATATATATATAAGCGAAATGAAGATGCAATAGGAGTCACCTATCATCAGTGTGCGGTCCAGCAGAATTATAGAGAGTCAGCATTTGCGCTTGGTGCTTACATTGAGTTGGTTGAAAGAAACTACCCTAAAGCCCTCTATTACTATCAGGCTGCGGCGGCGTTAGGTCGTATAAATAGTATGCTGACTTTACATCAGACTTTTCGTGAAGGTTCTTTGGGCTACGAGGTCGATCAAATAATGGCGGATAAGTATGACAAGCTTTATGACCGGTTGGATCAAAATCCAGATCTAAAATTCCCGAACTTAAGTGAAATGCTACCTCTTCCCGCTCACCCGGAACAGGGGTTGTATAATCCCGTAACCGAGGAGAACGAGAAGTATCTGCTTCTGAAACAAGTTTTATGTGTTAAGCCTGAGAGGGGGCTGCCAGGCTATCTTTAACGCTGGCAGTTGTGCCAGCGTTAAAGACAGTTCAGCGTTAAAGGCTTTTATCAGAGTTCAAAGCTGTCTTTATCCTTTCTACATCCAGCCCATTAATCAGCTCCACCAGGTTAGGGAAGATTGATGCGTGATAGCCGTATCCGCCGTTGGTCATCTCATCCAGTGCCTGTTGTTTGCTCCAGCCCTGTTCAACAATCCGGTAAGTCGCTACCACGGTACCGGTGCGGTCTGAACCGTGCCAGCAGTGCAGCAGTAATGGACCTTTGCTGTGTTTAATAATGCGCAGTGCTTCGATCAGATGGTCTTCTGTGACTTTGCCGGTGCGCAATTTCAGCTGATGAAGTGTTAGCTGAGTCTCGCGGGCTTCATCCTTGTCGCTATGAAACTCCCTCAGATTAAGTACCTCTTTAATACCGAATGCTGCCAGTTGGGAAAATGCTTTATCGCCGGGTTGTTCGGAGCGGTACAGATGATCATCGACACGGTAAAAGTTGCTCAGCTCTGATCCGATGACCGGGGACGCCCAGACCTCGGGGCGAAGCCGGGTCTCAGCATGGATGACTGAGCTGAGGGCGAGCAACAGAATAGCGTAAAACCGGGGAGCTGTAATGAAGCGGGTCATAGTGAAATCCTTTTCCTGTGAAAGCTGACTGTATCTTAACCCGGGTGGTTATAAAACCCTCCCAGTTGTCATCTTTTTGTCACCCGGACTTAATAAGCTGTGAGAAATAACAACAATCGCCAACAGGCTCAAGATGACCGCTCCGCAGACTATACCTGATCGTTATACACAGCTTAA
Organism: Oceanospirillales bacterium; assembly: GCA_018223185.1. Classification (GTDB taxonomy): domain Bacteria; phylum Pseudomonadota; class Gammaproteobacteria; order Pseudomonadales; family Balneatricaceae; genus Amphritea. The sequence continues at coordinate 1,932 of JAAEYW010000002.1, read as the reverse complement.
TGAACTGCTTGACACGGAGCAGCTGTATCCGCATTTTCAGCCGATTGTCGATCTGCGTCGTGGTGAGTTACTTGGGTATGAAGCGCTGATTCGTGGTCCTGAGAACAGTGAACTCTATACCCCGCAGCTTCTGTTTAGTACCGCCATGGAATGTGGTCTGGAGCACCGGCTGGAGTTGCTCTGTCGCCGGCTGTCTCTGGAGGCTTTTGCCCGCTTGTCGCTGGACGGAAAACTGTTTCTGAATGTCAGTGCTTCACTTCTGGGGACTCCGGAGTATCGGCATGGGTTGACCGCTGAATGGCTGGAATCTCTTGATATTCCTTTAGATTCAATTGTTATTGAGATATCGGAGCAGCATCCGTTTGATAATTATGGGCTGACCCTTGAAGCGATAAATCATTATAAGCGGATGGGATTCAAGGTGGCCGTTGATGATCTTGGAACCGGTTATTCCGGGCTTAAACTCTGGTCTGAACTACAACCCGACTACGTTAAAATTGATCGGCACTTTATCCACAATGTCGATCGTGATCCGGTCAAGCGGCAGTTTGTAAAGTCGATCTGCAGTATCGCAAATGGTGTTGGCTCCAAAGTGATTGTTGAAGGGGTGGAAACCCGTTCAGAGCTGGTGACCCTGAAAGAGCTGGGGGCGACGATTGGCCAGGGTTTTTATCTTGGACGGCCAACTCAGAACCCGAAAATGCTTTCTAATAGTGATGAGTGGTTGCCGCGTAAGCGGCGGGCGGGCAGTGAAAAGGATATGGCAGAGACCGCTGCGGTGCTGGTTCATCCGGCACCGGCGCTGAGCTTTGATGACCCGATGGAATATACCGCTAAACTGTTCCGGGAAAACCCGCTGTACGATATTCTGGCTGTGCTTGAAGATGGCCGGCCGATCGGAACCGTCCACCGCTCTGATCTGCTGGAGCTGTTTTCAACTCAGTATGGCCGGGCGCTGTATGAGAATCGTCCGGTCACCCGGATTCTGGATACCAAAGCGATCATTATTGAGTCTGATACCAGTCTGGAGCAGGTATCGCGACTGATTACTGAGCAGGATGCGGTGTATCTGCATCAGGGGCTGGTGATTACGAAAGATGGCCATTATCAGGGTATTGGTAATGTTCGTGATCTGTTGAAAAAGATCACTGAGCTGAAAATTCGTAATGCCCGTTACGCCAACCCTCTGACGTTGCTGCCCGGTAATGTACCGATCAATCGGGAGATCGATGGGTTGCTTAAACAGACCGAGAACTTTCGGGTCGCGTATTTTGATATCAACTATTTCAAACCATTCAATGACAGTTATGGCTATGTCAAAGGCGACCGGCTGATACAGTTGTTGGGTGAGTTGCTGACTAATAATGCCAATGGTGAGAACTTTACCGGTCATGTGGGTGGTGATGACTTTGTGGTGGTGTTCCGTACGGCTGACTGGAAAGAGCGCTGTGAAAGGATTCTTGTTCAGTTTGATCAGGTGATACGGGAGTTTTACAGCCCGAAAGATCTTGAACAGGGCGGTATCTGGGCGGCCAGCCGTACGGGGGAATCAGTGTTCTATCCGGTTCTCAGTCTGTCCTGCGGAGTGGTGCATCCGGACCCGTACCGCTGTGTCAGTTATCATGAGGTTGCGGAGCTCGCCGCTCAGGCTAAGAAAGAGGCGAAAAAACAGGATGGCAGTTATCTGTTCGTTTCCCGGCGTCGAAAGCAGCGCGTCAGCTGATGCGCTTCTCCTCTGAAGGAGAGCGCTTACGGGTGATATGCGCCTCTGAATGCAGACAACCTACTTATCTGTTTTATGCACGCCAGCGTTATTAAATCCAGCCGGGGGATTCCCTCTGGTACGCTGAGTTCATATATTTGGCCATGCTTTTATTAGGTTCATCGCAGGTTATGGGGAAGGATATAGAAACATCGATATCTACATGGTTA
>JAAEYW010000001.1 GCA_018223185.1 Oceanospirillales bacterium | reverse complement strand
GGCTTACTTCTTCTTGAAGATTAAGGATGCCTTTCCCGGTAAAGCGCGATGAACCCAAAAAAAGCGGCATAAATGCCGCTTTTTTAACAGGATTTTTCAGACTCAGATATCAATCACGTCAAACTCTACCAAAGGACTGACATCTGCTTCGTAATCTACACCCTCGATACCAAAACCGAACAGTTTCAGAAACTCGTCTTTATATAACTGATAATCAGTCAGTTCAAACAGATTTTCAGTGGTAATGGCTGGCCACATTTCACGACACTTCTGCTGAATGTCATCCCGCAGCTCCCAGTCATCCATCCGCATCCGGTTTTCATCATCCATCTTGCCGCTATCGCCAGCAATCGCTGTATTGAACAGACGATATACCTGCTCCATACAGCCCTCGTGAACGCCTTCCCCGCGCATGATTTTGAATACCATAGAGAGATACAGAGGCATCACAGGGATTGCAGAACTGGCCTGTGTAACAACAGACTTCAATACCGCTACATTGGCACTGCCACCCTTTTCAGCCAGCTTACTGTTCAGGGCAGCGGCAGCACGGTCAACATCTTTTTTAGCCTGTCCCAGCGCGCCATCCCAATAGATAGGCCAGGTAATATCAGTACCGATATAGCTGTAGGCAACCGTCTTACATCCTTCAGCCAGTACACCGGCTTCATCCAGAGCATTGATCCACAGTTCCCAGTCCTGACCGCCCATGACGGTTACCGTATCAGCCACTTCCTGCTCGGTTGCCGGTTCAACCTCGGCTTCAATAATCACATCTTTGTTGGTATCTATTGCGGTTGAACGATACGTTTCGCCGATAGGCTTCAGGCATGAACGAATGACTTCACCGGTATCAGGCAGTTTACGCACCGGAGATGCCAGGGAGTACACCACCAGATCAATCTGTCCCAGATCTTCTTTAATCAGATCGATGGTTTTTTGCTTAGCCTCATTTGAGAACGCATCACCATTGAGGCTCTTGGCATAAAGACCGGCTTCATGAGCTTTCTGATCAAAGAAAGCTGCGTTGTACCAACCCGCAGTACCGGTTTTTCGCTCAGTAGCAGGCTTCTCAAAAAACACACCGATGGTGGCGGCACCACAACCAAATGCTGCGGAGATACGTGACGACATGCCGTAACCGCTGGAAGAACCGATCACCAGCACCCGCTTAGGCCCGTTCTCAATAAGCCCCTGCGCTTTAGTGTAATCAATCTGTTCCTGAATATTACGTTCACACCCTGTTGGATGAGTTGTGGTACAGATAAAGCCACGAATCTTCGGTTTGATAATCATATGAATCCACTTTACTTGTCATTCTCTCTGTCCGGTTCGGTTACTCACCCCCCGCAGAGATTCTTGATATCGTTCTTAAAATCGACGCCTGAAACAGCCGGTAAAGATACCCGATTTTGGCTTTCTAATACAGTTAAAGCGTTATCAACAGCCATAAAAAAAGCCCGCTTTTACTGAAAAAAGCGGGCTTTCACTGCCAACAAGCCGGGTTTGCCATCCATTAAGTGACAAGCCCGCGCCGGAAAATCTACGCCATCAGGTTAAAGCTTAGCGTCCAGTTCCGGCACCGCTTCAAACAGATCAGCCACCAGACCATAGTCTGCCACAGAGAAGATAGGCGCTTCTTCATCTTTGTTGATGGCAACAATCACTTTGGAATCTTTCATGCCGGCCAGGTGCTGAATCGCCCCGGAGATCCCGACCGCAATATACAGATCCGGCGCAACAATTTTACCTGTCTGGCCAACCTGCATATCATTCGGAACGAAGCCTGCGTCTACGGCCGCACGGGAAGCACCTACGGCAGCTCCCAGCTTATCCGCCAGAGACTCCAGCAGTGCAAAGTTTTCACCATTACCCATACCCCGGCCACCGGAAACGATAACGCTCGCAGCAGTCAGTTCAGGGCGATCACTCTTAGCCATCTCTTCACCGATAAAGCTTGAGATGCCGGCATCATGAACCGCCGTAACAGTTTCAATGGCAGCTGAGCCGCCTTCAGCCGCAACCGCATCGAAGCCGGTTCCGCGGATAGTGATTACTTTGATCGCATCCAGCGATTTAACGGTAGCAATCGCATTACCGGCATAGATAGGACGGGCAAAAGTGTCTTCGCTATCAATACGAATAACATCAGAAAGCTGAGCCACATCCAGCAGTGCAGCCACCCGTGGCATCAGGTTTTTACCTGCAGTGGTGGCCGGTGCAATAACGTGACTGTAATCACGCCCCAGCTCAGCTACCAGCAGGCTGACATTTTCCGCCAGCTGATGCTCATAGGCCGCATTGTCGGCCAGTAATACCTTCGTCACCCCCGCAACAGCTGACGCTTCATCAGCAACCGCCTGACATCCGGCACCGGCCACCAGAATATGGATATCCCCGCCAATCTGAGTGGCTGCAGTTACAGCGTTGAGAGTTGCACCTTTAAGTGACTGGTTATCGTGTTCAGCAATAATCAGAGTAGCCATCAGATCACCTTCGCTTCATTCTTCAGTTTATCCACCAGTTCCTCAACGGAGGCAACCTTAATACCTGCTTTACGTTCTGCAGGTGGTTCAACTTTCAGCAGCTGAGTATGCGCTTTAACGGCGACACCCAGATCCTCAGGTGTTTTGATATCCAGTGTTTTGCGCTTGGCTTTCATGATATTTGGCAGAGATGCATAGCGGGGTTCATTGAGACGCAGGTCAGTCGTCACAATCGCCGGCATAGACAGTTCTACAGTCTGCAAGCCGCCATCGACTTCACGGGTTACCTGAACTTTGTCACCGGACACTTTCACTTCGGATGCAAAGGTACCCTGAGGCATACCCGTCAGCGCTGCAAGCATCTGACCGGTCTGGTTATTATCGGTGTCGATAGCCTGCTTACCCATGATCACAAGGCCCGGCTGCTCCTCTTCGATCACTTTAGCCAGCAGTTTCGCAACCGTCAGCGATTCCAGATTTTCATCAGACTGCACCAGAATACCCCGGTCAGCGCCCAGCGCCAGCGCTGTGCGAATCTGCTCCTGAGCAGCCTGCGGTCCCAGTGATACCACTACAACTTCAGATGCGACACCCGCTTCCTTCAGCCGTACGGCTTCCTCTACGGCGATCTCACAAAAGGGATTCATCGCCATTTTTACATTACTCAGATCAACGTCACTGTTATCCGACTTAACACGTACTTTTACGTTGTAATCGATAACACGTTTGACAGTTACCAGCACTTTCATCTGTCTACCGCCTTTACTTGTTTATTATAAATAAATTTCATATGCCCTGAAAAAACATGGGCTTGCCTTCATTCTACAGCCAGACCGTCATTACGCAACAACCCTAAAAGGGGAGAAGCTCGTTGCCCGTATTTATCAGCCCCTGCCGATCAACAGCGTCATTTTATTGCAGGAGCTGCATCCTGCAGCGATTCAACTTTGTAGCGTTAGAGGCCATCGCGGCTGAAAGCCGCTCCTACAAATAGATAGCCAACGCCTCCGGGCAACGATTAAATCACGCTGTTTGTGACGTTTGAGTCACAAGCTACGGCGTTTAACCTACCGCATCCCTGCTTTATCCATAATCTCGGTGAGCTCCGCAAGAATACTCTCGTCATCAATCGTTGAGGGCATCTTATATTGATCGTTAGCAGCAATTTTACGGATGATTGCCCGCAGTATCTTACCCGATCGGGTTTTCGGTAGCCGCTGCACGACAATAGCCCGACGAAAGCAGGCCAGAGCACCCACCTGGTCGCGCACCATCTGTACCAGCTCAGCTTCCAGCTGTGACTCATCCACCTCCTCTCCGGCTTTCAAGACAATCAGTCCGGCGGGCACCTGCCCCTTCAGCGGATCATTAACACCGATTACGGCGCACTCAGCAACTGCCGGATGGGAAGACACCACCTCTTCCATCTCACCAGTTGAAAGACGATGCCCGGACACATTGATCACATCATCGGTACGCCCGGTTATATAAACATAGCCATCCTCATCTTTAAAACCGCCATCACCGGTATGGTAATAGCCTGGAAAAGCGGTGAGGTAAGAATCGGTAAAGCGCTGAGGCTGATTCCAGATATCCCAGGCAACACCTGGCGGCATCGGCAAAGTCACCACGATATTACCCGTCTCATTCGGGCCGACCAACTGACCATCGCCATCCACAACCTGAATATCATAGCCGGGAATCGGTTTATTGGTTGAACCCAGCCGGGCAGCCGAAGGGTTATCCCAGCCCATCATCGGCGCGGTCATCGGCCAGCCGGTCTCGGTCTGCCACCAGTGATCAATCACCGGCACCTGCAGCAGTTCATCAAGCCAGTGATAGGTGGAGGAGTCCAGTTTTTCACCCGCAACAAACACCCAGTTGAGACTGGAAAGATTATATTTTTTCGCCAGAGCCCCTTCCGGATCTTCCTTGCGTATCGCCCGGAATGCCGTAGGCGCACAAAACATCGAATTAACCCGATACTCATCGATGACCCGCCAGAAAGTGCCCGCATCAGGGGTTTTAATCGGTTTACCTTCAAAAAATATCGCACTGCAACCGCCCATGAGCGGGCCGTAAACGATAAAGGAATGGCCGACTACCCAGCCTATATCGGAAGCCCCCCACCAGACATCGCCAGGATTCATGCCATAAACATTGTGCAGGGCGTAGTTCAGTGCCACCGCGTGACCACCGTTATCCCGCACAATCCCTTTCGGCGCCCCGGTCGTGCCGGACGTATAGAGGATGTAGAGCGGATCGCTGCCTTTTACCGGGACACACTCCGCAGGCTCAGCACCCTGCTGGCATTCATACCAGTCCAGGTCCCGCCCTGAAGTCATTTCGGCCTGCAACATCGGACGCTGGCAGACAATAGTATAATCCGGCTTGTGACTGGCCAGCCCAATAGCTTTATCGACCAGCGGTTTATAGGCAATTTTCTTATCAAATTCGATACCGCAGGACGCGGTGAGAATCAGTTTGGGTTTAGCATCATCGATGCGGATTGCCATCTCATTGGCAGCAAAACCACCAAACACCACCGAGTGCACTGCCCCTAACCGGGCACAGGCAAGCATCGCCACGGCAGCTTCCGGAATCATCGGCATATAGATAACAACAGTGTCGCCTTTCACGACACCCAGGCGTTTCAGACTGCCGGCAAACAGTGCAACTTTCTGATGCAGTTCACGGTAGGTAATCTGCTGCTTACTATTGCTCGCCGGTGAGTCGTAATAGAGCGCAACCTGGTCACCACGGGTATCCAGATGCTGATCCAGCGCCAGATAACAGCTGTTCAGCTCGCCATCCGGATACCAGCAGAATGTGCCATTAGCAGTTTTTTCGAGGATTGTTTCTGGCTGTTTAAACCAGTGGATACGTTTAGACTGTTCAGCCCAATAAGCTTCGGGATTCTGCTGCGCAGCCCGGTACTCTTCGTTATATCCCATGACCTACTCCGGTATTTTTTTTATAGAGGGAGTCTGCCGGCAGAGATTACCGGCAGTGGTTGCAGATGTTTAATCGTAAAAATCAGCTGTCCTGATAAAGCTTAAAGACGCTGGAGAAGTCCAGGCCACCGTTGCCTTTTGCTTTGTGCAGTGAGAATAGCGAACGGGCCGCTGAACCCATCGGTACCGGCGCATTGCTCTGCTGACTGAGTTCCATCGCCAGTCCGAGATCCTTATACATCAGATCAACCTGGAAACCACCCTGATAATTATTTGATGAAGGTACGCCATCCATTACCCCCGGAACCGGGTTATAGACTTGCAGCGCCCAGTTGTTACCAGAGCTCTGCTTCATGATTTCTGACAGCACCGCCGGATCAAGGCCGTTTTTCATTCCCATATTCAGGGCTTCACTGGTGCCAGCCATCAGAATTGACAACATCATATTATTGCAGGCTTTGGCGATCTGACCTGCGCCGCTCTGGCCGGCATGAAAGATATTCTTACCCATGCACTCCAGAATCGGCTTTGCTTTAGCAAACTGTTCATCCGTTGCCCCAACCATGAAGGCCAGGGTTCCGGCGATAGCACCACCGACACCGCCAGATACCGGTGCATCAATAAAGCTCAGCCCCCGTTCGGCCGCGGCAGCCGATACCTTCTGCGCCGTTGCCCCATCAATAGTTGAGGAATCAATTATCAGCGCGTTATCAGATACCACATCCAGCAGTGGCGCATCCCCGGTCAGATAGAGGGCCTGAACATGAGCACCGGCAGGCAGCATGGAGATAACAAAATCAGCTCCGGTTGCAGCATCAACCGCGGAAGCTGCAGCGGTTGCACCTTCTGAAACAAGATGTTCAACAGCACTCTGGGACAGGTCGAACGCTTTCACCTCATGTCCTGCTTTAAGCAGGTTAATCGCCATCGGGCCGCCCATGTTGCCCAGACCGATAAATCCGATAATTGCCATTTTCTTTTCCTCTTATTATTGTGTGGCAGTTCGCCAACGCATTAGCCAACGCCCTTTTATCTGATAAAACTGCAGCACTTTGCTTTTAAAATCATCAAGCCTGACCGCGTGTGCTACATATCCCTGAGCGGATTTACATCCCAGGGGGATACAAAAAACTGATCGACAAAATCCTGACCGACCGCATCAACTGTGGTATAGGTCCATTGAGGAGAGCCATCTTTATCGACCAGCAATGCCCGGACACCTTCAGGAAACTCTCGATGCTGACAGCACTGCACCGACAGCACCAGCTCGCTTTCAAACACCTGCTTTAGTGACATGTGCCGGGTGACGTCAAGCTGACATTTAATGATGTGGATCGCCAGCGGGCTGCCATGGCTGATCGCTTTCTGCGCCCGGCTGATCCATTTATCTTCCGTTTCCTCTGCCAGCAAACCATCCACCAGTTCCGGCAGAGAATCTTTATCGGTAATCTGCTGTATAAATCCGTAGTGATTCTGTACCGGAGAATCAGGATTAAAGGCATCCTGTGAAGCAGCTTCCAGCGCCCGCAGCACCCGGTTGGTTGTCGCATAAGCACAACCGCTCCAGCTTTCCGCCTGCAGCCCTTCAATCATCTGACTGCGCAGTTCTGACGCAATAAAGCGATCCGCCAGCCCCAGAAACAGCGCATCGGCCGCATTCATCGGATTACCGGTCAGTCCCAGAAACAATCCGGTGCGCCCGGGCATATGATTCAAAAACCAGCTGCCGCCCACATCCGGATAGAGGCCAATAGTGACCTCCGGCATCGCCATATGGGTTTTCTCAGTCACGATACGGTGACTACAGCCGTTCATCAGTCCCATACCACCGCCCATCACGATGCCGTGTCCCCAACAGATTATTGGCTTAGGGTAGGTGTGGATGGTGTAATCGAGAATATATTCCCGGGTAAAGAAATCGACTGGAAATTCCGGATCGCCCTCGCCGCTCATCGACTTATACAGATTGACCACATCGCCACCGGCACAGAAGGCTTTCTCTCCGGCGCTGTCGAGTAACACAGCAGTCACCGAATCATCGGTTTTCCATTCATTCAGTTTTGGCTGAATCAGATCGATCATCTCCAGCGTCAGGGCATTAAGCGTGCGCTCGACGTTAAGTCTGATCTCAACAATTTTCTTGCCATCACGGGTCGGGTATTCATTAAACAGTACACAGCTCATCGATTCTCTCCTGTATTCCGCTTAACGGTTTTTCCATTCGGGGGCACGCTTACCAAGAAAAGCATTCACGCCCTCTTTCTGATCTTCGGTGAAGAACAGATCAACAAACAGTTCCCGCTCGAGAATATAACCGGCATCCCAGTGATGGGTACGGTTGTTCTGAATCAGCTGTTTACAGGACGCCACCGCCGTCGGACTTTGCTGGGCAACATTAGCCGCCAGCTCCAGCGCTTTTTCCAGCGCTTGCCCCTGAGGCACAACCTCTTCCACCAGACCGATCTCCTGAGCTTTAACCGCTTTGATACGCTCACCGCAAAGAATCATCCGCTTAGTCCATCCCTCGCCCACCAGCATGGTGAGATTCTGAGTACCACCGGCACAGGGTAGTAAGCCTACTTTCGCTTCCGGCAGCGCCATCTGTGACTGCTCTTCAGCAATACGGATATCACAGGCCAGCGCGACTTCCAGACCACCGCCCATGGCAAAACCATTGATCGCCGCAATCGAAACACCACGAAACTGGCTCAGGGTTTCAAATGCCTCACCAAAGTAACGAGCCATATCCCGCGCGACACTGCGATCACCATCCGCAAACAGGTTCAGATCAGCGCCAGCTGAGAAGAACTTCTCCCCCTGACCGGTGATCACCAGACTATAGATATCACGATCAGCATTCAGCTCTTCCACCAGTGCTTTAAGAGCTTTAAGGCTCTCTTCGGTCCAGGTATTGGCGGGGGGATTATTCATGGTCAGCAAAGCAATATTACCGCGCTTCTCGACAATCAGCTTATCAGTCATTCTGATCTTCCTTTCTGTTCAGCTCTATTCTTTATCCGGGAAAACAGCCTGCCCCGGTTTCTTTAACTTAACCCGCGATTTACAGAAGCTCGGACGCATTCTGCATTAGCAACCGGCGAGCAATAATGACATTCATAATCTCGTTGGTGCCTTCAAGAATCCGGTGCACCCGGTTATCCCTGAGGAAACGCTCCATCGGGTACTCTTTGATATAACCGTTACCACCAAAAATCTGCAACGCTTCATCGGTTACGTTATAACCGACATCGGTGGCAAAACGCTTTGCCATCGCGCAATAGGTGGTTTTATCCGGATGGTTATTGTCCAGCCGGGATGCAGCCATACGCACCATCTGCCGGGCAGCCACCAGCTCGGTGGCAGCGTTGGCAAGCTTAAATTGCAGCGCCTGAAAATTCGCCAGAGACTGGCCGAACTGTTTACGCTCATGCATATACTCAGTGGCGTTATTCAGCGCTTGTTGCGCCGTGCCCACCGAGCAGGTGGCAATATTGATCCGCCCGCCATCCAGACCACGCATCGCGATTCTGAAGCCATCGCCTTCCTGACCCAGAATTGCCGAGGCCGGAATACGAACATCTTCAAAGGTGATCATCCGGGTTGGCTGACTGTTCCACCCCATCTTTTCCTCTTTACGGCCATAGCTGATACCCGCAAGCTTTGCATCAATAGCAAACGCGGAGATCCCCTTCGGCCCCTCCTCTCCGGTCCGGGCCATGACGACCAGACAATCGGTCGCTCCTGCACCGGAAATAAAGATCTTGCTGCCGTTAAGAATATAATCGTCGCCGTCACGGCGGGCGGAAGTTTTCAACGCGCCGGCATCAGAGCCTGCATTGGGTTCAGTGAGACAGTATGATGCCAGTTTTTCACCGGCGGTCAGTTCAGGACACCACTGCTGACGCAGATCCTCTGCGCCAAACTCAGAGATCATCCAGGTGGCCATATTATGGATAGTAATAAACGCGGTCGTAGAGGTGCAGCCCATCGCCAGCTGCTCAAAGATAATACTGGAATCCAGACGACTCAGCCCCAGGCCACCAACATCTTCATGGGAGTACAGGCCACAGAAACCCAGTTCTCCGGCGGCTTTCAGCACATCAACCGGGAAGATCTGTCGCAGATCCCACTCTCCGGCATTGGGTGCCAGTTCATTCTGAGCGAACGCGCGTGCCATATCAGCAAACGCCACCTGTTCCTCGTTCAGTTCAAAATCCATAGATACTCCGTACTTAACAACCCGGTAGATTCTTATTATTAATGAAATATAACGGGAGGCCCGAAGCCTCCCGCAACGGTCTTACTTCAGATGTATCGTTGTATTAACGCCGGTATCGATATCATCCTCAAACCAACGCGCCGTGACGGTCTTAGTTTCGGTGTAGAACTTAACTGCCTGCTTACCATAAGCATGCTGATCACCGTAGAACGACTTTCTCCAGCCAGTGAAGGAGAACATTGGCAGAGGCACTGGTACCGGAACGTTGATACCCACCTGACCCACTTTAATTTCATGCTGATATTTACGGGCAGCCGCACCGGATGAGGTAAAGATCGAGGTGCCATTACCGTATGGGTTCTCGTTGATCAGCGCGATCGCTTCTTCGATCGTATCCACTTCCAGAGCGATCAGCACCGGTCCGAAGATCTCTTCCTGATAGATCGACATATCAGTCGTAACATTGCGGAACATAGTTGGGCCGACCCAGTTACCATCCGGATATCCCTCTACCACGACATCGGAACCATCCAGAATACACTCGGCACCGGCATCTTTACCCTGCTGAATGAAGCCAAGAACCTTCTCTTTAGCCTGAGGATTGATCTGCGGACCGTATCCCGCTTCAGGATCGTTCCAGGCACCGGGACGTACTTTAGCCAGGGCATCGCGTACTTCAGGAATCCACTCACGGGATTTACCCACGAATACTGCAACAGAGATTGCCATGCAGCGCTGACCTGCGGCACCGACAGAGGCACCCGCAATACTGTTAACCACCTGATTTTTAGCCGCATCCGGCATAATAACCATATGGTTCTTAGCACCGGCAAATGCCTGCACCCGCTTCATCTTGTCGGTACCGGTACGGTAGATGTGCTCACCGACAGCAACCGATCCTACGAAAGAGATCGCAGGGGTATCTTTGTGAGTCAGCAGCTGATCAACAACATCTTTAGTGCCATGTACAACCTGCAGCAGGCCATCGGGTGCACCCGCTTCTTTAAACAGCTCAGCAAGACGCATCGGTGTCAGCGGATCCTGCTCAGACGGTTTCAGTACGAAGGTGTTACCGCAGGCGATCGCCATCGGGAACATCCACAGAGGAATCATCGCAGGAAAGTTAAACGGAGTGATACCAACACAGACACCCAGCGGCTGAGTGATGCTGTAGCAATCGATCTTACGGGCGACGTTCTCGACAGTTTCACCCATGCTCAGGGAAGCGATATTGCAGGCATGTTCTACCACCTCAATACCACGCCATACGTCACCTTTCGCATCTTCAAACGTCTTACCGGTTTCCTGTGAAAGCAGCTCAGCAATCTGATCGTGATTCTCTTTCAGCAGCGCCTGATAGCGCAGCATCAGACGGGCACGCTCTCCCACAGGGGTCTCTTTCCAGGATTCAAATGCAGCTTTAGCAGCTTCAACCGCCTGATCAACTTCATCCGCAGTCGCGCAAGGCACCTGGGCAATCACATCCTGAGTAGCAGGGTTAGTTACCGGAATCCAGTTCTCGCTACGGCTCTGAACCAGTTCACCATTGATCAGTAGAGGGACTTGCTGAGTCATGTTTTACACCTTTTTTTTTATAATTCAGTTCTTGTATATTCGTGCCCCGGTCAGAAACGGGACAGATTGATCTTATCTAGATTGCACTTATACAGATTGCTCTCATATGCGTTTTATTAAAGCACAGCATCCGGCAGCAGATGATTGATAATGTTGCTATATTAATGGACTATATTGCTATTTAATACATGAATACCCTAACAACCCCTTAATACCTTAGTCGAGCAGCACCGATGAGCACTCCTTCAAACTGGCCCCTCCCCCCCCAGAGCATCCGCTTTGTCATCCCTCACAAGATCATCGAGAAACTCGCCTGCAACAGGCTTTCAAAGGATCTATACCCTCTCGGGGCTGGCTATTATAAGCAAGCGGAAGGACACCGTATGGAGCGTCGTGAACATGATGACAACCTGCTCATCTACTGCCTTGATGGTAAAGGTAAAATACGCATAAACCAGAAGAATATTGCGGTAAATAGCGGCGATCTGATCGTACTGCCAAGAGGCACAGCCCACCAGTACGCCTCCAGTCTGAATTACCCCTGGACAATCTACTGGTGTCACTTTGAGGGCGAGCTGGCGGATGACTTTATTGAGCATCTGCAGATCTCAAAACAGAAGCCGGTGGTTCGCTTAGGATTACACAGCAGCCTGGTCAGTGAGTTCGATGCACTGCTGGAAGCCCGTCACAGCAGCTATCACCTGAATGCCTTTATCAATGCTGCCAATCAGCTGCGGCAGATACTCACCCATATCGCACTGTTACAACCTCTGGTGCGTAGCCAGGATGCCGACAGTTTCAATCTGGAAAAGATTCACAGCCTGATGCAGGCCCGTATTCATGAACAGCTGGATATCGACACCATGGCAGCCATGGTCAATCTGTCGAAGTTTCACTTTATTAAGAAATATAAAGATGTCACCGGCACCACCCCGATCAACCATTTTATTCAGCTGAAAATAGAACGGGCCTGCCATCTGCTGGATATCAGTACCAAAACGATTGCTGAAGTGGCTTTTATGGTGGGCTATGAAGATGCCTATTACTTCTCACGCATCTTCAGAAAAGTGATGGGTATATCACCCACCCAATACCGAAAACTTCAGGTTGGGGCATGGTCGTATAAGAGTTTTAAAACCGATACGATTTAAGCCATTAATGAAAAATATCAGCAGCCGTGTCTAAACTTACCCCGTAGACAAGCTTCAGGGAGTTAATATGCCACTTATCATTGCCGGTCTTGATCACATTGTATTGCGTACATCTCAGTTAGAAAAAATGCTCAGGTTTTACTGCGACGTACTCGGGTGTACCGTTGAAAGAGAGCTGCCCCCGGAAACAGGCCTGGTGCAGTTACGTGCCGGTACAGCCCTCATCGATATCGTCCCGGTCGACAGTGAGCTGGGACGCGCCGGGGGAGGCCCCCCGTCACAAACGGAAAACAATCTGGATCATTTCTGTCTGTTACTGGAGCCGCTATCACCTCAGCAGCTCACTGAGCATCTCGAGCGGAATAACATTTCTGTCGGAGAGTTTGCCGAGCGCTATGGCAGCGAAGGCTTTGGACAATCCATTTATATTCAGGACCCGGAAGGGAACACAGTAGAGCTGAGAAGCAAAAAACAATCTATCGACGGCTGATGCAAACCTGTCACCTATTGCTCCCAGGTTTGCAACACCATATGGGTGACTATTTTGGCCCCCTGAGGCAATACCGTATCGATTTCAGCCAGGATATCATGCAAGCGCTGCATCTCTGAAAACTCAACATACACCAGAAGATCCACCTCACCACTAATACCATGACAGTATTTTACTTCAGGGTATTGCATCACCAGCTGCACCAGTGGACGACATTTATAACCGCCGTGCTTTATTTCAAAATACGCTCTCAGTGGCCCGCTTTCATCCGTTTTAGTTGCAGTCAGAACCTGATAACCCAGAATCTCACCCTGCTCTTCCATCCGTTTTATCCTTTCCGAGACGGCTGGCCGCGACAGATTTACCTGTTCTGCAATAGCGGAAATGCTCTGCCGGGCATTTTCCCGGAGTGCGGCGATTATTTTCTGATCAAAACTATCCATAGGTTAACCTGAGTAAGCAAAACGTCGGCAAAATAATGAAAAACCTGCAGATCGACAGTAAACCACGACGTAACGATTTTCGCATCAGTCGTACACTCTGCTGACAAAATATATGTGATCTGGGAAAAAGGATGTCTAGGCTAAATCAAACAATTACCCGCTGGCAAGGGATCGGACTGGTTGCTACCACACTTTTGGGTACCGGCGTTTTTATTCTGCCTCAACTGACCATCGCTGAAGCCGGTGATCAGGCGATCTGGGCCTGGGTTATACTGCTGTTGGGAATTCTGCCACTGACCTGGGTATTTGCAGAGCTGGGACGGCGCTTCACCCATGCAGCAGGACCGGCCTATTTTGTTGACCGGGCGTTCGGCCCACTGGCCAGCAGAGTTATCGGGCTGCTGTTTCTGTTCTCGGTGCCGCCTGGCGCAGCTGCTGCACTGATCATGACGTTCAAGTTTCTGGAACCCGTGATCACCCTTTCAGCGGAGCAACAACTCTGCGGTGAGCTGCTGGTATTTTTACTTATTTTCTTTATCAACCGCCGGGGCCTGCAACTATCAGGTCGCATTCAGACGGGACTGACCCTGACAATTCTGTTTGTTGTTACCCTGATGCTGTTGATGACGCTGATTCAGTCACCTGACACCGATGCAGTTCCAGTCATGCACCGGCCCGCCGTTGCGGGTGATTACAGCGGTATTATGCAGGCAATAGGCCTGGGTATCTGGAGCTTTCTTGGCATAGAGGCGGTCACCCATCTGGCCGGTGAATTTAAAGATGTGAAACGGGATTACATCCCGGCAACCCTGACCGGCGTTGCGCTGGTCGGACTGATCTATATCGGTTGCACCTGGTTATCCATGCAGGCTCCGGAACATCCCCTGGCAATGGTAGGTGTGTTCGAGATGCAGCTCGGCAACAGCGGTCGCTGGATTATCGGAGGCTTAGGGTTTATCAGCGGAATAGCGACAATCAATATCTACTTTGCCAGCCTCTCCCGTCTGGCCTGGAGCTTTAGTAACGATGGTATCCTGCCGCATCAATTACGCACACTCAACCAACATAAGATACCCACGACAGCACTGATCAGCTTTATGCTCATCTCTGCGCTGATGCTGCTGCTCAGCTATCTGGCCGGGATTAATTTCACCCTGATGGCCCACTGGGTTAACGCTTCCTTGGTGGTGGTGTATACCGCCTCAATACTGGCCGCCTGGAAGTTACTTGAACGTCGTTGCAGGCCTGCCATAGCGGTCAGCCTGGCAGCCTGTGGTGTGTTTGTCTACTGTCTGGGGACCGCAATGCTTTACGCCCTGGTGCTCGGCTTGCTGACCACTCTGGCTTTGCTTGGACAGCAGATTTGGAAACGGAGTAATCCTGTCAGCGAAAGGGCTGATATATAACAAACTCACAACACTTCACTAAGCTCAATTAAAGAACAACCTAAGGCTCGAGAAGACCCGCCAAAAGGGAGGATACCCATCCTCCCGTTTTGTATATACATCGGGATGGGCAATAAATAAGACAAAACGTTCGCGCTGACCAACGTCCTTCAGCGTCTACGGGGCAGCATGATAAACCTTCCGGTTACAACGCACCCTGCCCCAACCATTTCTGGCTTACCTAAACCCGTTCAATCAGCAGATTTATCCATAGCAGCAACACGCATAAAACCCCACCGCCATAGAGATACATACGATACTTCACTTTATTGCTGGTCAGGTGGACACAGGCCTGTGCCGATCGCAGAACAACAAATATCCAGGCAAACACCAGACCTGCTGCACTCTCTGTGCCTGATACGATATACAGTGTGCACACCACGTAAAACAGACAGGGTACTTCAAACATGTTGTTGTAGCATCGCCCTGTTTTTATAAGCACTTCAGGCACCTCATCACCCTGCATCAGCTTGAAATAACCCGCCGGAACCGTACCGTTACGCACACTGATTATTCTCGCGCTTACCGCGATAAGTCCGATTAAAACAGTTAACACAGTTACCGCAAATATTGCATAAATCATGGTTCAGACATCCCTTAATGTGAAAACCTTGATGCTAGCAACAATCTATATATGATAAAGATCATATTTAGATCTGCAGGAGTAAAATCCGTCATGCCATACTCACGTGAACATAAACAACAAAGCAGAGCCAGGATTCTGCAAAGCGCCTACCGGTTATTTTCAACCAAAGGCTTTGATAATGTTACGGTGGATGCTGTCATGCAGGACTGTTCATTGACCCGTGGCGCCTTCTACGGACATTTCAGAAGCAAGTCTGAGTTGTATAAAGAAGCTCTGACGTTTGCCGCCTCAAACAGCAAACTTGCTGATAGACAACCCGAGGGACTATCTCCCCGGGAATGGCTGAGTCAACTGCTGGATGGGTATCTCAGTCTTGAGCATGTTGCCGGCGACAGGCCCTGCCCTTTAGCATTTCTGGCAACCGACATCGTTTCCCGGAATAAAGAGACACATGAAACCTATGCGCATGTGTATAGCAGAATGAATCAGTTAATTCTGGACTATGCCGGTAAAAATTCAGGAACAAATGAGCAGGATATTCTCTCTCTCACGTCTATGATCATTGGTGCAGTGGCGGTTTCGAGAACGATTGAAGATAAGCAACTGGTGCAGCAGATATTATCATCCTGCCGCCAGCAGGCACGTGTGATTCTGGGGGGTATATAAAACACCTGCCGGCGGACTCAGCAGTTGCTCCCACGCTCAGTTTATCTGTTTATGCCGCGCATAGAAGCGTTCCAGTTCTCTCGGTTCCGGCGTGTGCCCGGTAAAGATTTCCACATAGTCGGATATCCGTTGCAACCGGGTGGTAAGATCTTCATCAGACTTCATTGAGATATAACCGATCTGGGTCAGATAGATGGTACGCGCGCGAACATCTGCTTTTTGGCAATCAAAACCAAAACGGATAAACATCTTCTGCAATGCATCCAGACGAGTCTCATCTGCCAGACTAATCTGATCAGCGACCTCTGGAGACTGTAGTGCCCAACTGCGTACTGCAAACTCAAACTGAGAATCAAACAGATCCTGATTCAGCCAGCAATCGAATATATTCAGAATCGCTTCGGCAATCGTTTCGGCATATGCCTCTGACCGGTCCACCAGATTACCGGTGTTTTTATCCCGCCACATCTTCAGTAAGGCATTGAGCAGTTCATTACGGTCCTTAAAAAACCAGTAGAAACTGGTTCGGGACAGCTTCAGTTTTTTGGCCAGCGGCTGAATACGCACCGCATCAACCCCGGTCTCTATCACAGTGTCATAGGCGGCCTGCAACCAGAGATCCGCCGAACCACGCCAGCCACTGCCTGCGAGTGCTTCAGCATTGTTCGTATCAATTTTACTACTCATAAGTTACGGATATTTCCCCAAGTCTGATACAGCCGGATTGATCGGCCACACGAATGAAATGTACATAAGTGTCGAAGGTAAGTAAACCAGACGACTTTCCTGAATGGTTTCTACTCTGGCCTGAATCGTTTTCTCAGCAACAGACACAGACAAAACACAAATGAACAATAAATTGACATACATGTACATTATGATTATTTTTGAACAAAACTGAGTCATTGAGAACTTAACCGGAGGGGCTGAAATGTCCAACGATCCACTGCTGCAACCCTATCAACTCAAGCATCTGCATCTGCGTAACCGAATTATGATCACCTCTCATGAACCGGCATACTCAGAAAACGGCATGCCGACAGAACGCTATCGCGCCTATCACGTCGAGCGGGCCAAAGCGGGCGTCGCACTGACAATGACCGCCGGTTCTGCTGCAGTTTCTCTGGATAGCCCACCGGTATTCGATAACCTGCTGGTGTACAAAGATGAAATCGTGCCCTGGATGAAAGATCTGACTGACGAGTGTCATGAGCATGGCACCGCCGTTATGATTCAACTGACACATCTGGGCCGACGTACCCGCTGGGACAAAGGCGAGTGGTTACCGGCTGTATCGCCCTCCCATCGTCGCGAACCCTCCCACAAAGCGTTTCCCAAGAAAATAGAAGACTGGGATATTGATCGCATTATCAAAGACTATACCGACGCGGCTGAACGCATGTATGCCGCGGGCCTGGATGGCATCGAACTGCAGGCTTACGGTCATCTGATGGATCAGTTCTGGTCGCCCCTCACCAACACTCTGGAGGGCCCTTACGGTGGTGATACAGATAACCGCCTCAGGTTTACGTTCGACCTGTTAAAATCAATCCGTCAACGGGTGGGAAATGAATTTATCGTAGGTCTGCGCTACACCGGCGATGAGATGCTGCCAGGCGGGCTGAATGCTGAAGACGGTCTGTCTATCTCTCAACGCCTGAAAGAGAGCGGCATGGTCGACTTCCTCAATGTCGTCCGTGGCCACATCGACACCGATGCCGGACTAACCGATGTGATTCCGATTCAGGGAATGCGCAACTCCCCGCACCTTGATTTTGCCGGAGAGATCCGTTCGGCAACTGACTTTCCGGTCTTCCATGCGGCTAAGATTCCGGATGTTGCAACCGCCCGCTATGCGATCGCCAGCGGCAAGGTCGATATGGTCGGAATGACCCGGGCCCATATGACCGATCCGCATATTGTGCGCAAAATCATAGCCGGACAGGAGAACAGTATTCGCCCCTGTGTCGGGGCCAACTACTGTCTTGACCGTATCTATCAGGGCGGTGCAGCATTTTGTATCCATAACGCTGCAACAGGTCGTGAGCTCAGCATGCCTCACACTATCCCGGCAGCACCACAGCGCAAAAAAATTGTTATTGTGGGAGCGGGCCCCGGCGGACTGGAAGCGGCCCGGGTTGCCGCAGAGCGAGGCCACGAAGTGGTCGTTTTTGAAGCCGCCAGTGATGCCGGCGGCCAGATCCTTCTGACCTCACAGAGCCCCCGCCGCCATGAGATGATCAGCATCATCGACTGGCGCATGCAGCAATGTGAAGCGATGGGAGTCACCTTCCACTTCAATACCTATGCCGAGGCAGACACCGTCTTAGCCGAAAAACCCGATGCCGTCATTATCGCCACCGGCGGGCTGCCCGATACCGAAGTATTAACGAGCGGCAACGAACTGGTGGTTTCGACCTGGGATATCATCTCCCGCAGTGTTAAACCAGGCAGTAACGTATTGCTGTTCGATGATGCCGGTGACCACGCTGCCCTGCAGGCGGCGGAGGTGATCGCTAACAGCGGAGCCAGAGTCGAAATCATGACGCCGGACCGCAGCTTTGCTCCGGAAGTCATGGCGATGAATCTGGTGCCGTATATGCGTACCCTGCAACAAAAGGATGTCACCTTCACCGTAACCTACCGTCTGCACTCAGTCAGCAGAGATGGCAATGAACTGGTGGCCACCGTTGGCAGTGATTACGATGATGGCAGCCGGGATTTCACTCAGAGCCGCCGCATTGACCAGGTCGTCATTAACCACGGCACACTGCCGCTGGACGACCTCTATTTCGATCTGAAGCCCCACTCTGTTAACGAGGGCGAGGTGAACTATAGTGACCTGATCGATGGCCAACCACAAAAACTGAACAAAAACAGTGAGGGGCAGTTCCAGCTATTCCGTATCGGCGATGCGGTATCAGCACGCAACACCCATGCAGCAATCTATGACGCATTGCGGCTGGTAAAAGATCTCTGAATCAAATGAGGGATGGGCAGGTTTTTCAGTGATATGACTAACCTGTCCTGAACTTACGACCTACTGTCACAACCGGTTATCTTAACTGGCTGTCTTTACTCCCGCGGCGATTAATACCGCCAGAGCCAACCTGCTGTTTTTCAATTTCAGACTGGCATTTAATACAAAGACGAATGCCGGGTACCGCCTGACGGCGTTTTTCCGGAATAACACTGTCGCACTCTTCACAGTGGGTTAAGCTTTCAGCCACACTGGAACCCGCATTTAAGCGACTACGAGCCAGTGCGACAGCATCTTCAACACTGGCATCAATCTGATCCTGAACGGCGCCATCACGCGCCCAGCCACCTGCCATACTAATACCCTATATAAAACGTTTCTGTTTACTGACCCGACTGATCAGCAGACGAAATGACCCGTGCTTTTTGTAAGCGACTGCCAGCCCCTTTGAAAAACAATCCATGAGCAGTAGCAGGCCCAGCCCGTGCCGCCAGTAATACCAATACGAAACGCTGAGGTTATAGCGCTTCACTCTCTCTTAGTTTACGAAAAAATCGGATGCTGCCATCGCTACCAAAAGAGGTAACCACCATTCTAGCTTATCCTGGGTGATGGTTACCGCTCTTTACGACCGATATTTTTCGCTTAGCGACCGGATAAAATTGAGGCATTTTAAACAGAAGATTTAAAATGACAGTTCAAAAAAGCCCCGGAGTAAAGAGGCGCTGAAAACAGAATGGGACAGCAGATTCAGACTGGAAGGTCAGACTGGAAAGTCAGAATTGAGAGTGAGACTGGAGAGCGGGACTGCAGGCAACGCTCGGCAAGAGTGCTGAAAAAATCCGGAAATAGCATCCAAAGATGGCAAAGTCAGCCCTATCCACCGCAAGTAACTTCATCAGCTATGAGAAGAGAGCCTATCCCGAACGTTACACTTCTGCCCGCCAACAGACCGTGGCTTTTTTTAGGTTCATCGCGCTTTACCGAGAAAGGATTCCATCGTGGTAGATAGTAGTGGAGTATATATTGCAGGGGCCCTTAGAATCTAAAACAGACTCACCACAGAGGACACGGAGAGCACAGAGGCACAGAGAAAACCTGATTAATAGGGCTTCTCCGTGTCCTCTGTGCACTTAGCATGCCCTTTGGGTACTGTGGTAAAACGCTTTTTAGCGTCAAGCGTTCAGACCTCTGCCAGTTGGTTTTGGCGCGGCGTCCTGCAACGATAGGGTATCCCCAATGAAAGACCGCTCTGCAGGGGTTCTTGCCTGGAGAGCTCGCCAACCGGGCTTAACCATGAAGGTATCGATGTTTCTATATCCTTCCCCATAACACGCGATGAACCTTTTTTAAGGGGGGGAATTCACTGACTCAGATAACCGGCAACCGCTTTTACAGGATCGGTTTCAGCCGTCAACACTGCATTGATACCACGCAGTGCAATCATGTTAACAAGATTTTCATCTGCACTGGCACCAATAACCGCATCACATTCCGCTAGCGGATGAGGCATATCATCCTGATAATACTGTAACACCTGCTCTCTGGGTAACACGATCATCTCTACCAGCTTTATCTGCTGCTGATCCACCAGCCCTGACCCGGCAGCACCTGATTGAAAAACAATCCAACTCTTACACTTACTGATACGCCCGGCGACCGAAATTCCATCTCTGCTGGCGACTGCTATTTTCATCTGGATACCTCAGTCAGAACGGCTGAATTGATAGCAATTACTTCAATCTGTCTCTGTGAACAACTGATCCAGTTTACCCGACTTCTGTGGCATTACCCTGACTTGACGCAATGTTTTGCAGTTCCAGGTACAAAAATGCAGCCCGGAGGCTGCATTCTCTGTGACGCAGAGTAACAGGCGTAATCTGTTTTGCTATCAACTCAGAATTAATCGCGGCATAGCATCCACAGCATTTTCCATCGCTTTATTCCAGAGTTTACGCAGGTCTCGCATATACTCATCGTCTTCACCGAATGAGCGGTAGCTCCCCAGCGTTAAGCTGCCATGCTGGAGAATATAGAGTTCGATCGGAGGACCCACCGTCAGATTACTTTTCAACGTGGCATCCATCGATATCAGACCACACACTATCGCCCGGTCAATCGAGGTGCTCTCCTGAATCACCCGATCTAAAATGGGCTTACCATATTTCATTTCGCCTATCTGCAGATACGGCACCTGACGAGAACTGGCGATAAAGTTCCCCTGCGCATAGATCATATAAAGACCACTGGCCGACCCGGGAACTTCCCCGGCCAGTAGAAAAGTCGCTTCAAAAACCGATCCACCGCCAGCCTTTTCCTGAACCTTAGCACTGACGTTTCCAATATATTCAGCCGCCTGATGCATATCAGTAACGGTCAGCAAACTGGTCTCTGCTGCGTTTTTAATATCCCGTTCAATCGCAGCGACTACCGCCTGAGTGGTGGCCAGATTTCCGGCACTACAGATCACAAACTGACGCTCGCCGGGAATACCATAACGCCACATCTTGCTATAAGTACTAATGTTATCCACTCCGGCACTGGTGCGGGAGTCTGAAATCATTATGGTTGCCTGGCTTGTTCTGATACCCACACAGTAGGTCACTATTTTCTCCTGAATACCGGTTATACGCCTACTGAAGTTGTTTCGCCTTTTTAAAACGCCTGGCTGCAGTGCCCGGACTTCAGTAATAAAAGTGATTATATGAGTTTTACAGAGCGGAGATATTATTTATTTACGCTATTAAAAAATATAAGTCCCTCTGACTTTATATAACCACAGAAGCCATTACCCGGACGCGACGCATATATGCAAAAAAGCCATCTGACGACAGTCAGATGGCTTTTAAGAACAGGGACAGCGTCCTGCTAAAGGTTATTTACCTGACGTAAATTCAGGATAGGCTTCCATACCACACTCATAGACATCCATACCTTCCATCTCTTCCTCTTCGCTGGCACGTAGTCCGATCACTGCTTTAATAATCGACAGTACAATGAAGGAAGCAATAAACATCCACGCGAAGGTTACTGCCGTACCGATCAACTGTGCCATAAAGGTTGCGTCAGGATTACTGATCAGTACAGCAAAAATCCCCCAGATTCCGGCCGCACCATGCACCGAAATTGCACCAACCGGATCATCCAGCTTCAGCTTATCCAGTGCCAGCACCGAAATCACTACAACCAGCCCACCCACAGCACCGATCAGTGAAGCAGTGCCTGCATCTGGCAACAAGGGTTCGGCGGTAATCGCAACCAGTCCGGCCAATGCACCGTTAATAGTCATAGTCAGGTCAGTCTTTCCGAACAGAGCGCGGGCGAACAGAGCAGCCACCACCATACCGGCAGCGGCCGCTGCGTTGGTATTGACGAAGATTTTAGCAACCGCATTGGCCTCTTCAACATTCGCTATTTTGAGTTCAGAGCCACCATTAAACCCGAACCAGCCCATCCACAGGATAAACATACCCAGCGTCGCCATCGGCAGATTAGCACCAGGGATAGCCCGTACTTCACCATTAGGCCCATATTTGCCCTTACGGGGTCCAACCAGAATCACTGCTGCCAGTGCTGCAGCAGCACCCGCCATATGCACGACAACCGATCCGGCAAAATCCTGGAAACCAAGCTCATCCAGGAAGCCACCGCCCCATTTCCAGTATCCCTCTACCGGGTAGATAAAAGAGACCATAAATACTGCGAAGATCAGGAATGGCCAGAGACGCATCCGCTCAGCCACTGCACCGGAAACAATCGACATTGTTGCTGCAGCAAATACCGCCTGGAAGATAAAGTCGGCCATGCTGGAGTAATACGGGGCGTCATCGCCACCAGCAATAACAGCTTCTGTTGTGTTGTCGGTACCCAGCAGGAAATCCAGACCGGGAATGTAAGGGCTGATCGGATCAGCCGGATACATGATGTTGTAACCCACCAACAGATAGGCAATACAGGCGATACCATAAAGCAAAGCGTTCTTATTCAGAATTTCGACGGTGTTCTTGCTCCGGACCAGGCCGGCTTCCAGCATGGCAAAACCCGCTGCCATCCACATCACCAGCACGGTACACATCAGAAAGTAGAATGTGTCGAGCGCATATGACAGTTCAATCGGTAAATTACTCATCTGTTTCTCCTATAGTGCAAATACACCGGACTCACCGGTGCGAAGTCTTAAAACCTGATCAAGCCCTGAAAAAAAACAGCTTACCGTCACCAAAACGTCCTGTTTTGGCCACCCCGGATATCACCTCGATTGCCTGATCCAGCAGCGCATCATCAAGTGCAATTTCGAGCTTTATTTTGGGTATAAAACTGATGCGGTACTCTGCGCCCCGATAGAGCTCGGTGTGGCCCTGCTGGCGTCCATACCCCTTAACCTCCGTGACGGTGAGACCGCTCACGCCGATGGCCTGCAAAGGCTCCCTTAACGCTTGCAGCATGTGCGGCCTGATAATGGCTGTTAATAATTTCATCTCTCTACTCGCTATCTTTTTTGGGAATATTATATTCACAATAGGAATATTTAATTTTCATGCCAGAATATATTTATTGTTTAATTTCAATAATTTATATAATAATCAGGTTTATGCACCAAAATTGACGCACATCTTTAGGGCATCAAGGCAACACGTTTCACGCAAACGTGCACTGATCAGAGACCTGAAAAATTCGTAACAAAAGAAAAAAACCAGCGACACCGGAGGAGGATGTCACTGGTTTTTGGGGGAGTGAAAGGTTAAATCGCTACCCTGACAATACGGTTCAGGGCAGCAAAAAGTTCTTATGGGTTTGCTGAAGTGTTGTAGACACTGACTGATCTTTCAGGCCAACACCGGAACACTGCAACCGCAGTGATTCATCAATCAGCCAGATAAGTTTATCGGTTGCCGCTTCGATGCTCAGACCTGCCGGACGCACATTTGAGATGCAGTTACGCCGGGCATCGGTTAACCCCACCTGAGGCTGAAAGGTATAGTAGATTCCAAGACTGTCCGGTGAGCTGAGTCCCGGACGCTCTCCCACCAGCAGAACCAGCAACTCAGCCCCCAGAAGCTCACCGACTTCATCACCCACCGCAACCCGTCCCTGATTCACGATGGTAACCGGTGCACGTTTAAATCCGCGGCTTTCCAGACGGGTTAATAGTGCCTGAGTCATCGCTGCAGCATGACGCTGTACCGCCATAGATGAGAGTCCATCAGCAATGACAACCGCGACATTGACACTCTGCGGATGCTGCTGTCGGTATTCCTCTAACCGCTCAACG
The DNA here is from genome assembly GCA_018223185.1 of Oceanospirillales bacterium. Classification (GTDB taxonomy): domain Bacteria; phylum Pseudomonadota; class Gammaproteobacteria; order Pseudomonadales; family Balneatricaceae; genus Amphritea. The sequence continues at coordinate 401,895 of JAAEYW010000001.1, read as the reverse complement.
GAGCGCAGATCCAGCCGCCTCCCGAGATCGGGACGCTGCAGATACTCAGTTCTGTCGGCAGCCCGGCTGTGCAGGATAATCGACTCATAGCCCGCCGACCTCAGCTGTTCAGTGAGCGCCTCAGTTTCAAGAGGGATATGCACAGCGTCCCGTGCACTGGCATGATCCATCTGAAACGCCAGCAGTGCTTTAGTCGGCAGACTCACCCCGGCACGCCCCTGAGCTATCCGTGCATCGGTATAACGACGCAGTTGACGCCATGGGTTTTCAGAAACAGGCGGACTTTGATCCGTTTTCTCTATCTCATTCATCACAGAGCTCCATAATCTGCCTCTATAGCTTATTCAACAGACCACTGAAAGCGTCCGGCATACTGTCTGCCAGCCGCCCGGAAGGCTGGGTAATACCGACCTGCTGCAACCACCGGTCAAACTCAGGTGCAGGTCTTAACCCCAATACTTCGCGGATATACAGCGCATCATGGAAGGATGTCGTCTGGTAGTTGAGCATAATGTCATCGCCCCCCGGAATCCCCATAATAAAGTTGATACCCGCTACAGCCATCTGAGTCAGCAGCATATCCATGTCATCCTGGTCTGCCTCAGCGTGGTTGGTATAGCAGATATCGCAACCCATCGGCAGTCCCAGCAACTTGCCGCAGAAATGATCTTCCAGTCCTGCGCGGATAATCTGCTTACCGTCGTAAAGGTATTCAGGACCGATAAAACCCACTACCGTATTCACCAGTAACGGATCAAAATGCCGGGCGACAGCGTACGCGCGAACTTCACAGGTCTGCTGATCCACACCCTGATGCGCATTGGCCGATAGCGCACTGCCCTGTCCGGTTTCAAAATACATAACATTATTGCCAACACTGCCCCGCTGCAGTTCGCGGGCTGCCTGATTGGCTTCCGCCAGCATCGCCAGATTGATACCGAAACTGTCATTGGCGGCCTGAGTGCCGGCAATCGACTGGAATACCAGATCTATCGGCACACCCCGGTTGATCGCTTCGATCTGATTGGTCACATGGGTGAGCACGCAGGACTGCGTCGGAATAGCGTAATGGCCGATGATATCATCCAGCATTTTTAACAGTTCGGTGACCGCCGCATAGTTATCCGTGGCAGGATTGATGCCGATCACCGCATCCCCGCTGCCATACATCAGGCCATCAAGAATACTGGCCGCGACGCCTGCGGGATCATCCACCGGATGGTTTGGTTGCAGTCGGGTGGATAATACCCCTTTACCCCCAAGAGAGTTACGAAAGGCAGTTTCGTTGCGACACTTGGATGCCACCAGAATCAGGTCCTGTACCCGCATCAGTTTGGATACGGCAGCCACCATTTCCGGTGTCAGCCCCATCGCCAGCCGCTTCAGCGTTACGCTATCGGCCTGATCTGACAACAGCCAGTTCCTGAAATCGCCGACGGTCAGATGAGATATTGGCGCAAAGGCCAGCAGATCATGACTGTCAAGAATCAGCTGGCTGACTTCATCCGTTTCGGGAGAGATAACCTGTTCATTTAAAAAAGTCTTCAGTGGAAGGTCAGCCAGAGCCATCTGCGCAGCAACCCGCTGGCGCGAGGAACCAGCGGCGAGTCCCGCCAGACAATCGCCCGAACGCAGAGGCGTTGCTTTAGCCAAAAGATCTTTAAGATCAGTAAACTGCCAGCGTTGTTGACCCGCGGTTGCTGAATAGCCTGTCATGACAGATCGGTCTCCACAAAGCATTTTTCAGATAAACAGGGACTAAACATTGTATAGCCTAAAAAGTCCGGGGCAGCCTCAGGCTGCCCCGGACGGTACAACATTACTTATAGTCGATATAGGTGTGGTTTTCATGAAGCACACTGGCAACGACGGCACCAACAGTGGCGGCCACAGCCAGTGCCAGAATAACCATCATCGCGGTTGGGCTGTCAGCAAAGGTAAAATATGCTTCAGCACCTTCCCAGGTTGTAATCGGACTTGCATTCATCATATCTCTCCTTAAGCGCTTGCGGTTGCTGTAACTTTGGTTGCTGGAATTTCTGAAGAATACGCAGGTACCGATTCCGGATACGCCTGCAGAGGCACCTCAACAATATCCAGTCCCATCTCTTCAGCTTTAGGCGGAACTCGCAGGAAGTTCATCTTCGCCATCACGTAAGACAAACCGAAGCCTGGCACAAAGCCCAGCAGCGCCATCACCCCGGCACTCTTCAACTGGCCCATGAATGAGATTGCAGGAGCGCCCTCGATAACATTCGGGAAACCACTGAAGATTCCCAGACCGATAATACCGATCAGTCCACCGACACCGTGAACAGCGAAGGCACCGACCGCATCATCAATCTTGAACTTGTTGGTGATGAACTTATCCGCCAGTGGCGCAACAACACCACCGGTGATACCCAGCAGGAATGCCAGTGGCGGATAGTAAAGATCCAGACCAGGGGCGGCAGAGAAAATACCGGCCAGCGCACCCGACATCATCCAGAACGGCTGACGGGTAACGAAGTAAGCACCGATAATGCCACCGGAAAATGCCATTAGGGTGTTAAAGCTCACCGCCGACAGCGTCACCGGAGTACCAAAGATAGTGGTCCACTGGGCGCTGCCTGCATAGATGATACAGCCACCGAGAAAACCGAAGAAACCCACAATGATCAGCATCAGACCGATGATAGTCATCGGCATGCTGTGGCCTTTGATCTCGATCGGAGTACCATCCGGGGCAAAGCGTCCCAGACGAGCTCCCAGGTTGATCGTGACACCCAGCGCAAAGAAGCCGGCAACCATATGCACAGCACCTGCCGCACCAAAGTCATGGAAGCCCCACTCAACGGTCAGCCAGCCGGTTGGATGCCAGCCCCAGGAAGCCCCCAGAATCCAGACAACAGACCCCAGAATAATCGCCAGAATCAGGAAAGAGCTCATGCGGATACGCTCAATCACAGCACCCGAAAAAATCGATGCTGTCGTCGCAGCGAACAGTACGAATGCTCCCCAGAAGATACCGCTGGCATTATCGGCCAGGTTAGGCCCCATATTAGTGGACCAGGGCAACCCGGCTGCAGCCGCTTCATAATCCGGGGTAAACCCGTTATACATTGCCAGATAGATCCACCAGCCAAAGAAAAAGAAGGTTGGGATAATAAAGGCGAATGCCAGAATATTTTTCACACCGGAAGCCAGTGCGTTCTTCAGGCGGGATGCACCCATCTCATACGCCAGAAAACCTGCATGGATAATTACCATCAGGCCGGTACACCACCAATAGAAAACTTCCATATTGATGGTGCCCGTCATCTCAATCAGAGTTTGTAACTCTGCAAGTGTTGGGGCTGTCTGCTCCATTGCTGAAACCTCTCATCTGTTAAATTTTCTTTGCATTTAGTTAGAACTGTAGCTTTTTTAGCTGTAAAACCATTTATTACCAGTAAACTTTATTTCCCTTAAAGAAAGGCATTTTTCATACCAGATAACGACTTTTATATTTAAAATCAATTAATTAAGATTTATCAGGTGTTCTCCTGGTTTTAAATAATTGCTTTTAATCGCTCTCGTTTGGTGCAATGCATCATTTAGGGTCAGGCAAAGCCTCCTTCAGCCATTTGTGATTCAGAATGTACTCCTCTGATTAGTGAACGTGGTGTATTAACTTCTTACCCGGGTTCGCTCCGGATCATAGAAAGGTAATGAGGTTACGCTGACCGGTATCCGCTTACGCTGACCATCCAGCTGACCGACTTCCAACGCCGTACCGGACTCGGAAAACTGTGGCTCAATCCGACACAGAGCGATCTGATTTTTAGTCACTGGCGAATAGGTTGAACTGGTGACAACACCGACGGGAAAGCGACCATTAAAAACTGCGTCACCGTGACTGACAGGCTCCTGACTATTGATAATTAAGCCCACCAGTTTTTTACGACTGGCGGGGTTCTGAGCGGCAATCGCTTTACGCCCGACAAAGTCATCAGTCTTCGTTTTCAGGGGAACAGTAAAGCCGATTCCCGCCTCATAAGGGTTGGTTTCTGCACAAAACTCATGATCGGCAAAGATCAGGCCCGCTTCGATACGCAACATATCCAGTGCATCAAATCCCAGCGGAGCAATACCATACGGCTCACCGGTTTCCCAGATACGATCCCACACCTGCTCAGCCTTCGCGGGATGACACCAGACTTCAAAGCCCAGCTCCCCGGTATAGCCGGTACGGGATATCATCACTGGAATGCCGTCCGGACCATCCAGCCGGCCAGTCATAAAACGGAACCACCCCAACTCAGACACTGGCGTGCAGGCTTCTCCGTTCCAGATAATCTGCTGTAGCAGGTTACGGCTTTGCGGCCCCTGCACCGCAACGTTATGTATCTGATCCGTTGATTCCCTCACCTGCACCTGCAACCCCTTTTCCTCTGCTAACTGGCGTAACCAGATACCGCAATAGGAATCACCACAGATCCAGCGAAACGCGTGCTGTCCAAGCCGGAACAGAGTGCCGTCGTCGATCATGCCCCCAGTGCTGTGACACACGGCTGAATACACCACCTCGCCAATCGCCATTCGGGAGACATTACGGGTCAGCGCATACTGCAGCAGCGTTTCTGCATCAGGTCCCAGCACTTCAAACTTTCTCAGTGGCGTCAGATCGATTACGGCAACCCGTTCCCGACAGGCCAGGTATTCAGCTCTGGCGCCATAGTTCTGATATTCTGAAGCCACCCAGTAGCCCCGGTACTCTGTAAACTGCTTTGTCAGGGCTGAAGTTCGGCCATGGAAACCGGTCGGTTTAGTCATACGGGGTTGTTCCTCAGGTGTTATCCGGTATCCCACTGAACGGGGAAACTCACAGGTTGCGGGATAGATGCGAATATGGATATCGGTCGGATTCCAGCCATTGGCCGGATCAATGTCATCGGGACAGGCAGACGAAGCACAGATAAGATCCCGCGAAGCCCTTAACAGCACATAGTCGCCAGCACGGGACCAGGGTTCTTCAAAGCCGATGGTGCCGCAATCTCCGGCACGGGTGTTAAAAAAGAAGTTGATGGCAGGCCAGCCTGCACGGGGTGCAATACCATAGCGTTTCAGGCTGAGGTTAAAGTTCTCTGTGCAGTTGATATGGCCGAAATAGCCACTGTTTTCGTAGTATTTGTTGTTACAGGCAAACAGAAAGCTGTCATGACGGCCAACGGTGTCCTGCACTACCTCAAGCATAGTTTGCTGCCGGGCATCGGTAAATTTTGAGTGCAGGCCCGGTTGTGGCAGCGACAGACCGTTCAGCGTACGGGTCGCTACCGCATCCAGAGGCTCCTCTCTCCCCTCCTTCAGGGCTGCAGCATCGAAGGCGACAAAATCACTGCACTGTTTGCCCTCAACATCAATAATCTGAATCCACTCACCGGCTTTGACTTCATAACTTGTGGCACTGCAGCTGGGAACACGAAACTCGCTCCGGGGAAGCGCCAGCGGCTGTGGCAGGCTGTTTCCGGACATCGCATAGTGTGCGACCTGCAGCTCAGTGACCGGCGATTGCTCAGCTACCTGCATATCCCTGCCACAACAGAGAACAATCAGAGTGGCTTCTTCCGTTACTTCTAATTCAGGCAGTGCCTGCGCTTCAAAGCGGAATGCCTGCTGTAACGCCTGCTCGCCGATGCCCCATGCCAGTAATAACTCTTTTAAACGTAAAGCCGAATCACTCTGCTGATCTAACTGAGCCAGCGCCCCTTCGGCTTTATCGGCAAGTGAATTGTGCGCCAGATATGAGTCCAGAGGCTGACCCTGAGCATCAATGAACAGTAGTTCACATCCCTGATTGCTATCCGCCGAGGTGATACAAACGCTGTCTCCAACGTGCAGATCAAGACGCAGCGCTCCCTGTCCCTCAACCCGATACCACCGGGGGGAGCTACTTGTGTTTAATGCATCCTGAGCACATTGTTTCTGAATCGTCATACAGATTCCCCATTCACTATTTAGCAGGCCTTTTCGCCCTCTGTTCAGCTTCATCAGAGTGCACCGGCAGCAGACCGGAACTATTCTGGTGCACTCAACAAACCGGTGAAGCGTCAGAGCAGATGCCAAAATATTATTTCTTGATGGTTAAAAATATTTACTCATAGTGATTTCAGGCGCAATCATCAGGAAGGAGTATTCCATTGTGAGTAACCCGTCATCAGTGGCACAGATGCTGCTTATTAATTCACGTAACAACAGAACATTTCATAACTGAGCACGGCATAACTGAACGCTTCCCTGAGGGGAATTCGCGCTGTAAGGAGGTTATAATGGCGGTATCAATTCCACTGTGGATGCACAATTTCCCACGGTTATTACGCGTGCAACCGGAAAAACAGAAAGAGGTTGTCTGCGCTCCGGCTCTGACTCAACTGGTGGTTGATCTGGCCTGCAGCGATGATATCCGGCAGAGTCTGGAACACGTACTCAACCGCTTACAAAGCTATGTCAGCTTCCATCTTAACGCTGACATCTTTGTTATCGGGGCACCATCCCCCCACAGAGATCAGCTGCTGCACGCATCGACGGCAACGCCTCCGATAGGGATCGCGGGGCAACTAAGCTATCAGCTGACCGAACACAGCGTGCACGATGCCAATGAACTGCGTTATAAACTGCCAGGCAGTGCATTTTCAGTACACGCATTGCAGCTACCCTTTGATAAAAACCAGCCAGCCTGCTGGATGGTGCTTTGCTTCAATGAAAGACTTCCGGACAGCGACCAGATCAACCGGATATTAGCTCCGGCTGCTGAAGCACTGGCCGCCGGGCTGAGTGGCTGGTATCGTCAGCAATCCCGGATAAATGCTGCAATTTCTTCAGAAAAAGCGGCCCATGCCGCCGAGCTGCACGACTCAATGGCCCAGATTCTCGGCTATATGCGAATAAAAGCCTCCCGGCTTGCCGATCAGTGCAAGCGCAAAGCAGAGCCGGAGCTCGCAGAGATAAGTCAGGATCTGTGCCATCAGGCTCAGTGTGCCTACCGCCAGACCCGTGAACTGATCGCTTGCTCGCGCCTGTCCATCGAACAGGGACAACTGGTAGATGCAATCAGTCAGGCAATCGGTGAATTTGAACAGCGAAGCTCTGTCGTGTTTGAACTGGACAACCGGGTGGGATCGCAGCTGATCACTCAGGATGATTCCCAGACCATTTTTATCATTCGCGAAGCACTTAATAATATCGTACGCCACTCTCATGCAAGTCATGCGCGGGTTCAGCTACTCCGTCAGAAGGATTCATCCATCCGAATCCGGGTTGAAGATAATGGAAAAGGGATCTGTGCTGAACAGGCCCGACCCGACAGTTTTGGTATGAAAATCATGCAGGAACGGGCGGAAAAGATTCAGGCAAACCTGTTTATTCTGTCCCCCAGGCAGGGTGGCACTCGTATCGAGCTGGTGATTCCTGATCTTAGCGCCTGAACGGCACTGACTATAATAAAGACCTGATAAGCGAACCTCTTATGAATGAAACTCTGATCACAAACATCATTATTGTTGATGACCACCCACTGTTTCGGCGCGGTGTCGTTGAACTACTGAATGACAGCGGTGAATTCAGAGTCATTGCCGACTTTGAAAGCGGACAGCAACTACTCGACTCACTCCCGGAACTTCAGGCAGACCTGCTGTTGCTGGATATGCATATGCCGGAATTATCAGGTCTGGGACTGTTAAAGCAACTCAAACAACAAGGAAGTGAGCATAAGGTTGTCTTTCTCACCGCGTCAGATGACAGCTCGGAACTGTTCGAAGCGATCTCCTCTGGCGCCAACGGTTATCTGCTGAAAGATTCCGCACCTGAAGAAATTCTCAGTGGACTTAACGCAGTGATGCTCGGCAATATCGCCATCGATAATACCGGCGTGACGATGCTGGCACACCATCTGAGTAAAGGCGATATTCAGGCAAAGGAGACTCCCACGACCAATGACTTCGACCTGACCGAGCGGGAACAGCAGACTCTGGAACTGATCACCCGGGGAATGAGCAATAAGCTGATCGCCCGGGAGCTGGGAATCAGCGATGGCACGGTTAAGGTCTATGTTAAAAACCTGTTACGAAAACTGAGCGTTAACTCCCGTCTGGAGCTGGCCGCATGGGTTCACGCCAATATGTCTCAGGCCAGTGTATCTCAGGCCGGTATGTTTCATACAAATCTGCCTGACACTGACTCTTCCGAACCGGAGGGTAGCCTGTGACCGTACTCAACCTGTTTCGACGACCTCCCAGAACAGAGCAGCCAGAACTGACGGACCTGCTTGATAGCCTGGGGGATGCTGTTTTAATCTTTAACAGCCAGCTGGAAATCAATTATGTGAATGCCTGTTGGAAAACGCTCACGGGATACAGCAATAAAGAGGCAATCCATAGCTGCTTCAGCGACTATATTCACCCTGAGGACCTGAAAAACTGGATAGAAATAACTCAGCAGACAAGCCGGAGTCAGAAAAGTCAGTGTCTCTGGTTCCGCTTAATCCGTAAGGACAGCAAAGTCCGCTGGTGTGAAATCCGTTTACAACGATTAAAGTCAGACCGACCTTTCCCACTGACCGCCACGCTTTGTGATATCACCCCGCAGGTACGCAATGATGAAATCAGCAAAGCCAGCCACCGTAGCCTCTCCGGCTTAGTTAACCGCATACCGGGGATGCTATACCGGGGCCGCAACGATACCCGCTGGACCATGGAGTATATCAGTGAGGGATGTCTCGATCTGACCGGTTACAGCCGTGATCAACTGCTCAATCAGACTCAACTTTCTATCGGCGGTCTGATTCACCCCAACGACGCAGTCAGAGTCTGGGAAACGGTACAACAGGCACTGCAACAGCACCGCTGTTTCGAACTGTACTACCAGATACTCCATGCCGATGGACAATATCGCCACGTGTATGAAAAAGGCCAGGGAATATACTCCTCAACCGGTGCAGTCCTTGGTGTCGAAGGGATTATTCTTAATATCAGCCCCCCTTCAGAGTAACCCGCTTACCCCTTTTGACTTATCCACTCTGGGGAATTTATCGCACCTTAATATCTGAATAACCTGATGAAAAGAATGTAAATAATCAGGAGATTTCAGATGACCAAACGCGTAGCGATAATCGGTGCCGGCCCCAGTGGTCTGGCTCAACTTCGGGCCTTTCAGTCAGCTCAGGAGAAAGGAGCTGAAATACCTGAACTGGTCTGTTTTGAAAAACAGAGCGACTGGGGCGGTTTATGGAACTACAGCTGGCGCACCGGTTTAGATGAGCACGGTGAACCGGTTCACGGCAGTATGTACCGCTATCTCTGGTCCAACGGCCCGAAGGAGTGTCTCGAGTTTGCTGATTACAGCTTTGATGAACACTTCGGCAAACCGATCGCCTCCTACCCTCCCCGTGAAGTCCTCTGGGATTACATTAAAGGCCGGGTAGAGAAAGCCGGGGTTCGTGACTATATCCGCTTTAACACCCCGGTTCGCAATATTACCTTCGATGACACCACCCGACTCTTTACCGTAACCGTACACGATCACAACACCGATACCGTTTACTCTGAAGAGTTTGACTATGTTATCTGTGCTTCAGGGCACTTTTCCACCCCACGGGTACCGGAATTTGAAGGGTTCAGCACGTTTGGCGGACGAATTCTGCATGCCCACGATTTCCGTGATGCGCTGGAATTTAAAGACAAGGATATTCTACTCGTTGGCAGCAGCTACTCCGCCGAAGATATCGGTTCACAATGTTATAAATATGGTGCCCACAGCCTGATCAGCTGCTATCGCACCGCGCCGATGGGGTATAAATGGCCGGAAAACTGGGAAGAGAAACCACTGCTGCAACGGGTTGATACCGATACCGCTTACTTTGCCGATGGCAGCAGTCGCAAGATCGACGCCATCATTCTCTGTACCGGATATCTGCACCACTTCCCCTTCATTGATGAGTCTCTGCGCCTGAAAACCGATAACCGGCTGTGGGCGATGGATCTATATAAAGGGGTCGTCTGGGAACATAACACCCAAATGTTCTATCTGGGCATGCAGGATCAGTGGTACACCTTCAATATGTTCGATGCGCAGGCCTGGTATGTTCGTGATGTGATCCTCGGTCGAATTGAGCTTCCGGCTACCAAAGAGGAGATGGTTGGCAACAGCATGGAGTGGCGTGAGCGCGAACTGACACTGAAAACCGCCGAAGAGATGTTTACCTATCAGGGTGACTATATCCTTGAACTGATAGAAGCCACCGACTACCCAACCTTCGATATCGAAGGTGTACGTCAGACATTCCTCGAGTGGAAGCATCATAAGAAGGAAAACATCATGACCTTCCGCGACTTCTCCTTCCGCTCCCTTATGACCGGCACCATGTCACCGCCGCATCACACCCCGTGGATCGATGCACTGGACGATTCTCTGGAAGCTTACCTTTCTGACGAAAGCGAAGTTAAACAAGCAGTTTAAACCTTACTCAGGGCCGGTAGTCACCGGCCCGCGTCTTTTCAAACGGAGTTAAGCATGAATATGGTTACAAAAATTATCGATAAGACGGTCACCCCGATTACCGACGATCTTGACGGTTGGGAAAAAATCGAAGGCAATCCCACCATGACCACCTGGATCGAATACACCAGCCCGGATGAGTCGATGATCACCGGTTGCTGGTCTGCTACGCCGGGCACTTATCGCGCGACCTACGCCAGCTGGGAGTTCATCCATCTGATCGAAGGCGAAGTCATCATCACACAGGAGGGCAAGAATCCGATCACCCTGCTACCCGGCGATGCTTTTATGGTAGATGCGGGATTTACCGGCACCTGGGAGATCATTAAACCGGTGTTTAAACATTTTGCAATTAAATTAAAATGACATTCTAAGTAATTAAAAAGACATTTATAAGCAGCTGTTTATCGCTGCTTTTTTTTGTTAAAAACAAATAAAATCATAGCGTTACAACTAAACACGCCCTCATAAGTTTTGATTATTTTTTGATCTACAGAAAAGCCTTCAACGTAACAATCACAACTTCTGCATTATCTGGTTGCTCAGCAGCCCAATAAAGCGAATGAAGTCACCAAAACCTTTATCAAAACAATTATGAGAATCTAAAAAAAAATAAGTATAAAAAGTATTATTTGCGCTTGATTTCTAATTCCTGTGATTGCCTGCGCTGGAGGCATGAAAGAAAAAACGACGATTGTCGATATTGCAGCGGGTGATGATTCTTTTTCACCTCTGGTAGCCGCACCGAACACCGCAGATCTGGTGTCTGTGCCCGATGGGACAGGTCCGTTTACTGTCTTTGCTCCCACCAATGAAGCCTTCAGTAATATACCTGCAAAAACACTGGAAACCTTCGTAACTTTCCCTATATACAAGAAGAGCCCGCATGGGCTCTTTTGGTTTAGACAATTTGAAATTCCCCCTTGAAAGCGAAGTCGCAATAGAGCTGATGTATATTAATACAGCGAATGACCATTTTTTCTGCTATAGCACGCGATAGTTCTTTTAGGTCCAGGGAAAAGTTCTTTACTGGAGTACCGTATCAGGTAATAACCTCAGTCTCTGACTTCTGATCTGACTTTTCTCTGGAAACAATGATTGAATAGCACTTGCTGACACATTAACAGCACCCCTTCTTCAATCAATAGGTACTGAACTATCACCCTTTAGCGGTGCGCTTTTTCTTTTCCGGATCATCAAAGGGCAATGAGTGAGCAATCGCCGTTACATTAAGGCTACCCTTCACCTCGAGAGGTGTGCCCTGCACGGCATAGGCGGTATCAAAACGTACCAGCGCCATCGACTTTTCAGTTAGTCGTGAATACATTGCACAGGTAATCACACCAACCTGTTTGCCTTCAGCCCATACAGTATCACCCTCCTGAGCGGCCTGATGGCCTTCCAGTAAAGCGCCAAAAATCTTGAACCGTTGCTGATCTTTTAGCCGGAAATGCTCTGTTGCACCCCGAAATTCGGTCTTATCTTTCGACACGGTAAAGTCCAGACCCAGCTCCCACAAAGTGTCACCAGCGGCTTCATCGGCAAAAGGATACATCTCGGAATTGTCGTACGGATAAAACAACAGATAACTCTCAACCCGAAGCATATCCAGCGCAGTAAAGGCGCAGGGAATAATGCCGTAAGCGGTGCCCAGTTCCAGAATCTTGTCCCAGATGGCGACAACATCGGCAGCCTTACAGAAGATTTCATAGCCTCTTTCACCGGTATAACCGGTGCGTGAAATCATCACCGGCCGGTCAAACAAACGGGTCTGGGTATGATGAAAATATGGCAGATCGCGAATCCCCGGAACGTGCTCAGCAAGAAACTCGACGGCATTAGGTCCCTGCAGGGAAATATCATGCAGATCGTCATCAAAAAGTACAGAAACCTGACGCCCCTGAGACGAACGAACCAGCATTTCATAACCATTACCCGCGCCGAAGACCACCATAAATGCATTGGGTCCGGTTCTGTAGATCACACAATCATCTACAAACTTGCCTGACTCATTCAGAATCGTGGCATACACTGACTTTCCAGGATACAGCTTTGAGATATCACGGGTGCAGGCATACTCGAGTAAGCTTTCAGCATGAGGGCCTACGAAATGTACTTTTTTTAATCCTGATACATCCATCAGACCGGCCTGAGTACGAATCGCCTCATGAGCAAGCGACAGATCACTGTCGTAGCTCCAGGGAGTCCCCATACCGTTCCAATCTTCCAACTTTGAACCTAATGCGCGATGCCTCTCTGCCAGTGCAGAATAACGCCATGAAGTTGCCATATTGAGCTCCTGTTATCTATTTATAAAACAACGACTAGGAAATTATATTTTCCAGAATGAAAAAATTGTTGTGCCACACGCCCTGTTCGTTAAACCGCCCTGTTCTTTAAACCGCTCTTTTCTTTAAACAATAGTTGCCACTGGTCGGGATAAACTGACTGCCTCGCAGGCAACAAAATAATGATCTGATGAATGTCTCAATAGGGGATAAAGACAGCCTCAGTAGCTTTGCGTTTCAGAAACAACCAACGTCCCTGATTCAGTTCGGTGCAACTGAAAGTCAGCGCAATCGAAACATCCGGATCATGAGTCACCCTCAGGCAAACACTTTGAGCCCAATGCCCCCCGCGATAATCATCAAGATACAACTGATCCTGATCAAACTGCCCGATTCATCGAGGAACATTATGCCGTAGGTCGCCAGCATGGCTGCGCCGATACCGCTCCAGACCGCATAGGCGGTGCCTACCGGAATAGTCCGCATAGCCAGAGACAACAACCCCAGACTGATTACGATCAGAGTAATACTGATCACCGAGGGCCATAAGCGGGTAAAGCCATCGCTATACTTCAACCCAAGCGCCCAGAGACACTCCAATACACCTGCGATGCAGAGATAAAGCCACCCCATTGTCCATTCCCCTATTCACAGGCCGTTTTAAAATACGCCGGACGGCACACTGTACAGCCCGACGCCGGAACAGATCAGTTCAGCGGATCAAACTGTGACAGATAATCCACCACCGTACCGTGAAAACGGGTTAAACCTTTATAATTGATCAGGGGTTCAGGCAGGGTTTTCATCGCCCGGTGCATCCGTACCGCCCACTCTTTATTAGTGACCAGGTCTTCCAGACTTAACAGATAGGTGCGAATGCTGAACATCATCGCATTGCTACGCGGCATCCGGTCCAGCACCTGCACTTCGACCCGCAGATAAACCTTTTCACCGACGTTTTCAGGCGTGACAGAAGTACGTTCATGGCCCCACTCATGATATTTCTCCGGCGAGGTATCCATCCGGGCATTCACGGTCAGGGTCCAGTTAAGACGGCGAACCGGTTTACCCACCGGAATCGCGATCAGGTATTTCAGCGCCCGGTCAAAGATCCCTTCGCTGTGTGCCATCGGTACCGGACCGTGCCACTCTTTGAAACTCATACCGGCATCAAACGCCAGTGACCAGTCTGCCGGGCAGGTAATAATGCCGGCATCCAGAAACAGGTCGCCTTCGCGCTGATCCAGCAACGCAAAATCGCCCTGCACCTGTCGGCCGATATAGTCCAGTGGCGGCATCGGCAGTGAACTGCTGTCGCCAAAGGTAAACTGATCCTTAATATTCAATAGTTTATTCTCCCAGCTCCAACGATCACCCTCACGAGTGAGGCTGAAATAGTCCGGGTAATCTTCTGACAGAGAGACCATGACCCGCTCAACCATATCCCAGCAGGCCAGATCCATATGCGCCATCGCCAGACAGCGATGCGGCATCTCATTTAACACCATCTCCCGTTCAGCCATCTCTGACAGATAGTGCTCATCGATATCGAGAAATTTTTCATAGGCAGAACCTTCACCGCCTTTCGGCAGGTGAGGCTCCATATTGACCGAATAGCGATATTCATCTTCAGCGAATGGGAAAGGGAAACGCTCAATCGCTTCAGCACTGTTGCTATAAGTAAAATCATCACGAAAACTCTGTATATCTTTCGGTGCTACACGCATTGCTCTGCTCTCCTAAATATCTAAAACCAGCCGTTCACCCGCAGCCCTTGATACGCAAGGCATCATCACCTGACCCGATTGTTTTTCACTGTCACTGAGATAGCTGTCGCGGTGTTCTATCTCTCCCTCTGCCACATCACAGACACACTGGCCACAAACACCGGCACGACACAGGTTAGGAATTTTAATATCGGCGCTTTCCAGAGTTTCCAGCAAGCTGCTGTTGGCCGCGACCGCCAGCTCTAAGCCACTCTGGCTGAGTTCAACGACAAAGGGCTGACCCGGTTTAGCACCGGCAAACGCCTCCCAGTGAATCGCACTGGCAGGAATTCCCATGGCATCAGCAGTTGTCCGAACCGCGTCTATCAGCGATTCAGGGCCGCAGATGTAGAAGTGTGTCCCCAACGGCTGACCCGACATCACCGCGGCGATATCACAACGATTACCCAGATCAGCGTCATAGCAGCTGCAACCCGTTCCCAGAGTGTCTCTCAGTTCAGCGCTATAAGCGCCGGTCTGCCGGCTGCGGAACATATAATGGAGTTCGAATTCAGCCTTACGTTGCTGCAATTCTGGCAGATAGGACAGGAACGGCGTAATGCCCACGCCCCCGGCAAACAACACATGCTTCTTTGCCATCCACTCGGGCGCAAACAGATTAGCCGGAGGCGAGATCTTTAGCTGTGTCCCGACTTCAACCTGCTGATGCATATAGACAGAGCCGCCCCGGGAATCGTCCTGCAGTCGCACCGCTATCCGATACTGACGGCTATACATGGGATTACTCATCAGTGAATAGGCATTACGATAGCTCTGCTTATCAGCACTGGAACCTGAACTGCCCATCTCTACGACAATGTGAGCCCCAGGTGAAAATGGCGTTAGCAGGCCATCCACCGGTTCGAGGGTAAACTCTTTGATCATCGGCGCTACCTGCTTTATTGCGGTAACACTGACAGAAATCTGATCGGTAATACGCATCAGCTAACCTCCCTTCTCTCAGGCAGATTCGCACGGTCTTCCGCATTCGCCTGATAACCAAAATACGCACTGTGAAGACGGGCAAAGTGATCGGTCACTTCAAGACTGAGACCACATCCGGCACAGATGAACGGTGAATAGGTCACCCCTTCGGTTATCTGATAGCAGTGACAGCAGAACAGATGACGCTCGCGGGTTACCGGTGTCATCATCAGCATCTGATCCGGACGTAAACCTGCCTGTCGGGCATAACTGGCCACCCGCCATATAAAAGGCTCAGTTCCTGCCAGATAGAGTGTGCCCACCAACGGAAAACACGCCAGTGATTTAAGCAACTCAGGATCACTGGCATCGGAAGATACAGTGACCTTTTTATCCTTAAGGCAGTGGTCATAAAGTGACTGCATCGCGGGCGTTACGTTCTGCTCTGCGATAAACAGGTGAAAACTGGATTTAGGATTCAGTTCCACCGGCTGATATACCGGTTTACTGACAACCCCGTTTGATTGCTCTGTCTGCATCTGAGCCCTCCTGATAAGGTCCGGTTAGCATCATGACGTGCAAATAAAATTCCTGTTAAGAATATTATGAGAGGCAGACAGAACCCTCAATTGTCATGAAGAGGTACTCTAAAGGGGGTAATACCAGAACCGGAAGAAACACAGCACCCGGTTCTGGTTGTGTGTGAGGGAGAGGAAGAAGGTCAGGCCCGTGGTAAGAACAGAGAAATGGCAGCCGCGGTTGCCAGAAACACTGCAGAAACCCAGAGACAGGCGGTTAAGCCGGCAATCTGAAACAGATAACCGGACAACACGGTGCCGATCAGACGTCCCATTGCATTGGCCATGTAGTAAAAGCCGACATCCATTGACGCACCATCGTCCCGTGCATAGCTGACAATCAGATAGCTGTGAAGCGATGAATTGATGGCAAAGACCCCGCCAAAAATTAGCAGCCCGGCCAGCAAAACGATATGGGGATAGAGATTATGTGTCAGCGAGAGGGCTATCAGCGCAGGCAACAGCAGCAATCCGCAGGCCCACAAAAACGCTTCCCGTCCACCGGGAACCCGGCCAGAACGTTTACCCGTGAAGTAAGGCGCAACTGACTGAATAATGCCATAACCGATTACCCAGAGCGCCAGAAAGCCCCCGACCGACCAGTGATCCCAGCCGAGTGTGCTGGCCAGATAGACCGGCAACGCCACCACAAACCAGATATCCCGTGCACCAAACAGAAACATCCGCGCCGCCGACAGATAGTTAACCGCCCGGCTCTTGGAGAATATCTGGCTGAATTTAGGCTTGTTTTTCGCCCGGCCCAGATCCTCTTTCAACGACCACAGGCTTAACAACCAGACAGCACTCAGCGCAACCGCCATAACCAGTATTGCCCCCTGAAAGCCCAGCAGGGTGAGTAAAGCACCTCCCAAAAAAAAGCCTGCCCCTTTAAGGGCATTCTTAGAGCCTGTGAGTATCGCCACCCACTTATACAACGTACCCTCGGCATTGGCAGGCACCAGCTGTTTAACCGAGCTTTTGGCGCTCATTTTATTCAGATCTTTGGCGATACCGGAAAGCGCCTGCGCCAGCATCACCCAGGGTACGGTGAGCATCGCAGAGGGAACTAACAACATGGCTAGTGCCGCCACCTGCATTCCCAGCCCGATGTTCATTGTTCTGTTCAGTCCAATACGGGCACCCAGCCAGCCGCCAAACAGATTGGTAACGACCCCAAAGAATTCATAAAACAGAAACAGCAGAGCGATCGCTAAAGGACTGTAACCGAGCTGATGGAAATGCAGCACCACCAGCATTCGCAGGGCGCCATCGGTCAGAGTGAACGCCCAGTAATTTCCGGTCACAATCAGGTACTGACGCAATTGAGGCGTCAGGCTGGATAATACAGCAGTCACCGTTTACTCCTGCTCTGCCACCATGCGCACCAGTTCTACGGTGCGATTGGCATAGCCCCACTCATTGTCATACCAGAGGTAGAGCTTCAGCTGGGTATCATTCACTACCATGGTTGAGAGAGCATCGACGATGCAGGAGCGCGGGTCAGTTTTATAATCAACCGATACCAACGGACGCTCTTCATAGCCGAGAATACCCTGCAACTCAGTTTCGGCAGCCTGTTTCAGTAACCGGTTAACCTCATCAACGGTTGTACCCCGCTGCAACTCAAATACACAGTCAGTGATAGACGCATTCGCCAGCGGCACCCGTACCGCATGGCCATTCAGCTTGCCCTTCAGCTCTGGAAATATATGCGTAATCGCAGTCGCAGAACCCGTCGTTGTAGGGATCAGACTGCTACCGCAGGCCCGTGCCCGGCGCAGATCTTTATGGGGCGCGTCAAGAATAGTCTGTGTATTGGTAATATCGTGGATAGTGGTCATTGAGCCATGCTTTATACCCAGCGTCTCATGGATCACCTTCACAGCCGGAGCCAGACAGTTAGTCGTGCAGGATGCAGCGGTCACAATAGGGTGAACTGCGTTATCATAAAGATGGTGATTCACCCCCATCACAACATTAAGAACGCCCTCTTCCTTAACCGGAGCTGTCACCACCACCCGCTTAACCCCCTGATCGAGATAGGGTTGTAGCTTCGCTTTGCTCTTCATCACCCCGGAGGCTTCAATCACGATATCGCAACCGGACCAGTCGGTGTCCTCAAGTGCTCTGTTCTGAGTACACCGCAACGCGTGAGTTCCGATCAGCATCTGACTGCCTTCGGCCCTTGCTTCATGTTTCCAGATCCCATGAACCGAATCGAAATTCAGCAGATGTGCCAGCGTCGCAGCATCGCCTGCCGGATCATTGATCTGTACAAACTCCAGTTCCGGCCAGCCCCAGGCTGCCCGCAACGCCAACCGACCCATCCGGCCAAAACCGTTAATACCTACTTTAATCGCCACCCTTTTCAACCTCTTATCAACGACCTGATGTCGCTATTTTTCTGTCTGTTTTAATGCTGCTTATCTCAATAATTCAACTCTGAAGCCAGCCGGCAATATCAGCCTGGGTCGGAATACTGCCGCTGTGTACCAGCAGTTCATCGACCACTACAGCCGGTGTGCGCATCACACCATAGCCCATGATCACTTCGGCATCGGTCTCTTTCACAACAGTGGCTTCAACACCGAGTTCCGCTGCCAGTTTCTGGATCAGCTCTGCTGTTTTAGTGCATTTAGCACAACCACTACCCAACACTTTGATATTTTTCATAACACACTCCCTGGGTTTTATAGCGCTGTCACAGCGTCATAACACCGGAAAAATAAAATTAAAGATCCAGCCGATCAGGGTAAATGCAAACAACAGCATGACAAACAGAATCGCCAGTAATCGCCACTGCATCACCTGTTTCAGCAAAATAAATTCAGGAAAGCTGGCCGCCACAGTACTCATACAAAATGCCAGAGTCGTTCCAATTGGCAAACCGTTGGTAATCAGGCTCTCCATCACCGGAATAACACCGGTCGCATTTGAGTACAAAGGGATACCCACTCCCACAGCGGCAGGCACTGTCCACCACTGACCACTCCCCAGATGGGTTTCGATCCAGCCATCCGGGACAAAGCCATGCAGTGCAGCCCCCAGACCCACACCAATAATCACCCACTTCCACACCCGGCCAAAGATCTCCAGGGTTTCATCGCGGGCGAACTGATGTCGCTCAGTCATCGACATACTGGCGACAGCAGAACCGCCAACAGGGCTGTTTTTTCTTCCCTGTTCCAACGCCTTAGCCGCAAATGACTGTAGCCAACGCTCTGCCCGTATCGAATCGAGAAAAAAACCACCCGCAATCCCCACAGCCATACCGACCAGAATATATACAATGGTAAATTTCCACCCCAGCAGACTGAGCAGTAACAGCACCGCAACCTCATTAATCAGCGGCGAGGTCAACAAAAACGCCATAGTAATTCCCACCGGAATCCCGGCAGAAGTAAACCCCAGGAAAACCGGAATACTGGAACAGGAGCAAAAAGGTGTTACAGCACCAAACCCCGCCCCCATCACATAGCCAGCGCCGCGATGCTTTCCGGCAAGAAAGTCCCGGACCCGCTCGACATTGAGTGACGCCCGTAACAGTGCAATGAGATAGATCATCACCACCAGAAGCACGAAGATTTTAGACGTATCTTCGACAAAAAAATGCAGCGATTGCCCCATTTTTGTTTCAGCTGACAGGCCAGCAAGATCGTAGATCAGCCAGTTCGCTAACCGGGTAAATATCTCAAACATGATGCTCCCTTATGCGTATCAGAATGTCTTACTGCGACCCGGACGGTCATTCATCTGGTCTAATCGCTGTTTTTCGGCGTCCAGATAGTCATTGTTTGTCACTATAGTTTCCCAGAGCACATTGCGGCACCAACGGGGAAGATCCGGATTGAGCCGGTAGAAAACCCATTGCCCATGACGCCGATCAGACAACAAGCCAGCCTTTTTCAACTGGGCAAGATGACGGGAGACCTTTGGCTGGCTCAGTTCAAGAGCAGCCATCAGTTCGCAGACACACAACTCTTTTTTCTGCTTAATCAGCAGAACAGACTTAAGTCGCGTTTCATCAGCAAGGCACTTAAACAGTTCGACAGGATTCATAATCAATATAACCAAAACCATATATATGATTAATCATATATGCGAAATATCTTATGTGAAAGTGAATAATTGATGAAACCGCATCTGAGTGGCTGCACCTTGATCCGGGTCACCTTCCAGAACATCAGTTGTGTTATTCTCAGCAGTTCAATTTATGCCGGAACACTTCATGCATTCCCTGAAAACACCCTCTGCGCATCACCCATCTGAAAACGCGGTTACGGAGCAGATAAAACCAAACCCGCCAAGCCACCTGAAGGCACTTCCAACAGATGAAACACTGGTCTATCAGATCGACAATAACCTCTATATCAATCTGACAGACCGCTGCACTCTGGCCTGCCAGTTTTGTCCCAAGCATAATGGCTGCACCGAGGTAAAAGGTTATGATCTGGCACTGGAAGTAAGGCCTCCGGCGCAGCAGATCATCAATCTGATTGGCGATCCGAAACAGTATGACTGCGTGGTATTCTGCGGTTATGGCGAACCCACGCTACGTCTCAAACCGTTACTGGAAATTGCCCACTGGATTAAGGCAAAGGGCGGGCACACCCGGTTGAATACCGATGGCTTAGGCAACCTGGTGAATAAACGTAATATTTTGCCCGAGCTCAGCGAGTGCATCGACGCACTGTCTGTTTCGCTTAATGCCCAGAACGAAGCGGTGTATATCCGCCACTGTCAGCCTGCTCTGAGCGGCTCTTATGAAGCGATGCTTGAGTTTGTTGCACTGGCCCCCGAATACATCGGTGATGTCAGTGCCAGTGCGATTAACGGACTGGAGGGTGTTGATATTGACGCATGCCGGGAGCTTGCAGAACAGCGCGGCGTAAAGTTCCGGCAGCGGGAGCTCGATGTGGTCGGTTAGGTGCTAACACTCTCCGTTCAACTTTTCTCGCATCACCTCAGATAAACATTGCTAACAACGCAGGCTTTCCCAGACAGAAAGCCCGTGTCTTTTCATACAAAGCTCAGCCTTCCTGCATCATCTCCAACGTTAATCTCTGCATAGTAATAATGTTCCTTCATTAAGCGACTGATATTGGCGGACAAAACCGTTGCACGTCATTGTGCAAAATAAAAAAAGGTTCTTAGCGCTTTATCGAGAAAGGATTCTATCGTGGTAGATAGTAGCGGAGCTATATATTGCAGGGGCCCTTAGAATCTAAAACAGACTCACCACAGTACCCAGGGGGCATGCTAAGGGTACGGAGAACACAGAGAAAACCTGATTAATAGTGCTTCTCCGTGTCCTCTGTGCACTCTGTGGTAAACGCTTTTTAGCGTCAAGCGTTCAGACCTCCGCCAGTTAGTTTTGGCGCGGCGTTCTGCAACGATAGGGTATCCCCAATGAAAGACCGCTCTGCAGGGGTTCTTGCCTGGAGAGCTCGTCACCGGGCTTAACCATGTAGATATCGATGTTTCTATATCCTTCCCCATAACCTGCGATGAACCAAAAAAAAGCCCCTCACATGGAGGGGCTGAAAAGCCGGTGATAGAAACACACTATTCCGACAGATACACAATCCCGCGGAGAGAGGATTGCAGAGGTGAAGTAACCCGGCAACAACGCAGAGTTACTTCACAGAGAGACCGTCTGTCCGGTGTCTGAGAATTACTCAGACGCGGCGATCAGACTGGCGTTACCTCCAGCGGCGGTGGTATCGATACAGAGATGACGTTCCAGAGTGAACCGTTCCGAAGCGTTACGCTCAGTAATCAGAGGCAACAACACCCCGTCACGGGAGGCCAGAGCTACACGATACGCCTGCAGAACATCCTTCTCGGAACAGCTGGCCACCGCAGCAATACCGGTCACCGAAGCCAGAGCCTGTGGATGCAGTAGCCCACTGATCGCACGAACGGGCAAACCGCTGGCGATAGCGGCCTGACACTCAGCTTCAGCGCCCGGAGCGATGACAACAACAGCATTGCCCTGTGACAGAGCCAATACTGCGTGGTGCATAGCACTTTTCAGATCAGGTCCGAGGCAAAGTACAGTTCCTCTGGCATGAGTGGAAAGCACATTAAGCTCGCCGGTCGGTCCCGGCATAGGCTGGGCATCATGCTCTAAGGAAGAGAACAGGATATCCATTCCGGAAAACAGTTCCTTAAGCTTTTCAAGGCGGCCTGAGGCCAGTGCCCACTTACTGTTGTCCAGGCTATCGATGAGCGGTTGTAATGCACCTGCTCCGACAGACGGAATTACATCTGAAGAAACCGGTGTCGCAGACTCGGTCTGCATAAAGCGCTTAACGTACTCGGGACCACCCGCTTTTGGTCCGGTGCCGGACAGGCCTTCGCCACCGAATGGCTGGGAGCCGACAATCGCACCGATCTGGTTACGGTTAACATAGATGTTACCCACCCTGATGCGGTTGCAGATCTGAGCAACACGTTTATCAACCCGGGTGTGCAGGCCAAAGGTCAGACCATAACCGGTGGCATTAATCATATCGACAACTTTATTAATGTCGCCCGCCTCGAAGGTCACGACATGCAGAACCGGTCCGAAGATCTCCTCTTCCAGTTCAGCGATACTGTCCAGCCGGATAACCGTAGGCGCGACAAACAGTCCCTTTTCCGGGATTGCCAGAGATTTCAGGACGCGACCTGTGGACGCATATTTAGCACAATGCGCTTCTATCTTAGCTTTTGCTGCTTCATCAATAACCGGACCAACATCAGTGCTCAGCAATGCAGGATTTCCCAGACGCAGTTCATCCATCGCTCCGAACAGCATTTCCAGCAGGTTATCGGCGATATCTTTCTGCAGATAAAGCACCCGCAGAGCCGAACAACGCTGACCCGCACTCTGGAATGAGGACGCCAGAACATCACGTACGACCTGCTCAGGCAGTGCAGTGGAGTCGACAATCATCGCATTCATGCCGCCGGTTTCAGCGACCAGAGGTGCCTCAGGCGCCATATTTTCAGCCATCACACGGTTGATACGCTGTGCCGTCACGGTCGATCCGGTAAAGCAAACACCGGCGATACGACTGTCAGAGGTCAGCGGAGCACCAACAGCAACACCACTACCTGGCAATAACTGGATAACATCCGCCGGAATCCCTGCTTCATGCATCAGTTCAACAGCACGGGCAGCAATCAGCGGAGTCTGATCAGCGGGCTTAGCCAGTACAGCATTACCAGCGGCAATCGCAGCCAGCACCTGACCGGAAAAAATCGCCAGAGGGAAGTTCCAGGGCGAGATACAGGTAATCACACCGCGGGCTTCACCAGCTGCTTCATTACGCTCAGCTTCATTGGCGTAAAATCTCGCGAAATCAACCGCCTCACGCACTTCACCCACTGCGTCACGCAGGGTTTTTCCCGCTTCACGGGTCGCCAGGGTAAACAACTCAGGCGCATGCTCTTCAAACAGGTCAGCGACTTTACGCAGACACACCGCGCGTTCTGCAGCGCTTTTCTGTGACCAGGTTTTATACCCTTGCTGAGCCGCAACAATTGCAGCTTCAATATCATCAGGGGATGCTGTCACCACCTGACCCACACAGTCTTCAGGTATCGCGGGGTTATGGATTTCACTGGTATCGCCTCCCTGAGCTGTACCAGAAATCATTGGCGCCGCATTCCACTGTGCCGTTTTAAATTCAGCCTGCTGCGCTTCAAGTTTTGCAACTTCTACCGGGTCTGTAATATCCCAGCCCTTGGCATTTTTACGCTTTTCACCAAACAGATCAGCCGGACGTGATATAGCTGTACTGCTGATATTCTCTCCCATCGCTTCAACAACAGCGAACGGATCACGGGCAATATCTTCCGGTTTAATACGGGTATCGACGATCTGGTTCACAAAAGAACTGTTCGCACCGTTTTCCAGCAGGCGACGTACCAGATAAGCCAGCAGATCCCGGTGAGCACCAACAGGTGCGTAGATACGGCAACGGGTACCCTGTCCTTTCAACACGGTGTCATGCAGAGACTCGCCCATACCATGCAGGCGCTGGAACTCAAACTGCTTGTTGTCCAGATCCCGTGCCAGATGCAGGATACCGGCAACAGAGTGAGCATTGTGGGTGGCAAACTGTGGGTAGATACGATCGGTCATTGCCAATAGTTTTTCCGCACAGCACAGATAGGAAACATCAGAGTTCACCTTGCGGGTGTATACCGGAAAGCCATCCAGTCCCATCTCCTGTGAACGCTTGATCTCAGCATCCCAATACGCACCTTTCACCAGACGCACCATGATCTTACGATCCAGGCGGGTTGCCAGGGCATAGAGCCAGTCGAGCACAAAAGAAGCTCGAGGGCCAAATGCCTGTACCACAATACCAAAGCCGTCCCAGCCTGCCAGTGCTTCGTCAGACAGAACCGCTTCAATAATATCCAGCGACAGATCCAGACGATCCTGTTCTTCGGCATCGATATTGAAGCCCATATTGGCGTCTTTCGCCTGCAGCGCCAGCGTTTTAGTCCGTTCAACCAGCTCGGTCATGACACGATCTCTCTGACCGAACTCATAGCGGGCATGCAACGCAGACAGTTTTACAGAAATACCCGGATTCATACGGATATCAGAGTGGATGCACGCCGGAGTCAGCTTACCGATAGCAACACTATAAGCTTCATGGTACCGCAGCGCATCAGCATCAGTACGTGCCGCTTCACCGAGCATATCGTAGGAATAGGAATAGCCCTGTTTTTCCAGTTTACGGGCGTTTTTGGTTGCCTCTTCAATGGTGCGCCCCAGAACGAACTGACGTCCCAGCTCTTTCATCGCCTGACCCACGGCAGTACGGACAACGGGCTCACCCAGACGCTTAATCATGCCGCGCAGAGTCTGTGTTACACCTTTATCTTCAGTTGGAGCAATCAGTTTACCGGTGAGCAACAACGCCCAGGTAGAGGAATTAACCAGTGAGGATTTAGATTTCCCCAGGTGTTCGCCCCAGTTACCAGATGCCACTTTATCTTCAATAAGCGCATCAATTGTCATTGAATCAGGCACACGCAGCAGAGCTTCAGCCAGACACATCAGAGCAACACCCTCTTTTGTGGTCAGGCCATATTCACCCAGAAATTTTTCCATCATAGAAGGCGAACTTTCATTACGAACTGTCGTTACCAGTTGCGCTGCATTGACAGAGATCTGTTTACGATCATCGGCTGTCATACGTGCATTTGCCATAAGACCACGAATAACCTGAGTCTCGTTCGCAAGGTAGTGCTCTCGTATTTCTGTACGGCACTGGTCAGTTGTTTTTGTCATAGTTTCACCTTTTAAAAAATCCGCTTGAAAACAGCTCTGCTCTGGTTCTGCTGTTTACTTATTTGCCCATTTTCATTGCAACAACGATTCATGTACCCCATTCTAAACAGTCCAATAAAGTCGTTTTCACTATAAATCAAAATAATATAAACAATTAGAATTAATTTTAGCTACTTATTAGAACCAAATTAATAATTCATTAAAAATTGTAGACGATCAGATTAAAATCAATGCCCTAAAAAAGCCCACAACAGACATAAAAAAAGCCCCTAATGGGGCTTTTATACTGCAAAGTTAAGCTTAGCCTTTTATTTCAGCTTCGACACTTTCGAAACGCTCAGTAACAGAACGAGCCGGTGCAGGTGTTGCCAGAGTGGCAACAACAATTGCGATGAACGCAAACAGAACGCCCGGAATGATCTCATACAGATCAAACCATCCGCCGCTTAACTGCTTCCAGATAACAACCGTTACACCACCGATAATGATACCTGCCAGAGCACCCGCCGTGTTCATGCGTTTCCAGTACAGAGACATAATGAGGGCCGGACCAAAGGCTGCACCAAAGCCTGCCCAGGCATAAGACACCAGACTGAGAACCTTAGAGTCTTTATCCAGCGCAAAGAACGTGGCAATTACCGCTATAGCAACAACAGCAAAACGCCCCACCATCACCAGTTTTTCCTGAGACGCTTCCTGGTTAAACAGCGCTTTATAAAAATCTTCAGCCAGCGCAGAGGAAGAGACCAACAACTGGGAATCAGCTGTACTCATGACCGCAGCAAGGATTGCAGCCAGCAGAATACCGGCAATAAGCGGATGGAATAAAGCATCGACCATGACCATGAAGACGGTTTCATTATCCCCAAGACCCTCTGGCAGATAACCAATGGCAGCCAGACCGATCAGACAGGCACCCGCCATAGAAAAAGCTGACCAGATAACCGCTATACGCCGGGCAGATGGAACAGCATCTTTACTGGAGATACCTTTAAAACGCGCCAGAATATGAGGCTGTCCAAAGTAACCCAGACCCCAGCCCAGCAGAGATAGCGTGCCGATCAGGGTGATAGAACTGCCATCAGCCTCTGTAAACATATTCAGCAGCTCGGGGTTCTTCGCCTGTACAGCGGCCAGAGTATCACTCATACCTCCCAGCTCACCGATTGCAAACAATGGTACCAGTAGCAGCGCACCAACCATCAGCAGGCCCTGGACAACATCGGTCCAGCAGACCGCCAGATAACCACCAAACAGCGTATAGGAGATGACCGCAACCGCACCCAGCAAAACAGCCAGGGTGTAATCAAATCCGAATACGGTTTCAAACAGCTTACCACCTGCAACCAGACCTGAGCTGGTGTAAAACAGGAAAAACACCAGTACAAAAAAGGCTGACACTACGCGCAGACTGCGGGTATTGTCATTAAAGCGTTTTTCGAAAAATGCAGGCAGAGTAAGAGAATCGTCAGCCTGTGCAGAATAGACCCGCAGTCGCTGAGCAACCACCAGCCAGTTCAGCCATGTTCCCACCAGCAGACCACCCGCCAGCCAGAACGACCCATAGCCTGCAGACATTGCATAACCGGGCAATCCCATCAGCAGCCAGCCACTCATGTCGGATGCCCCGGCACTCAGCGCACTTGGAAACGCACCGAGGTTACGCCCGCCCAGTACATAATCAGAAAGATCCTTAGTGCGGCGGTACGCAACAACCCCAATCGCCAGCATCAGAACCAGATAGATAATAAAGGTCAGTGTTATTATCATGCAAAAGCCTCATCGATTTTCGAATCTGCTAACAATGTCCTGGCCGTAAACCACTTAGACGCAGACAGTGCACAGACTGCAGATTCAATTATTGTTATAACCGGTGTCGCAACCGGTATTTTTTATGTTCCAGGTACAGACACAATCAGCCTGATGACCCGCGTCGCCGCTTCAGTGCACGACACGTTGAAACAATCAGTCTGCGCCGCAGCACAATAGAGCACCGGGACACAAACAGCGAAGCGGCATAGCTTACAGAACAAGCAGAAGCCTTTTTTCCTATTTAAAAGAAAAAAAAAGGGTATCCCTTTATATAAAGTAATTTTTATAGGCATTTATTCAAAAAACATCCGGACTTAGATAGTCAAATGATTTGGCATAAAAAAAGCGGGACCGACAGATGCCGGGCCCGCTTTTTACAGATCCTCTGTGTTAACTCAATTCAAGCAACACACTGAGGGCGACAGAAAAAATTGAGCAATCGATCAGCTTGGT
Organism: Oceanospirillales bacterium; assembly: GCA_018223185.1. Taxonomy (GTDB): domain Bacteria; phylum Pseudomonadota; class Gammaproteobacteria; order Pseudomonadales; family Balneatricaceae; genus Amphritea. The sequence goes on along the minus strand of JAAEYW010000001.1, from coordinate 374,267 downwards.
ATTCTGAATATCCCTGAGGGTGTAATGCCAGCGCTCCAGATGCACTGCTTGTTGCAGCTTCCAGCGCTCCAGTCGTTGCTCAACACTGCTACCCGGTTCTCCGGACTGCAGAACCTTCAGTGTCAGTGCCCGATGCTGGTTATCCAGCTCAATCCGGTAACTGTTTTTCGCCAGCGCCTGCCAGTGATTAACGGCAACAAACTGACGGATCTGCTTATCCAGCCAGATCAGGTTAAGGCTGGTTCCCACACCAAAGTAGGTTGCCGCTACCTGCTCTACATCTTCACTGGTTTCCCGGGCAACATCGATTACATCCAGTAACCAGTATATATTTTCACTGGCCGCACAGAACGCTGACAGCTGCCCCGGCACCCCTGCACCGGTATAACGATCATATTTTTCCGTCAGACGATCTGCCGGAATCACTTTATGGATCTGTTCATCAGAAACCACCACCTGATCAATGGCCGGTTTATAAGCGTCAAGGCAATGCTGCATATTAAGACCATCACGGTGATGCCTTAACAGCCACTGCGTGCCGCGCCCCAGCAACTGAACCAGATCCTTCATCATGGCAACCTGTAACTCGGCTGGCACCCGATTATCCAGCGCCTCAATCTGCTGCCACTGAGATTCAATATTAAAGATTTCACGGGCAACCATATAGGCTGCTGCGATCTGCGAGTAACTGACACCAATTGCCGTACTGAGGTTATTTACAAAGGTGATCCCCATCCGGTTAATCAGATCGTTGGCGATCTGGGTCGCGGTAATCTCCCGATGCAGGCGATGATTATGCAGCGCCTCAGGAAACTCCTTCAACAAACGCGCCGGGAAGGCTGTTTCCATCTCTTTGGAAAAACCTTCATCCTCAGTAATCCAGGTGTTAATGAGCGCCTGTTTCAACTCAATACGTGCATAACAGATCAACACTGAAAGCTCTGGACGGGTTAACCCCTGACCCTGCTCACGGCGCTGCAACAGCTGTTTTTCTGTTGGCAAGAACTCAAGTTCTGGATTAAGTTTGCCTTCACGCTGCAGACTTTTAATCAGGCGGATGTAGTCATCAAGAGACTCCTGAGAAAAGGTTTCGGCGATATTCAGCGCCTGAGCCTGACGGTAGTTGTTTTTCAACACCAGCTCCGCCACATCATCGGTCATATCACGTAACAGCTGATTACGCTGTTTCATGGTCATATCACCCTGACTGACCAGTTCATTCAACAGAATCTTGATATTAACTTCATGGTCAGAACAATCGACACCCCCGGCATTATCAATAAAGTCAGTATTGGATGAGCCTCCCTTAAGAGCAAATTCAATCCGTCCGAGCTGCGTAAAGCCCAGATTACCGCCCTCACCAAGGACTTTACACCTCAGTTCACAGCCATTTACCCGCAGACTGTCATTGGCTTTATCACCAACATCTGCATGACTTTCCTGAGTCGCTTTAACATAGGTTCCGATACCACCGTTCCACAACATATCAACCGGCGCTTTTAACAGCGCGTTGATCAGATCATTCGGCGCCAGACGATCTGCAGAGATCGCAAACCGCTTTTTCATCTGTGGCGATATATCGATCCATTTAGCCGAACGGGCAAATATTCCACCGCCTTTACTGATCAGCTTGGAGTTGTAGTCTGTCCAGCTGGAGCGTGGCAGCGCAAACATCCGCTTACGTTCAACAAATGAGCTGGCAACATCAGGATCGGGGTCGATAAAGATATGCATGTGGTTAAATGCTGCCACCAGGCTGATCGTTTCAGACAGCAGCATACCGTTACCAAATACATCGCCCGCCATGTCACCGATACCGATAACGGTAAACGGCTCCGTCTGGGTATTAATCCCCTTCTCACGAAAATGCAGCTTAACCGATTCCCAGGCCCCCCGGGCGGTAATCCCCATCCCTTTATGGTCGTAACCCTGACTTCCGCCGGAAGCAAACGCATCACCCAGCCAGAAACCATATTCTTCAGATATTGAGTTGGCGATATCAGAGAATGTAGCCGTGCCTTTATCGGCAGCAACAACCAGATAAGGATCATCCTCATCATGACGCACCACCGATTCAGGATAAACCACTTCACCGCCAACCAGGTTATCAGTGATATCCAGCAGTCCGCGAATATAGGTTTTATAGCATTCGATACCCTCGGCCTGAATTACCTCACGGTCAGCGGTATCCGGCATCCGCTTACAGATGAAGCAGCCCTTCGCCCCCATAGGCACAATCACTGAGTTTTTCACCTGCTGCGCTTTTACCAGGCCCAGCACCTCAGTACGGTAATCCTCCATCCGGTCGGACCAGCGCAAACCACCCCGGGCAACCTTGCCCACCCGCAGATGCACACCCTCAATCCGTGGTGAATAGATAAACACTTCAAACTTAGGTTTCGGTTGTGGAATATCCGGAATCGACTGAGAGTCAATTTTGAATGAGAAATAGGGCTTATCTACACCGTCTTTCTGCTGATAAAAGTTAGTTCGCAGGGTGGACTTAATCACCACCATAAAGCGGCGCAGGATCTTGTCATCATCGAGACTGCTAACGCCGTCCATCGCATCCAGAATGCTCTGTTCGATAGACTCTTCCTGGCCGGACTCCTGCTTGCCAGGCTGAAAGCGACTGCGGAACAGCTCTATCAGCTGACGGGTTATATCAACATTGCGCACCAGTACTTCCGCCAGAAACGGCTGGGAGAAGCCGAAACGCAGTTGTTTAATATAACGCCCATATGCACGCAGCATCGCAACTTCACGCCAGTTAAGCCCACCAGCAATAACCAGTCGGTTAAATTCGTCACTGTCGGCCTGACCATCCCACACCTTAGCAAACGCCTCCTGCAGAATCACTTTTACCTTATCCAGCTCAACCACGGTCTGCTGGCCATAGCTGACGCGGAAATCGCTGATCCAGTACTGATTGCTATCCCGGTCAGTGACCACATAAGGATGTTCACTCAACACTTTCAGCCCAAGATTTTCCAGCAGCGGAATCACTTCCGACAATACCAGCGGACGGTCAACACTGAAGAGCTTAAACTTCAGAATACCCGCAGCTTCTTCAAATGAACGATAGAAGCTCATTGCGATAGCATCGGGAGACTTCAGATAGGAGATATGCTGCAGATCATAAACCCCGTTTCCGGTAGAAAAGTTCTCTTTATAGGCAGAACTGAATCCACCACTGAAACGGTTAACAAAACGACTACCCTTCTCTTCACCATAGGTTTCGATCAGGTTGATATTCAGGTCATCATCCCAGGAACGGGAGATCTCCATAATCCTGGCTTCGATGGCGGCAAGATCCACCTCCACCTGCTGATCAGGATCAGCATAAATAACGAAATGGGTCCGCGACAGCACCGACTCTGAGATCTGCGAATTGGCTTCATAATCCCGCCCGTGTAAACCTTTATACAACAGGTTCAGCACTGAGTTGCGCAGCTTGGTGGTATACAGGTCACGGGGAATATAATACAGACAGGAGTAAAATCGCTTACTGGCATCCTGACGAACAAACAGGCAGGCCCGGCGACGCTCCTGCATATTGAAGATACCAAAGCTGGTCTGTTTCAGATCACTGGTTTGCGCCAGAATCAGCTCTTCACGGGGCATATCCGTGAGAATCTGTACCAGTGCTTTGTGGCTGTGACCACCCGGCTCAAAACCACATTCAGACAGAATACTGATCAGCTTCAGTCGTACGACCGGAATTCGCAATGGATTGGTCAGGAAGACTGAAGAGGTATACAGGCCGTAGAAGCGACACTCACCGCATACCCGCCCCTGCTCATCAAACCGCTTAATGATAACCAGGTCGCGGTATACCGGCCGGTGAACCGTTGACCGCACCACATCCTTGCTGAACATTACCAATTTCTCAGCCAGTACAAACTGCTGTTCCAGTTGGCTCAGTTCTTTACTCGCGGGGGACTGACGCTGAGTACCCAGTTCAGAGCCTTTAACAAGATCGGCAAAAACCTTTCCCTCTTCCTGGCGAACGACAACTTCTTCATATCCCTGGAAAATAAAGTTTTCATCCATCAGCCAGTCAAGTAGCTTGCGGGTCTCTTTAATCTCCGGACTATTGGCGTCACGCAGCCGCAACTCCTCTTTAAGATCCTGTCCCTTTTCTTTAATAGGCAGAAAATCGTCGACTACCGCTTTGACATCAGCGAGTACATTTAACAGGCTGTCACGGATCTCATCGAGGGTCGCCTGATCGGAATGGCGTTCAATCTCCAGATAGATCAGTGACTCAACCTGAGAGTGTTCATCTCTCTCACGGGCAGATTTCAGACTTTTCAGCTTGTTGGTTTGGGTGCGTTCACAGGCCAGTACACAGTTATTAATACTCAGAATCGCCAGTTCGCGGCGATTCAATTCCATTCTGACGGAATCCACCAGAAACGGAACATCAACATTGTGAACCTGTATCACCGTATGGTTTGAATGCCAGCCATGCTGTTCATAATCGGGGTTAAAAACCCTTACGACGGGTGCCGGCGCATTGTAATCCTTCAACAGCTGCCAGTATGACATGGCCGTAGCGCAGAGATACTCAAGTGAACGGCTTTGTAACTCTTCCGGTGCAGCCACACTGAAAAACTTTTGCGTGAACAGCTGCATCGACGCTTGCAGCCCCTTGCTCACCTGAGCAGAGAGCTTTTCGCTGATCAGATCAATAACCTGTGATTTGCTCAGACCCAATAAATCATGCATTTTGTATAGACTCCAGATAGCACTCGCTACGCCCGGAAGGTACCGGATTATTATTATTTCCTGTATCGGCTTATACAACGCCCAAGAAAAAGAGGTGTTGCCGCTGATACCACGGTTTTTTCCCCACAATACGTAATCAGGATAGGCATAAAAACCGGACAGTATTAGTTAATATCAAAGTATAGGAAAAGAACAGAAGTCTTTTTCACTGTATTTTTATTTTTTATAGTCGTATCCTTTTCATAACGATCAAATAAGCAAACGAACAACCACAACTGTGAAATCATATGGATAATTTGGATAAACTGGACAAACTTGATATGGCGATTCTGCGTGAACTGCAGAAAAATGCCCGTATCACAGTGACAGAACTGGCCTCACGGGTGGGCCTGTCGAAAACTCCCTGCCAGATCCGTATGAAGCGCCTGGAAGAACAGGGCTATATCCTCGGCTATATCGCCCTGGTCGATCAGAAAAAACTCGGCACAAAGCATGTCGCGTTTGTTCAGGTAACCCTCAGTGACACTAAAACCAAGGCATTACGGGCGTTTAATGATGCTGTCCGCGAGATACCAGAGATTGAGCAGTGTCATATGATCGCGGCTAATTTTGACTATCTGCTCAAAGTCCGGACCACCGGAATGGAGTCCTATCGCGAAGTGCTCGGGGAGAAAATATCCGCTCTGCCCTATGTCACTCAAACCAGCACCTTTGTGGTGATGGAAGATGTCAAAGATATTGAATCAAAACTACTCTGAACGCTTCTGAGAAGATATTTTGAACCGCACATCTCTTATTCTGGCACTGTCCGTAGTGCTGATGTGGTCAACTGTTGCCACGGCATTTAAGCTGACGCTGTCACTCATCAGCCCCTTACAGATGCTCTGGATTGCAGTGGCCACAACCTTTGTAATTCTGTCTTCAGCCACCATTGCGCAAAAAAAATTCGCTCTGGCGCGCCAATATCTTAAAGAGTCTCCCGGTTACTTTCTGATGCTGGCACTACTCAATCCAACCCTCTATTACCTGATTCTGTTTGCCGCTTATGATATGTTGCCGGCACAGCAGGCACAGGCACTGAATTACACCTGGGCAGTCGTGCTGAGTATTCTGGCAGTGCCGTTTCTGGGACAAAAATTCACCCTGAAAAATATTATCAGCATTCTGTTGGCCTACGGCGGCGTACTGGTTATCGCGACTCAGGGCAACCTGCTGGCACTGGACTTCAAAAATCCGCTGGGGGTTATGCTGGGGCTGGGCAGTTCAGTGTTTTTTGCCAGTTACTGGATTTTCAACACACGTAAACCCCGCGATGCGGTTGTCTCTCTGCTGCTCTGTTTTGGCCTCAGCCTGCCTATTCTGAGTGTACTGATGCTGGTACAGGGTGAAATGACCGCTATGCCCTGGCAGGCTGTTGCTGGCGGCATCTATATCGGTACCTTTGAGATGGGATTTGCATTCCTTCTGTGGATGCAGGCGATGCGAATGACCGATAACACTGCCCAGCTGAGTAACCTGGTCTATCTCTCGCCACCGTTGTCCCTGATATTGCTGGCAACCATTGCGGACGAACCGGTGATGGTATCCACCATTATCGGGCTGGTCCTGATTATTGGTGGTGTTTTGTTTCAGCAACTTAAACGAAAAAGTTATCGCTGATCAAGACGCTTCGAGCTGGCTGCATCGCAGAAATCAGCAGTAAATCAAACGAAAAAACCGCTCATATGAGCGGTTTTTAAAAGGCTATAAACGGAGAATCAGGCGCTGACTTTCGCTTCCATGTAGCGTGCATAATCAGCACCTACGCGACAGCCATAAACACCGACTTCACCTTTCCAGCGCATCCAGGTAATAAAGTTACCAACAGAATCAAGCAGTCTGCTGAAAGCTGAGCGGGACTCTGTTCTGCACTCATCATAGTAACCCATCGCCTGAAGCTCACTGGCTATTCGGCGATCATCACACTCTATTCCGGTAAACACCGATTGCTTCATTGGCGGATCTCCTGATCTGATCAAAATTCAGACCTAAGTATAATGCCAGCTACCGCACTGCACAATACAGCTGACTGTTTGTTAACCAGAAACCCGCGATACAGATCAATAAATCCCCATATCCAGTCCCGCTGCCATTGTCGTGCCCAGCGTCTTACACTGTTGTAAAAAGCTGGCTGTCCACTCCCCCCGACAGACCAGTGGAGGCTGAATCCAGTGCCAGCGCAGCCCCGTACAAATAGTTTCAACCGCACGGCAGGTGCCGGTGCCATCATGTCCCGCCCGGACATAAAGGGCACAGGGTAAGCCCTGCTTTTTATCCAGACAGGGGTAATAGCAACGATCAAAAAAATCTTTCAGGGCACCGCTCATATAACCGAGGTTTTCAGTGGTTCCCAAAATGATTCCATCACACTCCAGCACATCTTGCGGTGTTGCCTGAAGAGGTTCGACCCAGCGACATTGCACTGTATCAATATCCGGGTGACCCGCCCCCTTAAGTACCGCTTCTGCCATTCGTCGGGTGTTTTCAGAAGGAGCATGCGCAACCAGTAGTAATGTTTTCATCGGTTTACTCTCACAGACAATCTCTCATCACTATACAACAGCCTCCGGCCAACGTAATCTGACAGTTAGTTCAATTTCCGTCCAACCCTACAATAGCTCCGATGACAGATCCGATGACAGGTTCACTCTTACAACGCGCTCAGCATGTCAGCCAGACAGCCCTCATAAAAGGGGCGTTACAACCGCTCAGCACGGTTGTTGAAACCGTCTGCGAAGGCGCTTTAAGGTTCCAGTTAAGAACCCTCAGCAGCCTGAAATATAAAGAAAATACCCAGCGTATAAAACAAGCTGGAAACCACACTACTAACCCTTTCAAACCCTATGACCCACACCTCTTTGTCTGTGATATAGGGCCCGACCATATCTGTCTGCTAAACAAATTCAATGTCATCGAAAACCATCTGTTACTGGTCACCCGCGAATTTGAGCCGCAGACCAATCTGCTTAACCCCTCTGATTTTAAAGCGGCCCTGCTGGGCCTGAAGGAGATCGATGGTGTGGTGTTCTACAATGGCGGGCGGGAAGCCGGGGCCAGTCAGCCGCATAAACATCTGCAGCTGATTCCGGTTAAACCGGGCAACCTGCCTCTGGCTATACAACTCAGCGGCTTCTCAGACAGACCTGAAACCAACCCGGCACTCCCCTTCCAACAGGCCGGGATTCAGCTAGCGGGCAATATTACTGACGATCCTGATGCCGGAGCACAGTGGCTGCACAACCATTATCTGACTCTGCTGGATCATCTGCATCTCAGCCATAAAATGAAGCAGACAACAATAGCTTACAATTTGCTGCTGTGCCGGGAATGGCTGATGCTGGTGCCACGCAGCACTGAATCGTTCGCCTCAGTGTCATTCAATGCCCTGGCTTTTTGCGGCTCTGTGCTGGTCAAAAATCAGCATCAGGCTGACACGCTGAAATCAGCGGGTATCGCCAATGCACTGCTGAGTGTAACCTGAGCCATAACAACTAAGCCTGGAAAATATGCCTGAATAAAAAACCGCCAGCAGGCGGTTTAAAAGGCATCGTATTCTGTTTAAAAATAGTAATCCGCTGTGAGCTGAATACGATCATCCTGATCAATATGTGTCATCAGGTCCCGTGGGCTTCCGGAATCAAATAGCCGCACATCCAGGCTCAGCTTGAGGCACTCACCAAAGCGACTGCTGGCCTCTACAAACAGGCTGCGACTGCTGTAGTCGATATCGTAACCCAGCCCGGCGAGAAACTCGGTGCTGGCGGCATCGTTCAGAGTAACTCTGCTGCCAATAAACAGATCATTCTGAAAGACCGTGTCCGCTTTCCCGCCGCGCTCATCCCAGCCAAATTCAGCCAGCACCCCCAGATCGGTATTGCTGTTGCGGATGCCGTAAAAGGTATATTCAGCCCCCGCCTGCATCGCTGTATATTGCCCGGCAGGCAGATCCCGCCATAACAACTCAAGCTTCCACAGCCAGCTGTCGATGGTTGCCTGACCGTCAAAACCGATCTGATCCATCTGCTCATAAACAGGTATCAGCACCGGCGTGCCGTTTTTCACGCCGGTTTCAAAACGGGGATCACGGTTGGTGCCCCTGAACCAGTAGAGTCCGATATCATAGAGATCAAAACTCTGACTCCAGCGAACAGCGGTATCGATATGCTGATCACCGGCCCCGGATTCATAACGGGCTCTGCCGGTATCAACAACCAGCCCACTGCGCAGACGACCATCGGTTCCGGCAAAAGTGCGCTCGCGGAAACCTGGCAGCACGAACAGATCAAGGATACCCCAGTCCCGCACCAGCGAGAGGTTGACCATCGGCTGGCCCAGTTTTTCCTCGCCATCACTGTCTTCAATACCATCCGTCTGGTTAATCACATCCACCAGATGGTTAAATTCAGTAACCCCCCAGAACACTTTGCGCAGGCCCGTTCGCATCTCCCAGTCATCCCCCACATGAACCCAGCTCAGTTCACGGATATCACCATGGCTACGTTCCTCATCCTGCTGATCCAGCCGGTAAAACGGGGTAAAAATAACGGAGTCAGTCCCGTCGTTAAACGACCAGTACAGCTCAGGCTCCAGTGCCAGCGAAGCGTTGTTCTGATAGTTCTGCCCGTCAAAGCGCCCCTCTTCAAAATAGCCCTGAAGCTCACCTGACAACCGGCCACTGAATTCAAAGACAACCTCGTCTGCTTTTACTGCATCACTGAGCATCGCGCCACTGAACAGCAGTGTCGCCAGCCCTGCGGTTAAAACACCTGCCTTCATCTTAACGGGCCCGTTTCAGCGTATTCTTGTTGAAATCAGCGTCATTCAGTCCAACCCTGAACTGATAACCGGACCATTTCAGCTCGGTGCTTTTCCCGTTCTGATGATTCTGCATCTGCTGCAGATCCGCCCGCCAGTAGTTGTCCAGATATTGCTGATAACCTTTAAAGGTAAGGGTTTTTAATAAACTGTTTTTACGGTCATAAAAATCAACTTTCCATACCCGGTAATGGTTCTGATCGATCCAGGCCACCCGTCGTGTATATCCTGAATCCTTATCCACCGGATATTGCTCCACCACAAAGCAGGCACCCCCATCGCAGGATTCATCCTTAATATATTTGTAGCTGTATTTCTCAATCTCAAATGAGGAGAGATCTTCGTAAGCGAACTCAGATCCCATAAACGGGCCGGATTTATTGCGCGATGAGATACGTTTCACCCGTTTAAGGGCTGGCAGATAGAGCCACTGATCATCCGCTTCAAGCGGGTGGGAAAAACTCAGAAACGCCGTCCCCTTCACATCCAGAGGTTTATCGAAGATCGTCAGGCTCTTATCGCCATCACCTTCCTGTTCCAGCGACTTGATACGAATCTCCCTGACACTCTCTTCGCCCTGCTTATTACGCAGCACCATCAGCATCTCAGCCTGCATATCGGCCCAGCCAGAATCACGTTGTTTGGCTTCCCGGGCAATCTCCAGCCCCCGTTCTTCAGGCGTCAGCGCCAACACAGGACTGCTTAAAAAAGTCAGTGCCATCAGCAGATAAAATGGTTTTGTCAGATTCATCGTTGAACTCCTTGTACGGTTTTGGCGGGTGCATCAATTTTAGTTTTATCGAACATCATCAACAGCGGCGGCAAAAAGAGGAAATCGACGACCAGCGCAATCAGAATTGTCAGCGCCGTCAGGAACCCCATATCGGCATTCAGTTTAAAGCTGGATTGCGCCAGCACCATGAAACCGCACACCAGTACAAATGTCGTAACCCAGAGCGCCCGGCCCACACTGCCAAAGGCGTACTGAACTGCCGCGACAGAATCGGCACCACGGTGGCGACGGGCGTACAGATATTTACTCAGAAAATGTACTGTATCATCGACCACAATACCCAGCGTCATGCCTGCAACAACTGAGAGCCCCAGTCCCACCTGTCCATCAATCAGATACCACAAACCGAACCCCATCGCTGCCGGCGCCAGATTAGGCAGCAGAGAGATCAGGCCAAAGCGGAGGGAACGCAGTGCCAGGCCCAGCAACAGGGAGATCAGCACCAGTGCCAGCGCGATCCCCAATAACATACTTTTGATATTGCGCTGACTGATATGGGCAAACATCAGGTTAGGGCCGGTGGTCATCACCTGATATTCGCTGGCATGGCTGGCAAACCAGTCCTGCACCCGCTCTTCCAGCGATACCAGCTCATTACTGGTGAGATTTTTAAATGTACCCACCACCCGCACTGAAGATTTATCCACGTTAAGCTGATTATTCAGATCCAGGCCATAGGGCAGAGACATCTCATAGAGCAGCAGATATTGGGCCGACAGCTCGCGATCTTCGGGCAGACGATAATAGCTCTGATCATCCCCGTGCATATTTTTATTCAGCCGTTTCAGGGTATCTGTCAGGGTGCTGACATGATCGGTTTCCGGCTGAGCCCGCAGCCAGTCACTGAACTCCCCCAGCGTCTTCAGAAAAGCAGGATCATTGATGCCGCTGGACTCACCTGAATCGACGGAGATCTCCATCAGGGTCATACCCGAGAGGTTATCCTGCATGTAATCAGTCGCCTGACGAAACGGCACAGAGGTATCAAAATACTTCACAAAATCATCATTCAGCTGGTTCATTGGCAAAAACCCAATCAACAGCAACATCAAGACGCTCATACCCGGTAGCAGAATACGGCGCTTTGCAGTCACAAAAGCCGCCAGCGAACGGGTCCAGTCACGATCATCCTCTTTGGTTTCCTTTACCCGAACCGGCAATACCATCAGCAGCGCCGGAAACAGTGTGACTGAGAACACAAACGCCAGCATCACACCCACAGCAACAATGTTACCCAGATCACGGAATGGCGGAGAATCGGAGAAGTTCATGCTGAGAAAACCGATCGCTGTGGTCACACTGGTCAGCATCACCGGCTGAAAGTTAATCCGCAGACTATCCAGCAGCGCAGCCCGCTTGGCGACACCCCGGCGCATCTCATAAAACATGGTGCTGAGAATATGGATACAGTCGGCTACTGCCAGAGTCAGAATCATGGTCGGCGCACTGGCCGACGGCCCGGTGAGAAACATCCCGCTCCAGCCAGCCATCCCCATCGCAGCCATAATGCTGGCGGCAATAATAATCACCGTCGACAGGGTGCCGCTGAAAGTACGCAGCAGAAACAGCATTGTCAGCACAACCACGCCAAACATAATGGGAATCAGCGTGGCGTTATCTTTCAGTGCAGACTCGGCAAAACTGTTGTTCATCATCACGATGCCGGACAGCTTGATCTCAAGCCCTGGATTTTCCGCCATATACTTCTGCTGAATTTCACGAACTTTAGCAACAACCTCCGGGACTTCAGCCACCGGATCGATCATTGGCAGCTGCACGGTGACATTCACCAGAGACACCTGTCCCTTAACAGACGCAATTTTGTTTAACAGTATCGGCTCGGTGTTAACAATCTCCCGTATCCGATCGAGAGCAGAGCGGTCCAGCGGCTGACCTTCAGTCACCAGATCCTCGACGATCATATCGTCCTCGTCCGCCCAGGTATGCTGATAGTTAGTTACCGAGTCGACCCGTGTTGAGTAGGGAATCTGCCAGGCATCGGTGGTAATCTGGTTAAGCAGTTGCAGATGTTCAGAGGTATAGATATCGCCGTTGGCCGGAATCACAATAAAAGCGACATTATCACTCTTATTAAAGATGTTCTGGATCGACTCATAAGCAACTAACTGCGGGTTCTCTTCACTAAAAAATACCCGGTAATCACTCTTAAAAACCAGATTCTTTGCGCCGGCCGTTGCGATAACGGTCAACACGAGACAGGCCAGCAATATTAAGACCGGGTGACGTAAAACTACAGCAAACAATTTATCCTTCATCGTGATGCCTTTAGTGACGAATCGTCAGTGTTATAATAAAAAAACGGCTGTGCCGCCTGCTAATTGACAGCCTCAGTAGCGGCTGCAACTCCCTTACTTAATTCTTTTCGGCCCTTAACGCTTCAATTTCGTCAGCAAAAATCTCACGACGGATACGTTCAAGAACCGGGTTGTAATCAAACTCTGAAGATAACGGAGACCAGTTCAAACCATCCAGAACAAGACTCACATTCATCAACAGGGATTCCTCTAACATCAGCTCTGCCCGGATATTGCATTTATCGGCACCTTTACTGAGTAAAGAGATTGAGCCGAACGATGCTGACCAGTTAGCAAAAGCGATCTGTTCTGCAGTCATGTTCAAAGGATTACCACATTCACCAGATTCCAGCGCCTGCTGAATAAGCCCAAGCAACCCGCCACTCAGGGCCGCCTGGAGCTGAATATGTTTTTCACGCTGCCGTTCAGATGCTTTTTCAGCCACGCCCGGTGATTTAGCGGTGATAACCAGCATAAAGAACATGGGGTACAGACGGGCATACAGCTGATAACCGAAGAGCCAGGCCAGCAGTCGTTCCCGGGTGGCACCTTCAAATAATTCAGCCCGTTTGAACATGCTGATTAACAGCGCCATTCCGCGGTTACACAGTCCCAGCAGCAGATCCTCTTTGCCGCTGAAATGACCATATACAGTACCTTTTGAATAAGGCACCGACCCCACCAGCTTATCCATTGTCAGCCCTTCTACCCCCTGGTCGCTGATCAGTTTCATTGCAGCATCCAGCAGTTCCTGCTCTCGGTCCTGACGGGTTTGAGTATCTATCTGACGCGGACTCATACATAACCTTAATAAATGACGATTCGTCAATATATAAAAAATACAGATCCTTCTGCAAGTTATAAATGGTTACAGTTGTATGAAATTTAATGAATGAATAGACAAAAGGGCGCAACAAGCGCCCCTTTTGTTGGTAGATCAGTTTGAGAACTGAATCCATATTGAACGGGAAAACTTCAGCTATCGACTCAAAACCGGCTCACCTTAAATGCGTTCATATCGATACTGGAGGCCTCGTTCTGCATCAGTTTTAATGCCAGTTCAGCGGTAACCGCAGCCTGCGTTAAACCCAGATGCTGATTGCCAAAGGCAAACACAACCTGAGGATATTGCGGATGCTGATCAATCACCGGCAGTGAGTCCGGCAGTGTAGGCCGGTGTCCCATCCACTCGCTGACGTCCAGCCCCTGATTTTTGAGGCCTGGCAGCAGCTGGCTGCTATGATAGCTGAGCACATCGAAACGGCCTTTAACAGGCGAAAGCTTCAGACCACCCAGCTCGGTCATACCCACCACCCGTAAACCACTGTCCAGCGGCCCCATGACAAAGCGTCGTTCAGCCGAGCCTATCGGATGTCTGAGCATCGAACCGGCTGCGGGGATAGTCAGATGATAGCCCCGCTCAGCTTCCAGCGGCACGTTAATCCCCATATCACTCAGCAGCGCTTTACTCCAGGCCCCTGCGCAGATCATCACATTGTCGTAGCTGTAATCCTGCAATTCGGTTGAGACAGTGACCCTGTGACCTGACGGTCGGACCTGCGTAACCCTCTGCTGAATAAATTCTCCCCCACGATCGATAAAAGCGGCAAACAGCCGTTTGCACAGCAGGTAAGGCTCCCTGACCCGACAGGCGTCCGGGAAAAACAGTGCATGATTCACTGTCTTAGCCAGCTCAGGTTCCAGCTCTGCCAGTCGTTCACCCTGGACAAGTTCTGTTTCAATACGGTTTTCACGTAACCATGCCTGATGCTGACGAGCAGCATCAATTTTATCGGCCGATTCCCATACCAGCAGATAACCGGACTTTACAATCTGCTCAGAGGCACCAATATCTTCCAGACAGCGCTGCCAGGCAGCAATCGCTTCTCTGTTTAACTGAATCAGCCCTGTGCGACTCCGCCGCAGCGCTTCAGGAGCCGATGCGCCGACAAACCGGAGCAGCCAGGGCACGATGCGCGAAAAGTATTGCAGCGGCAAAAATAGTGGTCCTTTCGGATTTAACCACAGAGACAGTGCTGAACGCAGGGTTTGCGGATTTGAAAGCGGCTCAATCAGTTCAGTCGCCAGATAGCCTGCATTACCAAATGAAGCTCCCAAGCCCGCTTCATCGCGATCAAACAGGATAACCCGGTACCCCTTTCTCTGAGCTTCAAGGGCGCAGCACAAGCCGACGACGCCTGCGCCAATAACAGCAACCGTCGTAATGCTCTCACCCACTTTCTGATCTATTTCTGACACTGCCATCCGTATTTTCCTTACACTGTAACGAGCATCTGCTAAGCCAGCATCAACTCAGACTTCAACAGACTGCTGATAAGCCAGTATTGCCGCAGCGAGATCTTCACGGGAATCGCCTACCGATTTAAACAGGCTAATAGCGTTTTTTGGGTCTTCCAGCCCTGCACGTCCCTGGTGACGACCATTACACAGATCGGTAAACTCGGCGACGACGCTATCCTCTGTGATTGCGCCTTCTTTGATCGGGATGATCAGGTCTCCGGTTTCACTCAGGGCACCTGCGCGCACATCAACAAACACCGCACATCGCTGCATCGCAACGTTATCGGTTTCGCGCATTGTGGGGGTAAAACTGCCCACCAGATCAAGATGTGCTCCGGGCTTCAGCCACTCACCCTTAATCAGCGGCGTAGTCGAGAGTGTTGCACAGCTGATGATATCGGCCCTGTTCGCGGCGAACTCGAGCTCATTGAGGGGACACACTTCTGCATCGACTCCCTGAGCTTTCAGTTCATCTGCCAGCCTGATTGCTTCAGCTTCATTACGATTCCATACAGTGACTTTACGAATCGGCCTGACACTCATATGCGCAGGTATCAGGTATCGTGCCATGCGTCCTGCACCAACCATCAGCAGATCGGAAGCATCTTCGCGGGAGAGAAAACCGGACGCCATCGCTGACGCCGCCGCGGTTCGCCGCGCGGTCAGCTCATTGGCATCCAGCTGAGCCAGCGGCTCTCCGGTTTGACCCGAAGACAGAATATAATTGCTGTTAAGGCCCGGCAGTCCGTGACGGTTATTGCCCGGAAAAACATTCACCAGCTTAACGCCGAGATACTCGCCCTCCAGCCAGGCGGGCATCAGCAGCAGGGTCGCCTGAGGCTCATTCGGCACATTGATACTATGATGATGGCGCACAGGGGCATAAACCTGTTGAGTAAAAATGTCATTGAGTGCTTCGATCAGTCGATCCCATGGCAGCGCTTCACGGACCTGAATAGCGTTCAGTTGCATAACAGCTTCTCTTATTTTCCGGTTTTAAGTAATCTTAGACGGAAACAAGGCCCAGAAGTTAACTCAGGCTACTGAGTTTTTGACTCAGACTCTGGAGCATATCGATTTAACCCGGAAAACCCATCTATGAAAGAGAGCCAGGCCCGTCGTAATCTGATCGCCCGTCAAAGCGGTGAGCATCTACATGACTTCGCTCAGATTCTGATAGGACTGAATGGCAGGATGGAGTGCGAGTTCGCCCGGGAGAGCGGACAGATATCCTCTGGCACACTGGCGATTGCTCCCGACGGAGAGACCCACCTGTTCAGTGGTCTGAGTGAAGCAAGTGAGCTGCTGGTAATTGATCTGGCACCATTTGACCCCTTTATTCAGGCGCTGGAGCAAAGCTGCAATATCTCCTTTAAAGAGACCATACTGCAACATCCGGAGTTCATCACCCTCTCCCCACAGATGTTACCAATGCTGGATTTCGCCGCCAGCCAACTGGCCCTGAGTGACCAGCGGATCAGTCAGCAAAGCCGCTACCAGATCAATTGTCAGCTTATTACCCTGTTTATCACTCAGCTATGTCAGCAATATTCAGCTACGCCAGTGATAGACAGTAAAAACTCCCGACTCAACCGCAGCAGACTCAACAGCTATATTGATCGGCGCTTATCCTGTCCTCCGGGCAATCTGGAACTGGCTAACATCCTGAATCTGAGTGAAAGCCATTTTTACTACCTCTGCCAGAAAGAGCTTTGCCAGACTCCTCAACAATATATTATGTCCCGGCGTATGCACCGGGCCCGCTTTCTGTTGCAAAACAGCGATATACCGCAGGGCGTTCTGGCAGATGAACTGGGTTTTTCTGACGTATCGAGTTTCTCCCGGGCGTTCAAGCGCTATTTCAATATCACCCCTGGTAATGCCCGAAAAATGAAACGCTGAGAACACTGCGTGTAAACGTCAGGGCAACATCAACAATTGAGAAAGCCATGCAGCAGATTGCGGATAGTGATCGGCCTGCAACACAAACTCCTGCCCCCGGGCCACCGCTTTTAACAGACAGTGAGAATGATTGATTTGCCAGCGTTCAGCTTTCTGGTGATAGCTGAGCGGCTGACGATCCCCGGGGTAAAACCACGCGGGTAACTGCCACACACTGGGCTTATCTGAACCCGGTTGCGTCAGTTGCAATCGTGGATCAAACTGCCCGAAGACTCCGCTGCCGTCTATATGTTTCAACTCCGGCAGTGAGAGAGACTGACGCGCCAGATAGAGGGTGTTATTGCTGTCGGGCTGGCCGTGCAGATGGGGATGATAGTTCAGCCAGGGCTGCTCTCCCGGAATCAGACTATCAATATGCACAATCTCGTCGATCTGTAACCATCCCCACAACAGATGACGGGCCGTTGTCCCAGGTATAAACCGCCAGCGACGCTGATAAATTTCAGCCTCACGGAACAGACCAAAGAAAAGAAACAGATCTCCGGGCTGAACACCCTGCTTACTCAGATGGCCCTGAGCCGATCCGGTTTGCCCCAACAGCGGACGCCAGCCGACGAGCCTTGGCAGATGCCCTTTCAGAAGATCGGGATCAAGATGAGCACCACGGCTGCTTTTGACTCTGGAGCGGGTCAGTTGCGACACCAGACGCCCGGCATTGACGCCCTCCATCTGCAGATCCCGGTAACGGATCGTTGATCTGGCATCAGGAATAGGCAGTGGAAGTAAACGTCCATCGGGCAGTACAGGACTGGGACAGCCCCCCGAAGAGGAATCGAACCCTTTGCGGCTGAAAATAATACGCATATCAGAGCAGATGGTTGATTTTAATCCACACCTGGGTATCTGAGCCTAAACGATAACGACCGTCGGCATGAGGTCGGCGAATCCAGCACCCCTGCTGAAAGGCGTGATTATTTTCAAGCAGCTCTCCGGTAATCACATACAGCTCCAGCCCTTTCTTGGCGTCACTCAGATCCAGTTCTGCTCCGGCGTCACTTCGCAGCATAAATACCTGTTCAGCGTGATGCTGATGCAGATCCAGCCGCTGCAGTGAACGGCCCGTATCAAACCACGATTCAGTATCGGTCTGAATAGTCAGATGCGCCCGGTCATCCGACTGGAACTGATGCAGCTTCACCAGGATTATGCAGCCTTCACGACTGAAAGGTGCATGGCTGAATCCTTCCGGGTTGCGAAAATAAGTGCCGGCAGCATAGTCACCACTCTGATCGGAAAAAACTCCTTCCAGCACCAGAATCTCTTCACCTTCAGGGTGGCCATGAGACGAGAAAGACGCGCCCGGATCATAACGAACGATACTGGTCGCATGGCCCTTTTCCGCATCCTCCCTGGCCAGTGGTTTTCGCCAGACACCAGGCATCGGACTGGCAACCCAGCTTAGTTTCTGGCTATCAACACTTACGGGCTGATTAAAATTCATATTCAGCATAGCGGCTCCGGAAATCTGCAAAGCAAAACAGTATACCCGGACGATTTGACACACTCTAACAGAATCAGTTTTTCTGCCAGCCCAGGTCTGATCAAATCTGACGAATGTGACTCATATCGTACAACTCATCCGCTGCACAGCTGACCTCTCCGTGCGGACTATTCTTCATCAGCTGCATAAACTGCTTGCGCTTCAGATGGATCAGGTGGCGATGATCACCCGCTTCCAGATAGATATCATCTTCCTCTTTCAGTGCATCATCCCAGATAACATCCAGACCATACGCCTGCCCGATCGCAGGAATAGCACCTTTTTCACAGTCTCAGAACAGTGCATCCAGCTCTTTTTCATGAGTCAGACTCAGATGGCTGCCAACCATGCTTTCGACCTGGGGTAACATCAGCCGGTTCATCGCCGGAATTGCCACCATCAGATAATGATTATGATGGTTAACCACCACCACCTTAACAACTTTTGTCAGTGGCAGTGCTGCACTCATCCCGGCTTTTGCCGCTGATTCCGAAAAAGGATGTTCTACCAGATCGTAATGACACGCTTTATTACTGAGATATGAGTCAAGAGTCGTTGCTACAGCCATAACCTTACCTTCTCTTATTAACGTCTGTGTCTTAGCTCAGTATAGATCCGGACAACACAGATAACCTGACGGTGAACGTGGATAAAACCCCATACTTACAACAAAAGAACGATCTGCCTCCATTGGTAACCTTTCAGGCGTGTTCGTCTTGACAGTGACTCCTGGCAGCGTCACATTTAAGTCAATTCAACGGCCATTGCTGGTTCATAATATGCTGCATCCCGAAACACACGAAATCATCAGTCAACTTGCAGATCTGACAAGTGCGCTAACCACAGAGAAAGATCACGTCAGGCTGCTGGATCGCATCATTATTGGCTGCATGAACCTGACCAATGCAGACGGCGGAACCCTCTACACGGTAGACGATGAAAATGAGAACGAACTGCACTTCAGTATTATTCATAACCGCTCACTGGATATCCATCGAAAACCACAGGATATGCCCGCAGTCGGGATCTATAACGCCCGGAAGCAGGCATCTGATTTGGTCGTAGCCCAGGCATTTGTGCAACAGCATACAATCAATATTCCGGATGCATACAGCTCAGACCAGTACGATTTTTCGGGTACCCGAAAATTTGATACACAGCTGGGTTATTACTCAAAATCATTTCTCTGTGTCCCGCTACAGGATCACGAAGGAGAAATAATCGGTGTTCTTCAGCTAATCAACGCTTTAGACGAAAATAATCAGATCATTACATTTTCCGAAGAGCAGCAACATCTGGTTGAGTCTCTGGCGTCGCTTGCCGCGACTGTATTAACAAAACAACGCCTGATTGATGCCCAGCGTGAGCTTTTTGAAGCGTTTATTAAAATGATGGGACGCGCAATTGACCATAAATCGCCGGTGACCGGTAAACATTGTGAACAGGTTCCTGAAATCGCAATGTTACTGGCTGAAGCGGTTAACAAAAGTGGCCACTGCAAATATGCCAATACTCAGTTTAACGCGCAGGAGATGTATGAGCTGCGCATTGCCGCCTGGCTTCACGATTGCGGCAAAATAACCACACCCGAATACATTATCGACAAAGCCACTAAGCTGCACTCGATGTTTGATCGTATTGAGCTGCTGGAATCCCGTACTCGTGAATATAAACTGCAACTGCAGCTGAATTACTATCGATCACTACAGGGTCTGACAGCAGACGAGGCACACCATGCTGAGCTGCAGATGCTGTCGCAGTGCAACAAACTCGATGAAGATATCGCCTTTCTGAAACTGAGTAACACCGGTTCAGAGTTTATGGCTGATGAGGATGTCGAGCGGATCAGACAGATCGCCGAAATAACCTGGACAGACGGCGATGGAAACCTGCGGAGACTGCTAACGGAAGAGGACACCGAAAACCTCTGTATCCGCAAAGGCACGCTGCTACCCAGTGAAATTCAGGTAATGCGTGACCATATCAAAGTGACTATCGATATGCTTGAGTCACTCCCGTACCCCAAACAATTAGCTCAGGTGCCTGAGATTGCCTGTAATCATCATGAGCACCTTGATGGAAGCGGTTACCCCCGAAGCCTGATGGCTGATCAGTTATCGCTGCGAGCCAGAATCATGTGTATTGCAGATATCTTCGAAGCACTGACATCTGCAGACCGGCCCTATAAAAAAGGGATGCTGCTATCACAGGCGATGAACATTATCGGACGTATGGTTGAAGACAACCATCTCGATGCAAACCTGTTTACAGTGTTTGTTGAAAGCGGGGCTTATCTTGAATACGCAAGACGACACATGGCGCCCCGTCAGATTGACACTATTGATCTGGCCACCCTTCCGGGGCTTGTTTAAAACCCACTGATCCTGACCCGAAATAGAGTGTCTTTTTATCATATTCCGCAGATACGTTGCCGCGGTAGCCAGCGGCTTTATTTTTAGTAAAGCATTTACTAGTGCAAAACGCTGAGCTGACTATATGCCACTAAGCCACTGTGTTATAAAAGTACTCTTACGTGCACTGAAATTAACGATGCCTGTCAGCTCACTGCAGCCGGAGAGTTAAGTGAAAATTGAGATCCTGGGATGTAGCGGTGGTATCGGTCCGGGCCTGAAGACAACCACGTTTCTGATCGATGATACCCTTCTGCTGGATGCCGGAACGGGTGTCGAGCTGCTGACGATGGAGCGAATGCTGAACATTCGCGATGTTGTTATTACTCACGCTCATCTGGATCACATTATTGGCTTGCCGCTGATGCTGGCAACCATCTTCGATCAGCACCGGGATCCCATCAATGTTTACGCTCACCCGGAAGTGATTACCGTACTCGAAGAGCATATTTTTAACTGGACCGTGTGGCCTGACTACACCCGCCTTCCTGAAGTTAACCCTATTATCAGGATGCATCCGGTTGATGTCGGTGAAGTTGTCAAGATTCAGAACAAAGCAATTGAAGTACTACCGGCTGATCATCCTACGCCGACCGTAGGTTATCTGATCGGTGATGGGCTCAACAGTTTTGTATTCACCGGAGATACGGGTACCAATGATCAGCTCTGGCCACTCCTGAATCAGAGAAAACCCGACCTGCTGATTATCGATGTCTCTTTTACTGATGAATCAGACGAACTAGCCCGGCTAAGCGGCCATCTGACACCATCGCAGCTGACTTCGCAACTGACTCAGCTGGAACACAATCCGCGTATAGCCATTACTCATCTTAAACCGGGAATGGAAGAGTCCATCATGCAACAGTGCTTGCGGTTATTGCCTCACCGGCAGATTGATCGCCTGCAGCAGGGTGAAGTCATCACACTCAATTAACGCGGGGATCCGCAAAGGCTATAACACTGGCTATGCTATCTTTATATTCATCCTGCCACTTAACTTCACCACAGAGTATCAACCTGTATCAGGAGCCCTAAGCTGAACACAAACAAGCGTACTCTCTCAGCGCTCCCCCGGGATACAAATTCACCTTGTGTGCGCAACTGCTGCCTGGACAACGGGGATATCTGTATGGGGTGCTACAGAAGCCTCGAAGAGATCCTGGCCTGGCACGCCTTAACCGAGAGCGAAAGAGACGCCGTATCAGTGTTGTGTCAGGCCAGAAAAAAGGCGCGTCAGACCAACTGGGATTAAGCCGATAACGATTCGATCTTCTCACGTATCCCGGCATATCTCAGATTTTCACAACTGCCGAATCCACTCAACTGACGGACTTTGTTACGGGTAAATAACGGCACACTTATACCCGCCAGAAAGCGGCACTGAATGTCTGCTGTAACCGGGACTGAAAGATGCTGACGTAACCCTTCCAGATCACTGATAAGTTGCTGATCAGATGGCCATCGGGGCTGTTCGGAATATTCAAGCACGGCCGGCAGCCCCCGGCAGACTGAGCAGTGACCGCAGTTTTCAGCACTTTGATGATCATCAAAATAGAGTGCCAGATTTCGGCTGAGACAGCTGTCCAGCTCAAAAAATCTCACCAGCGCTGCGATTCTGGCAATCTCTTTATGCTCTTTATCGACAAAATAATCATACAGAGTCTGGCTCAGGGCGGAATCCGCCAGCACGCTCTGATCGACCTGAAAAACATCCGTTACTTTTTTGGTTTCCAGTTCAATCAGCCGCTGCTCCGACAGATAATCCAGTGCAGACACAACGCGTTTTCGGTCACAATCGTAGGCCGAATAAAGGCTCTCAAACGCCAGAGTTCCCCAAACCCGCTTAAACTGCGTATTGGCAAACACCGCCATCAGAAAATCCCTGCGCTCTCCGGCGAAACGCTCCAGAATCACCTCCTCCGGCTGTAACAACTTAAACTTAAAATCGGCAAAGTAAGCATAAAGAGGCTGTATTACCCCCAACAATTCCAGCTGAACCAGCAGGGTTTTCATCGGCAGCTGGCGAATATTACTGGCCGTGGACAACGCATTCAGTTGCAACTCCCACTGGCCACTCTGACACTCATTACGGATATTATCGAGGACATACTCAATACCACTGAGTTCAGGGGTATCACCATACACAAAGTTTTCTACCGTATTCAGGCCATCCAGATTAGCCAGAGTGATGCAGTTTGATGGCTGTCCATCCCGTCCGGCCCGACCGATCTCCTGACTGTAATTCTCAATCGACTTCGGCAGATCATAATGGATAACAAAGCGGATATTGCTCTTATCGATCCCCATACCAAAGGCGATTGTCGCAACCACCACATCAATCTGGCCGGCCATGAAGTCAGTCTGAATCTGTTGGCGTTTCCGGTCTTCAAGACCGGCATGATACGCAGATGCACGAACGCCCTGCTGAATGAGATAACCGGCAACGTCCTCAGCACTGTGCTGCAGGGTAACGTAGACGATTCCGGGCCCCTGCTGCTCACCGATCAGCTGAGCGAGGCGATGACGCTTTTCCGCAGTGCTGACCGGCAGAACGGTCAGGTCCAGATTGGAGCGATAAAACCCGGTCTGTACGATATGCTGTTCATCAATGCCAAACTTATCTGCCATATCCAGCTTGACCTTTCGGGTTGCCGTGGCAGTTAACAGCAACACCAGAGGGATATTCAGAGATTCCCGATAGGCAGGCAGTTTCAGATAATCAGGGCGGAAGTTATGCCCCCACTCAGAGATACAGTGGGCTTCATCCACCACCAGCATCGACACCGGAACTGACTGAATAAACTGACGAAAACGCTCATTCTTAAAGCGCTCGACCGAAACCATCAGAATTTTTGTCGTGCCGTTACGTACATCACTCATCACCTGCCGGTTCTGTTCCGGGGTCAGGGTTGAATCAATACTGGCAGCGGGAATCCCCTTGCTGGCGAGAAACGTCAGCTGATCTTTCATCAGCGCTAGCAGGGGTGAAACCACCAGGGTCAGGTTGGATAACTGTGTTGCTGTAAGCTGATAACACAGTGATTTACCGGAACCAGTGGGAAAGATAGCCAGGGATGAATAGCCCCGCAGAAGCTGGCTGATCGTCTGCTCCTGTCCTGGACGGAACTGATCAAAACCAAAAAACTGTTTAAGCGGAGAGTGCAAATCAACTGTCATGTGAGTTCTCGTCGTAGGCTCTTTTCAAAAGCTCTTATCAAAAGCTCTTTTCTAAGCTTTAAGGGTTACCTTATATCTGCTTAGCTTGGTACCGACTCAAGAACAACAGCAGTTCATCGCTTCGCAGTATAACCACTTCCACGAGCACTGCTACCATTTCACTGTATCCATTGATCAGACGCACCTTAATCCGGCACACATTGATCCGGCACACAACAGAGCTAACAAAAAGATAAAAAAAGGGGGACATAAGTCCCCCCAAAAAAGAGATCCAAAAAGGACCGGTGCTTACCCAAGAAGCAACGCAGCAGACCTGAAAGGAATACCGGCTGCAATGGAACTGTAGAGGGTCACCGGGCCAGCCAGTTCCAAACCAGCCCGGTCGTGCAAGAAATGGTTTATCCAGAAATCAGGCGGCGATCAGGCCTTCACGGGTCACAAAATCCAGTGTTTCGTCTAATGCTTTACCCAGCTTTTCAACCATCTCATCAATCTGTGCTTCAGTCACAATCAATGGCGGACAGAACGCCAGTGAGTTGCCGGCGACAGCGCGGGTGATCATGCCGTGGTTCTGACAAGCCTGCATCGCAAAATAGCCAACAGCACCGCCATCAAAGCCAGCGCCGGTCTTCTTGTCAGACACCATCTCAACAGCACCGATCATACCGGCACCCCGGACTTCACCCACCAGAGGATGATCACGGAATTCACCCAGACGCTTCTGCATATACTCGCCCACCTTAGCCGCATGACCAAAGATGTTATCGCGTTCGTAAATTTCCAGAGTCTTCAGTGACACTGCTGCAGCAACCGGGTGACCGGAATAGGTATAACCATGCCCGAATACACCCACCTTAGTGCTTGGCTCAATCATCGCTTCGTACATATCGCCACGAATCACAGACGCACTGATCGGCATATAGGCAGATGACAGTTGCTTCGCCAGCGTCATCATCGCCGGCTTCTCGATACCCACAGTGGTACAACCGAAATCGTTACCAGTACGGCCAAATCCGGTGATCACTTCATCCGCCCAGAACAGGATGTCATACTTATTCAGTACCGCCTGAACCTTCTCGTAATAGCCTTTTGGCGGCACGATAACACCGCTGGCACCGGTAATCGGTTCAGCAATAAAGGCCGCAATAGTATCCGCGCCCTCTTTCAGAATCAGCTGTTCCAGATTATTGACAATACGATCAACAAACTGATCTTCAGACTCACCCGGCAATGCACCGCGGAAATAATGGGGCGCATCAGTTCTCAGAATACCCAGAGCATCAAACGGCAGATCGAAGTTGGTATGATTTGGTGGCAGACCAGTCAGACACGCAGACGCCACGGTAACACCATGATATGAACGCTCACGGGCGATGATCTTGAATTTTTCCGGCTTACCAATCGCGTTGAAGTAATAACGCAGCATCTTCACATGGCTGTCATTGGCATCACTGCCTGAGTTACCGAAGAATACTTTAGCGTTCTCAACCGGCACCATCGCGGTCAGCTTATCAGCCAGATCCATACCTACCTGATGAGTCTTACCACCGAACATATGGGAGTAAGACAGCTTACCCATCTGCTCTGCAGCAGTATCAATCAGTTCACGATTGTTATAGCCCAGCGACGTGCACCACAGTCCGGCAAGGCCTTCCAGATACTGATTACCCTCATTATCGTAAACATAGGCACCATCGCCCCGCTCAATCGTCAGGGTTTCTGTCGCTTTAAGGTTAGTTGTAGGGTAGATAATATTACTCATAACGCTTCTCCAGGACTCACAGCTTAACGCTGCAATGCACCAAAACAGATATACTTTGTTTCCAGATAGTCATCCAGACCATATTTAGAACCTTCGCGGCCCTGGCCTGACTCTTTAACACCACCAAACGGAATCACTTCGGAACTGATAGCCGTTTCATTGACACCCACCATGCCATAATCAATCGCCTCAGATACCCGCCAGCTGCGCCCCATACTCTCGGTATAGACGTAGGCAGCCAGACCAAACTCAGTATCATTAGCCATACGTACAGCCTCTGCCTCGGTGCTGAACTTAAACACCGGCGCAACAGGCCCAAAGATCTCTTCGCGGAAGACCCGCATCGAATCGGTGACATTGGTCAGCACCGTTGGCTGATAGAAGCAACCGCCCTGCTCACCCGGCTTACCACCGATAACAACGGTAGCACCCTCGGCAACTGCGTTCTGCACCTTAGCGTCGATCTCTCTGGCCGCTTTTTCTGTAATCACAGGGCCATGGGTGGTGCTGGCATCAAAGCCGTTACCGATGCGGAACTCGCTGACCGCAGCACTGAACTTTTCAACGAAGGCATCGTAGATTCCTTCCTGAACCAGCAGACGGTTAGCGCAGATACAGGTCTGCCCTGAGTTGCGGTATTTCGCCGTCAACGCACCGGCAACCGCCAGATCCAGATCCGCATCATCGAAAATAATCACCGGCGCGTTGCCGCCCAGCTCCATAGAAGTACGCTTAACCGTATCGGCACACTGCTTCATCAGCAGCTTGCCTACCGGAGTAGAACCGGTGAAAGTAAGTTTCTTAACGATAGGGTTCGAAGTCATCTCACCACCGATAGCCGGTGCATCGATCCCTGGAACCACACTGAATAACCCTGCCGGCAAACCTGCACGGTTAGCCAGTTCAACCAGCGCCAGTGCGGACAGTGGTGTCTCTGCTGCTGGCTTCAGAACAACAGCACAACCCACCGCCAATGCAGGACCCGCCTTACGGGTAATCATCGCATTGGGGAAGTTCCAGGGCGTGATTGCAGCCACTACACCAATAGGTTGCTTAACCACAACACCACGACGATCTGTTTGCGGGGTAGGAATGATATCGCCGTATACCCGCTTGCCCTCTTCGGCAAACCATTTGATAAAAGATGCACCGTAGGCGACTTCACCCCGGGACTCAGCCAGGGTCTTGCCCTGCTCTGCAGTCATAATGACAGCCAGATCTTCGGTATTATCAATGATCAGCTGATGCCACTTTTCCAGTATCTCACTGCGACTCTTCGCCGGCAGCACTTTCCACTCAGCCATAGCCCGTTCAGCCGCTTCGATAGCACGACGGGTTTCTGCCGCGCCGACACTGGCAACATCCGCCAGATGCTGGCCGGTAGCAGGATCGGTCACGGCAAATGTTTCACCGTTATCACTATCAACCCAAAGGCCATCAATATAAGCCTGAGTTTTAAATAACGATGAATCTTGAAGTTGTATTGTCATTCTTGGTCTCCAACCTGCGGTCGTGAGATTCAACCGCAATATAAGACTATTTATAGATCGCCAAATCTTTTGCTTATATAATTATTTATAAATATATACATTTGCATATATAAATATAAAAATGCTTTTTATAAAACCATCCTATAAATACATACACATAGGCACATACAAATAGGTACACGCTATGGGACGCAGAAAGTCTGCTATCTCCGGTCAGCTGGCCGATATGGATCTTCGCCTGCTGAAAGTCTTTAAAGCGGTTGTCGAGTGTGGCGGATTTACCCCGGCTGAAATCCACCTCAACCTTGCCAACTCAACCATCTCCAACTACATCTCAGATCTGGAAAAGCGGCTGGATATGCGTTTATGCGAGCGCGGTCGTGCTGGCTTCTCCCTCACGGAACAGGGGCAGACGGTATATAACGCCACACTGGAACTGCTCAGCGCACTGGATCAGTTTAAAAACACCATAAACCAGAGCCATAACCGTATTCTGGGCAGCCTTCATCTCGGTTTTGCCGAGCATATGCTCGGTGCTCACAACTCCTCTATCCTGCAGGCACTCAGCCGGTTCTCGGATAAAGCCCCGGAGGTCAGAATTCAGATCAGCACCATGAGCTCTGACGATGTCATAACCGCACTGCTCAACAATCAGGTCGATATAGGCATAACCGTTACCAGTCAGCCCTACCCCGAACTCACAGACATAAAGCTGTTCGATGAGGAGATGCTGTTGTATTGCGCCCAGGACCACCCATTATTTAATCAAGATGAAGTAACAGCGGCTGAGTTACGCCAGTACCGCTTTGTTGAATCACCCAGACTGATGCCCGGCCGGGAGATTCATCCTGATATGATGCTCTGGAATAAACAGGCCATTGCCCATCACCAGGAGGCCCGGGCCACTCTCATTCTGAGTGGCCACTATCTGGGATTCCTGCCGCGCCATCTGGTCAGTAACTGGAGACTGGAAAAAGCCCTACGCCCCCTGCTGGCTGACCAGTATGGTTATACCAATACATTCAGAGCACTCTGGCGTAACCGGCAGCACAAAAGACTGATTATCCAGCTGTTTACCGAATGCCTGGATGAATCAGCTGTCTGATTCATCGCAACGCACAATAAACACTGAGCAGGGGGCATGACGCACCACCCGCTCAGCATTTGAGCCGATAAAATAGCTGCTGATACCCGGCTTGCGGGCCATCATCACTATCACATCGACCCCCAGCTGCCTGGCCGTTTCAAGAATCTGATCGTGGGCGGTGCCATCACGGTAGAGGCTATTCACTACTGTATTCTCAGGCAGGTTCACTAACAGATCTTCCATCTCCTTCAGGGCCTCGGTGCGGTGCCCTTCATGAAGCGCTTTATCAAACTGCGGGTCACCCGCTCTGTGAACAAAGCTCTGGTCGACATACAACAGATTAATCCGGGCCGGGCTTCCTGCCGCCAGTGCTGTTGCGATCTGCGCCAGCTCAACGACCTGCTCTTTATGAGACAGATCCAGAGGAATAAGAATATTGCTGTACATAGTTAACTCCTTAACCCATCACTAAATTCGGCAACCAGAGAACAATCTGAGGAAACAGCATGCAGAGAATCAGAACTGTCAGGTTAAGCATGATAAACGGGGTAACCGATTTATAGATCTCAGACATTCCGATACCCGCAGGAGCAATGCCTTTGAGATAGAAGAGCGCAAAGCCATAGGGCGGCGTCTGCACGGCGATCAGAATATTGAGGATCATCAGGACACCAAACCAGATCGGATCGTAGCCCAGAGAGACTGCGATCGGCGTAAACAGCGGTGCGCACATCAGCACGATAATGAACTCATCAATAATGAATCCCAGCAACAGCATAATCAGCTGGAACATAATGATGATCATGATCGGCGGCAGGTCCAGTTGTGCGGTAAAGTCTGCCACCATGCTCTGAACACCCATCAGCAGATGGAAATTACTGAATACAGAGGCCCCAAAGATAATCCACATCGCAACACTGACAAGCGTCGCGGTCTGAAAACCGGACTGGAGGAACATATCCACTTTAAAACGTTTAAACACAATCGCCAGAAGAATGGCACCGACAACACCGATAGCACCGGACTCTGTCGGGGTGGCAATACCGGTAATAATACTGCCCAGTACTGCAACAATCAGCAGCATTGAGAACAGTCCATCCCGGGCAATCCGGAACTTTTCCTTACCTTCCAGTTTAACGATATCTTTGTTGTCCATATCCCTTGGAGCACGGTCAGGGAACAACCAACAGCTGATTCCGACATAGAGAATCATCATCACAACAGTCAAGAGTGCCGGCATCATCGCGCCCAGAAACATCCGGCCTACGGAGTTCTGAGTGGAGGCAGCAAACATAATCATCGGGATGCTGGGTGGAATCAGAATACCCAGACCACCACCGGCCATAATCACACCCAGAGCCAGACGCTTGTTATAGCCCCGTTCCAGCATTGGCCGCAGGGCGATACTGCCTGAGGTCATAATACCCGCACCAATAATACCAACCATCGCACCGATCATAGAGCAGACGCCGATAACACTGATCGCCAGGGAACCACGCACGCGGCCAATCAGCATCTGACTAAAGTTAAACATCGCATCACCGATGCCCGATTTAGTCAGCAGCTGTCCCATGTAGATATAAAGAGGGATCGCCAGAAGAATAAAACTGAAGTAAGTCGACTCAAGAGTCGTTGGTATAACGTTGAAGATGCCATCGCCCCAGGTCATATACCCGACAGCCATAGCGATGCCGCCCAGAGCAAGACCCACCTGAGCCCCAAGCGCAAAAAACACCAGAATACATAGCAGAAGAACTATGGTTAACAGCTCAATTCCCATTACTGCTCTCCTCAATAAGTGCATGGCCAGTCAGTAGAAAATACAGCTCTGCCAACATATCTCTGGCCAGCTGGGCAATAAACAAACCAGAGGCGATAATCATCATGATCCAGAAATGGAACATTGGCGGCGCCCATTCACTCTGGCGACGATAATCAAACTCTATTGCTTCTTCATATTTACCGATGCTCATCATCACAATGATGATCAGAAAGAAGATAGCCAGCGAGAAAGATATCAGGTTGAATACACAACGGGTCCGGTGTGAGACTTTGAGATAAAGAATATCTACATTGATATGCGCCCGCTGCTGTTGAGCATAGGCGCCCCCCAAAGCGGCAAGATAGCCAAACATAAACAGAGACAGATCAAACGCCCATATAGTCGGTTTACCCAACACGTAACGAGAGAACACCTCAAATGCGACAACCAGTGCCAGCACCGGCATAATCAGCGCGGCAGTCCGGCCTGCCTGGCGCACCAGCCAATCAATAGAGACACAGATATTTGTCAGTATTTTTTTAAGCATAGAAGTACCTGCAACAAAAAAGGGGTACGATAGCACCCCTTTCAGCTAATTCGAAAAGCTTACTTGCTGTTGGCGCGCAGGATATCGATCAGCTCTTTGCTGTACTTATCCGCAGCAGCATATTCGTCCCACAGACCCGCACCGGCAACGGCCCATGCTTTCTTATCGGCTTCGCTTGGCTCAGGGCTCCACTGCAGACCTTTTGCTTCCATTTCTGCAACGGCTTCAGATTCCCATTTTTTAGACAGGCGCAGCTGATCGGCTGCATGTTTTACAGTCGCTTCGCGAACAACAGCCTGCAGATCTTCCGGCAGTTTTTTCCAGGCAGCACGGTTAACTACGATTGGCAGTACCTGAGCACCGGCCAGTGGCAGTTTGTACATGTACTTAGCTACTTCGACGTGATTACCATCACGGTGATCGATCATGTTACTACCGATAGAACCGTCAATTACGCCGGTTGCAAGACTGGTGTAGATCTCGCTCCATGACAGAGAAACAGGGGAAGCACCCAGGTTACGCAGAAACTTACCGTATGCACCTGGCGCACGAATTTTCAGGCCTTTGAAGTCTTCAACGGAGTTAATAGGTGCCTTAGTCAGAACGTACACTGGTGGCTGGATGTAAGGCTCAAGCCAAACCAGACCTTGTGAACCGTAAGCTTTAGTCAGTACTTTGTCCCAGCCTTTGTCATGGAACAGAGACTGCAGTTCAGCCGGATCATCCGTGCCACCTGGCAGACCGATTTCAACAACACCGGCAGGCAATTCACCGGCGTGCATTGACTGGAAAGGCGCACCCATCGTTACCAGACCGGATTTAACAGCACCCAGCAGACCGCTGGTACCGACACCTTCACCGGAATACAAAACCTGTACCTTGATACGGCCATCGGACATGGTTTCGATGTTTTTAGCCAGACTCTCGTATACTTCACCAAACGCAGTACCACGACCGTACAGGTTGCTGAAACGCCAGTTAAAGTCTGCTGCGGAAACATCAGCAGCCAGCGTACTCAGACCCAGCGTCACTGCCAAAGCAGATGTGGACAGCTTCTTCTTAAGGATTTTTATCATGTTTCTACCCTGTGGTTTTTAATATTTATTTAGCGAATCAAACTCTCTGTAGCCTAATCCTTACAAATTACGAGAAAACGATAAATCCTGAATAATCCACTCAAACGTTTAACTTTCTTTACGTAATAGCTATCATTAGGCGCAAGAAAACAAACTATTAACGACCACCCCTCGCAAAATTAACAACTTAAGGATAGTGGGAATGACGAAGTTTGCACTGGGCCAGCTGGGTGACATTGAGATAAAACAGCTGAAAATATTTAAAGCTGTTGCCGAGTGCGGCGGATTTTCAGCGGCCGAAACCGAGCTCAACATCAGCCGCCCCACCATCAGCAACCATATTTCCGCACTTGAGGATCGCCTCAATATAACGCTCTGTAAACGGGGACGCGGCGGATTCTCGCTCACCCCGGAGGGCAAGGTTGTCTTAGATCAGACCTCGCAGCTGCTCAACCGTCTGGAACAATTCCGCAGCACGATCAACAATCTGGGAGACAGCCCTGCAGGAAAACTGAAAATTGCGCTCAGCGACACCTTCAGTACCGATCCGAGATTCCGGTTACCTGAGATTTTTCATCATTTTTATCAGCAAGCCCCTGACGTAGAGCTGCAGGTGGAAGTTGATCATATGAGAGTGATGGAAAAGATGGTGCTGAACAACCAGCTTGATATTGCCATGATTCCCTATCACCGAAAATTTG
This sequence comes from Oceanospirillales bacterium, assembly GCA_018223185.1. GTDB lineage: Bacteria > Pseudomonadota > Gammaproteobacteria > Pseudomonadales > Balneatricaceae > Amphritea. Next base: position 341,818 of record JAAEYW010000001.1, on the reverse strand, counting down.
AAGGGCTCAACTATATCCACCTGTTTACAGACGAAAACTATGTCTACTGCGGTAAAGAACACCCGCTGTTTACTCTTCCGGAGGAGCAGATCACAGAGAAGATGATCAATAGCTACAAACTGGTTCATGCGGGCCTCAAACCTCATGAAGAGATCTATCACCAGCTGGCGCAGATGAATCTGTCCGCCACTTCTTACCATTACGAATCGCGGATTGCGATGCTGTTATCCGGGTGCTATATCAGCTTTTTGCCCTCCGAAGTAGCCCGCCCCTATGTCGAGCAGGGGTTATTAAAGCCTGTGGCACAGCAAATTAAGCATTTCCGTCTGGGTGTCGCTGTCATCTCAAAAAAATCAGCTCAACCCAACCGGGCAAGAGATATGTTCCTGCACTCAATCCGGGTGATCCATAAAGACGCCGAAACAGCAGCCCCTTACTAACCAGACAATCATGTTTAACCGATAAGCCGCCGGTCGTTTTCACATAGCCAAACACGTCCATATATACTCCCTGTCTATATCCTGATAGGTATATCCCGTTGCCCTGCAAACCATTATTGTAGCCAGATAATCAAAGCTGCGGACCTCGTCATGTCCCGGCCAATATGTTCAATACCCTCGCCGGGTCGTCACACAGGATCTTTCTATGGCAGTTCCATCACACACCACGTCATACTATGCCGCGTCTGCTAATGATAAAACGCTTCGCGCACCACTGCAGGGGCATATCACGGCCGATATCTGCGTTATCGGCGCAGGTTATACCGGCATGTCATCCGCTATACATCTGGCGGAACAGGGCTTCAGAGTTGTTGTTCTCGAAGCCACCCGAATCGGTTTTGGTGCCTCCGGCCGGAATGGCGGACAGATCGTCCATAGCTACAGCCGGGATATCGACTTTATTGAAAAACATTACGGCCACCGCACCGGCACAGAGATGGGCAAGATGGCGTTCGAAGGCGGCAAAATTATTCGCCGCCTGGTTGATCAGTACCAGATTCAGTGTGACCTTAAAGATGGTGGCATCTTTGCAGCGTGTAACAATAAACAGCTGCATGAGATGGAACAGAAAAAAGCACTGTGGGAAGCACATGGACATACCCAGCTGGAGATGCTCTCTGCTGACAGCATTAAAAATTGTGTAGGCTCGAACCGGTATGCGGGTGGCCTGCTGGACAAAAGCGGAGGACATTTTCACCCGCTGAACCTCGTGCTGGGCGAAGCCGCTGCTCTGGAAAGTCTCGGTGGGGTTATCTATGAAGACTCAGCGGTCACCCGGGTGCAGGAAGGTGACAAAGCGGTTATTCATACTGAAAAAGGCTCGGTCACCGCTGATTTCGTTATTGTGGCTGGCAACGCTTATCTGGGGGGACTGATTCCTAAACTGGAACAGAAAGCGATGCCTTGCGGCACTCAGGTGATCACCACGGCCCCTCTGAGTGAAGCGCAGCAGAAAGAACTGTTACCACAGGATAACTGTGTCGAAGATTGTAACTACCTGCTGGACTATTTCCGTCTCTCTGGCGATGGCCGGCTTATCTATGGCGGAGGGGTGACCTATGGTGCACGTGAGCCAGACAGGATTGAAGCCCTGATCGTGCCAAATATGCTGAAAACATTCCCTCAGCTGAAAGGCGTTAAGGTTGATTACGCGTGGACCGGTAACTTCCTGCTGACGCTGATGCGTCTGCCTCAGTTTGGCCGGATCGGTAAAAACATCTACTACGCACAAGGCTATAGTGGCCACGGCGTCACCAGCTCTCATCTTGCGGGCAAAGTACTGTGTGACGCGATACAGGGCCAGGCCGAACGGTTTGATGTCTTCGCCGGACTGCCTCAATACCCGTTCCCGGGTGGCCGGACATTCCGGATACCTTACACTGCGATGGGCGCCTGGTATTACACTCTGCGCGACAAACTGGGTATCTGACAATACATCAGGTTTTTCAAAACGGCGCTACCGAAAGTGGACAGCGCCCTTCTTATGGCTCAGTTGACGAGCGAATATTCTATTTTCCTTACCGGTAGTTAGTCGCGAAAGTAAGTAAACAAACTGAATAATTTAACTTATAACGATAAAAAAAGGTGCTTAATGAGTACTGATATTGCACAGACCGCAAACCTTGGCAACACCGGAAGCCTGAGCGGTGAAACCACCAATAGCCCGCAAAAATGGCTGATCTTCTACGCGTCGATAATGGCGTTTTTCGCTTACCTTTCGACACAGCACGTCGAAGGCGAATCCTATGGTTTTTACAGCCTTCTGCCTGCACTGCTTATTCTGTTCGTTGCGGTCATCACCAAGAAACCTCTGGAATCTATTTTTGCCGGTATTATTGCCGGTCTGTTACTACTGGACCCAACCAACGTTGTCAGCGGCCTGGGCGACCTGTCGATGTCTGTTGTCATGGATGAAACGATTGCCTGGATCGTACTGGTATGCGGTATGATGGGCGGTCTGATCAATATGCTGGAACGGGGTGGCAGCGTCCTGAGTTTTGGCGAAATGCTGGCTAAACGCATTAAAACCCGACGTGGCACCATGCTCACGACCTGTCTGCTGGGCATCATGGTCTTTATTGATGACTATCTGAATTCACTTGCCGTGTCGGCATCGATGAAAAACCTCACTGATCGCTATAAGATCTCCCGTGAAAAACTGGCGTTTCTGGTGGACTCTACCGCCGCCCCGGTCTGTATTCTGGTGCCCGTTTCGACCTGGGCTGTGTATTTTGCCGCCCTGCTGGAAGAAAACGGCGCAACCGCAGAAGGCAAAGGGATGGCTCTGTATATCGAATCGATCCCCTATATGGTGTACGGCTGGGTAGCCCTGCTCGTTGTGTTCCTGGTTGCCGCCGGGATTCTGGGCGATTTTGGTGAAATGAAGAAAGCCGAGCAGCGTGCTCAGGCCGGACAACCGATCCCGGAAGGTGTCCAACAGGACGGATTCGATACCTCATCCATGAAAAAAACCGCACCGTTTGTCGGTCTGATGAATTTTTTACTGCCAATGATCGTGCTGGTCGCAGCCAGCGTGTATTACGAAATAGACCTGCTGCTGGGTGCACTGGTTGCATCAATGTTCACCATGGTACTGTACTTTCTGCAACGCCTGCTGACATTCAGCCAGTTAGTCGATTCGATGCTGGACGGTTTCAAGGTGATGCTCCACCCTATCGCGGTCGTCTGTGCCGGTTTTATGGTTAAAGAGATCAACGACCAGCTGGGCATGACCCCCTATATCATCGACTCAATGACCCCTTTCCTGTCAAAAGAGATGTTACCCGCTCTGGTCTTTGCATCGATGGCTGCTGTCGTATTCGCCACAGGCTCCAGCTGGGGTGTATTTGTGGTTTCCCTGCCAATAGTCATCCCGATGGCGATCAGCCTGGATATGTCGATGCCATTGACAGTAGGCGCCCTGTTGTCCGCCTCCGCCTTTGGCAGCCACGCCTGTTTCTTCAGTGATTCCACAGTATTGTCATCACAAGGTTCCGGTTGTACTCCGATGCAACACGCCCTGAGCCAGATACCCTATGCTCTGATCGGCGCCGTAATTGCCTTTATCTCGCTGTTAGCGCTGGGCTTCATCGTCAGTTGAGCCGCTCTGCAAATTAACGAGACAAAACGGAAATGGAGGTCAGACTTCCATTTCCATCTCTCACCAAAATTATCGTAAAGGACTACCGATGCCTATTAACTCTCCACGGACTGCTGTCATTCTCTTGCTATTGGTGAGTTTTATCTGGGGATCTGAGTTTGTTCTGATCGACCTGGCAATCGAACTGATACCAACCCATACATTCAATGCGATCCGTTTTCTGCTGGCCGCATTATCTTTGACACCACTTCTCTGGTTCAACCGCAGCCAGCTGAACGGGATTCGCTGGCGGCCTCTGCTGGGCGCCAGCGCACTGCTGGGTTTTCTGTTGTTTATCAGTTTTTACAGTCAGACCGAAGGGATGCATTACACCTCAGTCTCTAACGCGGGGTTTATAACCGGATTGAATGTACCGCTGGTTCCCCTGCTGGGCTTTTTGCTGTTCCGCACCCGGGCATCAATAGCAGTCTGGGCAGGGGTCATTATTGCGACCGCAGGGCTCTATCTGTTAACCGTGGGTGACAAACTGGAATTTAACCGGGGCGACTCTCTGGTACTGGTCTGTGCATTCGGCTTTGCCGTGCATATATTGCTGACCGGGCGGTTTGTGGACGCATTTCCGGTCGTGCCACTGAGCATTCTGCAACTGCTGGCTGTTGCGCTGTATAGCACTGTTGGCGCAATAACCAGCTCTGATCCGGCATTTTATCATCCGGGTTCAGCTCCGCTGAGCGGGTACGAACTGGCCACTAATCCAATCGTCGTCAGTGCAGCGCTGATAGCCGGAATTCTGGGCACTGGCTATGCCTACTGGGCGCAGTCTGCCTGCCAACAGATACTGGAATCTCATAAAGTAGCGCTGATATTTGCCACTGAGCCGGTGTTTGCCTGCCTGTCCGCCTGGCTGTTCCTGAACGAAAAACTCGGCACTATAGGGCTTATCGGCGCGGGCCTGATTATCACTGCTATGCTGATCTCTGAACTGGGTGACCGCAGGAGCAAAGTGAAGCTTGAGCCACTGGACCAGACCACCTCAGTCACAGATTAATCCGAGGGTTCAGATGGGTTTCGCTGCACACATCTCGTCCAGATGACTGATCTCACGGCTCATTTCACGGGTAATGTTGATGAGGAAGATCATAAACATCTCAGGGTACTGTTCACACAGCTGATGAAACAGCGCAGAACTGATCTCCAGCAGATAACCTCCGGTTTCAATCATGGCATCACCACGACGTTGATGCAGCCCGATCATACCGACAAAACCAATCTGCTCTCCCGCCTTATATAAACGTAAAGGTACCCGTTCCCCATCATTATCCCGATGCTGATAAAAGCGTACAGAACCATCAATAATGACAAAGAAATGATCGGAGCTGTCACCCAGCCTGAAAAGCTGATCTCCCGCTTCAGCACGATACAACGTTCCCTTTTGAAGCAGAAATGCGAGACTATCCTGAGATAAAGCACCAAACATAGACAGATGCTGACAGAATCCTTCCGGAAACTGTACATCAAGTTCATCAAATGAGATGGGGTTCATACTTTATCCATAATCAACATAGTGACAGCGCTATTATAGAACGGAATAGCAAAAAGATAAGATACCCAATAGGGAGTAACGCGAAATCACCTCCCGTCAGTACTGAGTACCTTGCGTACAGATTACGGGAAAACTCTGCTTTTAAGCACCACTGTTTTCGGGGGGTTACCATGCAAGCCGCGATTTTGCGCCCTGAATCAAACGAAAAACCTATATTAAGGCCCCCAGAGCTTACGCTATAACAGCCTGATCCGCATGAAACTGGCGAAACGCGGCACACCGTTATCGCTCACCCCAGTGTACTTATACGTCACCATACTACCGATTTCTGGCGGATTTTTTCGTTGCTGATCAGTAAATCCACTGCCGAGTTTAAAGCGCACTCCGGTTGGCGTTTCAACCAACAATGCCCCCAGCATGCCGGCATACTTACCTTTACCCGGTTGATAACCTATCACTCTCGCTTCAGCATCTTGCCACAGTTTAAGCTTGAGCAAGTCAGAGCTGCGTCCCTGCTTATAAATTGCATCTTCATGATGCAACATCAGCCCTTCGCCACCATCAACAACGACCTGTTCCAACAAGACCATTAACTCAGTATCGGTGGCTAACCGCCTTTGATCGATCAGCTGAATCCAATCCCGATCAACGTCATTTACAATGTTTCTCAATTGAGTCAGTCGATGACTAAACCTCGCTGGAGAGTGCGGCAGATCGAACAACATATATTTCACTTGTCGCCACTGTTGAGACCAAAGCGCAAGATTGTCACCCGGAGCGCTTCTCACCAGTGCAGAAACTGCATCAAACTGCCCCCGCCCTATCCATAATTCGCCATCCAACGGCTGTTGAGGCAAATTATCAATAAACCACTGCGGCGCTGTGATCGGATAACCCTGCCGGGTTAACAGCTGCTTGCCATCCCAGTAACCCCGCACACCATCAAGCTTCTCACTTACCCAGTAAGCTGAGACATCAGAACCCGATTGATAGATTGTCGCCAGCTGCAGTTTTGGCTTTTCGGCAAAACTCGCTGACGCGATGAGAAAACTGATCAGAACGATCAGGCCATTAAATAAGATATGACTGTAACGGATAAACATCATTTCGCCCTCCCTGAGCAGATAAACCAGACTTCATCCATGAAGCGGTTATGCACTAACCCTAACAGAAAAACAGGCTCAGGCAATAAAAAGCCGGTATCTGTATTAACAGATACCGGCGAGATAGTGCGAATAAATCGAGCTCATGATTAACCATACGTCCTTATCGCACAGCGAAAAAAGAACACAGATAAAAAAGCCAGACCGCTTTTCCTCGCGACTGGCAAGTCGTGCAGCAGCGCCTCAGCTTGGAAACGAGAAGGATACCCCTTCACGAACACCGCTGGACGGCCAGCGCTGAGTGATAGTCTTACGCTTGGTGTAGAAGCGCACCGCATCCGGGCCATAGGCATGCAGATCACCAAACAGTGAGCGTTTCCAGCCCCCGAAGCTGTGATAGGACACCGGTACGGGCAGCGGCACGTTGATGCCCACCATACCCACCTGAATATTGTCAGAGAAGTAACGTGCCGCTTCACCGTCACGGGTAAAGATGCAGGTCCCGTTACCATATTCATGATCGTTAATCAGCTGCATCGCCTCTTCCATGGTATCCACACGCACAACCTGCAATACCGGGCCAAAAATCTCTTCCTGATAGCTCTGCATATCGGCAGTCACTGCATCAATCAGTGTCGCGCCGACAAAGAAGCCGCCATCAAAACCTTCAACTGACGGGTTACGGCCATCGACAACAATCTTGGCACCATCGGCTTCAGCGCTATCGATATAACCGTTCACTTTCAACTGATGTGCGCGGGTAATCACCGGACCGAAATCATTGTCGCGATTGCTATACGCGCCAACCTTCAGCGGCTCCATCGCGGCACGCATCTTCGCTACCAGAGAATCCGCCGCTTCATCGCCGACCGCAACCGCAACGGAGAGTGCCATACAGCGCTCACCGGAGGAGCCAAACGCCGCCCCCAACAGCTGATTAACCGCATTGTCCATATCCGCATCCGGCATGACGATGGCGTGGTTTTTGGCCCCACCCAGCGCCTGACACCGCTTACCGTTGGCATTCGCGGTGCTGTAGATATATTCCGCAATCGGAGTAGACCCGACAAAGCTCACCGCTTTAACGCGGCTATCGGTCAGCAGTACGTCAACGGCTTCCTTATCACCATTGACCACATTGATAACCCCGGCTGGCAGACCGGCTTCCTGCAGCAGCTGAGCGATAAACATCGTCGAGGATGGATCACGTTCAGAAGGCTTCAGAACAAACGTGTTGCCGCACACAATGGCCATGGGATACATCCACAGCGGCACCATCGCCGGGAAGTTAAACGGGGTAATCCCCGCCACCACACCCAGCGGCTGAAACTCACTCCAGGAATCGATATCCGGGCCGACATTACGGCTGTGCTCACCTTTCAGCAGCTCAGGCGCACCACAGGCATACTCAACATTTTCAATACCGCGCTGCAGCTCACCGGCGGCATCATGGGCAATCTTGCCATGCTCTTCGCCGATCATTTCACAGATCTTATCCGCATGTTCTTCCAGCAACGCTTTAAAGCGATACATCACCTGTGCACGCTTCGCCGGGGGGGTGTTACGCCAGGCGGGAAACGCCTGCTCAGCCGCGGCAATCGCCTCTTCAACGGTGGCCACGGATGCCAGCGCAACCTGCTTGCTCTCTGCACCGGTCGATGGGTTAAATACTGCCTGAGTGCGAGCTGCGTCGGTGCGCATCTCACCGTTAATCAAATGGCCTACAACTGTCATAATAATATCTCTTTACTCTCTGCTGCTGCGCCGTTGGCACAGCAAAACACTTTAAATTTTTGTTATCGAATCGAATAAACCGCTATTAACTCAGCTCGTTAATTGACTCACCCAGCGCATTAATGAGCCGGTCAATCTCTTCGACTTCAACGGTAAACGGCAGACCCAGCTGGATCGTATCGCCACCGTAGCGAACATAAAAACCTTTTTCCCAGCACTTCATAGCGATCTGGTATGGACGCAACGCGGGCTCTCCGGGAGCCGCTTCAATCGTCAGCCCCGCGGCCAGGCCATAGTTACGGATATCAGACACGTACTTAGTGCCCTTGAGGCTGTGAACCATCTCCTGGAACTGAGGTGCAAGCGACTTTGAACGCTCAACCAGCTTGTCATTTGCCAGAATATCCAGTGACGCGAGACCTGCGGCACAGGCAACCGGATGGGCGGAATAGGTATAGCCATGCGGCAGTTCCAGCATATACTCAGGCCCCCCCTCAGCCATAAAGGTGTCGTAGATCTCCTGTTTAGCGATCACAGCGCCCATCGGAATAACCCCATTGGTCAGCTGCTTGGCCACCGTCATCAGATCCGGCGTGACGCCAAACTCTTCTGCACCGGTATTAGAACCGACCCGGCCAAAAGCGGTAATCACTTCATCAAATATCAGCAGAATATTGTGCTTGTCACAGATCTCCCGCAGACGCTTCAGATAGCCAACCGGTGGCGGAATCACACCGGTAGAACCTGCCATCGGCTCGACAATAACCGCAGCGATATTGGATGCATCGTGCACCAAGATCTGCTGCTCCAGATCGTTTGCCAGATGCGCGCCGGTTTCAGGCATCCCCTGAGTGAATAGGTTCTCTTCAAGCATCGTGTGAGGCAGGTGGACTGCATCGATCCCCTGACCGTAGATCGCCCGGTTAGGACTGATACCACCCACACTGATGCCACCAAAGTTCACGCCGTGATAACCCTTGGCACGTCCCACCAGACGGGTTTTACCGCCCTGACCTTTTTTACGCCAGTAAGCGCGGGCAATCTTCAGCGCAGTTTCAACGGATTCAGAACCGGAACCGGTAAAAAACACCCGGTTCAGACCCGCCGGCATCAACTGAGTAATACGGTGTGCCAGCTCAAATGATTTCGGATGACCAAACTGAAACGCCGGAGAGTAATCCAGCTCTTTAACCTGTTTGCTGACCGCCTCAGTGATCTCCGGACGACTGTGACCGGCACCGCAGGTCCACAGACCAGAAAGACCATCAAAGATTTTCCGGCCATCCGCAGCGGTATAGTAATTACCCTCTGCAGCGACAATCAGTCGCGGGTCCTGTTTAAAGCTCCGGTTAGCGGTAAACGGCATCCAGTGGGCATCAAGCTGCTCCTGGGAAAGGCCACAGCGGTTTCGATCATCAGTCATAATTCAGCCTCAGTTTATTATCTTGTTGACTCTATTATCGCCAAAGACTAAGTTTATTAAATTAACAAATATTAATTTAAAGTTAACCATAAGATTACGTAACAATGAACCGATCTGAAAACCTTCTGCCCCGCCAGTTGGGTGACGCACATATCCGCCTGTTGCGGATCTATAAAGCCGTTGTTGAAAGTGGCGGCTTCTCTGCCGCCGAAGTCGAACTGAATATCAGTCGCCCGGCTATCAGTCTGGCCATATCAGAACTGGAAAGCCTGCTAAACATGCGCCTGTGCAACCGTGGCAGGGCCGGTTTTGCACTGACCGAACAGGGCGAAGAGGTGTATGACGCAACACTGCAACTACTGGGAGGACTGGAGAACTTTCGCGCCCGGATCAACGCCATCAATACCGAACTGAAGGGCGAACTGAATATCGGTATCACCGACAATATGGTGACCGTTCCCCAGATGCGCATCACCCGCGCCCTGGCAGCACTGAAAGCAAGAGGACCGGACGTCATCATCAATATCCGCATGATACCGCCTAAAGATATAGAATCCGGTGTGCTGGATGGTCAGTTACTGGTGGGCGTCGTATCAGAACAGCGCAGCCTGCCCGGCCTCAACTATTTTCCGCTCTATGATGAACAATCCCTGCTCTACTGCAGCAATGAACATCCACTGTTTGAAAAAGATAATAGTCTGCTGACCGATGATGAACTGTCCGGATACGATGCAGTGTTGCCCGCTTACCCTCAGTCAGCCGAGATTAAACAGCAACAGGCCCTGCTAAAAGCCAGTGCCAGCTCTACTGATCGTGAAGGGATCGCGTTCCTGATTCTCAGCGGCAGCTATATCGGTTTTCTGCCGACCCACTATGCCAAACAATGGATTCGCGAGGGGCGAATCAAGGCGATTCAGCCCGAGAAACGCAGCTTCACCACCCATTACACGGCCATCACCCGCAAAGGGGCGCGTAACAATCTGATCCGGGATGCGTTTATAGAGGAGTTAGAAAAGCAGTAAGAAGCCGAAGCCAGACGTGACTGCGTCACTTGCCAGTGGTTAGATGCGGCTTCGCCGCTTGCCAGAAAAAGATAAAGACCTAAGGAACACCTGTGAACCTAATCGCTGTTTTTTATTGATGTGTAAAAAAGAAGAAGTGAAGTAAACCATCGATCGGGCATAGAACTTGCGTTTGTAGGAGGCGCGCCCTCGCGGCGATTGGAAACTCAGAAAACATAAGTACTTATTCGCCTGAAATAGATTTAAAGAAGGAACACCTGTGAACCGAATCGCTGTATTTGTCGATGTGCAGAACATCTACTACACCACCCGTCAGGCCTATGGGCGGCAATTTAACTATCGAAAACTCTGGCAAAAGATCAGCAGCCAGGGCGAGATCATCTCAGCCACCGCCTATGCGATTCATCGCGGGGACGACAGCCAGCTTAAATTCCAGAATGCCCTGAAACATATAGGCTTTAACGTCAAACTGAAACCCTACATCCAGCGCAGTGACGGCTCAGCCAAAGGGGACTGGGATGTAGGCATCACTATTGACGTAATGGATACCGCCTCTGAAGCCGATACTATAATCCTGCTATCCGGCGATGGCGATTTTGATCTGCTGCTGGAACGGGTAAAACGAAAATACGGCGTAAAAACCCAGGTATACGGAGTGCCGGCACTAACGGCCAACTCACTGATCAGCTCCGCAACCGAGTTTTTTCCCATAGAAAGCGAACTGTTGCTTTAAGCTCTGTTGCTTTAAGCTCTGTTATTTTAAGTTCTGTGGTAAACAGCTTCGCTCAATTATTTACCAGGGCAAAACGTCTCCATTTGAATGCCAGAACGTGCCACTGGTTTCCAGCGTCAGTTCATCAATTCTCTCAGCCAGCCGCCCGGCAGCCTGATCCGGGGTGATATCTCCATGCCCGCCAACCATCTCGGTGGCGACCAGTCCCGGATGCAGCAGTGCAACCGCTACTCCCCGTGGTTTAAGGTCATGAGACAAAGACACTCCGACAATATTCAGCGCGGATTTAGACATGCGGTAACCGTAATAACCGCCACTGGTATTATCGGTGACCGATCCCATCCGACTGGAAACCAAAGCCACTTTTGCATTCTCAGCTAAGTGGTTCATCAAAGCTTCGGTTACCAGTAGTGGTGCAAGAGCATTGGTTTCAAACTGCTGCCGAATCGAATCGGCATCAATTTCGCCCAACACCTCATTGCGCAGAATGCCGGCGTTGTTAATCAGCAGATCAATGGTCACGGTTCCCAGAGCCGAAGCGATCCGTTCAATTCCCTGAGTCTGAGTGACATCTGCACCGTCGATGATATTCACCCCCAGGGTTTTCAACGCTTCAGATGCCGTTCTGCACACAGCATAGACATCATCCCCCCGGGCCTGATACAAACGACAAAAAGAGAGGCCAATGCCACGGCTGGCACCGGTAATGACTACTGACTGAGACATAATAAGGTATCCGGGTATTTAGTTGAACGATATCAGTATAGATGGAACGACATAAATATTGATGGATAGAAAGCTAGAAAGCGTAATAACAAAGATTTTGGAGTCACACGCGACGGCTTTAACTGATCACCCGCAAGTGACAAAGACGCACCCGGTCAGTCGCACAGCGGCGAGCTGACCAGGGTTGAGCCTTGCGAAGCACTCAGCGACTAACCAGCACGGTTGTTCAGAACTGGTCCTGATCGAAGCTTGCAACCTTGCCATCATTGACCAGAAACTCACGACGCTGCAGATAGGCATCACGCATTGCAGTGTAACGATCTCCGGTCAACAGCTGCTCAGCAGCCAACAGACCAGCCCGGGTATCGATAATACGCAGCCCGTAAAGCTGATTACGGGTGCGGATCGAATCAACCTCACCGACCGGGTCGACCATTGAGTCAGGTATAAGGCCGATACCGTCACGAACGCTGGATGGGCCTAACAGCGGCAACACCAGGTAGGGGCCGGTTTCCATTCCCCAATACCCCAGCGTCTGACCAAAATCTTCATTATGCTCCGGCAGCCCCATTGGCGTTGCCACATCGATGATGCCACCCAGCCCGATAGTGCTATTAAACACCACGCGCCCCAGATCCTGGCCGGCAGCATGACCTTTCAGTTGCAGCAGGTTATTCAGCATACTGCCGACATCGGAAAGATTACCGAAGAAATTACTCACACCGGTTTCAATCAGATTCGGCATGATCACCTTATACCCCTGAGCCACTGGCTTCAGTGCATAACGATCCAGTGTATCGTTAAACCGGAACATCGCCCGGTTAAACCCTTCCCATGGATCAGCCTCGCTCTGCTCTTCAGCAAGAGCGGGTATCGCAATGACCCCAAGTAAAACAGAAAGGAATATGTATCTGAAAACAAGCATTTTAAACATCCCTGACAAACCGAAATCAAAAACAGTATTGTGCACCACAACAAAACAGATTGCGAATCAGAATTAAACTTAAAAAGCAGCCGACAAAGCAGTTATTGAATAACTGAAAAGGGAAAAGAAAATAGACAAACGATAAAACGCAGACAAACAAAAAGGGCCCCGAGGGACCCTTTTTTCATAAACGTAATCTTTAAATAAAGATTAGAAGCTTACGTTGTAACCTACAGCGAAAGTATCAACTGCGTTTGCAGCATCTTCAGCATCGCCATTTGCTTCAATGTAGTTAGCAAATACGAATGCCTGCTTGCCCAGCTTCTGCTGAACTTCAGCAATGAAGCGCTTACCACCATCAACATCAGCAGCATCATCACCGAAGTCGGTGTAAGAAGCCAGCAGCTTGGTGTTATCCATAGTGTAAGAACCAGCCAGAACATAGATGTTGTCAGCGCCATTGCGGTTAACTTCATCGTCTTCAGCAGACAGGCCTACGTAGAAGTTGTCAGCAGAGTAGTTTACACCGATAGAGTTGATGTTTTCATCAACAGTACCTTTATACTGCAGGGTAGACAGAGCAATACCGAAACCGCCCATAGAGTAGTTAGCAGCTACGTGAGTTGCATCAACGTCATCAGTAGTGTCACCACCAGCATCAACACCAGCAGCGTCACGTGCAACTACAGCAACAGCCAGCTGCAGGCCAGACATGTTTGGAGATACGTATGCAGCGGCATTACCCTGACGACCGCCAGTAGCATAGCTGTGAGTTGTTTCAGTAGAAGCAGCAGCCATGATGTCAGTCTTACCAACTGTCCACAGGTAAGCTGGCAGCCACTGACGACCAACAGTTACAGTACCCATGTCACCGGTAACGCCAACGTAAGCCAGACGGCCCTTGTCAGGAGTACCGAAAGAACCGGATTCAGTGTTTGCATAAGTTTCAAAGTGAGCGATTGCAGTCGCACCATTGAACAGCTCAGAAGTAGCCTTGATGCCGATACGTGAAGTGTTGTCCTGGATATCCAGATCGCTACCGTCAGCGTCAGCAATTTGAACACGCAGTGAGCCGTACAGAGTAGCGTCAGCCTGAGCAACCATTGGAGCAGTCAGAGCACCAGCAACAGCCAGAGCGATAATTGACTTTTTCATTAACATTTCCCCTTCAATATTTAACGTACTAGTAGTTAAACTTTATTATTTCTTACTTCGCTTCGCGTCATCAACTACGCTCAGCTAACAAGAAAAATACTATAATTCAGAAATATTTCAATCCTGTGGAAGAAATAAATTCTAACATCAGATATTTCTGTCGGACTGACTACTATAACAGCCCTTAGTATCTCTTATTTGCGACCCGATTAATAATCGTTAATTATTTAACCGTTCAACCTGCCCATTATAAGCTACAAGCTGCTTAAAACCGAGGTTTAAGGGTCGCTTTTAAATAAATTTGACGCATTACAGCATAGCAACCCGGTGTTCGCAACCATTTGTTCTGTCTTTTTAAGCAGTTAAGGCTTTTTTATAATGCTCCACTAGCAAAAAATGATTCAGATCAAATCCAACAATTGAATCATGGGCTACAAACGGCCACACAGCCCTGGCCTGTTAACGCTCTATCTGCTGCCACAGCTGCTTCAGGCGTTTCTCAGAAACGGTGGTGCGGGTTCCCAGCTGCTGAGCAAACAGCGATATACGGTACTCTTCCAGCATCCAGCGATACTCATCTAACGCCTCATTATAACGGTTATGCTTCTTGTCCAGCTCCAGCTGCCCCCGATACTGCCGGGTCAGCTGCTGCAGCTGTTCGCTCAGCATTCGCTGGCGTGGCAACTCACGCTGATATTTTTCCAGCCTCAGTTCGATCCCTTTCAGGTACCTTGGATATTGTTGTAACTGCGGGTAAGGCACTTCAGTTAAAAACCCCTTAAACACCAAACCATCCAGCTGCTGGCGGATATCATTAAGAATGGTAACGGCCTGAAGATTAACCGAACCTGAAAGCTGTTTCTGGATGCTGTGATATTGCCGGGCAATATCCCCCAACAGCACTGCCTGCTGCTCGGCCTGCTGGCAAAATTCGCTCCGATAGCGGTTTAACTGATCAGAAAACGCTTTCTCCGAGCGTATTATCACATCCCCGCCCAGAAAGGTTGCGGCGACAGCACTCTGCAAGCACCGCTCATGCAACTGGTTACGAGTCTCTATTTTGGCCAGCAAGATGGCTGTTTGCTGAAACCCAGGCAACCGGTTTTTGACGAAGCGTAGCTGCTCGGTCAGCTGCAGCATGAATAAGCGGGTCAGACCAAGATAGTTTTGTTTGGCCGCCATCGCCCGGTCTTCAAACACTCTGAGTTCGACACTGTCACCGCAATCCTGCAACCCCGGATAAACCTCCAGTTCAAGACCACCTGCCTGTTTCAGCTTAATTGATTCCGGCAGATCACCAAAGTCCCACGCGGTTATACCTTTTCGCCCCCAACTCTCGGAAGGCGTCTGTGTCAACGCCTGCCGGGCCTGCTGACCAAAACTCTGCTGCAACGCCTGCAGATCACGACCTTCAGCAACAGTATTGCCCTTTTCGCCGGTCAGGCGAATGTTAACCCGGTAATGATCGTCCAGCACCACCGCATCCAGATCTTCCCGACGGATGCTGACACCGGTCATTCGTTTAAGGTGCAGTGCCAGCGCTTCATTCAGAGAGCCCTCGGCAAATACAGCCGCGTCAACAAAGGCATCAACATAATCGGGTATAGGCACAAAATTTTTACGCAGGGATTTTGGCAACCCCCTCAACAAAGCGATACATTTCTCTTTCAACATCCCCGGAACCAGCCACTCGAGCCGCTCTTCCGGGATCTGATTCAACAGCACCAGCGGTGTCTGGAGGGTTACACCGTCATCCTGGGCACCGGGTTCAAAGTGATAGCTGAGCTTCAGTTTTGCGCCACTCAGCTGCAGCTGTTCAGGATAACTTGCCCGGGTAACGTGCTCCGCTGAGCGTTGCAGCAGATCCTCCTCCTGCATAAACAGGATCTTTGGGTTCTGTTGCTCAACCTGCTTACGCCACTGTTCAAAGCCTGCGCCATTAACAACCCAGCAGCCTGCCTGTGCACCGTTATGCTGTTCCAGCCTGGAAGCATAAAACTCTGCCAGGGTATCTTCATCCACCAACAGATCACGCCGCCGGGTCTTCGCTTCAAGATTTTCAATTGAGGTCAGCAGGTTACGGTTATGTTTGAAAAACGCCCCCTGTGTACTGAACTGCCCCTCAACCAGAGCGCTGCGAATAAAGATCTGCTGACTGACTTTGGGATCGATCCTGCCATAATGCACAGTGCGTCCCGGAACGATAATCAGACCATAAAGGGTCACCTGTTCCTGCGCGACCACCTGAGCTTTTTTCTTTTCCCAGTGAGGTTCAAGATAACTGCGTTTTACCAGATGCCCGGCCAGGGATTCCGCCCAGAGCGGATCAATACGGGCAACCATGCGGGCATACAACCGGCTGGTTTCAACCAGCTCAGCCGCCATAATCCACTTGGGCGCTTTCTTATACAGCATTGACCCAGGAAAAATACTGAAGCGGCGGTTGCGCGCCCCCAGGTACTCTTTATTTTCCTGCTTAAACCCCATATTGCCCAGCAAGCCTGCCAACAGAGATCGGTGCAATGAATCATAACCCGCGGGCTGAGAGTTCTCTTTGTAATCCAGGTTGCGGCAAATAAGATGCAGCTGACGGTGTACATCGCGCCACTCGCGCATCCGCATATAGGAAAGAAATTGTTTCTGACAGTATTTACGCAACTGATTCTGGGTCAGCTCCTGCCGCTGTTCCTCATACAGATTCCATAGATTAACCAGCGTAACAAAATCGGACTCTTCATCAGCATACTCGCGGTGCTTCTGATCCGCCGCCTGCTGTTTATCCATGGGACGCTCCCGTGGATCTTGCACACTCAGGGCGCTGGCGATAACAATCATCTCTTTGAGGCAGTTATTGTCGACTGCCGCCAGCAGCATCCTGCCAATCTTCGGATCGACCGGTAAGCGACTCAGCTGTCGTCCCGATTTAGTCAGGGCGCGCTTATCATCAACAGCCCCCAACTCCTGCAGTAAATTAAAGCCATCGTTGATATAGCGGGAATCCGGCGGATCAATAAAGGGAAACTGATCGATAGCACCGAGTCGCAGGTTAAGCATCTGCAGAATAACCGCCGCCAGATTGGTGCGGCGGATCTCAGCATCTGTAAACTCTGGCCGTGCATTAAAGTCCTCCTCTGAATAGAGACGGATACAGATACCCTCCGCCACCCGGCCACAGCGCCCTTTACGTTGATTGGCACTGGCCTGAGACACGGGTTCAACCGGTAATCGCTGCACCTTTGACCGGTAGCTGTAACGGCTGATACGCGCCAGGCCCGGATCGATAACATAGCGGATCCCCGGAACTGTCAGCGATGTTTCCGCAACGTTGGTAGAGAGAACAATACGCCGCCCCGCGCCCCGGACAGAGGAGAAGATCTTATTCTGCTCGGCAACACTGAGTCGGGCATACAGGGGCATCACTTCGATATGCTTAATACGCCCCTGCTGAGCGGCCTTCCTCAGGTGTTCAGCAGTCTCCCGGATCTCCCGCTCACCGCTGAGAAATACCAGAATATCACCGGCACCGGAGATACCTTTTTTTCGCTCCAGTTGAATCAGCTCTTCAGTGGCACAGACAATCCCTTCCGGAATGCTTTTCTCACTGTTCTCGTCCAGCTCTTCAAGCGGACGATAGTGCAGCTCAACAGGATAGGTGCGACCCGAGACCTCGATCACCGGAGCATTATTAAAATGCTGAGAAAACCGCTCCAGATCGATCGTTGCGGAGGTGATGATGACTTTCAGATCCGGGCGCTTAGGCAGAATACGGTGCAGATAGCCCAGCAGAAAATCGATATTCAGACTGCGCTCGTGGGCTTCATCAATAATCAGGACTTCATAGCGTTCGAGGTAACGGTCATTCTGGGTTTCCGCCAGCAGAATACCATCGGTCATCAGTTTAACCAGAGTGTTTTCGGCAACCTGCTCGGTGAAACGCACCTGATAACCAACCGTACTCCCCAGGGAGGTTTGCAGCTCCTCAGCGATACGATTCGCAACCGTTCTGGCCGCCAGACGACGGGGCTGGGTATGGCCGATCAGGCCCACCCGGCCTAAGCCGAGTTCCAGACAGATCTTTGGCAGCTGCGTGGTTTTACCCGACCCGGTTTCACCCGCGATCACGACGACCTGATGTTCAGAGATCGCGTTGGCGATCTCCTCACGGCGGGCACTGACCGGCAGATCAGGATAACCGATCGGCAGGCTATACTCCCGCTTTGCCACTTTCTCTTCAGAACGTAATAGCAGCGCCTCAACTTCATCCTGCAAACGGTCAGAGGATTTATCTTCTTTAAGACGGCGTTGCAGCAGCTGGATCTTCTTTCGAATAGAGAAACGGTCGGCAATCAGACAGTTATCCAGCCGGGTATAAAGTTGCTTGATAGTGGAAGTCACAATGGAGTATTCAGCTTAATAAAGAGGGTTTAGATCAGGCGTGGCCAAAGCACCGGCTGAGGGGCTGTTGAACACCTTCACGAAAAACGATCATCTCGCCGGTCTGCAACCTGCGCCAATGTTCATTGGTGGTCAGCGGCTCGGTGGTAACAACTGTTACTATATCGTTAGGGGTTGTTTCTTTGCAAAAGTCGACTGTCAGTTCTTCGTCGGCCAGCCTTGCCCGGCCAAAGGGTGCCCGCCGGGTGATCCACGATAGCTTAGTTGAACAGTACGCCAGCAGGTACTCAGACTCGGTCATTAACATATTGAACACGCCCAGCTCGCGTAACTGATCACAGCAGCAGTGTATCAGCTCGATTACTTCTGCGAAGTTATCCGGCCTCTGCGGAAACCGATCCCTCACCTGCCCCAGCAACCAGCAGAAAGCATATTCACTGTCGGTCGTGCCTATCGGGTGATAATAGCTTAACGGCAGGTCAAACAGTTTCGGGTCCAGCTGGCCGTTGTGCGCAAATGTCCAGCAAAAACCCCACAATTCGCGGCTAAAAGGGTGCGTGTTTTCCAGACAGATACTGCCGACGTTGGCCTGACGAATATGACTGATAACCGTCTTACTTTTAATCGGATGATTTTTGATCAGCCGGGCTATTTCTGATTGACTGCTCGGCGCCGGATCATGAAATGTCTGCAACCCTTTGCCCACATAGAAGGCGATACCCCAGCCATCCTTATGGGGTCCGGTCTCCCCACCACGCTGCATCAGCCCGCTAAAGCTGAAACAGATATCGGTTGGG
The DNA here is from genome assembly GCA_018223185.1 of Oceanospirillales bacterium. Lineage (GTDB taxonomy): Bacteria > Pseudomonadota > Gammaproteobacteria > Pseudomonadales > Balneatricaceae > Amphritea. Next base: position 322,662 of record JAAEYW010000001.1, on the reverse strand, counting down.
ACATTGGCACTCATGCCAAGCAGTTCACACATTGTTTATGCTGATTCCTTACCCGCTTTAATGGTTACCTTATCCGGCAGGGAGTCGATCGCATCAATACCGGATTCGATCTGTGGTGCATGCTCTAACACACCCACCTCTTTCATACGCCGCTCACCGATAAAGTTGCCTTCGGGGTGAATCGCCATGACTTTACTGATAACCGTTGCGACGACTTTGCCACCCCGGTCAATCTCAAGTTCGTCACAGATCACCTCCCCCTCAAGCAGACCACATACGGTAATATGGTTCGCTTTTACCACACCGTGCACATGGCCATTCTTGCCGATGGAGATATTATCCAGCGAGGAGACATTCCCCTCAAATGTACCATCAATATGCATCCGGCCGATGATACTCATATCACCGCTGAATTTATTGCCTTCAGCAATGATAGTTATTGCTGAGCCGTTTGCAATGCCTGATTTAGCGGGTACATTTTTCGTAAAGAAGCCCATTTTACACCTTTTACTTCTGAAAACAGTGATTCGAAATTGCTTATATTCCAGGCCACAAACGGCTCAGGATTGATCGGTCTGAACAGGTAGCGAACTTCATAGTGAAGATGGGGGCCGGTCGAGGTGCCGGTATTTCCACTCAGGCCAATCAGCTGCCCTTTGCTGACAAAGGTTCCGCTTTTAACTTTCACATCGTTCAGGTGAGCGTAGTAAGTTTTAAACCCCAGTGCATGTTGCAGTATGATCAGTTTGCCAAAACCGCTCTGCTTGTGTAACCCGGCGTACTCCACAGCGCCATCCGCAGTGGCATAGACCGGAGTACCGATATTTGCTTTAAAATCTATACCGTTATGCATGATCCGTTTCTTGTGGACCGGATGCATACGCATACCAAACTTGTCACTGATGCGAATCCCCTGAATAGGGTCGCCATTGGGCAGTACACTGAGAAAAAACAGACGCTGGTTAGTCATCACCGTCAGGGCGTCGGCCCGGTCAGATGTCATCTCTTGTGAGGGAGGCAAACCCAGCAGGTCTTCCAGGCCATAGAGACTGGCATCCAGGGTTTCATTCAGCTCACCGATACGAAGATTCTCTTCCTGTAACTGATCACGCTCGATCTTCAGCTCCTGCAGCGTTGTGGAAAGCTGATCAAGCTGACCTTTTTGCATCTCCTGAGTTCCCAGCGTCATCTCGTACTGGCTGGCCAGAGAGTCAATCCCCTGTTCCAGATCGTCGAGGGCATCTGAGGTTTTTACCAGCAGCAGATTAGAAATAAAAAAACTACAAACCGACATTAACAAAAACAGGGCGAGCAGATATCTGGCCAGCTGACCCAGAGTATACTGCCGCGACCCCTGGGCAGTTGTTAATGTAATAACCAGTTTTTTACGCAGCATGACCGGAAAACCAAATATTCACGATAAAAATATCGGTGAAATATACCTTCATTGCTGCTAAAAGTCATAAAAACGACATCAAAAACAGATCATTTTATGAGATTAATCAGACACAACTCATGCTTCGGCTAACTCTCCCCTTTGTCATCCCCCCCAACAGCAGGGGCTGCAGCAAGAATACGGTCTGCAAGGCGCGAAAACGGCAGACTCTGAACCCAGACACTCCCGGTCCCGGAGAGTGTCGCCAGCCACAGACCCTCTCCTCCAAGAAACATCGATTTGAGCCCTTTTACCATCTCGATGTCATACTCAATGCCGTCACTGAATCCAACCAGACACCCCGTATCGACACGCAGAGTCTCATTATTCAGTTCTTTTCTCACAACAGAGCCACCCGCCTGAATAAAGGCCATACCATCGCCTTCCAGCTTCTGTAAAATAAAGCCTTCGCCACCGAAAAAACCGGCGCCAAGCTTACGGGAAAACGCAACCGACAACCGGGTTCCCAGTGCGGCGCAGAGAAAAGCATCTTTCTGACAATAGAGTCGCTCTCCGATCTGAGACATATCGACCGGAACAACCATCCCCGGATAGGGTGCGGCAAAGGCCACTTTGCGCTTCTGTCCGCCATTGTTTGAGAAGTGAGTCATAAACAGTGATTCGCCGGTGATCATCCGCTTACCCACCGAAAACAGCTTTGAGAACATCCCCTGATCAGGGTCGGCACCATCCCCCATCTTCGTTTCAAAACTGATGTCTTCCTCCATATAGTTCATAGAGCCGGCTTCTGCGATCACGGTTTCACCCGGATCAAGCTCCACCTCCAGCAGCGGCATTGAATTCCCTATAATTTCATAATCCACTTTATGACACTTCATTTCACTCTCCTTAACAGCTAACTACCCCACTGTTGCATCAACGGCAGAACTACAGCCAGGGTAATCAAAGATACTAAAGTTGTAACCATAATCGTTGCCGATGTAAGTGTCACCCGGGTCTTGTATTGCTGAGCCAGCACATACACCATCGCGCCGGTTGGCAATGCTGAGAGAACCACGGCACTGGCACCCCAGAACGGTTCAAGCCCGAACATAAGCGCCAGTGCGAAAGTCGCCAGAGGGTGCACCACCAACTTAACAAGCGTCAGCCAGACCAGCTCAAAACTGCCCGCGCCAACTTGAAGACCACTGAGTGAAATTCCCAGAGCAAACAGCGCCACAGGGGCCGCAGAAGGCGCAAGCATCTGCAGCGGGGTTAAAATTATGGCAGGCAGTGAAATACCGCTTAACGATACCAGCATGCCCAGGAGCGGCGCCATCATCACCGGATTTTTAAGCAGAGTCTGAAGCAACAGGGTTTTGAGTTTTGCCACCACACCGCCCTGACTATTTTGCAGTTCTGACATCAGAGCCAGCACCAGAATAAACAGAAGATTACTGGTCAGTGTCGCGATAATAACCGGCAGCGTTCCCCGGTCGCCAAACATAAAATAAAAGATCGGCACCCCCATATAAACCGTATTCGCCCAGGCTGAATTCAACGCAACCACCGTCCAGTCAAGGGGGGCAGTAAGCTGCATCCGGCGCCAGCCCAGGAAGGCAACGATGACCGCGACAACCGAGCCTCCTGTATATACAGCGATAAAATGCCATTGCAGTACTGACTGAATATCAACCGATGCTGTTGACGTAAACATCAGAGCAGGCACGGCAATATAATAGACATAGCGGTTAAGCGCGGATGCACTTGCCTCCTCCAGCAAGCCGGAACGACGGCATCCCCACCCCAGCACCATCAGGATAAAAACAGGTATAACTATATCAAACAGCAACTGCATCAGTAATTTCCGGCGAATGGATAAAAATAGAAAGGGTTATAAATATTTCACTAATGGGTAAGAGCCTTTAACGCTGGCCAATGATAAGTTATCAAACCTGACTGCACTACCTTTCAAACAATAACAATAATAAGACACAGCCAATATATAGGACTCAATTATGAGCAAAAGAGAAGTAGTAGTACTGAGCGGCGTTCGAACAGCAATCGGTGGTTTTGGTGGCAGTCTGAAATCTCAGACGCCCTGCGATCTGGCCAGCACCTGTGTCAGTGAAGCTGTAGCCCGCTCAGGAGCGGCACCGGAAGATTTCGGCCACAGTGTTTTTGGCAACGTGATTCACACCGAACGACGGGATATGTATCTGGCCCGCGTTGCCGCAGTCAACGGTGGCCTGCCGATCGAAACCCCCGCCGTCACAATGAACCGCTTATGTGGTAGCGGCCTGCAGGCAATCATCTCAGCAACTCAGCAGATTGAACTGGGCGTATGTGACGCTGCGGTAGCCGGCGGTGCAGAGGTGATGAGTCAGTCCCAGTACTGGATACCAACGGCGCGTTTTGGCCAGCGCATGGGTGATGCCGCCATTGTTGATGCGATGGTGGGTGCACTGACCTGCCCGTTTGATAACACGCATATGGGCATTACCGCTGAAAATATCGCTGAAAAATGGCAGATCAGTCGCGAAGATCAGGATGCACTGGCGGTATTGAGCCATAATAATGCCGAACGGGCCATTACCGAAGGCCGGTTTAAAGAGCAGATCGTGCCGGTTGAACTCAGGTCGCGCAAAGGGGTGACAATGTTCGATACCGATGAGCACCTGCGCTATGGCTGCACGTCTGATGATATGGCAAAGCTACGTCCGGCCTTCAAAAAGGACGGCAGCGTCACTGCGGGCAACGCTTCCGGCCTTAACGATGCTGCTGCAGCGGTAACACTGATGGCCGCGGAAACCGCTGAAGCCAAAGGTCTGAAACCGATAGCCCGCCTGGTCGGCTACAGTTTTGCCGGGGTAGAACCGAAATATATGGGTATAGGCCCCGTACCAGCCGTTCGTAAACTGCTGGCTGACAACAACCTGTCCACGGCCGATATCGATGTATGGGAGGTTAATGAAGCGTTTGCCGCTCAGGCTCTGGCCGTTTGTCGTGATCTGGAACTGCCACTGGAGAAGGTAAACGTCAATGGCAGCGGCATCTCTCTGGGCCACCCGATCGGAGCTACCGGAGCTATCATTACGGTAAAAGCACTCTACGAACTTCAGCGAAGCGCCGGACGCTATGCGGTCGTAACGATGTGTATTGGTGGCGGTCAGGGTATCGCTGCTCTGCTTGAGCGGATCTGATACTGCACTCGTAATAACCGATAGAACACTCGATAAACCAAAGCCCGCGACAAAAATGTCCGCGGGCTTTTTACCCTTCACTAACCCACTCAGCACTCACCACTTTTAAGTCGCATAACTCTGACGTTTTATTGTTAGACTATTCTCTGTCTATTATTTAATTAGTTTCCTAACAACAGGCACTCTATGTTCCCTCTCTCGCTATATTTCTCAGATCAGCATGTTAAATGGAGCGCAGCGCAACTATGGAACAATATCCCGGCATACTACTGTGCAGATGAGGAGACCGTGGCGTCTCAACTCGCAGACCTTGCTGCGGACACAAAACAGCAAACACTCCGGTCGCTGGCACCGGTCACAGAGCAAGTTGAAGATCCATTCGGCAGCGTGCCGCTGAGCAGCACACTCAGACTAACCGATGAAGAACAGATAGCATTGATTTCACTGGCTGAAACACTGCTCTATCTGCCTGATGAGAAGAGCATCAACGCTTTCATCGCAGAGAAACTGACACCCGCTCTATGGCAGTCTTTTTTTGAGTTCAATAACACGACGATTCAGCATACAGCCACCTGGAAACAGGCTGTTCGCCTGAAACAGATCCCCGCCGAAACGGAGGCGCGCAGCGTATTCGGTCAACTGGCTGAACAGTCTGACTATCCGCTGATTCGCACAACCGTATCTGAAACAGTCGCAGCCCTGCGAGAGCAGTTTATCTTCAGTCCCGATATTCAACAGGGGCTGCAGAAAATCAGCCATTACCCGGGCAACCAGCGATACGCTATTAATCTCCTGGGTGAATCTGCAGTGACGGATGAGGCTGCCAGACACTATATCAAACAGTGTCTTGAGGCGATAAAGGCGATAACCGCAGAGGACTTTACACACCGCCCCACACCATCACTCTCCATAAAACTGTCCGCCCTGCACCCTCGTCTGGAACCTCTCAAGTGCTCTACCGTTATTGAAGAGGTGACCCAGCGTATGTTGCACCTGCTGATTCTTGCCCGGTCTGAAAATATCGCGGTTACCATAGAAGCAGAAGAATCCGGTCGACAGGAACTGATACTGCAGATCTTTGAAAACCTGCTGCGCAGTGATCTTTGCCGGGGCTGGGGCGGGCTGGGAGTGACTGTTCAGGCTTACTCTAAGCGGGCCTTGCCGACGCTTGGCTGGCTGAGTTTTCTTGCTGGTGAGTTACAGACACCTATCCCGGTGAGACTGGTTAAAGGCGGTTATCTGAACAGTGAGATACGTTATGCTCAACAGCAGCGTCTACCGGATTACCCGGTGTATACGCGCAAAGAGACAACAGACCTTTCATACCAGTTATGTGTGCGTTACCTGCTGGATCATCATCGCCCTTTGCTCCGCCCCCAGTTTGCCTGTCACAACGATACAATCATTAACCAGATATTAAACACTGCCGAGCAGAGTACTAAAACATTTGAACTGCAACGGCAACATTACATAGGCGAAAAGCGCCTTACACAGCCGCTGATCAATAAAGTGGTGCAGAGGGTATATCTGACAATAGGCACTCAGGCACAACTGCCCCCACACCTGCTTCGCCAACGGCTGAACAGCGAGTCTGACTTTACCTTTGCACCACCAAAACCCGATCATTTAGCGGCCTGTCCGGGTGCTGATGTATCAGCAAATGACAAACCTCCGGGAATTATTCTCGACTCACAACTGCAACGCCAGCGACTGCTGGAGAAAATCGGTAGTTTCAGCAACAAGCAGTGGCTGGCTGCACCGCTGATTAATGGAGAACCGGTCATATCCTGTCCGGCAGAAACAACAGTTTCTCCCTTTAATCTGAGCCTGCCAACCGGAGAGCTGTTTCGCAGCAGTGCCGATGATGTGCGCGAAGCCTACACCGTCACCAGAACAGGCTTTGCCGGCTGGAACCGAATGGCTGTATCCGGGCGGGCCATGATTATCGGCCGCTTTGCAGACCTGCTGGAACAACATCGTGAGGAACTGATCGCACTCTGCATCCGTGAATCGGGTAAAACTTTGCGGGATGCAATTGATGAGATCCGCGAAGCCGTTGAGCTGTGCCGGTTATACGCCGCGCAGGCGATCCATCGTTTAACGCCGCAGCCACTGACAGCGGTGGCGGGCGAAGAGCGCACTCTGCGTTACGATGGCCGGGGTATCTTTGTCTGTATCAGCCCCTGGAACTTTCCCCTGGCTATCTGGGCAGGCCAGGTAGTTGCAGCACTGCTGGCGGGAAACACGGTGATAGCGAAACCTGCCAGCGGCAGCCCTCTGATCGCCTATCGTGCAACCCAGCTGTTGTTAGATGCCGGTGTTGCCAAAGATGCCATCGCGCTGCTGCCCGGCAGCAGTGACAGCATCAATGAACAACTGATCAAAGATTTTCGCCTCAGCGGTATCGCTTTTACCGGCTCAAATAACAGTGCGGGGATAATCGCCCGGCTGCTGGCGCACAGAGAGTTAGCCCCTGTTGCGCCCCTGATAACTCAAACCAGTGGACTGAATATCATGATTACCGATAACAGTGCACTGCCTGAGCAGATTGTCAGAGATGTCATCGAATCCGCCTATAACAGCGCCGGACAGCGCTGTTCCGCTTTACGGGTTCTTTATCTGCAGGAGGAAACCGCAGAACAACTGGAGTCAATGCTGACAGGCGCTATCCGGACCCTGACAATTGGTGATCCGGGAGAACCAGGGACCGATCTGGGGCCCGTAATCGATAATCACGCCCTTCAGGCACTGCATGGCCACATAGAGCATTGCAGGATACATGGCAGACTGATATTCGAAGGCGAACTGAGTGCCCGCCACGATGCTGGCTACTTTGTCGCCCCCACTCTGATCCGCCTGCACTCCATCGACGAGCTCAGCGAGGAACATTTCGGCCCGGTTTTGCATATCATCCGCTACCAGAAAGATAATCTTGAGCGGGTTATCGAGGAGATAAACCGCACCGTTTACGGGCTGTCTCTGAGCATTCACTCCCAGGATAATCAAACCATTCTGCGGATCTGCAACCAGCTCCGTCCCGGCAATATCGACATCAAAGGCAGTCAGAGCAGCCCCCACTCGCCCCGATTCGCATCAATAGGCTTATCAGGCACCGGACCGAAGGCCGGCAGCCCCAACTACCTGATTGGTTTTACCCAGGAGACCACCTGCTCCGGGAGCCCGGGCTACCTGACCTGAAACACGGACTGAGATCAGGCAACTTCAGCCTGCACCAGACGGTAACAGGGTTGATACTCCTCATAATCAATCTTCATACGGCGCTGCGACACAAAAGCTGACAGCAATACATCAAGTTCATCCACCATGTTAGCTTCGCCACTCAGCTCAAACGGGCCAAACTCTTCTATTGCGCGGATACCCGGTGCTTTTACATTACCCGCAACAATACCAGACAGCGCTTTTCTCAGAGTCGCAGCCAGCAAATAATCAGGCTGATCGTGGGTCAGATTAAGCGCAGCCATATTCTCATGAGTGGGTTCAAACGGTTGCTGAAATTCAGTTGAAATATGCAGCTGCCAGTTAAAGTGGAAGGATTCTCCGGTCGCTTTACGATAGACCGTCACACGCTCGAGTCCCGCCTTCATCTTCACCGCAACCTCGTAGGGATCACCCACCACAATCTCATACAGCGACGCGGCCCGATCCCCCAGAGTGGCACGGATAAACCGGTCCACCGTTTCAAAATAGGCTTCACTGCCCGCAGGACCGGTGAAAATCAGCGGAAACGGACAGGTACAGTTACGTTCATGTAGCAGGATACCTAGTATATAGAGAATCTCTTCGGCCGTACCCGCGCCTCCCGGGAACACAATAATGCCATGACCCAGCCGGACAAACGCTTCCAGCCGTTTCTCAATATCCGGCATGATGATCAGTTCGTTAACAATCGGATTGGGTGATTCAGCTGCAATAATGCCCGGTTCAGATATACCAACATAACGGGCGTCGGCGATTCGCTGTTTTGCATGAGCGATGGTGGCCCCTTTCATCGGCCCTTTCATCGCCCCGGGACCGCACCCGGTACAGACGCTCATCCCCCTCAGGCCAAGCTCATAACCGACCTGTTTAGTGTAGATATACTCCTCCCGACTGATCGAGTGACCACCCCAGCAGACCACAAGGTTCGGCTTCACATGAGGCTCTATTGCCTCGGCGTGGCGCAAAATGTGGAACACCATATTAGTGATCTGTTCACCTTCCTGCAGGCCATCGCAGCATTTATCCAGTTCATCGCCGACGTAGAGCAGATCCCGCAACACAGAGAACAGATGCTCACGAATCCCCTGAATGATCTCACCATCAACAAATGCACTGGCGGGCGCATTGACCAGCTCCAGCTGCACACCGCGATGCTTGTGACTGACTCTGATATCAAAATCTTTGTGCTTTTCCAGCACCTGCTTAGTGCTGTCCAGCTCACTACCACAGTTCAGTACCGCCAGTGCACACTGGCGAAACAAGGGATATAACCCCGCCTGACTCCGGTCCTGAAGTTTTGCCACCTCATAAGGGGAAAGCGTATCCAGGCTATCCAGCGGCGTAATATTGGCGGATACAAATTGTTCTGTCATCATGGTATTGCCCCTCTGATAAACACCCCAGCGCAGAAACAATTTCCGGCTGTACACAGGGCTTAGCAGGTCCTTCTATAAACTATCAGACCCCTCTAAAAAATATAAAGTTCAGGTTACACTATAGTTAATGCATCATTACTACTCCAGTAACCTGTTGATAAAAAAGAATTAACTACTGATCAAACTTTCAACAAACAGCGGAACTTCGCGACTGGCCGGCCCGTAAATATGGCGATCGAAAGCGGACTGTTTTTGCGACGGTTCAAGATTAATTTCCACCGTTTCAGCCCCGACACTGTTAGCCACCTCAACAAAACCGGCTGCCGGATAAACATGACCGGAAGTTCCGATGGAGATAAACAGGTCGCAGTTTTCCAGCGCATCATAAATCAGCTCCATCTGCATCGGCATCTCGCCAAACCAGACAATATCCGGTCTCAGTGTGCCAGAATGATCACAGCAGCGGCACCGGGCATCCGGCCCCACCGGTTTGAAATTGCTAAACACCTGGCCCGAGGTGGTACAACGCAGATTTAACAGTTCCCCATGCATATGTATAAGATTGCAACTGCCGGCACGCTCATGCAGGTTATCTATGTTCTGAGTCACCAGCAGAAACTGCCCTGTAAAAGCCTGTTCCAGCCGGGCCAGTGCCTGATGTGCCGGGTTGGGACGGATATCGGGCAGCAGTAGCTGTTCCCGCCGCTGATTATAGAATTGATGAACCAGCTCAGGATTGCGGTCAAATGCTTCAGGAGTAGCGACATCTTCAATACGGTGGTTTTCCCACAAACCATCCGCCGCCCGAAACGTTCTTATTCCTGATTCAGCCGATATTCCGGCACCGGTAAGAATCACAATATTATGATATTGCACAACCCTGCTCCTTAAAAATGGTGACCAAGTGGGTTTTATCCTACGTCAACTTCTGCTTAACTAAGTATACAGGCCGGAGTTTTTTTGCCGGTTACTGTGTAAATATCTGAGTCGGCTCGAGAAGGAACCCCCATATGAGTGCTGATAAACTCTATATCCTCGATACCAACGTTTTACTGCATGACCCTAACTGCCTGTACGAGTTTAAAGAGCAGGATATCTCTATACCGATGACCGTTCTGGAAGAACTGGACAGCATCAAGGACCGTAAACAGAGCGTAGCCCAGGAAGCCCGGCACGTAATACGCGCTATCGATAATATTCTCAGCGCAGCCACACCCTCTCAGATACTCAAAGGGGTACAGATTAAGGTTCCCGGAACTGAAGACGCCACCCGCCTGGGTAAACTAAGTATATTCCCCGACCACGAACTCACTACCCGTCAGGGTTTCCTCCCGGACAATAAGAACAACGATAATCATATTATCAACTGCGCTCTGCACCTGCAGGGCAGTGACCCCCATCGCGAAATTATTCTCGTTACCAAAGATATCAATATGCGCCTTAAAGCGATGGGCGCCGGACTGCAAAAAGTAGAGGATTATCGTAAGGACCAGCTGGTCTCCGACCTGGAGCTTCTGCCTTCCGGACACTACCATATCGAAGGCAATTTCTGGGAAAAAGTCGATAAAGTCAAAAGTTATCAGGAAGGCGCTAACACCTATCATAAAATCAGTTCTGATGTGCTACCGGACACCTATCCCTGCCAGTATATCTATGATGACTCTAAAGACTTCGCAGCGCGGGTCGTGTCTGTCAGCTTTGACGAGATCATTCTGCTGGACCTTGGCTACGATAAGCTGATGCAGCAGGAGTGCTGGGGTATTCATCCGATCAATATCTATCAGGCATTTGCCATGCAGTCGATTCAGGATCCCGATATCGACCTTTGCCTGCTAAACGGTGCAGCGGGCTCCGGTAAGACTCTGATCGCCCTGGCCTGCGCCCTGGAAATGGTAATTGAAGAGGGACGTTACAATAAGATTATCGTCACCCGCTCTACCCCTCCGGTGGCAGAAGATATCGGCTTCCTGCCAGGCACCGAAGAGGAGAAGATGACACCCTGGCTTAGTTCTATCCACGACAACCTGGAAGCGATGCACGAAGGTGATGAACGCCCACAGAGCAGTGTTAAGTATGCGATTGAGAAAGCCAACATACAGTTTAAATCACTTAACTTTATTCGCGGCCGAAGCATTCAGAACGCGGTAGTGCTGATTGATGAAGCACAGAACCTGACACCACAGCAGTTGAAAACCATCCTCACCCGCTGCGGTAAGGACAGTAAGATGATCTGCCTGGGTAACCTGGCACAGATCGATTCTAACTATCTGACTGCACTGACCTCGGGTCTGACCTATGTGGTAGAGCGATTTAAGGGCTTTGAAGGGTCCGCAACCATTCACTTAGAAGGTATTTTCCGTTCCAGACTGGCAGAGTACGCCGAAGAGCATCTCTGACTCGTTAAACAGACACTTAATTAAAGCCGCGACTGTCCGCGGCTTTTTCTTGTCTCACACTCCCCGGCAGCGCTACACTTACGGCATGATTCTACGACGCTGCTTTATCTTTCTGATCCGCACCTATCAATACCTGATCAGCCCATTTCTGGGGCCTAATTGCCGGTTCTATCCAACCTGTTCAGCCTATACGGTCGAGGCGATCGAAACTCACGGTGTTATAAAAGGCTGCTGGCTGGGTATAAAACGCCTTGGCAAATGCCATCCGGGCCATCCGGGCGGGTTCGACCCGGTACCACCAGCATGTTGCAGTGCAAATAAAACCGGCCCTGATAATCATACAGCACCACCGGAATAACATTTTGGGTAACCTTTAATTGACCTGAGAAGCTAAGCCAGCTATAGCTTAACTATCTGATTTATAAACTAAGCTATCAGAGTAAGGATCAGGATGTTTAGCTCTCTTACTGTTATTCTCACCATTACTTTGTATATGGCGGTCCTTTTTGGTATCGCACAATTAGTTGAAAGACGTATAGAGACTCGCGGGGAGGGTTTTAAGAGCCCCTGGGTCTACTGCCTGTCTCTGGCGGTCTATCATACCTCCTGGACCTTTTACGGCAGTGTCGGCTTTGCTGCCAGTTCCGGCCTGCAGTTTCTGGGGGTCTATCTTGGTGCGATACTGGGAATTGCATTCTGGTGGATCACCCTGCGACGCATGGTGTTTGCAAAAGAAATTTTCCGCATTACCAGTATCGCCGACTTTATCTCCACCCGGTATAACCGCTCCGAAACCATCGCCGCACTGGTAACGCTGATTGCACTGCTGGGTGTTCTCCCCTATATCGCCCTGCAACTGAAAGCCGTGGTCGCCTCATTCCAGCTGATTACCGATAATGATAGTTCGCCTATGGGCTGGGGATTATCCGGTTTACTGATAACACTGTTCATGGTCGCCTTTACTATCATGTTTGGCATGCGCCGCTTAGACCCCACCGAACGACATCAGGGTATGATGACAGCACTGGCGGCGGAATGTCTGGTGAAGCTGGTTGCCTTTATTACCATCGGACTGTTTGTCAGTTTCAGCCTGTTTGATGGTTTTGATGATATTACCGAACGTCTGTTTGATCAGGGTTTCGAACGGGTAGTACAGGTCAGTGGCACCTCAAATTCAGGTGCCATGTGGCTGACACTGATCATCCTCAGCTTTGCGGCAATCCAGAATCTCCCCCGTATGTTCCATGTTGCGGTGGTTGAAAATGCGGATCATAAGCATATTAAAACGGCTATCTGGGTGCTGCCGCTGTATATGATCCTGATCAACCTGTTCGTGGTACCGATTGCCGCCGGGGGCCTGCTGATGGGATTGCCACAGGAATCGGCCGATTACTATGTTCTGCTACTGCCACAGCTGGCGGGGAATAACGCGCTGACGCTGCTGGCGTTTATTGGCGGCTTTTCCGCGGCCACGGGGATGATCATTGTCACCACCATGACCCTCTCCACCATGGCTTCGAATCACCTGATTCTGCCGGTACTGGAAAGAATGCCAGCTTGCCGCTTTATTAAACCCTTTCTTCTGCAGATCCGCTGGTTGCTGGCCGCTATGATCCTGTTGGGTAGTTATGGTTTTGCCATTGAGTTCACAGACTCCTACATCCTGGTGGCGATAGGACTGATTTCATTTGTCGCTGTTCTGCAATTTACCCCGGCGCTGCTTGGCGGGCTGTTCTGGAATCGGGGAAATAGTGCCGGTGCCCTGGCGGGTTTACTTGCAGGTTTCCTGATGTGGATATATACGCTGATGGTTCCTGCCGTTATCAGTCATGGCTGGCTACCGGAATCCATTCTTAATGAGGGCCTGTTTGGCTTTTCTCTGTTACGGCCTGAAGCACTGTTTGGCTTTGACGAGATCGGCTCGATACCTCACAGTGTGTTCTGGACCCTGCTGGTTAATATCAGTTTCTATATCTTCGGTTCACTCCTTTACAGCCCGCATAAGGCAGAGCGAAACCTGTCCACCGAGTTTCTCTGTTCGATGAAGCCCGCGCCCACTCAAAGAGCCCGGCCAACAGGTCTGGACCGTTATATCCCGCTGGATGATAAGCTGAATGAAGCTCAGACGCTGCTGGAAACTTATCTGAACATAGACAAAACCAAGGACGCCTTGCTGCAAATCACTGAGGACCTGCAGGTCACGGGTAAAAGCCATATTGCCATTATTGAGCTGCTGGAATTCCATCGCATGCTCGAGCATGTCCTCGCAGGCTCTATTGGCGCTGCCAGCGCCCACAAGGCGATGGAGAGCGGTATTCGCTATAATCCCCGTGAGGCCGCCGACCTTAAGGCGCTCTACAGTCATCTGGCCGTCGAACTTACTCAGCAACGGATGCCCGGGCATGAAGACTTCAACGATTCTGAAACAGGCAGTCAGAGCTACGGACTGATCAACAATCTGCAGAATAAGATCAAAAAGCATGAACAGACGATCAGAATGCAGGACAAGCAGATTGAAGACCTGGAGGCCCGGCTTGAAACCCGTTATCAGGAGGTGTTCCGCACCCGCCTTGAAACCCAGAAGGTACGGCAGGAAAACGAGATGCTCAAACTGCAGATTGAAAACAGTCTGATGATTGAAAAACCGTTAGATGCTGACGTGCCGCCGTTTAAAAAATAGATAAAAAAAACAGCCGCAAAAGCGGCTGTTTTAACGTAAACAAATTCAGTTGCTTTCGTGCTTGTACTGGTGAACATCCATCTGAGGGTAAGGAATAGAGATACCTTCCTGATCAAAACGCAGCTTAACGCTTTCAGTGGTATCAAACTTCACCGCCCAGTAATCACCGGACTTAACCCAGGGACGTACCACGAAGTTAACACTGCTATCCGCCAGTTCAGAAACAGCGATTACCGGTGCAGGATCCTGCAGAACCCGCTCATCACTGGTGACTATCTCTTGCAGCAACGCTTTAGCTTTTTTCAGGTCATCGTCATATCCGATACCAAAAACCATATCAACACGACGGGTATCACGGGCAGAGTAGTTTGTGATAACACCGCTGTAGATATTACCATTCGGTACAATCACCTCTTTGTTATCGCCGGTACGCATAATCGTATTGAAAATACTGATATGTTCAACAACACCGGCGACACCGGCAGCTTCGATGAAATCCCCCTCCTTGAATGGACGGAATACAATCAGCATGACTCCCGCAGCAAAGTTCTGCAAAGAGCCCTGCAGTGCCAGACCCACTGCCAGACCGGCAGCACCCACCAGAGCGATCAGAGAGGTGGTATCTACACCCAACCGGTCAAGTGACGCAACAATCACCACCAGCAACAGCAATATATTGGCAATAGAGGAGATAAAGTTAACCAGGATCTCCTCCATTTTCCCTTTACGGAGCGCTTTACCCAGCAGGTTCACCAACACTTTTGCAACCATCCGACCGACTATAAAAATAGCCGCCGCCAGAGCTATATTAATCGCCCAGGGCAATACGTAAACATCGAAAAAAGATAGATCCATTTCCATTTCCTCTTTTGTCATAGACACTGCATTTAAAAAAATATTGTCTCAGAATAGAGGTAATTCGCTCAGTAATCTAAACAATACTGAGCGCCCCTTATCCATTGGCAGAAATATCTCATAATATCAGCTAAAAAGCCCGTTTAAATCAGCCATTTCCACGCTAAAATAGGTCTATGACATTCCTCCTTAAATCAGCTGAATCCTTTACTGACACTGAATTTCAACCGGATCATTTATATGCCGGGTAGCTTTCAACTGCGTGATTATCAACGGGATGCAGTGGAAGCAACCCTGAAACATTTCCGTAAAAGCGATGCAGCAGCCGTTATCGTCCTGCCAACAGGTGCGGGGAAAAGTCTGGTTATTGCCGAACTTGCCCGGCTGGCCCGACGCAAAATTCTGGTGCTGGCTCATGTCAAAGAGCTGGTTGAGCAGAATCACAACAAATACCTTAGCTACGGCCTGGAAGGTGGACTCTATTCCGCCGGGCTGAAACAAAAACAGAGTCATCACCAGGTCACTTTCGCCAGCGTTCAGTCTGTCGCCCGCAACCTCAAAGACTTTGCCACTGAACACTCCCTGGTGATTATCGATGAATGCCACCGGATCAGCGACGATGAAAACAGTCAGTACCAACAGATCTTTGCCCAGCTCAGAGAGTATAACCCCGCGCTGAAACTGCTCGGTTTAACCGCAACGCCCTACCGTATGGGGATGGGCTGGATCTATCGTTATCACTACCGGGGGTTCTGCCGTAGCAGTGATCCGCGACCATTTGAACACTGCATCTATGAGCTTCCCCTGCAATATATGATCAGGCGGGGCTTTCTTACACCGCCGAAGATGGTAGACGCACCCATCGCCCAGTATGATTTTTCTGCGCTGAACGCCAATAAGTCTGGCGACTATGCAGAAGCAGAAGTTAACCAGCTACTGGTGAGTCACCCCCGGGTCACCCGGGCTATTTGTGAACAGATCATGGAGCTGGCTGCAGAACGCTCCGGGGTGATGGTGTTTGCGGCAACCGTCAGACATGCCCAAGAGATATGCGGCTACCTTCCCGATGGACAAACAGCGCTGATCACCGGGGCCACCGCCAGTGCTGAACGGGACCTGCTGATCCGCCGGTATAAAGAGAAGAAGATAAAATATCTGGTCAATGTCGCGGTTCTGACTACCGGTTTCGATGCCCCCCATGTGGATTTCATCGCGATTCTGAGGCCCACCCAGTCCGTCTCCCTGTTTCAACAGATCACAGGCCGGGGGCTCAGACTCGCTGAGGGCAAAAAAGACTGCCTGGTCATGGACTACGCCGGTAACGGTTTCGATCTTTTCTCACCCGAAGTGGGACAACCCAGACCGGATAGCAGCAGTGTACCGGTGCAGGTATTCTGCCCCCAGTGTGAGTTTGCCAATATTTTCTGGGGCAAGACCGATGAGGAGGGCACTATTCTTGAGCACTATGGCCGGCGTTGTCAGGGGACTGTACATCCGGAGAATAACGGCCGGTCTCAGGATAAAGTGGCGCAGTGCAGTTACCGCTTCCGGTTTAAAGAGTGCCCTCAGTGCAATGCGGAGAACGATATTGCGGCGCGTAACTGTCACCAGTGCGGCCACGCCATTATTGACCCTGATGATCAGCTGAAAGCAGCCCTTAAGCTTAAAGATGCTATGGTCATCCGCTGCGCCGGCATAACCCTTACCCGCAATGAAAGCAAACTGAAAATCACCTATCACGGTGAGGATGGTGAAGAGCTAAGCGAATCATTCGATTTCAGTAGACAACCGCAGCGCCGGGTCTTCAATCAACTGTTCGGACGGCGTGTTGCCAACAGTCAGGCCCCGCAGAATTTCAGTAGTCCTGATGAGGTGCTGAGTTACCAACCTCTGCTGCCAGCACCTGACTTTGTTATCGCCCGGAAACAGAAGCACTACTGGCAGGTGCAGGAACGGATCTTTGATTATCAGGGGAACTATCGTAAAGCGTATTGAGAGCAGAGCGCCTTCGGCTTTACCTTGCAGGACGCCTCGCTGGAGAACAGCTGCGGCAGGAGAAAAAGTCTGACTTTGCAGTAGCAATGTTGTCACTTCTGGCACAGAACGTCCAAAGGGCCTACAGAGTCAGCTACTGGCACATAACGACCAGTTCGATGAGCTTCAGCTTTGGTCGCTAATAACTATTATTTCAATACATCGTCGTAACACACGTATTAAATCTACCATCCAGAGCTCTAAACCTCATTGACCAAAATCCTCATAAGCGGACACTGACTTCGTTAGCAGAGACCGGACTCTATGTGCCAAACCTGGGCTTTAGAGTCCGCTAATATAGCATTGAATCTGCCAACCCCAGCTCCAAAAGCGGTCACTTGTTTGCAGGCTATTCAAGCAAAAACTAGACAAACAGAAGTAATGAGGCTGGCTGGTTAAAGCTCTGTCCTGGTTAGCGACAGAGCCGAAAAATTGAACGTCCTTGTATAGTGCAATTCCATATTCGCCATAACTCAAGCTAAACGCGCTAGCTAAAAAAAAGAAACCGTAAGCATTTGCAACTGCATATTGACATAAAAAAAATCGTCAACCCATTACGATCGGGTTTAATCAATCGCGTGTATTTCTGGCAGCAGCGATAAAAGCCTCAAAGACATTAAACTCCCCTTTACTGATAAGATATTCAGGATGCCATTGGAAGCCGAGACAAAATGTCTGCCCAGGAATTTCTATCGCTTCTATTACCTGATCTTCAGCCACTGCACTGACCATGATTTTTGGAGGAAGATCTTTAACAGACTGATGATGTACGCTGTTAACACCAACCTTCTCCTTGCCAAACAATTTGCAGATCAGCGAACCCGGCATAAAACTCACCGTATGTGAAGGCTCATTATGGGGCAATGGTTGCATATGATTCAGACTGTCCTGCACCTCAGTTCTGATATCCTGAACCAGCTTAGCACCATTGATGACAGCCAGTACCTGCATACCGCCACAGATTCCTATCAAAGGAATATCACGCGCCAACGCGCCACGTACCAGTGCAAATTCAAACTGGGTACGCGAGTCTTTTGTCACCAACTCGCCCTCTATTTTGGCTTCTCCGTACAATTCAGGGTGAATGTCATACATGCCACCGCTAATTACCAATCCATCAACCATATCAAGATAATTATCCACCACATCAATTTCATGCGCCAGGCCGACCGGTAACCCACCTGCTTTTCGAATAGACGAACAGTAGTTTTCTCTCAGGGCATACCAAGGCTCATGGGCATAGGTCGGAATATTTTCAATATCCAGGGTGATTCCAATAACAGGCTTAGTACTCATGTAGGTACTCCATATAAATCGATATATTAATTTTGTGTAATAATAAGAATCGTCGGCTACTGGGTTATTGGCTGATAGCCGAGAATAAGTTCAGGTAGATACAAGGAAAGTTCTGGAATAAATGTGGTGAGTATCAGAACGGGTACATATCCAAAGCCAATCAGTACCAGCGTGTAACCAATCATCTTCGGCAACGTGGTATTACCGATCAGCCCCGCGAAATAGAGAATTGGCGCTGTAGGAGGTGTGATCAGCCCCATTCCCAGATTGACACCGACAATGGTCCCAAAATGAACCGGGTCTATCCCCAAACTCATCGCTACCGGTAGCAACATCGGTGAGGCTAGTAGTACGCCACTAATATCATCAAGGAACATGCCAATCACGAGCAAAAACAGATTGATTAGCAGCAATAAAACAATTTTGTTATCACTGATCCCAAGCATGAATTCAAGCACCGTCTGCGGTACATTTTCCATGGTCCAGACACGCGCCAGCATCGACGAGAAGAACACCAAAATCATCAGCACTGCAGCGATCTGCCCGGTTTTCCAGGCCACGTCAGAGAATGTCCGGAAATTCATGCCGCGGTAGATAAAAACCGCCACCGGGATAGAGTATATAACCGCAATCGCTGCCGCCTCTGTTGGCGTAGTGATACCGCCATAAATACAACCGAGAATAATAATCGGCATCGCCAGACCAAAAGCTGCACGTTTGGTTTTAAACCACACATCAAGCGTTCCTTCTTTGAAGGTACGTTCAGGCAACTCGAGTAATGGCATTTTACGGGTAAGGAAGTAGTTCAATACGGTAAAGCAACTGATCAGTAAAAATGCAGGAACGATTGGCGCAAGAAACATCGCAGTAATAGATGTATTCGTCACCCAACCGTACAGAATCATCGAAGAGCTTGGCGGAATCAATAACGCTAAGACCGAAGAAGCGGCCACAAGCGCTGTCGCGTAGCCCCGGTCGTAACCTCGCTCTACCATCTTTGGAATCATTATCGAGCCAATGGCGGCTACTGCTGCGGTAGACATTCCTGAAATGGCACCAAAAATTGCAGTAGAAAACACCACAACAATGCCAAGCCCACCTTTGACCCTCGCCATCATACTCTCAGCGAGATCAATCAGGCGGGTTGCGATTTTACCCTCGGTCATCAGACCGCCAGCAAAAATGTAAAGCGGAATGGCCAGCAGTATCAAAGACGACAGTTTGGTGAAACCGGACGAGACAAGAAAGTTTGCGTTGGGAAAGTCCCCCATCACAAACAGGAATAATGCTGCCGCCGCAAAACACAGTGGAGCAGGGACACCAATAAAGAGTAAACCTACCAGAATAATGGCATCAATCAGAATTTCTACATTCATTAGAATTTACCTGAACCAGACAGCTTTATTTTTCTTATCGTCTGCCACAGCGATGGATACATACCCTTCACCTTTAACAATAAAAATAAAACGCCTGATAACTTCAAAAAGCGAGTAAAAAGCCATTAATCCCAGACCGATAACCATCCCTACGTGAACATAATAAAGCGGTAATCTCAGCTCTGGCGATTTAGGCGTACGTTTAATGCTCCACTGTAAATAATCCAGACAAAGGGAAAACATCCAACAGATCAGCGCCAGCGTTATAATTGAAACAAAGGCGTGAAACAGATCCTTACTTTTCGATGTAAGTAACACCAGATCCATCACACTGGCAGATATATGATTACCTCTGTAGATACCGTAGCCAGCACCAATAAAGTAAAGCCAGACGGCCAGGTAGGCTGCGATCTCTTCTACTCCGTAGAGCGGTATATCCAGAAAATAGCGAATAAAGACTTGTACAAAAATCAGTACCGAGATGAGGACGGTTGTAACACCCATCACATAGCGCTGTATAAGCAGTAGTCCCCTATGAATAGACGTAAAGGCGTTCTGAGCCATGAGATGACTCCCTATTATTAATAATTGTTGATAGCTACCGTTTCTTTCTATGCTTTATTCGACGCATCAAGGCCGGAACACCCCGCTCCTATGAGGAACGATGGGGAGCGAGGTATTAAGACGGAATAAAACGCTTATTTGATACCCAGGCTCTGCTTCAGCTTCATCATATTATCTGCACCGATTTCACCTTGAATTTTTGGCCATACATCCTTACGAACTGCATTGGCTACGATTTCCAGCTCCGATTTGCTCAGTTCAACGACTTCAATGCCTTTATCACGCATCTGTTGCAGGTATTTCTGGTGTTCCCGCTCCGCTACGTCAAAACGCTCAGCAGACAATTCTGATGCAACCCTAGCCATTGCCGCCTGCTGCTCAGCCGGCAAACTTTCAAAACGAGGCTTGTTTACTGCGATAAAGGACACCTCGAAGTGGTCATTGTTCTGCACCCACATCTTGGCGACATCGGCAAAGTTATTCATCGCCAGCTCAGGTGTCGCACCAATTGCGCCATCGACCACACCGGTCTGCATGGCGGTGTATAGATCAGACCATGGAATCGGAGCCGTCTGATAGCCGAGTCGATCTAGCAACGCCTGGTGGGTCGTACCACCTGGCCAAACACGAATTTTCAGGCCCTGATCACTGTTCGGGTCACGCGGTTTGGGTGCCGCCGTGGTATAAACGATGCCGCCCATACCGGAAACAAAAGCACCAAGAATCTTAATATCCTGCTCTGCCAGCGCTTCATTAATGGTTTCGTAGATGACACCGCCCTCTGAGAAGGCTTTTTTTCCTGATTCAAAATCCAAGGCAGCATATGGGAACCATTGCAGCGCCAGTACTTCGTTAAAGCTGTTGGAGAGCGGTTGTACTGCCAGATCGATAGTGCCTTCCATTACTTGCTCATGCACTTCTACCCAGTCACCCAGCTGGCTGGACGGATATACTTTTATCGCAATCTCATTATTAGTCGCTGATTTCACACGCTCGGAAAACTCATTGGCAAACTGAACAACCGTTGAAGCCGGTGGCTCAATTGCAGATAAACGCATCATTTCGGCAGACATCGTAGACATCGAAGTCAGCGCCAAAGAGGTTGCAAGGGTGAGGCCAGAAAGCTTCTTGAGGTGTTTTTTAAGTGTCATGGCATAAACCTTTATTGTTGTTAGATCGCGCCATGTAAGTATCAGTAATACCGACAAGGACGCGGTGACTGATAACCATTAGATCAAATGGATATACGCCTGAACATTTCGCAGAAAGACCATTATGGCGCACCAGGTGCATCTCAATGACGCACCCTTTGCGTCATGTTTTATATGCCTGCACAGGCAGTATAATCGCCACCAACATTGCCATAACCATCCCTTTAGCGACCCAAATGACTATTCGATTGTCGCCAATATCAGGGGGGTGTATATTTAGTCAGGCACCAGTCAAGACTCGTTGCAGTGCTGAAAAAACAGGAAAAAGACGTTTGGACTTTGTAGACAACCTGAAGTTACTTTGTAACCATTACAGTTCAATTGCGGAGGTGTGCCGTAAGATTGACATCAACCGCACTCAGTTTAATAAATATCTGAACGGACAGGTGCATCCATCAAAATCTAATATTCGGATTATCTGCGATTTTTTTGGCGTTGAAGAGTTCGAGATAATGATGCCGCATAACCAATTCAGACAGCAGATTCTTCCGGCTTCATCTGAAAAGTCATTACGCAGTAACCTAGCCCCCTTCTTTGAAAAAGCAATTAAACTAAGACGCGCCTCTTCAGGTACGCTAACGCGTTATGTCGGCTGGTATTATGAATACTATTATTCTCTTGGCTACCCGGGAAAAGTATTTCAATCTCTTATAGAGATCAGGCCGGGCGATGACGGATTAACCTACAAACGCTATGAACGTTTAATTCCAATCATAAAGAAGAAAGAACAAGTCACTCACTGCCTGTATGACGGTATTGTGATCAACCTTTGCGACCGAATTTTTCTGCTCGACGTTGAGTCATTGACCGAAAATGAGATCACCCAAACCATCCTCTTCCCCTCCTACCGCAGTCAGATAAAACAGCTCCATGGCCTGAAGCTAGGTGTATCCTCCAGAAGCCTCCGATTTCCGGCCTGCACAAGAGTTCTGTATGATTTCGTTGGTAAAAGTATCAATTTCAAAAGAGCCTTCAAGCACTGCGGTCTCTATGAAAGCTCCGAAGTCGATGCCAAAATCATCAAATCCATTAATAACAACAAAGATCCAGACGACCCTCTTTTCTACGCACAGGGAGAGTAAATGCTGAAGTTGCGCAACTGATGATCTCCAATGCTAGTCTGTCATATTTATGGGAATGGCCTTTCCTCCCGAGTATTATTTCATTAATGATTCTTTGCTTACCTCCGTTGCTCGATCTGCGGCATAACCTTATATCAATAATGGATGACGGTGAAGGGTGATATCCATGTAATGATGAGTTAACCTGTTGCAGAATTTCACGCACTAACAGTTTTGCTCTCATCTGACAGGCCGTAGCCCTGAATGGTGCAGGATCATTGGATCTAAGAGACTACCGCAAAGCGAATCAGCTATAAACCGTACCGCAGTGTTTAAACAGCCTCTGCCCGCTCCGGCAACCAGCGCAGTGAATCAAACAGAGCCTCAATCACTTTCAGCCTGGGAGTACTGCGATGACGGATAAACTGGGTCGGCACCATTGCAACATCATTGGGCAGGGTTTCGAAGATCAGGCTGTCGCGATAAATGGATAGCGCTACCACATTACGAGGCATCAGGGTCACACCCAGTCCCTGAGCCACACAGCCGAGAATCCCCTCAAGGGTGCCCAACTCACTCAGACCGTAGCGGTTATTCTGATAGTCACGGGACCACTGCAATGCTTTGTTGCGATACACGCAGCCCTCCCGGAACAGCACCAGGTTATCGGCAGCGATCACTGTTTTCGGTTTAACCAGCACCAGTTCCTGACTCATCACATCCACACTGATCAGATCGGGATGACTGATCGGCCCGCCCACAAAGGCACAGTCGATATTATGCTCCAGCACCGCTCTGAGCAACTCGGCAGTAGTTGTTGCGGTGACGTGCGGTTTCAGCTTTGGACAACACTCTCTCAGTGCACCGAGTAACTGCGGCAGATGGGTTGCTGTAAAAGACTCCATTGCGCCGATTTTAATCTCAGCAGCACCTTTATCCGCCAGTCGGACCGCCATGCCAGCCTGTCGCTCCAGTTGCAGAATCTGTTCGGTATACTCCAGCAGAATCATGCCCGGACGGGTTAACTCAAGCCCCCTTCCCTTACGGGAAAACAGTTTGGCACCCAACTCCTCTTCCAACCGCTGAATCCGTGTGGAGACATTAGACTGGACAGTATTCATCTGCTTTGCTGCGGCCAGAATGCCCCCCTCTTTAGCGACCTTTTCAAAGGTTTTCAGTGCTATCAGTTCCACGTTGATCTCCTACAAGCCGGCCAACCATTCTTAATTTAAGAACATTTTATTCTAAATAATTCGTTTGTAACGAATAATATTAATATATACGCTTATAAATCAACATAAAGAAAGCCAGAGTTCTATGGAAATACGCAATAACAGACAACATCTTAAAGTGCTGGGCTCTGGTCTGCTCGGCCTGATTCTGACCATTGGCATCGCCCGTTTCTGCTACACCACCCTGCTTCCGGCGATGCAGGCAGAAGCGGGACTCAGCGATCTGGCCGGAGGTTATCTGGCCACTATTAACTATATCGGTTATATGTGCGGGGCTCTGCTGGCTGCAACTATTGGCAACCTTAAAACCAAGGATATGCTCTACCGTGCGGGCCTCATAACGGCGGTGATTACCACTATCGGTATGGCGTTGACAGACAATATCTGGCTCTGGGGCGTGTTGCGTTTTTTCTCAGGCCTGAGCAGTGCCAGTGGCATGCTGATCAGTGCCGGTCTGATTATGAACTGGCTGTTACGCCATGGTCACAGGCCTGAGCTGGGTATCCACTATGCCGGCGCGGGCCTGGGTATCATTGTCAGCGGTTTAGCCGCCGAACTGATGATCGGTCACCTCGACTGGAGAGAGCAATGGCTGGCAGTGGGCCTGATCGGATCACTGATTGCTATCCCCGCGTGGCGCTGGCTACCCCGCCCGGATACCAGCCACCAGACCACATCCGGCCAGCGGTTACAGGATAATCCCCCCAGCCGGCGCTGGTTTTTATTACTGGGAGTCATGTATTTCTGCGCCGGCTATGCCTATGTCATCAGTGCCACCTTTCTGGTGGCGATTGTTGAAGCCCAGCCAGCATTACAGGGCGATGGCCAGATCGTCTGGATCTTTGTCGGGCTCAGTGCGACCCCGGCTGTTATTCTGTGGGACAGAATCGCTCGGAAACTGGGAGACCTCAACGCTCTGCTGATCGCGTTTCTGATTCAGATTGTCGGTATCATAATGCCTGCGCTAAACGATAACCTCGCAGTGGTGTTAACCAGCGCCGCGCTATACGGCGGCAGTTTTATTGGTATTGTCAGCCTGGTACTGGCAATGGCGGGCCGTTTCTATCCTACCAAACCGGCAAAGCTGATGGGCAGGCTGACACTGCTCTACGGTATCGCCCAGATCGGCGCCCCTGCCATTGCCGGAATTATCGCCGACCGGGGTGGCAGTTATGCCGACTCTCTTTACATTGCAGCCGCAATCTCAGTGTTGGGCGCCGGTATGATTCTGATACTAAAAGCCGGTGAACAACGGGAACAGGCACTGAAAACGGTATAAAAAAACGGCTCAACAGAGCCGTTTTCTAATACCTACCAGGGTTAACTGACTAACCAGACCTCC
This sequence comes from Oceanospirillales bacterium, assembly GCA_018223185.1. Taxonomy (GTDB): domain Bacteria; phylum Pseudomonadota; class Gammaproteobacteria; order Pseudomonadales; family Balneatricaceae; genus Amphritea. The sequence goes on along the minus strand of JAAEYW010000001.1, from coordinate 297,442 downwards.
CGCGCCCACTCCCAGACAGTGGTCCACTCTTCAACCTCGCCACTCTCCGGTGTCCAGTAAACCACTGAGCCTTCAATGGTCACCGCATAAAAACCGCCATCATGAGCACAGATAGGCGTCTGCTCACGGGACAACCCGATCGACCAGGCGTAAGCCGCAACTTCTGGCAGATGAGTGTGAGAGGATGGATCAGCCACCGTGACCGGCTCCATTGAACCGCAGATCACATCGCTTACTGTGAGCAGAAACTCTTTAAAGTCGGGATATAGCGGTACGCAGATCTCCTCCTCCGCTGCGACAACATCATCGAAATCCGGCAGATCCAAAGGGGTTACGACATCGATATTGGCATCGCGCAGTGCATCAATTACATCTTGCATACGTGTCCTACATTACTCACTGACTTAAAGGAAACCGATTATATCAGAGCAACTCAAGCATAGCTTCAGCGCTACTCACTTCAAAGCTCTTCGGTTCTTCGACGTTCAACGCAGTCACTACGCCATCTTCAATAATCATTGCATAACGACGTGAACGAATCCCACCAAATGAACCGCTGTCCATATCAAGGCCCATCGCCTTAGTCAGGTCAGCCCCGCCATCGGCAATCATGGTGATCTGTTCAGCATTCTGACTGTCGGCCCATGCCTTCATGACAAACGCATCATTCACAGAAAGGCAGGCAATCATATCAACGCCTTTACTGAAGATATCATCCGCTTTAACGATATACCCTGGCAGATGGGAGGCAGAACAGGTTGGCGTAAAAGCGCCCGGCAGCGCAAACAGCACTACTTTTTTATCGGCAAAAAGATCTTCAGTACTCACTGCAGCGGTTACACCAGCGAAGATAGTACTCACACTGATGGCCGGAATTTTATCACCTACTTGAATCATAATAGTTACCTGCAAAGATGTTATTGAGTGCCTGGTTATACAGAACAACATAGAACCCGGATCATCCGGTATTTCGAGCTATAAGGGAAGAGTAGCAGACCAAACAAACAATAAAGCTAACCCGGAAGGAAATATTCACCACAGAGAACACAGAGTATGAGAGATATTTACAGGGTCTTAATAAATTATTGTTTCTGTGCCTCTTCCAACGCCGCCGCTCTTTTCGCCGCCTCACTCTGAATGTAATCACTCATATCTTTGCCAAACTGCTTAACCCCGTTGGCACGGACAGGAACTTTTGGCGTATCCGGCGCTGAATTCAAAGCATTGAGATCAACCGACCCCGCAGGTGCCTCAGGGTCTGGAGCCATCTGTTTAATCGTCAGAAGTCCGATGATCAGTAGCGCAATCATCATTACGATTAATTTCATCAAACGTCCTCATTATTCATAACCGCTGCCGAACAACCCATTAATTTATCAAGAGTATTACATAGCTTAAGACCTCCCCTACCAACAACACTGAGGCTTCTCATGGGAATGTCAGGCAAGGCTTAGCGAGCGACGTGTAGCTCTCTTACACGAGTGAGCGTAAACGCAGCATGACGTTTCCATGGGAAGCCTCAGCAGATGCGGGGGAGTTGCTCAGCCGATATCCAATCCACCATCCGCCGTCCACCAAACACTGTTTCCATCTGCACAAACTTCAGCGGATCGGCAGTGACTTCTCCAATAATCGCGGCTTGTTTTCCTTTCGGATGCTGTTGCATCACGGCCAATAGCTGTTCTGCCTTGTCTGCCGGACAAAACGCTACCAGCTTGCCTTCATTGGCAACATACAGAGGGTCCAGTCCCAGAAACTCACAGGCAGCACTGACCTGGGCTTTGACCGGTATACTGGCTTCATAGATTGAGATCCCGACACCGCTGCTCTGGGCTATCTCATTCAGGGTAGCGGCCAGTCCGCCACGGGTTGGATCGCGCATGCAATTAATCTGTGGAACCGCTGCCACCATTGCGGCAACCAGATCATGCAGTGACTGGCTATCGGACTCTACGGTGGTTTCAAAGGTCAGCCCTTCTCGCAGAGACATAATGGCAACCCCGTGATCTCCCAAAGTACCGGAGAGCAGGACTTTATCACCCGGTTGCACCCGGTTACCGGAGAGGTTCAGCTGATCCGGCAGCACACCAATACCGGTTGTATTGATAAAGCAGCCATCACCTTTGCCCCGCTCTACCACTTTGGTGTCGCCAGTGACAATCGCTACACCGGCCTCCTCTGCCGCAGCGGCCATCGATTGAACAATACGTTGCAGATCAGCCAGCGGAAAACCCTCTTCCAGAATAAAACCAGCAGAGAGGTATTTTGGTTGCGCCCCGGACATCGCCACATCGTTGACCGTGCCGTGTACAGACAGAGCACCGATATCGCCACCGGGGAAAAACAACGGTGAAATAACATGACTGTCAGTCGCCATCACGACCCGACCAGGCGGAAGGTTAAAGCAGGCCTGATCGTTCATCTGCTCCAGCCAGGGATTGGAAAACGCCTGCAGAAACAGCTCATCGATCAACTGAGCCATCGCTTTGCCACCACTGCCGTGCGCCATCTCTACCCGGCCATTCTGCAGATCCAGCGCATGGCTGTATTCAGTTCGCTTGGTCATTGTGTGTAAACCCTTATCTATCTCAGCGGCTTATTTAGCAGTCATTATGTGTCGTGTTTATTCGCTATTATCAGAGGCAATCAGCGACTCCTGATGACGACCATAGCTATAATAGGCAGCGCAGGCCCCCTCACTGGAAACCATGCAGGGGCCCAACGGGTTTTCAGGGGTACAGGCTCTGCCAAACAGCGTACAGTCCCGGGGGGATTTCACTCCGTGCAAAATAGGACCGCACTCACAGGCGGAGTTTTCCGCTGAGCTGCGGTATTCCACCGGGAAGCGCTTTTCAGCATCCTGGTCGGCAAATTCCGGCCTGATCTGCAGCGCACTCAGAGGCACGAAGCCTAAGCCCCGCCATTCAAACGTGTCTCGCACCTCAAAGGTTTCATCCACGATCTGTTTAGCACGCTCATTACCCTGTCGGGTTACCGCACGGGAAAACTCATTCTCAACCTCTGAGCGGCCATCATTCACCTGGCGGATCAGCATCAGAATCGCCTGCAGCAGATCCAGAGGCTCAAAGCCGGCGATAACAATAGGCTTACTGTATTCATCGGCAAACCGCTCATAGGGCTGACTGCCGATCACGGTACTGACATGGGCCGGACCGACAAAACCGTCCAGTGTTAACAAGCCCAGCTCTCCCGCTTCAGGAGAATCGAGAATACTGCCAATAGCGGCCGGGGTGAGTACGTGGTTACAAAAAACAGAGAAGTTTTTCAGCCCCAGCTTGCGGGCCTGATGGATTACCAGCGCAGTCGGAGGGGTGGTGGTTTCAAAACCGATGGCAAAGAACACCACCTCCCGGTCCGGATGATCCTGAGCCAGTTTCAGTGCATCCATAGAGGAGTAGACCATTCGAACATCCGCGCCCTCAGCGCGGGCTTTCAGCAGACTACGCCTGCGCGAGCCTGGCACCCGCATCATATCCCCGTAGGAGCAGAGAATAACGCCATGGGTTACCGCCAGCTCAATTGCGGTGTCCAGACGGCTGATCGGCAGAACACACACCGGGCATCCCGGCCCGTGAATCATTTTGACATTATCCGGCAGCAGATCCGGGATACCATAGCGGAAGATCGCATGGGTGTGACCGCCACAAAACTCCATCAGATGATACACCCGCTGCGGCGACGCCTCATTGCGGATACGTTCGGCGATCTCCCGGGCCAGCTTGCCATCACGGTATTCATCTACATATTTCATGAGAGCGCCTGCTAATTATCGTCGATTGTCGCTTGCAGCTCACCCAACTCAGCAAACAGCTCCAGAGTTTTCCGGGCCTCGTGCGGATCGATCTTATTCAACGCATAGCCCACATGCAGAATCACATAATCACCGACTATCAGATCCTCAATCAGGGCAATATTTATCTCTTTACGCACACCGCCGATATCGGCAATCGCGGTGTCGCTATCGAGTATTTCAACCACCTCTACGGGAATTGCTAAACACATTGGGAACCCCCTTTACCGATTATTTATCGTTTTTATTCTGCATCGCCAGCCAATGGGCAATCTGCGCCTGACCAAGGCTGATACCGGCATCATTGCAGGGTAACTCTGAGGCACTATAGACGGTCATCCCTGCAACCCTCAACGTTTCAGTGACCCCTTGTAACAATAACTGATTAAGGAAACAACCGCCTCCCAGCACAACAATCTTTACCTTAGTCGTCTGACTCTGACCTATGACCCAGCGACTCAGACCATCAATCAGCTGATGGTGAAACCGCGCCGCCCCCAGTTCAGGGTCGCCGGTCTCGGCAATCCAATTAAGCAGCCGGTCCAGCACGGGCTGGCCGGACTCACTGAAATCGATCATCCGGTTCTCGTCCCGAAGAGAGTGCCGTTGCAGATAACGGTATGCACTGGCCTCCAGCTGCATCGCAGCATCCGCCTCAAAACTGTTGATATGACAGATTCCCAACAGCGATGCGACCGCATCAAACAGACGGCCGCTGCTGCTGGTGTGCGGGCAGTTAAAATTCTGCTGCAGCATCTGTTGCACGGTATTCGCTGCCGGCTGACGGAAACGGCTGGCAATCTCATCAGTGCGCCCTAAACGGTGTAAAACAGCGGCCGCTGAACGCCACGGTTCGCTGGCAGCACGGTCGCCGCCGGGCAGCGCCAGCAGAGGCAGATGGCTTAAACGACGGTATTGGTGACCCTCCACCAGCAGCAGTTCACCACCCCATAACTGGCTATCGGGACCCAGCCCGAGGCCATCTAATGCCAGCCCCAGCACCGGTTCAGTAATGCCCTGCTCAGCCATTACCGAAGCAATATGCGCATGGTGATGCTGAACAGGGTACAGGGGGATCGCGTTCTGCTGTGCATAGTCCCGGGCAAAACGGCTGCTATAAAAATCAGGATGCAGATCACATACAACCTGCTCTGGTTCTATGCCAAGCAAAGCGGTCAGGTGTCCGGCCATCTCAACCAGTGACTGACAGCAATCCGGATTATCCAGATCACCAATATACTGGGAGACATAAGCACGGTCTCCCAGAGTGACACAGAGGGTGTTCTTAAAAAACGCACCAACCGCCAGAGTTGAGGGACCACTCTGTGGCAGACGGATCACCTGAGGTGCCAGCCCCCGGCCCCGGCGAATCAGAGGCATCGTATCCGATAATCCATTTACCACTGAGTCATCACAACGGATCCGGATATCACGGTTATGCAGCAAAAAGCCATCGGCGATCCCCTGCAACCCGGTGATCGCGAGCTGATTATCAGTGACCAGAGGGTTGCCACTGCGGTTAGCACTGGTCATCACCAGCAGAGGGGGCTGAGGCTGGTTAAGCCAGCGAATTCCTGCAGGGCTGCCGCATAAACGGTGCAACAAAAGGTAGTGCAATGGCGTGTGGGGCAGCATCACACCACACCACGCCAATCCCGGGGCAATACCCTCAGGAATTCCGTTGTTTGCCGGGCAAAGCAAAACCGGCGCGTCCTGCGACTGTAGGCGCTGTTCACGAGCCTCGTTCAGCAACACAATTGAAGCCAGCGACTGAGTATTCAGCCCCATCATCGCAAAGGGCTTCACCGGTCGGTTCTTACGCAGCCGCAGTCGCGCAACCGCTGCAGGGTTTCGCGCATCACACAGCAGATGAAATCCACCGATCCCTTTAACGGCAACAATCATCCCCTGCTGAATCAGCTCCACCGCTGCGGTTAACGGATCACCTTCCCGGGCCTCGCCTGCCACATCAGCAAAGCTCAGCCCGGGGCCACATTCAGCACAGGCATTTGGCTGAGCATGAAAACGACGATCCGAGGAATCAGAGTATTCACGATCACAGGCAGAACAGAGCGTAAAACCTGACATCGTCGTCTGATGACGATCATAGGGCAGTGCCCGGATAATACTGTAGCGGGGACCACAGTTGGTGCAGTTGATAAAAGGATACAGATAGCGCCGGTCACCCGGATCAAACAGCTCGAGCAGGCAATCCGGGCAGACGGCAGCATCGGGTGTCGCCCCCACCTGCAAAGCGCCATGACGGCTTGAAATGATACTAAAACCGGACATCTGCTGTGGGTCTGCAGGCTTCACCTTCACCGTATCAATCAGAGACATCGGCGGTTGTTCCTGCTCAAGCAGCTGCCGGAACAGCACCAGATCAGAGGCAGAGCCCTCAGCAAATATTTCCACACCGGCAGCAGAGTTGGCAACGGTGCCGTTCAGACCAAGCCGGCGGGCAAGATTATACACAAAGGGACGAAAACCAACCCCCTGTACCTGCCCGCCTATCCTGATACTGATTGCTGAAATAATGATAACCCGCCTCTGCTCACACCTGACCTGACTTTGATATCAGTTTATCCGGTATACGGCAACAGCACTAATTATCACAGGGACTATCTATCAATGGAACGACTATCAAAGGAACGGCTATCACAGACAGCATTATCAATAAACACTGTAACAAAAAACGCTTTGAGAAAAGTCCCTTCAGGAAAGTCCATTCAGAAAAGTGCGTTAGATAAAAGAGGCGTTATAAACCGAAACCAAACCTTAACAGCATAAAGAACAACATCCCCGTAACAATCGTGGTCAGCAGATCCCTGCGCCAGAAAGAGACCAGGGCAGCAAATACTCCGGATAACAGCCATGGATTATCCGCTTGCAACCATAACTCGCCCCGGGGGAGCAGCAGCGCAGGTACAATAATCGCTGTCAGCACGGCCGGAGGAACAAAGTTCAGGGCACTCGTCAGCCAGGGGGGAAAGCGCACCTTTCCCGCAACGCCGAACAACAGATAGCGAACACTGAAGGTCACCAGAAACATACCCGGAATCAGAAGCAACTCAGTCATGGGCCGCCTCCCGGGCTAACTGGCGCTTTAGCAACAGATGCAGCGATAAACCCGTGGCAATCCCACACAGCGCAGCCACCATCAGGCCCAGCTTATGAGGCATAGCGATGGTTGCCATTGCAATGGCACCAGACACAATAACCGCCCCCCACATAGGCTTACTCTTCAGGTAGGGAACCACCATCCCGATAAAGGTGACCGACATAGCAAAATCCAGTCCCCAGTCGGTCATATCAGGGAACAGCTCACCCAGAGCGATCCCTAAACCGGTGCAGAGAACCCAGTTACCATACATCGCCAGCATTGATCCCAGATAAAACCAGTGAGCATAATCGGTGTTTTCCTGCAGCAGAAAACGGTTGCTGACCGCCGCAAAGGTTTCATCGGTCAGCCCGAACGCCATCATTATCCGCCAGCGATGCGGCAGATGACCGACTTTAGGTACCAGGTTAGCCGCATAGAGAATATGACGCAGGTTGACCACAAAGGTGGTCGCTATAATCACAGGAACCGCAGCCCCTGCTGCCAGCAACCCGAGCGCGATAAACTGTGCAGAACCGGCGTAAACAAACACCGACATCGCCAGCGCACCCAGTGGCGATAAACCGCTTGGCCCGGCAAGGGTGCCAAAGATAATCCCAAAAGGGACAGCGCCGATAATTAATGGCAGGGTCGCTCGGGCACCATCCAGCATCTCCCGGCGTTTGATAGAACGGCTGTCCTGGCCGATAGCTGTGCAACTCATGGCTTCAAACTCAGTGTCATATAAATATCAGCCCGTTCATAGTAGGAGGAACCTTGGGGATGAGGCACCTGTCTGAATCCCAGGTTCCGATATAACTGCAGCGCCCGCTCAAGCTTACCCGAACTTTCAAGAAACACTTCAGAGGCACCTATCTCCCGCGCTTTATCCAGCGCAGCCATCAGCAAGCGACGCCCGACACCAACGGTTTGCCAGGCCTCATCTACGCCCATTTTTGCAATTTCAAAACGATCATTGGCATGCCTGGCCAGCGCCACGCAGCCAACCACCTGATTATCTGCAGGGTTACGGGCAAACCAGATATAGCCTCCCCGGGCAAGATAATATCCCTCAGGATTATTCAGCGCTTCCTGGTCCCTTTCTGTCAGCTCGCCGTCAAAATAGCGGTTCAGCCAGGCCATATTCAAACGCCGGAAGTCCGCCCGCAGTTCAGCATTCCATCCCTGAATCACGATCTGCTGCCCCTCATTACGACGCTCAAGCTGTTGTACTACCGGCGTATAAAACCCTTGCTCTTGCAGCAAAGCCTCAAACTCTGCGAGTGACTCCAGGAGAGGATGCCGCTGAGAGCTTATCAGCGCATCAAGCTGCGCCTGAATCGCCGCCCAGACCGGTGCAATCCGTTCCAACAACCGCTTACTCTTCAGTGTTAATGCCAGCAACTGGCGCCTTTCATCGGCAGGATCAGCGGTTTTACTCAGCCATTCCTCCTGTTGCATTTTTCGGGCGATCTTGCTGATAGCCGGATGTGTGACACCCAGCCTTTCAGCCGCATCAGTCACCGTCATCGCACCCTGCTGATGGAGCATATTAAACAACGGAAAAAAAGTCGGGTTCAGCTCTATGCCCTGGCTCTGATACAGACGAATAACATCGTGAACCAGACGATCTGACAACCGTTTCAACCGGCTTCCCAGTGACAGGCTGCCAAAACTTTTCATGTAATCCATATAACCCAACCCTGACGATCAAGACAACAAAAAAAACCAATTACGTAACCGGTTACGTAATTTACTATAAAAAAGGGGATTGTGCATCCCCGGAAGAATTGAGTGATTGCAGAAAGAGAGCCTGACCTGCCAGCTTTAAAAAAGATCAGGAAATCAGCATACCTAAATGCACCAGCATGGGCGATATACCGATCACCAGACCGACCACCACCATCAGAACAGTTGAAACAATACCAATAACCTCAACACCTTGCTCTTCATGTACCATGAGTAACTCTCCAGATATGTTTTTGCGTTACACCTTACATAGCAGGAACAGGGCCAACTCAATAAAATCATTAAATATCATACATTTAAAATAAATAAACAAACCAACCAGCACCCTTTTCAACCTTAAAAAATGCCATATATATCAAACTAAATGACATTTTTGACAAAGACTCTGCGTACTACAACTATGGGCTGACCCCGGATACTCCTGCGTCTTAATCAACTGACAGATACTGAAACAGAAGCAAAATATCCGGCTATTACGGAACACTACCTCAGCGAAATAAAAGCGGTGCAAACGGTTCAGCTGAGAGTCAGGCCGATCGCATAAGAATGGTTTCAGATAAGACACTAAATACTGCGGAGCATACGCCGATAACATGGCTAATAGTCAGGGAGGCCTGAATCAGTTTAGTTAGGGATTACGCAAGCTCCGGCAGGTTTTACGATCGGCTTCGAGGTGCACCATGCCTGAACACTACTTACGTCACCCGGCAGAGATTCCAATCCTGCTTTGTACCAAACAAGAGTCTCAGCCTTTCAATCTGCACAGGCAGCTCAACAGAGATTTCAGTCCTGGAGGGCTAAGCTGCTTTTCAGATGCGTATATAACACCGGGTTCCGCAATCGACATCAGCATCAGGCTTTCGCTCCCCGGCCTGTCAGCGTCCGGTCATGTCATCTGGTGCCAGCAGGAACAGTCTGGTTTTATTCTTGGAATCGGTTTCGATGACCCGGATCAGGCCTACAGTGTCAGAATGATAGAGCAGATCTGCCAGATTGAAAGCTACCGGCTGAAGCAACTTCGGAGTGGCCGCCAACTCTCAGATGAACAGGCGGCCGTTGAATGGATCAGGCTACACGCGGCAGATTTCCCCGCCATCGGGCAGCTGCAATAAGTGACCTGCAATAACCTTAAATATGATGTTCTGCGATAAAGTCGTGCAGTGAATCATAGCTCCAGTCGCTACCGTCAGGATGTTTATGGTCATGCTCATTAAGCTTTTCCATCATCTGCTTTACATTGTCTCCCTTCTTACGCAGCCCCTGCACAAAATGCACCGCCTCATCAATCCGCTGCTGCATCTGCGCATCCACACCAGCGTCCCGCTCACCTTTTTTACGGATGCTAACTTTAATTCCCGGTTTCATGATATGTTTCTCCTTCGCACTCTATTTTCTATTACGTTACCCCAGCACTCAGCAACTGAAAAGGGGCAGATTACAATGCAGCTAAAAGAACGGACTCTCAACCGGCTATTTATCCTGATTCTGGTCAATTTAATACTCTTAAGCAGCGGGTGTTATCATATTGCCAAAACCCCTCAGATAAATCAGCCCAACAATGACGGAGACTCCGGGCAGCAGATAACGCGCTCAATACCAACTGAAACCCACCCTCTCAAGGGTAAAATTCTCTCCATCGCCACGGGCAAACAGATCAGCCAGACTGAACTCCTCGAAAAACTGCGTCAAAGCCGTTTTATTCTTGTCGGAGAGAAGCACGACAACCCTGAACACCACTTACGTGAGCTACAACTGCTGCAGGCCCTTCAGAACGGTCCCAGGACAAGACTGGTGCTGGAGATGCTGGATGAACAACAGAGCGGAAATATAAACGCATTATCCGGCGAAAGCCGAGACACGCGAATCCGCGAACAGCTGAACTGGAATGATCGTAACTGGCCCTGGCAGGATTATGGCCCGCTGATCATCGCTGCCCTGAAAGATAGCAACCAGCTCAGAACAGGCAACCTGAGCAAACCGGTATTGATGCAGATTTACCAGAGCGGAGTGCCGCACCAGCCACGCCTGAGTACAGTCAGTGAGATTCCAGAAAGCATCCGATCAACAATTCAGCAACAGGTCTATGAAAGCCACTGCAGGACTATGCCGATAGATAAAATGGGGCCTATGACTGATATTCAGATCAGCCGGGATGCCAGCATGGCATATGCATTAAGCCATCTACTGGATGAACAGATGCAGGCGATTCTGATAACCGGGGCATACCATGCAAGAAAAGACACCGGGGTAGCGCAGCATCTGCAAAAGCTCACCTCTGACGCGGTTGTCTCAATCCTACTGGCCGAGACCGATGATGCAATCAAAACCGTTCAGGAGGCTGTTAAGCATAACGCTGATGTTGCCGATTATGTCTGGTTTACATCCAGATCAGAGGAACAAGACTACTGCGCAGCATTGCAACAGCAGTCTCATAAGAAAGACGATTAGTCTTCGCGGCTGGTGACTTCCAGCAGATGATAGCCGAACTGAGTACGGACAGGTCCCTGCACTTCACCGACAGGTGCTGAGAACACAACTTTATCAAACTCAGCAACCATCTGACCGGGACCAAAGCTGCCCAGATCACCACCCTGTGCGCCGGATGGGCAGCTGGAGTGCTTTTTAGCCAGGTCAGCGAATTCAGCGCCCGCCTCAATTTGTGATTTCAGATCAGCGCACTGAGTCTCACTGCTTACCAGAATATGTCGGGCCGTTGCGCGTGCCATAAATAAAATCCTATAGTTCAATTGATAGTCCGCACAGGATCCCTTTTTTCAGTATCCTCTGCAACCCCTGAGCGACGATTGACGTTATCAGTAATACTGATATGCTTGCCCAATGGAACTGGCCCGAATCAATCTCAATCTGCTGATATCACTGTACTATCTTTTGCACAGCAAAAGTGTCACAGCCGCTGCCGCTGCCCAGCATATCAGTCAACCGGCCATGAGCCGGAACCTGAGCCAACTGCGGGAGATCTTCAGCGATCAGCTGATGGTTCGGGTGGGTAACACTATGCACCTGACGCCCCGGGGAGAACAGCTCTGGCGTGAGCTTCCCGAAGCACTCAACCACCTTGAAAGCCTGCTGACCACCGGGCAGTTTGAACCGGCGGGTTATATCGGTGAATTCAATATAGCCACCACCGACTTTATCACCCACGACCTGCTGCCGCCGCTGATGGCTGAACTGCAACAGGACGCCCCCGGGATCAGCCTGCACTTTCATCTGTGGCACTCAGGAATGATGGAAAGCCTGCGCCAGGGCCGGATGGATCTGGCTGCCTGCATCCTGGATACGGTGCCCGATGATATCTACGGTAAACAGCTTGGCAGTGATAGTTATAGTTGCCTGATAAACCAGAACCACCCGCTGGCTGAGCAGACATTATCACTGTCAGACTATATCGGTGCTGAACACATAGGCATCAGTGCTGGCGGCGATAAGATTCGCGCGGTTGATGAGGCGCTGAATCAGCTGAACCAGCAGCGAAAGATGAAACTGACAGTCCCCTTTATCCACTCAGCGATGGCGATAACCAGCCGCGCCAGTTATATCCTGACTCTGCCCACCCGCATCGCACTTCAGCTTGGTCCGGTATACGGGCTTATTGTCAAAGCGCTGCCGGAACAACTGACAATTCCCGCCAGCAACTATTATCTGATCTGGCACCAGCGGCTTCAGGGTGATCCGGCTCACCGCTATTTGCGGGAACGGATGCTGCACAGCCTGGCCGGATAGTTATCCACCCAGCCGAAGAACCGCTGCTTCAACCTTCACACCAAGTCATAACTAAAACTGATAACCTTTATCCAGAATCGGTATTCGCTTATCCCCGGCCTCGCCCCTAAAATCCACGCCATTAACCGATGGAACAATCTGATGACTGAATGGCTGATCTTCGCCGGGGTGATGCTGCTGGGAGCGATGCTTCCGGGGGCGAATACCGCAATTATTTTACGCAACACCCTGCAAGGCTCACGGCGCAGCGGGTTTATCACAGCCCTTGGGCTGACAACCGCGCTGACAATTCACGTCATTCTTTCGGTGATTGGACTGGCAGCCCTGATTGAAAGCATCCCTGCGCTTTATACAGCGATCCGCTGGCTTGGCAGTGCTTATCTGATCTATCTGGGTGTTGTATATCTGGCAACCCGACCCGACACGCAAACAGAACATTCCGGGAAAAACAGTGGGCATCCGTTTATCGCCGGAATGATGGTCAGCCTGTTTAACCCGAAAATTCTGATTATGTTTGTGGCTATATTCAGTCACGTCGTGGCAGAGGTTCAAAGTACTGCAATGCAGTTTTTATACTGTGTCACACCAATGCTTGTCGAGCTGAGCTGGCTGAGTCTGATTATCATGCTACTCAGCCGCCCCGCCATTCAGCACTGGCTTAAACGGGTACGGGTAAGAATCGAAAGACTGATCGGTGGCGGACTGGTACTTCTGGGCATTAAACTGGGCCTGGGCTGAACGGATCACCACCCCGCCAGCACACCCCGCTTTAAATTTGCTGCACAGGAATCCCGTGCTGCTCCAGAGCCGCTTTAGCCCTCTGCTTACTCTGAGAAAGCTCAATGGCACACTGATCATCGTTATTCAGAATAACGATGCACTCCATACACTGAATACACTCATCGTAATCAACACTGCCGTCCCGGTTGATGGAGTCGATTCCACACCGCACTTTGCAGAGCTGGCATGGACTGCCGCACTCAGCCCTGCGGTGCAACCAGCGGAACAGGCTGAACCTGCCCAGCACTGCTAAACCGGCCCCCAGCGGACACAGATAGCGACAGAAAAACTTATGGATAAACATCCCCGTGACTAACAGCAGCAGCGCATAAACAACAAAAGGCCAGCTGCGGATAAAAGTCAGGGTGATCGCGGTTTTAAAGGGTTCAAGTTCCGCCAGTCGTTCCGCCAGACTGACTGACCAGAACGCACTGCCCACCAGCACCAGCAGCAACAGATACTTCAGTTTTTGCAGTGTGTGATGCAACGCCGGAGGAATCTTCACCTGCTTCAGTTTCAGCAGGCTGCCGGCTTTAGCTGCGATCTCCTGCAGCACACCAAAGGGACAGAGCCAGCCACAGAAGACACCCCGTCCCCAGAGGAAGAGCGTAACAAACACATAGGTCCACAGCACAAAAAGCACCGGATCTAACAGAAACACCTCAATATCAAAGCCTTTTACCAGCTGCAGCAACAGGGTATATATATTGACGACCGATAGCTGACCCTGAGCGTAGATGCCAATAAAGCCCAGCGTAAACAGCATAACGCCCCAGCGAACCTGGTGAAATAACCGACTGTGCGCCGACAAACGGTGCTGCCAGATAAACGCAGCAGTCACCACCAGCAGAGTCAGCACCAGCCCGGTGATCTGCACCCAGCGATCCAGCCATAACCGTTGCCATAACGGCATGGGCTCAACCTCCTCTGTCACGGTAATATCAAACAACTCTGCAGGCAGTTGGTAGCTGTCTTCAAACTGGGCCTGATCACGAATCAGGTGATTTCGGGGCAGATTAAGGTCCAGATTCAGTCTCATCGGTTGTGATGGATCAAACCCCGACTGGGCTTTAATTCTGAATACCCTCAGCTCTTCAAAGGCGGGGGCATCGGCAGGCAGCTGCGGCTGTGTATTATCAAAAAAATCCAGATCGCGGATATCCACGGGCAAACCGTTCTGGGACATTCCCAGCCGGCTGGGCACAGTGCCCCGGCGAAACTCAGGTTCAAGAAAACCATACTCCCCCACCGACGCAACCAGCAACGCATGTTCGCCGGGACGCAATACCGACAACAAGCGTTCATATTCCTGCTGACCGAGTATATTTTTACCGGTTACCGGGGTGTTGAGATAAGCATAATAATAACGTCCCGGCAGATCGGACTCCGCCAGAGCCTGCTGTAGCTCCGGATCCTGATAATCCTCCAGCGGTAACGGAAAGCCCTGTTGTAGCTGATCTTCAGAGACCATCCAGTAACGCAATAAACCGCTGTTCTCTAGCTGCTGCCAGCTATAGGGCTGAAAAATATCCTCTCTGACAGTAACGGTAGGCGGGCGTTCAAAGCCCTCCAGATAAGCCCGGGCAACCTGCAGCGCGGCAGATAACACCGTGTCATTCATCACCAGCACAGAAACGGTTGCTTTGGTAACACCATCGATATAGACCGTCCCGGAACCGTCCTGATCCTGTCCGCTATGACGACTATCCACAATAACCCGTTTATCAACCGTTAATCCCTCATACTGACGGATAAACTCAATCATCGGTTGCTCGCCCAGGCCATGCATAAATATCGGTTCATGGTGGTTGAGTACTTTGATCCTGACTATTTTACCTGTGGCATCCAGGCCGATCAGAAGATTGATCCGTTCCCCCGAGAAGCCGGGAAGGTTGGTCAGATCATTGGTTTCAAAGACATAGCCTAACAACTGATCAAGCTGGTAAACAGGTATAACTGAGGGGGTTTCAAGCGGGTCGCCAATACGGGTCAGTTTGGGGAAGATTGTACGGATCTCGGTTTCAGATACCTGTGCCAGTGCAATACAGCTCGGAAGCAGCAGACAGAGAAGCAACACTGTTCTGAGAAAGGCATAAAATGGCATAGAGGCACTCCACGGATCAACTTTCAATAATCCGTAAAGTTCTTTTTTTCAACCATAGTACTTTGCGTCTGTTTAATCTACTACTTTAGCGTCAGACGCTTAACCTCAGATCACCTGCAAAATCCGCTGCCGGATCCAGCGACACATCGGGTCACGGTGATGCCTTTCATGCCAGTAAAGATAGAAACTGATCGGTGCAGACTGCAGTTCAACGGGGGCAGGTTTAAAAATAATATTCCGTCCCTGAGCGATTCGCTGAGCAACTATCTGCGGCAGATAGAACAACAGATCAGATGTTTCACAGAAATCCGCTGCGGTCATAAAGTTAGACAGACGCAGCGCCAGATGCCGTTTCCGCCCCATCTGTTCCAGCCGCTCATCTAAATGCCCAGGCCCCTGCCCTGTCATCGACACCAGGCCATGGCTGGCGGAGAGATAGTTATCAAGTGTCAGCTCTTCTGCTGCCAGCGGGTGATCCGCCGCCATCATACAGACGACTCCAGACTGGGCAATTAACAAACGCCGGTATTGACCCTCCCCTGTTTGCGGCACCATCCCTGTCAGAGAAAACTGTACCTCACCGTTTTCCAGCAACTCAAAATGGTTGCGCGGCTCAGAACGCACTTCCAGACGCATTTTGGGCGCTTCCGAGCGCAGCACTTTCATCAGCGGCGAGACAAAACACGCCACTTCCAGATCCAGGCCGTAGACCCGCACCACATCTTCCGCTTCAGAGGGTATAAATTGCGGCTCAGCGATAAGCTGCTCCACACCACTGATAAGCACCTGCAACCGGGGAAGAATATCGGCCCCCCGGGCACTCAGATCAAAACCGTGAGCCGTTCTCACCAGCAACGGATCATCAAAGGTGTCCCGCAGTCGTTGCAATGCACGGCTGACCGCAGGCTGACTCATATTTAACAATTCTGAAGCGCGGGTAACATGCCGTGTTTCCAGCAACTGCTGCATTATCACTAACAGATTCAGATCGATGGACCTTAGATTCACTTCGCGCATAACAATTATCACAACAATGCATTAGATGAATTCATTATGAATCATTAAAGTAGCCATGACTACGGGAAACACAGCCCGGCAACACAATTTAACGAGGTATTATTTATGTCTGATCAGGTAAAAGTAGCAATCGCATATCACAGCGGTTACGGGCACACTGAAGTGCTGGCCCAGGCAGTTGCGGCTGGCGTAGAAAATGCGGGCGCAGTTGCTATAACAGTCTCTGTCGCTGATCTGGATGCCGTTAACTGGGATGCACTGGCTGATGCCGATGCAATTATCTTTGGCTCACCAACCTATATGGGTTCAGTTAGCGGTCCGTTTAAAACCTTCATGGACGCCAGTTCAAAAATCTGGGCTGAACAGGGCTGGAAAGATAAACTGGCCGCCGGTTTTACCAACTCAGCCAGCCTGAGCGGAGATAAACTGAACACCCTGATTCAGATGACGATTTTCGCTGCACAACATGGAATGAACTGGATTAATCTGGCGGTTGCAAACAGCAACAACAGCAGCCAGGGTGATCCGCAAAGTCTCAACCGGATTGGCAGCTACCTGGGAGCGATGGCACAGAGCAATGCTGACGAAGGTTCTGATGTGACGCCTCCTCAATGTGACCGCGATACCGCTCAGGCACTGGGTGCGCGGGTTGCAACTGCAGCTAAACGCTGGAAACAGTAACACCTGAAGCCGGATGACAGGCAACCCGCGTCGCCTGTCAGTATGGAGCAGAAAGATAACCATACCTGTCACAGAACATGTTTTTAAATGCTCTGGCTTTTTACCGGCCGGGGACGACCATCGCTGCCAATCGCCACAAAAGTGAAATTGCCTTCAGTCACCTTTTCAATCATCTCACTATGATGCCGTTGCACCCAGGTTTCCACATGAACAACCAGTGATGTATTGCCGTAGCGAACCATTTTACAGAAACAACTGACATCATCACCGATATACACCGGCTTATGAAAAGTCATCGCATCAACCGCAACGGTAACGACCCTGCACTTTGTCTCCTGTGAAGCGAAGCTGCCACTGGCCAGATCCATCTGTGCCATAATCCAGCCGCCGAAGATATCACCATCCGGATTGGCATCTCCCGGCATTGCAATGGTCCTGAGTGAAGGCCGCCCTTCCGGCATTTTTGACATGCTGACTCCAAAATTACACTGGCAGACAGAATGGTCCGCCGCTATTAAACCGATATTAAAGCAAGATATAAGCAGGCACGATACAGAAGACTAACATGTCAGGCCTGATTCAGTTTATCAGACAGCCGGGTAAGCAGCCCCTCAGGATGACTATCAACCAGTAAAAAGTCCCGGTACTCATCCCGGATAAACTCCTGGTCTGCTGCATGGGCAATAAAAGCCAGAAGATTATCGAAGTAATTCTGAATGTTCAACAAACCAAACGGCTTATGATGAATACCGATCTGCCGCCAGGCCCAGACCTCGAACAGCTCTTCCAGAGTGCCGGTGCCACCCGGCAGCGCAATAAACGCATCGGCCAGTTCCATCATCACGGCCTTTCGCTGATGCATATCCTCAACGACATGCAGCTCACTCAGACCCACATGAACCTGTTCACGGTCAACCAGCACCTGAGGCATCACACCACACACATGGCCACCGCCTTCCAGCACACCATCGGCAACACTTCCCATCAGGCCGATACTTGAACCACCATACACCAGTTGAATATTTTTCCGGGCCATCAGACGTCCCAGATTTCGTGCTTCACTTTTATAGGGTCCCTTTTCAGGCCCTGATGAAGCTCCACAGTAAACGGCAATTCTCATATTAATCATCTGCACAGATTCGGGTTGTCGGTATCACTATTCAACAACAGTGCGCTGAGAGTTTAAAGCAAAAAAACGCCGATGAATGATCTCAGGTGGTAATAGAAGGTGTGAATAAGCCCGGCCCGCTCTCTGGGAAATTTTCAAGAAGCACCTGTATTTTTCGTAACAGACAGGTCCCATCTCAAACAGGAATTAAGATCTATTCAACACGCCCCGAGAGCGATCTAATCAACTGTTGATCTGGAGCTAAAACCCGATGTCCGATATAGTTCACACCCTGAATGCGATATAAGCAGGGTAAACAACATGGCAGGATCTCTACAGGATCAGCTTCTAAAAGCGGGTCTGGCAAACAAGCAACAGGCTAACAAAGCAAAAGCCGAAAAGCGCAAGAAAACTAAACAGGCAAAAGCCGTTAAAAAAGGCGAAGTCTTTAAAGATCAGGAGCAGCTGGAGCGGGAACAGTCGATCGCCGCTGCAAAAGAGGAAAAACTAAAGCGGGACCGGGAGCTGAATCGCCAGCGGGAAGATGAACTCACCCGTCGCTCTATTGATGCATCATGCCTGCAGATGCTGCAGCAGAATAGCGTTCACATGCCCGCTGATGGAGATATTGAGTATAACTTCGCAGATGGAACGACCATCAAGAAACTCTATGTCACTAAAGACCTGCAGGAACAGCTGGCTAAAGGCAACCTGGCCATCGCCTCAGGCAAGAGCGGTTATACCCTGATTCCGGCAGGCGTTGCTGAAAAGATAAGTGAGCGTCGTCCAGAGCTGATTATCAGCCGTCAAAAAGTGGAAGAGATCGACCCGGATGACCCTTATGCAGACTTCCAGATCCCTGATGACCTTATGTGGTAATGACAGGATTCACTCAGCATAACCGCTTTTTCATAAAACCGATCATACCCCTTCCTCAGACAACCTGAGGAAGGGTCTGCATCAGAAGATTACCGTGTCGCCAGCACCGCAGTCCCCCACTCCTGAATGCTCTCTTCAGCCCCTCATCTTTAAAATACAAACCACGCCTCTGTGCAGATATGAACATCCTCAACAGGCCCGATACAGGCTGTTATCACATCCCTGAACAGCATTTGTCAGCCTTAACTTCAGTGTAAAAAAAGCAGGATAAAATAATCATGAGCGATTATGCGGCGTTTAACAGACTCACCAAAAAACAAACAACCTCTTAAATTACAACAAGTTAAAACAAAAAAACGACTTAAAAATAACTCTTTTACTATTTTGGCAAATGTCTTAGAATTAAATCAGCTTGAAAGTACGGCCCGATTTTTATGCACCAAAGAGTCCATCAGATTAACCTGTGTGTCCCTTCGTCATAAATGTAGTTCCTGCATTCTTAGCTTAACCCGTGTATCTGACTATATTCAGAGCGCAATTATTCAAAAAAAAAACTATTGTAGGGAATACAATTATGTCTACATCTACTGGTACCGTTAAATGGTTCAATGCCGATAAAGGCTATGGTTTTATCGAACAGGATAACGGTCCTGACGTATTCGTTCACTTCCGTGCTATCAACTCCGATGGTTTTAAGACTCTGAACGAAGGACAGCAAGTTTCTTTCGAAGTCACTCAGGGCCAGAAAGGTCCACAGGCAGAGAACGTTACTATCCTGTAATGTTTAACCGCCCGGCTGTAACCTCCGGGTTACAGCCTTATCCTCCAACGTTTTACCTCTGCACAACCGCTATTACATTCCCCCATCAGAACACACAATCAGCTCAGATATACCGTTCTTAAAACATACCGAAACAACCGTATCCGGTTATCCCTGCTTCCAGACCAGCAACTGATTATTAGCCGGCATACTGATATCGCACTCCAGCATCAAACCCGCCTCAGAAGCCAGTGAACTAACCTGTTCGAAGTCGCGGATACCGCTGTCCGGATCGCGGGCTTTCAGCCAACCATCAAATTCAGCATTGCTATCACTGGTAAAGTTATCGTCATATCGGAATGGACCATACAGAATGAGCCGGCCACCAGGCTTAAGTACCGTTTCCAAGCAACAGAACAGAGAAACAACCTCAGCCCAGCTGATAATATGCAGTGTATTGGCACTGAATATCAGATCAACACCAGGCAATCCAGCCCCCCAGTTTTTATCCCGCAGATCCAACAACAGCGGGGCCTTTATGTTGGCACGGCCATGAATATCAAGGTTGGCCTGCAACACCGTTAGCTGCAGCGCAATTTCAGAGGGCAACCAGGTAAGGCCCGATAGCTGTTCCGAGAAATAAACAGCATGCTGGCCGCTACCACTACCAATCTCCAAAACAGACTCATCCCCCCTCAGAAGAACGGCTAGCTCCTTAAAGATAGGTGTGCAATTACGCGCCGATGCCAGAGAAAAACCGATAAAACCACTCTCACCAACCGCCATCAGTTAAACCCGTCAGATTGTTTCTGCAAAAGATCAAACAGATCAGCAGCCAAAGCGTCTGCAGCCTGCCAGGCTCCTGCGACAGCTATATCAGGCAATCTGCGGTTAATGGGTTCAGCTCTGGGACTTCCCGATAGCGCCAGTATTTTCATGGTAAATCCTCTGAGGTGGACCATTTCAAAAAAACTGATCAACTATACTCAGGCCAAAAGGCCCGGTAAATACAGATTGTTAACTCAAACCTGAAAGATCTCTTTATATAAAGCAGATACTTAACCGTATGATGAATTTAACTCACCATTTATCTGAAAATTGATCAGTTAACACGACTGATACTAAAGTCTAGAATGCGCCACATATTCCGAAGGGTGATCCCTTTCTGTTTCCTGAATTCAGTTCTGACAGATCAAACCTGATCGACTGAGTATATTCTCTGAACTGAATTCGAATTATGGTGAGTAAAATGGCAATTCCCCAAACCAGTAACAGTATCTATAAGCAAGCAGCAAACATGCGCTCTCAGGTTCAGGCAGAACTTATTCTGAGTGCTTTTGCATTCATTAAAGGCCGCGTTAAATCAACTGTACCGGCTTTCGGCCCACTATCCAGCCGCACAGACTACAAAATGTCCATGCAAGCGATGGACAAAGATACTGCCGCTGTCTGAAACGATTCTCTCTAAAGAGCGTATTACCGGCTTAAGACTGGCCGGTAATGTTATATCGCTCTTATTTTCACAGGCCTCTGGCCTGTTTTTTTTTGTTTAAACACCACCTTTCCCTTCTCAAGGTTTATACTTTCATTTTCTGACTCTGTATTCAGTGCTCTATTTAAAGTACTCTGTTTTAAGTGCTCTGTTTTAAGTGCTCTGTTTTAAGTGCTCTCTTACTGCCCCTCTCCCACTGACCGGCACTATTCGACAGAAAAGAAAATAGATACTCAGGCCCGTCATTAGCGTTGCATTCACTGACCGCATACAACTGAAACTCAATATATGAAAAGACAAATAATCTATTGATTTCAAAGGAGTGACTCAAATCAGATACACGATAACTATCTGATTTATATAAGAATAGTTATTATTCTAAATATTATGTATCTGATCGGTAACGGTTTTAAGAAGGTTGATTCAAAAATGATTAGCCAAAAAACCACAAGAAACTCATAAGCTATTGATATATATATACTTATAACTTTCAGGCATCAAACTTGTATATTTAGAATTATTATTTCGGCTGATACCATCCGAAAGTTGAGCTCCCCCCCATTTTGCCTGATGATTAGGGTGTTTCGGCTGAAGTAATAAACTTACAAAAAAACCGCCTACTGGCGGTTTTTTTGTATCTGCAGGCGCCCTTCAATCAGCGCCAGCTGACCTCAGACATTACACACATCCTCTACATAACGACTGAAGCTGTTAAACGGTGTCGATGCAAGCGTCTCGTCTTTCCCTTCATCATCCCAGCGACGTAAACGTATCGCCTGCTCATAAAAAGGCTCTGCCCGAAAAGCAGTGACCTCATCTTCTGTCATCAGGCCGCCCTGATGTTCAAGAGAATACCGCGAAGCCTCTGAAAGGCTATCGATATAACCAGCCTCAGTGGTACACAGATACCGCTTTGCACTCACGTGCAGACGCACCGGCTCAGTCACACCCGGCGGGAAATAACGACTGAGAAACTCAGCGCCTGCGTGATCGTGGCTGAAGTTACCATGATCCGAATTCACCTCGCCAATAAGGTGCCCGATATCATGTAGCAAAGCAGCGACAACCATATCAGATCGTTCACCCTCCTCTACCGCCAGCCTGGCGCATTGCACCGCATGTTCAATCTGGCTGACCCCTTCGCCATAATGATTATGGCCCGCCTCGTTGTAGATCTTATCGATCTTACTAAAGATATCAGTCATATTAGCCTCCACAGGTTATATCAACCAAGATGCCTGAGAGATATTAAACTGATGTTACCGCTTTATTATGGTCGACTGGCGCCCTGCAGGCGCCTGTAAAAAAGGTTCATCGCGCTTTACCGGGAAAGAATTCCATCGTGGTAGATAGTAGTGGAGCTATATATTGGAGGGGCCCTTAGAATCTAAAACAGACTCACCACAGAGGACACGGAGAGCACAGAGGCACAGAGAAAACCTGATTAATAGGGCTTCTCCGTGTCCTCTGTGCACTTAGCATGCCCTTTGGGTACTGTGGTAAAACGCTTTTTAGCGTCAAGCGTTCAGACCTCTGCCAGTTGGTTTTGGCGCGGCGTCATGCAACGATAGGGTATCCCCAATGAAAAATCGCTCTGCAGGGGTTCTTGCCTGGAGAGCTCGTCAACCGGGCTTAACCATGAAGGTATCGATGTTTCTATATCCTTCCTCATAACACGCGAAGAACCATAAAAAAGGCGGATCAGCTTCCTGATCCGCCCGGGCACCTGTTCGGAAGATAACTCTTCGCTAGTGGCTTTTGAGAAGACAACCACACTGGTCACCACAGGCATCTTTCACCAGGAGAGCTGTGTTATGGTCAACCCTTTCGGGACACTGAGTTAATCATTTTCTGGTAGATTATCGGTGTCCGATAACCCGGCGTTGAATACAGCCTGTCATAAACCGCTATATGTTCCCGAACATCCGGAATCGCTTCCTGCCGCTTACGATAAAGATGATCGCTGAGCCATTCTCGCTTCAAGCGACTAAAAAACCATTCTACCAGCGCGTTGTCCCAACCATTACCTTTGCGGCTCATTGACGTAACGGGACCTCGCTGCTTCAACAGTTTCTGGTACCGCTGACCTCGACCTGAGTAGTGAATCAGGCCGGGCTCAGGCTTTCTCAGATTGATACCCGCTCAGAACATCGAATCATGTTTGCAGGTGATTTAAGCTGTTTCAGGATAAAAGCGCGGTGTCGTGATACTGGTTTTCTCCGGCGAAGGCTTAAAAAGCCCGGCAGGCTTAGAGATGCATTTGGTCACTCAAAAGGGCTATTACCTCTGTTTAATCATAAAGACATCAAAGAACTTTGTAAGCTCCTCGTGTGCAGTAACAGGCAGGATAGTGGCGATATGCTGGTCAGGTCTTACTATCACTACACAGCCTGCGGAACGGTCAATTCCACGCAGGTCATAGATGTCATTGCTCTCTTCAGCATGGAATACCTTTTCATAGTCCCGCAGACCGTACTTTCCTTTTGCCGGCCACAAGTAATCATGCAGATCGTGCATCGACAAGTCCTGTTGCTGGAATACAGCATAGGTGTCAAAGACCGAGTCAATGTCTGAGCCCTTCGGTGTGTATTTCTGCACCGGTGAGGACGCGTCGCTGGCCAGAAAATCGATGAATTGATACGCTGCTGAAGAGGGATCAGTGGGTGTTTGTGTGTCGCCAAAGAGGAAAATACGCCAGCGACCATCAGCTTTTACCAGATGTCCCAGGTGTTGGCTTCTGCCATCAGCCACGCGAGTAGCTTCAGCCGAATGGAAGCGTTGCCCAATGTTAAAGCCAGTGGCCAGATGTTGGTTTTCCTGACCTGTACAGATATACGACGGGTAATATTCGATCGATGTCCCGGAGACAAAACCGCTTTGTCGCTTCATAAAGGATTCGATCCTGGCCGTGTCGACTTTTACCTGTTCGGAGTCATCGCCTGCGGTTGGTCGGGTGGCGACCAGCCTGGACAGCTCACGGTCGGCTTCAATCAACTGCTGTGCCACTTTGCGTCGTTCCGTACAGTAGGTGCTCAGCAACCTGGGATCGCTTCTGCCCTGGAGAACAGCAGCAAGCTTCCAGCCCAGATTAAAGGTGTCAGGCAATGAGGTGTTCAAGCCCCAGCCGCCTTTAGGGCTGTGCGTGTGACAGGCATCACCGGCAACAAATGCACGGGGTATGATATCTTCAGAGCTGCCCGCTGGTCGGTTATCAAAACGTTCTGCAATGCGCTGGCCCACCTCATAGATTGACCACCAGGCCACTTCTTTCACATCCAATGTGTAAGGATGAAAAATCTTCTGGGCTTTAGCGATGATATCGTGCTCGTTCATTCTGACATCCGCTGCGCGCTTGTCTTTGTCGAGCAGATCCAGCTCTACATAGAACCGACACAGGTAGCCACCCTCGCGAGGGATGGTCATGACAGCGCCGTGGTCTTTGGACTGGATAAAGCTCTTAACACGGATGTCCGGGAAATCCGTAATCAGCAGAATATCCATGACGCCCCACGCTTTGTTGGCAGAATCGCCTTGTAGAGGGATGTTCATGCTCTTTCGAACCTTGCTTCTGGCACCATCGCAGCCCACGACATAACGCGCTCTAACCGTTTCAGTCTTTCCTGCTCCCGCATCGTCGGTTCTCTTGAAAGTTGCCGTTATGGGATAGGCATCAAGATTCTGGGTGAGGTTATCGTCAATATTCATCTCAACCAATTCACGGCTATAATGAGGGCTAAGGTGGGTGACCGACCTTTCCATACCATCAACCAGCAGCTCATGCAGGCGCGCTTGGTTAACAATGCCGTGTGTAAACTCAGAAAGCCCGGCACGGGCATCGGCGATCTTGTGCGTGAGCCTGATGTTCTCGGGGTTGTCCTCGTCTGGCTCCCAGAATGTGTTTTGTTTCAGCTGGTAGGCCTCTTTCACCACCATCTCGCTACTGTTAAAAGCCTCCATGATCTCTATGGTGCGACAGGAGATACCGTCCGCACGCCCAAACAGCAAGGGGCCGGGTGCCATGTCAACAATACATGTTTTAATATCGGTGAACTCAGACAACTGCCGCGCCATAGTCAAACCCGCAGGACCGGTGCCGATGATCAGAACATCGACTTCATTAGGCAGATCCACAATCGGTGGATCGGGATAAGGCTCTCTAGCCTCATCGGGAACCTCGTAATTGCCGGGCTTGAACCCATTCAGATGATATTGCATTACGCGAGCCTCCAGGCTGATGATCCTGCTGTTGACGAATTTAATAGTCGTTAATATGCCAATTATAGTCCAGAGAATGCGACCCAATACCAGCCAATAGCCGGATCGCCGCTTTGCAGCCAGGGCTCGCTTTGCTAGCAGTTGCCAGATGTGAAATTCAAATAGGTTGTTAATAGCGGTATGGCCGTTTTTGAATGTCCGCTTTTGGCACAGGCCGTGTGAAAACGAAGCAGCAGCCAGGACGTTCGCCTAATTCTGTTCAATAAATAAATAGGGCTTTCGCTGACATATCACTCCTCAAGACTGAAAACAAAGCTGATTTTATCGTAACTAAAGAAATCTAAAGAAGAGTCATTCTGCTCGTATATAACACCTACTTTAGGCATGAAGCTAAAGAACTGGATATTTTTGTTACTTACTATCAAACCGTATTTCTTAGTCGTATCATCTCGCTTGCCACCAAAAAAAGGATCTATCCCCCCAAATAAGCGCTTACCTACTGATCCAGAGAGCTCAAAGCCAAACGAACTTAGTGGAAGGTCGACCCCTAATCCAATTGATCCGCCATGATAGGAGTGTGGATCCTCCTTAGTGCTGGATTTTTCAATGCTGAGATAACCTTTAACTAATACTCCACTCTCAAGCGGCCTGGTGAAATTGGTTGATAGTGTGTAGTTATTGGCATCAAGGTGAGGGGCGGTTGGTACATGCAACCTTCCTATTTTGAACTCATGATTCAGCCTGAATTGCTGTACCGGATCTGGGGTGTACAGCAAACTGGTATATGGAAAGTCATACTGTTTGGTGCCGCCCTGTTCGGAATACTCGATACCTGTGCGGCTTTTCAGTTGCGGCAATGACTCGAATGCGTAAATAAAGCCAGTATCACCAGTCCACCGATCAAACTGACTTTGCTCAAAATCAGTAAACGAGAGATTAAAGAACCCTAACATCCTGCCATCATCAGAGAAGGGTTTACCAGTGGTCATTTTATAGCGGAGCCCTCTTACTTCACGGTTATCTTCCGGGGGGACCACGTTTAATATTTGACCCGTGATTATTACCTCTTTGCTGGAAGTGAAATTGCGTGGATTCGAGTCGCTGACAAATGACAGTCCAAACTTAACAAAACCTAAGGTGCCATCGATCTCATCAAGGTAAAGTCTGACATTCTGCTGTACAGCCCAAGGCACGTTCCTCTCTGAAAGCACCTCCTGGAATACTTGTTGGGCTTCTTTGAAACGGCGAGCCAGAAAAAGGGCCCTAGCTAATTCCAACTTCACTCGAGGGCTGTTTGTTTTACGCAGCAGATCACCGAAAATTGCAACCGCCGCTTCATAATCCCTATTATTGAGCGCAATACCACCCAATATAAATTGAGCCTGCAATGAATCTTGAGCGATAATTTTTTGGTTGTTAATGAAAAGTTGAGACGATTCGGAATCCGCCAAAGCAGGTAAAGAACTTCCCACTGCGAAACACACGGAGAGTGCTGAACAAATGCTAAGTTTTCGACTCATGTGGCTTTACTGTTTTGCTCCAAATGCACCGGAATATGTCTCTACACCGGAGCCTGTCAGGTTGAACACTCCCCCCAGCTCTTGCGCAACAGGTCCATAGAAAAGGCCTTCAGCTGTGCCAGTAAGGCCGGTAGCATTTACTGTACCTGAAAACGAATTTACACCGGGGCTGTATGTCAGCGTTCCTATCATATTCAGGTTGCTGGCAGTCGATGAGAGTGCAGTATTGAGATTGACCTTTTCCGTATTACTGGTAGTAAAGGATAAACTACGGTTAGAAAAATCAGCCCCTACCGTCAGCTCTCCTGTTGCAAAGTAGCCATCACCAACAGAATCAAAATAAGCTCCTGCGGCCAAGCCTGTAAAGACCGCAATACCAGTTACGGGGATTGTGCTTGCTGTCGTTGGGGCCCCTATACTGATAGCGCCAACATTACCAGAACCTGTTCCAAGCCCCGTCGCCCAGCTGCCAAACGTCTGATAGTTCCAACCAACGCCAATAGCATCCATGAAAATACCGACATTAGCTCCCGTCGGATTTTGAACAGCTATGACTACACCGGAGGAGGTGTCGATAGAATCGCCAGTAGCGGTGCTCCAGGTAATCGTTGAATTAGGCGTGTTGATAGCCACCTTATCCAAGGTTCCACTGGAGCCATACGTAAGAGTAGCTGAGGATGTCTGGCTCACACCCAGATCAGCAACTGTTGTTACAGCAAATGCAGGTGCGGGTGCAGTATATTCAGCCTCAGAGGAGAGGCCCGATGCCGTAACTGCTTCTGGCGGAGTAATTTCTGAAAATGATGTGAAAGGTATGGATGAAACAACAACCTCACCTCCACCACACCCGGTGAGTAGTAGAGACGTTGACATAATACTCATGGAAACAAGCCCGAATATTTTCTTCATGATAGTTCGACCTAATTTAAAGCTCGTCATGAATAGTTCTGCCACCACCATCATTCCAGGCTAAATCGCATTCAAAACCATTAAATTACGGCCCTCTATAGTGCTCTTAACTTAGGCAGCAGGCACAGTGCCGGAATTGAGATTGGCTTGAAAATTACCGAGGACTCAAATTCTATCCAGTATTTAAAATATAGTTGATAATTTTGTTCAACATCCAAATTTACGCTTAGTCATTTACTTAGATCAGGATATATATCAGTTTTTCTGCATTAATAATCACAAGATTAGTCATCATGATGGAGTTGTAATTTATAAGGTAGGAAAAACAGCTAAGCCCCTTGAAACCGATACGGAATGATCGTGCTTCAGGGGGCGATTAGTGGCAAAGTTATAGATAATCGGTACTTCAAGTGGTCGCTTTCTATCAACTGGAGAGGCAAGCTGAAGCTCGGATAGGTAAACATTCAGCGTCCGCTATTTGAACTGAGGATTGGCAGGTGCAATGCTATTAAATCGGCGGACAAATACATTCAAAATGTGTAGCTGATAGCCGGATGTACAAAGTATTTCGCAACTCACTCCGGTCTCTTTTGCAGCATCTGTTTATTGAAAGAGAATATCAGCTGGAGTAAAACGCTTGCAGCCTTACGAAAAACGCATCCTCGTAATCAGAGTGGCGTTTCCTTATATCCGCTTTTGGCTATGGGGAGCCCGGTTCCTCCGTTTGCTCTGTGTAGATAATTATCATGGCAGATATCTGTAATCGAATTCACAAAAAAACGGGCACTAGGCCCGTTTTTCGTATGATCAAGTCACAAACTTAATTACAGTCACAATCTTAATTCAGCTAGTCACAATCTTAATTATTGATAGACAATAATTTCAGTCTTCCATGTAGGTTTCGATAGCAGGACAGGAACAGATAAAGTTCCGGTCACCATAGACGTTATCGATACGGTTTGAGGTTGGCCAGAACTTATTGTCCCGGGTTGCCTGGCTCGGAAAGACAGCCTCTTCTCTCGAATAAGGACGATCCCACTCTTCAGCCATAATATCCGCCTGAGTATGTGGAGCCTTACATAGAGGGTTATTGTCGGCAGGCCAGATACCACTCTGCACCTTATCGATCTCTCCCTTAATCTGCACCATCGCATCAATAAAACGATCGATCTCAACTCTGGACTCCGACTCAGTCGGCTCGATCATCAGCGTACCGGCGACCGGAAACGACATAGTCGGCGCATGGAAACCGTAATCCATCAGTCGCTTGGCTATATCCTCCTCAGTCACACCGGAGGCCTCCTTAAGCGGACGGATATCTACGATACACTCATGGGCTACTTTGTTGTTACGGCCCCGATAGAGAATCGGATAATGCCCTGACAGTTTCTCCGCCATATAGTTAGCATTCAGAATCGCTATCTGAGTTGAACGTTTAAGACCTGACTTACCCAGCATCAGGTTGTACATCCAGGTGATCGGCAGGATAGAGGCCGAACCATAAGGGGTTGCAGCAACCGCTCCGTTATCAGGGTTAACACCCTCGACCGGAGAGACTTTATGACTGGCAAGGAACGGCGCCAGATGGCTCTTAACACCGATAGGTCCCATGCCCGGGCCACCGCCGCCATGAGGAATAGCAAACGTTTTGTGCAGGTTCAGGTGAGACACATCAGACCCGATCAGACCCGGTTTTGAGATCCCGACCTGAGCATTCATGTTGGCACCATCCATATACACCTGCCCACCGTTTTTGTGGATGATGTTACAGATGTCAACGATATCCTCTTCATACACCCCATGGGTGGACGGATAGGTGATCATCAGACAGGACAGATTATCCTTATGCAGCTCGGCCTGTGCACGCAGATCGGCAACATCGACGTTACCCTTTTCATCACAGCGGGTGACGATAATCTTCATATCCATCATCGCAGCCGAAGCTGGATTAGTACCGTGCGCAGAAGATGGGATCAGACAGACATTACGATGTCCTTCACCGACAGACTCCTGATACTTACGGATTGCCAGCAAACCGGCATATTCCCCGGAGGCACCCGAGTTTGGCTGCAGCGAGACCTTATCATAACCGGTAATTTCCACCAGTTGCTGCTCCAGCTGGTGAAGCATCGTATGATAGCCCTGCACCTGATCTGCCGGTGCGAAGGGGTGAATACTGGAAAACTCAGGCCAGGTGACCGGAATCATCTCGGAGGTCGCATTCAGCTTCATGGTGCAGGACCCTAGCGGAATCATGCCATGTACCAGCGAGTAGTCCTTGTTCTCCAGCTTTTTCATGTAACGCAGCATATCGGTTTCGCTGTGATAGCTGTTGAATGTCGGGTGGCTCAGAATAGCGTCGTCACGACGCATCTCAGCGGTAATACCCGTTGCAGCGCCCGCGACGATCTCTGCGTCCAGGTCAGCAACCGACAGACCATGCCCCTCACCCAGAACAATATCAAACAGATCGGCAACATCAGATGGACGGGTGGTTTCATCCAGCGATATACCCAGCTTATCTGCAGCGGTCTGGCGCAGGTTACAACCGGCATCCAGCGCGCGCTGATATACCTCTGCAGCGGTTTCCGGCAAGGTCAGCGTCAGGGTATCAAAATAACTGTCGTTAACCGTAACGCCTTTCGATTTCAGACCATTAGCCAGAATCGCAGTCAGACGATGAACCCGCTCAGCAATGGTTTTAAGGCCTTCAGGACCGTGATAAACACAGAAGAACGAAGCCATATTTGCCAGCAGGGCCTGAGCGGTACAGATGTTAGAGGTCGCTTTCTCACGACGGATATGCTGTTCACGGGTCTGCATCGCCATCCGCAGCGCCTGGTTACCGTTGGCATCGATAGAGACACCTATAATCCGGCCGGGAACCGAGCGTTTCAGTTTTTCACTGGCAGCAAAAAACGCCGCGTGCGGGCCGCCAAAGCCCATTGGCACACCAAAACGCTGGGACGATCCCAACACCACATCAGCACCCAGTTCACCCGGGGATTTCAGCAACACCAGCGCCAGGGGATCAGCAGCAACAGAGACCATCGCCTGCTGCCCTTTCGCTTTTTCGATCAGTGTTTTGATATCGGTAATATCACCGTAGCTGCCAGGATATTGCAGCTGAACACCAAAGGCATCACACTCATCCAGATCAGTCAGCGGGTTGCCAACAACAATTTCAAAACCAAAATATTCTGCGCGGGTTCTGATTACGTCGATAGTCTGGGGATGAACATCATCCGCAACAAAAAAAGTGTCGCTTTTCTTACGATTAGAACGCTTACACAGGGTCATCGCTTCAGCCGCAGCTGTGGCTTCATCCAGCAATGAAGCATTGGCCAGATCCATACCAGTCAGATCCATCACCACCTGCTGATAGTTCAGCAATGATTCCAGACGCCCCTGAGAGATCTCCGGCTGATATGGCGTATACGCGGTATACCAGCCTGGATTTTCCATGACGTTACGCAAAATAACATTGGGTACCAGGGTATTGTGATAGCCCATACCGATATAAGACCGGTTCACCTTATTCTGATCAGCGAGACCGCGCAGCATTGCCAGCGCATCGGCTTCAGACAGCGCATCGTCCATCGCCAGAGCATCATCCAGACGGATGGAATCCGGCACGGTCTGAACCATCAGTTCCTCAATAGAACCCAGGCCCAGTTCAGCCAGCATCGCTGCAGTCTGATTGGCGTCCGGGCCAATATGTCGCCGGGTAAACTCTTTAGTCTGCTGAAGCGTGCTCAGGGAAGCAACAGGAGTAGATATATCAGTAGCCATTACAATAACCTGTTTAAACTGATCAGCAGCAGGGCTGCTGATCTAAAATAAAGGGTGCGGGATGGTTCTGCTGACCATCCCGCGTTTGCGAAAAGACCTGATCGGGGGACAATGACAGTCATTATCTCACTTGATAACAACTATCAGCATACATCAGATCTATTCTGCAATCGAAGCTGCATAGGACTCAGCGTCCAGCAACTCATCCAGCTGAGACGCATCAGCCAGTTTAATCTTAGCAATCCAGCCACCATCGTAAGGCGCGTTATTCACCGTTTCAGGCTGATCTTCCAGCGCTTCATTGATGGCAACAACTTCACCCGTCACTGGTGAATAGATATCGGATGCGGCTTTTACCGATTCAACCAGAGAGAACTCTTCTCCGGCATCAACTTCACGACCCACTTCTGGCAGCTCAACAAAAACCACGTCACCCAGTAGCTCCTGGGCATGGTCTGAAATACCCATAGTGATGGTACCGTCACCATTATCCAGAACCCATTCGTGGCTTGAAGCGAAACGGTAGTTAGATGGAATGCTCATAATTGTATGTCCTTTAAAAATTAACGCCGGCACACAGGCGCAAACTCAGCACCGGAATAGCGTTTGTTCAATAATAGGGTTATTTATAAAGTGGAAAGCGTTTGCACAGGGTTTCAACCTGAGCAAGCACCTCTGCTTCAACTTTTGAATTATCATCCGGGTTGGCAACCAGACCATCCAGAACATCGCTGATCAGATTACCAATCAGGCGAAACTCTTCGGTGCCAAAACCGCGACTGGTTCCCGCAGGGGTACCCAGACGGATACCAGAGGTCACCATTGGTTTTTCAGGGTCAAACGGAATACCGTTTTTGTTGCAGGTAATCCCGGCACGCTCCAGCGCTTCATCGACAACATTGCCTTTAAGCCCTTTTGGTCGCAGATCGACCAGCATCAGATGGGTGTCAGTACCTCCGGTAACAATATCGCAGCCCCGCTCAACCATAACCCCGGCCAGCACCTTGGCATTCTCAACAACCCGGTCAATATAGGTTTTGAATTCCGGGCGCAGTGCTTCGCCAAAAGCCACGGCCTTCGCAGCGATAACATGCATCAGGGGGCCGCCCTGCAGCCCGGGGAAAACAGCTGAGTTAATCTTTTTACCGATCTCCGCATTATTAGACAGGATCATTCCACCGCGGGGCCCCCGCAGTGTTTTATGTGTTGTGGTTGTAACCACATCAGCATATGGCAGTGGGCTCGGATGTACGCCAGTAGCAACCAGTCCGGCGATATGTGCCATATCAACAAACAGATAGGCACCCACTTTATCGGCGATCTCACGGAACCGGGCGAAATCGATTACGCGGGGAATGGCAGAACCACCGGCGATAATCATCTTTGGCTGACACTCAACGGCCAGCGCTTCCACTTCATCATAATCGATACGGTTATCTACTTTAGACACACCATACTGAACTGCATTAAACCACTTGCCCGACAATGCCGGACGCGCGCCGTGGGTCAGATGACCACCCGCATCGAGAGACATTCCCATCACGGTATCGCCCGGCTGCAACAGTGCCAGCATAACCGCCCCGTTGGCCTGAGCACCGGAATGTGGCTGAACATTGGCAAATTCACAGCTGAACAGCTGCTTAGCACGCTCAATTGCCAGCCCTTCTGCTTTATCTGCATACTCACAACCACCGTAATAACGACGACCGGGATAACCTTCGGCATACTTGTTGGTCAGAACGGTTCCCTGTGCCTGCATCACCGCTTTAGAAACGATATTTTCAGAAGCGATCAACTCAATCTGCGTTTCCTGACGGTTGAACTCTTCGTTTACCGCAGCCATCAGCTCAGCATCCCGCTCAGCCAGATTCTGAGTAAAAAATGCTTCACACTCCGTGTCACCACGGTACAGTTCTGTTTTATTCATGGTTGTTATTCTCTGTTTAGATTCAAGCGGTTCAAAATCAGCAAGCAACGACGTTAACCGCCAGCCCGCCCTGCGAGGTTTCTTTATATTTATCCTGCATATCGACACCGGTCTGACGCATAGTCTCTATGACAGAATCAAGGGATACATGGTGTTTACCATCCCCCCGCATCGCCAGCCGGGCAGCATTAATCGCTTTAACAGCCCCCATGGTGTTGCGTTCAATACAGGGCACCTGCACCAGACCACCCACAGGATCACAGGTCAGCCCCAGGTTATGTTCCATCCCAATTTCAGCAGCATTCTCGACCTGCTCAATGGTGCCCCCCATGACCGCACACAGGGCTCCGGCTGCCATTGAGCAAGCCACACCGATCTCACCCTGACAGCCCACTTCGGCAGCCGAGATAGACGCATTCTTCTTGTACAACATGCCAATCGCCGCAGCAGTGGCGAGAAAGTCGAAGATACCCTGTTCAGTGGAACCGTGGACAAAGCGATCGTAATACGCCAGCACAGCAGGAATAACACCCGCAGCCCCATTAGTCGGCGCAGTAACAACCCGCCCACCGGCAGCATTTTCCTCATTCACAGCCATGGCATAGAGATTTATCCAGTCCATCACGGTGAGCTGATCTTTAAACGAGGCTTCCGGACTGTTGCGCAGCTCTTCATACAGTTCATGGGCACGGCGTTTGATACGCAGACCACCAGGCAACTCGCCTTTCTCCCCGCAACCGCGCCGAATACATTGATCCATCACCTGCCAGATATGTCGCAATCCGGCTTTAACCTCTGATTCACTGCGCCATACACGCTCATTTTCCATCATGAGCTGCGCAACGCTCATGCCGCTCTCTTTGCACAGTGTCAGAAGCTCTGCACCGTTATTAAATTCATAGGGCAGCGTCACACTATCGTCAACGGCTGCAGTTTGATCTGCTTCCGCATCATTCAGGACAAATCCACCGCCAATAGAGTAATAAACAGCGTCATGCAGTACGATTCCCGCGACATCAAACGCCTGAAAACGCATACCGTTAGGGTGTTTAGGCAGAGACTCACCGAAATGGAACGGCAGATGATCATCAACCCGAAACTCAATCAACCGCTTACCCGCCAGCTTGAGCTGACCGGTTTCATGAATCTGCGCAACAAAAACCGGCACCAGATCCGGATCAACCTGATCAGGCTTCTCACCCATCAAACCGATCAGCACGGCCACATCAGTTGAGTGTCCTTTACCGGTCATCGCCAGTGAACCATAGAGTCCGACTTTAACTTTAAAAACCTGATCAAATTGCTGACGGTGCTGCAGCTCATCCAGAAAACGGTTGGCAGCAACCATCGGCCCCACGGTATGAGAGCTTGATGGACCAATACCTACTTTGAACAGATCGAAAATACTTAAAGCCACTGACCACTACTCCAGCCTGATAATAGAGATTAATTCTCTCTGCAACCGGACCCGCTTAAACATCTGAGTCGTATAAAACCGAATCTCATCGTCAAACAGGCCAAACAGCAATTGAGGCTCAGATTATCAGCGCATTTTCTTAAAATCAACAAAAAGTTTCTTTTAGGAAACTTTTCCCTGATTTATCATTAATCCGCTAAATAACAGATTCTTTCAATGCCCAGAGGGGTTGTGTACTATTATCGGAAACAGGGAGAGCGGACTCCTCAACCGAGAAGTATTAACCTACAAACCACAGAGTTCAGCGGAGTAACCGATGACAGACAAGCCATCCTTTCTCAAAGAAGAGCAACAGTTCTTCTCGGTTACCCGGGATAATGCAGAAGCAGTAGTAGAGCCTCTTGAGCTTGGCAAGCGGGTGCGTGAGATCCGCCTGAGTCAGAACCTGACTCTGGAAGAA
The DNA here is from genome assembly GCA_018223185.1 of Oceanospirillales bacterium. Classification (GTDB taxonomy): domain Bacteria; phylum Pseudomonadota; class Gammaproteobacteria; order Pseudomonadales; family Balneatricaceae; genus Amphritea. The sequence goes on along the minus strand of JAAEYW010000001.1, from coordinate 261,980 downwards.
GCCAGTAAACTGACAGGACTCGCCCGTTCAACTCTGTCTAAGATTGAAAATGAACAGATCTCTCCCACCTTTACTGCGGTCAATAAACTGGTTAAAGGCCTGGGTATCGATATCCCTCAGCTATTCACGCAACCCAAGCAGAAAAGCCCCGGCAGCGGGGGCCGTCGCGATATAACCCGCCGCGGGGAAGGCAAACCACACCCGACTGCCACCTATGAACACGAACTGCTGGCCACGCAGCTGTCCAGTAAAAAAATGATTCCGTTCAAAACCACTGTACGCACCCACTCCTGGGATGAGTATGCAGACTGGATTCGTCATGACGGGGAAGAGTTTCTCTATGTACTCAGTGGCAGCATCATGTTCTACACCGAGTTCTATGAACCGATCGAACTGGTCGCTGGTGACAGCGCCTACTACGACTGTGAAATGGGGCATGCACTTGTCTCAACCAGCAAAAAAGATGCTGAGGTGCTCTGGGTTACAGCTTAGCCCTGGCTCGTGGTGAACTGCTGGTCTGCCCCCAATTAACACAACAATGTTTATTGTGGGAGCGACTTCCAGCCGCGAGCAGTATCTGACTATTTTCATTCGCGGCTGGAAGCCGCTCCTACCCATACAAAGAAGGCTCTTGCGAGCAGCCAGTAAGTCACGCCTTTCGTGACGCTCGAGCTAGGTGCTACGACCTTTAGCGTTTTAATACTCTTTTCGCTTTTGCTTTTTCGAGCCACAAACCAGTCACGCCTTTTGTGACGCTCGAGCCACGAGCGACAGTATTTAAAAACGCTGAATTACGACACTCTCTGTCCCCTCCACGAAACTTTTCTATTGCAATACATTTCCTGATCGTTTAACTTTGTTTCCTATTGGAAACTTTTCCCTTGATACACACATTTATCACCTGTTTTTCAGACTAAACTAAGAATTTCTGATCAACAGTACTGACGTAACCTGAACATAAATTATGGAGACTTCCATGTCTGAACTGAACAAAACACCTCTGTATAATCTGCATCTGGAGCTGGGTGGCAAAATGGTACCCTTTGCAGGCTTTGAAATGCCGGTTCAGTACCCGATGGGAGTTAAAAAAGAACACATCCACACCCGCGAACACGCAGGTTTGTTTGATGTGTCTCATATGGGACAGGTAAAGCTGACCGGTGAGCATGCCGCCGCGGAACTTGAGAAGCTGGTCCCCGTCGATATCATCGATCTGCCCGTTGGCAAACAGCGCTATGCCCTCTTCACTAACGAAAATGGCGGCATCATGGATGACCTCATGGTCACCAACTACGGAGATCATCTGTACGTTGTGGTAAACGCGGCCTGCAAAGCACAGGACATTGCCCATATGCAGGCGAACCTTGGTGAAGGCGTAGAGCTGGAAGTATTGGATGATCGTGCTCTGGTTGCCCTGCAGGGTCCTGAAGCCGCTCAGGCGCTTTCACGCATCTGCCCGGAAGCCAGCAACATGGTCTTTATGGATTCCCGCCATCTCACCATTGATGGTGTTGAATGCTTCGTTAGCCGCTCAGGCTATACCGGCGAAGATGGCTATGAAATCTCAATCCCTGCTGATGAAGCTGAACGACTCTGCCGTCTGTTTATTGCACAGCCGGAAGTTGAATGTATCGGTCTGGGCGCCCGCGACTCTTTGCGTCTGGAATCCGGCTTGTGTCTCTATGGTCACGACCTTAATCAGGACACTACCCCGATAGAGGGCAGTCTGATCTGGGCAATCAGTAAATGTCGTCGTGCCGATGGCGAACGTGCAGGCGGCTTCCCTGGCGCTGAAAAGATTTTTGATCAGATCGCCAACAAAAATTTCACCCGTAAACGGGTGGGACTGATCGCTCAGGGCAAAGCCCCTATTCGCGAAGGCGCAGAGCTGGTCAACGCCGATGGCGTAAAAATTGGTGAAGTGACCAGTGGCAGCTTTGGACCGACGGTTGGCGTACCAATCGCGATGGGATATGTCGCTTCTGAGTATGCAGCACTGGAAACAGAAATATATGCTCTTGTTCGCGGTAAGCAGTTACCGATGGTGGTATCTAAAGCCCCCTTTATCGAACAACGTTATTATCGCGGCTGATCTGAAGCCCGTAAAACAGACTCAATCAGCCTCAATAACGGATTCACCTGCTGAGCATAACAAGCAGGTGTTCCGTAACAGGCTTAAACCGAAAACAGTAAAGATTTAGACGCAGCGGAGGCCTCCCTGATGGAGATGATCCCTTTAAAAGAGCTGAAAGGCGAATCAAAAATGTCCCGTCTGCGGGACAAGCCTGACCCAACCAGGGAACGACTGCGCAAGCCGGACTGGATCCGCATCGATGCCCGCTCCAATGCCAATGTTAAAAAGGTTAAGCAACAGCTGCGCGAACTGAAGCTGCATACAGTATGCGAAGAAGCCTCCTGCCCCAACCTGGCTGAGTGCTTCAGCAACAAAACAGCCACCCTGATGATCATGGGTGCAATCTGTACCCGACGCTGTCCGTTTTGTGATGTCGCCCATGGCCGGCCAATGGAGCTGGATCCCGATGAGCCCAAAAATGTTGCCCGCAACATCGCCCAGCTGGGATTACGCTACGTCGTGATTACATCGGTGGACCGGGATGACCTTAAGGATGGCGGTGCCGGGCATTTTGCTGAATGCATTAAAGAAGCCCGGACACTGAATGAAGAGCTTAAGATTGAAATACTGGTCCCGGATTTTCGCGGCCGTATGGAGATAGCACTTGAGAAGCTGTCTGAGCAGCTACCGGATGTACTCAATCATAACCTGGAAACAGTACCCTCGCTGTACAGCAAAGTGCGACCCGGCGCTGATTACTTCTGGTCTCTCAACCTGCTCTATCAGTTTAAAAAACTGCACCCTCAGGTGGACACCAAATCCGGCATCATGGTCGGTCTGGGTGAGACACAGGAGGAGGTCATTAAGGTTATGCGTGATCTGAGAGCCAACGATGTCGATATGATTACCATTGGCCAGTATCTGCAACCCTCTAAGCACCATCTGGCCGTAGAGCGCTATGTCACGCCAGAAGAGTTTAAAGAGTATGAAGAGATTGGCTATCAGCTGGGCTTCAAAAATGTCGCCAGCGGCCCGATGGTTCGCTCCTCTTATCATGCGGACATTCAGGCCAAAGCACTTAAATAAAAAAGCTCTGAAATAAAAAAGCGCTTAAAAAAGCTTTTAAACCAGCCATAAAATCTGCTGTCAAAACCTGGTTTTGAAAGCAGGTTTTGAAAGCACAACAACTGATCACTGATTAACAGGGCTGTCACCGACAACCGAACGAGTAAAGGAACTGACAATGTCTGTTTATACACCAGTCACCCGGGAACAACTTGAGCACTACCTGCTGCAATACAGCGTCGGTGAGCTGATCGATTTTCAGGGCATTGAAGCCGGTGTTGAAAATACGAACTATTTTGTCACGACGACTGACGGACAGTTTGTTCTGACTCTGGTAGAGTCCGTCAGCAGTGACCAGCTACCCTTTATTCTTGATTATATCGAGCATCTGACACAGCAGGGAATGGCCTGCGCCAGACCGATCCATCTGAATGACAACACGCTGTTCGGACAACTGAACCAACGGCCTGCCGTGCTGATGTCACGACTCTCAGGCAGCCCCCTGCAGACCCCTAACGATCAGCAGGCGAGTATTATGGGGCTAACGCTGGGGCAGATGCATCTGCTGTCAGAACCACTCGAAAAAATACAACGCGTGGATATCCATCAGTGGTGTTCAGATCTGGGGGCTAAACTGATGCCTCATCTGCCAACTGACGATCAGCAGACCCTGCAGCATAACCTTATAGATGCCGGACAGATCCCCTGGCTGAACCTGCCGGGCGGCCCCATTCATGCAGACCTGTTTCCGGACAACGCGCTGTTTGAAGGTGACAAACTGTGCGGACTGATTGATTTCTATCACGCCTGCTCTGCGCCCTACCTGTACGATCTGTGTGTCACACTCAATGCATGGTGTTATGACGAGCAGACGTCTCAGTATGATTTCAACAAAGCACTGATAATGCTCGAAAGCTACCAGTCTGTTCGTCCGCTCAATAACGATGAGCAGAGAAGTTTCAGCATCATGCTACAGGTTGCCGCGATGCGCTTCTGGCTGTCCCGGCTGCGGGATATCCACTTCCCCAAGGAGGGTGAGGTGGTCACCCGCAAAGACCCGCGGGGCAAACTGCAACTGTTACAACTACTGAGCGGGAACCAACACCTGCAGATGGCAAGCTGAAGCTTTAGATGTCCGGTCAGTTACGCACCTGCTCAACCCGGTAACCACGCTGCTGCAACTGAGCAATCAGCCCCTCGTTGCCGGCCAGATGACCGCTGCCCACCAGCACAAATTCAACTGGCCGGTCCTGCAACATAAGGTCGATCTGGGGCAACCATTTCTGGTTACGATCAACAATCAGAGTACGAAATGCTTCTGGCGACTGGCGTCGCATATCGTCAATCACCAGACGTTCAAGATCGGCAAGACTGCCCCTGCGCCAGGCATCAACCATTTCATTCAAAATTCCGTCCGATGCCTCCAGTTCATCCAGTGACGTTCTCATAAACGTCTCTTCATCACCCGCTCCCATACCCGCCAGCAATCCGATCTGCTGATCCACCGACTCCAGGCCGCCGGCCGGTTTTCCATCGGCAAAGGCCTGGCCATGGTAAAAGTCATCAATCCCCTGAGCATCCACGCCAGCCTGCTTCAGATTAAGCATCGTCAGGGTGATAACAATACCTGACGGACGCAGACCATTGAGAGCCTCTACCGGTAAGCCATACTGCGTCCAGACCTTCACAATGCGCTGATAAAGCGCAGCCGAAACCCGCTTATCCAGCCCACTGATCCCTTCAGGATACCTGACCGCCTGTTGCATTCTCTGCATCACTTCAGGGGTATGCAGCTTTTCAAGATCTGTTTCAAAAACTAATTTATCGGCCCCCTTATAGGCCCGGTCAAACTCGGAGGGCAACGGATAGTCGCTCTGCCGCAAAACATGAAGTGTGCCGCCAACATACACCAGATTTTTGCCAGAACTGACCTTCCAGACACTGCTGTCTGCCGCTGCAGGCAATGCAACGACAGACAAGATAATCAGCGATACAAAGCCCAATATTCCCTGTTTAAACTTCATCATAAACCTCTCCTTCCTGTGAACGGCTATGCGCTGTATTCCCGCACAACTTCGGCAATCTGAACCCGATATGAGGAATACCACTGAGACCGCCCTTTTTCCTGAGCAACCAGGTGTATGGCATTCGCTTTCCAGGCAAGAATCTGCTCTTTACTGCTCCAGTATGAGATCGCTATCTCAGAGTTTCCCTCTGTTACTGCGGTGAACTCCAGGCAGCCATACTCCTGTATCGCCAGCTCACGCAGTCTGGCAGCCATCTGACTATACTCTTCATCTGTCCGGGCTATCTCAGCGCGAAAAATCACTGCATACATATCAAAACCCCTGAATTAATATCGATAACACTCTGTTCCTGTATATCATCTCTCAACAGAAATTACCGCCGCCTGAACGGATAAAAGCAAAAACCGGCACTGGGCCGGTTTTTTAATAGCGTCTGATCAGACAAACATTATTCGTTTATATAACGCTTATGTACCCGACGGGTAATGCCGGTGAACAACGTGTAAGGGATTGTATCGCAATAGGTAGCGACCTCGGCAGCCGTCACATTACGTCCCCAGAACTCGACCTCTGTACCGATCCCGGCATCTGGAATATCGGTCAGATCCACACCCAGCATATCCATCGATACCCGACCGATAATCCGTGCACGCTGTCCGTTTATCCACACCGGAGTACCGGTCACGGCATGACGCGGATAACCGTCAGCATAACCCAGCGCAACCGTGCCTACACGGGTAGGTTTATCGGCAACGAAATGACCGCCATAACCTACGCACTCACCCGGCTGAACATCGCGTACAGCTATCACTTCTGAGGTCAGCGTCATGGCCGGAATCAGCTTATCTGCCTGCTCCTGCGCGTCAGGGAAAGGCGTTGCTCCGTACAGCATCAGTCCGGGACGCATCCAGTCACGGCGGGCATCCTGCCACGCCAGCACAGCGGCAGAGTTTGCCAGACAGTGCGGCGCATCCAATCCCTCACTGGCCCGGTTAAAAACAGCCTGCTGCTCCTCAGTCGTGTTTTTATCCAGCTCATCAGAACGGGCAAAGTGAGTCATCAAGACAATATCGGATACATTATCCAGCTGCTTAAGACGCTGATACGCAGTCTGATAATCGTCCGGATGGACGCCTAAGCGATTCATACCGGAATTCATTTTCAGCCAGACAGTGATCGGTTTACTCAGTGTCGCTTCGGCTATCTGCTCTATCTGATGCAGACTGTGCACAGCACACCACATACCATGCTCACTGATATAGGGCAGTTCACTGACTTCAAAGAAACCTTCCAGCAGCAAAACCGGTTTGTTAATACCGGCGTCAATCAGCTCGACCCCTTCTTCAATGCAGGCAACACCAAATGCATCCGCTTCAGCTTCCAGCGCTCTGGCAACCTTAACGGCGTTATGTCCGTACGCATTGGCCTTGATAATTGCTGCAGCATTACCCGCTGTATTCAGGGAACGTGCCAGTCGGTAGTTATGCCGGATAGCATCCAGATCAACCGTTATTTTTGCTGCTCGACTCATCTAACTCTTACCTTAAGCTCTCACTCTATATAACAGATGCCCGCGAAACGCAGGCATTAAAACCCCAAAAAACCTGTATTAGCCAACAACCATAACGGCTTCAACTTCAATATCCGCATCTTTAGGTAGCGCTTTTACCGCATAGGCGGCGCGGGCTGGGTAAGGCTGTTCAAAATAACGTGCCATTACTTCGTTTACGGTGGCGAAATTAGCCAGATCAGTCAGCAGAATGGTCACTTTAACCAGATCATTCATTGAGCCACCCGCCGCTTCAGCAACGGCTTTCAGGTTATCAAACACCTGAACCGCCTGCGCTTCAAAAGACTCAGTAACCATCTCCATGGTGGCTGGCACCAGTGGGATCTGACCAGACATATATACAGTGTTATCGACTTTGACTGCCTGTGAGTATGTACCGATAGCGGAAGGTGCATTTTCAGTGGCGATGATAGTCTTAGTTGGCATGGTTTAAATCCCCAGTATTAAATTCTTAAAATAAGTTGTAAGCGTCGACGGAGAGCATACTCTGCCCGCCAGCCAAGGCTGTTCGATTGATTCAATCTCCAGCGACAGAGCGCTGCAAATTATAGCCTGTAAAAAAAAGTGAGCACAGAGGCATAACAAGGTGCTTACGGGGTGCGTACATATTACCCCTGTGCTCAAAAAACCGTTATTGCTTACTTCTGGCCATAACGGACGACGGAAAGCCCTTCAGGATCGATATCGGTTTTATTGCCGCTGATAACATCAGCAACAAACTTGCCTGATCCCAGAGACATGGTCCAGCCCAGAGTGCCGTGACCGGTATTCAGGTAGAGATTCGGATAGCGGGTGCCACCGAGAACCGGTGTGCCGTCCGGAGTCATTGGTCGTAAACCGGTCCAGAATTCAGCCTTTTCAATATCACCACCACCGGGGAACAGATCACCCACCGTAAACTCAACATTTTTACGGCGCTTCTCCTGCAAAGAGGTGTCGTAGGAGGTGATTTCAGCAGTGCCACCCACACGGATACGGTCGTCAAATCGGGTAACCGCCACCTTATAGGTTTCATCCATCACAGTAGAAATCGGCGCTTTAGCTTCATCAACAATCGGCAGTGTCAGTGAATAGCCTTTAATCGGATAGACCGGTACAACAACCCCGACATTGGCCAGCAGCAGCGTACTGTAGCTACCCAGACACATCAGATAACGGTCAGCAGTGAATACGCCCTGTTTGGTTTTGACACCCACAATCTCGTTGTCATCACTGATCAGCCCTTCAATCTCGACATCAAACTTAAACTCAACCCCCAGCTTTTTACACTCGTCAGCCAGGGCGTTAGTGAATTTAAAACAGTCACCGGTTTCATCGCCAGGCAGACGCAGACCGCCAACGATTTTCTCTTTTACAAACCCCAGCGCAGGTTCACGGGATACACAGCCTTCACGGTCCAGCACTTCATAACTGACGCCGCACTCTTTAAGTACAGAGATATCTTTGGCTGCAGCATCCACCTGTTTCTGGGTACGGAACACCTGCAGTGTGCCTCCGGTGCGGCCTTCATAGTCAATTTCGATTTCAGAACGCAGATCTTTGAAGCAATCACGGCTATACTCAGCAAGACGCATCATACGTGCTTTGTTGGTGTGGTATGAGGCCTGAGTGCAGTTAGACAGCATCTTGGTCATCCACTTCAGTGTGTTTGCATTCACTTTAGGGTTGATCATCAGTGGTGCAAGATCCTGCATCAGCCACTTGATCGCCTTTAACGGAACACCGGGAGCGGCCCATGGCGCAGAATAGCCTGGCGAGATCTGACCGGCATTTGCAAAACTGGTCTCCATCGCCGGAGCACTCTGGCGATCGATTATGGTAACCTGATGGCCCTGTTTAGCCAGATACCAGGCGCTGGTTACACCGATAACGCCACTACCCAAAATCAAAATCTTCATTAAAAGATACCTACTCCGTTTTTATACTTATCACCAACAAATGATTTGGCTAGTGTATTGCATCTTTGACAGATTATTTTTTTGTATTTAAACTATTTTCAAAACTATTACCCTACAAAACAGGGCCAATAATAAATTTTACCTCCCCTGGAGATTACGGGCAAAGTAACCCTATGAATACAAAACAAAAACGTAAGCTGGATAAGATTGATCTGAACATCCTGAAAACCCTGCAGGAAAATGGCCGCATCAGTTATGTCGACCTGGCAGACATTGTTGGCCTGAGTACGACACCTTGCATGGAACGGGTTAAACGGCTGGAAAAAGACGGGCTGATTCTGGGGTACTATGCACGCATTGACCCTCACGCAATGGGTTATGGAATGCTGGTCTTTGTTGAGATCTCGCTCTCCTATCAGTCACCGGACGCCTTCCTTAAATTTAATAAGGCCGTGGCATCCCTGCCCTATGTACTCGAGTGCCACCTGGTTTCAGGAGATGCAGACTTCCTGATTAAAGCGCGCATTGCCGATATGTCGGAATACCGGGCGCTACTGGGTGAGATGCTGCTGACACTGCCCGGCGTGAAGAACTCCAAGAGTTATATCGTCATGGAAGAGGTAAAAGAGTCCCTCAGCCTGCCCATTAATCCAAGCAATCCACGGGGTTAACGACTGAGATCCTGGCTGTACAGTTCAGCCAGGCTGACTGCCAATCTCTATAAGCCAGTCGTGGACAGCCTTAATCCTTGGATTATTCAGGGCACCATGGGCATACACAATATAGTAACGGCAGCGGCACTTCTGCTTATCGTAGGGCGCAAATAAGCGCCCACGAATAATCTCATCCGTCAGCAGAGATTCACGGGCTATGGCCACACCCAGCCCTGATTCGGCAGCCTTAATCGCCATATCTCCGCGATTGAAATAATGTCCCCGGCCCGTTTCGATATCATCCATACCACTGGCGTTAAGCCAGTAACGCCACTCGGCATCGGGCTCAGCATCGGCCCAGGGGGCGGTATCATGTAACAGTGGCACCCGGCTCAGCGCTTCCGGTGTACTCCAGTCGATATCACTGAAGTACTCAGGGCTGACAACCGGAAACAGATTTTCATCCATCATCAATGAACAACTCAGACCCGGATAGCTGCCTACGCCGTAATCGATCGCTATATCGAAATCCCGGTTTTTAAGATCAAGCAGACTCCCTTCAGCTATCGTCTCAATCCGAATATCGGGATAGCGCTTCTGAAAAGCACCCAGACGGGGGATTAGCCACTTAAATACAAAGGAGGGAATCGAACGCAACCTGACATTACCTTCCAGATCTGATCGTTTGATACGGCTGAGACAGTTTTCAATACTCACCAGCGCTGGCCTGACTGTCTCATAAAACTGCAACCCTTCAGCGGTCAGTTCCACTTGACGAATCTTGCGGGTAAAGAGCATGACACCCACCTGACTTTCCAGGTTTTTGATCTGCTGGCTGACGGCCCCGGGCGTAATCGACAACTCACTGGCCGCCTGACTGAAACTGTTCAACCGTGCCGCAGCTTCAAACGTTCGCATGGCAGCAAGAATCTGACTATTTATATGCATAGGTTCTGTTTTTTTATTTTAGTATAGTAAAACTAAACCATACAATAGAAATCATCGTTTGTTTAGCCCGTGTTTAGATCACAGAATACACCCACTGCGCTATACAAACATAACAAAATGCAGAGCGATCTATGGGTCATATTATCGAGACACCGCTGGGACAGACTCTCAGTACCGGCAAGCCAATACTCTGGCTGAACCCTGAATTCCAGGCTGACAAAGGCATTCAAAGCAGTGATCTGAGGCTTTCTGACATTCATCAGGCAGACCAGCGTCTGCGCCGTTTTGCTGCACTGCTACAACAGCTTTTTCCTGAACTCCTCAGCAGCAACGGACTGATCGAATCCGAGCTCCTTCCTGCGACAAACTTACAACAACAGCACTACCCCGACCTGTCAGGCAGACTAATGATAAAAGGTGATCATGCACTGCCTGTCGCCGGATCAGTCAAAGCCCGGGGCGGCATTCATGAAGTACTCTGCCATGCCGAACAACTGGCACTGAAACATGGCATCATCAGCAGCAATGACGATGACTATCTTAAATTACTCGATGCCGATGCTCAGGCACTTTTCAGCCGCTATGAGATAGCCGTCAGCAGCACCGGAAATCTGGGACTGAGTAATGGCATCATCAGTGCAGCTCTGGGCTTCAGATCAGTAGTACATATGTCGGTTGAAGCAAAACAGTGGAAAAAACAGCGACTGCGTGACCGGGGCGTTATCGTTGTCGAGCACAGCGATGATTACAGCGCTGCCGTCGCGGCAGGCAGGGCCGCTTCTAACGCCGATCCTGCCAGCTATTTTGTTGATGATGAAAACTCACCCCGACTGTTTCTTGGCTACGCTGTTGCCGCCCTTCGTCTGCAACAGCAACTGACCGAACAGCAGATCCCTGTTGATGCAGAACACCCCCTTTTTGTTTATATCCCGTGCGGTGTCGGGGGCGCGCCCGGCGGCATTAACTTCGGACTGAAACAGGTATTTGGTGCCCATGTGCACTGTTTCTTTGCTGAACCGGTTCAGGCCCCCTGCGTACTGATCGGCATGCTGGCAGACGATAAGGCGCATCCGGATTCGGTCTATCAGGTTGGGCTCAGGGTAGACACAGAAGCCGACGGTCTGGCAGTTAGTATGGCATCCGGCTGGGTCTGTTCAGTGATTGAAAAAATGCTGAGTGGTGTTTTTACCGTCACCGATGATGAGCTGTTCATTAACCTCTTCCGGCTCTGCCAGAGTGAAGGTATTGAGATTGAACCCTCAGCCGCAGCGGGATTTTCAGGCCCCGCCTGGCTAACAGAGACCGAGCCGGGTAAAGCGTACCAGCAACAACACCAGCTGGAGTCATCAATGCACAACGCCACTCATCTGTTGTGGACTACCGGAGGGCTGTTTGTACCGGCAGAAGAGATGAAGAAATTTGAACAACGCGGCGCTCAACTCTCTGCACAGTAAAACCAGCACCCTTTAACCGGCTCAGCGGGTCCGGTTTAAGCGGCCTGAGTCGGAAGAATCCTGACCAGGCTGGGTTTAGTCAGAAAAGTTTTCAACCAGAGACATTAGCTGGGTTTACTTTTTAGCGGCGTATTATCGCCGATATTCCAGAAATCCGGATATAAATTACAAGGGCATATCAGCCTGAGTATGTATCCGGGATTCTTCAAAAACGACCGTCACTCACGGCAACGTTCCCAGCCGGATACACAGACCAAAAGTCTGCCGGAGGGGAAAAATACAATAATTAAGGAGTTCATATGGAAGCTATCACGTCAGTAATCCAAACGATTAACGGTATCGTCTGGGGACCGATGATGCTGGTTCTGATCTTAGGTGTCGGTCTGTTTCTGATGTTGGGTCTGAAACTGATGCCGATTCTCAGACTGGGAACTGGCTTTAAACTGCTCTGGAGCGGCCGGTCGGCTAAAGGTGAAGAGGCCAAAGAGGGTGAAATCCCCCCATATCAGGCACTGATGACAGCACTGTCGGCCACCGTCGGCACCGGTAATATTGCAGGTGTTGCAACAGCCGTTTTTCTCGGCGGCCCCGGCGCACTGTTCTGGATGTGGTGTACCGCACTTGTGGGTATGGCCACCAAATACGCTGAAGCAGTGCTGGCAGTGAAATACCGTGAAGTCGACGAAGAGGGCAACCATGTCGGTGGTCCGATGTATTACATCAAGAATGGTCTGGGCACACACTGGGCCTGGCTGGGCACCGCATTCGCTATCTTCGGTGCGATTGCCGCTTTCGGTATTGGCAACACAGTGCAATCAAACTCCGTTGCCGATGTTATCCATTCCAACTTCGGGCTGAATGTCTGGGTAACCGGTGCAATCCTGATGGTTCTGGTAGGCGCTGTCCTGATTGGTGGTATCAAACGTATCGGTAGTGTTGCGGGTGCTCTGGTGCCACTGATGGCGATCGCATACCTGGCAGCGGGCCTCGTGGTTCTGGCGATCAATGCTGATGCTATCCCAACCGCTCTGAACCTGATTTTCACGTATGCTTTCACTGAGAGTGCAGCGGAAGGCGGCTTTGCCGGCGCGGCGATCTGGATGGCGATCCGCTTCGGTGTTGCCCGGGGTATCTTCTCAAACGAAGCAGGCCTTGGTTCTGCGCCGATAGCGCATGCGGCAGCACAGACAAAAGACCCTGTTCGCCAGGGCCTGGTAGCGATGCTGGGTACATTTATCGACACCATTGTTATCTGTTCAATTACCGGACTTGTTATCATCACCTCCGGAGAGTGGACCTCGGGTGCCTCGGGTGCAGCTCTGACATCGGCAGCATTCTCGCACTCACTACCGGGTATCGGTAACTACCTGGTCGCCATTGCGCTGGCTATTTTCGCCTTTACCACCATCATTGGCTGGTCATTCTATGGTGAGCGCTGCGTTGAGTTCCTTTTCGGAGTCAAAGCGATCGTCCCTTACCGTGTACTATGGATTATCGCCGTGCCTGTCGGTGCCGGTGTCAGCCTTGATTTCATCTGGTTGCTGGCAGATACCCTCAATGCGATGATGGCGATCCCCAACCTGATCGCACTGGCATTGCTGAGTCCGGTCGTCTTCAGACTAACCCGCGAATACTTCGCAAAGAACAAATAACGTTAGTCATTATGCTTAAAGGAGGCTCTGGCCTCCTTTTTTGTGTCTGTTATTTGAGATACTGACAACCTTCCGGGACGTTAAAATAGAAATCCGCCTGAAATAAGTCCGATAATCGTTCTAACTGATCCACTATTTCCGACTACACTTTAACCTGTAATCAAGTGGGGACTAATTGATGACAGAACTTGGACAACCCGCAAAATTGTCATCTGAGCCGATGCACCGGGTCAGCCCCGGGTTTACCGCCAGCTGTCTGCCAGAGATGGCGCTGCTGGAACAACTGATCAGCGAGCATACCAAACAGCTGAAAGTCACAACGCTGGCCGTGATAGAGCATGAGACAGACACTCAGCGACATCAGCTTCCGGTCTACAGCCTGCGCCTTGGATCGGACGATCCGCATGCTCCTGTGCTGGCATTTGTGGGGGGCGTACATGGCGTCGAACGAATAGGTACCCGACTGCTACTCACCTTTCTCAGTTCACTTTTAAAGCGATTACAATGGGACCGCGGACTGAACCATGAACTACAACACCTGCGCCTGCTATTCTGTCCCCTGCTGAACCCTGCCGGGATGGCGCTGGGTCAGCGCAGCAACGCTAATGGCGTCGATCTGATGCGCAACGCACCTTACAACGCGGCGGATAAAGCCACCTGGATGGTGGGTGGTCACCGGCTCAGCAACCGCCTGCCCTGGTATCGCGGCGCTGAAAATACCCCAATGGAAACTGAAGCCAGGGTTTTATGTGACTGGGTGCGTGATGAGCTGTTTGACTCGCCGCTGAGCATTGTTCTGGATTGCCATTCCGGTTTCGGGCTGCGCGACCGGATCTGGTTTCCGATGGCAGGCTCCCGTGAACCATTGCAGCATCGGGCAGATATTGCGGCACTCATTCATCTTTTTGAAACAAGCTATCCCCATCATAATTACATTATCGAGCCCCAGCACCACAGCTATCTGACCCACGGAGACCTGTGGGATTATCTCTACCATCAGTCGCTCAGCCTGAAGGACAAGGTTTTTCTGCCACTGACGCTGGAGATGGGTTCATGGAGCTGGGTAAAGAAAAATCCCCGACAGTTGATCTCATTTATGGGTCTGTTTAATCCTCTGGTACCTCATCGGGAAAAGCGCACGATGCGCCGTCATCTGTTACTGCTGGAATTTCTTATCCGCAGCAGCTGCGCCTATGAAACCTGGTTGCCGGACAGTCCGATGAGCCGACTGCGCTACGAACTTGAGGCGAAACAACGCTGGTATGGCTGAACAACACTGGATATTACTGCGCGGGCTGTGTCGGGAAAGCCGGCACTGGGGGAAATTTCCGCAACAGATGCAGAAACTGCTGCCTGACACCCGGGTCAGTTGTATCGATCTGCCCGGCAATGGTAAACGTTATCTACACCCCACCCCTACCTCGGTGAGTGAGCTGATTAGCGATCTGCACCGCCGCCACCGTCCTGAACAACCGGTCTATCTTTTAGGGCTGTCTCTGGGGGGAATGATCGCCTATCACTGGATGCAGGAATATCCGGACGATCTGAGGGGCATCGTGATGGTCAACAGCAGTCTTTCCCCCTGGAACCCCCCGCAGCAACGGTTGCAGCCAGGGGCGCTGCCAAAGCTGATGCGGGCGATGCTCACAAAAGGCTACCCGCGGGAGAAAGCCATCTTCGATCTGACCTGCGAGTCACAGCGCTATCGGGATGAAACCCTGTCTTTCTGGCAGATGTATCAACTGGAGTATCCGGTCAGCTTCACTAATTTCCGACGCCAGCTGCAGCTGGCAATCGCCTGTGGCGGACAACCCTATCCCCCCAGAAAGCCGGTCCTGCTGGTCAGTGGAGCCAAAGATAAACTGGTTAATCCACTCTGTTCGGAACAACTCGCAGCCACCTGGAGTATGCCCCACATAAGACACCCTGAAGCGGGCCACGATCTGCCCCATGACCAGCCGGAATGGCTTATCCAGCAGATCAGTCAATGGCTTAAAGATTAAGTCAGTGTTCTGAGCGTCTAATCCAGAGCCTCTATATGCCGGGTCAGCAGCTCCATAAACAGGTCTCTGGGCTTATTCAATGGCCCTGACCGGCGACTGATCGCTGCAACCTGCAAATTATAGAAGCGTGTTTCGGGCAGCAACGCGCGCATCCGCCCCCGCTCAACCCACTGCAGGGCAAACCGCTCCGCCAGAAACCCCACATAGACACCCGACAAAATCATCGTCGCCCGGGTTTCATAGTAGTAAGCCTCGGCAGCTTTATTCATCTCCGCAAGCTGCATACTGGCTTCAGAACTGGTAAGCACTCCTGCATGTACCAGCTTGCACTCTTTAAGTGATTCATTAAGTCGTTGCTCATCCTGCTCATGGAATAATGGGTGACGATCACCACAATAGAGCAATGATTTGTCTTTATACATCAGCAGAAAATCCAGCCCCTCAATATCTCTGTGGTGAGGGATAAAACCAACATCCGCCTCGCCATTAATCACCCGGCGCTCAATCTCCCCCATAGGGGCGGTGTCAAAACTGATATAGACATCCGGCGCCAGCGCGGCAAACTCTGCCAGTACGTCTTCGAGGCCACAGCGTTCATCCAGACTGATCGTATCCGATGTCAGGATTCTCACCTCTCCGGTCATATGCTGGTGCAGTGCGTTAACGGTAGAGCGAAACTCTGCCAGCCGGGAAAACAGCTGCCGGGTAGCATTGTAGATAGTCAGCCCCTCCTCTGTCAGGGCAAAACCGGACCGACCGCGCTGACAGAGTTTAAGTTTCAGACGCGCTTCCAGGTTGGACATATGCACAGAGATCGTTGAGCGGCTGATATTCAACTCCACCTCAGCAGCGGAGAAACCGCCGCATTCAACCACTGTTTTAAATACCCGCAGCAGGCGAATCTCATAATCCCCCACCTTGCCCATACTTTGCAGCGCCTTACTTACCATCTCGCCCCTCTCAACTAAGTTTTAAAAACATCAAAGTAAGCATTCAATGTTTGTTATTTATAAGACTTTAACACTGGCGCTACTATGACGCCATAAGGCCACCCTTTAAACATAACGTTCTATGCTGAGCTGATCTCAGTAACCGGCCACTACTATAACTGGAACAGGGTTTTCTCATGAGTACTAACATCAATATGGATGCGTTCTGGATGCCATTTACGGCCAACCGGGACTTCAAAAATCAGCCGCGTATTATCGAGCGTGCCGAAGGTGTGATGTATTACACCAACGATGGGCAGGAAATTCTGGATGCCACCGCAGGTCTCTGGTGTGTCAATGCCGGTCATGGCCGCACTGAGATCGCCGATGCGGTCAGCAAGCAGCTACGTGAACTGGACTACGCTTCACCGTTCAACTTTGGCCATGAAATCGGCTTTGAGTTTGCCAACCGCCTGATTAAGCACACACCCGCTTCGCTGAACAAAGTGTTCTTTGCCAACTCAGGCTCCGAAGCCGTTGAATCTGCACTGAAGATCGCACTGCAATACCAGAAATCCCGTGGCAAAGGCGGCAAAACTAAATTCCTGGGTCGCGAAATGGCTTACCATGGCGTCAACTTTGGGGGAATTTCCGTCGGTGGCCTGACACCTAACCGCACAGGGTTCGGCCCGCTGTTGCCGGTCGACCACCTGCCACACACCCTGGATATCGCCAAAAACGCCTTCAGTAAAGGGTTGCCTGAACAGGGGATCGATAAAGCAGAAGCGCTGGAGCAACTGATCCAGTTCCACGGTGCCGACAGCATCGCGGCGGTGATTATTGAGCCAATGAGTGGTGCCGGTGGCGTTATCATGCCACCACAGGGCTACCTCAAGCGGATGCGTGAGATCTGTGATCAGTACGACATTCTGCTGATTTTCGATGAAGTTATCACTGGCTGGGGTCGTCTGGGTTCTGCCTTTGCGTCAGAAGAGTTTGATGTGGTGCCGGATATGATCACCTCAGCGAAAGGTATCACCAACGGTGTTATCCCACTGGGTGCCGTGTTTGTTAAAGACGAAATCCATGATCAGATCGTCAATAATGTCGCGGTCGGTGGTATCGAGTTCTATCACGGCTATACCTACTCAGCTCACCCGGTTGCCTGTGCCGCAGGTATCGCTACTCTGGACATCTATGAGAACGAAGGCCTGCTGACCCGCGCCAACGGAGAGATCGGCACTCACTTTGAAAACAAGCTGCACACTCTGAAAGACGCGCCAAAAGTCATCGACGTACGTAACTACGGTCTGGTGGGTGCTGTACAGTTTGATGCGTCTGTTGCCGCTAACGGCCCGATCGGACTGGACTTCCAGAAAGGCTGTTATAAGCGCGGAGTGATGGTCCGGACGATGGGCAACATCGTCGCATTCTCTCCACCACTGACTATCGAAGCAAACCATATCGATCGTCTGGTCAATGTGCTGCGTGACACCGCTGAAGAGATGTTCGGTTAAGCCGTAGACTGACAAAAGGTTTAAACCTGCCGGGTCAGATGGTCGTCCCTCGTCTGCCCGGTGACTTTTATGCGGATCTCTTGAAAAGGAGATCCGTTTTTTTTGCTTACCTGTCACACAGCGCGCTTATCCAGGCTGCGTTTCATATCATCACCCGCCAAAGCGACAGACATGCCTGCTTGCCAGGTCTCAGAAAAACGTTAGCGAATATTCAGACCGAGGGATTAGCGCTGATTATTTCGCACACTTCATCCGATATATTACGGAATCGGTGAGGCCGGTTGCTGTTGAAATAATAGCCGTCACCCGTTTTCAGGTGATATACCTGAAAACCAACTGTCAGCTCAATCTCGCCTCTGATCACAACCCCACCCTCTTCACCGGGATGCTGTAACATCTCAGGTCCGGTTTCGGCGCCCGGCTCATAACGTTCTTTCAACAGATCCATAGAGCGCCCCTTATTGCGCGCCCCGATCAACTTAAGACTGACATTATTAGAACCGATGTCAGGCATATCCTCAGCCTTATACACGACACTTTCAGGTTCCATCTCCTCGAAATCCAGGGTAAAAAAATCACCGATAGAGATGGGAATTCCAGACAACACCTTCTTTAGTGAGCTGACCGAAGGGCTGACACCGTTCTTTTCGATCATTGAGATCGTACTGTTGGTAACACCGACACGCTTTGCCAGTTCCCGTTGCGAGAGCCCCCTCATCTTGCGAATCGCTTTCAACCGCTCACCAACATCCATATGTTCCACTTCAGTTTCCGCCGTCTGTATTTCGTTATTAAAATAATCATCCGCACTTGAACATCCTCAGGTGTGCAAAATATTTTATAGAAAGAACAGAGGGGAGTAAAAGGCTGGCGCATTATCAGTAGTCAGATCATCACTACGCGACTCGTTAGACGCGGCTTCGCCCCTTGCCAGGAGCCAGAAAAAGCATGGAGTCGTCAGGATTAAATTTTATAAACAACCTATCGCGACGAGGGGATTGTTCCCACCGTAAATAATGGGCCTCAGAAAACAGGAACAACGAGCAAGGTGCGAAGCATCGTGCGAGCGACGGCTTACTAGATCAAGCCGCCACTGCAGTTAGCGCAGGCAAACGTTACATCAATCCCAGCAGCTTAGGGAAAAACAGTGACAGTTGCGGTACTAAGCTGGTGATAATCATCACCGGCAGACCAACTAAAGCCATCAGTGCAATCGCAGGCATAACGGCCTTATGGATAGGCACCTGACCGATACGGCAGGCCATATAGAGAATCGGGGCCACCGGTGGGCTGTTGGCTCCGATAACCACAGAACAGGCAACAATTGAAGCGTAATGAATCGGGTTCACTCCACTGGCAACCATCAGCGGTAAAAACAGCGGCGCGACCACAACGGTCACGGAGACATCATCCATTATCATGCCAGCGACAATCAGAAAGATATTGACCGCAATCAGAATCATCAGCGGATCTTTCACCAGCCCGGTAATCACCTCAGTCAGTTCCTGAGGAATACGCTCGGATGCCAGTATCCGGCCGATCATAAAACTGAACAGCAGAATAAGAATCACGGTACCGGTGGTTTCGGCAGCGGCTATCACGCTATCGCTTAAGCGTTTGAGCGTCAGATCCCGATAGACAAAAAAACCGATCACAATGGCGCTAAACGCCGCAATTGCAGCAGCTTCAGTGGGAGTACATATCCCGCCGTAGATCCCTCCCAGAATAATCACCGGCAAAGACAGTGCTGGCAGTGCCCGGAAGGCAGCAGTCCCTTTCGATGGCAGTTCTTCAAGACCATCCTGGGCGGCGCTGGAAACCTCCTGAAACAGACGCCCGACACTAAAACGGTTAGCCAGTATCAACCCGGCTATCAGCAACAGTGCAGGGCCGATAGATGCGGCAAAGCAGGCGGCTACCGATTGCCGTGTTACCACCGCAAACAGAATCATGGTGATGGAGGGTGGAATCAGAATACCCAGTAGCGAGGAGATTCCCAGCAGTGCAGAGGAATAACCCCGGGGATAACCCCGTTGCTCCAGAGGCCCGATCATAATAGTGCCAATAGACGCCACAGCTGCCGTGGCAGTCCCTGCGATAGCACCAAAAATACCGGACGCCAGAACCATTGAAGCGCCCATTCCGCCTCTGCGTTTTCCCACCAGCACTTCAATGAAGTTCACCAGCCTGAGCGCAATACCTCCACTCTGCATCAGATATCCGGTGAGCACAAACAGCGGCAGTGCAATCAGAATAACCGAATCGATAGAACGGTATCCCTGCAACATAAGCGTATTGAAATTCGCATCGTATGCGAACGTAAGATACGCCAGTACACCGGCGAAAGACCAGGCGACCGGCACACCTGCAATCATCAGAAATAACAAAATTCCTACTGCGATTAAACCTTCCATCAGCGAATATCCTGCTGGTTTACTTCAGCGATAATAACCGGCTCAGGGTTATAGCCAATCAAACATTGAATAAAGTCCCGCAAGGCATACAACGAGCAGCCAATACTGGCGAACATAATCGCACTCTGCGGTATCCACAGGGGAATTGACAAACCCGGAGTATGTTGCGGCCTGCGCAGCCCCCATGCGAGCATCCGATAGGATAAATAGACAAAGAAGCCGGTAATCAACAGCGTTACCAGCGAGATAAAACCCTGATGCAGCCGGCGGATCTGCCGGTCGCGGATACTGGTCTGTAGAAAATCAACGACCAGATGCTCTCGTTTGCGGCTGGCAATAAGACCACCCACCATGTACAGCCACATGCCGAACAGCATGATCAGTTCCAGCAGCCCAATAATGGACCAGCCAAAGATATAACGGGCCACCACCAGAAACAGCATCAGCCCCACCAGCGCAAGGCTACTGATAAGAGCGACGGTATTGAGCAACCAGCCGACCTTCCGGTCCAGCCCGGTAAAGAATCGCACAACCATTGTACTACCTCAGAAAGCAAAAACGGCGGAACAGTCACTGTTCCGCCGTTTGGGGGCTAAAGATTACAACGCAGTCGCATTCGCCCGGATGGTATCCATAATTTCAGAGCCAATCTCCTGATCCATCAGCGGCCATACTTTCTCTCGGGCAGCCCGGGCAAACGCCTTGATCTGCTCATCCGACAGTTCAAAATATTTCATCCCGGCTTTCTCGGCTTCTGCAACGTAGTGCTTATCCTGCTCTTTAGCTGCCTTAAACTGAGCCATCATCACTTCGTTAGCCGCATCAGCTACCACTTTTTGCTGTGCTTCAGTCAACCCGTCAAATGAGTCCTGATTCATACTCAGAACACCGGTCATGAAAAAGTGTTTTGAGCGCACGTAGTAGTCCAGCAGGTCACGGAAGTATTCATAATCCCAGTAGATAACGTTACCCGCTTCACCGTCCACTACACCGGTCTGCAGAGAGGTGTAAACTTCACCCCAGTCAATGGCGGCAGTCTGATAACCCAGCGCCTGCATCGTCTGAGGTGCCGGAAACACGGTCATGGTGCGGACTTTAAGCCCTTCCGCTTCAGCAATATTAGTGGCATATTTGCCCCGGGTAGCAACACCGTTGAAACCTTCAGGCCAGGGGCCAAAGAACTTCAGACCAATATCGGAGTAGATGCCACCGAGCATATTGTTAACCCAGCCACCGGGGCTATACGCTTTTAAAGCCTCATCCCAGGAGAGGGTCATATAGGGGGTGTAGATCACTCCGATGCGCTTATCATAGGAGGTCATTGGCCAGTTAAGCATTACATCAACGTCACCGGCTACGTGCAGATCGAATACCTCGTTCTGACTACCCAGCTCATTCTGATAAAACACCTTTACATCAATATCACCACCCGAGTTTTTCTCAATCAACTCTGCCCAATTCTCCAGAGTGTTACCTGCAGGGGAACCCTTTGCACCGGAGTCTGTTGCCATCTTCAGAGTAACCGCCTGTGCTGAACCCGCCATCAGGGCACCTGCAGCCACCAGGCTGGTCATTAATGAAAATAAGCCTGTCTTACTAAAAACGGACTTACTTTTCGGCGTATCAATTTTGCTCATTTTTTATACTCACCGCTGTTCTTATAATTTGAAAAAGCCACTGCATAGCAGCAGCACAATTCACGCTGTTTTCCCCGGGAGCACATAGATACCAGTAATAAATATCAGCGGTCAATTACAGCTATTACAGATAAATCATATTGTAGAATTAAACTTTAGCAGAATATCTATATACAAATCATAAAAAATACAGAACTATAATTCACACATTTAATTTATGGCAATTAGTTTCCCTTAAACTGATGTTCAAGCCACTTCGCAAACAGATAGATCAGGTGTCGTTTCTGAAATGGTCGATATAACGTTGATGTAAACATACGACATAACAACCGTCGAAAAAGACAAATGAAAAATGCCGATAAAACAGCAACTGAAAAATTCAGACTGGAAATAAGTCGCGAAAAAAAAGGAGCCATAGGGCTCCTTAATATAAACAGTATGAAAACTGTTCTGCAGTTAATACTCTGACGATGTTTTAAAAGCCCCCCGTAATTACTGGCGAAGCCATACTCAGCAACTGTGCCCTTCGCCATGACCACCCGAATAAGCCGATATATCAGGTGCGCACCAACCCTCAAGCGCTTTTGGCGCAGGTTTATAGATCTCTACTTTCAACGGATAACAGGCGGCGGTATCACTGGAATGCTCAGCGCTGCAATCACCGCCAGGGCAGGCTGACATGGCCCCCAGCAGATCAATCTCTGCGAAAAACTCCAGATAATCCCCCGGTCTCACCGGGCTGGCCTTCATAAAATACTGATGGGTGTCCTGCGTAAAACCGGTACACATAAAGACATTCAGCACATCATGTACGTGAGTTTCAGCCTGCTGCAGCGTAAGCCCGGTCTCTGAGGCCAGGGCGCGGGTCAGATTGGAGTGGCAGCAGTGGTGATAATCATGTCCGCTAAGGAGGTGATGGGTATAGGGGTCGCAACGGGTTCCGATAACATCGTGTACCGAGCCGCCATCAGCATCGAAGCCATACCAGTCAAGGGTATCTCTGGTGATGGTTGCCATCGGCCGCAGATACGGAAAACTACTCCACATCCGGTCTCCGGTACTCAGATGAGTACCGTGCAGCGCCCGGGTTTTACCACTGTAGAAACGTTCGTTCAGATTCCCTGCGGCCCAGAGGTCCAGATCGCCGACCTGAGAACCTTCAACACTGACAATGCGAAAAAAATGCCCTGCCGGAACATGAAATACACTGGCATCACGGGGGGCGACAATCACTGTATCAACCAGCTCCAGAGTCTCCCGTGCCGCTGCATAAAGGTTCATATCAGGCTGCGGCAAAGTATCCACCGGATAGCAGATAACAGGTTTAATCGATTTACGGGCATCCGCATCTGCCGGAGCCCTGGTTTGTCTGGTCAGTTTCATATAAACCCTTTCATTCTGTCGGTCACATTATACAAACAGGTCTGGCGCAGGATGACCGAGACGTTCACCTGCTAAAGGTGATGGTATAGCAAGCCACTCTCAGAGAAGCAAATGTTCAGCGAATGCCGGATAGCCGATGGTCATCAGTATGGGCGAAGAAGCTGCTGTCAGATGCAGGCGTAAAGAGAAACCGGTGAGCAGTGCGGTTAACACGCAGTCCGGTTTCTCTGACGCTTTGACTTCAAATCAGATAGCAACCGAGCCGAAGCTGGGTTCAGCTTGTGCTGAGTTAAGCACAGCAACTGAACGCTTCATACTGGCGAAGAAACCGTTCTCTAGTGGTAACTCGGTCATATCGTTCTGCTGCTGAGAAACCGGCAGAACCCCCTTTCGCTCATCTCTGGGAGAGATACCAATATGCTTACGGTAGCAACGACTGAAATGAGGGGTTGAGACAAACCCACAGGCGGTGGATATCTCCACAATCGCCATACTCGACTGTTTTAACAGCTGCCGCGCCCGGTCCAGTCTCAGTTTCAGGTAATAGCGGGATGGGGAGCAGTTAAGATACTTAAGAAACATCCGTTCCAGCTGGCGACGTGATACATCAACAAAAGCGGCCAGTTCATCCAGTCCGATCGGCTCCTCCAGATTATTTTCCATCAGCTCAATGACATCCACCAGTTTCGGCTTGCTGTCACCGCAATTGTGCAACTGACGCAGCGGCACCCGCTGCTGATCAAACTCACTGCGTATACGGTCACAGATAAACATATCGGAAACCGCCATGGAAAGTTTCGGCCCATGCTGCAGGGTCACCATATGCAGGAACATATCCATCGGCGAGACACCACCGGATGAGGTCATACGGTTGCGGTCTATGGTGAACAGACGGTTGTTGCAGTTAACTTTTGGATAATGCTCCTGCAGTGATGCCATACACTCCCAGTGCGTGCTGCAGTCATAGCCATCCAGCAAGCCCGCATGAGCCAGCAGATAAGCTCCGGTACAGATCCCTGCCAGAGTCACACCCCGACGATTCATCAACTGTAACCAACTGACCTGCTTAGAGGTAAAGCTGCGGGTAATGTCGACACCGCCACAGACAACCAGCAGATCCAGTTCCGGCATATCGGCTATGGAAAAGTCCGGAGTAAAACTTAAACCGTCACTGGCACTCACGGGAGAGCCGGTTTCAGACACCATATGCCAGCTGTAAAGCTCATGGCCTGAGAGCTGATTTGCCATTCTCAGGGGCTCTATCGCCGAAGCCAGGGCAATCATGGTGAAATTATTAAGTAGTAAGAAACCCACACGGGTAACTTTCTGATAATCCTTAATAGGATCCAGAGCGGTAGCTGTAGTCATGGTAGTGCCCTCTTATAACGCGTGACAGATGATGCATTGAGCAAAGCAACGTCGCACCGATGCTAACCACTCACGTTAATTTTTTTATTTTTTAGGACAATTAAGAATGGCTGAGGAAGTACAAAAAATGTTGTTTCGTCTGCCGCGCTTGTCGTTTTTCTACTCAGCATTTTTTGACTTAAGTCTTATCTTCTTGCTGAACGACGTTGTTCATATTATTTGATTTAGATCAAACCAAGAATATCTAAAAACGACGCCGCCTATATTTTTCATACCTGCTAACGACATCCTATGCGGCTTTCATCACCAAACACCTATACGCGAAATCACCGCCAAAACCCTGCTCAGCACGCAGAAAACTACGTTTAAACTGATAATTTAAAATCAGCATGTCGGTTCTGATCAATTCTCGCGCGGTAGCGGGCAGTCGCAGGCAGCAACCAGCGCTTATGATGTCTGAACACCTGCCAGCAGATCTGTGGCGGTTAAGGATGAACACAATATTGGATACAAAACGCATTTATTTAATATCAAAAAGTATTTTTACTGCGCTATTGTATCCAATTCATCTATTTCAGATGTTCCAATAGAAAAATAACAGGAGTATTACCATGAGTAGCAACCATGCCAACCGTGGTGTTGTCTATAAAGGCCCGGGTAAAGTCGCCGTTGAGGCGATCGCTTTCCCGGAACTTTCACTGGGAAAACGCAAGTGCAATCACGGCGTAATCCTGAGGGTGCTGACCACCAATATCTGCGGCTCCGACCAGCATATGGTACGCGGTCGCACCACCGCCCCATCCGGCCTTGTTCTGGGCCATGAGATCACCGGACAGATTATCGAGTGTGGTAACGATGTCGAGTTTCTTAAACCTGGCGATATCGTTTCAGTACCTTTCAATATTGCCTGTGGCCGCTGCCGCAACTGTAAAGAAGGCAACACAGGCATCTGCCTCAACGTAAACCCTGCCCGTCCAGGCGCCGCTTACGGTTACGTCGACATGGGTGGCTGGGTCGGGGGCCAGGCAGAGTATGTTATGGTTCCCTATGCCGACTTTAATCTGCTGAAGTTCCCTGATTCTGATCAGGCGATGGAAAAGATTCGCGATCTGACCCTGCTGTCCGATATTTTCCCGACTGGTTTTCATGGCTGCGTGACTGCGGGCGTGGGTCCTGGCTCAACGGTCTATATTGCGGGTGCAGGCCCTGTCGGTCTGGCTGCGGCAGTTTCTGCACAGTTACTGGGTGCAGCCTGCGTAATTGTTGGCGATATGATTGAAGACCGCCTGGAACAGGCACGCAGCTTTGGTTGTGAAACCATCGATCTGCGTCAGGAAGGCGATATGGCAGATAAGCTGGAGGCGATTCTGGGTGAACGTGAAGTTGATGCATTCGTCGACTGCGTTGGCTTTGAAGCCCATGCTTGCGGCTGTAACCATGGAGTAGAAGCACCTGCAACCGTACTCAACTCCGCGATGCAGATGACCCGTGCGGGTGGTTCTATCGGCATTCCAGGCCTGTATGTTACTGAAGACCCCGGCGCGCAGGACGATGCAGCTAAACAAGGCGCTCTGAGCATGCGCTTCGGTCTGGGTTGGGCTAAATCTCACTCATTCCACACCGGCCAGTGTCCGGTGATGAAGTACCACCGCCCACTGATGCAGGCAATTCTGTTTGATAAGGTGGATATCGCTAAAGCGGTAAACGTCCAGATGATCTCACTGGATCAGGCACCAGAAGGCTATGCTGACTTTGATGGCGGTGCTGCGAAGAAATTTGTTATCGACCCTCATGGAGAAGTGGCGGCTTAACGATTAAGATCGTTATCACGCCCTGTAAACCACCGGCTATGCCGGTGGTTTTTTTTGTTTAAAAGAGACTATAAAAACCAGTCATAACCAAAGGTCACTGATAGGGGAAGTATCGCTGTAACGATGGCGGATCTGCGCCTGCAGCAGCTCTGCTGTTGCAACGGCATCGGTCAGAGCATGATGCTGACCATAATGCGGAAGATTATAGCGCAACCGACTATCTCCAAGCCTGATGGATTCAGGCTTAAAACCGACCAGACGTTTAACTCTGCTAACGATTCCACGACGGTATAACATCGCTTCCTGCTCCATTGTGTCAACGACAGGAAAACAGATCCCCTCACCCAGCCGTCTTTTAACCGCAGCATCAAAAAATTCCCGTTCAATATAACGGTAATGAACCACCACAATTTTACCGGCAATCTCGTCCAGCACCGCATCCAGTATCTGATTAAGATCAGGTGCATCATCTAACTGGGAATGGGTAATGCCATGAAAAGGCACCGAGGATTCGGTTAACTCGCGGTCAGGTTTGAGCAGCCAGTAACGACTGTCGCGCAAACGAATCCGGTTCAGGTCAAAGGGAACCAGGCCAATACTGATAATCTCATCAACTTCGGCATCCAGACCGGTGGTTTCAAAGTCCAGCGCAACGAAAGGCACGGCCGCAAGGGGGGTATCTACGGCGATCACGCCCTGCTGATAGAATCGCCGGAGTCGATCATCACGGGCATTGATGGCAAGCTTCTGATAGCGTTCTGACCATCTGTCTTTCGTGTCGGCGGTCATACTCACCTCTAGCGGCCGGAGAACGGATAACGGAACTTAAGAAATCGCTGACTGTTACTCAGCACCTGAAATGCTTCTTTAAGATTTCGCCGATCGAAATCGGTCAGCATTTCGGGCTTAACGTTGTTAGAGGGTTCCAGTCCGGCCTCCAGATCTGCAGCCTGATGACGAATTCTCACCATTGATATAAATTCGAGGGCATCCCGCAGATCAGCGGCTTTGCCCGGCGGCAGAATCTCTGCTTTCACCACATCATCCAGCCGCTCAAATGAATTTTGTACTTTTGAGCCAACCGCCAGCGCATGCACCCTGATCAGATCGGCCAGTGGCGCAGTACCCCTGCGTTTAAGGTTGATTGAATTACGATGCTGCCCATCCTGCTCCATAACAAAGCTTTTAAAAAAACCCAATGGAGGGGTGCGGCTCAAGGCATTACGAGCGAGACTGGCAAGAAATTTTGGCGAGCGCTTAGCCTTCCGGGCGATAAAGGCGTTAAGCTGCCCCGCCCAGTCAGTTTTCCCCCAGACCCCATCCAGATCGAAGAATATTGAACAATTCAGTAAGGCCTCCGGCAGAGGATTTTCAATCCAGTGCGAAAAGGTGACTTCCCACTGCTGACGGGTTTTTCGCCATTGCGGGTTAGTGGCCATAATATTACCGGTGCAGTAGGAGTAACCACATCTGTCCAGCCCGTCACTGACAAACTTTGCCAACTGAGCAAAATACTCACCGTGCAATTGTGGCTGATAACTATTATCGAGAATCAGCGCGTTATCCTGATCTGTCACCACCAGCTGTTCATCCCGGGCCATTGACCCCAGCGCCAGAAAACAATAGGGCAGTGGCGGAGGCCCCAAATGCTCCTCAGCCAGCTCCAGCAACCGCTGTTTAAAGCTTCGCCCGATAACTGACATGGCACTGCCAATCATATGAGAGTTTGCGTCTTCACTGACCATCCGGACAAAGCAGGCACTGATCTGCGACTGCAACTTAGCCAACTCTTCTACGTTGGGCTGGCGCATAATATTGCTGACCATATAAAGACTGCTTTGCGACTCATAACGGACAATATCAGACGTCGCCAGCACCCCGACAGGCCGTTCGTTTTGCAGGATAGGCAGATGGTGCAGATTATAGCGCAGCATCGTCAGCATCGCTTCAAAGGCGTAGGCATCAACGTCCAGACTGACAGGGTCTGGTGTCATAACCGTGGTCACCGGAGACTCCAGATCAAGGCCTGTTGCAACTACCCGGGTGCGCAGGTCCCGGTCGGTAATAATGCCGGCGAGGGACTGTTCCGCAGTCTGATCACCACTCCCGCCCTTTTTATGAGCCTCATCATGCATGATCAGCAGTGAAGAAACCCCCTCTTCGGTCATCTTTTGCGCCGCCTGGCGAATGGTTGCGGTTGTATTTAAACAGACCGGCGGACGAGCGATCAGAGCGGTCACTTTAGACACCATCAGATCACTACTTTCCTGCTTACTGGAAACCGCCTGATGCAGACGGTTATCATCGACTTCGACAAAGTAAGCAAATGAATCAAAACGCTCGCAAAGAGAGCTGAAAACAGCTTCAGGGATAAAGTAAAGCAGTGAATCTTCGATTGTCCGGGCCGGGAGCCTCACCCGCTGACTCATCAGCAAACTCAGCTGACCAAACAGCTCCCCTTCGCTCAGGCGGTTATACAGATCGCCATTACGACGGTAGATCTCCACCGCGCCACTGCGGATAACACAGAGATCATTGATCTCATCGCCAAACTGAAAAACATCGCTATCGGCACGAAAATAGCCAATCTCGACCTCACAGGCGACCTCATCCACCACCGCATCCGGCAAACCGCTAAAGGGCGGATACTGTTTCAGAAAGCTTGCAATTTCTATCTGTTCTGCCTGCATCATATCGTCCGGGTAGTGCTGAGTTAACAGCGGGCTGTTTGCGCAATAATGGGGTAAAGCGAAAAAAATCGCCCGCAGGCGATTTTTAAATCATCGAAAGAACCGATCAAAAATCGATCACAACATCTGTTTTTGGCACACTGCAACACGACAAAACATAACCTGCAGCCACATCATCATCGGTAATGCCTCCGTTATGTTCCATGACCGTCTCACCCTCTTTGACCAACACTTTACAGGTGCCGCAGATTCCCATACCACACGCTTTCGGAATCAGCAGATCAAGTTTGGAGGCCGCGGCATGAAGCGTCTCTCCGGGGGCGATCTGAATACTCTTCCCCTTACCGGAAAACTCAACCCGTAGCATATCCGCGTCGGTAAGCGCATCCGCCTCTTCCTGAGCGATTTCAGCGTTTTCAATCGCTTCCTCTTCAATTTCTACCGGAGTCGCGCCAAAAGACTCCTCATGGTAACGACTCATATCAAAGCCGTTATCCAGCAGCAGTTTCTTGATAGCATTCATGTAGGGTGCAGGGCCACAACAGAACACTTCGCGGTCCATAAAATCCGGGGCAATCATCTCCAGTTTTGCCTGATCAAGATAGCCACGATACCCATGCCATGCCTGACCATTCTCAATCTTTTCACAGATCAGGTGCAGGGAAAAATTACTGATTCGGGACGCCATATGATCAAGTTCACGCGCAAAGATAATATCTCCCGGCGTGCGGGCACTGTGCACAAAAGCTATATCAACATCTGCATTCGTATCAAACCACCAGCGCGCCATCGACATAACCGGCGTAATCCCTACACCACCGGATAACAGTAACACTTTGGTTGCAGGATAATCGATACAGTTAAACAACCCCACCGGACCGTGAACGGCAAGCTCATCGCCCTCCTTCAGATTTTCATGCAACCAGGTTGAAACCTGCCCATTAGGATCTCTTTTAACTGTAATGGAAAAACTGTAAGGCACCGATGGTGAACTTGAGATGGTATAGGAGCGCATTACCTGCTGCCCATCAATCTCCAGTTCAAGCGTGACAAACTGCCCCGGCTTAAAGAAGTACATAACCGGCTGTTCAGACATGAAGCAGAAGGTATACACATCCCAGGTTTCTTTGATCACTTTGACACAACGGACATTGTGACGACCATTAACCCAGGTCTGAGTATTGACCGGAATAAAGCTTTCAGAGCCAACAGTGGCAGGAACGGTGTTCGTCATGGCGTATCTCTCATCAATGCGCTGGTATATATCGATTCGCTACAGGCTAAAGTGTCTGACCTGATCTTCAGGCATTATAATACTTTAACCCTTTAATTAATTACTTCATAAAGTAGAACTGCATTGTCTGCCGAGGCGATTTTCAAATATTAACCACTAACGACATTTATTTGCTTATTGCGACCATCCCAAAGACTACGGGCATTACAGGTCGATAAATGTACTTATACATGTCGCTAATGGTCAATCCCAAAAAACCACCTTGGAGGAGGATTACCCCAGGCAATACTACTACTCAGGTCAGGGTTATTCCTGATTAGCTATAATAAACAGCACAGCAGTGCTTTGAAGGAAGATCGAACTGATGAACCAACATGATCTATTAAACACCACCTGCGCGACTATCCATGAAGCACGACAGGATATGGCGACGATGCTTGAGGCTCGTCCGGCTAATTACTCACTGCCTCAGCCGCTGTATAACGATCCGCTGATGTTCCGGATTGATGTGGAAGAAGTATTCCAGAAAGAATGGCTGTTTGTTGGTATGACCAGCGAGATTCCGGCTAAAGGTGATTACTTTACCGTAGAGATTGCCCAGAACCCGGTACTGGTAGTACGGGATGCAGATGGCAGCATTAATGCGTTCCACAACACCTGCCGCCACCGGGGCTCCCGCATCTGTTCTGAACACCGGGGCAAGGTTGCTAATCTGGTCTGTCCATACCACCAGTGGACCTATGACCTGAAAGGCAACCTGCTGTTTGCCGGCACAGAGATGGGCGCATCATTCGAGACCAAAGAACACGGCCTGAAAAAAGCGTTTTGCAAAACGGCTGGCGGCTTCATCTTCGTTTGCCTGGGCAAAGAAGAACCGGAAAGCGATTTCAACGAGTTCCTGTCCACCCTTGAAGAATATATGGAACCCTACGATGTTGAGAACACCAAGCTAGCGGTGGAGTCCAACATGTATGAAAAAGCCAACTGGAAGCTGGTTCTCGAAAATAACCGCGAGTGTTACCACTGTGTCGGCAACCATCCTGAGCTTCTAAACACCCTGTTGGAATGGGATGATACTAATGACCCCCGCGCGTCTCAGGAGTTTAAAGATTACTGCAAAGAGCAGGCTGATCAGTGGGACGCTGAAGGCATTCCTCATGAACACCGCAGCTTTGGTCCCGGCCTGCGCAACCGTATCGTACGGATGCCACTGAAAAAAGGCACCAAGGTAATGACTCTGGATGGCGAAGCGGGCTGCAAAAAGATGCTCGGACGGATCAAGAATCCACAGCTGGGCTCTATGCGTATTCTGCACCTGCCCAACTCATGGAATCATATGCAGTCTGACCACTTCATCGTCTTCCGGGTGCTGCCAGTCTCCGCTCAGGAGTCTATCGTAACAACCAAGTGGTTTGTGCACAAAGACGCCGTTGAAGGGGTTGATTACGATCCGGCACGTCTGCGTCAGGTATGGGATGCCACCAACGATCAGGACCGCATTCTGGGTGAAGAAAACCAGAAGGGAATCAACTCTGTTGGATACCAGCCTGGCCCTTACTCGGAAACTTTCGAATTCGGTATTGTTAACTTTCTGGAGTGGTACAGCGATACAGTTCAGAAGAACCTGAAGAAAAGCTGATTCAGTATTTTGACCGAAAGCCGCCCGCCAGGCGGCTTTTTTATTTGAAATGCTTAAAGAAGTGGCACACGGTCAACTACAAACCTGCGGGAACTACGCCCTCGCAACGTTTAGCATTTATCTGAGAGTTTATCGGCACCCTACGTGCGCCCCACACTGTTACACTGGCTTTTTGTCTGAGTTTTTAACAACGATTTCAGCAGAGATAACAACGGGCACAACAACTCTTTTATCTTTACACTGTCCCTTCCGTGTCCTCTGTGGTGTAACTGCTTAAAGACTGTGTCACATCGCCAGATAAAACCCAGGAGCTGCACCTCGAAGCGATTAAAATTTTGCAAATTTATGTCGTACTCAGACTAATCAAACGTAAGCGGATGCGTATAATCGAAGGAATAAGAACGGGAGAATCAATTTTGAAAACAGCTTCACTGGGAATCTTAGGTGTCGGTCATCTGGCATCGTATACCGTCACCGGGCTACGCAAAAGTGGTGATCAGCGACCAATAACATTAAGTCCACGCAATGCCGAAACTGCACAAAAACTGGCTAAAAGCTTTCAGTGTAATGTCGCCGAAAATAACCAGGCGGTTGTGAATAACAGCGATATTGTCCTGCTGTCGGTCAGACCCGGGCAGTTAGAATCCTTGCTGACTGATCTGAAATTCAAACCAGAACAACTGGTGATATCAACGATCGCAGGCGTTACACTGCAGCAACTTAAGCAATATCCCGCTCTGAAAGAGACAACACTGATACGTACCCTGATCTCAGCCAGCGCTGAAGTCGGTGCCGGCGCGATACCGCTCTACCCTGCCAACCAGACTGCTCAGAACCTGCTAAGCAGTGGCGGCAATGTTGTCGTGCTGGAATCTGAAGCGCTCTTTGATGTCGCCCTTGCCCATGGATGCCTGCATGGCTGGAGCTACTTTCTCATTCAGGAGCTGATTGACTGGAGTATACATCAGGGCATGAACCCGGAAACCGCCCGCAGCATGGTGGTTCACTCAATCAGCAGCGCTATCGAGCTGGCCGAATCCCGCCCCGGACAAAGTTACGGCGATATCGGAAAAGCCATTGCTACTCCGGGTACTTTTACCCTCAGGGGGATAAATCAGATCAAAGCAAACCACGGTCTCCAGGCCTGGCGCGATGCGATGGACAGTATCTGTCAATAGATCAGCCCGCTGCATGGGCCCAGACCCCTCCCTTAAACAGCAGCTCAATACTGTCGTTGTTATAATACGGGCTTCAACAGCACATAAAAAAGCCGATGAAATATCATCGGCTTTTTTATTTTTCTACCGCTATTCACGGTTGAATACTGCTCTTAACGGCTGATTCTCACTCCAGCGGCCAATACTGCTAATGCCTCCTGCACCTCCGGCAACATAACCGGTATCTGTAGCTGTAACAGCGCAACAGATTCGGCAAACTGAGCGCGCACCAGCTCATCCTGGCCGGACATCCATTGCAGTGCCGCCTGACTGCACTGCTCGGGTGACAGGCCCTGCTCAAGCGGCACACCAGCCGCTTTCAGATATTCATAGAAATCATCCTGATCAATCAGGTCAGTAATCATCATAATTGACGTTCTCGCACTCGCTATCCTGAAACACACTT
Organism: Oceanospirillales bacterium; assembly: GCA_018223185.1. Taxonomy (GTDB): domain Bacteria; phylum Pseudomonadota; class Gammaproteobacteria; order Pseudomonadales; family Balneatricaceae; genus Amphritea. Next base: position 228,391 of record JAAEYW010000001.1, on the reverse strand, counting down.
AAGCCGCATTTAAGCAGAAAATCTTAAACAAAAAAAGCTGGCACGAGGCCAGCTTTTTCTTCAACAGTAAAGCTCAGACTGGCTTACACTTCAGTCTTTAATCCCTTGTAGATACTGACGCACATCAACAGCAGAATAGCAGTAAATGGCAAGCCGGCTGTGATTGCTCCCGCCTGCAGAGCTTTCAGCGCTTCAGAACCGCCTCCATACAGTAACACAGCGGCAATTAAGCCCTGCAATACTGCCCAGAAAATACGCTGAGGCACAGGTGAATCAACTTTTCCGCCTGCGGTAATCGAATCGATGACCAGCGAACCGGAGTCTGACGAGGTGATGAAAAAGACAAGTACCAGCACAATCGCCAACACTGAGGTAATCTGTGCCAACGGTAAATTTTCCAGCATCTGGAACATCGCCAGTGACACATCACTCAGACCATTTGCCAGAGCACCGGTACCGCTCTGGACCTGATCCAGCGCCTGAGCACCGAATGCAGCCATCCAGACCGCCGAAACAACCGTTGGAATCAGCAGCACTGCGATCATAAATTCACGCACTGTACGGCCTTTTGATACCCGGGCAATAAACATCCCGACAAATGGCGACCATGAAACCCACCAGGCCCAGTAGAATACTGTCCAGCCGCTGTAGAATTTTTCGTCTTCACGGCCAACCCAATTACTCAGTGGCAGAATATCGGTCGCATAGCTGGTGACTGTCAGTAACAGGTTACTGAAGAAACCCGTGAGAGATCCCGCCACAATAACGAACAGCAGCAACACCCCAGCAATACCCATATTGATATTACTCAGAAGTTTCACACCACCATCAAGTCCCCGCACCACGGAGAAGATTGCGATAGCACTCACTACGACAATAACGGATATCTGAGTAGTGATATTATTTTCTATACCAAACAGGAAGTTCAGTCCACCTGCTGCCTGCGAAGCTCCGAGGCCAAGCGAGGTCGCCAGACCAAAGATTGTTGCCAGCACAGCGATAATATCAATAACATGACCGATCGGCCCCCATACCCGCTCTCCCAGTAACGGATAGAAAGCTGAGCGAATGGTCAGTGGCAGACCTTTGTTATACGTGAAGAACCCTAGCGCAAGTGCTACAACACCGTAAATAGCCCAGGGGTGTAATCCCCAGTGAAACAGTGTAGCGCCCATAGCAGCCGCTTCGCCTGCAGGCGTCAGGGCTTCAGCATTCAGAGGTGTCCCCCACCAGTCGGTATAATAGGCTACAGGTTCTGCCACACTCCAGAACATCAGACCAATACCCATACCCGCCGCAAACAGCATAGAGAACCATGACATACGGCTAAAGTCCGGCTTCGCTTCAGCACCACCCAGACGAACCTTACCCACGGGTAAAACGATCATCAGCAGGCAAAACAACACAAACACGTTACCCGCTATCATGAACAACCAGTCGAAGGTGTCAATTGACCAGGTTCGCGCCCCTTCAAGCATCACTTTGGCGTCCGCAGGAAAAATCAGCGTCAGTGTGATAAAAGCCAGAATGGCCAGTGCACTGGTAGTGAAAACAGGGTTATGGATATCCATTCCCAATACCTGAACATTGTCCTGCCCTGCTTTATAATCGGAGGTATATTCCTCTGACTTGGGACGGAAGTGAACTTCTTCATTCATAGAACTACTCCAGTTTCTTTTTATGTAGCTATCAAGACGGTGCGCAGATCACCAAAGAATCGCCAGAGCCAATGGATAATGCGATCTGCAACCTTTTCTGACAGTTCCTGCAAAAGCTTTAACGGCTATAGTCTGCAAAGACTTTCGGTTAATTCTTGAACAGGCCACTTTGATTCTACGGCCAATGCCTTTTTATCTGCTGACTTATAACGACAGAAAAAACAGCAAAATGCCTGTTTTCGACAAGCTATCTTTTTAGCTGTAATGAGGAAAAAAATGCGATAAACAAGAGGTAAAAAAAGACCACTTCCACACATATGCCCGTATTACAAATACATCGGCTATGAAAGTCTTACATGCCTTATTTCATTTAATTTAAAGCTAAAACCAGAGACTACCGTAACAAAATAAGCCGACCGTCTCCAATTGATACCGAAAAAAACAAAAAAAAACCACTCCGAAGCCGTGAATCTTCGAAGTGGTGAACGTTTGCCTGGTAAGAATCGGATTAGAGATTCAGTTTTTGGGTCAGGCTGTTTCAAATCGAAACAAGGTGCAAGAAGCAGGATTAATACTACAGATTACCAGCAACACCAACCCTACCTTTAACGGCAAATTCTATGCAATTAACGACATTAATGTAGATTTAAACCGTTTTTCACCACTTTAACGCAAAAACAGAACAGTGTCCTATCGCCCACAAATCAGCGTAACACACCCTCTTCTTTCAACAGCTCCAGGATCGCCTGCGCCTGCTCTGCAGCCGATTCATTTTTCATCACTTTGCCGCCATCGCCCTGAGATTTTGCCGTGGCCGCTTTAAAACGCTCTGCAGCCGTTTTAGCTTTCACTACTTTCAGGCGCTTAGGGCGCTTGCGGGCCGGAGCCTCTTCCCATGACTGACGAACAGCATCGGTCGCAGCACTGACCACTTCCACCTCCATCACTGCGCGACTGGCAGGACCAAACGCACTCTGACGGGCGTCCTGCGCAGCAGAATCAACACTGGCGATAAACGGTAAACGCACCTTTACTGAGCGGCGCTGACCACGGGGTAGTGCCTGCAATACTTCAGCAATACCTGCTTCAATCGAAACGATATCAGCCACCCGGGGCACGATCGGCCAGCCGAGCTTTTCCGCCAGTTGGTAAGGTACCATCCCGGAGGACTCACCACTCTCGGCCCTGACGCCAGTCAACACAATCTCAGCACCAGACTGCTGCAGGTGTTCACCCAAAGGCATCACAGCATCAGCAGCAGGATCCATTTCAAGCACCTGAATTGACTTCAACCCCATACCGGCATAACTTCTCAACGCCTGCTCCTGCGGATCACCGGCATGCAGAACAATCAGATTGTCAGATGCCAGCTTCATCCCCAGCTCAACAGCACGACTGTCCTGATCGGCCCGTCGCACCCGTCCGGATTGTGGATGTTTTCCCACAGATACCAGTGATACTATTTTTAGCTTATTAGCCAGTTGATTAGGCTGCATCCTGATCACCTCCTGCAGATGGCTGAGCCCGGAACTCCTGCACACGCTCTATCAGTTCGCCGAGAATTTCTTCACTGTCTCCAATAACGCTCAGCGCGGCACGTTTAACCATGTCACAGCCAGCATCAGTATTGATTGCGATTACCTTGTCGCACTGACCAATACCCTGCATATGCTGAATCGCACCGGAGATACCCACCGCAAGATAAACCCGCGCGGTAACCCAGGTGCCTGTAGCGCCAACCTGACGGAAGCGCGGCATGAAGCCATCATCCACCGCCACCCGACTAGCCCCCTCAGTAGCACCCAGCACAGAGGCCGCTTCGTGGAACTGATCCCAGTTACGAATACCGTTACCGGCTGAGAGAATAAATTCTGCCTCGGCCAGCGATATCGCATTAGGATCAACCGCAACCTGGCCCTTATCCTGAAGCTGAGAGATCACTACAGGAACAACCGGCAGCTCTAGCGAAAGCGCCTCATGGCGAGTTTCATCGATCTGATCAGCACACTCTTCAGCCAGCATCAGCAGACGTGGTGTGTCGCGGGTAATATCAACAGTACCACCTGCCCCCCGGCAAACTGACTTATGATTATCCACCTGCCAGGCCTGCACGACAGGACGTTCGTTGATGCGCGCAGCCAGACGGGATCCCAGATCAGAACCACCATTAACACTATCCGGGAACAGCCAGTATTGAGGGTGATAACCAGCCTCAACCTGCACCAGTGCCGCCAGACGCTGTTCCGGACAGTAGCCCTCGTAGATCGCATCGTCGAGCAACAGCAGACGATCAACCCCGGCGGTATCGAAATGCTCCTCTTTACTCTGACCAAAACACACCGCCAGGACCGCACCATTGCCCTCAATGCCTGCAACCAGCTTATGGGCCTGACCGATCACATCTTTATCGTGGCCAGTCAGACGACCACCCACCATATCCGGCACGACAACAACATAGAAGTCTGGATTTTCAACCGTATGTAATGGCAGCTGAACATCTTTTGCAGCGCCACTGCGACGCCCCTTACCTGTTGCAGCAGCATTACCTTTCAGGCGGTCAATCCGCTTAATTCCGTTAGGGCCAACAAAGCCAACCTGATGAGGATTTTTACGCAACAGTCCGCTTGGCCCCCGCACTTCAGCTGCCTCATTACTGGCGACAGTGCCATGCAGCGGGTGCAGACGGTTACGGGCGATCCATTCAGCACGGGGATCACGGCGCAGCACATCATGTGAGTTATGACCGGACATCAGTGCACCTCCTGGGCCAATTGACCTACTTTCGAATCAGCCGTCTGATCAACCAGCTGATCTACCAGAATCTCAGCAATATCTTTCACCTCTGGACGCGGTTCAACCACCCCCTCGAGCATCGCTGTACACTGCTGACAGCCTACCGCTACCAGCTCAGCGCCGGTGCTGCTGGCATCGTCCATACGCATATCTGCGATGCGCCGTTCGCCTGGAATATCGGTAACCGGTGCTCCACCACCCCCGCCACAGCAGCGTGAACGGAAGCCGGAGCGCTCCATCTCCGCGATCTCAATGCCCATGGAGCGTAGCAGCTCACGGGGCGCTTCATACTCGCCATTGTAACGCCCCAGATAACAGGGATCATGATAGGTCACTTTGGCACCGGTAAAATTGTTCAGTTTCAGTTGGCCCAACTGCACCAGCTGATTCAGGAAAGTGGTGTGATGCAGCACTTCCACATCATTCAGGGCATCTGAACCGAAGTCACTATATTCATTACGCAGGCAGTGATAAGCATGAGGATCGGTAGTGACGATCCGCTTAAATTTATACTGCGACAACACGGCCAGATTTCGTTTTGCCAGGCTCTGAAACGTCGCATCATCCCCCAGACGACGGGCCACATCACCGCAGTCCAGCTCTTCATCGCCCAGCACAGCAAAATCAACATTCGCCGCTTTTAACAGTTTTACAAAGGCACGCAGAATACGCTGGCTGCGCATATCAAATGCACCATCAGAGACCCAGAACAACACATCGGCCTGCTTAACATCACGCATCAATGGCAGGTTCTGATCCGCAGCCCAGTTAGTACGGCTGGCAGGAGCATAACCACCAGGGTTATCGGTGGCGATAATGTTATCCAGCACCTCAGCCCCTTTATTCGGCGTATTACCCCTCTCCATGGTCAGATAACGGCGCATGTCGACGATTGCATCCACATGCTCAATCATCATCGGACACTCTTCTACGCAGGCACGACAGGTAGTACAGGACCAGAGGGTTTCAGGGTCTATCAGACCATCGGTAATAATATGATCCGGACCGCCCCTGGCATGACCAACTTCTTTTCCAGGGTAAGGACTACCGGCATAGTTGGCATCCGTTCCGCCAGCAAGGCCGACCACCATATCCTGAATCAGTTTCTTCGGATTCAGAGGCTGACCTGCGGCAAATGCCGGGCACATCGCTTCACATTTACCACACTGAACACAGGCATCAAAACCCAGCAGTTGATTCCATTTGAAATCAGTCGGTTTCGCCACGCCCAGCACACCACCGATCTCTTTAGCCAGAGACAGGTCAACCGGCTTCAGACCGGTAGAACGACCGCCACCGAAGCGCTCCTGACGACGATGGAAAGCCAGATGTAACGCGCCGGCAAATGCGTGCTTCATCGGGCCACCCCAGGTCATACCGAAGAACAGTTCGCCCATTCCCCAGATAATCAGCGCTGTGAGTACGATGGTTAACAGCACGCCACCACTGCCTTCAGGCAGCACACCAGCAGCGGGTAGCGTCAGCACAAAGAATGCACCGGCAAATGCCAGCAAACTCTTTGGCAAACGCATCCACGGCCCCTTGGAGATCCGGCTTGGAGGATTAAGGCGACGCTTAAATACAAACAGTGCACCAACAAACATCAGCGCCAGTGCAGCCAGCAGAGCCCAGGCCAGAATCTGGCTATCGATACCCAGCAGATGCACCAGAATAATCAACGACGCAGACAGCACAAAACCACCACCGGTTGCGGCATGGGTTCTGGACATATATTTATCGCGCTCGACAATATCATGCAGGTCATGCAGATAACGTCCGGGCATAGCCATGAGACCGGCGATCAGATTGATCTGATCCGGTTTACCGGCACGCCACAGATTAACCCGGCGTACAGCGCCAATTACGGCCAGCACCAGTGCTGTCGCAATCAGTAAAGGATGTAACCACTCAAAACTCATAGGGTACCCCAACAAAAAACAGGTATCGGGCTGTTACGTCAGCCCTGTTATTCTTTCCAGCGCGGTATCACCGTGCTTTTAAGTTTCAGGCGTTGCACAGACTAAAAGCGTTACGAGCGCAGGCTGGGGTAGGCAAAAAACGACGGGGGACCGGAGCATAGCAGCGCTATGTGAGGTTCACCCGACGGTTTTTAACACCGCCCAGCCAAGCGCAGTCGCTTTATAGGTCTTTACATAGGCGCAGGGCATCATACATCGCTGCATGCACATTGCGCTGCGATACGCAGTCGCCCAGACGCCACAGAATCATGCCGTCACCGGACTCACTCAGCACCGGTTGTGGTTTGATATCGAATAAAGCCTCATTATCGATCTGGCCGTTGTTACGTGACTCACCTTTCAGAGCGTAATACAGCTCTTCGTTAGGACGGGTTCCGTTTTCAACTACCACCTGATCAACTACACGCTCTTCACGCTGACCAGTGTATTCGTTCTCCAGCACAGCAACCAGGTTGTCACCTTCACGGTAAACTTTTTCCAGCAGGAAGTCAGAGGTCATAATCACCTCTTTCTCATACAGAGAGCGATAATAGGTTGGGAATGTGGTACCACCGATACCTACACCCGGCTTGATATCATCGGTCACGATCTCAACCAGTGAACCTTTTGCTGCCAGATAATCCGCTGCGGACAGCCCTGAGAACTCACAGATAGTGTCATAGATCAGCACGTTTTTGCCCGGCTCAACCTTACCACTGAGAATATCCCAGCTAGAGATAACCAGCCCTTCTTCGGCACCCCACTCAGGATTCTGATCAATAAACGGACGACCACCCGTGGCGATCACACAGACATCGGGGTTCAGTTCACGCACCAGTTCTTCATTGGCTTCGGTGCCCAAACGGATATCCACGCCCAGACGTTCCAGCTCCATTGCCAACCAACGGGTAATACCTGCAATCTGATCACGCTGCGGCGCCTTAGCTGCCAGCGTAATCTGACCACCCAGCTCTTCAGCCCTCTCAACCAGAACAACATTATGGCCCCGCTCTGCAGCAACACGCGCCGCTTCCAGGCCACCCGGTCCACCACCAATAACGACAACCTTACGTACCTGGCCAGTGGTTTTCTCAATGATGTGCGGCAGTCCCATATACTCGCGAGACGTCGCGGCATTCTGGATACAAAGCACATCCAGCCCCTGATACTGACGGTCGATACAGTAGTTCGCACCAACACACTGACGGATCTGATCTACCTGGTCATTTTTAATCTTGGCAATAATGTGCGGATCAGCAATATGCGCCCGGGTCATACCAACAAAATCAACATAACCGGCTTCGATAATACGCTTCGCCTGGTTCGGATCTTTGATGTTCTGAGCATGGATGACAGGAACCGAAACAACTTCTTTGATACCAGCGGCCAGATGCAGGAACGGCTCCGGCGGATAACTCATATTAGGGATAACGTTCGCCAGCGTGTTGTGAGTATCGCAACCTGAGCCCACCACACCGAAGAAGTCCAGCTCACCGGTGGCATCGTAATACGCGGCAATCTGCTTCATATCTTCATGATTCAGACCGTCCGGATGGAATTCATCCCCGGTAATACGCATACCGACGACAAAATCACGACCCACTTCAGCACGGACCGCTTTCAGTACTTCCATACCGAAGCGCATACGGTTCTCAAAGCTTCCGCCCCACTTATCGGTACGCTTGTTAACCCGTGGAGACCAGAACTGATCGACCAGATGCTGATGCACAGCGGATAGCTCAACACCATCGAGACCTCCCTCTTTCGCCCGGCGCGCAGCCTGTGCGAAATCGCCGATAACACGCCAGATCTCTTCCTCTTCAATGGTTTTACACGTCGCGCGGTGAACCGGCTCACGAATACCAGACGGAGACATCAGGTTCGGCCAGTTTTCACCATCCCAGCGGGAACGACGCCCCATATGGGTGATCTGAATCATGATCTTGCCGCCGTGCTTATGCACCGCATCTGCCAGATTCTGGAAGTGCGGGATAATACGGTCGGTGGACAGGTTTACAGAACTCCACCAGCTTTGCGGACTGTCGATGGATACTACACTGGAACCGCCACAGATACAGAGACCACAGCCACCCTTGGCTTTTTCCTCGTAGTATTTAACATAGCGATCAGTAGTCATACCGCCATCGGTCGCATAGACCTCGGCGTGAGCTGTACTGACAATACGGTTACGAATTGTCAGATTGTTAATCTTCAGTGGCTCAAACAGAACATCAAACTGGGACATCGTCTCTCACCCCGTTACATTTATTTAAATGGACGCTGTGTTTTTAAGCTACTGCGCTTGCTCTGGCTGCGTTTTAAATCAATGTAAAATGCTCACTTAGCGCACTAAGCTCTGCTTTTCCTTGATTTACGCCTTGCCAGCACTGCGCTCGTTACGCTTAAATTCCCCAGCTCGTGCCAATTCTCTTAACTTTTATCTAAGAAGCCTGACGGCTTCTTACCCTTAGCATTTCCAATTGCAGACTGAATACCTATAATCTGGCGCAGTAGCTTTCAAAGAGGGGTAACTTCAAAGTAGCCCACGTCACAGCCTTCCTCAGCCGCGCACTGAGTCTGTACCGCTTTGGTTCGCACAGGATAACCGAGACTTTCGGCAATCTGATCCATTGCTCCGGCAAACCAGCCGGTAAACATGTAATCCACTTTGCGGTTTACTTTGCCGTACTGATAAACAAACGCAGAATTCTCCAGACGCACCCTGGCAATACCGGCTTCGATATCCAGTTCTTCAGTAATAAAGAATCCCCAGCCACGCTGAGACAGACGCTTCATATAGTGATCCCAGACATCTTTACCGGAGATCCCATGCTCAGCAGCTTCTTTTTCACACCAGTAATGAGCTGACTTGTAACCTGCTTTGTAGAGAATATCAGCATATCGCTCTGCTCCGATTTCCTCTTCAATCCCCATATGATTATTGACAAAGAAGTGACGCGGCACATACAGCATCGGCAGTGCATCGGTAGTCCATACTCCGGTTTCATCATTCACTTCAATTGGCATTTCTGGCGCATGTACACCCATCGTCTCTACCTCAAAATTTTTTATGTTTTTCAAATAATTACTATCAGCTCAAACAATCACTTTCCTGACGTCATGAGCGCAGCTGAGGCAAGGCATAACGCCGCATCAGCAAGTGCGATAGTCAGGAACCCCAGACATCCTTCAACAACGTAACCCAGTTATCACCCATAATCTTGCGCACCTGAGTTTCAGAAAAACCATGACGCAGCAGCGCTTCAGTCAGGTTCGGAAACTCTCCTACGGTACGGATATCCTTAGGGTTAACGATCTCACCAAAGCGGGTCAGGCGACGGGCGTAACCCTTATCGTGGGTCAGATACTCAAAAAAGTCGTGGCCATGTCCCTGAGTGAAGTCGGTACCGATACCGATCGCATCTTCACCAACGATGTTATAAACGTACTGAATCGCTTCTACGTAATCATCAATGGTGGCGTTAACACCGGCACGCAAAAATGGCGTAAACATGGTGACACCAACGAAGCCACCTTTATCAGCAATATATTTCAACTCTTCATCGGTACGGTTGCGGGGATGCTCTTTCAGGCCGGCAGGCAAACAGTGGGAATAACACACGCGCTGCTTAGATTCATCGATCACCTCTTTAGCGGTGTTCGGGCCGACATGAGACAGGTCACACAGCAGACCGTGCTTGTTCATCTCTGCTACAATTTCACGACCGAAGCCTGACAAACCGCCATCGCGTTCGTAGCAACCAGTACCCACCAGGTTCTGAGTGTTGTAACACATCTGTACAATACCCACGCCCAGATCTTTAAATACCTTGACGTAGCCGATCTGGTCTTCAAACGGGTTGGCGTTCTGAAAGCCCATCATCACACCGGTCTTTCCTTCACGCTTGGCCCGCTTGATATCTTCAGTGGTACGGACCTTGATCAGCAGATCACTACTCTCTTCGATCAGCTCGTTCATCTCAACGATATTACGTACAGTGCCTTCAAAGTTTTCCCAGAATGCAACGGTACAGTTAGCGGCGGTCAGACCACCTTTCGCCATATCTTCAAACAGGGCGCGCTCCCATTTGGCGCAGATCAGACCATCGATAACGATGGCATCATTATGCAGATCAGCTGCGTTCATCTAGATATCCTTCTGAATCAGAGTTAACGGCACCCGATAAGTACACAAGGCCGCAGGTAAAAAGATCCATAACAGACCTTTTCATCATTAGGATCAGTGTAGTTATTCAGGAGAATCCGGAAGGGGCTGGAAACGACTCAGACACTACTAAAAGCGACGGCGAAAGATAATTTCCTCCGGCACATCCTGCTCAGATACGCCTGACACCACGCCCCGCTACGCTCAGCTATGACTGAATGCCGTTTCAAACCCCGCTAATAGCTTAGCAGTCTATGCCGAAAACCACTCTCGAACCCGCAAAAACCCGCTGCAGAGAACAGCAAGCTCACAGTGAGTGATCAGGGGCTTCTTTATCTGCCTCGCGCCCTGTTAAATAAACCAGTATCCCGGTATTGTGAGACCCAGGCACGTCCTATGGATACCACCTCCCTGTGTATCATGATTAACGTATTAATCCGGGTTCGGTATCAAAGAGAGAGTCCGCTAAGAATACGGTTATCATCGTCGGTATTGACCGTTACGGCCATAAACGTCTGAGCAAACAGGTTACAGGCTTGCACTACCTTTTGAATCGCTTTACATTCGCCAGGTATTGAGAAATGGAAACTACACGGATAAAGGACAATATCCAGTTGCGACTTACCTATACCTACGCCTGCATAGATTTCAACCGGGCCTCCATTACATCCATCATAAGCAGACTCTGCTTTACGGGCCGCCGCCCCAATGACTGTTCGAGCTCTTGCTTTAGAATTATGCAGCGCTTCCACGTGTTAACGGTCTTGCGTAAAGAAGAACCGAACATTTATCGGGTTCCTGCATAAAGCCCCGCAAGGGCCGTTAAGGGCGGGGCTCCAATTTATCCGGCAATGCAACGGAATTAACCAGACAAGCCTTAATAAAAATTCAGCGCAAAACCGCCAATGAAAAAAAACCATGACTTTCTCGTTTTCACGTCTGCCGGAGAGCAAAGCTGCCTCCATAAATGGCTAAAAGGAAAACCTAATTTTGATCTGTGGGTCACTTATTACGGCGATCACGATGGAAAATATAGTGACTTAACAAAACTATATGATCAAAGGAAGGATACTAAATTCCCTAATCTTCATGCACTGCATAACGATCACCCTGATTTTCTTGCTCAGTACAAAGCCATTCTTGTTATGGATGACGACATTGGGATTAGTGCCAAACAGATTAATAAGCTTTTTGCTATACAACAAGAATGTGATTTTTGGGTACTTCAGGCTTCTTTTGACAGACGCGGAAAAATTAGTCATTCAATTACCCGCCAGCGTTATGGATATAAGGTTCGCTATACTAACTTTGTTGAAATGACCTGCCCCCTATTCAGAACAGATAAGCTGACTAAATTTCTTGAAGTTTTTGATCCGGATTTGAAAGGCTGGGGAACCGACCATTGGTTCATGCATGCTCTGGGAGCAGATGCCCAGGGCCACATAGCAATAATTGATAGTATTAGTTGTCTCAATCCTCATGATAAATTTAAAACTAATGGAATCAGGGAGATTGATAATTACCAATCGGCTAATGACCGTAAAGCTCACTTTGAGAAAATTTCAAAAGATAAAAACATACTCAAAGTAAGCAAAGCCAAAAATTTTAAAAGAATAAGAAAGTCTGTTCCAGCTGCACTCTATGCATTGATAGCTATAAAACTTAAAAAGTTTTATTAGCATAGAAGCAGTTTACTTTTGATAGCAATCGCCAGGGGCTTTAATTCATCGCCAGAAATTCAGGCGCCGCATGTACCTGATTACGTCCCATACGCTTGGCACGATACAGGGCAATATCCGCTTCACGAAGCAGGAGTTCCGACCCGTCTATTTTTTCAGGCACAATAGTCGCTATTCCAACACTCACTGTAACAACGGAACCTGCAGAGGAATGCTCATGCATAATCGCCATCTCCTGCACCGCCCGGCGGACAGCTTCCCCGACGGTGGCTACGCCTTCCGCATCCGTATCGGGCAGGATAATCATAAACTCCTCCCCACCGTAACGGGCCACCAGATCGGCCGGACGAAATAACGTTTCCCGAACCTTTGCAGCCACCGCTATCAAACAGTCGTCACCGGCCTGATGCCCATAACTATCGTTAAATGCCTTGAAGTGATCAACATCAAGCATGATAACGGACAGAGGCTTTCTTTCACGCCGCATACGTCGCCAGACTTCAACCAGATATGCATCCCCCTTGCGACGGTTTGCAACCCCCGTCAGACCATCACAGTCTGCCAGCCCTTGCAGCTCTAGATTCAGCTGTTCCAGACTGGCGGTTCGTTCAGCGACCTTCTCCTCCAGAGTATGAGAATAATCCTGTATCTGTTCATACAGACGAGCATTCTCGATGGCAACCGATGCCTGAGCAGCCAGAAGCCGGATAACTTCCACCCTCCCTGAGGTAAATACACCACTGGCAAGGTTGTTCTCAATATACAAAACACCTTCGAAACGTTCACGTAAAATAGGCACGCAGAGCACAGATGCAGGCCGGACCTCAAGGATATAGGGATCTTGCTGGAATGGCCCCTCTGAGGCTGCATTGCGGAGCACTACAGCCTCACCGCTGTGCAATACTTCACTCATCAGCGTCACCGGCAGGAAAATCTGCGCCCCCTGCGAGTCGGGCACCAGTGATCGACCCGGTGCACGCTCCGCAGATACCCCTTCATCAGGGAGCGTAGCCGCCTCGACGACCAGCCCATCGTCTCGTTTAACAACTAAGCAACCCCATTGACCGCCTGCATTCTCCAGCAGAATAGACATCGTCTTTTTCAATAGCCGGTCGAGGATTATCTCCTCTGAAATGGCCCTGGATGCTTTCATAACAGAGGCAAGATCCAGATCGCCACTCTCGCCCCGGTTATAAGACGCGCCCGCTATAGGAGATAGTTCACGTAATACCGGAAACTCCTGCTCCAGCAAAGCCACTTTACGATGGGCGCCCCAGCGATCATATATCCGATGCGCAGCGCGTAAATAACCTTCAGAAGAACGTCTGTGACCGATAGATAAAAGGTGACGCGCAGCACGCTCACAGGCCGTGGCTTCATCCCGGAGAAAGCCACTTTCCCGTGCCGCATCAATGGCAATATCATAACGCTCAAGTGCGCTCTCATAGTCACCATCCAGGCGTTCCAGCTCGGCTTCCATTAGATTCTGAAGATGACGAAAATTAGCCTCGCAACTGTCGGCCCAGCGTTTCATTCGCGCATGATCACGCTCAAGCCGCGCGCGGGTTTCAGTCTGCTGTTCCAGCTCCATGTCGGGATACAGGGTTGACAGTGTCAGAAACGAAGTAATGTAGAAACGCACCAGCTGAGGCAGTGACATAGCCGACTTTATCAGCTCATCCTGTGCCCGTACGTGTTCAAGGGCACGCTCATACTCACCATAGAGAAAGCATACCTCGGCGCTGTAAATATGGTAGTTGGCAATTCCGGTCATGAACTGGCGCTGCCGCATTCCCTCAAGGCATAACGCTTCGTCAAACTGATCATCACTTAATGAACAGGGCCCATCAGTAAGACCCAATAAGTTGCGTTGTAACTGTAAGAACAGAGTGCCGGAATCCAGCGAATCCTGATAGGCACATTCACGCACGATCTCCAGATTATCTGCGTGTAGCCGGTAGGCGGTTTCCAGATCCATAGAGGGATCCCAGATTACACAATCCTGAGCACTGTAGGCGAGATAGAGCAGGTCGCCGGACTGATATCCCGCTTCAATCCCTTTTCGAAACAGGGACGTCAGGCCAGACCAGGGCATGCTCCAGTGATAAACAAACATCGCATACACATAGATAACCCGAGCCCGCAGGGTCAGATCATCAAGACTATCGTTGATCGCCAAACCGGCTTTTGCATATTCAAATCCCGTTTCAGGCTCATCATATTCACCACACAGCAACATCCCATAAGCGGCATAGGCAAAAGCGGTTTCGGGACAGTTTCCATGGCGCAGAGAGAGGTTAACCGCCTTCATGACAAGGTATGGAAACAGGTTGCCACTGCCCGACAGGAATGCCGCCGCAAAGGTTTCCATAAGCAACCTCATGGCCGTGAGCGTGGCGGGGTCATCAACCTGCTTAGCGTCGACCAGTTCAGCGATAACCCGGCCACCTAAGTATTCTTCAACCCTTTTCCGTTCCTGCGCTATATCGTCCAGTCCGGGGTGTTGAATAAACTCCACACCAAGGATAGCCAGCCCCTGAATGGCTGAGAAAATGGAATCTTCCATACGCCCGAGAGTTGCATATTGCCGGGTTCGGATCGCGAGTATGTTACTGCGCTCCAGATCAGACTGAGCGTTTTCCAGCATCACTTCAATCCACTCATCCGCCTCGTCTACCCGCCCGGTCAGATAAGCACACTGCTGAGTTTCTGCCGCTAATGTCTGCATCAGCTCAGGCGTATTCTGCCAGGGGTCTGCGGGTAAAAGTCCGGCACTTATCTGAAGATATCTGAGCGCAGCCTCATAAGCGGAAGAGCGCTTGGCACGAATACCCGCGCGCAGATTAAGCTCAGCAAGATAACATTGTTCATCCGCTGACGTTATCAACCCCCGGCCTTCGTTGAGATGGCCGACAATGTCGATCAGCCGTTCATCAGGGACGACACTTCCGGCGTGCCGTAACATCAGCTGTCCCACAGAAAGATGCACCGCAGGGAGTAACTGAACGTCAATCAAAGCGTAAGCCGCCTGCTGCACACGGTCATGCTGGAATCGATAGGTCGGATTAACCTCCAGCGGTTCGCCACTCGCCCGCGCCGGTCCTTTACCCTTGAGGGCTTGCCCCTTCGGAGCGTCACCTACCAGACGATAATCGCTATTGAGTGGCTGCACCGTGTGCTGTTTTAGTGCTGGCAGCAGCGCCGCAGCCGTTGCTTCAGTTGAGGCTTCATAAATCGCAGCGAGGGTATGCAGGTCAAACGTTCCGCCAATACAGGCAGCTAACTGCAGGACGCGCTGCGTCTCCGGCGAAAATCGTCGCAGATTATCCACCATAAACTCGACAACATCACTGCTCACACCGGACCAGCGAGCCGCATCTAAATCCCAATTCCACCTTCCGCTCAGCGGATCTGCGACGATTGCGCCCTCTTTATGCAACTGACGCAACAGCTCATTGGTAAAAAAGGGATTTCCCTGTGCCTTATCATAGAGCATGTCACTCAGTGGCCAGGTTTCTTCTGCATTACTGCACAACGCATCAGACACGATATGCCTGACCGAATCGCGATTCAGCTGGCCGAGATGAAGTTGATGAATATTTTCCCGGCCAGCCAGATCATCAAGTAATAAACGCAGAGGATGACCAACACCGACTTCATGATCCCGATAAGCCCCGATCAGCAATAAGTGACTCAGCTCTCTGGATGTAACCAGACGGCGTAAAAACTCTAATGTAGGGACATCGCTCCACTGCAGGTCATCGAGGAACAGCACCACCGGGTGTCCATCGCTGGCGAACACACGAAGAAACGCTGTCAAAACCATCTGCAGGCGATTTCTCGCTTCGGCAGGCGGTAGTTCAGCCACAACCGGTTGCGGTCCGATAATCAGCGCCAGCTCAGGGACTAAATTAACGACTAAAGCGGCGTTCGAAGCTAAGGCATCCACTAAGCGTTCACGCCACCCGGCGAGTTGTTCCTCGGGCTCAGTCAGGGCCTGTTGCACAAGACCGCGAAATGTAGAGGCCAGCGCTGAATACGCTTCTCCGTGTTGAAACTGTTGAAACTTACCCTGGACAAAGAAGCCCCGTTCGCGCACGAGTGGCTGATCAATCTCATTAACCAATGACGATTTACCAACACCGGAGTAACCCTTAACCAGACAGAATACATTCCCCCCTGCCACAACGGTTTCAAACAGATCAAACAGCTGCCCAAGTTCACGTTCACGACCATAGAGCTTTTGGGGAACGAGAAACTTCTGTACGACCTCTTTTTTCCCCAGTTCAAAGGGCTCAATCACCTGACCCGCCACCAGTCGGTCAGCGCAACAGGTCAGATCATGAATCAATCCCCCGGCACTCTGGTAACGCGCCTCCGGACTTTTAGATAATAATTTCAGGACGATGGCTGAAACGGCCTCGGGCACCTCAGGATCAATGTCGTGTGGCGCCGGGGGAACACGGCTAATATGGCTGTGTACCCATTCAAGCACGTTGTCAGCCTGAAAGGGCTGCTGTCCGGTTAGCAGTTCAAACAGAAGTACGCCCAGTGAGTAATAATCAGAGCGGTAATCCAGGTCCCGATTCATTCGTCCGGTCTGTTCCGGAGAGATATAAGGTAACGGCCCCTCTAAATAACGCGACATTTGCAAAGCCTGCCGCTCCTGATCTAACTCGGAAGCGATACCGAAGCCAGCCAGGCCTGTCGCACCGTTGACAGGATTAAACAGAACATTTCCAGGCGTTAACGCTTTATGCACAATATCCTGGCTATGAATCCCACCCAATGTGTGTGCGAGACTCAGTGCAATTTCGAGAAACTCAGGCAGAGTCAATCCCCCTCCCCCATTGAGGGCAAGGTACGCTTTGAGGGAACTATCAAACAGTTCACACACAAGGGCCAGATTGCCACTCCCATGGGCGATCACGGCATGCACCTTACGCACACCAGCAACATCAGCCAGGCGTTGCGCTATCTCACCTTCACGCCGAATTTCAGCCACCTGCTGACGATCAGGAAACTCCGCATCAAGCGTCTCAACGGCTACCACAGCGCCATCTGCAGTGCTACGCGCACGATAAACCACACGTCCATCCGCACGGTATATTATTGAGTCAGTTTCATAGCCCGGGAGTTGTAGCAAAACATCCTGCACGCGAGATCGCCTATGCACAACTCATACACCAAACACACGATTAAACGTGGCGAGGTAATCTTCATATGCAGTCTCACGCAGCGGGGCACCATGACCGCACAGTGCATGCCTGAATGACAGTGCTTTCAGACGCGCGAAATCATCTCCTGCGGGCGTCGCAACCTGAAGCCAGACCGGGCCCAGATTCGCCGGCGTAAAGAACTCCATATTCTGCATCAATTCTCGTGAGGCATCCGAAAAATACTCATCCGGCGCCAGCCAGTTTTGTAAGGCATCGCAGGCGATCAGAATCCCCCCGGCACGGTCGATGCGTAGTATCGCTTCAGGCATCTGCGTCGTCCGGAATTGGAACAGAGACGCATCAGAAATCGGTAACGTACCCGCCTCCGTCAGTGTTCGGGCCTCCTTCAGGCCGCCCTCCTGCTCAACCCCTGGCAGCGTCCAGTACTCAGCGTTATAGCGATCCACATAGAACTGATCATCCCGCCCATGTAAGCAGCCCAGTCGGACCACATCAGTGACACGCCCCAACTGATCAAGTTCAGCGAGTCCCTCGTCATTCAGGCGAACACTGTTAATAATGATTAAGCGGTCACCGTCACGTACCACGGTCATATTTCGGCTGAACTGCCAATCCATCCCCTGGAGAACGGTTTCCATAGCGCCGCTGACAAAAAAGATATCAGGAAATACCTCCTCAATAGCGCCATGCGCAAGTACCTCTGGAAACTGATCCATTACTTTATTCCTCAATCGGTGTTGTAGTCGGTGTTGTAATCAAAATGACCCACGTATTGATACTCTCTGGCATATTCATTGAGATAACAGTTAAGGTAACGTTGCTGGGCATCATTGATACGCCCCTGGCAAATGTCCTCCAGCGATTCATTACCATCACTGCTATCAAGCCTTTTTATGTGATACAGGGTCATATCCCTTCCACCAAAAAAAATCTTCAGGTAGTCATGCAGGGGTCTGGCGCCCGACATATCAAAAACAGCCCCATACAATGCGGTATACAAAGGGTGATGCGCGAGTGTAGTGGCATCAAACCTGGGGTAATCTCCCGCCGGAGGTTGGAAAAGAGGATACTCATCCGGCTGGTGAACCGGGTGTTCTGTCAGGTGGGATACAAATTCTGACGCTAAACCGGCAGAACGCGCACCATCGACCAGCAAATTCAGATAGCGTTGGGTTGGCAGGCAATCATCGTTGATAAACTCAGGCATACCGATATAGGTAAACGCACTCACCTGCTCCTCATCATCAACATCTACGTCTACGTCTACGGTGATACGGTCATAACCATGACCATAAGCCTCCATAGCATCCAGTGAGATAAGCGCTTCGTCCGGGCAGTCATGCAGAACACCCAACACCTTATCAGCGGGATTGACAGAACGTTCTATATTTCCGACCCCACCCTCATGGCGAAAGAAATGCTGTACATTGAAACGCAAACGCCAGCCATGCAAAGTCGCTCTCCTCGATGCCAAAGGTTCAACACCCTTCGCCCGCAGAGAGGTTGTGTTCATGTTGGATCCAAAGCCAAAATAGCGAAACATCTCTATACCAACCACATTACAACGTAAATTTTTACAGGTCAGCAGCTAACCCTGAAACACGTTAGTCAGCTCACTCGCGAATCAATTCAGAACCGGTTTGCACGGTGTCTCTGCCGTGTTACAAAACACTTAACAATACAGTTTTGATTTTCGAAATCAATAGGCTACAACGCCAGCATTTCAAGCCTCAACGCGATTGCAGGTGCGATCCACGCTAGTCATAAAAATGAGTTGATACAGTTCAGAATTAAATAAAGTGCCTATGCTGATTATTACCTGATGATAAAGACTAAAAAATTAACGGGAAAGGGTTGTGAATGAGGGTGTATTTATACAACACCAATGCATGCCGGCGATCCGAATACCGAGGTCGATAATTTCTTATACTTTGATGCAGATTCCAACGCTCACAGCGGGACTGGATAATAAGCAGAAGCCCCTTAAACTAAGCCTGAGCATGAACAGCGTTTGCCTCCGTACAGTCCGGGAAACCTTATTAAGGATAATAAACACAGCGACACACAGGGCAACAACTCAAAAACAGGCTACAGTATGGAGTTTTAGCATTTGAAAACCCGCGATTCCGTACTTTTTCTGCGCCACCGAACTCCGTATTAGCCGGAAATACACAGATTCCACAAGGCCTGCAGGCCAGCAGGCTTATGCCAGGGCTTTTATCTGTATGACTCTGTCGCATTGTCTGTCAGTCACCCAAATAGCCCAACAGCTGCTTACTCAGTAACGTCCCCGGATACTTAAAGAGTGTTTCCGGCTCCCTTCTTGCGTGCAGGACAACAAGCCTCTGGCACTATTTTTAAGAGGTGAAAGTCTTAAGAGGCGAAAGTATCAACGAGTCAAAAGAGCTATCCACACGGTCTACTCTGTCTAAAGCAGACCACGAACTCCGGGTCGGTCTGATAACGCCTGAGAGAAACAGTGAACAGTGCTTAACAGCAGCAAAAGGGAAGTAACGCCTCGCCATTCAGGACAATCATTGCCGCAATGACGGTGGAAATTGACTCAGGGTTAATTTCCACACTCCCGCTTCAGTTATCTAAAAATGGCCCGGGACAAAAGACCACTCAAAATGGGCAGTCTGCCTGCAAATGATCGCCTCAGCTTCCCCGTATGGCATATCAATTAAGACAGGGAAAATCACAGACCAGCAACCTCCTCCTTTATTTATCCCGCTTTCCCTTAAGATGAACCGAACCAAAGGTAGACTCAGTTTTTGCCTCGCTGAAAGCTTCACTGGAAACAAAGTCTTTGCCAGGCGGTTGATGCTGAGTATCCTGTAACAACTGCATAGTCTTTACATCGAACGACTCTACTTCCTCACCCAGCATTGGCGCCAATCGCTCATCTCTGGGGGGGACCCCCATCTGTTCACGATAACACTTACTGAAATGGGGACTCGAAACAAAGCCACAGGCAGCAGCGATATCGATAATCGACATTGAGGTCTGTTTCAGCAGTTGTCGTGCCCGAAGCAATCTTAAGCGGAGGTAATAGCGTGAAGGAGAGCATTCGAGATATTTCTGAAACAGACGTTCCATCTGCCGCCGGGACAGATCGACATATTGAGCCAGCTCATCCATCTCGATAACTTCTTCAATATTCGCCTCCATCAGGGCGACTATTTCCAGCAGTTTTGGCTGAGTTGTCCCCAGCACATGACGTAACGGAATCTTCTGCTGATCACTTTCATCGCGGATACGGTCGCAGATAAACATCTCCGAAATCGCAGTGGAAAGCTGATAACCATGTTCAAGTTTGATCATATTCAGCATCATATCCAGAGGCACAGTGCCGCCGGTACAGGTCATACGATTACGATCAAAGCTAAACAGCCGGCTGGAGCACTTCACCCGGGGGAATGCTTCCTGCAGAGCCGCCAGATACTCCCAATGAGTGCTGCATTCATAGCCATCCAGAAGACCTGCTGCGGCTAACAGGTACGCACCTGTACAGATTGCTCCTATTTTACAGCCTCTTCGCTCTCGTTCCTGCAACCAGTTAAGATGGTTACGATTGTACGCTTTGGTGATATTCAGACCACCAGACACGATCACCGTATCCAGTTCAGGACAGTTATCGAAACCGGCATCCGGGGTAATCGTAATCCCGTCACTGGCACTGACTGGCTGACCATCAATGGTGAGTGTGTACCAGAGGTACAACTCCTCACCGCTGAGCTGATTTGCCATCCGCAGTGCTTCGACCGCTGATGCCAGTGATATCATGGTGAAATTATTTAACAGCAGAAACCCGATAGCGCGCGGGCGTCCACCATTAACCTCATTCGTCATATGCAAACCTGTACTCACACTTCGTTCCCTGCGGAACTGAATAGGCAGTTAGTTGGTATCTGTAATCCGGTTATGTGTCTGTCTTTTGAACTGTGATTTTTATCATCAGCTTTTAAATATCAAAGACTTATATCCAGAACCGATCACTCGGAAGAACGCACTGTAACTGAATAAATTATAGTGGAAAAGTACTAAAAACAATTAACACTCTATCGCATTAACCGCCAACCCGCCGCGCGAGGTCTCTTTGTATTTATCCTGCATATCCATACCGGTATCACGCATGGTTCTGATGACCTTATCCAGCGAAATAAAGTGCTTACCGTCACCTCTCAGTGCCATCTGAGTGGCATTAATCGATTTCATCGCACCGATTGCGTTGCGTTCAATACAGGGCACCTGCACCAGACCACCCACCGGGTCACAGGTAAGACCCAGGTTATGCTCCAGACCGATCTCAGCAGCATTTTCCACCTGCTCAGGGGTACCGCCCAGTACTTCACACAGCCCTGCAGCCGCCATAGCACAGGCAGAACCCACCTCTCCCTGACAGCCCACTTCTGCGCCAGAGATTGAAGCGTTTTTCTTACACAACGCACCGATGGCCGCCGCCGCCAGCATAAAATCAACTACGTTCTCTTCTGTTGAGTTCGGAGTGAACTCGGTGTAATACATCAACACTGCGGGGATTATACCTGCAGCGCCGTTGGTCGGTGCGGTCACCATTCGTCCACCTGCGGCATTTTCTTCATTGACAGCCAGCGCATACAGGTTAACCCAGTCCATCGCACCCAGCGTTGAAGAGATAATATTGGGTTTGGTTGAACGTATCAGTGACTTATGCAGACTCATCGCCCGCCGCTTCACGTGCAATCCGCCCGGCAGTATACCCTCGCTATGAAGACCGTTAGCGATACACTCTTTCATCGCCGCCCAGATATCCATCAAACCATCACGAATTTCCCTTTCAGTGCGCCAGACCTTCTCGTTCTCCATCATCAGCTGACTGATACTAAGCCGGTTCTCTTCACAGAGTCGCAGCAGTTCTACAGCATTATTAAACTCATAAGGCAGCTCTACCTGAGGAACCAGATGAGCGTCGGCAGTCGCTTCGCTTTCATCAATAACAAAACCTCCGCCAATAGAGTAATACACATTGTCATACAACAGATTTTCATCGGCTCCGAAAGCACTCAGGCGCATCGCATTCGGATGGTAGGGAAGGTTTTCCTCCAGCAGATTCATATCCCGCTGCCAGATAAACTCGATGGGATACTGCCCCAGCAGGTTGAGTCGATGACTCTCTTTCAATGCCGCAACCGTTGGCAGAATCATCTGTGGATCGATGCTATGGGGGCGCTCCCCCATCAGGCCAACAATAATCGAGTTATCAGTACCGTGCCCGATCCCGGTAGCACTCAGTGAGCCATACAGATCAACCCGGATCTGCACCACCGATTTCGCCAGTTCCTGTTGTGCCAGATACCCGGCAAAATTCGCCGCTGCAACCATAGGACCAACGGTATGGGAACTGGACGGACCAACGCCTATTTTAAAAAGATCAAAAACAGAGATAGACATAAAGTCTCCACCGCGCATTCTGAGCGCTGAAATTTATTCGAAAGTCGATTATGTGCTGATATAAGTGTAGCCGTATGTCAGTTTACGACCTGAAATTTTCTTAAAACGGTTTGTATCGTTTCGCAGGCAAACAACAGACAAGTTGAAAGAAAAGGAGGTCAGTCAGGATGAGCCACACACTACATACCTCTCTGGAAGAGATAATCCTAACTGTCCTCGAAAAAGATACGTTTTCCAGCACACTGAAAAACGCAAAACAGCGATAAAATGGAATTATCAGCTGGAAAAAACTATCGTCCGCCCGCCATTGAGAAACACCCGTTTCTCTATGTGATAACGGATCGCATTAAACAGAGTAACTCGCTCCACATCCTGCCCCTTAGAGATCAGATCTTCGGGATAAAACGCATGATCAACCGTCTGGATACCCTGAGTGATAATCGGCCCCTCATCCAGATCATTATTCACATAGTGTGCGGTTGCACCGACCATCTTCACCCCTTTATCCCAGGCCTGATGGTAGGGTCGCGCCCCCTTAAAGCCCGGCAACAGTGAGTGGTGAATATTGATCGCCTTACCGTTCAGCTGATTACACATCCAGGGTGACAGAACCTGCATATAGCGGGCTAACACCACCAGTTCGATATCGTACTCTTCAAGCAGCTTTACAATCTCCGCTTCCTGATAGGGTTTGGTCTCAGGTGTAATCGGCAGATGATAATATGGGATGCCATGCCATTCAGCCAGATGCTCAAGATCCGGGTGGTTGGAGATGATCACAGGTACTTCGATATTCAGCTGACCGGTACGGTAGCGGTAAAGCAGATCATTAAGACAATGATCATATTTAGACACCAGAATAGCCACTCTGGGCCGGTGTTCCGGCTCAGTCAGATCCCATTCCATACCAAATTCAGCCGCTCGCGTAGCGAACTCGGCATTGAATTTTTCCGCCGTAAAACCATCTTTAACCGGCTGAAACTCAATACGGATAAAAAAGCGTTTAGAGACCCGGTCATCGAATGAATGGATCTCATCAACATAATTCCCTGCTTCAGCCATATAGCGGGTGACCACATCAACCGTACCCAGCATACTTGGACAGCTGGCGGTAAAGATCCAGGGCTTAGTTATATTTGTCATTAGAAGACTCCTGTTCTGATATGTCTCTGCCCAGTATAGGATTCAACAGAAACAACGGATAAAACCAGCCCCGGTCAGGGCTGGCTTTCGGGTCGGTCAAATCAGGCTTCGATCACCAGACCATACTCGCGGCTGGCATCCTGCAACCATAGCCAGATGTAATCCGAAAACGAGCGACGGATAATCAGCTCAAAGCGCTGCTCCCCGGAACGACGGATGGTGGCAGTGCTCTTGGCAAAGACGGTCGAAACCACTTTACCCACAGGAAACTCCTTCGGATGAAGGTCCACAGGTGTAGACTTCTTCAGCACGTCAATCACATTCGCACCGGACAGTTCCAGCACAGTAGAGCCACCACTGCTATTAACCAGCGAGTAATGACCCGGCATCTCATCGCGGAACTTCGCTTCAATATCGAAGGTTTCCAGCCCTGGCACCAGAATCAGCCATTCGTCCGGGGACATCCAGCGAATTGAGTAACCACCTTTCTCTGTGGAAGTCAGCGGCTGAAGCGGCAACGCCACACCCAGCACCCGCTCTACAGCGGCCAGCTGATCACCATTTTCAGGATTACAGCGCAGGGTCAGGTGCCCCAGCAGCTTCAACTCTCGCAGATGAACACCGCCGGTTTTGGGGCCTTGCTGTGCAAGGCTTTCCAGGTCCGCGTGGTGCAACGGAGACTGCCCCTGAATCTCAGGGCCAGGAACCTGATTCATCACTGCCGCTTTAGTGGCAGCGCTCTGTTCAGGAGTCATTACATTCAGATCAGACATTTTGACGCTCCCCTTTTGGATCAAAGAAGATCGGGCTGCAAATTTCAGCTTCAATCACAGTGCCATTGGCCAGTGGGTAATAAACGGTTTCGCCCATCTTATCCAGGCCGCCTTTAATAAAGCCCATCGCAATCGAGTGGCCCAGGTTTTCACTCCAGTAACTGGAAGTCACATGACCTTCCATTGGCATCGGAATGGGAGCTTTAGGATCAAGCACCGCTTGCGCGCCTTCCGGAATTACCTGCTTAGGATCTTTGGTTTTCAGCCCCACCAGCTGCTTACGGTTATCACGGGTACAATCCACCCGGTTCATACCACGCTTACCGATGTAACTGAACGGCTTCTGGTTAGATACACACCAGCCCATCCCCAGATCGTAAGGATGTACCGAACCATCGGTATCCTGTCCGGCGATAATGAAACCTTTTTCAGCACGCAGAATGTGCATGGTTTCAGTACCGTAAGGGGTCAGACCATACTTAGCACCCGCTTCATGCAGTTTCTCCCATACATGCATACCGTAGTTTGCCTGTACGTTGATCTCAAATGACAGCTCGCCAGTGAAGGAGATACGGAACACCCGGGCCGGTACGCCAGCAACGGTGATCTGTTTCCAGTCCATATAGCTGAAGTTTTCATTGCTGACATCAGCATCAGTCAGCTCAGCCAGCAGCTTGCGACTGTTCGGCCCGGTAATTGTCGCCGTTGACCAGTGATCGGTTACTGTATTGAAGTAAACTTCCAGTTCCGGCCATTCGGTCTGATGGTAAATCTCCAGCCACTCATACACCCGCGCAGCCCCACCGGTTGTGGTGGTCATAACGAAGTGGTTTTCACCCAGACACGCAGTTACACCATCATCGAATACCATGCCGTCTTCGCCACACATCAGGCCATAACGACACTTACCTACCCCCAGTTTAGCCCAGGCATTAGTGTAGACACGTCCCAGGAACTCACGTGCATCTTTACCCTGAATGTCGATCTTACCCAGCGTTGACGCATCCAGAATACCGACCGCGTTACGCACCGCCAGACATTCACGGTTAAGCGCCTGCTGCATAGACTCACCCGTTTTCGGGAAGTACCATGGACGTTTCCACTGACCGACATCCTCAAATTTGGCACCGTGTTCAACATGCCACTTATGCATCGCGGTGTAACGTTTCGGATCGAACAGCTCACCACAATTACGTCCGGCAATCGCACCAAAAGTGATTGGCGTGTAGTTGGGACGGAAGATAGTCGTGCCGGTTTCCGGGATAGACTTGTTCAGCGCTTTCGCTGCCACCGCCATGCCGTTAATATTACCCAGCTTACCCTGATCAGTACCGAAACCCATCGCGGTATAGCGCTTAACATGTTCGATCGATTCAAAACCCTCACGGCATGCCAGCTCAATACCGGCAGCCGTCACATCGGTCTGATAATCGACAAACTGCTTCGGAGCCTGTGAAGTAGGCTTCAGATGCGGAATATGGAACAGACTCATCGGCGCAGCCAGTTTCTGGGTTTCCGCTTTCGGCAGCACCACCTCTGCGGCAGCCAGACCAACTTCAGCCAGGGCTTTCTGACCCGCGTCAAAACCCTCTTTCAGGGCCACAGCCGTTTCATACTGACCGTTGATACCACCGGCAGTCAGTTGCTTCTGCACAGTCTGACCCGGCAGAAAACCAACAATCTCATCATTCCAGACGGGACGACTGCCCGTATGGCAGGACAGATGAATAACCGGGCTCCAGCCACCGGAAGAGGCAACAGTATCCGCTTTCAGCTTAGTCACCGAACCGATCACCTTAGAACCGGACGCACTGATAGCCGCCACAGAAACACTGCTGACACGCTTGCTGCCCTGAACCTCAATCACGGCAGAACCGGAAATAATGTTCAGTCCACGCTTACGTGCCGCTTCGGTACGATCACCGGTCGCTGCTTCACGGGTATCAACAATAGCCACGACCTTACGACCGGCATCTGCCCAGTCCAGAGCAGCCTGATAGCCGTAGTCATTGGTCGTCATCACCACCAGCTCGTTACCCGGTACCACACTGTAACGGTTGATATAAGCCGATACAGCACTGGACACCATGCAACCCGGCACATCGTTATTGCCGTAAACCAGCGGACGCTCATGAGCACCCGTTGCCAGAACAACCCACTTAGCACGAACCCGGTGCATCCGCTGACGCACCTGATTAACCGGTGCGATATCCGCCAGGTGGTCAGTACAACGCTGGTGAATAGTCACAAAGTTATGATCGTGATAACCGTTTACCGTAGAGCGAGGCAGCAACAGAACATCTTCATAGGTGCTCAGTTCTTCCACTACAGCGTTGATCCACTCAGAGGCAGGCTTGCCATCGAGCGTCTCTTTTCCGTTCAGCAGGCTGCCACCAAATTCATTCTGCTCATCGGCAATAATGACACGGGCACCACCACGGGCGGCTGTCAGTGCTGCAGCCAGACCCGCAGGACCTGCACCAACGATCAGTACATCGCAGTGCTGATTGATGTTTTCATAGCTGTCCGGATCATTTTCAAGAGGTGAGCGTCCAAGGCCGGCGGCCTTACGGATAATCGTCTCATAGGTATCCCACAGTGACTGAGGGAACATGAATGTTTTGTAATAGAAACCCGGAGGCATCATGCTGCCACCGACTTTACCCATAACGCTCATCAGGTCGGTTTCAACACTCGGCCAGCCGTTGGTCGACGCAGACACCAGGCCATTGAACAGCTCCTGTTGTGTCGCACGTACGTTAGGCACCTGAGTGGCTTCTGTGGCACCCAGCTGCAACACTGCATTCGGCTCTTCTGCGCCACAGCCGACAATACCCCGTGGACGGCTGTATTTAAAACTACGACCAACAACGTTGATGCCATTGGCCAGCATCGCGGATGCCAGCGTATCGCCCTGATAACCTTTATACTGCTTACCGTTGTAGGTAAACGTCAGCGGCTTGGAACGGTCGATACGACCTCCGCTGGTAAGGCGGTTCTGTTGTGTCATGATTCCGCTCCTGTTACTCAGCGACTACAGATGGCTGTTCGCCGATCTTGTAGACTTCTTTAATTTCGTAGGTCTGGGTGTCGCGGGTCATATTAAAAAACTTGCGACAACCGGCTGCATGAACCCACAGTTCATGGTGCAGACCGCGAGGGTTCTTACGGAAGAACAGATACTCACCCCACTCTTTATCAGAACAGGCTTCCGGATCCAGCGGACGCGGTATGTGTGCCTGACCTTTTGCATGAAACTCTTCTTCTTCACGGTATTCCGCACAGTGCGGGCAGTAGATATGAAACATGTTAGTTAGCCCCTGTTAATGTGCTACACCAGCAGCGCCGTGCTCATCGATCAGCGCGCCATTGTGGAATCGGAACATAGAGAATGGTTCAGCCAGCGGATGCATCTCGCCTTTCGCCAGAGACGCCGCAAACACGTTACCGGACCCTGGAATCGCCTTAAAGCCACCGGTACCCCAGCCACAGTTAAAGAACAGGTTTTTAACCGGTGTCTTACTGATGATCGGGCAGGCATCCGGACAGGTATCAACGATACCGCCCCACTGACGGTTCATACGTACCCGGCTGAAAATCGGGAACATCTCGACAATCGCCTGAATGGTGTGCTCAATCGTTGGATAAGAACCGCGCTGACCATAGCCGTTATAGCCATCAATACCTGCGCCGATAACCAGATCGCCCTTGTCAGACTGACTGACATATCCATGTACATGGTTGGACATAACCACGGTATCAAGAATCGGTTTGATCGGTTCAGATACCAGTGCCTGCAGAGGGTGAGACTCAAGCGGCAATTCAAAGCCCGCCATTTTCGCTATCACGCCGGAGTTACCCGCCACCACCGAAGCCACCCGGTCAGCCATAATATCGCCGTAACGGTTGGTCTTAACGCCGGTGATTGTGCCATCTTCAATGATCAGATCGATCACTTCAGTCTGCTGGATAAGATCCACGCCATAGGAGTCAGCGCCACGGGCATAACCCCATGCCACCGCATCATGACGGGCAACACCACCACGCGGCTGCCAGGAGGCACCCATAACCGGATAACGGGTATTCTCGGAGCAATCCATATGCGGCACGATCTCTTTCACCTGTTTAGGATCCAGCACTTCACCGTCAATACCATTGAGGCGGTTGGCGTTTACACGACGCTCAATATCACGCATATCCTGCAGGGTATGGCCCAGGTTGAGTACCCCCCGCTGCGAGAACATGACGTTGTAGTTCAGGTCCTGAGACAGGCCTTCCCACAGTTTCATGCCGTGCTCGTACAGATGAGCCGCTTCATCCCACAGGTAGTTAGAGCGAACAATCGTCGTATTACGGGCAGTGTTACCGCCACCCAGATACCCTTTCTCGATCACAGCAACGTTGGTAACACCATGCTCTTTCGCCAGATAGTAAGCTGTCGCCAGACCGTGACCACCGCCACCGATAATGATTACATCGTACTTTTTCTTCGGCGTAGGGTTACGCCAGACACGCTGCCAGTTTTCGTGATGACTCAGACTGTGCTTCAACAGCCCGAAACCAGAATATTGCTGCATATCATCAGCTCCCAAAATAGGGGCAACCATATATCGCTGGCTGCCGGGTGTTTAAATGAGTTCTCAACTCACCGGTCTCCAGAGCTCAACCGGTGAGAAGGTTTATTCGTCAATTGGTTTAGCTATAAACCGGGTAGTCAGCACACAGTGCTTTAACCTGCTGTTTCACTTCAGCGATTTTCGCTTCCAGCGCTTCAGGCTGATTCAGCACGTCCAGCAGATCAGCGATCCAGCCCGCCAGAGTGCGACACTGTGCCTCTTTAAAGCCACGGGTGGTGACAACCGGAGAACCGATACGCAGACCAGAAGTAACAAACGGAGACTGTGGATCACCCGGTACCGCATTCTTGTTTACAGTGATATTGGCACGACCCAGAGCGGCGTCAGCATCCTTACCGGTCAGACCCTGCTTAATCAGGCTCAGCAGGAACAGATGGTTTTTGGTACCGCCGGAAACGATCTCGAAACCACGCTCAACCAGTACTTCAGCCATCGCATTGGCATTCTTAACGACCTGCGCCTGATACTCTTTAAATTCAGGTTCCAGTGCTTCTTTAAACGCCACTGCCTTAGCCGCGATAACATGCATCAGAGGACCACCCTGACCACCCGGAAATACAGCAGAGTTCAGCTTCTTCTCCAGCTCGTTGTCACGGGAGATAATCAGACCACCACGCGGACCGCGCAGTGTTTTATGCGTTGTAGTGGTTACCACATCAGCGAAAGGTACCGGGTTTGGATAAAGCCCTGCAGCCACCAGACCGGCAACGTGTGCCATATCAACAAACAGGTAAGCGCCAACTTTGTCAGCGATTTCGCGGAAACGGGCCCAGTCAACAATTTGAGAATACGCAGAGAAACCCGCAACAATCATCTTCGGCTTATGCTCCACCGCCAGCGCTTCAACCTGATCGTAATCGATCTCGCCGGTTGCTTCGTTCAGACCGTACTGAACCGCGTTATAGATCTTGCCGGAAAAGTTCACGTGAGAACCGTGAGTCAGGTGACCACCATGGGCCAGACTCATCCCCAGAACGGTATCGCCCGGTTCACACAGCGCCATGTAAACCGCAGCATTTGCCTGAGAGCCTGAGTGTGGCTGGACATTGGCATATTCAGCACCAAACAGCTCTTTAGCACGATCCAGCGCCAGCTGCTCAACAATATCAACATACTCGCAACCGCCGTAATAACGCTTTTCCGGATAACCTTCGGCGTATTTATTAGTCAGTACAGATCCCTGCGCCTGCATAACCCGCGGACTGGTATAGTTCTCAGAAGCGATCAGTTCGATATGCTCTTCCTGACGCACCTCCTCTTTGCAGATCGCATTCCATAGCACATCATCATATCCCTGGATCAGGTCTTCTTTCTTAAACATCTGTACCTCCACGCCAAACCGAATCCGGCGAGCCTAAAAATCAATTTATCGTTATGTATGATCATTCCTGGCGCGACACATATTGCGAATCAGACGCCGGGTGAAAGGCAGATCGGCATTACTGTCATCAGCAATACTTCTGAATATCTTCCATGAGTTCGATATTAGCGGGTCTGCTTAACACCCCTATGCTCGAACACGCCCCGCGTATGTCCAAATACGACAGAGAAAAGAAAAGTTACTTTGCGGGAACCACCCACTGAAGGCTCCATATATCTTCTCATTCAAATTAAATATTAAAAGTACGAAAATAATGGCAAGTAGATTCAATCAACTGCTTGAATTCTTGCAACGCTACGACTCACGCTGGTATTTTGTATTAGCCCTTAAGCAATTCGAGATTAAGTCTCCCTAAATGAATAAACTAAGCCCTCGTGCTCTTGAATATCTCAATGCTGTAGCCCGTTTCGGGTCTTTGCGTAAAGCCGCGGCTAAGTTAAGTGTCGATCCCTCTGCTATCAGTCGTCTTCTGACTCAGCTGGAAGAAGAGGTCGGCCTGCCACTCTGGGAACGCAGTAACCAGGGTAGCCGTATCACTATGGTTGGAAACGAACTGCTCGATCACTATCGTCAGGTTCAGGCCAGCGAAGCGTCAACCTTATCTCGCATTCAAGATCTACAAGGGCTACGTAAGGGCGAGGTGAAAATCGCTGTAGGGGAAGGTTTCATTGCCGATCTTATCTCAGCGCCTTTACAATCGTTCATAAGCCGCTATCCCGGCATTCAGATCAGTATCGAATCGGCAGGGGCTAATGAAGCAGTTCAACTGATCAAAGACGATCAGGTAGATTTCGGTATTATCTATGCCTGCCCAGAATCAAGCGACCTGTACTGTCATGTTGAAAAACTCCATCCACTAGACCTGATTGCTCCTCCTAATCACCCTTTAGTTATCACGAATCAGCCTGTAGAACTTAAAGATATATGTCAGCATCCGCTTGCATTGATCGATAGTGAATTCGGTATGGGTCGCTTAGTCCGGCTGGCGGAAGAGATTGAGCACATCCGTCTAACCCCGGGTTTATGTACCAACTCAGTCTCAGTATTGAAAAACTTTGTCGCTTCTGGGTTGGGTATCGCCTTCATGCCTCAACTCACTGTTGCTGCTGAGATACGGACGGGCATTATTTGTGCGGTACCGGTCAATCAGAGGCTCTTTACTGAAGCCAAAGCCAAAGTCGTTAGCCATAATAGACGTAAACTAACCCTCCCTGCAGAGGCTTTAATGCAACACTTACAAGCCAGCATGAGTTTCCTTAATAAAGATGCACCTCCTTTAAATTCATCTAAATAACAATATGCTCACTCAAATCTAACATATACATATACGCGTCAATGCACCCAGCCTGTTGACTAAAAATCAACAGGTCAGCACTTGAATTGTCAACACATCATTGGATATGTTGTTGAAAGGTCAAAATCTGACCGCAAGAAAAACTAACTTACGCGGAATAAAAAATGAAAAACAATCCTAATATCCCTTCTTGTAAGAGTCTGTTCAAAGCCTGTGTCATAGGAGCCAGCGTATTACTGTCATCGATGTCTGTTAATGCTCAAACAGAAATCAATCTGAGTTACACCGGTGCCCCTAACGCCGACGAAAATGTATTGCACCTATTCGCTACCAATCTACAACGCCTGGTTAATGAAAAAACTAATGGCGAATTGTCATTAAAGCTCTACCCGAACAGCATGCTCGGTGAAGAAGACGAGCGCATGGAACAGGTAATGAACACCCCAAGCCTGAATATTGCCTCTTTCGCTGGAGTATCACCCCAGTTCCCGGAAATATTCGTCAGTGCAATTCCCTTCATGTTTTCCGATTTCGACAACGCAAGAAACTTCTTTGACAAAGGCGAATACTGGAAAGCAGCACAAAAAGAGTTTTTCAGCCGTACAAATACACACTTATTGGCCGTTGTTGAAGAAGGAGGTTTCTTAGCCTTTACAAATAACAAGCGTCCAATCCATTCACCAGAGGACTTCAAAGGACTGCGTTTCCGGGCTATGGATAAAAGTCAGGTAGCACTATATGAGGCATTTGGCGCATCTGGAACTCCAATTCCATGGACTGAAGTGTATATGGCACTTCGCACCGGTGTCGCAGACGGCCAAATGAACCCTCCGATGTACATCATCCTCGGAAGCTTACAGGAAGTGCAGAAGTATCTAACCCTTGCCAATATTCAATATTCCGACCAGTTTCTTGTAGCCAATGACGCTCTGCTAAATAGCCTTACTGCTGACCAGCGCACTGCACTGACTGACGCTGTCACTGAAGCAAACAATATCAACAGAAAAGCGGTAGAAAGTCAGGTAGAGGACCGTATTAAGTTCTTAGCTGACAATGGTATGGAAGTGTACCGCCCTACAGCCGAGGAACTGCAAGCATTTCAGAAGATTAGTCGGCCATCTTTCATGAGCTGGTTGAGCGAGCAGGAAATCGATCAAAAGTGGATTGATCTTGCTCTAAAAGACGCCGGTATCAAGTAATTTCCCCAAGACGACTGCGATGGTGGCGTACTGCCACCGTCACAAGGTGTTTTTATGCGTATAAAACTAATAAATAAGTTATGCCAGGGATTACTTTTGATTGCATCGTCAATGTTTGTAATCAATGTCTGCGTTTTACTATACGGAGTGGTAGCACGCTACATAGTAGGCCACTCTCCGATTTGGATGGATGAGTTATCACGCTACCTCATAATCGGAACGGTACTACTGGTACTGGCACCTGCATGGTTAGAAAACAAACACATGCGTGTTGAATTTATCGAAAACTTTCTTCCCGATCAGCTAGTGCTAGTTATAAGAATTTATACATGGCTGCTGATGACCTTACTAAGTGGATATATAGCCTGGATCAGCTGGGAATATGCGTTTTCTATATCTCGCTTCATTACCATGGGGCTTAGTATCAGCAAGACCATTCCATTTCTCGCATTACCAATAGGCTTTGCTTGCCTATGCCTGGTTTCGTTACTTAAAGGTTTTGAATTAACACGCTATAACTCTGATAGCGCCAAGAGGTAGATTATGTTGTTGGCAATGTTCGCAACCTTTTTTGTAAACTTATTACTGGGCATACCGCTCTTTCTCAGTCTTTTGTTAACAGCTGTAGTTGGTTTTTTAATTATTGATCCCGTACTGTTAACCCGTATGGTCCCACAACAATTTTTCGGGGGCATGGACTCATTCTCCCTGATGGCGATACCGTTATTTATTCTGGCCGGAAACCTGATGAACGGTGCCGGTATGACGGAACGGCTAATGAGACTTGCACGCGTCCTGGTTGGTCACCTGCGCGGCGGCCTTGGCTATGTTAATGTTATTTCCAGTGTCTTTTTTGCTGGAGTGAATGGTTCAGCAGTGGCCGATACTTCAGCTCTTGGCTCGCTGTTGGTTCCTGCTATGAAAAAAGAAGGTTACTCAACAGCTTATGCTGCAGGGATTACCGCAGGTAGCTCGCTAATTGGACCTATTATTCCACCAAGCATCTTCATGATTCTCTACGCCTCACTGACAAACACCTCTGTTGGTGATCTGTTTCTGGCGGGTGTAATTCCTGGGTTATTGCTAGGCGCGGCCTTTATGGCCATGAACTGGGTTTATGCCCGAAAAGCCAATCTACCTGTGAGTGGGAAAAAACCTGATATTGTCGAATTTAATTCTGCATTATTTGGTGCTGTACCCGCGTTAATTGCCCCCTTTATTATCGTTGCCGGAATCGTATTTGGATTCGTAACGCCCACCGAATCTGGCGCGCTGATTGTTATCTATGTAGCAACTGTTGGTTTACTGTATCGAGAATTGAAACCAGGGATGTTATGGGAAGCCGTGCGTGACACTGCAATGCTGACCGGCACGATCTTCATAATCATGGCAGCGTCTTCGATTATAAGTTGGTTGCTTTCTTACGCTCAGGTTCCCAACCAGTTTGCCAGTATGTTATCTCCTTTCCAGGACAATCCAATTTTGGTATTGCTGCTACTAAGCGGAATTACCTTTATTACTGGCATGTTTATGGAGGAAGTATCCGCACTGATTCTTCTGACGCCCATTTTCGTACCCGTAGCAACAATGGCGGGTATCGATCCGATTCATCTGGGCATTGTCATTACGTTGAATATAACAATCGCATTGATTACCCCTCCTATGGGGGCATGTGTGTTTGTTGCAGCAGCGGTTAGTGACCTGGAAATAATCGAGATGTTTAAATCAATCTGGCCTTTCGTTCTATTGGCGATTGGCGTTTTGTTACTACTCATCCTGTTTCCACAAATTACATTGCTTCTGCCCAACCTGGTAGGCTAAATAGATGAACAAACTACAAAGCCTTGTCATTCCAAGCATACCCCAACCGGATTGGGACAAACTTAGTCAGATACCCATTTCTGAATGTAAGGAAGCGCTACAGCCCGCAAGTTTGTCTCAAGGGTCATTACTCGTCTATCCGGCATATTTCAAAATGGGGATACCCAGTGCTCCAGCTGAATGCCATCTACGTCTAGGTGTCTACAACCGCATATTGCATGCAGCTTCTCAATTACCAAGCGAATATCGCTTAGTGATTTTAGACGGCTGGAGACCCTTTTCAGTTCAACAACACTTATATGACACCTTGATTAATCTAATGGAGCACACCTATCCTGATGTCAGTTCTGAAGAATTGGCATCTGAAGCAAGAAACTTAGTGTCGCCACCTAGCACTTTAACGTCTGCGCCTAGCCCTCATCTGACAGGAGGCTCTATCGATCTGACGCTGGCCGATGAAAGTGGAAGATTATTAGATATGGGCACCTTGTTTGATGAGGCAAGCCCCCTTTCCTATACAGCCAGTTTGGAGAATATCGAAACATTAAGCCACCAGCAGAAAACTGCCCGTGACAATCGACGAATACTCTACAACGTAATGATAAATGCAGGCTTTACAAACCTACCAAGTGAGTGGTGGCATTTCGACTTCGGTAATCAATTATGGGCATGGTACAGCGGTAACCAACAGGCTATCTATGGCGCAACTCATCCGGGATCATTGGAGTGCCTGTGGCAGGAACAGCTTCTAAAGAGCAGCCGATTGCGGCCATCATCTCCCTAACAACAACGATGAAAACACCTTAACCAGCGGTTGATCCAATTCCGTAAGGCAAGAGCTTGTCGTTTAATTATTAGAGTTTCAATACTTCCCAGAGTTATTCGAGAGTGATTATATCGTCTCGAATAACTCTCGCTGGATTAATTGCATCACTGCAGTAAAGTCCTCTGAGTTAAAAAACGCAGTGTAAGATGAAGTATGCCTGCTTAGCTGCTGTATGGGTTGACTGAAGCAGCTATTTTTCGACTCCGACTTCTTTTTTCATCCGGACATAATTCATTCCTAAAATGCAGCCCCGTCAATCCCATTTCGCTAGCAAGCGGCATAGCAGGATCTAGCTAGCAACTTGTATCTAACTAGTTAAATAACGCAGCAACTACAAACACATCATTCCACCAGCCGCAGGTCAGAATAATGACAAAGGGCGCATTATCCTGAATAAGCGAGCTCAACCACATCGACATATTCACAGCCACCGTAGTTACGTTTTTCCGGATAACCTTGAACGTATTTACTGGTGAGTACAGATCCCTATGCCCCGCGTATGTCCAAATACGACAGCCGCCAGAAAAGTTCAGGATGCAACCCTTTGCCTGCAGCCGGATCAGCTTAAATTCTTTCTGAAGTGGTCTCTGAGCTGGCTGGGTGATAAACCAAAATAATCTTTAAAGCAGTTACTGAAATGACTGGACGTTACAAAACCACAGGCTATTGCTACGTCAGTTACTGAGGCGTTGCTCTGTAACAATAATCTGCGGGCATAAGTAACTCGCAATTCCAGATAGTAACGCCCGGGAGAGGTTTGCAAATAGTTCTGAAACAGCCGCTCTATCTGCCGTCGCGAGATGCCCAGACACGCCACCAGATCATCCATACTTAACGGGTCGTCAATATTGGCCCGCATCAGTTGAATAATCTCCAGCAGATTTTGTGGCATGACCGAATTTTCTTCGACACTCAGCAACCTGGCATTACCCGGCTCAACGGCCTGATCACAACTGAGAATTTCCCGGATCGCCCGCATGATAGTCCGGCCTTTCAAGCGACCAATTAACTGCAGCATCATCTCCAGCGCACTGGCGGGACCGGCACTGGTTACAACCTGTGATTCGATCTCCAGTATATTTCCGCTGACAGATACTTTCTGAAAGCGCTCCCGCATAAACGCATGATTATCAGGATGAAGTGCACAACTGAGATTATCCATTAAGCCTGCATACGCCAGCGGAATAGCGCCGTTCCAGATTCCGGCGAAAATAGTGTCTTTCCGTGCTGCTGATCTTAATATGTTGCTCAACAGATGGTTTTCAGTCACTGAACAGCGGTACCCGCCACACAGAACAATCAGATCAAATTTATCCAGACGGCATGATTTCAGATCACTAAGGCCACCATCTGTTGAGATCTCTATGCCCAGATCACTTCTGACCTTTGCATCACCCGCCGCATAGGTTTCAAAACTGAATAATGGTGCAGTGTGTACCAGATTCGCGGTAACTAAAGCATCCACAGCGGCAGTAAAGGACACCATCGAAAAGTGCTCTGGCAGAATAAAACAGACTCTTCGTATCTGAGTGTCAGTCTTGTCAAAAGGTAAAAACGCTCTGTTCGTTTCGCGCCACAAATGACTGAATTCTTTTTTGTTTTCCCGCGGTACGGGCCTGAGACCACCAGGCGGGATTGTTGTGCTATCGGTTTGATCAATATGCTTCAGCATTATTCTTATTCTCCATATCTGCACCCCCGCATCTCTTAAACTTAGCGCCAGAATGCGAGCACTGTTTTTCTATGGTTCAGTGCATATGTCTATGATTCAGTGGCTGGATAACCATCTTAAAAACCGCCCAAACATAAGTCTAAGCAATAGTTTTAATAACAGCATTTGCATTACTTATATCTTCTAGCGTAGAGTTCTGGTTCAGAACACGTCCTGTATAACAACCACACTAAGGCCTGACACAATGAAAAACCTGCCGATGGATCTGCTGCGAACCTTTGTTACCATCAAGGATCTGGGGGGATTCACTCAGGCGGGAGAGATATTGGGCCGGTCTCAACCCGCAATCAGCCTGCAGGTAAAACGTCTCGAAGAACTACTGGACATCCAGCTCTTCAACCGGGCGGGCGGATTAAAGCTCACCGAGGAAGGCCACCTGTTGTATGACTATGCCTGCAAAATTCTGGCGATGAATGATGCCGTCGTATCAAGGCTGGCAGCCCCTTCAGTCAGTGGCTCTGTTCGCCTGGGCACACCTAACGACTTTGAAGTTTCCTTCCTTCCGGTATTACTGTCGCAGTTTTCCCGAGCCTATCCGGATGTCACGCTGGATGTGACATCCGATGTCAGTATCAACTTACGTGAAAGCTATAAAAAAGGGGCGTATGATCTTGTGATGTCTATGGATGAATATCCAAAACACTGCTTTGCTGAAAACGATTACATAGTGGAATCATTATCCTGGATCGCCGACCCTGACTTTATCTTAAACGTTAATCAGCCCGTCCCGCTGGTGCTTTACCCTCAGGGCTGTGTCTACCGGAAATACATTACCGATGCACTCAACCAGGCGAGTATCCCGTGGCGGGTGGTCTACTGTTCTTCCAGCCTTCTGGGTATTCAGTCAGCCATCAAAGCCGGACTGGGAATCAGTGCACTGGTGTTAAATACCATTCCGGAAATATTCAAGAGCGAACAGACCTTCAATGACCTTCCTCAGCTGGGCAAGGTAACCATAGGCTTTAACTACGATCAGCATAATCTGTCACCTGCGGCTACCCTGTTACTGGATTTCCTGCGCCGTGGACTCAAACAGAGTCAGGATTATCCGACATCATTAAAGATGTCACGGGAGATTAATAACAATTTCCTGTCTGTTCGCTAGTCTTTAAATCCCGCACGGTTCAGCTGACCAGAACACTGGTATCTTCTACCACACTCAGTCGGATCTTCAGCCCGGGCGTAAGACGATACAGTGCACCTAACAGATCAGGTTCTGATACAGGACGGGATAAGACTGCCCGGATACGCGTACTGAACTGATGTTCACCGACCAGGGAGTCACCAAGATAATACTGATTCAGATGCTCAGTATCAGCACCATGGCTCTCGAGTATCATCCGGATGTCATGATCGATACCAAAGCGATATTTCCCCTGCAGATCGAGCACCAGATAGCTGGGAGAGTACTCAGTGTCCTCATCCAGTTCATCGATAGTCACCACCTCTACCCCCTGTCGCGCAAACTCAGAAAACACGCTTCGGGCAAACGCAATATGCTTTGCCGGGATGCACACTTTATAAAGTGCGGTTAAACGCCCGGCCATGACAGCCTGCTGACTATCAAGAAAAACACCCTCCATCAGGGCAATGGACTCGCAAAACTTCTGTAACAGTTGTGGCTGATCTTTTCCCGCCACGGTTAATAACCAGGTAACCATAATCATACTCCCGACAATACCTGCAGCCGCTCATTCAGAACGATCTGTGTGAAGCGTATACATGGATACCGGTCAAAACCGGCATCCGTTCCTGCGCTATGCTCAGCACCACCCGATCAGTCAAGCAGGCTTGGCAGCCATAGACTCAGTTCAGGTATAAAGGTCACCACAAAGACCATTGGCAGGTGACCCAATAGCAGAAATTTCATCGTCGGACCGATATATTTATCCAGCGATAATCGGGTAACCCCGCCTGCCATATACAACAGAGGAGCACAGGGTGGAGAGATATTACCCAACCCCAGATTGGTGCCGACAATAGCGGCAAAATGGATCGGGTCTACCCCAATCTTCTGCACCACCGGCATCAGAATGATGGCCGCTAATACACCACCGGAAACATCATCGACAATCATCCCCATCATCAGCAACAGCAGATTGATAATGAGCAGTAACACGATTTTATTTTCCGAGACACTCAGCAGCAGTTCAGCAAACTGGTTCGGTATCTGAGCCAGAATCATCCCCCGACTCAGTATGAACAGGAAAAACAGAACCATAATGACCGAACCGGTAAGAATCGCGGCATCCTTACTCGCATCGAACACATTGCGGAATGTCATCGTCCGATACACCAGAAAACCAACCATCAGGGTATAAACCAGCGCGACTGCGCCCGCTTCGGTTGGTGTCGCTATGCCACTGTATATACCACCCAAGATGATAAACGGCATGATGATTGCCAGTGTCGCCCGCTTGCCACGAAACCAGATCTCCTTACCCACTTCGCGCATGGGTAACTTCGGTGACACCTGAATACTGGTATTTTTCCGCAGGAAAAAGAAGTTCAGGGCACAGTACACAAGCGCCAGTAAAATACCGGGCAGCATAGTCGCCAGAAAGACTTTCGCGACGGACTGACGGGTGGCAATGGCAAACACGATCATAGGTATGCTGGGCGGTATCATCAAAGCTAACACTGACGATACCGCCACCAGTGCCGTTGCATGCCCCTCAGGATAGCCGTTGGTTACCATACGCGGCACCATAATTCGCCCGATCGCGGCAATTGCAGCAGAAGCACTGCCCGAAATCGCGCCAAACATAGCACAACTCAATACCGT
Organism: Oceanospirillales bacterium; assembly: GCA_018223185.1. Taxonomy (GTDB): domain Bacteria; phylum Pseudomonadota; class Gammaproteobacteria; order Pseudomonadales; family Balneatricaceae; genus Amphritea. The sequence goes on along the minus strand of JAAEYW010000001.1, from coordinate 187,934 downwards.
AACAGCCCCCAATCCCCCTTTTGTCCTGCCAACAAAAGCATCAACAAAATCAAGCAGGCGCTCAGAAATACCACCGGTACCCATCAGGGTGCCCGCCTGCACAAACAGCGGCAGCGCCAGTAAAGAAAATGCACCTATCTGCGAATAACCATATGCAGCATGGAAAGAGATATCGGTACCGTTAGAAATACCGTAAAACAGCGCTCCCAGCCCGAAAGAAAAGCCAACCGGCACTTCAAGAAGCAGCAGTATTACGACCGCTAAAACAGTTATAAAGAATATTGTCATGGCCCTGCCTTCTAATTACGTATTGTTGTTCTGGCCATTTTTCAGATCCCGCACTTCGGCGATAATCTGAAGGCAGTAATAGAACCCCATTAATATAAAGCCCACCACCATGCTGAAATCCCAGAGATACTTAGGCCAGCGCATGTACACGCTTTTACGTCCCAGATCGAAATTGAACAGTGCAAATTTCAGTGCAAAATAACCAAATAAACAGACCGCAAGCAGACACGCTCCGCTACCCACCAGACGAATTACCTTAATCAGGGTCTCATTCTCGAATAGCAGCGCCACAATGCCCCCGGAAATGTGGTCCTGATCGCGGGTGGCACAGATCATTCCGAGAAAGTAAGCCCACAGAGCCAGCATCGGAGCTAACTCCTCAATCCCTAGAAATGGCGACTCTAGGCCATAGCGCATAACCACCTGGGCGGCCATCAGAAAGCCGAGAGACATTGTAGAAATAACCATGGCAACAGAGATAATCTGCGCCAACTGTGCTTCCATTCTGAAAAAAAGACTGCGCTGCTGTATGCCTGCATCGCCCGGGATTGCCTTAACAAACGTCGGTCCGATCAACTCATCCGGATGTGTATATTCAATACTCATATTCAAGCTCCTCTTGAGTGCTCATATGAAGAACATCTGCAACTGTGATTGCAGATGCTCCAGAACAAACCTGAGCCTTACAGACCGGCTGTTTCCTTCATGTCATCCATGATTTTTTTGCCCAGCAAACCCTCCATGATCGGCCACTCAACGTTCATCACCGTCTTTTTATACGCTGCCGCCAGAGTCGGGTCCTGTTCGATCACTTCAATTCCGGCCTGACGGATTTTATCCAGCCAGCCCTGACTGAACTGTTCAGCGTTATCCCATGCCCATCCGGTCGCATAATCGGCAGCTTCATGTACCCAGGCGCGTTCCTGATCGCTCAGACCAGCCAGCCAGCTTTTGCTTGCGATCCAGAAGGTCGGCTCAAATGATTCGCGGGTATAAACATAAGCACGTAACACGTCACGGAACATCAGTACTTCATAGGGAGGAGAAAAGGCCCGGCCATCAATTGCGCCGGTTTGCAGTGCAGTGTGCACTTCAGAGAATGCCATGGGGACTACAGAGAAACCCAGTGCGCTGTAGCGGTCTATTGCCATCGGGTAGTTAGGCACGCGAATTTTGAAACCTTTCGCATCCGCAGGAACATTGATGGGAACGTCCACCCCTTTGCGCACGACATAGCCGGTGAAGTCTGTCGGTAATGTACCCAGCAGTTCAACGTTCAGACCGTCATAAATCTCAGCAAAAAGCGTATCCATTTTGCTGCCCGGACCATAGACTTTACGTGCGCCGGGCCAGTCATCAGCAACAAACCCCAGGTTGGCAATATCCAGCCGGGGATCCAGTTCAGAGTTAGACCAGGCCATCGTCATCGGTATAGCGCCCTGCATCACCTGTTCAGTTATGGTTCCCCAGTCACCCAGATCACCACCCGGATGGTATTCGATCTTTACAGAACCACCGGACAGCTCATCCAGCTTACTGATAAACTGTTCAGAAACGCTGTTGAAAATATGATCCGTCGGCATAACATGCGCCAGGATATGGCCACCCTCAGCAGCCTGAGTCTGGCCTGAAAGCATAAGCGCTAAAGTACTTGCTGACAGGGCTGCTGCCGCAAGCATCCCTGTGAATCTCTTTCTCAATTGAGTCATTTGACCACCTATTTATTTTTATTAGTGCAACAGAATCTGTAAAACCCGCTATAACAGCAGGCACCCCCTGCCCTTACACTGCTGTTGATATAAGGACAGGAGATATATTCACCTCAGGTAACACGGTTACTCAGGAGGTGATTCAACGCGTGGGTTATCAGGATTTAACGATGTTATGTTCCGGACCAAATGGGAACTTAGTGATGTTTTCAACACTGTCTTCCCCGACCACAAGAATGTCATGTTCACGGTAACCACCGGCACCTGCGAGTCCTTCAGGTAGCATCAGCATCGGCTCCATAGACACCACCATGCCAGGCTCAATAACGGTGTCGATATCTTCCCGCAACTCCAGGCCCGCTTCACGGCCGTAGTAATGGCTCAGAGTTCCGAAGGAGTGACCGTAGCCGAAAGTCCGGTACTGCAATACATCGTGCTCCAGGAATATTTCATTCAGCTCGGCAGCGATATCGCAGCAGCGGGCTCCCGGACGAATCAGTTCCAGTCCGCGACGATGCACCTTACAGTTGATCTCCCACAGTTCCAGATGACGATCAGAGACAAACTCACTGAAAAGCGTCCGTTCCAGTGCGGTGTAATAACCGGCGATCATCGGGAAGGTGTTCAGGCTGAGGATATCTCCCGCTTCCACTTTGCGACTGGTCACCGGATTATGTGCACCGTCGGTGTTGATACCGGACTGGAACCAGACCCAGGTATCCATCAGCTCAGCATGGGGATAAGTGGCTGCGATCTCGCGCACCATCGCCTGCACACCGGCCAGGGCAATTTCATATTCAGGGACACCCACCGCAATCGCTTCACGAATAGCGGCACCACCAATATCAGCAACCCGTGCACCGTTTTTAATCACGGCGATCTCTTCCTCTGACTTGATCATGCGCATCTTCATCGTCGGCACGCCGATATCGGAAAAATCTGACGACGGGAACGCCGCTTTCATTTTTTCCAGGTTCTGCAACGGCATATGGTCATATTCAACGCCGATGTTCGCGCCATCCTTAATCAGGTTTTTCAGGGCATAGAAGAAGTTGTCTTTCTGCCAGTCGGTATACACAACATTGTCACCTAACTGGTTGCGCCGATATGGCTGACCACCATCAATATTCGCAGTGACTGTGGTATAGGAGTCCTGAGTAACAACCAGCCCATAGTCACGACCAAAGCGGCAATAAACAAAATCGCTGTAGTAGTTAATGTTGTGGTAAGACGTAAACAGCACGGCCTGCAGGTTACTTTCAGCCATATACTGACGCAGTTTTGCCAGGCGGGCTCCCAGCTCCTCTTTTGAGAAAGTCGGCCGTACCTTTTCACCGTTAGGGATCGACAAAGTTTGTGGCATCTGCATATTTGAAATCCTCTTATTTTTAATTTTATACGTATAACCTAAGACGCTTTTGCTGGTCTGAAGGTGATGTCAGCAAGCTATTTGATGCTGTGAAATCAGATTAACCGCCACCAGAACATAATAGAAATCAATAGTTCTTATACAAACATTTACATTACAAATGACCGGCGATAACGCCCATCTAAGAGGATGTGCAGATATAACAAAGGAAAGAAAAGCGCTTATAGCGGAGCTTATTTCAAGCTCCGCTTAACGATGTAACGAAGACTTTGGGTTTTATACAGGCAGGAAAAACCAGATTTTACGTCTGACCCCAGCAAGCACGGCAATCCTGCGCTGCTGCCCGGCAGACTCAACGTTCTAGCTGCTTATAAAGCGCAACAGCCAGAGGCAGAGCATCCCGCCGACCACTGGCCAGAAAACACTGCGACTGAACCGGGCGATCAGAATAGCCACCAGTGCAGCCGCCAGCTGAAAGTACTCTACCTGATAGTCAGTCAGTGGCCGGGAAAAGATGATGGCAGGAATACAGAGCGCGGCCAGAATCGCCGGGGGCAGTAACATGAGGATATGCTTACTGCGATTTATCAGCGCTTCGGCGCTGCCATGCAACTGAATAAATGATAGCCGGATCAGAAAGGTACCCACGCCAACGGCCACAAACAGTAGCCAGAGCTGCAGAGTATCAGTCATGAGTTGCTCCCTTCGTCTTCAGCAATCCGGGTAGCAACAAGCCACCGCTGACACCGGCAACCACGGCAACAATAAAACCCGTGTTAAAAGGCAGCAGCTGAAACAGTACCGCGCAGCTACCAGAGATAACCGCCACCATAAACAGCAAACGACTGGTAATGGTCGTCACCAGCATGGCAAGAAATGCCAGAGGAATCGTAAACTCAAGCGACCAGTGGGGTGGAATCCCCGCTCCCAGGGCGATACCCAGAATAACCGAAACCAGCCAGGTAACATACAAAGCCAGTGTCACCCCCGCCAGATACCCGATACGCTCAGGCGTTGTTTTTGCCATCTGTTCCGGCATAGAACAGAGCCCGTAGGTCTGATCAGACAACATATATGCCAGTGTGAAACGATAACGTTTGGGCAGCGGCCCCAGCAACGGAGCAAACGCTGCACTATAGATAGCAAAGCGCAGATTTATCACCACAGCAGTGGCCAGAATAATGATAAAGGGCGCGTTATCCTGAATCAGCGAATACGCGGCCAGCTGGGCAGAACCGGCAAAAAACAGAGCAGACATTCCCACTACCATTTCGGGTGTCATTCCCAGCGAAACACCGGTCGCACCAACAATCAGCCCGAACGGCAACACACCTGAAACCAGCGGCAGCAGATCCCGCACACCCAGCCAGAACTGTTTACGACAATTATTCAAACCTGGTCACCTTAAACCAAAAAAGGCAAACAGGGCCGAAGCCCTGCTATATGTGGATAGACGGCTGACGCTAAGCCAGTTTAGTCAACGTAACCGAATGCCCGTGGTAAATATAACGCCAGAGGTGACCAGTAAGTTGTTATTAGCATAACCGGTAACGCAGCAAAAATCATAAAGCCCATTGCCGGACGCATAACCTGAGACATCCCAACATTACCTATACGGCAGGTCATGAACAAGATGGGTGCCATTGGCGGACTGTTGCAGCCTATGACAACACTGGTGCCAACAATGGCGGCAAAGTGAACCGGATCAACGCCAATATTAACCATAACAGGCAGCAAAAGCGGACTGATAATTGCTACGACACTGACATCATCCATAATCATCCCAAGTAAAATCAGGAAGATATTCACCACCAAGAGAATCATTAATTTATTCTGGAACATATCCATCAATAATTCAGTCAGTTCCTGAGGTACCCGCTCAAAAGTAAAAATACGGCTTGCAACAAAGGAGAACACCAGAATAACCATGATCACCCCCGTCGTAGCAGCGGCATCCACCATGCAGCGACCGATTTTACGCAGATCCAGTTCACGATAAACGAAAAGGCCCACTGGTATAGCATAGGTTACCGCAATGGCGGCGGCTTCAGTGGGCGTAAATACGCCACCATAAATCCCCCCCAGAATAATAACCGGTAACATTAGCGCAGGAAATGCCTTCCAGGCATTATCACCCACCTCCCCGACCCGCTGACGGAAACTCAGCACCTGCTGATCCGGATCGGGATGATTACGCATTTTGATCCAGTTCAGAAAACAGAGTAAAAAAATCAGCAGAATACCCGGCCCAATGGTTGCCAGAAAGCAGGCAGCTACCGACTGACGGGTAACCACCGCGTACAGAATCATGGTAATACTTGGTGGAATCAGCAGTCCCAGCAGCGAAGAGATACCTAGTAATGCACTGGTATACTCTCTGGAATAACCATGCCTTTCCATTGGCCCGATCATAATCGTCCCAATGGAAGCTACGGCAGCCGAAGCGGTACCGGAAATAGCTCCAAACACGCCACAGGCCACGACCATAGAAGAGCCCATCCCGCTGCGTGATTTTCCAACCAATGCTTCAACAAAGTATACCAGGCGAGCGGCCATACCACCTGCCTGCATCAGATAACCGGTCATGACGAACAACGGTAATGCCAACAAAATAATTGAATTAACTGACCAGAAGCCAGTCGTCATAAGCGACGATATGTCAACGTCGTAAACGATCGATAAAATCATCGTCATAGCAGCAAAAGAGAAAACAACCGGCACACCGATCATCATCAGAATCACCACTGCAACTATAGCGAGCAAAGCACCCATAATAAATTCCTGTGAAACATATAGTTGTTAGAGGTCTTGTCTAATAGACAGCCTGGCTTTCAGCTGGACTGCGAATTACGAAAACTCAGCAGATCATTACAGAAATCACGGATCAAATAGAAAATGAACAGAGTACTGGCTACAAAAAGACTACTCTGAGACAGGTACCAGGGCAGATGGAATACAGTGGTAGTCTGTCCTTTTTTCAGACCCCAGAGCATCAGATCATAGCTCCAGGTTGCAAACATCACAGCCATAAACAAAGACACAAGGGTCGCAAGAAGATGCATAAAAGTGACGATTCGCTGGTTATCAGTAATCACCTGAACAAAATCAGCACAGAGGTGTGAACGATCCCGGGAAGCAAGTACGGCTCCTAACATGTACAGCCACATAGCCCCCATCAGAATCAGCTCTTCAAGACCAAATACCGGAGTACCCAGCACCGCCCGGCTGAATATGCCATAAGACAGCATAAAAGCTATCGCCAGACTGATCACAACCACAATCGGTTTAACAATCAGTGCCAGCAACATATCCACTTTTTCAATAAAACTTAGTAGTCCCGTCATTAGATTTCTCCTGAGACTTGAAGAAAGAAGCAGCCGGCGGTCAGACCAGCTGCCTATTCCTGTTTCAGAGCGTGTTAAATGTCATAGCGCATGATTTAACAGTTCAGTAACAGGTCGGTGGACACGTTATTGTGGTACTGATGCATTGACACGAATCTTATCCATCAGCTCTTTACCCAACTTATCTTCAGCAAGAGGCCATACCTCGGCACGGACACGCTTAACCCAGGCAGCCATCTGCTCAGTAGTTGGCACGACGTACTCCATCCCCGCACTCTGTGCAGCTTTTATCCACTTATCATCTTCTGCTTTAGCGTCAACAAACTGCTTGTCAATAACAACCTGAGCGGCATCAGCGATGATTTTCTGATCTTCAGCATCCAGCGCGTCCCAGGCATCGTTGTTCATCAGCATCGCGTAAGATGAGAAGTTATGCTTGGAGTGAACGAAGTAGTCCAGCTGATCACGGAAGTATTCATAGTCCCAGTAGATAACATTACTGGAATCACCATCGACAACACCGGTCTGGATCGAGGTATACACTTCAGCCCAGTCGATAGGCACGGCCTGAAACCCCATTGCCTGCATTGTCTGCGGCAGAGGAAAAACCGGCTGAGAACGCACTTTCATACCCTGGGCGTCTTCAAAATTTGTTGCATAACGGCCTTTAGTTGCGATACCACCAAAACCTTCTGGATAAGGTCCGAAGTATTTCAAACCAATATCTGAATAAACGGGTCCAAGAATATTTTTCAGCCAGCCATTTTCACCATATGCAGCCAGTGCATCTTTCCAGCCCAGTGTCAGGTATGGGATATAGTTAACCCCCAGACGTTCATCATAGGAGGTTTGCGGCCAGGTCAGCATCATATGAATATTGCCTTTAACCAGCTGGTCGAACAGCTCCTGCTGACCACCCAGTTCACCCTGATAGAAGATATTAACCTTTATTCGCCCATCAGATTTCTGTTTTATCAGGTCAGCCCACATCTGCATTGACTTACCGGAAGCAGACTCACGGTCACCTGACTCAAGAGCCAGATTAAACTTATGATTATCAGTACTGGCTGATACATTCAAACTGGCAGTCAGGGCAACAGCAGCAGAGATCGCAGCTATCTGAGAGATTTTTAAAAGTTTTTTAGCAAATACTTTCATACAATAGTCCTGTTTTATTTTTTTTAATCACTGAAAACAAAACCTTCTAAAAACATTTTCATCCACGCCTCCTAGGATGCACTGAATAACAATATGTTTCTAAAACGTAAATCCAGTATAAAAACCATTGCCAATCACCGTCCAATGACTAATTCACCGCACTTTTCATAACTCTGAGTTATCAAATCAAGCCATCAATCTGCGTATAAAACGTACAACTTTTACAATGTAAAACCAGATTCCAATAAAAATCTTACAATCGATTCACTTAAGCTACTGTTTTTAAATGGTTAATATAAAATTTAGTAATATCAGGACAATTTCTTCTTCTAATACATAGAGTTATACAAAACCGAATTTCTCTTGATGGCAGAGTAAAACAACAATAAAAAAAGGCCGGTCAAATAATCTGACCGGCCTTTTTTATATTTCCGTAAAACCACCTTAACATCTGATTCAGAGTTCGATACCTGCCTGCCATTCCTTAAATCGCATCGTCACATTAGCTCCAATAGACAAAAAGGGATCCGGCGGTAACCGGGATGGAACGGCATAATCTATAAACTGATCAAGTAATTCACTATGTCCCAACACGGCCTGTTCCGCTGCCATCATTCCGGACAACGTCCCTTTGACTGTACCTAGCCCATTCTGACAGCATGCGGACCACACCCTGTTTTCCACCTCACCAAAAGCAGGGACGGAGTTAAGGGTAAGGCATAAACGTCCGCCCCAACGATACTCCATATCAACACCGGTTAGCATTGGAAAACGGTTGGCAAATGAGCGATCCTGCAACATGGCAGCACGTTTCATATTACCAGGAGTTGCCTCAATCGACTGGTTCAGCGTCGCATGATTGCGGATCACGATCCGATCTCCACTTCCCATGCAATCTGAACTGCGCCGGACAGTTGTTCCCATAGGATCAGCTGGCAGAACACCCCAGTCTTTCGTACCACCAAGCCGTTTAACCTCATCACGGCTCAGCGCTCTGGTCATCGAGGCATATGTAAAGACATGTAGTAACCGGCCTGGGAAAAAACCAAACGACTGAACATGGCCATTGACTGCCAGAATCACCCCTTTTGTACGAATTTTTCCCCGGGGAGTAAGCACTGTATGATCAGCCCCCAGCTGCATCTCCGTCACCGGACTGTTCTCATAGATAGAGACTCGCTTACTCAATCCATGAGCCACCTGACGAATAAACCCTGCGGGTTGAATCATCACCGCCCCCGGTGTAAACAATCCCTTCTGGTAAAAATCGCTGCCGGTCCAGTCTTTCATTTCGGCAGCGCTTCTAAGCTCATAACGCTCACCCAGCGTTTCCAGGTGCTTACGATAGCTTTCAATATGAGCAACACCTTTATCTGAACCTGCTGCTGTTACTTTACCGCAGGAATCAAATACATCCGGACCGATATCGTACTCCCTTGCCATATCCCGGGCGAAATCAATTGCGGCCCGGTTCAATCTGATCTGACGCAGATCCTGTTCATGTGCACCGGCATAGGTTTCAGAATTCAACTCATGGGGCAGATCAATCATAAATCCGCTATTGCGTCCTGCCGGACCTTCAGCCAGCCGCCCGGCTTCTACCAAAACAATAGTTTCATTACCTACCAGCTGCGACAAACGCTCTGCCGCCGCCAGACCCGCAAACCCTCCACCTACAATAACCCAGTCAGCCTGAATATCGCTCGTCAGCGTCGGGTACTTTTGAGCCTCGGGTAAAATACTATTCCAGGCGGCAGGACCTGGATCTAGAGGTAAACGTTTTACCGCTATGTTATTTTTCTTTGCCATTATAGGCTCCATACAGCGTAGCAAGCCTTCGTCAAAGCAGGCAGTCCCCGAGCCGTGAACAAGGGCTTACCCGCTTTGCGAAGAAAAAGCACATGCCCTTAGAATCAGAGCATCGGGTATTAATAGAGAGATAAATACCGGGACGTCCTCAAATCAACCTAAATCGATCCAAATAGTTTTCAACTGAGTAAACTGATCATGCGCATGAATTGAGTTGTCACGTCCACCAAATCCAGACTGCTTATAGCCACCAAAAGGCGTAGTGATATCACCTTCACCAAAACAGTTGACGGTTACTGTACCGGCACGCAACGCCTGAGCGGCGCGCAGGGATTTTTTAGCATTGGCAGTAAATACTGATGCTGCCAGACCGTATTCCGTATCATTGGCCACCGCTATAGCTTCTTCGTAACTGCTGACAGTAATCACCGATAAAACAGGACCAAAAATTTCCTCTTTTGCCAGACGATCACTGTTTTTCACATTGTCATAGATAGTTGGCATCACGTAGCAACCATCAACGGATTCCCCGCCCATTACCAGCCTATTGCCATCCTGCTTTGCAATATCAAAGTATTCGGTTACCTTGTCAAAATGACCTTTATCAACCAGAGCACCCAGCTGGTTTGATGGATCGAGGGGATCGCCTGTTTTCCACTTTTTAGCGTGCAGAACAATTTTTTCCAACAGCTGATCTTTAATACCATCCTGAACAATCAAGCGAGAACCTGCTGAGCAGTTTTCGCCCATATTCCAGAAAGCCGCAGCAACAACCTGTTCGGCAACGGCATCCAGATCTTCCGCATCATCCAGCACTACACACGGGTTTTTACCACCCAGCTCCAGCACCACTTCCTTGATATTGGAGTCAGCAGAGTAGTTAAGGAAACGGCGTCCGGTAACCGTTGATCCGGTGAACGTCACCATATCGATATCCATATGACGACCTATAGCCTCACCCACTACCCGACCAGAACCAGTAACAACATTAAATACACCTGCAGGTACACCCGCTTGCGCAGCCAGCTCCGCCACACGAATTGCAGTCAGGGAGGTCTGGGCGGCAGGTTTAAGCACCACCGAACACCCGGCAGCTAATGAGGGGGCGATTTTCCATGCCAGCATCAGAATCGGGAAGTTCCAGGGTAATACTGCGCCCACAACACCAACAGGCTCACGTACAACCATTGCCACAGCACCCGAGCCAACAGGTGCAGTCTGGTCGTAAATTTTATCGATCAGCTCCGCATGCCAGGAAATAGTATGTATCACTTCTGGAATATCGATCGTTACGCAGTCAGACACAGGCTTACCCGAATCCAGGCTTTCAAGAACCGCCAACTCATCACCATGCGCTTCGATCAGTCGGGTAAATTTAATCAGAATGTCCTTGCGTTCTGCCGGGTGCAGCTTACTCCAGCAACCACTTTCAAATGCCGCTCGTGCACTGGCAACGGCATAATCAACATCTTCTGCCGTACACGCAGGAATAGTGGTAATCAACTCCCCGGTTGCCGGGTTAGTCACAGCAATAGTGGCTCCATCACTGGCAGGACGCAAGCTGCCATTAACAAAGCTCATGGAAGGAGGCGTCAGCTTCGCTGCAATTGATTTATACTCTTCATGTGTCAGTAGATCAGCCATCACTTAACCCTCTGCAACGATTTTGGCGATATTTACTTTCAATTCACTCACAACCTGAGCCATAGCATCTTTTTCTGCATCATCAAGACCCAGCAAAGGCTTACGCACCTCTCCTGCGAAGCGGCCATCCAGTGTTACACCATGCTTAACGCTCTGAATAAACTTGCCGCCCTGTTCCAGAACATGCATCAACGGCATCATCTCAGCCATGATACGGCGCCCTTTGGCAAAATCATTCTGCACTACACAGGCGTTATATAGTGCAATGTGCTCTGTCGGCAGGAAATTCGATCCGGCACATACCCAGCTTTTTGCTCCCCAGGCAAAGAACTCCAGAGCCTGATCATCCATACCGCAGGCAACCTGAATTTTTGGGTAGTCATTAACCAGCATATGCAGACGATTGATATCACCAGAGCTCTCTTTAATGCTGCAGATATTGTCGCAGCTGGCAACACGGTCGAAGAACTCGGATTCCATGTTCACCCCCATACGATCGGGATAGTTATAAAGCATTGCAGGAAGGTTAGCGGCACGATCAATGGTCAGCGCATGCTCCGCCAGCTCTCGCTGAGTCGGCAGAGAATATGGAGGGGTCGCCAGCAGAACCACATCTGCCTTATATTTAGCGGCATCTTCTGCCAGCTTAATAGAACTTTTCGGATCAACAGAACCTGTACCGAAAATAATCTGCAGCTTGTCACCACAAATTTGACGAGCAATCTTGAGCAACTCCACCCTTTCTTCATGGCTCTCAACATAGTACTCGCCAGTAGTACCACCAATCATCAGGCCGTGAACACCAGACTCAAGAAGGTATTGAACATGAATCGAATAGGCATCATAGTCGATGGAGTAATCAGCCTTGAATGGTGTGATTACAGGAGTATAAATTCCTTCGAAGTGCATTTAGTTCACCGTCGTCGTTATCATTGTTTTCTTGACCGGACATAAATTGGGAAACACATTGTCCGAACTTCATCAAATCTTACCGACGGTGGTCACCACGACACAATCAACCTTTTTTTCGCCAAAAACATAACCTGAGGTTATGAAAAAGCATCTCCCACCCAGGTTTTTTCTGATTCAAGCACATTCAGAAACCAGTCTCGAAAGGCACGAAAAGCCGGATTATTCTGCTTACTTTCTGAAAAAGTCAGATAATGAAGTTTTTCCCGATAACTACTTTCGGCTTCACCTACCCTGACAAGCCATCCCTGTTCAATCAACGGCGAAACCAGATGATGCCAGCCAAGGCTAACGCCCTGATGATTCAGCACCATCTGAATCAGCATATTGTAATCATTCGCATTGAACAGATGACGTTCCCCGGTAGGGCCTATATCAACGTCAATACCCTGACTATTAAACCAGACTCCCCAGTCAATATGTTCCGCAATCTGGGAACGCCCATAGGGACTTAAATTAAGTAAGGTCGTATTCTGTAAACCATCCAGCGTTACGATTTCAGGGTGCTGTTTCAGAAAGAGTGGCGAACAGACCGGATAGATAAGATCAAAAAAGAGCGGTAGTGAATGATAGCCTTCCCGGGAATCACTCACTTTATTTATAAAAATATCGGGATGCATTCCCGGTTCCATATGCAAAAAGTTATTTGTAGTCACCACACTAACGTCAATATCAGGGTTAGCTGCAAAAAAAACCGGTAAACGATTTGATAACCAAAACGCTGAAAACGCTGGCGAACAACAGATTGTCAGTTCCTGATTTTTCCTGTCTCTGTTTTGGATTCGCTGAGCAGCCTGAGCAATATTTACAAAGGAAAGGTAAGCAGCATCATAGAAAATAGTTCCCGCTTCCGTTAACTCAACGGCTCGTCCGGCTCGTTTAAAAAGCGCCACCCCCAACGCAGACTCCAATTCACGGATCTGGCGGCTCACAGCAGCCTGAGTCACACACAGCGCCTCAGCTGCCCGGGTAAAGTTCTGATATTTAGCTGCAGCAACAAATGACTTAACCGCTCGGAGAGAAGGCATTTTCAATAAGACCTGATCCGGCTCTACATGTTTTACCATAATTAAAAGTATTCTATTCAAATAATGAAAAGTCGCTTTACCGACACTATTTTCAGACTATAGACTAACCTACCACAGCGCAGCACTGTGGCCATTAAATATTCAGGGGATCATGAATACACAGATTCTTCAGTCAGCAAGCTTTTAAAAATAAACATAACAGCAGAGGCTGACTACAGCAACGATATACCCCCAGCGTCTTCTGAACTGCTATCAGTAACTTTTTCTAGTGCCCAACAAGAGATTCAAAACATGCAAGACACTCCCAAAAAACGTGACTTCAGCTCAGCCATGCGCAGCAGCAACAGCCGCTATCTGCCTGCTGAGGGGGCGCCTGAAAAACCGGTGACGGTTGGGTTTGTACTGCTGGAACACTTTTCAATGATGGCCTTTACTGCGGCGGTTGATGCATTAGTCACGACCAACCTGGTACGTACAGCACCCCTGTTTGAGCATATCATCATCGGTGTTGATTCCCGTAAGGTACTGAGCGATCTGGGTATTGAGATTGCCACCAATACAACGCTGGAACACATCACCATTGAACACCGGGGCAACATTGATATTCTGATTGTCTGTGGCGGCTTTCGTTGCGACCTGAACGAGAACCGGCAACTGACTGAAACCCTGAAAGCTGCAAACAAACTTGGCCTGACTCTGGGCGGCATCTGGAACGGCAGCGTTGCTATTGCTTATGCCGGGCTGTTAGATAATAAGCCCTGCGCGGCACACCCGGATAATCATGCGTTCATCCGTGAGGAGTTTCCCCGGGTTCAACTGGCTGATACTGCACTGGTTATCACCGAGCGATGTGTAACCTGTGCCGGCCCCGTTAGCGCCCTGCAAATGATGCTGACACTGGTTGAACAGTATTACGGCGATGACACGGCCCGGGCAATCCGGGAAATACTCAGTTGCGATCAGGTTGCCGAAAGTGGCGGTAAAATGAAACTTCAGGCCGGCGATAACCCTACTCATCCGGAAAATCTCCGTTCGCTGATGCAACTGATGAACAACAACATAGAAGAGCCCCTGACACTGGAAGAACTGGCCGCCCATGTAGGGATCTCCCGCAGACAGATGGAACGACTGTTCCAGACCCATCTGGAAACCAGCCCTTCACGCTACTACCTTGAACTGCGTATCACTCACGCCCGGCGCCTGCTGCTACAAACCAATGAAACCATTACCAATGTTGCACTGGCCAGTGGTTTTGTCAGCACCAGTCACTTCAGCAATTGCTATAAAGACTACTTCGGCCTGTCACCGAGTGCCGCACGGCAGAAACAACACAGCTGAGGCACACAACCGTTTCGATTACGCTGTTAAAATTTTCTGTCTTCTAATAATCTCTGCGGAAAAAAAGTACGGGTTTATTTTAGATTAAATAAAGTTGCCCACTTCCGAAGATAAGGTATCTCCGAGCTGCCAGAAAAAAACAAAGTTACCTCAAGCTAACTGTGCTCTTTTAACCGTATCGTCACTGATCCAGGCTCCGCTTAGCCCACCCAGACCTACCCCGGCTTATCAAATCACTACAACCCATTTGCTGTTTCCAGCATTGGAATTTTCATTCTATTAGCGGCCATTTTTACACAGGATATGTAATATTGTTCTATGGCCCTGAGCTGACGGATAAGCATAGACCTGGCCTGAGCTGACGGATAAGCATAGACCTGGCCTGAGCTGTAAGATACTTCACCACAGCTTTACCCCGGTGCATAAGGACGAGGCACCAAATCCATTATGTCCGAACACTTAGATGACTCTTCTAATAATTGATATGTAACATCAAACACTTTGTCATTCATCGCCCAAGAATTAGCTTGCGCTCCATAAACCTTTACCAGAAACCTCTTTAGAGCCAACTGGGCTGCCATATCTAAGCTCACTTATCTCTCCTTGATATTTTCAATAAGCTGTCTGTAATACTTAATATCACCTCGTATCTGTATCTGATGTGCTTGCAACTCTTCCAGTACAAAAATAAATCCTGTTTCAGCCTCATTATCGTATGAAAAGAAAATGCTCGCTTCACCTAACAAGATATGGCCGGTTTCACTTCCCTGGACATTAAGCACTTCAGCCTGCTCTTCAGAAAGTACTGCTAACCAGGAAGGAAATTCTTTTCTCTTTAACAAACAAACTTTCAATATAGTCATGCTCCAATCCAGTTAGATCAATGCCGTTATAAAAAGTTTGAGGACCAACAACAGAATGAGAGAATGACCATTCATGATATTTAAACAGAATGGTATCTTCAGTGTGAAGAGAAGTATCGGGGCGTTGATAATCGATATATAACTTTGAAGAGATCACCAAGGATTCTGCTGATGCACACCCTGCCAACAAAAATATAACTATTACACATAAAATTCTTTTCAAAGCGCCCTCCATAGCGTTAATAACTCGCCAACGACCTAACAAGGTTACGATCAATGAGTCAAGAAAGTCATCTATTTCAGGTGTACTAATTCGTGGGTTCCATAGATTCTCAAGCACCTTCTCATACATGACTATCTCTGACTATGACGTTTAACGCTTTACACAGTGGCTGTAGCGTAGCTGCGGTCCAATGCTGTAACTTGTTATGTGGCTAGTTGTTATCCGCCAGAAATAAAAAAGGCTTACCGAAGTAAGCCTGAAAGTAAGGGGAAATACTTTTGACGGGGTTAGAAAAAGAACGCCAGCCCCAGGTTGACACTGCTGTTTTCCAGCTCATCATCCAGATGGTTTTTCGCATTGAAGCGGGAGTATTCGGCGATCATCAGCAGGTTATCCGTCAGGTTGTGATAAGCACCGATGGTCGCTTTGGTCTGACTTTTCATCAGCGTGTCGGGATCAGCAGCGGTCTTGTCCAGACGGGTCTGCCCCAGGCTGATACCATATTTAGTTGCGTCATTCTGATAGGTCAGCTGACCAAAGCAACCTTTTGAGCGACGCGCTTCACCGTTCACATCGGCAGCATCAATAAACAGACCGGCCGTGCCCACACCGTCTGCAGTGAAGCAGGACGCGACCACACCCAGATCGTTGAATGCATAGCTGGCGGTCAGATCAACGGCATGACTGGTGTAATCGGCACTGCCTGCCTTAACGGTCTGGCTGAGAAAACTGGCGGAGACAAAGCCATTCTCGCTGTTAAAACGCAGCTTTCCGTGCACGCCCGGCAGTGATGAGCCACTGTCACCGGTGGTGCTGACGCCCGCTCCCAGAGTAATCAGGTCAAGCGGCTGAAACACACCGATAGTGGCTTCAGCACTGTCTCCCAGCGGGGTAGCGAAACTGATCTGCGAGATACGGTCGGTAAAGATATAACCATACCCGACACTGCCGAAACTGGTGTTTAGCGGGCTCTTAACCAGCCCGTGAGCCCCCACACCGATCAGCGACATATCTGCCAGAATCACATCCAGTGCAAAAACACCGTAATCACGGCCCGCTTTAATCGTCCCCATGCCCTCTTTCTTCGCTAACAGAAAGGCCCGGATCGCCTGATCATCATCCTGCCCATTAAACGCAGCATTAGTGGTGAGGCCCGGCTCCAGTGCGATATTGGCTGAAATATCATACCCCTGCTGCTGCGTTGCCACAGTCCACATAATCGAAGCGGGAATATAGCCGTTAGAAACAGACGATGCGTTTTCACCGGTACACAGCAGTGCATTCGCATCCACCTGATTGCCAGAATCATCACACTCGGCAAAAACTGCATGGCTGTTCACATTACCGGAAACGCCCAGCGTCCAGTCACCGGCTTGCAGAGTCAGTGCCTGAACCTGTCCGGCCGTTACAGCCAAAGCCAGAGCGGGAATCAGTTTTTTCATATCAGTTACCTTTATATTGTTATTTTTAAGTTTTTAAGGGCGCAACCTGCCCTGCCGGGATGGCATAACAGGCTGCAATTTTGGAAAACCGGCCGCAGCAATCGCTACAGCCAGAGCAGGAGATCCTAGTTGGTCAGCGATTCATCCCGGACAAACCAGTGATGTTTCGCGCTATTGAGCAACATCAGATAGACGCAGAATGACACCAGGAAAGTGATGGGTGCAGAGAACAGTGCCAGGGAGGCGTTGGCATAGTTCAGGATAAGAATCCCCAAACCTGCACCTGAGAACCAGGCGATCAGACCGCAAGGGTTGAACGAAGTGACCCGTTGAGGGCAACATTCAATATGCCCGCCAAACAGCTCGTCATACTTCGGCGAGAAAATATGCGCCAGGGCGATTGCCACCCAGGCCACCACGAAAATTCCCTGGTAGGCCAGCGCCTGCAAAATGAAACTGAACACGTTTAACAGCATCAGCGCATAAACCACCGCACCGACAGCGATCGCCCAGACAAAACGCGGCACCGATGCGAGACCGAATCGTTCAAAAAACGCCTGCATATTTTCCGCTGCCAGGTAGAAGTTGGCAGTGTTGATGCGGGTCTGACTGACCCAGACAAACAGCAAGCCCCAGATCCCCATCAGTTTCAGAATCGCCAACACCACTGAAACTTCAGACAAGCCCCCCTCAGTTGGAATAGTCGCCGCCAGAAAGATCCCCACCACGCCGTTCACCATAAACGTGAAAAGATAGAACGGCATGCCGAAGTTGATGTTGGCATGAAAACGGGAATCGTCCTCTTTACCAAAGCGGGCATAGTCCCAGGTGTACATCATCAGAATCCAGACACCCATGAAGTAGGTAAAACAGTTCCACCAGCCATTCTCAGGGTTACCGGCTTCGGGTCCCAGATTAAGCCAGGCATTGCTGTAGCCGTATTCATTGATAGTTACGGCCACTGCCGCGATCAGGCCGAGAATATAAAACGGCAGCAGAATACCGTTAAATTTATCCAGCCAGTTTTGTACACTGCCAAACACCAGCGGGACGCTGTAGAGCACCACCAGCAGATACGCTAATTCGATGCTCAGTGAGGGAAAGTACGCCTGGATCGCCACTGCGATGACAGAACCTTCAAACACTGAGTAATAGATCGCTGTCGCGAAAAAGATCAGGGTTGCCAGCGTCGCGCCGACTTTGCCGAACAGTACCCGGGAAAAAAGCGCTACCGACAGGCCGGTACGAATCGCATAACGGGTTATCACCGCATTGATCAGACCGTACGTCACTACAGACAGTGCAAGACCGATCAGCGTATTAATAGTACCGAAGTTCATCGCCAGGGTTGCCGACACCACCAACCAGAACATTGCACTGCAGATGGCCCACCAGGCCATGCTCAGTGAGCCCCGGTTCATCCGTTCTTCATGGGGCACCGACAGAGTGGCCGAACCACTGTTTGTTTTTATATTTCCAGCCATAACAACTCTCTCTTATTATTAATAATGTCCCTGACTAGGGATGAATTCAGAATAAGAGAACGGCGCAAGAGATTATTGACGATGGGGGAAGCGGGATTTGTATATCAGGGAATTCAGCCCTGCTCTGAGAGCCCCCTTACACTGTTGACCATGATAAGGCTGGTGTGATCCTGAGAAACACTGCTAATCTGAAGTTATCCTTGATGTGTTCAGGAGGCAGATCAGATGTCCCGAGATACTATTTTAAATCCACCGGAAGCCCCACTACCAAAAACGTTTAGCCGGATCATGGCACACTATCCGGATTATGCTACAGCGGTTGAACAACTCGGCAAAACAGTCAGGGATGCCGGCCCTATTGATGACAAAACCGCTCAGTTGATCCAGCTGGCAGCGGCGGCCAGTGTCCGTTCAGAAGGCGCGTTTCACAGCCATGTCAGGCGCGCCCGGCAAGCCGGAGCCAGCACCGGGGAGATTCAGCATGCGCTGATACTGCTCACCAGCACCATAGGGCTGCCCGCAGTAATGGCTGCGCTGAGCTGGATGGAAGATTAATCCGCCTGGATTGCGACGGCAGCACCGGTAAAAACCGTTTATGAAGGGTGAAACACAGGACAAACCCGATGAGGCTTAACAGCGGTAAGCGGTAAGCGGTTACTGCTGTACGCTATTAAAAACAAGCGCTTACGAAAAGAGCTGAACAACCCCGCACACCGGGCCAAAAGAGGTCTCGGATCGGGCAGGAAGCGTAGCGCCGGCTAACGGCTGCTCTTAAGCGAAACGCACCGCATCTCTTTTGGCGTACAGCTAAACCGGGATTTAAACAGCCGACAGAAATGCGCCTGATCATTGAAACCCCACCGGTAAGCAATCTCTGCCAGGGTCGTATGCCGGTTGCCAGCGCGAATATCATTGAGTGCCGATTGCAGGCGCAACTCTTTAATCCACTGACTAACGGTCTGGTCTGAGTCTTTAAACAGTTTATGCAGGTAACGGGTAGAGATGTTGCAGGCAACGGCGATCATATCCGGAGACAGCTCTGAGCGCTGAATATTCTCGCGCACAAACGCTTCGATATTCCGCAGATGGACATTACGCAGGTTAGCCTCATTACTCATCAGCACCCGGTCGTCGTTTTCCATGCTGTGGGCTAACAGATCGATCAGCTGGTTGCTGAGAATATCGTGGGCAGCTTCATTGGTATAGGAAGCCTGCTGCACCATGGTTCTCAGGAAGCTGAAGAACACATTGCCCATCCCCTTGCTTTTATCAAACTCCATATAGAGAAATCGTTCGGGTTGACGAATACGGGTCTGGAGCAGAGACACCGGCACCCTGACAACCCAGAGAGCATTGTCTTTGCTATAGCTGAACTCATAGGGGAGATCACTGCGCTCAAGAATAAACGCACCGGGATTACAAACGATTGTGTGATCAGCCTGTGAAAAACGAACCTGATCCTGCGCAGGAATGGTGATCAGGAAATAGGGTTCAGATTCATCAATCTGCTGTTTCACCCGCTTGAAGCAGGTCGCAGAGCTTTCCATCCGCGAGATACCCACCCCGCCCATCTGCCACTGACTCAGATGACCATGAAATTCGTTTGGATTGCGAAAATCCAACTCTAATGGAAAGTAGGCATTTTCAATCACCTCTCTCCAGTAATCCTGCCGCTCCCGCTGGGGCAGCAGGTGAGTGCTGTAACGATTGTGCATATATGAACGCCTCTCTTTATTGTTATTGAGTCCATATGGCTGTTAATTGTAACCCTGTTTTTTCTAAGGGCAAATACCCTTATTGTCTTACAATCTCCTTATTAAGACTAAAAAAGCAGCCAGATACGCCGGAACCTATCTGACTGAATATCCTGCCATCAGGATAGTGAACTTCCTATTCGGTTTAACGACTGAGCCACCGCCTCACAGTTGCCTGTAAGCACAACCATGAGGCGGTAAAACCTGTATCAGGAACGGGTCAGGCGATAACACTGGTTCGGTTCAAGCACCAGTTTCCAGCCGGGACGTACTACGATATTGGTCGTGGGTTCCTCCACCACGGCAGGACCGCTGATCTCAATACCGACATCCAGTTTAGGGCCGGAATACACGGCGGTATCGGTCCAGTGGCCATCAGCATCAAACAGTGCCGGACGGTATCCGATGAGTGCATCTTCCGCTGTGTCACCACGGGATTCGAGTGTCTGGAAGTTAGGCTTGGCGACATTACCGACCATCGTCGATTCGATATTCACCAGCTCTACCGGATTGTGCGGTTCTGAATAGGTGTACAGCTCTTCATGGCGCTTGTGGAAATCATCCAGAATAGCGGACATCTTTTCGCGGCAGATTTTGCCCGGGTGGATCTCCACATTACACTCGTGAATCTGACCGACATAACGCATCTCGACACTACGGGTATAACTGATATCGTCTGTATTAAAGCCATCAGAGATCAGGTGTTCACGCCCCTGCTGCTCCAGATCCTCAAACTTGGCGTTCAGGGCATCCAGGTTGGCATCATCGTCCAGCCGCATCGGTTCTGACGCCAGATAGTTATAGCGGACATCGGAAATGATCTGACCGAAGGCACAGAAGACTGAAGATACTTTCGGCACCAGCACCGTGGTGCTGCCAATCTCTTCTGCCAGTGCGGTGATATGCATGCCCGCCGCGCCGCCGGCACAGAGCAGGGCAAAATCCCGTGGGTCATAGCCTCGCTCGATGGAAACCCGGCGAATACCGTTCACCATATTCAGGTTTACGATCGTACTGATGCCGTAAGCGGCTTTCTCAACACTGATTCCCAGCGGATCGGCAACATGCTTTTTAACTGCAGCAATGGCCGCGTCCCGGTCGAGATTGATGGTGCCGCCCAGAACCGCATCGGGATTCAGGTAACCCAGTACTAAGTTCGCATCGGTCACTGCCGGAATAGTACCGCCTTTGCCATAGCAAACAGGACCAGGAGTAGCACCGGCGCTTTCAGGACCGACCTGCAGCATACCGTACTGATCCACCTGACAGAGTGAACCACCACCGGCACCCAGGGTTTCCACCTGAATCATCGGCACGCCGATACGATAGCGCAGGAAGTCGATATTCTTGTTCAGGTTCGTCTGGCCATCTTTCGTCAGAGTGATATCGAACGACGTTCCGCCCATATCCACAGTTATCACATTGTCGATACCGAACGGCTTACCAACAAACAAGCCTGCCTGTGGTGCTGATGCCGGCCCTGAATTAATCGCGTTTACCGCCCGCCCCTGCATCGCTTCACCAATCGCCAGACCGCCATTGGACTGGAAATACCGGACCGGATATTTTGCCCCCAGCGATTTAAAATAATCATCAATCTTCTGCACATAGCGACGCATAACCGGGCTGAGATAAGCGTTCACTACTGTTGTTGAAGTACGGGTGTACTCTCGCACCTGCGGATACACTTCACTGCCAGTGCAGACAAACACACCGGGCATCATTTCCTGAACAATCTCCTTAGCGCGTTTTTCATGGGCAGAGTTACGCACAGCCCAGACAAACGAGATCGCCACACTTTCTACGCCCTGAGCTTTGAAGTAGCTGACCGCGTCACGCACTTCCTGCTCACGCATTGGCTGATCCACTTCACCGGTACCAATAACCCGCTCATTGATTGGCCGGCGCAGATGGCGCGGCACAATCATATGCGCCGGAGGGAAGTCTGCTTCGTAACGATAGCCCTCCTCTTTATGTCCCAGACGGATCTCCAGACTGTCTTCATGGCCTGCGGTACAGATCAGCCCCACCTTGACCCCTTTCTTCTCGATCAGAGCGTTCAGGGCAACAGTCGTACCATTGATACAGAGGTCACAGTCCTGCACGATCTCTTCGATTGAGCGGCCCACGGCTTCGGATATCTGTGTCAGGCCTGCTTTAATGGCGATGGTGCCATCCTGTGGTGTTGAAGGGCTTTTAAACACCCGCAGTTCACCGTTGTTTTCAGCCAGTACAAAATCTGTGAAGGTACCACCGGCATCGATACCCAGACGGTATTTATTACGCATAATTCCGTTCCTTAATTGTTATTGTTATCGGTTTACTGCTGACGCAGCGCGGCAGTGGCCTGCTGATCTACGCTCATAGAGCGGGAGTCAATCACAACGCCATATTCCTGTGATGCAGCCTCCAGAGAGATCAGGCCGTTCTGATAATCAGACAGAACCGCTTCAGGAGGACGACTCTTCGGATTACCAAAGCCACCACCGCCGGGGTTAAAGTTTGCAACCCGTTCACCCGGTTTAACTGTGAGGATGGTATTGGCCTTGTAAACCTGCTCCTGTTCACCTTTCACCACCAGCTTGCCCAGCTTAGGCTCAATAAGCTGATTCTCTGCACCGGCAGCGCCCATCGTCGGGATCTGACGTCCTTCACCAAAAGCCACCACGGTCATATCATGATCGATCGGTTCAACCTCCCAGACAGTACCTGAACCGCCGCGATACATACCCGCACCACCGCTGTCCTGAATCAGGCCATAGCGACGAATAATGATCGGATAGGAGTATTCCAGCAGTTCAATATCACCGGAGCTGAGCGCGCCGAAACAGCACAACGGGCCACAGGCGTGCCAGCCATCCATCACCTGAGTTGCACCGGCACCGGAAATAATCGATGCCAGCACCATTGTGACGTACTGCTCACCGGTTCGGGGGTCGATACCCGCAATGTTGATACCGCTGGCGTGTCCCCAGGATGCAGCTACGCGTTCCGGTGCCGCCTGCTCCAGGGCTTTACGCACCGCATCGGTCAGGGTTTCCATCGGCGTAGTGGTACAGTTCACATGAGGCGCGGGTTCCTGAGCATTACAGAGGGTGCCTTTCTTACCCAGGTCTACCGATACACAACGGTATAAGCCTTCGTTATACGGCGGAGGCAGCTGAGCGAACATCATCAGCCCGAGGTAAACCCCGGACATAGAATTGCCTTCATAGGAGTTGATAAAATAGGGAATCTGCGGCGGGCTCTGAACTTCAATGTGCAGCTTGTCGCCCTTGATTGTCACTTTAGAGGTGATCTCCATCTCGCCAAAACCATGACCGGAATCTTCCAGCACCGCTGAACCGAAGTATTCACCATCCGGAACCGCCTCTATCAGCGAACGCATCTGCCGGTCAGCCATATTCTTCAGTTCGGCAATACAGGCCTGAATCTGTTTAACGCCATATTTATCCAGCAATGCGATCAGATTACGCTCGCCGACACGGCAGGCACCGTACTGAGCGTTCAGATCACCTTCCTGATCGCGACGGGCACGCATATTGGTCAGCAGCAGATTAACCACATCTTCCCGGCGCTTACCCTTTTCCCAGAGTTTCACGGGTGGAATCCGCAATCCCTCGGCATAGATCTCAGTCGCAGCGGGGTTATAACCTGCGGGGACCGGCCCGCCGATATCGGTCAGATGGCCTTTACATACGGTCCAGAAAACCAGCTCTCCCTTGTAGAAAACGGGCTTGTACATGCAGCAGTCCAGAATATGGCTGCCTTTATAGGCGGGATCGTTATGATAGATAACATCGCCTTCGTGGATATCATCACCAAAGAAGCCTGCCACCTCTTTCATAGCAGGGATCAGTGACCCCAGATGGATCGGGATATCCTGCCCCTGCAGAATCATCTCCGGAAAATGGTCAAACAGCGCGTTACTGTAATCATGGGCCAGATTAAAGACACTGGAACGACCGGTTTTCTCTAATGTCAGCGTCATCTCACGCTGCGCTGTTTCAAGCGCACCACGGACAACGGCAAGTGTGATTGGATCGACACTGGTAGACATGTTGTACCCCTTATTGTTTTTGTATGAATCGGGTTTGCCCTGGCCTTTGGAAGATCAGGGTCAAACGGGTTAACAAACAGTCTATGGGCGAGCAGCATCTATTTATTGATGGGCGGTGACTTATTCTTTGTCTCTGCGTGAACTGTGAGATTAAATAACAGCACACCCAGAAGCAGGGACTCAGCTATGTTTTTACAGGCTGCCGGAGTAAACACCATATAAGGTGTTGTTATCCGGAAAATAACGCTAATTTTCATCTCGTGCAGAGCGGCTATTGTCTCCACACGAAAAGCAGGCTTTAATTAGCTATTCAAAACATCGCTGATTAAGGTTGTCTGATTTGTCGAAGTTTCACCGTGTAGCTAAACAGCCCCTTATGCTATGGCATGACGCCATTGCAGGGATTATCACCCACGGGGTGAATGACGAAGCCGTTGATAATCTGATGGACACCCTGCGAAGGATCGTCGATGCGGATGGCAGCACTCTGATTGTCTACCCTGAGGGCCGACAGCCCTACTGCCCGTCACGTAAACGCCGTAAAGGTGAAGACCCGCGTATCCATATCGATCAGTATCTGGAGAGCGCGTATCTGCTGGACCCCTTCTACCGGCTTGCGACCGATGGTTCTGCCGAAGGGGTATACAGTCTGTCTGATGTCGCCCCTGATGGCTTTAAGCAGAGTGAGTTCTATCGGGTTTACTACCGTCTGGTCAATTTTGGTGATGAAATCTGCCTGATTATCCCAACTGAAAACGCCAGTATTCAGGTATCCATCAGCCGGCAGGACAATAAACCCAGATTTACAGCGGCGCAACAGGGCCTCATACAACGGGTTTACTCAACGGTTAAAGCGATTCTGCTGAAGTGGTGGGCCAGTTCACAAAAAGTACAAAAGGATCATTTTCTGGACTCCCATCTGGAGTGCGCCCTGAGTAATTTCGGCAGCTCAGTACTGACCCAGAGAGAAACTCAGATATTGCAGTTGATATTGCGGGGTTATGCGGTGAAATATATCGCTGAAAAACTCGAGATCAGCCCGGAAACCATCAAACATCATCGTAAAAACATCTACGCTAAGCTGGATATAAACTCCCAGGCAGAGATGTTTCACCTGTTTATTGATTCACTGCGGATGGTGACACCGGATTCGCCACCAGACCCGCTTTCCAACTATCTCAAGCCCCCGTCAGCGAATTAAGGTCTGCCTGAGCAACCGATCAGGCAGCTCTGCAAGCACGTCAGGGCAGCGACTCTGACAGACACCCTGCGAACTATTTAAAACCGGCTTATCAGCCGGTTTTCAGCACGCTCTATCGGCATTAACATGCCTGCATGACAATTTGATTAAATCTGAATTACTCCGGTCTGCAACGTCTAAACTTAGAATATGTTGCGCACTATTATGCTATCAGGGTTGTCTCTGTTGTTCATTGTCAGCCCCCTCATCCCTGCACAGCTGACAGCCACAGAGCTGCTGGTCGGTAAAACCTGCCCGGTGACGTTTGAAGATCATCCCGTCGGCTTTCTGGTGTTTTCCCGGGAGTGGTATCACAGCAGCCGAAGCGGCGCGGCTTACATCCCGGGTGACAACGCAACCGGGGTAGGACTGGAGATTCATTTTTTCAGCAATAATGCCGGAGACACTCACTTACTCAACCTGCCGGACTGTGATCGCTACAGGATGTTGCAGGTTCGCAACAGTAACACCCGCCTGCCTCCGGGAGAACAGGCTTCACAGATTGATGTCCCTGATCAGTTTCCCGACCCTTTCTACGATAACGCTCCGCTTGAATATGGCCGGGGCGTTCATCTGGTCCCGGCAGATGACAGTGATAAACCCTGGCAGGGCCGGCCCGTCAGGGCGTCTACCGTTTCGATCTACGATACACCCTATGTGTCTGATGTCTGGGGTAAAGAGGGGATAGACATCAATATCAGCTTTGAAACCTGTGTGGTATGTGAACGGGATCAGGGCTATGATGCCCTGCTCTCCTGCGGTAAATGGGGATACCAGCGCGCTTATATGGGGGGAATGACCGGCTGGGCCGAACCTGAATTCCAGCCGGTGCAGTGTCAGGACAAACCGTCCGAATCGTTTAAAGCGACCCTCGACAACTCCAGCCGTATTGAATACAGCTACTGGATAAACTGGCGCTAACAGACCTTAAATATTGTTTTATTAAAAACTTATGCTTCAATAGATTAATTAGCATCTGGAGATTACCGATGGCATATCAGTACACCATCACGGAATGTGGTTACTATCTGCGGGTTGAAGTTAAAGGATCAAGAGAGCTGACAGATGTAACACATGAATCCCTGACAATGTGGGAACGTGTTGCCAGCCTCTGCAAAGCGAAGGACTTCAACCTGATTCTGGCAGTTTTCCATCTGAGTGGCACACGCTCACTCATGGATACATTCAATATCGTTGAAGGCGTTCAGGACTGGCTCTGGTCTGAGCTGGCGATCGCCTACGTTGATAAAGACCCGGTTAACCAGAAAGAGAACATCATCGCCGAACAGTCGGCCATGATGCACGGTATCAACTTTCGCACTTTTCTGTCTGAGGAGGATGGCCTCCACTGGCTTAAGGCGATGCACTCAACCCAGCGACACTGAACAAAAAAGCCGCGCTGAGCGCGGCTTTTTAAGCTGAAATATTAAGGGTATAAGTCCTCAATACAGAGTCGCTTTGAGTATAACTGTCAGGATTCAAATATGAGGTTAGGCAGCCAAAGCGCAATTTCAGGAAAGATCACCACCAGCGCCAGACCTATAACCTGCAGAATAATAAACGGAATAACCGCTTTATACAGATCGTAGATCGTTATCGACGGTGGCGCTACCGAGCGCATATAGAAGAGATTATACCCAAAGGGTGGTGTCAGATAGGCGGTTTGCATACTGATAATAAACAGCACGGCGAACCACACAGTATCGAAACCCATCTCCTGCACAATCGGCACAAACAACGGTACGGTGATGAAGACAATTGCAAAATCGTCCAGAAACATCCCCAGTATGAAGTAGGTTGCCAGCATCGCTACAATCACCAGATAAGGCGAAAGGTTGGAATCCTGCACCAGTTCTGTAATCAGCATACCGGCACCCAGGCCGATATAGATCTTACTGAAGAATACCGCCGCAATTGTAATCCACAACAGCATCCCCATCAGCTGGGTGGTGCTCATCAGCACCTCTTTCAGCATTTTCAGATTGAGCGTGCGATAGATCGCTGCACAGACCAGAGAACCGGCAGCACCGACAGCCGATGCTTCAGAAGGTGAAGTCACCCCTCCGATGATAAAACCCAGCACGGTTGTAATCAGAGCACCAGGCAGAATCAGCGCCTTCAATGCTTTGAACTTATCCACTGTGCTTAACCGCTCTGACAGAGAGATTGACGGAGCCTTTTCCGGGTTTTTCAATGCAAACAGGAAGATATACAGCATATAGATACCGGCCAGCATAAGGCCGGGCATCATACCCGCAGCGAACAGCTTACCCACCGACTCCCGTGCCAGAAACGCATAGACGATCATCAGTACACTGGGTGGAATCAGAAAGCCTAACGCCCCACCGGCCATTATCGTTCCGGTCACCAGCTTTTTATCGTAGCCACGACTGAGCATTGATGGCAGTGCAATAATACCCAGACTTACAGTGGCCGCACCGGAGACACCCGCCATCGCAGCGATGATGGCGCAGATAACCACGGTTCCCATTCCCAGACCACCGGGAATCCCCCCCATGAGCTTGTTGATCATATCAAACAGATCATCGGTAATACCGGAGCGCTGTAGCATAAGGCCCATGAAGATAAACATCGGCAAGGCGACCAGAAGGAAGTTGTCCATCGCCGAGAATGCGCTGGTTGCCAGCAATTCAAGACCGGCAGGACCCCACAAAAAATACGCTGAGCCTGTACCAACCGTCAACAGGGCCCAGGTTAGTGGGGCACCCATTGCCAGCAGGATCAGCATCGAGAAGAACATGCCAAAGGTAACCACTAAGGGATCTAGATCTAACACAAATACACCTTTGCTTAAATGATGAACTGACCGGTAAGCAAACAAATTGCCTACCGGTTCAGGTATAAGGAGTTACAGAGCAGTGCCCGGTAGTACAGCCAGAATCAGACCTGCGGTTCTGGTTGCACCCCGATAACGACCATGATGCTGCGAATCAGCGCAGCGATGCTCTGCAGAATCATCAGACCAACAGCCAGAGGGAGCACAGACTTAAAGGGATACACGACAGGACCCCAGGTACTTTTAGATGAAACCTCTCTCATCGCCCAGGAATCGGCAGCGAAATTGAAGGTTATGTAAAAGAACACTGAAAACACCACCAGGCCAATCAGCCCGGTGATCACGTCCAACGCTGCCCGTCCCCGTTCAGGGAACAGGTTGTAGATCACTTCACTGCGTACATGACCGTGGTGTTTATGGGTATAAACCCCCGCCAGTATGCAGAAAGTACCGTACAGCATAGTGGTCGATTCGTGTGCCCACGAGGTAGGGCTGTTAAACAGATAACGCGCCGATACCTCGTAGCAAAGCCCTGCAATCATGGCCAGACACAACCAGCTGAAGGTCCGGCCAACCCACTCAGATACCCTGTCCTGAAAAGCAAGATATTGAGAAAGTATTGCCATCAGACTCTCCCGGTCGCCTTGGCAGTTGCAATAATCGCGTCAATTGCTTTGGCATTGCGCGGCGATTTTGCAGCTTCTTCCTTCCAGACATCCATCGCAGCAGCGGTGAGCGCTTTAGAATCCGCTTCAGGCAGAGATGCAAACTCAAAAATACCTTCGCCGTTCACATCCAGGCAGCCGTTTACATTCCATGCGTGCATGTTAACTGCATGCTTAGCGGTTGCCAGTTCCAGAGCTTTCTGCTGATCTTCAGACAGAGACTCCCACTTCTTCATGTTGATCAGCATACCGTCGGCATAGCCTGGGTTGATCATGTTCAGGTAGGTGTAATATTTAGCAGACTCATGCAGCTTCAGTGCTTTATATTCCAGTGATCCGCCGTAGATCACGCCATCAATTGCACCGGTGGACAGGGCAACATAAAGCTCCTGGCTTGGCAGATATACCGTTGGAATATCAAACTTTTCCAGAATACCGGCAACCGTTGCAGTTGCACGAATCTTCATTTTTTTCAGGTCTTCCAGGCTGTTAACCGGCTTGGTTGTCAGCAGATCATAAGGTCCACCAAAGATAGCCCCCAGATACTTAACGCCCTTCTCAGCGTAAGCCTCTTCCAGCAAAGCGGTCAGACCCTGCTTCTGATGCAGATAGATCGCTTCATCATAGCTGGTCCATGCACCCGGAATACCCGATTCAATTTTGCCAAGATCCAGCTGCCCAGCCCAGTAACCGGCATAGCCCTGACACATATCCAGAGTGCCTTTGGATACGGAGTCCAGCATCTGATCATTAGGCACCAGTTCAGAACCGCGGAAACGCTGAATACGTACGCTTTTGTTAGATACGGCTTTAACATCGTTAGCGAACATTTTGTAAAGGTCGTCAGTCTCTGTACCATACAGAGTCTGCATGCGTAAGCGAACACTGTCGCCCGCCTTAGCAGTTGTGGATGACAGGGCCAGTGGTGCAGCTGCAATACCGGTTGCAGCAGCTTTAAGCAGGTCTCTTCTCTTCACTATCGTTGTCCTTTTATTATTTAATCTGATGGCTCAGGTTTTTCGGTCATAACACAGACAATCTATTAGTTGATTTTTGCTGTGATACACCTGATTTACTAATCTACCCCTCAAGCGGCAGATGTGCGTTATTTTTAACACCGCTTATTAGAAATAGAAAGTCCATCTGTTCATAAAAATGCCACAACAACGCAGATAACTACTTTTCACAGCTACATTAAAGGTTTTCATAAAAACATACTTCAGTCATATAAATTTAACGTAATACGTTGTTTTAATGACATAAATCAGTAAATAAACAGAGCTTTTATGCATCATAAACTGGCTAAAAAGCGCTCTATTTCCTAAGACTACCCCTTTCAGGGGAGTACATTTGTTCAATATTCACAACAAATATTAAAAAATCAATCTTCATAAATAATAACTATCAATAAAGTTATTTTGCACAAACGAAGAAAATCACTTTATCAACAATGGCGTATTACTGACCCCAGACCGGTTGCAACACATGACGCCGTGACCCCGCATGGGAAGTCGCTGACCTGCCCGGTAAAACCTTTAATCCTGCAGCGATTCATTCCTGCTTTACCGGTCTGACAGACAATATGAATATCTCAGCGCCCCCCTCTGTTTGATACATAAAGTTAACAAGTAAGATCTGTAATTTTCTTCAGCAACCCCGTAGAATCAACGGTCATACCAGTCAATAAAAACTCTTCCAGATCTGGTTCCTTTTTTTACTATGATGATTCAGTCCCGAATAAAGTGCCGGGCACGAACTAAGGTCGCTAAAGACCCAAGGAACTCTGATGTCTCAAGCATTACTTCTTGCGCCTACCGGCGTGGGTGCAGGACTTACTACCGCTGTGCTGGGCCTGTTTCAGGCCATGAACCGCCAGGGTATTAAGGTTCACTTCTTTAAACCGATCGCTCAGGGCAACGGCAATGGCACGGATATCACTATCGCCATGCTGCAGGGGGACTGCAGCTCACCCATTGCAGAACCGGTTGCGATTCGCGATGTCGAGCAACTGGTCAGCCAGGATAAAGGCAGTCAGGTTCTGGAACAGATTGTGGCCCGGTATGAACAGAGCCTGCCCGCAGATAATGAAGTCGTCATTATCGAAGGGATGGTACATACAGAAAGCCAGCCCTATGCGACCCGAATTAATAAGGAGATTGCCAAGGCTCTGGATGCTCAGGTGGTACTGGTTGCAACGCCAGGCAACGACACTGTTGAAGCCCTGCAGGATCATATCGATATTACCGCCCGAGCGTATGGCGGCATTAAAAGCAAACAACTTCTTGGCTGCATACTCAGTAAGCTGGGCGCCCCGGTTAACCGTGAAGGGCATATGCAGCCATTTCTGAGCACCGGCAACACCGTGACCCACAGCCTCACGGAGGAGGTCGTGCGCGAACACGCAACGATCTTCAATAGCCAGTTTCGTCTGCTCGGCTGCATTCCATGGAACCGGGACCTGATTACTCCCAGAGTAAAGGATATCGCGGATTACCTGAATGCAGCCGTCATCAACACTGGTGATATCGCCACCCGCCGGGTCAGCAGAATAACCATGTGCGCCAGAACCGTGGCGAATGCTGTCAATGAACTCCGCCCAGGGTCGCTGGTCTTCACCCCGGGAGACCGTGACGATATGATCGTTGCAGCCTGCATGGCAGCGGTCAATGGTGTAGAACTGTCGGCACTGATACTAACCGGCGGGTTTACGCCCTCTGCTGCGGTACTGAAGCTGTGTGCCGGGGCCTGCGAGGCGGGGCTGCCGATCCTCAGCATTCCACTGGATAGCTGGCAAACCGCGATGGCGATGACGCAGCTGAATCAGGAAACCCGTGCGGATGATCTGCCGCGCATTCGTGATATTAAAGAAGCGACAGCGGCCCATATTGACCATGACTGGCTTGCAACTCTGGTGGATTACAACTACCAGCGACGCCTCTCACCACCGGCATTCCGCTATCAGTTGATCAAACGCGCCCGCCTGGCGAACAGGGTTATCGTACTGCCTGAGGGTAATGAACCCCGCACCGTAAAAGCAGCGGCTATCTGTGCAGAAAGAGGGATCGCCCGTTGCGTTCTGCTGGGCAACACCAAAGAGATCATTCAGATCGCCAAAAACCAGGGGGTGATACTGAATGACAATGTCACCATCAGTGATCCGCAACTGATCCGTAATGACTATATCAATCGTCTGGTTGAACTGCGACAACATAAAGGGATGACGGAGATTATCGCCGAAGAACAGCTGCAGGATAATGTCGTACTGGGAACGCTGATGCTGGAGATGGGCCATGTCGACGGCCTGGTCAGCGGCGCAGAGCACACTACCGCGAACACTATCCGGCCGCCAATGCAGCTGATCAAAACCGCTCCCGGTTGTAATCTGGTGTCTTCGATCTTCTTTATGTGTCTTCCGGAACAAGTGCTGATCTATGGTGACTGCGCTATAAACCCTGATCCCAACGCAGAGCAGCTGGCGGATATTGCGATCCAGTCGGCAGAGTCAGCCATCGCGTTTGGCATCCCTCCCCGCGTGGCAATGATAAGCTACTCTACCGGCGGCTCAGGTCAGGGGGCCGATGTTGAAAAAGTCCGGCAAGCGACCCGTATCGCGCGGGAAAAACGCCCGGACCTGCTGATTGACGGCCCGCTGCAATATGATGCCGCGGTGATGGAAAGCGTCGCCCGGTCAAAAGCCCCGGACAGCACGGTTGCCGGTCAGGCAACGGTCTTTATCTTCCCCGATCTCAACACCGGCAATACCACTTACAAAGCAGTACAACGCAGTGCCGATGTCATCAGCATCGGTCCAATGCTGCAAGGGATGCGAAAACCGGTAAATGATCTGTCCAGAGGTGCACTGGTAGACGATATTGTATTCACTATCGCGCTCACAGCCATCCAGGCAGGTGCTACGGAAAACGGTTGATTAAGGGTTAAGATTAACCGTCAGATCGGTCAGCGAAGCCCCATTCAGATAAAAAAAAGCCGCTGTTTACACAGCGGCTTCAAAGAGGACAATTAAATCCGGACTGGCCGGACAAATAAATTGGCCACAGCAGTTGAACATCATCGGAAAAACGCTGTTCTGTAGATCATATCTGAGTGAGAGAGAGCAGATAGTCAATACAAACCATTAATACCCGAGTCAATTACTGGGTAATTATATATAACCAACTAAAACAGTCAAGAATTTTCTTGTGTGTTTTTTAGCCATCGTCGGGCAACTATTATTTATTCTTGCGATGCTGATCTATTGCTAAGCTGATTACGTATTAAAGTTTATATAAGCCGATCAAAGAAGGATTACGAATGAACCGGATATCCGAAACAACCGATATTCCTGTCGGTATCAGTGCATGCGTTCTGGGTGAAGAGGTTCGCTTTAACGGCGGCCACAGCCAGTCCAGAATCTGCCAGAACCAACTGGCAAAGCATTTCAAGTTTCAGTCATTTTGTCCGGAAGTGGCCGCAGGGTTCGGCATACCCAGGCCCACCATGCGTCTTACCGGCGATCCGGCCAATCCCAAACTGATTTTTTCGAGACCCCCTTCTGAGAAATCTCAGGAACAGGCTGAGAAAGACCAGCAACAGGATTCAGATAACGACTCAGAAAGCCTGCTGATGCAGGATCTCGGAAAAAAACTGACCGATGCATGCCAGCCAATGCTGAACCGATGCGAGCAGCTGGATGGATTTATCCTGAAGAAAGACTCCCCCAGCTGTGGTATGGAACGGGTAAAAATCTATCAGCCATCCGGCCATCCCCACGAAGAGCGAGGGGCTGGCCTGTTTGCCCGTGCACTGATGGAACGTTTCCCAAACCTTCCCATCGAGGAGGATGGCAGACTCAACGATGCACAGTTAAGAGAAAACTTCGTTATGCGGGTGTTTGCGCACCACAATTTCCGCACAGAAGTGGCCGGACAGGCCAGTTTTCACAACCTGCTGCAATTTCACAGCAGCTATAAGTACCTTTTAATGGCGCACAATCAGACTGCCTACCGGGAACTGGGCAAGATGCTGGCGGTGGCGCACAAAGAACCTTTAGACGCCCTGATCAAAACCTATCATCAGCAGTTTATGTCCGCCATTAACACCCCGGCCTCCCGCGGCTCTCACTGTAATGTGATGCAACATATTATGGGCTACCTGAAACAGAGTGTTGACAGCACAGCCCGCCAGCACATTCTCAGCGTATTCGAACAATACCGGCTGGGCGAGGTAAACCTGATAACCCCGATGACTCTGCTGTCACACTATATCAACCAGAATGGCAGTGAATATATTCGTGCACAGCGCTATCTCGAACCCTATCCGTCCCACCTCGGACTTCGTAACCTGGTATAAAAAGGTAATTCTTTGAGCACACCTGTCATTGTATGGCTGCGTCATGATCTGAGACTGCGGGATAACCCGGCTCTGTTCTATGCGGCGCAGCAAGGCCCGGTTATTCCGGTTTTTATTGACGACACCGGCGGTTCTGATACGGCTGCTGATGAATGGTCCCCCGGCGCGGCCAGTCGCTGCTGGTTACACCACAGTCTGGACTCTGTTAACCAGCAGCTTGAGGGTTGCCTGAAACTGTTCAGAGGCGACCCGCTGAAGATTTTGTCGCAACTGATCGAAGAGACCGGAGCCGATGCCGTTTTCTGGAACCGCTGCTACACCCCCCAGACAGTCAGTCGGGACAGCCTGATAAAACGAGAGCTGAAAAGCGCCGGTATTAACGTGCACAGCTATAATGGCTCACTGCTTTGGGAACCCTGGGAGATCAGCAAAGGAGACGGAACGCCTTACAAAGTATTTACTCCGTTTTTTCGCAACGGTTGCTTAAGCGCCCCGACACCGGATGAGCCCCTGCCCAGACCCGAGCTACAGCTGGTCACCGGCAAAGACTACGCGAATCAAATCAGTCTGAAGCAGCTTCAACTGCTGCCTGATCATCCCTGGTATAAACGTATCAGTGAACACTGGGAGATATCAGAAGACGCCGCCTGGAAACGGTTACAACAGTTCACATCTGAACGTTTGCAAAATTATCAGAAAGGCAGGGATTTCCCATCGCTGGAGGCAACCTCAACGCTGTCACCCTACCTCCAGTGGGGGCAGATATCGCCCCGGCAGATCTGGTATTACAGTCAGCAACAGGCGACCAGACCAGGGCTCGAAGATGCCCTCGACACCTTTCTGAAGGAGCTTGGCTGGCGCGAGTTTTCCTATTACCAGCTCTATCACACCCCCGGCATGACCCGTGAAAATCTGAATCAGCGATTTAACCATTTCCCCTGGAGAAACGATCCGGACCGCTGTCGTGACTGGCAACACGGCAGAACCGGGTTTCCGGTTATCGATGCCGGAATGCGTGAGCTTTGGCAGACCGGCTATATGCATAACCGGGTACGTATGCTGGTCGGCTCGTTTCTGGTGAAAAATCAGCTACAGCACTGGCACCACGGTGCCCGCTGGTTCTGGGACACACTGGTTGATGCCGATCTGGCCTCAAACAGTGCCAGCTGGCAATGGGTTGCCGGATGCGGCACAGACGCAGCGCCATACTTCAGAATTTTTAACCCGGTCACTCAGGGACAGAAGTTTGACCCGGACGGCACCTATGTTCGGCACTATCTGCCAGAACTTGCAAGACTGCCCAGCCGCTATATCCATACCCCCTGGGAAGCGCCCGAATCGGTGCTTAGCGAGGCGGGTGTCATATTGGGCCAGACTTACCCTCATCCGATCCTTGACCTAAAGGAAACGCGCAGAGAGGCACTGGACGCCTTTGGCCAACTCAAAGAGCACAGTTAAGCATTCTAAAAACGATTCGATCAGCGGCAGTATTAACAGCCCTCTTTGCGATGCAAATATAAGAATGTGAATATAGGGGATGCAGCTAAAAAC
Source organism: Oceanospirillales bacterium (assembly GCA_018223185.1). Classification (GTDB taxonomy): domain Bacteria; phylum Pseudomonadota; class Gammaproteobacteria; order Pseudomonadales; family Balneatricaceae; genus Amphritea. The sequence goes on along the minus strand of JAAEYW010000001.1, from coordinate 151,850 downwards.
AGCTTCAGTCAATCATAAAAAAGCCGGACAGTTGTCCGGCTTTTTTATACACTCACATCCTTCAACACCATCCCTGTTGCCAGTGATCACTGTCTGTCAGCTGCTGCCAGCCAATAATCTCCTGCCGGTGGGTTAATACCGCTTCGAGAACGCACTGCTGCACAACGCCCTCTTCATCCTTTAACAGCTTAGTCACAAGAAAATGCTTCTCTCTGTTTTGGGGCGTTACTGCAGTCCACTTGCTGAGGTTCAGCTTATTCGGGTTGATCCTGTTCATATCAGAAACCAGTAATCGGCTGCACCAGCTTACCAAACAGCGTGGTAAACCTGAGCGGCGCATCAGTTGCGATCAGGCAGATACAGTCTACTTCGCTGTCCACCAGCGGTTGGTGCTCAATCTGATCATCAAGATCAGCCACATCGCCCCGGCGAAAATGTCCAACCTCATCGGAAAAAGAACCGCGCAGCACCATGGTCAGCTCGTTACCATTATGGGTATGAGCCAGCATCGCCTTACCCGGTGCAATTCTCAGCAGACGGGAAACCCCACGGCCTTCCCACGGCATATCATAATAGGTCACGCCGGGGACGATCCGCTTCCATTCCAGCTGATCAAGAGAGCAATCGATATACTCTCTCAACGGAGCGGGTATCTCAGGATCAATGGTTTTCCGAGTTAAGCCAGATACCGCTGAATGCGTCTCAGCCGGCAGGTCATCCAGCTGCGTTAGTATAGATGCCAGCATATCGTCGGAAACCGTTTCGGATTCCAGCGATTCAAGCAATACACCGCCCACCGCATCATTAATCTCAGCCCGTTGACGGCACTGAGGACACACTGACAGATGGGATGCCACTACCAGCGCCATACCCTGAGACAACGCTCCGGCAGAATAGCTCACCAGTGTTGCATCATCGAGGTGATGATTAATATTCATACTCCTCACCTCCCCAGATCTGTTTCAGTTTTTCTGAAGCCAGACGGATTCTGGATTTAACACTGCCCAGTGGGATATCGAGACGGCTGGCGATATCTCCATGTGATCGCCCTTCGAAATAAGACATATAGATGACCTGTGACTGTTTTTCGGGTAGCTGGCTGATCGCACGGGCTACCCGGTCTGATAATACTTCCTGCTCTCCCTGCCCCGATTCCGAAGCCGTTTCACTCCACTCATCGAGACTGTACTGGGGATACTTCTGTTTGCGCATCCAGTCAATGCTCTGATTTCGTGCCAGTGTAAAGATCCAGGTACTCGCCGCAGCTTTCTCCGGATGGTACATGTGCGCTTTGCGCCACACTGACAACATCACTTCCTGAGTCAGCTCTTCAGCCGCAGACAGAGCAACGCCCAGCCGTACAATGTAGGCCTTAACCTTGGGCGCAAAATGATTAAACAACCGGGCATAGATATGCTTATCAGGCTTTACAGCCAGACTGCCCAACAGATCGCTCCAGTCAGAGCTGGCCATTTCGGCCTGATTCAGTTGTACGATGTTGTCCACATCTTCTCCCGGTGGTCTGTTCTTCATGTGCCTCCTTTACGTACTCAGCTAACTATCCGGATCATTTATTCGAAAAAAAATTTCAGCTGTGTAAGCTGTTTATTCATAACAGACACTGTGATCCTTTTCTGAAAAAACCACGTATAGACCTGCAAACAAAGCACTTGCCAGAGCGCTTATCAAAGCGCTCTTGCCGAAGTGTTTAAACAGACCACAGTATGGACTGCTCAGATGAATATTACCGCCATCCGCCCGAAAAAAATTGCCGTTATCGGTTCAGGTATCGCAGGACTCAGTTGTGCCTGGCTGTTAAACAAAGCACACCGGATCACACTGTATGAAAAGGATGACCGGCTAGGTGGTCACTCCAACACTGTCAGCTTTGATCTTAACGGCACACAGGTCGATGTTGATACCGGTTTTATTGTGTTTAACCCTGATAATTATCCCAATCTGGTTAAATTCTTTGATTATATAAATCTGCCAACCTGCGAAACCGACATGTCATTCGCCGTCTCTGTTGATAATGGCGGCTTAGAGTACAGCGGTTCCGGGTTGGGTGGACTGTTTGCGCAAAAACGAAACCTTATCAATCCTGCCTTCTGGTCGATGATTAAAGACCTGATGAGATTCTACCGGAACGCTGACGATATGATGGCGGACGCCTCCCTGGCCGAGGTCAGCCTGGGAGAATTACTTAACCGGCACGGCTATGGGGATCGTTTTATCTATGACCATCTGCTCCCCATGGGAGCAGCCATATGGTCCACTCCGGTTCAACAGATGCTGGAATATCCGGCTCTGAGCTTCCTCAGATTCTGTCAGAATCATGGCCTGCTTCAGGTCAGTGACCGGCCTCAGTGGCATACCATTCCCGGCGGCAGTATCGGCTATGTCAGTAAAATTGCTGCATCGCTGGAGGGCAAAGTCAGAACCAACAGTCGTATCCACAAAGTTATCCGCCGCCCTGACGGGGTCATTATTCAGGACCTTCATGGTGCGCACGAGCATTATGATGAGGTCGTACTCGCCTGCCATGCAGATCAGGCACTGGCACTGCTGGAAAACCCGACTGAGCAGGAAAAACAACTCATCAGCAGCTTCCCCTATCAGAGAAACCGGGCATTGCTTCATCTGGATGAGAGCCTGCTTCCACGGAACAAAAAGGTCTGGTCCAGCTGGAACTATATGGCTTCAGGCAGTACCAGAGATGAACGACAGGTATCCGTCAGTTACTGGATGAATCGACTGCAACCTCTGGCCACAGAGCAACCGGTCATCGTTTCGCTCAACCCTCTTAAAGAACCAGCACCGGATAAACTGATACGCAGCTTTTTCTACGATCACCCGGCCTTTGGTCAGGACTCTCTGATTAACCAGCAAAAACTCTGGAGCCTGCAGGGTCAGCAAAACACCTGGTTCTGCGGCGCCTGGTTTGGTTACGGCTTCCACGAAGATGGTATTCAGTCCGGGTTGGCGGTAGCCGAGCAGCTCGGAGGCATCCCACGCCCCTGGTTTCTGGACAACCCCAATAGCAGAATTTTTGTCACCGCAAAAACACCTGAGATAACGACTCAGAATGAGATAAGAGAGCGCGTCCATGGCTGAACTCAACTCCTCAGTGTTCGCAGGTGTTGTTATGCATCACCGCTTCACACCAAAGCGACACCGGTTTATCTATCGGGTTTTTTCCCTCTGTGTAGACCTTGATGAACTGCCACTGCTAAATAGCCGCTTCAGATTGTTTGCAATCAACCATTTCAGCTTGTTTTCATTTCATGAAAAAGATCATGGCCGGGGAGATGGACAGCTGCGTCAGGAAATCACCGGACTGTTGTCATCGCGGGGATATGAGTCCGCCACCGCCCGGATAGAGCTTCTCTGCTATCCAAGAATTCTGGGATATACCTTCAACCCCCTGAGTGTCTACTTCTGCTATAACCACAACGATGAAGTTGAAGTAATTCTCTACGAAGTCAGCAACACCTTTGGTCAGCGACACAGTTACCTGCTGGTAAACGATAAACCCGATGAAAAGATCGTCCGTCATAGTTGCCATAAACTGATGTATGTAAGCCCCTTTATGCCGATGAATACCGCCTATAGCTTCAGAATTCTTCCCCCCCGGGAGAGTGTTTCAGTCTGTATCCAGCAGAGTAGTAAAACAGACACTGAAGTCACTCCGATACTTAACGCCACCTTTACCGGACAGCGACAAGAGATTACCGATAAAAACCTGCTACAGCTGTTTATCAGCCACCCTCTAATGACCGTGAAGGTTATGGGTGCTATTCACTGGGAAGCCCTGAGGCTCTGGCTGAAAGGCCTGAAGCTACAACCACGTAACACGTCAAAAAGCTACAGCATCAGTTGGTCAGATCGCAATGGAGAAACTCACTATGAAAACCTGTAACTATCAGTCAACCGCAGCTGCACGCCAGTCACAGGCCAGAGCGCTCTCCCCGCAGCCGGGAACACAACACAGATTTCAGCCGGAATATAACAACAAGTATAGCGCGACCACCAAGCCCGGCTGGCTGGAACAAAAGATTATTAACCGGCTCAGCACCGCTCTCAGCGAAACCCGGGGGCGTATCCATCTGATCATGCCCAGTGGCTATCAGCAGGCTTTTGGCAAAGGCAGCCTGCATCAGGAAAACACACCGCTGAACAACGCTGAAGATAGCCAGAACCTTAGCAGTGATACGCTACAGGTCACCGTTCAGCTCAACAGTCTGCGCTGCCTTGCACGCCTCTATACCGGCGGGATAACGGGCTGGTCTGAGGGCTATATTGCCGGAGAATGGGATTCACCCGATCTGACGGCGCTGGTTCGCTGGGCGTTGCAAAACGAAAAGACTCTCGATGGGTTTGCCAAAGCCGGTTTCATTAAACAGGTATTTGATAACATCCATCACTGGCGTAACCAGAACAGCCGTAGCGGCAGCCGGCGAAATATAGCGGCGCACTATGATCTGGGCAACGACTTTTACCGGCTCTGGCTCGACCCGACAATGTCCTATTCATCGGCGCTGTTTGAATCCGGACAGCAGTCACTCGAACAGGGGCAGACTGCCAAATACCAACAGATTCTGAAATTACTGAATCCCCGTGAGAACGATCACATTCTCGAGATTGGATGTGGCTGGGGAGGCTTTGCAGAACAGGCTTTGCAGCAACATAACGTCAGGGTTCATGGGGTTACTCTGTCGGCGGAACAACTGCAGTGGAGTCGTGACCGGCTTGAAACTGCAGGGCTGGATAGAAGTGCCAACATCAGCCTTACCGATTACCGTGATCTGATCAGCGAGTATGATGCCGTCGTCTCAATTGAGATGTTTGAAGCGGTCGGTGAAAAATACTGGGACACCTACTTTAAAACCCTGAAAAAGTCGCTTAAACCTGGCGGCACTGCGGTTCTTCAGGTGATCAGCATTGAGGAGGAGCGCTTTAAAACCTATCGTAATCAGGCTGATTTTATTCAACGGTATATATTCCCCGGGGGGATGCTACCCTGCATCAGCCGACTGGAACAGAAATTTGCCGAACATGGATTCACCCTGAAATATAAACAGCTGTTTGGCAAAGATTATGCGCGCACCCTGAAGCTCTGGCGGGAAAACTTTGAACAACACACCGAACAGCTGGAACGTCTGAGCTATGATGAAAAATTCAGACGTTTGTGGCGTTACTATCTTTGCTACTGCGAAGGGGGTTTTGAAGAGGGCACCATCGATGTCGGACTGTATCAGCTGGTAAACCAGGCACCTGAGTAAAAAAATACAACGATAGCCGTTTGCATTAACAAACATCATTTGTATAAAGGCGCGGGGGGCCCTATGATCCCCCACTATTACAGACAACTTTATAGCAACCTTTAAGACACAACGATGGAAAACTTCACGCTGATAGGGCTCATGGCAGCCACCTGCACCACACTTTCTTTTGTGCCCCAGGTGGTTCACATACTTAGGACGGGAAACGTCGATGGTATATCCCTGATGATGTATTCAGTGTTTACCATCGGGGTTGCTTTATGGCTGGTTTACGGGCTGATTCTTGGCGATATTCCGGTGATACTGGCCAATCTGGTCACTTTCATCCTGGCATCAATGGTGCTCACCCTGACACTGCATAAAAGACGCAAACTGAAACAGCAAAGCTGAACCGATGAAAGATCTGAACTGAATGATCTGAACTGAATGATCTTAACTGAATGATCTGAAATAAAAGACCTGAACTGAATGATATGGCACAACCGGCTACACTCACCGGTTGTGTCTGATTAACGGCACAGGGTTTATTCGCTGCGATATGCAGCCCGTTTGCGGATATAACGGATCACACGTCCCAACAAGGGGAACTCCTGCATCAGAATACTGGCATCCCAGAAATCCTGATGACTGATCACCAGGCCATTCTCACTTAAACAGATACGACTGACACCTTCAGCTGAAAAAGCCCCTGTCAGCGATGAGGCCGCAGAAAAACGCCAATACAGATAACCCGTTCGTCCCTGCAACTGACATTCGAACAGCTCGAAACGCACATCACTGAGTTGGCGGAACATCTCTTCCATTATTCCGAGAAATGCAGCTTTACCCTGAACATGATTAAACGGATCGCTAAAAAGAACATCATCTGCAACCAGTTCCCCCAGAGCGCTGATAGTCGTCGGCTGCAGCCGGGCCAGACTGCTGGCATAGTTATTTAAAATCTCTGTATCGGTAAGGTTAATTGTGTCTGACATCTTGTCCCGCTCCTGTCACCCTGCCTACCAGCCAGAAATACCAGCGATAGGGTATCACTCTGAATAGTTTTAACAAATAAACGAAGCGACGGGGAAATATTATTTCAAACCGGTCACTTAAAAGCCCTTTCACTATCCGTCTGGCCGCCTCATCAGGTTCCATCAGCGCGGGCATTGGAAAATCATTTTTATCGGTTAACGGTGTGCGCACAAAACCGGGATTTATCAATTGCAGCTTTATCCCACTCCCGCGCAGATCCAACCGCAGCGACTCACACAGATTGATCAGCGCCGCCTTACCCGCACCGTATGCCGCGGCTACAGGCAGGCCACGATAACCCGCTGATGACGAGACCACGGCAATCTGTCCTGACAATCCACCTGAAAATCCACCTGGCACCAACGGCTCAGTTTGCCTCTGTAAGTCTGTCGCACTATCCCTTTCAAGATAACGGTATAAAACAGGATCAAGACAGTTTATTGTTCCCTGTAAATTAATCTCCAGCAGCTCTTTGCATCGTTGTGCAGAAAACTCATACACAGAAAACGGATCATGGCTGCCGGCATTCAGCACCACCAGCTCAGGCATAATGCCCACGGCATCCCAGTCATGAAACAGCCTTTGTACGGCGTGCGAATCGCGAATATCCAACACGACAGGAATAAGCTCGCCATCACAGTGACTCAGTTCCTGGCGTAATTGTTCAAGTTCCTCTGAACTTCTGGCTGAGCCATAGACGGTTACGCCCTGACGACACAGCAACCGGCTCAGCTCTGCACCGATCCCCCTTCCCGCTCCGGTAACCCAGGCGGTTTTCCAGGGCACCCTGCTATCGAGTGAATCTCTGTTCATACATTTTCCTGCGGGTTACATGCCGATTCAGCAGGCAGTGTCTGACTAATCTCTGCGTCAGATAGCTTACGAATATGCAGGGTTAACTGACCGACGGGCAGGCCAAACTTTTTCATTTTAGTGCGGTTGATCAGATTGTTCTCATCTATCAAATAGAGCCAGTCATCCAGCGCTATATTCCAGACCCTGCCGTTCACGGGTACCTGCAGGGTATAACGCCAGTTAAGCGTATTACCCTGAACTTCACCGAGAGCCTCGCCCACAATATCGCCGGCTGTCCCCCTATAGCGATTCCCCTCCCTGACTATCGTCCAGCAACGGCTCTGCTGCTCACCATCACTGAAATAGAACTGCTCATCCAGCGTCCCCTTTCCCTCCAGCCACTGCGCCGAAATGTCAGCCCGGAAACGGCGGGTAACCTTGCCAGAAAAGCTCTGCACCATGCCATAAGCAACCAGACGTCCGTTAAAAAACTGATCCAGCGCTAATGACGGCTTTTCATCGCGGTAATTATCAAGTGAACTGGCACAACCAGGCAGTATTAAAAAAACGGGTAAAGCCAGTGCCAGTAAAGAGGCAGTGTGAGTCATATCTATCTTCCTTCTACTCCGGGAGTCTGCCGGTTAGCTGCCGGGTTAACTGCGGGAAATCACTGTTATCAGATAACCAGATATCGAGAAATGCCCGGCTGAAGCGGTTATTCCTGATACTGCCCAGATAGCGCTGGTTATAATAAAAATATCCATATCCGTCGGAATCCTGATAAAAACTAAGCGAATCATGCCTGCGGATATCCGGCCATAGTTCATTCAATGAAGTGAGCCATAACGCCTGATCATGCGGATCAATACCGGCCCTTTGCCATTGGCTACAGGTCTCTTCAAGCAGCTCCTGTTTACTGATATTGCGCTGATATTCAAGCGTCAGCAGCAGAGGCATCGATTCAGAAACAAAAGTCCCCTCAGGGCTTTCGAGCCGGGCGTTATAAACCCTGAACCAAAGCACCTTCAGTTCAGCCTCCCCTATAAGCTTCATGTTCTGAGGCAACGGTTTTGCTACCGCAGGGTGCAGACCTGCCACAAACAGAAGCAATGTGATCAGAAACAGATTAATACGCACCCCTGACCTCCCCCGGAAACTGCCGGGTGCTCAGCCATATCTGCAGCGGAAACAATCCCATCCAGATGAACATCAGCACCAGAAAGCCCGGGACTGTCGATAAACCGATGCTGACGGCTCCCAGTTTTGCCGCCGCAATATATGCCAGGCCACCTGAGATGCCTCCGCACACTGATGCAAGCATCCTGCGGTTATGAAAAAAGCTCAGACTCTGCCTCAGGGTTGCAGAGAAACTGAACCACAGCAAAAGTAACCACAAAGGAGGCAGTGCTGCTGACCCGAAACGAAAAAACCCCGCCGCTGTCAGCAACAGATCAACGCTGAACCCGATCAGACCGCAGGCCAGTACCACATAAGCTTCATTGAGAGGATGTCGGTGAAACAGAAAGTGCAGCAGCAATAAGATGATAAGAACGGGTAAACTCTGGCTGGTGAATAAAATCGCACACCACCATGCCAGCTGAAAACCCGCCTGATTAACCCAAAACTTCTGCGACAAACCTGATCTCATAGTCTCTGTTCCTCCAGAAACTATTACGCAAGCCAGCCAGAGAAAGATCAGATTTGTCTGGATTCAGACCATAAAAAAGAAACAGGAGAACAGGAGAAACAGCATACTGCTGTTTCTACCTCTGGCCAGTCTGCCAGATAAACAGATAGCTCCGCTTCAATAGAGTGACATGGGCTATAGGGTCAAGTGGGCGATAGAGCGCTCTAAATTAGCCCTGGCACCGGCGGTCAGCCCCTCCTGCAACGCCCATTCATACCCCCTGATAGCCAGCACATAAACCGCTGGCTGTGTATCAAAGCAGAGCTGGCAGGTCGCCATGATGGCCGGGATGGAGATCGCATGAGAGGTAAAGGTGAAATCAAGCCTGGCACTGGCCGGCTGCAAAGAGAACGCCTCCACGTCTGAATCCCGGGTAGCATCGACAAACAGCACTTTCTGTTTATGGCTGATCAGGTCTGCATCTTCGAGAAACAGCTGATAATTACGCACCATCTCAGCCTCAGGGCAGATGCCTGCCGTTTCAAGCCAGTCAATAAATGCCCACCCCAGCCCATCATCCTGACGACCAACATTGCCGATGCCATAGATCAGGCAATCTGTCCGGTTAAAGTCTGCCAATGACAGCGGGGCTGGTTTAACGACGCTGTTCATCAACCACGTTCCCCTCAGCATCAAACAGAGAAACCGCCAGTGGCATCTGTCCCAGCGCATGGGTAGCGCAACTCAGGCAGGGATCGTAAGCGCGAATCCCCACTTCGATAGCGTTCATCATTCCTTCGGTGATTTCAGCTTTACCACTGATATAATCCTCGGCCACGGACTGAACTGTTCGATTGATGACACTGTTGTTCTGAGTTGTCGAAACAATCAGATTGGCAAACGTAATCGCGCCCTCTTTATTGGCCTGGTAGTGATGCAACAGAGTCCCCCGGGGCGCCTCAACAACACCGATCCCCTCACCGGTCCAGTCGTTTTCAGCCGGTGTCATCAGCAACTGCTCATTTTGCAGGTCGGGATCATTCAGCAGCTCTTTAATCAGCTCCGCGGAGTGGATGATCTCAATGGCCCGTGCCCAGTTAGTATGCAGCGTCATACTGTTTGACCTGCCGCCGGTATAGTCATGAAACTTTTCCAGGGCTGCCTGCGCCAGTGGTGTGGGGAGGGATTTAGTCACGTTCATCCGCGCCAGAGGCCCCACCCGTACAGAGCCTTTTTCCCGTCCCAGCTGTTTCAGGAAGGGGAACTTCATATAACTCCACTCTTCGGTCGCTTCGGAGAAATGCTCAAGATAGTCGTGGTAATCAAACTCCCGCACGATATTCTTGTTTTCATCGAGAATACGGATTTTGCCATGGTAGTAATCCACGTTGCCCTCGTCATTGACCAGACACATATCCAGTGACGGGACTACAGCAAAACTATCGACCTGTTCCCGGTGTTTTTCATGAAAATCATAAAACAGATTCAGACCATCCTGAGCGTATTCAATCACCTCATCGATAGAGAGTAACCCCTCCTCCCCCAGCAGGAAGCGATCCCGTTCCTCTGCGCTGAGATTCTTGCTCACCCCGCCAGGGATTGAGCTGATGCCGTGCATCCGCTTACCTAATACCGCTTTGATCAGTTCCTGCCCCCACTTGCGTAGTGCAACAACCCGTTTTACCAGCGCCGGGTTCTGTTCCACCAGCCCCAGCACATTGCGCTGCTCTGGCGGAGCATCCATACCGAACAGCATCTCGGGGACAACCAGATAAAAGTAGGCGGTCACATGGGATTGTAACTGCTGGGCATAATGCCCCAGCCGGCGAATTTTTTCCGGCGTTGGCAGCATATCGATTCCAGACCCCAGTCCCACGCCAACCATATCATCCAGTGCTTTGGCGCCGCACAAGTGATGGCTGACAAAACAGATACCGCAGATCCGCTGCAGCAGCATCGGCGCTTCCCAGTAAGGATGCCCCTGTATCAGTTTTTCAAAACCGCGAAACTCCACCACATGAAGCCGGGCATCGGTCACGCGGTTACTGTCATCCAGCTGAATGGTAACCTTGCCATGCCCCTCTATACGGGTAACAGGATCAATAACCAGTTTTCGACTCATCTCGGTTCCCTCTGTTAATCGTATCGGTTAATCGACGCAGGCAGATCGAACTCCCGCCCGTTAATAAGATCATCCAGCACTTTAAGAATAGTCGCACCATCTGGCGGGCAACCGGGGATAAAGTAATCCATTCTGACCACTTCGTGGCAGGGGTATACCTTAGTGGTTATCCTCGGTATATCTTCGTGGTACGGAATCGTGGGTATTGCATCAGGCACCGCGGTGACTGATGCAACATAGGCCTCTTTCAGGCAGTCGGTCAGCTCTGCCTCATTACGCATCGCCGGAACACCACCCCAGACAGCACAGGCACCCACGGATATCAGAATGTCACAGTTTTCGCGAAACTCTTTCAGCGTCTCAATATTTTCCTCGTTTGCCACGCCCCCTTCGACAAAACCGATGGCACACCGCTCGCGAATCCGCTTAATATCGGTCAGTGATGAACGCAAAATAGTCACTTTGTCCAACAGCCCCAGCAGCGCTTCATCCATATCCAGAAGTGACAGCGTACACCCCCAGCAGCCGCACAGGCCGATCATCGCCACTTTGATTTTTTCATCCCGCGCAGCCTGCAGTTCAGGGTCGAGTTGACGGGCCGGAAGATCGTGGGAATAGGTATTGTTGTTATCAGGCTTGCTCATTTCTTTTTATCCCCCAGCGCCCGCTCACGCACCGATTGAATCTCAAACTTACGCTGCCCGATCGGATCATTAAACCCGACACCTTTTTCAAGAATGCAGCCCACAGGGCAGATATCGGCGGCTTCCCGCACCTGCTCAGGCGGCATCGCATTAGCGAGTTCTGTATTAATCTCAATCTGTGCCGTGCTGCCACGCCCCTTGATGCTGAAGATTTTCTGATCGGTTTTTCTGTCGCGGATAAACTCAACGCAACGCTGACAGAATATACAGCGGTCGCGTTCCAGCCAGATATGGTCAGCCACCACCGCCCGCTCCCGTACAGGAAAACGGTAAGGAAAGCGTGATACCATCATCCCCACCTCATAACCGGTTGCCTGAAGATCGCAGCGACCACTTTTTTCACAACTCGGACAGTTATGATTGCCCTCTGAAAAGAGAAACTCGATCAGGGCTTTGCGCATATCAGCCAGCTCTGTGGTTTCGACCTCCACCTGCATACCATCAGCCACCGGCACACTGCAGGCGGCCGCAACATGGCCATTTACCCGGACCGAGCAGACCCGGCAGGTACCCAGACAGGGGTGTCCCTTCAGATAACACAGAGTGGGAATATAAACGCCGTTTTCAGCAGCAACATCCACCAGGTTATGCCCCTCTTCGGCGGCAACCGGCTGACCATCAATGGTTATCTGAATACTCATTTCGTCACCTCCGGAAGCGCTGTAAGCTCTGTCTGGGTAAGCTCGATCCGCGCCTGTTCGTTGCCCTGCAGAGCCTTATCCAGATCAAATGATGGCAGCAGAGCCCCCTGCTGCTGCACCAGTTTTGCCTGATAGATTTCCGGGAACTGCTGTAATGTGGTGAGAATCGGATTGGGCGAACTCCCCCCCAGTCCACAGCGGCTGGTACTGCGCACCAGTGATCCCCAGCTCACTATTTCATCGAGATCCTGCTGACAGCCTCTGCCGGCCATAATCCGTTCAACCTTGTCACGCAGATCAATATTACCCGCTCGACACGGGGTACAGATGCCGCAGGACTCATCAACAAAAAACTGCATAAAATGGTGCACAATATCGAGCAGATCCCTTGAACGGTTGAAGATCATTAAAGAACCATTGCAGCAGAGATCGCCATAACCGAAGCGCCGCTCGCCACTTTTTCCGACCGCAACACACTCACCGGACGGGCCGCTGACCTGCACCGCCCAGGGATCGGCCGCCCCGACAAGCGACAGCACCTGATTCAGGGTAGTTCCCCACTCTATTTCGTATATTCCGGGGCGTAAACAATCCCCCGAAACACTCAACAGACGACAGCCTCTGGAGTCATCCGTGCCCAGTCCCTGATACCAGTCAGCCCCCTGCTGCATCACCCGGGTTACCGCAGCCAGGGTTTCAACATTGTTGACGCAGGTTGGCATCCCCAGATAGCCCTGCTGTACCGGGTAGGGCGGTTTCACCCGGGGAGTGCCCCGCTTACCCTCGCAGGATTCGATCAGTGCTGATTCATCTCCGCAGATATAAGCACCGGCACCCATCTGAATGCGGATATCAAAACAAAAACCGGCCCGCCCGAGAATACGGTCTCCCAGCAACCCCTGTTCTCTGAACTGTTGCAGCTGTTTCTCCAGATAGGCCTTGAGGTAGATGTACTCCCGGCGCAGATAGATAATTCCCTCACGGGCACCAATCGCGCTGGCGGCGAGAATCATCCCCATGAATACCGCCTGTGGCGAACGGGTCAGCAGAGCCCGGTCTTTGAAGGTGCCAGGCTCACCTTCGTCAGCATTACAGATAACATATTTAGCCGCACCGGGTGCCTCGCGGCACAGACGCCATTTCAATCCGGTGGAGAAACCGGCCCCTCCATGTCCCCTCAGTCCGGCTGAAGTCATAATCCCGATAACAGCATCGGGACCCGCATCGAGGGCATTTTGCAGTAGCCCGGCATAGTCATCCTGTTGCTGAAAAAACACTTCGCCGGTCTTACACACAGGGGTGTCAATCAGCTGATCAACATAGGCAACCTCGTCTTCGGGCAGGGCTTTGGGATTAGCGATCTCTGCGGGTGACCGGCCCCGTTTTAACTGGCGGATAATGTCTGATACTTTTTCGGGCGTCAGCCGGGTAAATACCACATCATCAACCAACATCGCCGGTTCCTGATCACTCAGGCCGATACAGGGCGTTTCATACAGACTGAAAGTCCCTGATTCATCCATGCCTCCGACAGGCGCCCCGGTCTCACGCTCCAGTGCCGCCAGCACCTGCTGATAGCCATTCATTCTGGCAATCACTGTATTGCTGAGATAGAGGGTGTACCTGCCCGTTGGGTGGTCATGAAAATAATGGTAGAAAGAACTGGTTTCACGCACGTCATCGACTGACAAATTCAGGCCAGCTGCCAGCTCCGACAGAGCCTTATCGGGAAGGTAACCATACAGATAATGTAACTCCCAGAGCATATCAAGCAGACGGGTCCTGTCTGCCTGATAACGCTGAATGATCGCCTGGATCTTGTTATTCATATTCTCAATCCCTCATGACATTGACGGCGTTACAGGTGAAGAGCAGCCATAAAAACTCTCGCCTTCTTATCTGAATATAAGCGTTACAGCAGTACAATGACCTCCATCAGCTCCCCCCGTTTAAGTTCATCTCAGCCTGTTATTTTTAACACAATTTATTCCATTATTAATAAAAAACTCTCTTCTGGAATATATCTATAAATTCACTTCAGGCGACTACCCCTGTTATGGCTGGCTGACATCAGCATGGACGACGTTGTGGTGTGACTAGGTAAAGGCATTCAAAAGCTGTTATGTTTATCATAGCTGACACCACTGCTCTGAGCATTTCAGGCGCAAACGTGCTCACCGGCGACATACATAACACAATCAGCACCCGTCGGGTTGATGGGTACCTGTGGTGTTGCAGATAATCCAGAGTTCATTAAAAACCCTGTCTGGCACGCGATGTTCCATATGAATAACGGGATCTGTTCAGCGTATAAGTACCAACGTCCGGGTAAATACAAAAAAACCCGCTGTTTGCGGGTTTTCTGACAACATTTTATAAAACGATCGGCTACAGGCATCGCTACTCGCTGGGATAACGGGTAGCTTTCAGGCTCTCTTTAATCTTTTTAAGGTGTTGATGGAAATCGACCCCGCGTCGCAAAGTAACCCCGGTTGCGAGAACATCTAATAGTGCTAACTGGACGATGCGTGATGTCATCGGCATATAGATATCGGTGTCTTCCGGCGTAGGTGCCGCCAGCAATACCGTACACTCTTTAGCCAGCGGTGAGTTTTCAGCGGAGATACCAATAACCGTTGCACCATTCTCTCTGGCAATCTTAGCAACATCAACCAGCTCCCGGGTGCGACCGGTATAGGAGATAACCACAAATACATCGCCTGTATGTGCGGCCGCAGCGACCATACGCATCATCAGCACATCTTCGTAGGCAGCCACAGGCAGATTGAATCTGAAAAACTTATGCTGAGCGTCGTTGGCAACCGGGCCTGACGCCCCCAGCCCCAGAAAGGATATC
The DNA here is from genome assembly GCA_018223185.1 of Oceanospirillales bacterium. Lineage (GTDB taxonomy): Bacteria > Pseudomonadota > Gammaproteobacteria > Pseudomonadales > Balneatricaceae > Amphritea. The sequence goes on along the minus strand of JAAEYW010000001.1, from coordinate 136,808 downwards.
TGCTTCGCCTGTATAAGATAATCAACCGCTTTACTGATCAGTCCGGCATTCACTCCTTTACGGGCAATATCCAGCGCAGCAATCGTCGAGGTGAAAATCTTATCCGTATACTCTTCCGTGGAATCATCCTGCTCAACATTACGGCTGACATAAGGAGTCCCTCCCGCCAGGCTCTGGGCCAGCTGAATCTTAAAATCCGGGTAGCCTTTCGCTTCAAAGTTGCGACAGAAGCGATTCACGGTTGGTTCACTGACAGACGCGGCCTGAGCCAGTGACGCTATACTTAATCGCGTTGCCGTTGCCGGATCGCCAATGATGACATTGGCAACTTTACGCTCAGATTTATTTAACGATTCAAGACGATCGTAAATCTGCTCTAACAGGTTCATATCATAATTACTCTGTTTAAGTAGACTAAAAGGTGGTTATTTAACTACATTTGTTAACATAAGGGTGACTATACATCCCTATAAAAACAGCTTCCAGCACTATTTTTTAGGTCATAAGAGAAAAAAGTAAGGTAACAAACAACCAATTGCGTTGTTATATTACATATATAGTATTGAATAACCGATTAAACTCACATAATATACCCGTTATATTGTTTTAATAACTACAAAATACAGGTTCAGCCATGTCTATAGCGAATACCTCCAGCGACATAGTGATCTTCGGTGCCATGGGTGACCTGGCTCAGAGGAAGCTTATCCCCTCACTTTTTCAGCTGGAAAGTGCCGGCTTTCTGGGACAGGACTCACGCATTATTGGCGTAGCAAGACACGAGGAAGACACCAACAGCTTCTCCGACATCTGCAAGGAAAGCCTGGCCCGATTTGTAAAGCCTGAAGAACTGGAACCTGAAGCCCTGAACCGTTTTCTGGACAAAGTTGAATACTGCTCCGTTAACTTTACCGAAGCTGAAAGCTATCAGGATCTGAAAGCCACGCTGGATACCAGCGCCGAACGGGCACGTATCTTCTACTACGCGACCCCCGCTTCAATTTATGGATCAATCAGCAAAAACCTGACCAAGTGCGGCTGTATCAACACCAACAGCTGTGTCGTACTGGAAAAGCCGATCGGCCATAACCTGAAGTCCTCCAATGAGGTGAATGATCAGGTCGCCGAGTATTTCGACGAAACCCAGATCTACCGTATCGATCACTATCTGGGCAAAGAAACGGTACAGAATCTGATAGCCCTGCGCTTTGCTAACCCTCTGTTTGGCTCCCAATGGAATCAAAGCCATATCTCCCACGTTGAGATCACCGTGGCGGAAAAAGTAGGGATTGAAGGCCGCTGGGGCTATTTTGATCAGGCCGGACAGATGCGGGATATGGTGCAAAATCACCTGTTACAGCTGCTCTGCCTCACCGCGATGGACCCGCCGGATGACCTGTCTGCAGACATGATCCGCAATGAAAAAGTTAAGGTACTTAAAGCCCTGCGTCCGATTACCTCAGAGATGTGCACCACCCATGTCGTGCGCGGACGTTATACAAAAGGAATGCTGGAGGGAGCACCTGTTCCCGGCTATATGGAAGAGGAAGGCGCCAATCCGGATAGCAACACAGAAACCTTTGTTGCCATAAAAGCTGAAATTAATAACTGGCGCTGGGCCGGAGTCCCCTTTTACCTGCGCACCGGAAAACGGATGCCGGAAAAGCTCTCGCAGATAACCATACACTTTAAACCTCAGCCACACTTTATTTTTGACGAAAACCAGAGACACCTGGCGCAGAATAAACTGATTATCCGCTTACAACCGGAAGAGGGAATCTCGCTACAGATCCTGAACAAAGACCAGGGACTGGGCAAAGGGATGCGCCTGCGAAGCGAACCACTGAAGCTGAACTTCTCCCAGGCGTTTGAACAAAAACGGATTCCGGACGCCTACGAACGACTGCTGCTTGAAGTGATTCAGGGTAATCAGTACCTCTTTGTGCGCCGCGACGAGGTCGAGCATGCCTGGACCTGGTGTGATCAGCTGATGGAGCACTGGGCCAGCGATACCAAACCTCCTCTGCCCTACGCAGCAGGTAGCTGGGGACCCAAAGCGTCAGACCTGATGTTAATCAAAGATGGGAATAGCTGGCATGAAGATCAGTGAAATCAGCTTTCCCGGCAATGTAGACGTTCGGGCTTTTGAGTCCAGAGAGGCGCTGACCACTCACCTGTCAGCACTGCTCCAGGATCAGCTCAATAACGCAATCAAAAACAAAGGCCGCGCCAGCCTGGCAGTCTCTGGCGGTTCTACTCCGGTACCCCTGTTTCAGAGCCTGAGTCAGGCACAGCTGCCGTGGAATAAAGTCAGTATTACACTGGTGGATGATCGCTGGATAAGCCCTGACAAACCGGACAGCAATGAGAAGCTACTGCGTACTCACCTGCTTCAGGGCAACGCCGGCAGTGCAGATTTCATCTCACTCTGGCAACCCGGCTGCTCTGCTGAGGAAGCGACAGAACAGTGCCAACAGCGCTTATCAGCGATTGACGGAATGCTCGATGTGGTCATTCTGGGAATGGGTAACGATGGTCATACGGCCTCTCTGTTTCCCTGCTCGGCAGAACTCTCTGCAGCGCTCTCCAGCACAGCAGACTGTGTTGCAGTTAACCCAACCACAGCGCCCTACGCCAGAATCTCGCTGACACCAGCACGCCTGTTAAACAGCGAGTTACGGATTTTACATATTTGCGGCAACGATAAGCTGGAAACGCTGGCCCAGGCACTGACGAGCACCCCTGAATCGATGCCGGTCAGTCTGTTTCTGCAACACCCATTAATCATTTACTGGGCACCGTAGATAAAAACGCTATTAGAGATACCACAGCCACTGGCTCTGAATTAAATGACGGGATTACTTATGACTAACAACACACTATCAGCCGGGATGATGACCAGGATAGATAACCTATGCAGCCTGGGCCCGGTAATTCCGGTACTGACCATAGAAAAAGTGGAAGATGCCGTTCCCATCGCTGAAGCACTGGTTGAAGGAGGATTGCCCGTTCTGGAAGTCACTCTGCGCACAGAGAATGCCCTGAAAGCGATCGAAGCAATAGCCCGGTCAGTGCCGGGAGCGCATGTTGGTGCCGGTACCGTCATCAATCCCGATGATTATAAACGCTCAGTGGATAGCGGCAGCTCATTCATTGTAAGCCCGGGCATCACCAGTGAACTGTTAGATTACGGCATAAACAGTGATATCCCCTATCTGCCGGGCATTCAGACCGTTTCTGAGATGATGGAAGGCATTAAACGCGGCTATAAACGCTTTAAGTTCTTCCCTGCTGAAATATCGGGTGGTACAACGGCATTAAAAGCATTTGGTGGTCCCTTCGGCGATATCCGCTTCTGCCCTACCGGCGGCATCAGAGTTCACACCGCCGCTGACTATCTGGCACTGCCAAATGTCATGTGTGTCGGCGGTACCTGGCTAACCCCGGATGAACTGATCGCCAATAAAGACTGGGCAGCCATCATGAAACTTGCCAGAGAAGCGGTTAAAAGTGTGTCCTGATCCCACGCAATGGCCAACAGCACTGCCGCAGGCTTTAACTCTGATTAATAGAGCTCTGATTAATAGAGCTTTGACTAACACAGCTCTGACTAACAGGTCTGGCTCTGACCAAAAGAATACCTGATGTAAGGTTTGCCCGCTGTAATGCGGGCTTTTTTATACGCCGATCCCGACAGACAAAATGCACTAAGACAACGTATTAAAAGGTGACCTGAATGGATATGAAGCAGATAGAGATGCCAGAACGGAAACGCATCGCACTGATCGCTCACGATAATATGAAGCAGGATCTGCTCGACTGGACCCACAAACATCTGGCTATCCTCAGCCAGCACCAGCTGTATGCCACCGGCACCACCGGTCATCTGCTGGAAAAAAGTCTCAACGTGCCGATTACTAAGCTCATTAGCGGCCCACTGGGTGGCGACCAGCAGATTGGCGCCATGCTGACAGAACAGAAGATCGATATTATCGTATTTTTCTGGGATCCCTTTGAGCCGATGCCGCATGACCCCGACGTTAAAGCGCTGCTGCGGGTAGCCGCTGTCTGGAACGTTGCCGTTGCCTGCAGCAGAAGCTCTGCCGACTTCATGATCAGCTCGCCTCTCCTGAGTCAGAAACACCGCTACAGCGTACCCGATTATGAAAGCTATTTGCAGAAACGCCTGAAGAACCAGTAAACATAAACCAGTTCGTAAAAAACAGTAAAAAAAGGGGCTGATCCCATCAGCCCCTTATGATTATTTCATTGTGTAAACCGGTGTTACCGGACTGCCGGATATGGCAGTACTCTGACTGACGTGGCCAGCGTCTGAGTTGCACCGACCGCCACAACCGGATCATCGAAAAACCGGGTTCTGGCCGCCTCAACACAGACAAACTGAGACACCTGATCCATCCCTACATCACTGATGTTTGCGGCCGCAGGCCCCGGGTTCCAGATAACCGTTGAGCCACTCCCCTGCTTAGATATGCGTAATGCACGCCTCCAGCCATGATCAATAATCACCACCGCCTCGTCATTCCCGGCATGCTCAACCACCAGATCAGTTTCAGCGTTAAAACGCAGCGAGTGTTGCATCACTCCCGGTTGCATACCCTGAACCTTATCCAGGCAACGACACTCATCCAGCCCCTGTATTTCAATATCACTGATATCGGACACAGCAAAATAACTGTGCAGCGCCTGAGTCATCGTCACTGGCTGATCTGAGCGGTTCGTCGTGGTCAACGCCAGCGAAAGCTCTGCGTCTGCAACGATGATCTCCAGTTGCAACTGAACCCCGGCCCAAAGTGATTGCTCCGGTGACAACACCCAGCGCCCACCCGACTGATCAACCATCTGATGTTCGATCTGCCAACAGGCTGTTCGCGCAACACCGTGCTTTGGCAGTTCAGGCGTGTCAGGATGCTCGGCAAACCATGGCCAGCAAACAGGTATACCGCCACGGATCGCCCCAGGGGCATCAGCAGGCTTCTCTGTCAGCCACAGAACAGCACTCTCGCCGACCGGACGAAACAGCAATACCTGCCCGCCATCAAGTGAGATGACTAACTCTCCCCAGGCATATTTAAATATCTGCAAATCGTACCCGAACCATTGCAGTTCATAGCTGCCGTTTTCATAGCTCGAAATTTCCTGCTCGATAGCGTTTTTCATGCGTAAATACCCCATCGGACACCGGTTCTGTTGAGCATGGTAACGACCTTTCATCAGACTATTTAAGTTAGAACCACTGAAAATCCGAAGCGGTTTTGAATAACCGATTTTACACCAGATATCAGCTAGTCAGGAATACGGGTCTCACTCTTTTCAATCAGCACCTCGCCATTTTCGACGACCATTTTAGCGGCATGATGACCCTCCGCCGCAGAGTGACAGAGCTGCAAGGCCGTTAATGAATACAGTCCATCGTTAACGAGCAATTCAAGACAACCATTATCACTTATCCATTCAAGCGAAACAGAATCACTGCCATCAGTGACTGGCAGGTGGACACTAAAAGGAAAATATCGGTCAAAAGCCTCACAACCATTTTGCCCTGATCGCTGGTAATGCATTGCCACACCCATCTCATCAAGCTGAAAAATCAGATCCGGCTGCTGTGTCTGACTAAGATATAGAGCAACCCGGCTGTCTTTCTCCATTTTTAACGTTAATAAGCCCCGCAACGGTTTATTAATGCTCTGAGCCGTCGCCAGATCAATGTGGGTGCCCTGACGCCGGGTTTCAGCAACGATTGTTTTGTGTTGCCGGTAAGAACACTCGTCCAACTCGGCAACAAAACGCTGGCCGATGCGCACGCCATCTTCCGTAGAAACAAGACGGATCTCTCTTGGAACCGTCATCATCCCACGCCAGCCATTTTCAGGGATCTTATTGGCATACAACCAGTTATTAACCCAGGCGATCGCAACCCTCCGGTTATCCGGCGTATCTGACCAGCTTTGGACCGCATAGAAATCACGGGACTGATCCATCAGCAAAACGCGATCAGGCTCATTTTCATTATGAAAATGGATACCATCAAAGTCGCCAATGAAATACTGAGTAAACGAGCCCCAGCTATCTTCGCCCGCCCCCACACCGACAATCAGTACCCAGCGACTGCCTTGACCGCCGTCAACCGGCAGTTCAAACAGATCCGGGCACTCCCACGGCCCCTTGGTATGAGCGCCCTCAGCGGCACCAAACTCACTGCAAAGAGTCCAGTCCAGCAGGTTTTCAGAACGATAAAAACGAATCAACTGGCCACAGGCCAGTGCCATAATCCAATGCTGAGAGGCCGCATGCCAGATCACTTTAGGGTCACGGAAATCCCGAAAACCCGGCACCGGGATAACGGGGTTTCCTGCATACTTCTGCCAGCTACGCCCCTTATCACTACTGAAAGCAATGCACTGATCCTGCTCATAATCGTCATGTCCGTCACCCGTCACCCGGTGTGCAGTGTAAAACAACAACAGCCCGGACTCGCCATTAAACAAACCACTGGTATCGTTGTAATCGACAATGGCACTTCCGGAAAAACACATTCCATTGTCATCAGGGAAAAGCGCTATCTCCAGATGCTGCCAATCGATAAGATTGGTACTGACCGCATGTCCCCAGTGCATTGGGCCCCACTCAAGCCCATCAGGATAATACTGATAGAAAAGATGGTACTCTCCGTCAAAATAAACCAAACCATTCGGATCATTCATCCACGCCTTAGGTGGTGTAAAATGCAGCAATGGACGCTCAGTCACAGTTGCTGACACAAAAGAAGCTGCTGCAGAAGTCATAGAATACCGCTGTAAAATAGTTGTATTCCGGCTATACCGGCATACCTATAAAAAATTGAATCCGAACTCAGCCTAAAACCAATTCCTGAACTGATACCTCGGTCTGAAGGGGTATCGGCTGTGCCGCCCTCAGAGACAAACCATTACAATCAAACAGGTGACACTGATCCAGATCGAAACTGATATCACAGTGATGCCCCCTTCGTACGGGACTTAAACCACCCGCCTGAACGATAAGCTCATTGTCTCCGGCATAACGGGCATAGATATAGGTCGCACCACCCAGGTGTTCGACAACATCAACATCAACACCTATCTTTACCTTCCCCTGATGGTCTTCCTGCAGGTGCTCCGGTCGAATACCCAGCTTCACCTTGCTCATCCCGGGCGAGGCACTCACATCTGCGTCGAGCTCAACCTCCGTTGAGCAGGGTAACCTTAGCCGCAATGAACTGCTGGTTTGGCTAATCACATCACACTCAAAAAAATTCATCCGGGGAGAGCCGATAAAGCCCGCAACAAACTCATTGACCGGATTCAGGTACAGCTCAATCGGGCTTCCGACCTGCTCAATATTTCCACCGCGCAAAACGACAATCTTATCGGCCATTGTCATCGCCTCAACCTGATCATGGGTTACATAGATCATGGTATTCTTCAACTGTGAATGCAGTTTAGCGATCTCAACCCGCATCTTAACCCGAAGCTCTGCATCCAGATTTGACAGCGGCTCATCAAACAGGAACACCTTGGGATTACGGACGATTGTCCGGCCAATGGCGACACGCTGACGCTGGCCGCCAGAGAGCGCTTTAGGTTTGCGATCCAATAACGGCTCTAACTGGAGAATTTTTGCCGATTCATCCACCCGACGCTTGATCTCATCCTTATCCGTTTTGGCCATTTTCAGGCCGAATCCCATATTTTCACGCACCGTCATATGTGGATACAGGGCATAAGACTGAAACACCATCGCCACACCCCGACGGGATGCGGCAACAGAGGTAACGCATTCATTATCAATATGCAGCTCACCTTCTGTGATCTCTTCAAGCCCTGCAACCATGCGCAGCAGCGTCGATTTGCCACAACCGGATGGACCAACGAAGACAACGAATTCACCATCCTTAATATCCAGATCAATACCGTGGATTGTTTCAACATCACCATAGCGCTTAACGACTTTGGTCAGTTTTACGTCTGCCATTTTCTTCTCCCGTGACCACCTGCCATACAGGCAATCAAAACGTTAATTCTTATTCTCAGGTAACCAATCAACCCTTGATTCCGGCACCAGCCAGACTGCTTACAAATTTCTTCTGAAACGCCAGGAACACAGCCAGTACCGGCAAGGTAACAAATGAGGCATAGGCCATAATTTCACCCCAGCTGGTCTGTCTGCCAAAGAATATCTGAATACCCGGCATGACCGGACGGGCGTCCTCTCCCTGCACCGCCATAATCGGCCAGATATACTGATTCCACATCAGCAGGAAATGCAGGATGGCTACTGTGGCAAAAACAGGCCCTGACATTGGCACGATAATGTGTCGATAGATCTGAAAAGGCGTTGCCCCATCCAGCTCTGCAGCCTCATCAAAATCTTTCGGTATATCCCTGAAAAACTGATAGAACAGAAAGATGAAAAAGGAGTTCGCAACGAAAGGCAGAATCTGTACTTCCAGTGAGTTCAGCCAGGACCCCATAAGAACGAAGCCACCCTGCTCCCAGCCGATCGTTGGCAGCTTAGACACCAACAGTAACAGTGGCACCACAATCGCTTCGATAGGGATAATCATCAGCGCCACCACCGCCGCAAGAATATATTTCCGACCACTCCAGCGCATACGGGAGAGCGTGAATGCCAGCAAGCTATTGACGAACAACCCCAGAATCACTGTCGCCGACGTAATCAGTATTGAGTTACGGAAATAGAGTAAAACATCACTCTTTTCAAATACCTGACGGTAGTTATCCAGAGTAAGATCGCCAACCGGCAGAATGGCCCGAATACTGTAAAGATCGGCAAAAATAACCTGCTCCGGTTTAAAAGAGGACATAATCATAAACAGCAGCGGGAACAGAAACACATAACCGATCAATAGAAGAAACAGATAAGCGCCCAACTTTCGTAAGTGTTTCATTACGCATCCTCCCGCTTGTCAAAGAAGCGTTTTTGTAGCAACGCAATTGCCAGAATAGCCAGAAAGAAAATCACGCTGATCGCAGATCCGTAGGCAATATCCTGTTCCCTGAAACCTTTAGTCACTGCATGATACATAACCGTTGAGGTAGATCCCTGAGGGCCACCCCGGGTCATGACATCGACCTGAGTAAACAGACCAAAGGCCTGAATCGTCGTACTGATAACAACGAAGATAGTGGTGTTCTTTAGCCCCGGCAGAGTAACGTTGACAAACTTACCCCAGGGACCGGCACCATCGAGTTCAGCGGCTTCATAGAGATCGCCGGATATACCCTGCAAACCGGCAAGGAAAATAAGCATCTGCACACCGGCAGCCTGCCAGGCAGACATCAGCACAATCGAAGGCATAGCCCAATCAGGATCACCCAGCCAGTCGACCGGACCGATGAGTCCGAACGACATCGCACTCAGATAGTGGTTAAATAGTCCTAAATCTTTGTGATACAGAAAGCTCCAGACGATAGACACCACAACAATCGATGTCACCACCGGCGAGAAGAATACCGTTCGAAACAGGAAGATTCCCCGCAGCTTCTGATTAATCAGCAGCGCCAACCCTAAGGCGGTGCCGCACTGGATCGGTACGACCAGAATCACAAACAATAATGTATTAATAATGGACTGAATGAAGCTCGGGTCCTTAGCCAGAAGGACAACACGCTTATTGTCAAAAGACCAGTGGGTATACTCTTTAAAATCTTTATATTCAGGATCGTTGCGCAGAACTGAACGCAGTCTTGGATAGACCAGCTCGCCATCGGCGGTCTGTTTCAGATTGCCAGCTGCGTCTGAAACCGGTTCCTGAACCAACCAGCTAATGTTTAACAAACGGTCATAGTTGCGTAAACCAACCCACTCTGTCGCATTAGGCGACAACAAACGCTGATCGGTAAACGACATTCCCAATGCCATCAGAAACGGCAAAACCAGGAACATAAACAGGCCAAGCAAAGCCGGAGCACTCATAAGAAAGACATAACGCTTTCTCGGTGGACGCTGGGGCTCAGAAGGTCGACCTGATGACACGGTTAACGTGTCGCTACTGTTAACAGACGTATTAGCATTCATACACAGATATCTCGCTGCTTCACTATCAGACTGTTACTGCTCTCCTTTACAGAGCACAATAACAGTCCGAAAAGGCTGATTTACTTAGTTAAAACCGTAGCCTTTATTATCAGAAATATTGCGTTCGATAGTATCTACAGCCTCATCCAGGGCATCCTGCACATTAGCGCCATCTTTTATATTACGAGCCATTTTTTCAAAGGTACTGGAAATAATCGGATAGGCCGGTGTAGCCGGACGCAGTTCAGCAAAAGCGGCGGTAAAGTCGTAAAAATAACGCCAGTCTCCACCAACCTGATAATGGTCAGTCAGCTCTGCGGCTTCCGGAGAAGAAGGAATCATACCCGTTGCCACCGACATTGCTGCGATCTCTTCAGGTTGCAGCATAAAGTCAACGAATGCAGCGGCACCTTCAGGGTTTGAACATGACTTAGCGATCCCCCACTGCCATGAACCACCACCGATAACCGGACCACCACCAAAATCAGGCACAGGCATCACAACCAGGTCATCGCCCCAGCGCTTGGAGTGATTTGCCATCTCCCAGCTACCCACGTAGTCCAGTGCAGCGCGCCCCTGAACAAACCCTTTGTCATCACTTGGGTTACGATCGACATACTCATTGTTAAACAGGCTTTGGAAGAATGCCCCCCAGGCCAGGCCTGCCTCACCGTTGAGCACGCCTTCAGATTTTACGTAGTTATCACGATCGATCTGATCAGCACCAAAGCTTTGCAGCATCGGCGCATATCCATAGGAGTACCACTCACCGGTCCAGCCGGTACGCATCGCCAGTGGATACTGGTATTCACCGGATGCTTTCAGTTTAGCCAGGGCATCCAGCAGCTCAGCCTTAGTCCAGGGCTGTTCAAAGGTTGCCTGACGCAGGTTATATTTCTCAAGAATCGATTGACGGGTAAACAGCGCCAGCGCTACATCGAACTGACCGACAGAATAGACTTTACCCTTGTATGTACCTTTCGCACTGCCAATCAGGCCATTAAGAGCATCTTTGGACAGCAGGCCTTCAAGGGGAAGCAGATAACCAGACCATGCAAAGTTAGGCACAACCGGCTGATCCATATCCAGGACACATGGCAGATCTCCGGCCAGCGCTGCAGCGGTTACCGTCTGAGTATAGGAGCCCTCGGGTATCATCTCTGCGGTTATATGCCACTTAGCTTGCGACTGGTTAAAGCGCTCGATGGTCGCCTTGCTGACTTCAATCTCTTTAATATTACTCGTTTCATGACGCCACAGTTTGACTTCAGAAGGAGCAGCCATTGCGCTGCTGACATCCAATGTCAACGTTGTCATAATTGCGCAAGACAAAAGAGAAACTTTCATTATTTTCATGTTTCGACCCTTATTGTTATTTTTTCTTTATTTTAAGCGCTAATTTTTCAGTAAATGAGACTGCCGCTCAATCACTGAAAACGGTATCAACCGGGTAGCAATATCGCCCCCCTGATTGAAAATACTATTCATCGCGGCCTGCCCCATCTCAAAATGTGGCAATGCCATGGTCGTCAGCCCGGGAGACAAGCCTGGCGCTATCATACGCTGGTTGTCAAAACTGGTAATCGCGATGTCTCTGCCTACCTGCAAGCCACGCTTGGCAAACTCAAAGTAGGCCTGCATTGCAAATTCATCTTTTCCACAAACAAAAGCCGTTGGTTGATGCTTCAACTCCAATAGCGCTGCAACCGCTTGTTCAACACTGACAGAATTCGCGGCTTCATCAAATCGGGGTTCCCCCTGAACAACCAATAAAGGATCATACGCAATACCAGCCTCAGCAAGTGCCTTCCGGTAACCCTCGAGTCGCTTTACAGCAGCGACAATATCCGGATTCAAAGTGATATGACCAATTATTTTATGGCCCTGTTCAATCAGCAGTCGTGTTGCATCATATCCAGCCTGAACTTCATCAGGAATAAAGGTTGCGAGTGCCTCATTTTCAGCATAGCAGTTCACTAACACCGACGGCACCTGCAACATCTCTTGCGGCACCTGCACCTCTTTATGGTAGTAGCTCGCATAAACCAGGCCTTCTACCCGCCGCTCCAGCAACATATCAATAGCTCGCTGCCTGCCAACCCGATCGTTTTCAATGTTTACCACCATTAAAACCTTATCATGCAGACTCGCGACTTGCTGAGCACCAATCAACAGATCTCCGGCATAGGGCTGAGTAACCACCTCATCAGAGATAAAGCCGATAACACCCGACTCCTGATTACGCATCATACGGGCAGCCCGGTTGGGCCTGTAGTTCAAGGCCGCAATCGCTTCTAAGACTCGGGCACGGGTTTCTTCACGCACATTAGGGTCTTTATTGACCACCCTGGAAACGGTTTTAAAGGAAACTCCGGCCTGCTCAGCCACCTGCTTAATTGATACCATCAACCAATGACCACTTATTGACAACGTTGTCAAATATTAGGCGGGAGGCATTGAGTTGTCAATATTATTTGAGTATTATTCACGTCAATGATTAGATTTTTTAAACTAACAGGCAACATAGAGCTGAACTGTAAGTGCTATAACAGAATGTTATTTCTAACTTTGCTGTGGTTTTCAGGCACTCAGGTTTAACCTGACAAAAGCCTCCACAGCTTTAATACAATTCGAAAAAGATCTTAATTAACATTAAGTTAAAAAGTAAATTCTTCATTTGAACAAACCTTTTGTGACAGATTCACACGACCTGACATATAGTTAGTTATATGAACTCCCGCTTAAAACCTATAACAATAAGAATGAATTTATTATGAATGCTTCCGCTGATTTACAATTTTTCACCCATACAATATTAAAGAGAGAACCTCACGCTGCTCTTCACTATGGAGATTCTGGCCATGATCGCTGACAGCAAAAAATCCCCCCGCCCTACTATCCGGGATGCTGCCAATCATATAGGTGTCTCTACAGCGACCATTTCTAATGCGTTCAATCATCCGGATCAACTCTCACCAGAGCTGCGCGAACGTATCTTATCTGAATGTTTGCAACTGGGTTATCGCAGCTCAGGATCTCCTCGTAAAACCGATACCACAGGAAGCCAGGGAGTTATCGGCATAGTACTGCCAGACTGTCTCAGCCATAACCTGAACGACAGTGTTGCAAGCCAATTTCTCAACGGGGTCACTACTGAGCTGGAAAGCCAGCATCTGAGCATGCTATTGATCCACTCCAGGGAGCTATCCAGCACCAACCAGGTGCGCCGCTTACAGTCATCGGTCGATGGATTTATTGTCTACGGACATATAGAGGACGATGCAATTTTTGATCAGCTCACGCTGCAAAGTAAAAAACTCATTGCCGTCGACTGCTCTATGAGTGGTCATAGCAGCGTAGCCAGTGATAATTTCGGAGGCGCTTTCAACAGCGCAGATCTGGCATTGCAACACCATCCTGAATACCCGGCCATATTGGGGTTACGCATCATCGACTCTAAACATGTATGCCGGGTCTACAATGATAACGATCTGTTCGCTGACACCATCTCTGTCGCTGTGCGACGCCTGAATGGATATCGCGAAGCACTCAGCAAACACAACATGATCTTGCCGAATGAGCGAATCTGGCATATCCCCGATAACACTGAAGCCTCAGCACTACTCGCCGTGCGTGAAGCACTGCAATGCACCCCCCGGCCAGATGCCTTTTTTTGCATGACCGACACCTATGCACTGACCGCTATTAAAGAGGCAACCAGAATGGGAATCCGCATCCCGGAAGAACTGAAAATAGTTGGTTTCGACGGCATCCCCGAATCTCTCAGCAGCTCACCATCACTGACAACCGTTAAGCAGGATAACTTTGCTAAAGGTAAGATCGCAGCAAGTTTATTTACAAAACCGCCCCCCCCTCTCGAAACAATACTAGCAACTGAGCTACTCATCCGGGAAAGCTGCCCCATGCCCGAATCCTCAGAATAAAAAAGCCGACAGAAACCCAGCGATCTCTGTCGGCAAATGGCACAGAAGTTTATGAGTTAGCCCGGCGTTCATGAGCCAACCCATAAATTCCTCAGGTGAATCGAACCCTGCGAGGTTGAGACGGGAAGGGGTTCCATCTCAACACGTCGCTTGAGCGTTAAACGTCAGGCATTAAAATGTGTAGTTGAGCCGCATGCGCAGCGCAGTAGCCTCATCATCAATGACATTGTCAGCTGAAGAGAAAGACCCCGCAAAGGTAACTGAAGCGCCTTCAATATCAAGCAGCGGCACAGTGTAGGCAAGATAGGCAGTTGTCACTTTAGGATCGGCACTGCTGCCCTGATCCACGTCTGAACGAATCACACCGGCACCAAAGTTACCGTAAACCATGTTAGCAATGTAAGAAGTGACTTTCTCGTCAGTATTCTCATCTTTTGAGCGAGCAGCTGCAATGTTGATGTTGGCAGCCCCCAGATCGAAGTTAGTTCCGATACCGAAACCACTTTTATCCTGAGTACCACCAGCACTCAGGTCATATTTAACTTTTTCGTAACCCGCAAACAGGCTGAAGCCATCAGTACTCCAGGTAATGGCCGGACGAACACCGGAGACGGCTGTTGTATCATCCCCAGAAGCATTCTCATCACCAAAAATAGTTGCTACTTCAAATTTAACATTGTCACTCGCATTGTAGTGAAGTGCGAACTGACCACCACCATCGCCGATACGACCGCGCACCATGTTGGCTTCATAGACACTCACACCACCAGCATGCACTATCAAAGTATCTTTCGCTTTTGGGAACAGGTTTACTGCCTCAAAACGCCCCGCCTGTATATCCCAGACCTTTGATCCGAACTGAACATAAGCATCGTCAACAGCAGTAGAACCATCAACGGTTAGCAGAACAGTACCCTTTGCCTGAACGAAATATTCGCCTTTTTCTCGACGGGAAAGAACGTTTAGCTCAACCCGGCCGTTCTGATCATAGGCGGTATCTGCGGCTGCAGTATCCGTAGCATCAGTATCTAATTCGAGATTAGCATTGAAATCAGTACCGGCCACTGTCTGGCTGGACAAAGCTACCAGAACGGCCGTTCCAAGCATCGACTTTAAAAACGCTTTCTTATTGTAATTCACTGCATACTTCTCCGTCTTTTTTTTATATATGTAACCGGAAAATCAAGTATTAACTTCCGGTTATCACTGGAAGGTCAAATCAGGATCAATCAGGTCCTTCCATAAATATTATGAGAACGGATAATTGCCGCAATAAAAACCATCTAAACTTACTAGCTTAAATATCTAAAACTCTCTAAACACTTACTTAAACAACAATATTTTAGTAAACAAACAAAATTCACCTGGTTTCCATAAACAAGTAACAGATCCCTATCAAACAAAAAAACGCTAAATATGACAGTCCTTCAGCACCACGAACAAGCAGAACAGATACTCACAAGTTTGTTTTTATTAGCAATAAATAGTGCTATATTCACACCAAACACATTATTTATATGTTTTATTACCTAAAAAATAGACTAGCATCGGCTATCTCAGCGTCAAAGCGGACCTCTCCACTACCTGACACTGCAACGATGACGTCCTGAAAAGTCACAGCCAGCAGCATCCTAAACAGATGCCAACAATAAAAAAGGGACAGATGTATGTATCAACTTAGCTCCTCAGTAACCTGGAAAAAACTTGAACAGCTGGCTACAAAAAACAGCAAGGATAAAATTTCAGATTATTTTAAAAATGACCCTGAACGCTTCAATAAAATGAGCCTTCAGCTGGGGGAAATATTCCTCGATTATTCAAAAAACAAAATCAGTGATGAGGCACTTAAAACATTAATCACGCTTGCCGATCACTCGCCACTTCATCAACGACGCGCACAGATGTTTTCCGGTGACATTATCAACGTCACCGAAAAACGACCGGTATTACATACAGCACTGCGCAACCGCGGTGATGAGCCCGTTATCGTCAATGGTATCGATGTCATGCCTGACATTCGTGCCAGTCTGAAAAAGCTGGAAGCCTTCAGCGAAAAAGTTCGCAGCGGTGAATGGAAAGGGTTTAGCGGAAAACGTATTCACAGTATCGTGAACATCGGTATCGGCGGCTCAGATCTGGGGCCTAATATGGTTTGTCGCGCCCTGCTGAACTTCAAACACCCGGAACTGAGCTTTCACTTTATATCCAATGTCGATGGCCAGCATATAAAGAAAGTACTGGCGGGCCTTGATCCGGAAACCACCCTGTTCATCGTTTCCACAAAAACGTTTTCCACTCAGGAAACCCTCTTAAATGCCAGCACCGCACGTCGCTGGTTTTTTGAAAATACAGCTACAAACACCGATATCGGCCAGCACTTTGTTGCCCTGTCAACCAACCAGGCGGCGGCGATGGAGTTCGGTATTCGCCGGGAAAACATCTTTGAATTCTGGGCCTGGGTGGGCGGACGTTACTCTCTATGGTCGAGCATAGGACTGGCAATCGCGCTTTCCATTGGCTACGACCGCTTCATCGAGCTGCTTGAAGGGGCCTACGAAATGGATCACCATTTTGTTGAAGCTCCTCTCAACCGGAATATGCCGGTTCTGCTAGCCCTGATCGGCATCTGGAATATCAATTTCCAGGGCGCTGAAACCCAGGCCATTATCCCATACGATCAGGCACTGCATCAGCTGCCCGCATTTTTGCAACAACTGGATATGGAAAGCAATGGTAAGTCCGTTGATATGGAGGGTCATCAAGTTGACTATGCAACCGGTCCTATCGTCTGGGGTCAAACCGGCTCCAATGGTCAGCACGCATTTTTCCAGCTACTGCATCAGGGAACCCGGTTTGTTCCGATTGATTTTATCGCCTCTCTGGAACCGGATGAAGAAACCGAAGAACACCACTTTGCTTTGCTGACCAATATGCTCGCCCAGGCCAACGCATTTATGAACGGTGATCAGCAGGAGGGGATTCTGGACTATCAGACCTGCCCGGGAAATCGCCCCAGCAACACTCTGCTACTGGATCGTTTAACACCGCACAATCTGGGCGCTCTGATTGCGTTGTATGAACATAAAGTGTTTGTTCAGGGAGCGATCTGGAACATCAACTCGTTCGATCAGTGGGGTGTGCAACTGGGTAAGCGTCTGGCGACAGAGATCAGTCGCAATATCGAGCTGAAGAGTTCTGAATATGACCCGTCGACTCAGGGCCTGATGAATATAGTGCGTAGTAAAATGAGCATCAAACAAACGGAAAAACCTGCTCAAAAGAAACAAAAACTGGATTCCAGAAGCTCGACTGCTGCTAAAAAGTGATGCGTAATAACATTTAAAAACCGCATAGCCGGGGCGAACCAGACTGATCCGGTTCTCCCCCTGTTATGCGGTTTCCTCTGCATCCGGCATCTATTGCCTGTCTATCCGGTCAATAGCCCGTTTGGGGATCGAACAACACCGCGTCAGACATATCCACCATAAACGCCATATCACAGCCGGCTGACTGCTCTTCAGTCGAATGAACGCGGCAGTCGACCTCCAGGCCATGCAGATTTATCAAAATCAGTGTATCAGAAGCCGCAACCACAGTAGTCATATCGCATGGTTATGGTAATCCCTGGGTTACTGACTGACCAAAAGGCCGCTGGCACCGCTGAAAGACTTATAACCGTATACAGATTTTAAAGCGACCCTGCGATACTCGGAAGGGGTCATCTTTTTCACATCATAAAAACGCCGATTGAAGTTGGCAATATTATTAAAACCTGCATCAAAACAGATCTCGGTAATGGATCGGTCACTGTGCGTAAGCTGCTCACAAGCCTTATTGATTTTAATGCCATTAACAAAATCAATATACCGACTACCTGTCTCCCGCTTGAATAAACGGGAGAAGTGGCCGACACTCATTTCAATATGTGCGGCAACCTGCTCCAGGGTAATCCCGGCATTATAATTTTCAATGATGTAGGAGACCGCCCGCTCCAGCCGGGCTGATTTTGTTTCATCCTTGCAGGACAAATAGGAAGCATCTGACAATACCCGGTACTCGGTCACTGTCGCGAGCAGGTCGATCAGAAACCAGAATCGCAGCACCCGGCGAAATCCGGTTAATGCAGCAATATCATCGAAAATCTCTTTAATCTCAGCAATCGCGTCAACATCAAGAAACTCAATACCATATTGCGCTCTCTCCCAAAAGGGAGTCAACGCCTGCATTTCTGGCACCCCCTTAGTATGGGCTAAAACAAGATCCTGAGAGAAATTAATCACCCGCTCGGTGCAGCCCCGGCTGTCATCACCACCTGACTGGTTTACCCAACAATGAGGCAGATTCGGACCAATTAATATCAGGCTCTGAGGTTCAAAATGACCAATGTAGTCACCCACAAACACCCTCCCTTCGCCATGAGTTGTCAGATGTAGTTCATAATCTTCATGATAGTGAAGACCGCTATTCAGGGTTACTGACTTATCCTGTTCAAAATATCGTATCGATGTTCCACCCAGAGAATCTAAGGGCTTAAATTCTGGCTGAATTCGCGCTTT
Source organism: Oceanospirillales bacterium (assembly GCA_018223185.1). Classification (GTDB taxonomy): domain Bacteria; phylum Pseudomonadota; class Gammaproteobacteria; order Pseudomonadales; family Balneatricaceae; genus Amphritea. The sequence continues at coordinate 118,228 of JAAEYW010000001.1, read as the reverse complement.
ATTCTTGATCATAGCTCGCCCATCCCAATCGGCAGGGGAAACCAGGCAGACTCAGGCTGGCCTCCCATAAACTGCTCTGTTGTATATGGCTAAAACGGAGCATGCTTTACTGCAGTTATCTGATTTAAAGCAATCGTTTTTCTGTCTTTGGGTCAAACAACACCGCTTTAGACATATCCACCATAAACTCCATGTCACTACCGGCGGGCTTCTCTTCCATCGGATGAACCCGACAATCGACCTCCTGACCATTCAGATTAATCAACACTAGTGTATCCGGGCCTGTGGGTTCAGCTACGGCTACCTTTGCCGTAAAGCGGGCAACGCTGCTCTCCTCCTGCTTGTGCGGTATAACGTGGGTAATCTGCTCAGGGCGAATCCCCAGAATCACCTCTTTACCAATCCACTCCTGCAACGAGCTATCACCATGTTGCAGCGGTAAAAAATACCGTTCTTCATCTGAAGTAGTCACACTCAGACCATAGCAATCGTCAATACACTCCAGCGTACAGGTGAGGAAATTCATTGCCGGTGACCCCATAAAACCCGCAACGAACATATTCGCGGGATCATCGTAGATCTGTTGCGGTGTGCCAAACTGCTGCACCTCACCATCTTTCATTACCGCGATACGGTCCGCCAGCGTCATCGCCTCAATCTGATCGTGGGTCACATAGACAATGGTGGTTTTCAAACGCTGATGCAGCTTCTTAATTTCGGTACGCATCTCTACCCGCAGCTTGGCGTCCAGGTTGGATAACGGCTCATCAAACAGATAGATCTTTGGATGACGTGCCAGAGCGCGCCCCATCGCAACCCGCTGACGCTGCCCCCCGGAAAGCTCAGAGGGTTTACGATCCAGCAGGTGGCTAATCTGTAACAGATCCGCGACCCGCTCAACTTCAGCCTCCCGCTCACCCTTTGGTACTTTACGAATCTCCAGCGCAAATGAGATATTGCCCCGCACCGTCATACTCGGGTAGAGCGCATAGGATTGAAACACCATCGCGATATCCCGATCTTTCGGCGCTAATCCGGTTACATTGGTGCCACCAATATGAATATCACCGGAGCTGACATCCTCAAGCCCGGCAATGCTATTCATCAGGGTCGATTTACCGCAACCGGACGGCCCCACCAGAATCAGAAATTCACCGTCATTAATACTCAGATCAATGCCCTTGAGTACCTCTACCTTGCCATAGTTTTTCTTAACACTTGAAATCTCTAATGTAGCCATCACTTTGTACCTGTTTTTATTTTTTTAATCGGTTTACCGATCAGCCTTTAACCGCACCCGCTGTCAGACCGCGAACGAAATACTTACCCGCCAGGACATACACCACCAGCGTTGGCAGCGCGGCAATCATCGCCGCCGCCATATCAACGTTGTACTCTTTCACCCCGGTTGAACTATTAACCAGGTTGTTCAATGCAACTGTGATAGGCTGGGTATCCCCGCCGGAAAACACCACCCCAAACAGGAAGTCATTCCACACCTGAGTAAACTGCCAGATAATACAGACGACAAAAATAGGGGTTGAAAGCGGCAAAATAATGCGCCAGAAAATGGTGAAAAAACCGGCACCATCGATCTTCGCGGCACTCACCAGCTCAGTAGGCACCGAGACATAGAAGTTGCGGAAAAACAGCGTGGTAAAAGCCATACCGTAGACGATATGAACAAATACCAGCCCGGTTGTGGTATTCGCCAACCCTAACCATCCCAGCGTTTGCGCCATCGGCAGAATAACCACCTGAAAGGGAATAAAGCAGCCGAATAGCATCAGGCCAAAAAAGATATCACTGCCGCGAAACTTCCACTTTGTCAGCACATAGCCGTTCAACGCGCCCAGAAAAGTGGAGATCAGCACCGCCGGAAGGGTGATCTGAAATGAGTTCCAGAAGAAGGAACCTACCCCCTCACAACTCACACCCGTACACGCGGAAGACCAGGCTTTCACCCAGGCATCCAACAAAAACTCCTGCGGCCAGGAGATCAGGTTACCGGCACGGATATCCGCCATACTTTTAACTGAGGTTAACAGCATCACAATCAGCGGTAGCAGATAGAACAACACCGCCAGCAGTAAAATTGCATACAGCGCAATACGGCTTACCCTGACACGACGGGCGTTGGTATTAATAGAATCAGACATTGTTTTTACCTCGCAATTCGGAATAGAGGTAGGGGATCAGAATCGCCAGAACCACGCCGAGCATCATCATGGCACTGGCGGAGCCCAGACCGATCTGCCCTCGACTGAAGGTCGTTACATACATAAATGTCGCCGGCAGATCGGTGGCATAACCGGGACCACCACCGGTCAGCGCCATCACCAGATCGAAGCTCTTGATCGCAATATGGGACAGGATAATAAAAGCACTGAAAAATACCGGGCGCAGATGCGGCAGAATAATGCGGCGATAGATCATCGGCATACTGGCACCATCCAGCTGTGCCGCTTTGACGATCGAGCTATCAACGCCTCTCAGACCAGCCAGAAACAGCGCCATCACAAACCCCGATGACTGCCACACTGCCGCGATCACCAGGGTATAGATTGCCATATCAGGATCAACCAGCCAGTCAAACTGAAAGCTTTCATAGCCAAAATCATGCACCAGTTTCTCTAATCCAAGGCCCGGGTTAAGAATCCATTTCCAGGCAGTACCGGTAACGATAAAAGAGAGCGCCATCGGGTATAGAAACACCGTACGGATTGAACCCTCTGCACGAATCTTCTGATCCAGCAGAATCGCCATAACCACGCCGATAAGGAGACAGATAAGGATAAACAGCCCGCCGAAAATAAGTATATTCAGCGAAGCCACAGACCAGCGATCGTTATCCAGCAACTTCTCGTACTGGGCAAAACCGACAAAATTATAATTGGGCAAAAAACGTGATTTGGTCAGGGACAGCACACCGGTCCAGATGACATAGCCGTATATAAACAGCAGCGTCATTATCACCGTTGGCGCCAGCACCAGTTTCGGCAACCAACGCTGAATCAGGTCTAACGGATTAACAGAACGTGAACCCTGTGCCGATGAGTCCGCCAATACCCCCTCTGTAGACAGGGCTGCGGCAACATCGGAAGTGACATTCGTCTTCATAGAGGTAATCCTCATACGAGTTTGGAGAGGGGTATCACCTGCGGCGATACCCCGGAATCGCTCCTTAAAGAGCATTCAAGCAGAAGTAAAAAGTTTAGATAGCGGCTTTAATTGCCCGGGCCAGCTTTTCGGTTGCCTGTTCAGGCGTCAGCGAATCGCTATTGAAATAGTTCGTCACGACATCGTAGATGGCACCCTGCACCGCAGAGGTGGTGGACATACCGTGGGCCATGCTGGGCACCAGACCACCGGACTTTGCCGTTGCGACAAAGTCATCCATCGATTTATGGGCACAGCTATCGAATTTATCTCTTGGCATCCCCAGGCGGGCCGGGATTGATCCCTTATTGAGATTGAAGGTTTCCTGAAACTCAGGTTCCATAATCAACCGGGCCAGATCGGCCTGAGCCTGCTGATCATCGGCATCTTTCAGATCAAACATCGCAAAGCTATCGATATTGAAAGTGAAACCATTCTGCGTATCCGGTGCAGCCACACAGAGATAGTCTTGGCCGGGTTGTTTACCCGCAGCGGTAAATTCACCCTTAGCCCAGTCACCCATAATCTGCATGGCGGCCTTACCATTGATCACCATTGAAGTGGCAATATTCCAGTCACGACCAGCGGCATCGGCGTCGATATAATTGCTTAAACGCTTAAAGCTTGCCAGAACTTCAGTCATTTTCGCGCTCGTCAGCACACTCTGATCATGTTCGACAAATGCTTTTTGATAGAACTCTGCACCACCAACACCCAGTGCAACCGCTTCAAACAGGGTCGCATCCTGCCAGGCCTGGCCGCCATGGGCTAACGGGATAAAACCAGCCGCCTTAATCTTATCGGCTGCGGTGAAAAACTCATCCCAGGTGGTGGGGACGTTAACCCCTGATTTTTTGAAGACCTCCGGGTTTGCCCAGAGCCAGTTAACCCGGTGAACGTTCACAGGCACCGCCACATAATGGCCTTCATACTTCATGACGTTATTCACAACAGTGGGTAAAAGCTGATCCCAACCTGCTTTATCTGCAACCGCATCCAGCGGCGTCAGAAAACCGAGTTCGGCCCATTCCTGGATATCCAAACCTTTAATCTGTGCAGCACTGGGGGGATTGCCCGAAACAGCCCGGGACTTAAGAACAGTCATGGCACTTTCACCGCCACCACCGGCCACAGCAAAATCTTTCCACTGATGACCTTCAGCTTCGAGTAACTGTTTCAGCACGGCCGCGGATTTTGCTTCGCCGCCGGAGGTCCAGTAGTGGAGTACCTCGACATTACCCGCCTGAGCAGCAATTGAAACCAGACCGGATAACGCAGCCGCTAATACGGATTTTTTTGCACTTTTAAGACTCATTGACCTTTACCTTTGTTTGTTTTTATTAGGCTTTGAGGTTTTTCTTGTCCATTCGATGACAAGTGATTGCATTAAAGCACGGCCTTTGAAAGGTTAGGGTTACAACAGGAAAGGAAGTGTAACAAAGTGTTACAAAGGATAATTTGCCATTCCCCCGAGATGAAGTAAGGGGGAGCAAGACGCATTGTTTATAGCCTGTAAGCAAACAGATTCACTTAATGCCGTGGTAGCCGGATCAACACTTCCAGCCCACCACCTTCACGGTTATGCAGTTCTAACTCGCCGCCATGCGCATGGACTATATTTCGCGAAATTCCAAGCCCCAATCCCGTCCCTCCGGTATAACGATTGCGTGATGATTCGACCCTGAAATAGGGCTCAAAAACCTGATCAATCATCTCGTCCGGAATACCTCCACCCCGGTCGCATATACGCAGAGTCAGCATATCAGGACTATTCTGGACAAACACTTCGGCCTGCTGACCATAGAAGATAGCGTTATCGATCAGATTACCGAGACAGCGTTTAAGTGCCATAGGCCGTCCCCAGAAGACCGGCCCCACGTCACCCACAACGGTGACATTGCGGCCCAGTACCGCAGCATCATCCCGCAAAGCGCCCAGCAACGCCATAATATCGATCGGCCGTACCTCTTCATGAATATCCGTTCCCCGGGCACACTCCAGAGCGCCAGATACCATCCGGTCCAGCTCTTCCAGGTTGCGACCAAAGGTCTCCCGATCTTCCTCTTTATCAAGCATCTCTGCCCGTAATCGTAACCGCGTAATCGGGGTTTTAAGGTCATGGGAGATAGCCGAAAATAATCGTTGCCGATCATCTATAAAGCGGGTGATACGTTCCTGCATGCGGTTAAAAGCCTGGGCGGTTGCCTGAATTTCCAATGGCCCCTGCTCTTTCAGAGGCGGCACATCGATCTCCCGCCCCAACTGCTCCGCCGCTTGCACCAATTTATCCAGAGGACGGGTGAGCCAGCGGACAATCATCCCGCCTAACAGCAGCAGAATCACTAATAACAATCCCAGAAAATAGAGTCGGTCTGCGGGCAGATAATCGGTCTTGGTTAACAGATCAGGTTTCGGTAGCAAAGCCGCCAGATATAACCACTCGCCCTCCTCCATGTCGATCTGAGCCACTAAAATGGGCGGTGATTGCGGATCATAGATAAGGCTTTGTTGCGACCAGCGTGGCGGCAGATCCAACAGCAGCGTTTGATTATTAAACACATGCAGTGTCTCGGGGCGGGAAAAACTGACAATAATCTCCGCTTTATTGCCCAGCTTCTTACGCAACCCCTGAACAAAGTTATCAATCACAACGCCCTTGAGCTTTGAGTCCTCAATATCTTCGATAGTGATCAGCTCTTTATTCAGTGACACAAAAAAACGGGTCCCCCCCATATCCCGTAACTGGGACAGCACTATATGCCGATACTCGCTGGGCAACGCCTTAAAAAAGGTCACCGTCGAGGAGACGCTCTCAGCCAGATCCACGGCCATACTGCTGGCCAGCGTCTCATTTTCCCGATTAATCTCCTGCACCCAGACCAGGTTGCTCATCACCTGAGCCAGCAGCACGCCAAGCAACATCACCGTCAGCATACGACCCAGCAACGACCGGGGGAACCAGAGCCAGCGCTTCACATCCCGCGCTCCACTTCAACGGATAACACATAGCCTGAGCCCCTGACCGTTTTAATAATATGGGGATCTTTAGCATCCTCTCCAAGACGCTGTCGCAGCCGGCTTAGCTGAACATCAATACTGCGATCGTATGGGCTGGACTCCCGCCCCCGGGTGGCTCCGAGCAGGTCATCACGGTTCAGAACTTTATTCGGGTTTTCCAGAAACAACAGCAGCAAATTATAGTCTGCCCCGCTTAGAGGGATAACTTTACCGCAAGCATCAATCAGGTCACGGTTAACGGTATCCAGACGCCACTCAGCAAAACAGAGAAACCGCCCCTTTGCCCCAGCCACATCGACAGAGCGGCTACGGCGTAAAACGGCCTTAATCCTGGCCAGCAACTCTCTTGGGTTGAACGGTTTAGCGACATAATCATCGGCGCCCAACTCTAAGCCAACGATACGATCAGTTTCCTCCGCCGATGCGGTGAGCATGATAATAGGTACATCAGAATCGATGCGTACCCGGCGGCACAGACTGAACCCATCCTCGCCGGGCATCATCAGGTCGAGAATGATCAGGTCAACGGGGGCTGTCTGCAGCTGTTCAATCAGATGCTCGCCACTTTCAAGCGATACGGTTTCATATCCATTCTGGCCGAGGTAAGACCCAAGCAATTCACGAATCTCATTATCATCATCAACAATCAAAATACGCTTAGCGTTCTCTCTCGACACGATACCTTCCCTTCAATGAATTAAAGCCTGATCCCGGTCTTGCTAATTTCGGTGTCGATCGCACTTGCTAACAACCTGAATCAGAAGCGCTTGAAACACCTGATCAGCCTCACCCTCTTTAATTAGCGTAAAGACCCTCCCCGATTGTAGTAAAAGTACCACCGCTCAGCCAGACACCTCACTGTTTTCCAGTGCTGCAGCTGCGCCTAACAAACCAGGATTTTCTGCGGTACAGAGCCACACCGGAACCTTCTGCATGTAATCAACAAAACGCCCTTTATCTTCAAACGCACGCCGAAAATCACTCTGAAGAAAAAACTCCGCCACCTTTGGCAGGATTCCTCCACAGAGATAAACACCTCCCCGGGCACCCAGCGTCAGAACGTTATCGCCAGCGACATTACCCAGAATGCGGCAGAACCGCTGTAACGCATCGACCGCGACAGCATCCCCACCCGCTACCGCGGCAATACTCACCTCTGCCGGAGATTGACAGACAACCTCGCTACCCTGCTGTTCGGATAATATCTGATACAGACTCAACAACCCCTGACCGCAGAGTATCCGCTCAACCGAAACCCGGCCAAAGCGGGCAACCAGCACACGCCAAAGATCAATATCAGCCTCGTCAGCAGGGGCAAAACTGATATGTCCCCCTTCCGTTGATAAGGGAATCCAGTCATCATTGGCTTTGACTAACCCGGACACCCCTAACCCGGTGCCAGGGCCGATCACCAGTCGTGCAGCGCCCTCCAGAGAGCGACCAGAACCCACCTGAATTTTCTCATCGTCACCTATATGCAACATCCCCAGTGCCATTGCGGTAAAGTCATTAACCAGCTTCAGCTGTTTCAGTCCCAGCTGTTGTATCAGGTCTGTACGGGTAAAATGCCAGTGATTGTTGGTCATTTTAATGACTTCACCCTGAACCGGGCAGGCAAATGCCAGACAGGCGCGTTCAATTCCTGCTATACCGACACTGCTGAAATACGCCCGGCATGCCGAATCAATATTGTCATACTCAGAACATTGCAGGGTTTCCACATACTCTAACTCTACGGAGCCTGGCCGAACCAATGCAAAGCGGGCATTAGTGCCACCGATATCACCAACGAGTGCGTACTGGGTCATTCACTTGATCTCTGTAAAATTAAAAACGGTTGCACCCTCTTCTGCGCAGTTAACCTGATCGCGCATCGGCGCAAACAGCTCTCGTCCCATCGCATGATGGTGCTTCGCTGCAGAAGCAGGCATCGTCTGACCACGCGATAACCATGCATCATCATCAGTAATCAGCTCCAGAGTGCCGGTTGTTGCATCAACCCGAATCAGATCACCATCGGCTACCTGAGACAGCGGTCCGCCGAGACGGGCTTCCGGCCACACATGAATAGCGGCAGGCACTTTACCCGATGCGCCGGACATCCTGCCATCGGTCACCAGCGCTACTTTAAAACCACGATCCTGCAGAGTACCCAGATAGGGCGTCAGTTTATGCAGTTCAGGCATGCCGTTGGATTTTGGCCCCTGATAACGCACCACTGCGACAAAATCCCGCTCCAGCTCACCGCGATCAAATGCCGCACCAATTTCATCCTGGTCCTCAAACACAATCGCAGGCGCTTCAACGATCTGGTGTTCAGGCGCGACGGCAGACACCTTAATCACACCACGACCGAGATTCCCCTGCATCAGTTTCAAACCACCATTCGGGCTGAACGGAGTTTCCACCGTACTCAGCACATCAGGGTCCAAAGATTCTTTCACCCCTTCACGCCATACCAGTTTGCCATCCTCGAGGAAGGGTTCCTGAGTGTAACGTGACAACCCTTGCCCTACGACGGTCATCACATCTTCATGCAGATAACCACCAGCCAGCAATTCACGCACCAGAAAACCCACACCACCCGCAGCCTGGAAGTGATTAATATCCGCTTCACCGTTGGGATACACCTTCGCCAGCAGTGGCACGACATCAGACAGATCAGAAAAATCATCCCAGTTAATGATAACGCCTGCCGCCCGGGCGATAGCGATCAGGTGCATCGTATGGTTGGTTGAACCACCCGTTGCCAGCAGCGCCACAACAGCATTCACCAGGGAGCGTTCGTCGACAATTTTGTACAATGGTGTGAATTCGCCATTCTGAGCGGTCAGACGAACAGACTGCTTTGCCGCCTCCCGGGTCAGCGCTTCGCGCATCTCAGTGCCCGGGTTAACAAAGGAGGAGCCCGGCAGATGCAGGCCCATCACCTCAACCACCATCTGGTTGCTGTTAGCGGTACCATAAAAAGTGCAGGTGCCGGCACTGTGATAGGAATCAGATTCACACTGCAGCAGCGCATCACGCCCCACTTTACCTTCGGCATACAGCTGGCGGATCTTCGCTTTCTCTTTATTCGGCAAGCCGCTGGGCATTGGGCCTGCTGGCACAAACAGCGTCGGCAGATGACCAAAACGCAGCGCACCGATCAGCAGCCCGGGCACAATCTTGTCGCACACCCCCAGATACAGGGCAGCATCAAACATATTGTGAGACAGCCCAACCGCCGTTGCCATCGCAATCACATCGCGGCTGAACAGGCTCAGCTCCATACCCGGTTGCCCCTGAGTTACGCCATCACACATCGCCGGTACACCACCGGCAAACTGAGCCACCGAACCCAGTTCATGAACCGCTTCACGAATCTGCTGAGGAAACTGCTCAAAGGGCTGATGCGCTGACAACATGTCGTTATATGACGAAATAATACCGACATTCACCGCATTAACCATTTTCAGCGCCTGCTTATCATCTGCACCGCAGGCAGCAAAACCATGTGCCAGGTTGCCACAGGACAGGCGTGCCCGGTGCACCCCTTTGTCTTCTGCATCTTTCATCTGACGCAAATAAGCCTCACGGGTTGCCCGGCTGCGCTTGGTGATTCGATCTGTAACCTGCTTAACAACGGTGTGCATAGTAACTCCTGAGCTTTTCTTTGGTCAGACGCAAACCTGAGTATAAAGCCTGCATCATAGCCTGTGTTCAATACCTATTATTTTGGTAAGTTTACTAATTTATTTTTCAAAGCTCCATTGATTTTTTATTAAAACTACGTAATATTAGCAACAAATAACACTAACAACGCCAATTCCGAGGTATATTCAATGACAATTCGCGTAGCAATCAACGGTTTTGGCCGTATCGGCCGTAATGTGCTCCGGGCACTTTATGAAAATAACTACCGCGATAAAATTCAGGTGGTCGCGATCAATGATCTGGGCGATGCAGCCATCAACGCCCACCTGTTTAAGTATGATACGGTTCACGGGCAGTTTACAGGCGAAGTCAGCCACAACGATGAAAATATTGTCGTCAACGGTGACAACATCGCCATCAGCGCAGTCCGTAACCCGGCTGAGCTGCCGTGGAAAGCACTGAATATCGATGTTGTCTATGAATGTACCGGCTTCTTTACCGAGCGTGAAAAAGCAGCACAGCACATCAGTGCCGGTGCCCGCAAAGTCATTATCTCGGCCCCCGGTAAAAACGTTGATGCAACCGTCGTTTATGGCGTTAATCACCAAACTCTGCGGCAATCCGATACGATCATTTCCAACGCCTCCTGCACCACTAACTGCCTGGCGCCGGTTGCCCAGGTTCTGCAACAGGAAATCGGTATTGAAAGCGGTCTGATGACCACTATCCACTCCTATACCAATGATCAGAATCTGTCTGATGTTTATCACTCAGATCTGTATCGGGCACGCTCTGCAACTCAATCGATGATCCCGACAAAAACCGGAGCTGCCGCAGCCGTTGGTCTGGTGCTTCCGGAGCTGGCAGGCAAATTTGACGGTATGGCGGTACGGGTTCCCACCATTAACGTCTCACTGGTCGATCTGAGCTTTATCGCTGAACGACAAACGTCTGTCGAAGAAGTGAACCAGCTGCTGGCGGCAGCGGCAAATAACTCAACCGTACTGGGTTATAACGAACTGCCCCTGGTCTCCATCGACTTCAACCATAACCCGCTCTCCTCCATTTTTGACGCTTCGCAAACTAAAGTATCCGGCCGTCTGGTAAAAGTGATGTCCTGGTATGACAACGAATGGGGATTCTCCAACCGTATGCTGGATAACACACTGGCGCTAATGCACGCACCAGCCTGAGGACACAATAAAAATGTTGAGACGTACCAAGATCATCGCCACGCTGGGCCCTGCCACCAGCAGTGAAGAGCAACTGGAAAAACTGATACTCGCCGGGACTGATGTGGTGCGCCTCAATTTTTCCCATGGCGAAGCGGAAGACCATCGTCAACGTGCAGAACTGGTGCGTAAACTGTCCAGAAAGCATGGTCGGTTTGTCTCCATTCTGGGCGATCTGCAAGGGCCAAAGATCCGTATCTCACGCTTTGCCGAGCAGAAGGTAAAACTGAAAATAGGTCAGCCATTTACCCTGGATGCAACCCTGGATCGGGACGCCGGAGACGTGACACAAGTCGGACTGGATTACAAAGCACTGATAGAAGATGCCCGTGTGGGTGATGTTCTGCTGCTGGATGATGGTCGCGTTGAGTTGAAAGTCACCGAAACCTTTGCACACAAGCTGGATACCGTGGTTCTGGTGGGTGGCTGGCTGTCGAACAATAAAGGTATTAACCGGCTGGGCGGTGGCCTGTCAGCAAAAGCACTGACTGATAAAGACAAAGAGGACATTATAACCGCCGCCGCAATAGGCGTGGATTATGTCGCCGTGTCCTTCCCCCGCGATGCAGCGGATATGAATGAAGCCCGTGAGTTACTCAGGGCAGCAGGCTCAACGGCGGGGCTGGTCGCCAAGATCGAACGCGCAGAAACCGTTGCCGACCTTGAAGTACTGGACGATATTATCCGCGCCTCAGAGGCGGTGATGGTGGCCCGGGGAGACCTTGCAGTCGAGATCGGTGATGCCGAACTGATTGCGGTGCAGAAACATATCATCGCCCGTGCCCGGACCCTGAATACGGTGGTAATCACCGCTACCCAGATGATGGAATCGATGATCAGCAGTCCGATGCCAACCCGGGCGGAAGTATCGGATGTTGCCAACGCCGTTCTGGACTATACCGATGCAGTAATGCTATCCGCCGAAACAGCCGCAGGCGATTATCCAATAGAAACCGTTCAGGCGATGGATCGGGTCTGCCTTGGTGCCGAACGTCACCCGTCATCAAAGCGATCAAAACACCGGATCAATGAAGATTTTCATGACATTGATGAAACTATCGCCCTGTCGGCAATCTATGCAGCCAACCATCTGGTAGGCCTTAAAGCGATTATCAGCATGACCGAAACAGGCGCAACGCCGCAGCTGATGTCGCGCCTGCGCACCTCAGTACCGATCTTCGCACTGTCGGGTCGTGAAGATACCCAATACCGTGTCGGTTTATATCGTGGTGTGTACACCATCCCGTTTTATGCCGAACAGTATGACCCGGAAGAGATTAACACCAAAGCGATTCAGGAACTGCTGGAACGCAAAATCGTGGAACCGGGAGATATGGTCATCATCACTAAAGGTGATTACCTCAACGCCCAGGGCGGTACTAACACGCTGAAAGTGGTTCGGGTTTAAAGTTGTAGAACTTAAAATCACAGAGCTTAATTTTCAGAACTTAAATTTCAGAACTTAAATTTTCAAAGTTTAACCGAAAAGTCTCTCGTTCGCGGAATGACCTGAGTGTATACAAAGGTCTTTTAGGGCACTCATATCTTAAAATATGAGCGCCCTTTTTTTTAACAATCACAGTTCCAATCAGATCTGGGCTTCATAAAAAGGGAGAATAAAGAGTGCAAATAAATAGAACGAGCACATATAACTAGAAAATCGCTCTTCTGAAACGGGGCCGGACTGACATCCGGAAGCCTCCCCGCTATAAAAAAATCATCTCAAGCTCACACAACCAAATAAAAACCAGCTCAAAAATCATAAAAGTATTAGTCAGCATACATAAAAATACACACATAACTCATAGTCAAAAAAATACATGACATCCATCATTTTTGTATTTGTTCAATAAACAAACCTTCTATTAAATAACCCAAATCAGATCATAAAAACAATACTGATAAACACAAAAATACTAAAAATAAACATAATAATCGTAAGGGGTTTCACTTTGAATAAGTCAATTTTACTCACCAGCGCAATTCTTGGCTGCACTTTATCAGGTTTCGCACAGGCACAACTCGCGTTTGATGCCAATCTTGAACTTGATACTGATGCGGTTGATACCGCAACCTCATCCACAGCCTTCGATCAAAACGGTTTTGTCGAACTGAATGTCGCTTCAAAACGTGAAAACGGTGATTACTTCGTCGCCGCTAAAGGCGGTGTGCGTCTGACAACTGATGGTGATAAAAATGTTGTAGTGCGTGATGCCTATATCCAACTGGGCAACAGCAGCTGGGATGCTCAGATCGGCCGTTTCGAGGCGATAAACCTGTTCCCACTGGGTAAAGACACGCTGGTTGCACATGCCGGAGGCGTGTCGGTTTACGAAGCGAATAAAGTACGTGGTTTTGCCGGTGACGATGGCGGCCAGATCGCCCTGCACTTTAAAGCCTCAGACAACCTGAAGTTTGAACTGGATACCATCTATGGTGACGATGACACCGCCGGCGACAATGGCTCTGCAGTATCAGGTTACCGCCCTTCGGTTACCTGGAGTTCAGACGCACTCAGCCTGACTGCTGGCTTCGAGCGTGTTAACTATGACCTTACAGCTGGCGGCGATGTCGATCAGACCGGTTATGCATTAACGGCAAACTTTGATCTGTCCGGGGCCAACGTCAATATCGCAGCATCCCGGCTGAAAGATGACAACACCGATCAGAAAGTGAATTCCTATGCGGCCAATCTGACCTACGGCAATTTCGGAGCCGGTGTAATTCTGTCTGAAGAAGATAACGCAACCGGCCCTGACCCCGATGTGACCACGACCTACGTCGCCTATAGCGTGCCACTGTTTGGTATTAAAGAAGCAACGGTGACCTTTGCCGGATCCTACTCAAGCGCATCAAATGTTGTGGACGATGAGACCACTGCAGCCCGGGTACGGTTCAACTACACCTTCTAAACCCGTTTAAACAGCGCGGGTCCGGTCGCTGCCCCCCCTTCACGGCGTCCGAACCCACGCACTCAGTTTCAGTGCAACCTCAGCGCAGCGCTATCTACACCTGCTAGTGCACTTTAGGCACCGACCAGTTTTTCGCTTCGCACTCACTGCAATGGCTCAGTTCGATGGTCTTGGTAAACACCACATTGGCATAATTAAAACTGTCAGACTCCGCCATTCGCTTTACAACAGCAATCTGATATTTAAGCGGGTAGACGCTGTCCGATTTCAGATAGCGACCACAATCACCATCCGTGCGAAATACGCAGTACTGATAGCTATACCCTGCAGGCCTGATGAGCGGCACTGTTTCAGATGATAAGCAACGACGATCGCTATCCCCGATACTACCGGTGACAGAAAACGCACTGCATACTTCAGTGGTTCCGGCATAAAACATCAGATCGCCATCGTTATCACGGTAATAACGAATATCAGGCACTTTCGCCCAGACAACCTTTGATCCTTCACCGTTAGCAGCATGTACATAAAACGGCACTGTCGGTACCAGCGGATAATGAAAACGATCCTGGTACAACTCACCTATTGAACTTTCCGGCCCAACCCCAGCAGTAGCCTGCAACGGAATAATGACCAATAAAGGCAGCATCAGCAGACCTGCAATAAACTTATTCATAACCTGACTCCCGGCATTCGAAAATTCGAAATATGGAGGATAGTCCGCCTGTACCTCCGGAAAACCTGCCCCTCTTCACTGCTGCAAGAGCTCTGACCCGGGTAACTCAGAAAGCAGCATTGATACTGACAGACCAGTACAAACTCAGACGTTTGCAAAGAGTAATCAATGACCTGAAAAGAGACATCTCATAAAGGATATATCCTGAATATGAGATCAGGCTGAAAATCCGCATAAACCAGCCTTTATTTTTATAACAGTTTGGTATTTAGCATGAGTCAAAGTATATAAACAGAAATAATTACGTTTTATTACCAATAAATACAGAAAAATAAATTCAAAATTAACACTATATGCGTTATATTTACAAAATAACTCAAGTACTAATGTTATCCGATACCGAATAGCCATTCACAACAATAAAATACAGGAGCCCCTCCGTATGACCAGTATCATCGAGAAGATAGTTGCACGGGAGATCCTCGACTCACGGGGCAACCCGACCGTTGAAGCCGAAGTGATACTGACCTCAGGAATAACGGGCATTGCCTGCGCGCCCTCAGGTGCAAGTACCGGGTCAAGAGAAGCACTGGAACTGAGAGATGGCGATAAAAGCCGTTATCACGGCAAAGGGGTTTTAACCGCGGTTGATAATATCAACTCAAAGGTCGCTGTTGTGCTCAAAGGTTTCGACGCCCGCAATCAGCGCACACTGGATCAGGCGCTGATCGAGATGGACAATACCGAAAACAAATCTAACCTCGGTGCCAACGCCACTCTGGCGGTCTCTCTGGCCGCGGCAAAAGCAGCCGCAGCAGATCAGAACAGCCCCCTCTATGCACATATTGCCTCTCTTTATGGGCAGCCTGGCGAATTCAGCATGCCGTTACCCATGATGAACATCATCAATGGCGGAGAGCATGCAGACAACACTGTTGATATTCAGGAATTCATGATTCAGCCGGTCTCAGCCCCCACCTTCCGTGAAGGCTTACGCATGGGTGCTGAAGTATTCCATTCACTTAAAAAAGTGCTTCAGGCGCGGGGGCTAAGTACCGCAGTGGGTGATGAGGGCGGTTTTGCGCCGGATCTGCAAAGCAACGAAGAAGCGCTGATCGTCATCCGTGAAGCGGTGGAACGGGCAGGCTACACACTAGGTACAGACTTCACTCTGGCGCTGGACTGTGCTGCCTCAGAGTTTTACCGTGATGGCAACTATCAGCTCAGCGGCGAAGGAAAGTCATTCAGCTCAGAGGGCTTCAGTGATTACCTGGCCGAACTGACTCAACACTACCCGATTGTATCGATAGAAGATGGCCTTGATGAATCTGACTGGGAAGGCTGGGCTTACCTGACAGAAAAGCTGGGTAGCGAAGTGCAACTGGTGGGTGATGATCTGTTCGTCACCAATACCAGAATACTTCAGCGCGGTATCAATCAGAAGATAGGTAACGCAATCCTGATCAAGTTTAATCAGATCGGCACCCTGAGCGAAACCCTGGACGCCATCAAAATGGCACAGGATGCCGGCTATCGCGCGGTCATCTCCCATCGCTCAGGCGAAACGGAAGATACCACCATCGCAGATCTTGCAGTGGGTACCTGTGCCGGTCAGATTAAAACCGGCTCACTCTGTCGTTCAGACCGGGTCGCCAAATACAACCGCCTGTTGCGTATCGAAGAAGTGCTTCAGGATGCAGCGCCCTATCGTGGTCGTAGCGAAATTTTCGGACAATAGTCCAGATTTCCGATTAAGCTATGCGTGATTACAATTGTTAACGGGCGTTAAACCCTCAGACATCTACGGTTAACGCTCTATCTTTTAAATAGAGACATTATAATAAGGGTAGCGGACCGGTTTTGTGCCACTACCCTTCCCTCATAACAGTTCAGGAACACAACAATGCTAAAGGTCATCTCTTTTGGCGAAGCCCTGGTCGACATGCTCTCCAGCAAGGTCAGTGAAAACCAGTCCGACGGTATTGAACAGTTCGCTAAATACCCAGGAGGAGCCCCGGCAAATGTCGCGGCGGCAGTGGGGAAACTCGGCGGCAACAGTTATATGGCCGGTAAAATCGGCACGGATATGTTTGGCGCATTTATGCGTCAGTCGTTGCAGAATGCCGGGGTGAATACCGATTACCTGCTCGATACCGACGAAGCTAACACCGCACTGGCATTTGTCTCACTCGACTCAGAGGGAGAACGCAGTTTCACCTTCTACCGCAACCCGTCTGCAGATATGCTGTTCACGCCGGATGAGTTTGAGGATCAGTGGTTTTCAGATGCCGGCATCTTTCATTTCTGCTCCAACACCCTGACCGCCAGTGGCATCAGAGAAGCAACTCTGGCCGGGATAGATAAAGCGAAAGCAGCGGGTTTCCTGATCAGTTTTGATGTTAACCTGCGCAGCAATTTATGGCCTGCAGGCAGCGACCCGGCAGCTCCCATCTGGCAGGCCCTGATGCTGTCCGATCTCGTTAAACTGAGTCAGGATGAAATGAACTTTCTCGCGGCTGCCACCTCGCAGGATGAGGTGTTACAGAGACTGCTTGATAGCGGTGTGTCTCTGGTACTGCTGACCGATGGCAGTAACCCTCTGCGTTACTTCAGCCAACAGAATACAGGAACGGTCACTCCGCCAACGGTTAAAATGGTCGACAGTACCGCAGCGGGAGATGCGTTTATCGGTGGATTTATCTATCAGCTGGCCGCAATGGACTGTCAGCATAGCGAACTGAATACACTGCTGAACACGCCGGACAGATTAGAGAAAGCACTGCGGTTCGCATCCTATTGCGGTGCCCACGCGGTATCTCATAAAGGCGCCTTCACCTCACTGCCCAGCATAAACGACCTGCCGCTATAAGCTGCGTTACTCTGTAAACGGATAACAACGTCCCACAAAGGCCCTGATAATATAATTCTGTCAGGGCCTTTTTCTGTTTTCTTTTTTCTCTCGCATCTACGTTAAAACCCTTCAGCGCACGCCCCTTCAACTTACAACCTGCCTATCAGATTTTTTTCACTATTATTTCAAATATTAACAAGCCTTATAAAAACGAAAATCAGGCATTAATTTTCCCCCTTTTTAATAGCAATCAGCGTCAGGTTATTAACCTCCATCTGATAAGCGCTGATCTTAAAATAATAAAACAAAAAGGTGAATCACGTTGAAAAAGTCCATTTTATTGACCTCTGCCGTTGTTGGCTGCGTATTAGCGGGTACAGCTCAGGCACAGCTGGCGTTTGATGCAAATCTCGAACTGAATACCGATGCGGTTGATACGGCAACCTCATCCACAACCTATGATCAGAATGGTTTTGTCGAACTGAATGTCGCCTCAAAACGTGAAAACGGTGATTACTTTGTCGCCGCCAAAGGCGGCGTGCGTCTGACAACCGATGGCGATGACAATGTTGCGGTACGCGATGCCTATATTCAACTGGGCAACAGTACCTGGGATGCGCAGCTCGGCCGCTTTGAGGCGATCAACCTGTTCCCGCTGGGTAAGGATACTCTGGTTGCACATGCTGGCGGCGTATCGGTTTATGAAGCCAACAAAGTACGCGGCTTTGCCGGTGATGATGGTGGCCAGATTGCCCTGCACTTCAAAGCCTCTGACAGCCTGAAGTTTGAACTGGATACGATCTATGGGGATGATGATACTGCTGGCGACAATGGCTCCGCAGTATCCGGTTACCGCCCATCAGTGACCTGGAGTTCAGACGCACTCAGCCTGACTGCAGGCTTCGAGCGCGTTAACTATGACCTGACTGCTGGCGGCGATGTCGATCAGACCGGTTATGCAGTGACGGCAAACTTTGACCTGTCGGGAGCCAATGTCAATATCGCGGCCTCACGCCTTGAGGATGACAACACCGATCAGACAGTAAACTCCTATGCGGCAAACTTCACCTACGGCAATTTCGGAGCCGGTGTAATTCTGTCTGAAGAGGATAACGCAACCGGCCCTGACCCTGATGTGACCACCACCTATGTTGCTTACTCAGTGCCTTTGTTTGGAATTAAAGAGGCCGTAGTAACCTTCGCCGGATCCTACTCGAGCGCATCAGATGTTGTGGACGATGAAACCACAGCAGCCCGGGTACGGTTCAATTACACCTTTTAAGACGGCTTTCAATAGCGCCTGACCTTCGCATCCGGACACCCTCCCCCTTCGGGTGTCTGAATGCGCTATAGTCAGTAACAACCGGCAATCAGCTCCTGATGCCGGTTTTTATGCTTTTATAATACACGGCCTATCGCTCTCCCCAATTCAGGTGATCGCTAAGCTGAATCAGCGGGTCGGATTACAGCACCAGCCTTCATCCACCGCAAAAACAGACCTGCATCATTCGTCATTAATTTTCTGATTGGGCGAAAAACAGGGTACTCAACTAGACTATATCCAGCAGAGCAGTAACCGCCAATTCGAAACGTTAAGGACACTCAGCATAATGTAACGGCTTTGGTTTTACAGTGATGAGCGGCAGCATAAAGCTAACCGAGGCCATTGGCTGTCCATTAATAAAAACGCCCCTTTGACCGGTAAATCATAGCTTCTGAGTATTATTTCACTTGGGTATATTGGCTTAGATATATTGATTCAGAAGACTATAAAAAGGCGCTGTTTCCATTCCTTGTGCAAACAAACCCTTTTACTGAAACCTTCTGGACAGCCCTTTTACAACGACTGTTAATAAATACGCTTAATTGCGAAGCGAGTTTTTGAACATGAAAGCGTTGGTAAAAAAGAAGTCTGAACCCGGCTTATGGCTGGAAGAGGTCCCTACTCCGGATATTGGTATCAACGATGTCCTGATCAAAATAAAGCGCACCGCCATCTGCGGCACCGACATGCATATCTACAACTGGGATAGCTGGGCGCAAAAGACTATCCCAATCCCCATGGTCATCGGCCATGAGTTCGTTGGGGAGATCATCGAGATTGGCTCTAACGTCAATGACTTCCATCCAGGACAGATCGTTTCAGGAGAAGGCCATGTGGTCTGTGGCCGGTGTCGCAACTGTATGGCTGGCCGGCGTCATCTCTGCTCGCATACCAGCGGTGTGGGGGTGAACAGACAGGGCGCTTTTGCCGAATACCTGGCCTTGCCGATGTCCAATGTGTGGGAACATCGCCCCGGAATCGATCTCGATATAGCCGCGCTGTTCGACCCTTTTGGCAACGCAGTACACACCGCGCTACAGTATGACCTCCTGGGCGAAGACGTTCTCATTACCGGCGCAGGGCCTATCGGTATTATGGCCGCCGCCGTCTGTCGCCATGCCGGTGCCCGCCATGTGGTGATTACCGATATCAACCCTCAGCGTTTAGCCCTGGCAAAAAAATTGGGCGCAAGTTGTACGGTCGATGTAACCAGACAAAGCCTGAACACTGTGCGCAAACAACTGGGCATGACCGAAGGCTTTGATATTGGCCTGGAGATGTCGGGCAACCCCGCAGCGTTCCAGGACTTACTGAGTCACATGTGTCATGGCGGAAAGGTTTCTATATTAGGTATTCCCGCCGATCCGGTGGCTATCGACTGGAGTCTGGTTATTTTTAATATGCTGACTCTGAAAGGTATTTACGGCCGGGAGATGTATGAAACCTGGTACAAAATGTCAGTCTTTATTGAATCAGGACTCGATATTTCCCCGGTCATTACTCACCGTTTCGACTGCAACGATTTCCAACAGGGGTTTGATGCCATGAACAGTGGAGAGGCCTGCAAGGTTATTCTCAACTGGGACTAATCGTTAATTTGCCACGTTACACATCAGGAGAACTGCCGTGCACAATCAGTTTCAGGAACATATAGCTCAGCAGCTGGACGAGATTGAGGCTGCCGGTCTGTTTAAGCGAGAGCGCCTGATCACCTCGCCACAAAGCGCCCATGTAAGCGTTGCGCAGGAGTCCAGCCCCGAAGACAGAGAGGTACTCAACCTCTGTGCGAACAACTATTTGGGGCTGGCTCAGCACCCACAGGTAAACGCTGCGGCCAAAGCGGGTTTAGAGCAGTGGGGCTATGGGATGGCGTCAGTCCGGTTTATTTGCGGCACCCAGATCCTGCACAAGCAGCTGGAAGCTAAACTTAGTGAGTTTCTCGGTATGGAGAGCACTATTCTGTACCCCTCATGCTTCGATGCCAACGGGGGCTTGTTTGAAACCCTGCTGACGGAAGATGACGCCGTCATTTCCGATGAACTGAACCATGCCAGCATTATCGATGGCATCCGTCTGTGTAAGGCCCGGCGGTATCGCTACAGCAACAGCAATATGACCGACCTGGAGCAACAGCTACAGGCCGCGGATAAAAACGGCGCGCGTTTCAAACTGATCTCCACCGACGGCGTCTTCTCGATGGACGGCTACATTGCCCGTCTGGATGAGATCTGCGATCTGGCGGAAAAATACAACGCTCTGGTTCACTTTGATGATGCTCACTCAACCGGTTTTATGGGTGCAAGGGGACGGGGTACGCATGAGTATCGCAACTGTATGGACCGGGTGGATATTATCACTGGCACTCTGGGCAAGGCCCTTGGTGGCGCCAGCGGCGGTTATACCTGTGCCAGTAATACAATTGTTGAACTTTTACGCCAGCGCTCAAGACCATACTTGTTCTCAAATACTGTGGCGCCCCCCGTCGTGGCAGGGGCGTTGAAAGCCATTGAGCTGATCACCGAATCCAGTGCATTGCGTGATCAGTTAGCTAAGAATACCGCCTTGTTCCGGGACGGCTTGGCGCAACAGGGTTTTGAACTGTTACCAGGCGAACATCCGATCGTGCCGGTCATGTTGCACGATGCGAAAGTAGCGGGTCAGTTTGCTAACGCCATGCTAGAGCAAGGGGTTTATGTCGTCGCCTTCTCCTACCCTGTCGTGCCAAAAGGAAAAGCCCGTATTCGCACTCAGATGTCGGCGGCATTGACCCAGGATGATATTGAGTTTGCCATTGAAGCTTTTAGCCGGGTCAAAGCGAAAATGGGTATATAACTCTCAATGAATGAACACCCGCTCAAGGCCTGATGAATGGCCTTAAGCGGGGTGTTCATTGCTCATGATTTCCCTTTTTCAGATTACGCTCGAAGCAATGCTATTCCATCAAAATCCCATCAAAAGAGTTTTGATCAGACACCGCGCAATATTTCAATTGTTAACACGCTGACACGCACTAGAAATTCCTCGTTAATTCCCCTCCTTTTAAATAGACACTGAGATTCAGCAGAGCAGAGTCATTCAGAGAACCCTTTGCTCACAAGGACTGATGAACAAAGGATTCAAAATCCTCCGTTTTATGAAACCCAGAAAGATAAAAATAAAAGGAAAGTTCGCCATGAATAAAACATCAATTGTTCAAGCTATTATGCTGACCACTGCACTCTCTGCCCCCTTTGCAATGGCAGCAGACAAACCGGTCGTTGGCCTGATTACGAAAACAAACACCAACCCATTTTTCGTCAAAATGCGTGAAGGTGCACAACATAAAGCGGATGCCATGGGCATCGAACTGCGAACCTTTTCCGGCAAATTTGACGGCGATAACCAGTCTCAGGTACAGGCGGTGGAAAACCTGATTTCGGCTGGCGCCAAAGGAATTCTGATCACCCCGAGCGATCCGGCGGGTATTGTCCCGGCCATCGAGCGCGCCCGTGAAGCGGGTCTTCTTGTCATTGCGCTGGATACGCCACTGAGTCCTGCAAGCGCAGCAGATGCAACCTTCGCCACCGACAACTTTAAAGCCGGTGAGATGATCGGCCAGTGGGCTGCAGCCACGCTGGGTGATAAAGCAGCAACCGCTAAAATAGCCATGCTTGACCTCAACAGCAGCCAGATCACTGTTGATGTTGCCCGTGATCAGGGCTTCCTGAAAGGCTTCGGTATCGACCTGAACGACCCTGACCGTATCGGCGACGAAACCGATCCGCGTATTGTCGGCAATGATGTCACCAGCGGTGCCGAAGAAGGCGGTCGCCGGGCGATGGAAAACCTGCTGCAAAGAGATCCCGAGATCAATGTGGTCTACACCATCAATGAACCGGCAGCCGCAGGCGCTTATGAAGCACTGAAGTCCGCTGGCCGTGCCGATGATGTTCTGATCGTATCTGTTGATGGAGGCTGCCCTGGCGTTGAAAACGTCAAAGACGGGGTGATCGGAGCAACCTCTATGCAGTTCCCTCTGCGTATGGCGTCAATGGGCGTTGATGCAATTCTCAAATTTGCCACAACCGGTGAAAAACCTCAGGCCACAGAGGGACTGGATTTCGTCAACACCGGTGTTGAGCTGATTACCGACAAACCCGTCAGTCATATCGGAGCCAAGAGCTCTTCTGAAGGTTTGTCTATGTGCTGGGGCTGAGCTTCAACCCATAACACAACACAACAGCAGGGTAGCCATACCCTGCTGGCTATAAGGTAATACCAGGAGAGACCCATGGCTGACTCAAGCACACTACAAACAACACAGACAGCTGATCACGAGTTGGTCGCAGCTTCTGCAGGTGGTGAAGTTGCTTCATTTGAAAAAGAGAAGCTATCCCTTGTTGAAAAGACTCACCGCTTCTTTCACGCGAACCCCACTGCAGCTCCCGCAATCGTATTATTACTCGCGGTAATCGCTTTCAGCGTTATTATCGGCGACCGTTTTCTGCATCCGTTTAATATGTCGCTGATTCTTCAGCAAGTGACAATTATCGGTATTCTGGGCATCGCCCAAACCCTGATTATCCTGACCGCAGGTATCGATCTTTCTGTGGGCGCCATCATGGTACTGACCTCAGTCATCATGGGAAAGATGGCGATCGACATCGGTTTGCCCGCTGAAATCGCTTTGCTGGCCGGTATTGCTGCCGGTGCGATAGCCGGTTACATCAACGGCATACTGGTGACTCTTTTCCGCCTGCCCCCCTTTATCGTCACACTGGGCACCTGGAATATCTTTTTTGCCCTGAACCTCTGGTATTCCAAGAGCGAAACTATCCGTTCACAGGCGATTGAACAAACCGCTCCGCTACTTCACTGGACCGGACGCACAGTCGAATTTTTTGGCGCCAAACTGACCTATGGTTCACTGCTGATGGTCGCGCTGTTTGCCCTTATCTGGTACGCACTCAACTGGACCGCCTGGGGTAAGCATGTCTATGCAACCGGTGATGATCCCGGCGCAGCCAGCCTGGCAGGTATCCGCACCAACCGGATACTGATGTCTGTTTACATCGTTGCCGGCGCTATCTGTGCCATTGGGGCCTGGGCACTGATCGGCCGCATCGGTTCAGTCAGCCCTCAGGCAGGTATGACCGCCAACCTGGACAGTATCACGGCGGTAGTGATCGGTGGTTGTAGTCTGTTCGGTGGCCGCGGATCAATCTTTGGCACCCTGATTGGCGCTCTGGTTGTCGGGGTTTTTCGTAACGGCCTGGCGCTGGCAGGGGTCGATGTCCTCTGGCAGGAGTTTACCGTCGGCCTGCTTATCATAGTCGCCGTCGGCATGGACCAGTGGATTAGGAAGGTGTAATCATGAATAACGATAAAACAACTGTATTACAGGCACGCGGACTGGTTAAACGTTATGGCCATGTGACCGCATTGGATGGCGCAGATTTCGACCTCTATCCAGGAGAAATTCTCGCGGTAATCGGCGATAACGGTGCCGGTAAATCCTCACTGATCAAAGCCCTGTCAGGTGCGCTGGTACCCGACAAAGGAACGGTCAGTCTGGACAATAAGACAGTTAATTTCAAAAGCCCGATGGACGCCCGCAACGCCGGTATCGAAACCGTATACCAGAACCTGGCGGTAGCCCCCTCCCTGGATATTGCCGACAATCTCTATCTGGGCCGGGAACAGCTGCGTCCGGGAATACTGGGTAAAGTATTCCGTATGCTGGACAAGAAAGCGATGCACGATAATGCCCGGCAAAAGCTTTCCGAGCTTGGTCTGTTAACCATTCAGAACATCAACCAGGCGGTGGAAACCCTGTCCGGCGGTCAGCGCCAGGGGGTTGCAGTCGCCCGCTCCGCAGCCTTTGCCAAGCATGTGGTCATTATGGATGAGCCTACCGCTGCTCTGGGGGTCAAAGAGTCCCGGCGGGTACTGAACCTGATTAAGGATGTGCGCGATCGTGGTTTATCGGTGGTGCTGATCAGCCACAATATGCCCCACGTCTTTGAAGTGGCTGACCGGATTCATATTCATCGTCTGGGTAAGCGTCATGCGGTGATTAAGCCGGACACCCATACCATGTCAGAAGCCGTGGCTATTATGACCGGCGCGATGGATCCGCATGATCATGCAGCAGGCGCATTCGCCGCCTGACCGGCGTTTAACGTCAGCCCTGACTTAACACTCAGGGCTTTTTTATGGGAAAAAATCATTATGACCAGACACTTTCTCAGCAACCTCACCGGCTCATTCGCAATGCCGGCGATGGAAAACCCAACCGTTGCGATGATTGAAGCGGCCTACCGGCATCATAATCTCGACTGGCGATATATTAACTGCGAAGTCTCACCGGAAAACCTGAAAGACGCTGTCCTCGGTGCCCGCGCGATGGGCTGGGCGGGATTCAACTGCTCTATACCCCATAAAGTAGCGGTCATTGAACACCTCGACGGACTCGGCCGGTCGGCAGAGATTATCGGCGCGGTGAATACCATCGTGCGTAATGACAAGGGCGAATATATCGGCGAAAACACCGATGGCCGTGGCTTTGTTAACGCCCTCACTGAGGTGACCGATCCGCAAGAGGCAAAGGTTGTTCTGTTTGGTGCAGGCGGAGCAGCCCGGGCGGTCGCGGTAGAGATGGCGTTCGCCGGTGTCGCCACTATCACTGTCGTCAACCGATCCCGTGAACGGGGCGAAGCGCTGACCCGACTGATCGGCGACAAAACCCCGGCCACTGCTGATTTCAAAATTTGGAATGGGTGTTTATCACTGCCTGCAGATACCGATATTGTGATCAACGCCACCTCGATCGGCCTCTACCCTGATACAGAGCAACAGCTTGATATTAACTGGGAAACCCTGACTGCAGATATGGTCGTCGCTGACGGCATCCATAATCCACCGATAACGCCACTGATTCGCACGGCGCAGGAGAAAGGCTGCAAATGTGTTAATGGCCAGCAGATGCTGGTTAGTCAGGGGGCTTTAGGTGTCCATTACTGGACCGGCCTGGAGGTGGATACTGAAGTGATGCATAACGCTTTGCGTGAGATCTTTAACCCGGCATAAATCATTTATACAGCTAAACTCTTCAGCGCCTGGCCCCCTCGTCCTCTGGGGGACTCTATATTCCAACGCTCACCACCCCTGATAATGATCTACCGTCTCCCGGGTAATCAGTTCAGCCGGGATCAGTATAGTGGTCTGTTCCAGCGTCTCTCCCTGCATCAGCCGATAACCGGTTTCCACCGCTTTAGCGGCCATATAGTTGGGAAACTGTGCCGCTGTTGCGCGGATCAGTGAGTCGCTATCGCGCAACTGCTGCTCGGCTCCGGGGGCACCATCCACCGAAACAATTATGAAATCATTCCGACCGGCAAAATGAGCAGCATCCTGAGCCCCCAGCGCCGACGGATCGTTAATGGTGAACACACCATCAATATGTTCAAACTGAGTCAGCAGATAGGTCATCGACTCCAGTCCTCCTTCACGTCCGCCGCCGCCATTCAGATCGCTGGAGAGCAACTGAATATCCGGATGTTGCGCCAGCACCGCTGTACACCCCGCGACCCGTTCCTGAACCGAAGACACGTTAGGCCCGTTGATGATCACCACCCGGCCCTGTCCGCCCAGTTGTTCAACCATATATTCGCATGCGATCCGCCCCGCCTGAGTATTATCAGTCGTCACGGTGGCATCGGCGCCTTTTGCGTTGACATCTACCGCCAGTACTTTCACGCCGGCCTGACGCGCTTTTAATACCGCCGCTTCAACACCATCATAACTGGCAGCCGATAGCAGGATCATATCCATCCCCTGGTTTACAAACCCCTCAATCTGTTCAACCTGACGCTTAACATCATAGGCACTGGACACCACCACCACCTCAGTTTTATCACCTACCAGCTGTTTCGCCTGTGATTCAGCCCCCCGGGCAATCTGGATAAAGTAGGGATTCCCCAGATCAGATACAGAGATACCGATCGACAGAGCGTTATCAGCCACAGTATGTGTCGATGCAGCAACAACCAGCATAACTGTTAACAATCGGCAGGCAGCCATCGTTCCCCGTTTAATCCTGCTCACAGGCGAGTCCTTCCTTCATCAGTATGCGATTTAAATGCTTTATCCAGCGCCATTGCCAGCTCCTCCAGCCGATAGGGCTTAGCCAGTACTATATCGGTTTCTTTCAGACCATACTGGTCACTCAGGTGCTGTACACTCAGGCCCGACGTCATCAGCACCGGTATTTGAGGCCAGTCTTTCTCTATTTTTTCCGCCAGATGCAATCCGTTAACGGCGGTTCCAAGGTTTATATCGGTAAACACGATATCAATATCGTTCCGCTGATTCAGCTGCTGCAATGCTTCATCGACTGAGGCAACCGCAACCACCCGGTATTGAAGTTTTTCCAGCACCTCCTGTCCGGCATCCCTAACCTGATTATCGTCCTCAACCATCAATACACAGCGGTTCTGGCCATAACTGAATTCAGTGACCGGTTCTGCCGCCGGTAAACAGACCTGCTCCGTTTTCCGGCGCAGATAGATTCCGATCGTGGTGCCCTGCCCCTGCTTGCTCTGGACCCTGATGTCCCCCTCCGACTGCTTCACAAAGCCATACACCATGCTCAGCCCCAGGCCACTGCCCTGACCGATCTCTTTAGTAGTAAAGAAGGGTTCAAACACCCGACGCAGATGAGCCTCAGAGATGCCACAGCCGGTATCGGCAACCTCGATATGCACCGCATCGGTAATCCCGCCATTCAGTTCAATACCACGACACTGGCGGGTACAGAATGTCAGGGTTCCCCCCTCGGGCATCGCCGCACTGCTGTTGATGGTCAGATTCAGCAAAACATTCTCCAGCTGACCCGGATCGACATCCACCAGCCAGTCACCGGCAGCAAGGTCGAGTTTTATCTTAATCGCCGCGCCGACACTGTACTCAATCAGATCCAGCATCCCCTCAATCAGCTGATCAACCTCGGTGGGCTCGGGTGTCAGGTGCTGTTTACGGGAGAA
The DNA here is from genome assembly GCA_018223185.1 of Oceanospirillales bacterium. Lineage (GTDB taxonomy): Bacteria > Pseudomonadota > Gammaproteobacteria > Pseudomonadales > Balneatricaceae > Amphritea. The sequence continues at coordinate 90,397 of JAAEYW010000001.1, read as the reverse complement.
CGCCAATAAGCGCTGCGTCAGGTTTTTCCCCCGCTCCGCTGATGCCAGGGCTCTGCGGGCATACTTGAGTGGTTTCGGCGCGTCATAAAGACTGGACTCCAGCAGCTGAAGGTTGCCATACATCGCTGCCAGCAGATTATTAAAATCGTGTGCAACCCCGCCGGTCAGTTGCCCCAGCACCTCCATCTTCTGGGATTGCCGCAGCTGTGCTTCAACGGTTTTACGCTCGGTAAGATCGCTGTACAGAGTCACAAAGCCACCGTCCGGCATCGGACTGCTTCTGAACTCCACCACCCGGCCGTTGGCAAAGTGCCGTTCAAAGTGTTGCGGTTGCTGTCGCCGCATCTGATTCACTTCATCCTTATCCAGCGCCATACCATCCAGTGCCCAGCTCTCCTGCGCCTCTTTAGACAACAGCCCATGCACCTCTTCAATCGACATTCCTTTCTGCAGACTGTCTTTGGGTAGCTCAAGAATCAGCAGGTATTGAGGGTTCCAGGCGAGCAGCCGTCCTCCCCGGTCAAAGACGCTTAAACCATCATTAATATTAGTGAACACCGTTTCCAGCAGATGCGACTGTTCCTGCAGGTCATGACTGATACGGTCAATCTGAACCGCATTTTCCCGAAACACCTGAAACGCCCGGGCCAGATCACCAATCTCATCGCTACGCTCAGTCGCCGGGGTCTGCTGATGCGTATCCCCTTCAGCAAGACGACTCATCACCAAGGTTACCGATGCCAGATTCATCACCAGTTCGCGCACCATCCACACCCCTCCGAGCGCGGCGGCGATACAGAGAAAGCTGATCAGTAAAATACCGGTTTTTCCTGAACTGACGGCTGCACCGACCCGCTGACTTTCATGAGATATACGACTTTGAATCTGATCAACGAAGTGCTGTACCTCACCGCTGAGCTGCTCTGAGATCGCCCGGGTTGACGCCAGCAGAAAAGCACTGCGCTGCTCCAGACTCAGCTGTTTCAGACGCAGATCAAACAGATTACCCGGCATGACCGCCACAGAATATAGTTCGTCATACCAGCGATCAGAACGGCTGGTGGCACTGTTTTTCAGACTTTCGAGCAGACCTGCAAATCGCTGTCGGGTTGAAGCCAGACTATCGGCCGACTGGATATGCGAGGCGGTAATCAGTATTTCAACCATCCGCGTCATCGACTCGCTTATCTCTGAGTTATTCGCGCTATCAAACCGTTCAGCCTCATCGACCAGACTTCTGAGCCGGTATTCATATTCACGCAGATCTTCCCGCAGAAACAGATGCTGACGGGTCAGCTCGATCAGTTCGTTCACGGTGATATCCAGCCGCTGCAGCAGATTCTGAAGATTCGGGGCTGCGGCATCCAGCTGAGGAATACTCTGCGCCAGAGAGAGTACTTTTTCGATCTTTGTTTTGAGAGTCTGGCTCAGCCCCTCTAGCATGTAGGGCGTACCGGCACTGGTAACATAGGGGGCAATCGCTGCCAGGTTAGCCGTTCGTTCTGCCAGTTCCAGCGAACGGGAGATATCGGGCAAGGCCTGCTGCTCGAAGATGTTCAGCGCCCGGTCGGTATTGTTCAGCCCCTGCCAGCCCACCAGCGCCAGAATCATCGCGGACACTGACAGAATGGTAAACGCCAGCAGTAACCGGGTGCGTGCTCTCAGGCCGCTTAAGGGGTTAATTGAAAAACCCATTGTCTCAAGCCTCAGCCATACTAGCCGTCAACACTGGATCACCGAGGCACTGAAAATATAACCCACGCCCCGTTCAGTGCGGATATAACTGGGTTGTTTTGGGTTAGGCTCAATTTTTCGACGCAACCTGAGAATTAACACATCGATAGTGCGATCATATACATCTGAATCAAAACCGCGGGTTGCTTCCAACAGCTGATCACGGCTAAACACCCGGTTCGGCGAGCGGACAAACATCTCCAGCAACTCATACTCGCCATACGTGAGTGAGACAGGCTCACCATCGGAACCGGACAGCTCTCTGCTGGTAAGATCCATCACCCAGCCATCAAACGACAGGCGCTCATGGCTGTAAGTATCGTCTTTGCGCACCATCGGCGTGCTCAGCTGAGTTGTTCTGCGCAACATCGCCCGGACTCTGGCGAGTAACTCCCGGTTGTTAAACGGCTTCATCAGAAAATCATCGGCGGCCAGTTCCAACCCCAGAATCCGGTCGGTCTCATCCCCTTTTCCGGTGAGCATCATAATCGGAATACTGGAGTGTTCCCGCACTTCGCGGGCCAGCTGCATACCGTCTTCACCTTTAAGGCGAAGATCGAGAATAATCAGGGCATAGGGGGCTGCATCAAGCGCCTGACGCATTGACGATCCATCCGCCACAGCCAGCACACTGAAACCACTATCCTCAAGAAGATCCTGCAACAACTCTCGCATGTCGATCTCATCATCGACCACTAAAATTCTTTGCTGGACAGCGTTTGTCATAGACGTTTCCAATTTTATTCTTCTTATTAGTTTATAAATAACACAATCAGACGCCATAAAAATTTCAATTATTACAAACCATGCAGAAATGGTTCATTTTATGTTTACCTGACACGGGCTTAATTGCATAGACGAAAGCTCCGGACCCATAACCGGATCATGCATAATAAAATCACGAGGCAGCCCATGTATAATCTCAGTTCCTCTGTTACCTGGAAAAAGCTCGAACAGTTAGCCCGGGACAGCCAAAATGACCGGATTACAGATTACTTCACTGCTGATGCCGGCCGCTTTGACAGAATGAGCCTGAAACTTGGCGGACTGTTTCTGGATTTCTCCAAAAACCGCCTCAGTGATGAAGTTTTTAAAACCCTGATAAAACTGGCTGAGCACTCTCCGCTGCGACAGCGGCAGGCGCAGATGTTCTCAGGCGACATCATCAATGTCACAGAAAAACGTCCGGTGTTACATACCGCGTTAAGAAACCGGGGCAACGAGCCGGTCATCGTGAACGGGCAGAATGTTATGCCTGAGATTCAGGCAGGTCTGAAAAAGCTACAGGCTTTTACCGATCAGGTGCGCAACGGGGAGTGGAAAGGTTTCTCAGGAAAGCGTATCCGCAACGTTGTTAATATCGGTATCGGCGGCTCAGATCTGGGCCCTAACATGGTATGCCGTGCACTCCTCCCCTATCAGCATCCGGAGATGAAATTCCACTTTATCTCAAACGTCGACGGTCAGCATATTAAGAAGATTCTTAAAGGGCTTGATCCTGAAACCACCCTGTTTATTGTGTCCACGAAAACCTTTTCAACCCAGGAAACCCTGCTCAACGCGAACACGGCCAAACAGTGGTTTTTAGAACACAGTGGCTGTAAAGGGGCCGATCTGGGCAAACATTTCGTTGCCGTTTCAACCAATAAAGCAGCGGCGATGGAGTTCGGTGTTAACGAGCAGAGCATCTTTGAATTCTGGGCCTGGGTCGGAGGACGCTACTCACTCTGGTCCAGTATCGGACTGCCAATCGCGCTGAGCATCGGTTTTGATCAGTTTATCGAACTGCTTGAAGGTGCCTTTGAGATGGATCAGCACTTTCTGAACGCACCACTGGATAAAAATATGCCCGTGATTCTGGGACTCATTGGCCTGTGGTATATCAACTTTCTCGGCGCAGAAACCCAGGCTGTTATCCCCTATGATCAGGCGCTTCATCAACTGCCCTCCTTTCTGCAACAGCTGGATATGGAAAGCAATGGCAAGTCGGTGGATATAGAGGGCAAGCCGGTGGATTACGCCACCGGCCCGATTGTCTGGGGTCAAACCGGTTCCAATGGTCAGCACGCCTTCTTCCAGCTATTACATCAGGGAACCCGGTTCGTACCGATCGATTTCATCGCCTCACTGCAGGTTGATGAAGGCACCGAGGCGCACCAGTTTGCGCTGCTGACCAATATGCTGGCCCAGGCGAACGCCTTTATGAACGGCGACGCCACAGGCAATCAGCAGGACTACACCAGCTGCCCGGGTAATCGCCCGAGCAATGTCCTGTTACTGGACCAGCTTAACCCTCACAACCTGGGTGCCCTGATCGCACTCTACGAGCACAAGGTATTTGTGCAGGGGTCTGTCTGGAACATTAACTCATTCGACCAGTGGGGCGTACAACTGGGCAAGCGGCTGGCAACCGAGATCAGCCGCAACATTGAAAGCAAAAGCACCGAGTATGATGCCTCGACTCAGGGGCTGATGCAGATAGTCAAACAACACTTTTCAGAGAGCGCCAGGGCAGCAGAAAACAGTCCCCCTGAGCCACAGCCCGGTTTGTCTCGTAAAAAATCTCAGCCGCCTGCGGCAAAAACCATAAAACAGAGTACATCAGCCTGAGCAGCACTATGAAAACACTCCTCGAAAACAACTTTAACGGTTTACAACATATCGGTATTCCGGTCACCGAGATACAGCGTTCCGTCACCTTTTATCGCCGGCTTGGCTTTCAACCGGTGATGGAAAAAACCTTTCCCGAAGGCGATGGCGAAACCACTGCGTTCATGATGCAGCGAGCGGGGGTCTTGCTTGAGCTGTATCAACCACCCGCAAACCAGCGTGAGGCGCTCAGAAACAGAAGCGATGGGCCGGTCGATCATATCGCTTTTTCGGTCACAGATATTCAGGCGGCCTTTGATGAGATGCAGGCCGACGGGCAAACGATTATCGAAGCGGGCCCGGTACATCTGGATTTCTGGGAAAACGGTTGCAAGTATTTCGCGATCCGCGGACCGGATGGTGAAAAACTGGAATTTAATCAGATACTCTGAACAGGAGCCCACCATTGAACGACATGATCGCATTGTCAGACATATCCCACTGGATAGGCATCGCCGCCGCATGCTGCACCACCCTGTCGTTTGTACCTCAGGTGATTCAAATCCTGAAAAACAGAGATACTTCAGGTATCTCTGTCGCGATGTACACCATATTTACCACAGGTGTTTTTTTCTGGGTCGTCTACGGATTTATTATCAGGGATATGCCGGTACTGCTCGCCAATAGTGTGACCCTGATATTAACGTTGTCGGTATTAATGCTGACTATCACTCAGCGACTGCGGACACGCAACGCCCGGAAAACAACACCCCGCCAACAGACAGATTAAACAGACACCGCCCTTCCTGAACGCCTGTCTCTGGTTTTGCAAAGACTGCATTTGATACCGGTTATGACTAACATCAGGCAAAATCAGGCCGTTCAAATACTAAAACTCTGAAAATACCACACCCGTACAGCTCCCTCAGTATCAGCTATGCTGAGGCCTGTGCCGGCGAAAACGTATCAGCCGAAGAGTTAACCCGGCAGGCCGGTAAAATGTACGCAGCCAAAAACGAATACACACAACCTGTCAGCGGTAACCTCCGCAGGGCTTGAAATATGTCTTAATCACAGCCATATACGAGTATGAACACGTTTTTTCAGACAATTATTCAGAGCCATCATTCAGAACCATAATTCAGAGCCATAGTATTAAAAACCGTTGTTCTGAAAATACTGACAAGAGCGGAACAGATTACTCAGCAATACAGCGATGGGTTGATAGAGAATATTTAGCAGAACCTGGAAACTATATGTCTCACAACAGACAAACGGATTATTTAAAAAAGTTACACCATGTTACAGATGATGCTAAAACGCTTATCAACCGGGCGCGACAAAACCGGGTGTGTATCGGTATCACCGGACTGAGCCGCAGCGGCAAATCAACCTTTATCACCAGTCTCATCAATCAGCTGAAACAGCACGGCGCCAGAAATTCCCGGCTCGGCGGTTTCTCTCCCTGGCTAAAAAAACGCATCATCCACGTTAAAGAGCATCCGCTGGAAAACAGATACCTGCCCAGGTTTGATTATGAGCAGGCGGTCGACAGCCTGTCCGGTAGTTCGCCACAATGGCCGCACCCCACCCGTGATATCAGCGGTGTGCTGCTGGAAATCAGGCTGGCTGAACAGGGCTGGTTTGGCAGAAAAACCAGCAAAAGTGTTTTTATTGAGCTGAGGGACTATCCGGGCGAGTGGCTGGTCGACCTGCCACTGCTTAAGATGAGCTTTCGGGACTGGTGTATTCAGGTCGAAAAACAGCTCTCAAGGGCGCCCAGAGATGGATTTTCCAATAACCCTCTGGCCTCGCTGAAAGCGCTCGATCCCTTTGCTGTCTGCGACGACACCGTGATCAATGAGCAGCGTGCGGCCTATATCGAATTTCTGCACTCATGCAAACAACAATCGCCACCACTGACGATCATTCAGCCCGGACGATTTATCGAACCGGGAACTAAAGCCGGACACCCCGCCCTGAACTTCATCCCGCTGATCGCCTGTAGCGGATATAGTGAAGCGCAACTGCAGGCCAGCGACAAAAACAGTTATTTCAAACAGCTGGACACGATATTTGAAAGCTACAAATCCGATATCGTAAAACCATTTTTTAAAGAGTTTATCGAGCCGATTGACCGGCAGGTGGTGTTGGTCGATGTGTTGAACGTGCTGCATGGTGGGGAGGCATATCTCCACGAGATGATGCATGCCTTAGAAGCGATTGGTGAGAGCTTTGAATACAACGGCGGACTGTTTCACTCCAGAATCGAGAAAGTACTTTATGCCGCCACAAAGGTGGATCAGGTGGTTTCACAGGATCACGATAATGTCCGTCACCTGCTGAGCAGCATCGTCCGGAAATCTCTCGAACGGATTCAGGGGGCGCAGGCCGATCTCAGGGTTGAAGCGGTCGCCTCGGTCCGGTCATCTCATGCTCAGACACAGGGCAATGAAGAGATACTTAAAGGGATCTCCACGGACGGTGATGCCATTGGCTTTGTTAATCCGCGAATTCCCGATCATATCCCCTCTGATGCGGAGTTTGCCGCATTTATAGACTGGAAACTACCGGAACTGAAACCGCCGAAAGGTATTCGCGCCAATCAGGATCAGGCCATACCACACATCCGCATGGATGAGGTCCTGCATAATTTAATGGGTGATATATGTCGATAAAAACTGAGCAGGATGACGACTCACGCATCCCCCGGACCTTTAAAATATCCGCATCAGAACTAGAGGGCGTAATTCCCGACTCAATAGAGTCTGAACAGACTGCAAGTGAGCCCCGGAATACAGACCCCATCAACTGGAATCAGTATCCACAACCGTTCTTTTCAAGAGCGATGAAACTGACCGCTCTCGGATTGGGCGGCCTGCTCTGCCTGACCATAATCAACGATCTGATCTCAATGATTAACAGCGCCTCAGAGCTTCACTGGGCATTGGGTATCGCCGTCTCAGCCGTGCTTGCAATCCTGGTGCTGATATCCGGTATCGGACTCTTTCAATGGGTCCGGGGCGCAAACGATATTGATAAAATTGCTGAGTTTCAAAATAAAGCCCTTGAGCTTCAAAAGCAGCAGAACACCGATAAAGTCACTTCATTTGTAGACAGTCTGGTGAGTTTTTACGCCGGCACACCACAAGAGAAGCAGCTCCAGGAAGCCCTCTGTGTCATGCCGGATTATCTGGATGATGCCGAACGGCTGAGACATCTGGAGACTCTCTTCATCGAGCCGCTGGATGCCCGGGTCGAAAACATCATACGCAAACACAGTGTGCAAACCGGGTTAGCGGTTGCGGCCAGTCCGATGCCCTCTCTGGATGCGCTGCTCACGGTGTGGCGCACAACTATCATGATCAAAGAGATTTCAGACACCTACGGAATCAGGCCAAATTTTGGCAACAGGATGCGAATACTCTACCGGGTCGGCAGAAGCACGGCGTACTCTGGCCTGTCTCAAACCGCGCTGGATATGCTTGATCTGTCAAACTTCCCCGCTCTCAATCTCGGAGCCAAAGCACTGCAGGGTGCCGGCGCCTGCGTCGCCACCTCCCGCATCGGCATTCAGTGCGCAGCCCTGTGCCGCCCCATTTCAGCCAACCAGTCAAAAACCGGCTACCGGGAAAAGCTGGTCACGTCACTGTTGCTGTTACTGGGGAAAAAGCTGAATAAAGGGCGCACGTCTGGCATTTAGTAAGACATCAGGCACCCTCACCTGCCCGACACGGTTGGCGGCCACCCCCAAACTCGATAATGAATCTGCTTTGTGTAGGAACCACTTCCAGCGGCAATAGTCCGTGCAGGTAGAGAATTGAATCGCTGCAAGATGCAGCTCCTACAACAGCTGGTGACAAAGATTTGAATGCAGCGCTTCGGGAATGAATCTGTTTTGTGTGTAGGAGCCGCTTCCAGCGGCGATAGACCGTTCAGATGCGGAATTTAATCGCTGCAGGATGCAGCTCCTACACCACCTGATGACAAAGATTCAAATGCAGTAATTCGGACAACGCTTTACCACAGAGCATAGCCATGTATCGGGTTCTCTCTATGCCTCTGGGGATGAATCGGCTTTGTCTGTAGGAGCCGCTTCCAGCGGCGATAGTCCGTGCAGGGGCTGAATTTAATCGCTGCAGAATGCAGCTCCTACACCACCTGGTGACAAAGATTTGAATGCAGCGCTTCGGGAATGAATCTGTTTTGTCTGTAGGAGCCGCTTCCAGCGGCGATAGTCCGTGCAGGTAGAGAATTAAATCGCTACGAATGCAGCGCCTGCCATGAAAAAACGTAATAAAAAGCCGAAATCAGACGTTTAGCAAGATGTCAGGACCCTCGGCCTGCTCGACACGGTTGCGGCCACGGGATTTGGCCAAGTAAAGCGCGTCATCGGCGCGTCTCATAGATTCAGCCAGCGTCTCTTTCGTCACATCAATAGCCGCAACACCAAAACTGGCGGTAACTTTGACCGACAGCTCACCAACGCTGACGTCCATCTCCTCAAGTGCCGCCCTGAGACGTTCCGCAAGATCGGCAGCGTCCTGTAAACGGGTCTGGGGCATTAGCGCCGCAAACTCCTCGCCCCCGATGCGCCCGAACGTATCGACAGTACGCGTCATGGACTGCAAAGCATTGATCGCCGCAATAAGCACAGTATCGCCTGTCGCATGGCCGTAGCTATCATTGATCTCTTTAAACAGATCAAGATCAATCATCACCACCGCCAGCGGTGTTTTATATCGCCTCGCTCTATCCAGCTCTTTCTCGCCCTGCTCAAAGAAAGCCCGCCGGTTTAATACTCCCGTCAGGGAGTCAGTCTGCGCCAGAAATTCGGCACGTTTCATTGCCTGCTCAAGCTCTACCGTACGCTCTGAAACAACCCGCTCAAGCATCCCCTGCTCCTGTTCCAAATGCCTGATATGCATCTGTTCCAGTGCCTTTTTTTCTTGCGAGAGGTAGTTAATACGGTCGGCCAGTGCTAAGGAAAGCAGCACACCTTCAAGACAAAATCCGAGCGGCGGTGAAAAACGTGTAACAAAATCAGACGGAATGACACCAACATTACGTGACACAGCAATAAAAATGGCCAGACTCCAGACACTCCAGCCAATCACATAAAACCGGGCATCACACCTGCCCTTCTTATATTGCCACACCCCGATCAGTGGGAAAAAAACCGTCAACAGTGCAAACAACAGAGCCAGCTTTACTGCATATTCGCGTCCACCAAGAAGGTAGCAGAGCAAAGACAGCCCGCCAAGAACAAAGAGTGATTGCAATAACCGGTCAATGATCGGCGCTTCTCTTGTACTCAGGAAGCTCCGTGTAAACTGGGTCGCCAGCCCCAGCGTCAGCAATGTAAATATGACCGGGGCAAAGTCGACAAACCATGTACTCCCCTGCCACAGATAGCGATAACCAAGGCCGGTATTAGTGAGCAGAACCATCATGGCCGCCATAATATACAGGGTATACCAGATATATTCGGGCATCCGTGTGGAATATCCGATCAGCAGGTTATAGAACACCAGCAGGAAGCCCATGCCGATGAAAGCGCCGGTGACCAGATAACTGTCAGCGTAGTGCTGAGAAAAGGCATCCGGCGTCCATAGCAGCAGCTGCGTCTCAGCTCTTCCTGGCTGATCATAGGAAAGATGAACCCATATCCGCTGCACGGCCCCGGACGGTGTATTAACAGGGTAAAGGTTGCTCTCGGCGGCAACGGCACGATCGGCAAACGGGGCATGGTCACCGCCAGTCTGAAGCGGCGCGCCGTCCATATAAAAGGTGACATGATCCCAGTGTGGATGAGTCACTTCCAGCAACCACAGCAATGATGTATTACCACTGTTTTTTACATCAATACGCAGCCAGAAATCAGAACTGCTGATGCCAAAGTTACTCTGTCTGTCGGGTAGCGGCGCAAAACGTGAAGCCTGTGGCTCGCTGCGCACCTGATCCAGAGTATAGCGATGGTCCGCATCTTCCAGATAATAAACATTCATCCCGGTGCCGACACCCGCCATATTCGAGGACAGACTGATCGGCGGCTGAGCCTGGCAAACAGAGCTGATCAATAGCAACATCAGCAGCACAACAAGGCGACCGGACAGCGCGTGACTGACATCTGCACGACCTTTTGTGCTCACCGCCCGGTGACTATTGATAATACCAAAATCTGGAATGTCCATGATAATAATCAGAGTGCCTGAAAGTGCAGTTTGAGCTGTATAATCTAACAGCTGGAATGTATCAGATACAGAATTATAATAAATTCTGCGTAAAACTAAGTGATGGTAACCTCACTCGGCGAACCAGATGCTAATCACAAAGCTTTAAACCCATCACCGAAAGTTAAGTCAATAAAATCACTAGCTTTTTACAACCTGGCCCTTTACAACCTGATCACTCAAAACCTGGCAAGCAACTCCGTAATTAAGTTCCGGTGTTCACCATGCAGGCTATAGGCAGCATAGGCGCGCATCTCAATAACCGGAGCATCGGTTACCCGGTACAACCGGCCTTCACTGATCAGCGGCTGAACAATAGATTCGGCCAGATACGCAGCTCCGCCACAACTCAACATCAGGTTGAGAGCAATCCTGCCACTGTTAACCCTCACCGGTGCCAATGGGCGCTGAGGAAAATGGGCTTCATGCAGCGCGCCAAACGTGGCCCCCCACTCAACACGGATATAACCCTCCGACACCGCTTTTTCAGCAGTGATCTCAGGCTGATCTGACACAAGAATCATCGGGATAGTCGCCACCTCCTGAACAGCAACTCCCTGAATACTCGGTTGCTCATACATGAAACCGATATCAATCATGCCCTGTTCAATCTTTTCAACGACCCGCAACGGCGTACTTTCTTCCGCCCGCAACCCCAGTTTCGGCATCGACCGGTAAAGATTATTCAGCCATTCCTGCAAAAAAAGATCCCATACACTTGCCACACCGGCGATGACCAACCGTCGGTTATGGCGCTCGCTGAGCGCGGTATCCTCATAGGCACGTTCCCATGCATCCAGGATAAAACGAGCATGACGTTCCATACGCTCGCCAGCAGGAGTCAGGCTGATTTCATGATGTCGGCGGATAAATACAGACAACCCCAGTAACGCTTCAAGCTGGCGGATGCGTGCGCTGACCGTTGAAGATGAGACACACAGATTCTCAGCGGCTTTACCAAAATTCCGCGTTTCACTTATCTCAATAAAAGTCTGTAACAACACCGTATCTATATTAAACATCGATATTCAACGTCCGGTTTTTTTGGCCATACTGTCCAGTATATTTCGTTTCTCATGATGAGAATAAGCTTATAACATAATAAAACTTATCTGTCAGACGCTCTCTGAATTGTATTTAATCTGATTTAATTAGGTAATGCCTCGTGGAAAAGCATGTGACCCCCCTCCCATCCCAGCAAGAATCTCATCGGAGAAGAACGTTCGTTTACAGATGCCTGCCATTTTTGGTTTGGGGCAAACAGATTACCCGACACACACTCTGGAGCGACCTGCTCGCTGCACTCACCGGTGCAATTGTTGTTCTGCCACAGGGGGTAGCCTACGCGCTGATCGCCGGGTTACCACCTGAATACGGCTTATACACTGCGATTATCATTCCCATTATTGCCGGGCTCTTCGGATCGTCTCATCATTTGATTTCAGGGCCTGCGGCCGCCATATCGATTGTTGTACTGAGCGTTGTCAGTAGCGTTGTTCCCCCCGACAGTGCTGAGTTTATTCCAGCCGTTCTGACGCTTACGGTGTTAACCGGTCTGATCCAGCTGGGGCTGGGCATCGCACGTATGGGTGCGCTGGTAAACTTTATATCCCATACAGTGGTGATTGGGTTTACTGCCGGAGCGGCGATTGTCATCGCTACCAGTCAGGTTAAATATGTACTTGGCATCCACGTTGCCGCCGGATCATCCTTTCTTGAAACCTGGCAGACACTCTTTAGCCAACTGGATAGCATAAACACCTATTCCCTGACCATTGCCCTCATCACAATCATTTCGACACTGCTGATTAAAAAAGTGCATAAACGATTACCCGCGATGTTAATCGGTATGCTGGCTGGCAGTCTGGCCTGCTGGATGCTTCAGGGGGCAGCACATGATGTGCCAATGGTGGGCGCCCTGCCCGGCAAACTTCCACAATTCGCGCTGCCGGATTTTTCTGCTCAGACACTCAGCGCACTGCTCTCGGGTGCAATCGCGTTAGCAATATTAGGTCTGGTAGAGGCGGTATCAATCTCCCGGGCAATCGCCATTCGTTCAGGACAGCGTATTGATGGCAACCAGGAATTTATCGGTCAGGGACTATCTAACCTTGCCGGTGGGTTTTTCTCCTGTTTCCCCGGTTCTGGCTCATTCACCCGAACCGGAGTCAACTATGAATCCGGTGCCAAAACCCCTCTGGCGGCAATATTTACAGCACTGGTGCTGGTACTGATCGTGTTATTTGCTCCGCAGATTACCGCGTACCTGCCTCTGCCAGCGATGGGGGGAGGGATTTTACTGATCGCCTGGAACCTCATTGATACGCACCATATACACCAGATTTTACACAGCAATAAACAGGAGACATCGGTGTTGCTGGTAACCTTTGCCTCAACCCTGCTGATCGAACTGGAGTTTGCAATCTACCTCGGTGTTTTAGTGTCACTCATTATCTACCTGAAACGCACATCAACCCCGATGATTATGGAGGTGGCACCAAAATCCTTCGAGCACGGCACCGACCTCAGAAGCATCTCCCGTTTTCAACTCAACGAGTGCCCTCAGTTAAAAATTCTGCGTATCGATGGTTCAATTTTCTTCGGTGCCGCTGATCATATCCAAAAAACCTTACAGGCGGTCAAAACAGACGATGGCAGATATAACCAGATCCTGATTAATTGCGCCGGTATCAACTTTATTGACGTCACCGGTGCAGAGATGCTGCTGCATGAGACAAAACGCCTGCAAAAATCCGGGGGGCAGCTAAGCTTCTGTAACCTGAAAAATACGGTCCGGGATGAACTAGACGCGAATGGATATCTGAAAAAATTAGGTGAGGAAAATTTTTATGCCACAGTTGATAGTGCACTTAGCGCACTCATACCTCAACTTGATAGCGGCTGCTGTCAGACATGTACCAAACGAGTATTCAGACAATGCCCAAAAACAGATTAGGGGCTATTTCAGACAAACAACTTATGTCGCATCGGCATCAGCCGTCAAACGTCCAATGGAGGACTCACCCAGCCTGCGGAAGTACTCTTTAATCAGCTCATGGGTCATGAGAATCTCAGGTCTCTCCATATTTTTTTCGGTAGACCACAGCGCAATATCCCGTCTTGGCAGGAGCGCATCGGTAGACAACACATAATCCTCACTGAGTTTGCCAGACATCATGACAAAACGGTAAGGTAAAGCGACTAGAATATCAGATGTTTGCAGCAGCGAGATGACCAGATCAACAGAGCCGGTAAACATCACCTTGATCGGTCCGGCGAGTCTTCTCAGATCCAGCGCCTCATATATACCCGAACTTGCCCCGGAAAGCGCCCAGGGCTGCTGTTTCATAGCAGCCGTTGTCACCTTCTCTTTACTGGCAAATAAAGGAGATTTTTTACCTGCAAAAATACGAATGTGGTCGTTAAATATAATCTGCCGGTTAAAGTTCCCATGTTCCACGTCGAGATTGGCCGGAGCAAGCACAATATCCAGTTCACCGTGCTGAAGCTTGTTAATCATAGAGGTGCCTTTGCCGGTGGAAAAATATAAAACCGGACCTGTATTCAAATCAGCAAACGAAAAAAAGTCGTCCATCGCCCCCAACCCGAGTGCCGGACCAACACCAATCTTCAGCACTCCTTTACGGCCATCTTTCCAGATATCAATAAGCTGAGACGATTTTTCCGACTGCTCATTGATTCGATCTCCCAGCTCCGCCAGTTGTGCTCCAATCTCTGTAGGCCTCACACCGTTTGAGGCACGAATCAGCACAGGTCCGCCTATTTTGCTCTCTAGCAGTTTTATCGAGCGCGTCAGCGCCGGTTGTGTGATCTCAAGAATCTCTGCAGCCCGGCTCAATGAACCGAACTTAACAATATACGCGAGCTGGGAAAGAAGTTTGGGCTCCATAAGCTATAACTTTTTTTATACCTAGTGGTTAATATTTAATTTCAGTTATATCCAAGTGTTCGGCTAATATCAACTCATAATAAATACAAATACAGGAAACACATTCATGCATTTTTTTACTCGTTCTATTGCAGCGGCTACTTTTTCTCTGGCGGCATTGGGTGTACAGGCAGAAGCACTGAGTATAGAGGGTGGTGGTGCCGCATCACTGACAGGTATTCTGCCCCAGTCTATGGCCCCCTACGTCGCAAAAGAAGGCATTAATCTCCAGGTTGTTACCGGCCAGTCTCTTACCAAGTCAGTTATGAAAGTGGCACTGGGCCGACTTGACCTGTCCGTTGCACCACCACCCGCGCTGAGCGCCATGAAAAAAGGTGTCGGCCCTTATAAGCGTAATGCTGAGCAAGCCCAGAAAGCAGCCAGCAATATTCGCACCCTGTTTGGCTTTGTCGCCAGCGGCATGCACCCGATTGTCTGGGCAGATTCAGATATTAAAAGCTGGAAAGATATTAAAGGTAAACGCGTATTCCTTGGCCCTCCAGCCGGCGCTGCAGCAGGCCAGTCGACAGGTATGATTGAGCTGGCATCCGGTTATAAGGCAGGCAAAGACTTCGAAGGGGTTAAGCTCCCCTGGGGCGCTGCAACACAAGGTTTTCAGGATGGCCAGTTTGATGTGTATGTCGGTTTTTATCCGGTCGGTTCACAAACGCTCAACGAACTCAGTCTGCAACGCAGCATCCGGATTCTGCCAATCAGTGATGAAATTATTCAATCGCCCGAGTGGACTGCATACACAGACTCCCAGGTGACCGGTGTTATTAACATCCCGGCAAATACTTATTCAGGGGTCGTTAACGGCGATCAGGATATTAAAACCGCATCAACGTTGATGACCATCATCACCAACAAAGACCTGAGTGATGAACTTGCCTATAAAATTACCAAATCATTCTGGGAAAACCTTCCTGAGATGAAAAAAGCTAACTCATTAATGACACCTATCGATCAAGACCACCCTTTCACCGGTGTTAATACACCTCTTCATCCTGGTGCTATACGTTATTACCAGGAAGCCGGGTTCACTATTCCCGAGCAATTAAAATAATAAGCACATCTATGATGCTATATTTTGGGACAGCGGTGCTGTCCCAGACTCAAGAAGCAGGTGACAGCAATGTTAGTCAACTTTTATTCAGTGTTTGGCCTTATAACCGGTCTCGCCATAGCATTGGCCGGGCTGGCTAACGTTCTGCCAACATTCGATGTTTTACCCCGTTTGGGACCGTTTCCGGTTGAGTGGTACCGGCCCCTGTTCTTCTGGTTATGCATACTGGCTATTTTGAGCCGGCAGCTAATGAAAAACCATGGATCTATTCGTCTCCTGATCAATCTGTCTCTGGTTGTAGCAACCGGCTATATCTGCTGGGATAGTTATCAGATAGGCCAGATTCTGGTCGACGATATCTACTTTTTTGATACCCGTGAAGGCTGGATAGCGACTCTGGCTACCATAATGACTGCCTGGATTTGCTGGCAACTCTGGGGGGCTCCTATTGCTATTCTGGGCCTGCTAGCCTTCCTCTACCTGGCAACAGGACAGTACTGGCCCGGTCCGATGGCGATTGCACCAAGCAATATTGCAGAAACACTGGCGGCGAACCTCTGGTATAGCATCGATCAGGGTATTTTAGGCTCAATACTGGGCATCGTCTTAACGACTGTACTGCCATTTATCATCCTCGGCTCACTCCTTGAGGGGGTCGGTGCCGGTAATTCGATGATTCGGATTGCGTTTTATGCCATGCGCAATTTCAAAGGCGGTCCTGCGTATGCAGCCATCGCTGCATCAGCACTGTTCGGAACAGTGTCCGGAAGCGCGGTCGCCAATGTGGTTGGCACCGGTGTCGTCACCATTCCGATGATTCGTAAACGTGGTTTTAATGCCAATTTTGCCGGCGCGGTTGAAGCCACTGCCTCGACGGGTGGCCAGATCCTGCCCCCCATTATGGGAGCCGCGGCTCTGGTAATGGCCGATATTGTCGGCGTCAGTTATCTAAGCGTCATTCTGGCGGTTCTGATTCCCGCACTGGCGTACTATATCAGCCTCTTTGTGTCCGTCTACTTCGAGGCTCAAAAGCTGGACATTCAGACTACGGATATCAGCGATGTCGAAAAACCGGAAACTCAGGACTGGCTTAACCTGATACTGGTCTTTGGCCCGATCGTACTGATCGTCTGGCTGTTAATCGGGGGAATGTCACCTGCGGGAGCCTCAATCTCGGCCCTCCTGCTATTAGTCGTGCTGAGTTTCATTAATCCAGCCATCCGTAAAAAGCCGGCCAGAATAATGACGTCGTTTGCCTCTGGCGGACATACCGTTGCCGAACTGGTGATTGCAATCTCTATTGTCGGCATTGTTGTCGCCACCATGCAGGCGACCGGAGTTCCGTCGAAACTTGCAGTGCTGTTAACTGATGCCGCTAACTCATCGCTGATTATGGCGCTGATAATCGCGGCCGGGGGATGCATCATTCTGGGCATGGGCATGCCGACGCTGCCTGCCTATATCGCGATCATCAGTGTCATGGGCACGACTCTGCAACAGATGGGGCTGGATCTGCTGACTGCGCATATGTTTGTGTTCTTCTTTGGCGTTGCATCAGTGATAACGCCACCGGTAGCTATCGCCGCCTATGCCGCAGCATCGGTGTCTCAGGGACGACCCATTGCGACGGCAGTAGAGAGTTCCAGAATCGGCGCAATGATCTTCCTGATCCCCTTTGCTTTCGCGCTTGACCCGGTCTTATTGCTGAACTCTGGATCGGATGCGCCTGTGGAGATCATCCATCTGATAATTGCAATTATCAGTTTATTAACCGCGATCTACCTGGCAATGAGTGCCCTGGTTGGATTCGATTGCCGCAAGCTTGGCGTGGCCGAACGGTTAGTACTGTTTGCGCTGGCGTTAGCTCTGCTGTCCCCGTTTTTCTGGCTTAAGCTGACCGGCTTCCTGCTGGGTGCAGCACTGGTGATGAAGCGGAAGATGGCTCCCAGAAACAGTATGGTTTTAACCAGATCGTAACGCCAACCGGAATGAAAACAGCCTTTTTAGATTTCAAAGTGAGTTGATTTATGAGTACACGTAAGCCCAACTTTATACTGTTTATAACCGACCAGCACCGGGCAGACTTTCTGGGATGCTACGGCCACCCACTGTTGAAAACACCCAATATTGATGCCATGGCAGATAACGGTGTTATTTTTGACCGTTTTTTTGTCAACAGCCCGGTTTGCATGCCTAACCGCTCCAGCCTGATGACATGCCGGGTACCCACCAGCCACGGCGTCCGGTATAACGGCATTCCCTTATCGAAACAGAATGTGACCTTTGTAGAGCTGCTAAGAGATGCGGGTTATGAAACTGCGCTGATTGGTAAAAGTCATCTGCAGAATTTTAGTGGCGCACCTCCGACCACGAAAAAACCGGAAGCCCGCCCGGGTTACCACCAGGCTCAAGGCGAGCTGAGCGAGGCTGTTCGTCATAATCTGAACAGCCCCGAATATCAGTTTGAGGAACCCGATTTCTGGACCACAGAACAACCCCGGGTCGCCACTCCTTTTTATGGCTTTGACCATGTAGAACTCGTCACGGGCCACGGCGATGCGATTGGCGGCGATTACAAAGCCTGGTTGCTGGAACGCGAACCTGATGCCGAAAAGCTCATCGGTGCCAACAACCAGCTTAAACATGACTATATCTGTCCCCAGGCTGTCAGAACGGCCATTCCGGCTGAGCTGTACTCAACCAGTTATATTGCTGAACGTGCAGAGGCCTGGCTGAAGGAAAGAACGGATAGCGATAAGCCCTTCTTTCTCATGGTTAGCTGGCCTGACCCACACCATCCATTCAACCCTCCGGGTGACTACTGGGGCAGGTATAAACCTGAAGATATGGCGGTGCCAAAAGCCTTTGAATTTGAAACATGGCAACCCCCTCTGCATGTGTCAGAGGTAATCAAAGCCCGTGAGAATAACCAGGCCAATCTGAAAGGTATGAATGCTATCGGTTGTGATGTGCGTGAAGCTCTGGAAGCCCGCGCACTGACATGCGACATGATTACCATGATCGATGATGCCGTGGGTAAAGTTCAGAACGCTCTGAATCAGAGTGGTAAAGCATCAGATACAGTGACCCTGTTCACCAGTGATCATGGTGATCATCTGGGTGACCACAAGCTGCTGTTTAAAGGATCTGAACAATATGAACAGTTAACCCGGGTGCCCTTTATCTGGTCTGATCCGCAAGGCTCTCAGGGTGAAAGAACCACTAAATTTGCGCAGACCTGTGATATCGGCACCACCATTCTTGAACGTGCAAAAATTGAAAAAGCATATGGTATGCAGGGTATCGATATCTCAGAAAACAACCCAGGCCGTCCTCACGCGCTGATCCAGTATGCACACCAGAAAGAGATGGATGGTATGACTATACCACCCAATATTCACTCGATCAGGGACGAGCACTACCGTCTATCCCTCTTTGAAGGGCTGGAATGGGGGGAACTATATGATCTTCAAAACGATCCGGATGAGCTGGATAACCACTGGGCCGATCCGGAATATAGCGAGATCCGATCCCGCTTACTGGAAAAGCTAACACAGTCACTGATAGCAACTGTAAATCACTCTCCGGCCCCTACCGGCAGAGCCTGAACTAAGCGTCACATAACCACTTTGGGTTGCGATTTATTCAAAACCCGGGGCAAGTTTTGCCTGAAAATGACAATTAACCATAAAAATAAAGTCGGAGTATTCGATGATAAAAATGAATAAAATATACTTAGCCGTGGCGATCGCCAGTATCTGCAGCACGAATTTATATGCTGCATCATTTGCCGATTCGTTAAAAAACGGAACATTCACAGGCGAAATCAGGAACGTGCTGGCACTGAGTTCTGAAGTGGATGGTGGCTCCGCAGCCATTGCCGGAGTCGGTAATAACAGCCATGTCGGCAGCACCGCGCTGGCCGTCAAATACGAAACAGCGCCTTTCAGCGGGCTAAAATTTGGTGTGGCATTTCAGCACGGTCAGGACTGGAATATTCATGATGGAGAAGGCCGAGACAGTGAGGACGATAGTCGGGTATCTATTACCTCAACCAACGTGCAGCAGGCCTATATAGACTATAGCTTTGATAAAGATACAACTGCCACCAGTCTGCGGCTGGGGCGTCAGCTGATTGTCAGTCCCCTGCTGATGAACAGTGGCGCGTTTCCTCTCAGGGATTCCTTTGACGCAGTGGTGCTGACAAATAAAGACCTCCCGGATACCACGCTTAAGCTGATGTATGTCGATAAGTGGAACATGCGCTATGGTGATGACTCCAATGGAACTGTGACTCAGACAGACAAAGATTTTGAAAACAACCTGATCTCATTATACCTGAACAACAATAGTATCGGCGGTCTGAACATTGAGGGCCAATGGCTGATCAATGACAACGATACGGCTGCGGGTGATCCGCCAACGAATGTGAATGCCGGCGATAGTTATCAGACCGGTTTTCTGGGGTTAACCTACAAGATTCCGGATACGTCGTGGGTAATTGGCACAAAAGTGTTAACCGCAGACTATGATAGCAAACCTGATACCGGCTACTGGGGCGTCAAGGCACAAACTAAACTGGGTGATTACACCGTCAAACTGGCGTATACCGATGTTGACGATGCGGCAAGCTTCCCGGGTACTCTAGGCCATGTGCCAATGTTCCGGGCTTATCATCAGACTATCACCAATGAATACTTTGCCGGTCAGAAAACCACATCACTGGAAGTTAAATCAGGTTTGGGTATTGCCGGTTTAAGCACAGGTTTAACCTATGCCATGTGGAGTCAGAACACTACAGGCATGACTAACAGCGGTAAAAACCTGGACGGCGGTTCAGAGCTGGCTTTAGATTTGCGGTATAAGTCTCAAACCGTTAAGGGGCTGGCTACCCGGATTCAACTTTCACAGATGGACTACGATCAGTCCGGTGAAGATGACCAGACATACCTGAGAGCAACACTTAACTACTCATTTTAATTAACGACTCATTCTAAATCGCTGCTATCTCCCCCCTTCAGTAGCAGAGATTTAGAACGGTTGTTCAGTTATATGATTTATCTGTTTTTCATGTGAGTTTTGGGAGGGCTATGCCCTCCCTTTTTTCGTTAAGTGAATAACGACATTTGAATTACAGGGTCGATAAAGGAATTATCCCATCCATTCAACTAAGAACAGCGTAATGGCAGGGAAAGCAACGAGTAACAACAGTCTGACCAGATCAACGCCTATAAAGGGAAGTAACCCTTTAAAAATATCCTTAAACGCAACTTCTGGCAAAGTCGCTTTCAATACGAAAACATTCATCCCGATTGGAGGAGTAATCAGTGCGATTTCGGTGACAACGACAACGATAATACCAAACCAGATAAGATCAAACCCGTTAGCCACGACGATCGGTGCAAATAATGGGACACAGATCAGGATGATAGCAAGGGAATCCATCACACAGCCGAGTACCAGAAATACAGCCAGTATGGCGAAAATTAACGCGTACGAGCTCAGTCCGGCGCTTTCAACCGATTCCAGCAACCCTTCTCCCAAGCCGGAAAACGCAATTAACTTGGCAAACAACATGGCGCCAAACAACACACAGTAAAGCATCACTGAGGTGAAAGCCGAATCTAAAAAGATATGTTTAAAGTCGGACTTACTCATACGCCGCTGAAGCAGGGCTATGATCAGAGCGAAGCCTGCGCCCATTCCGGCCGCTTCTGTCGCAGTGAAAATCTTTGCGTAAATACCGCCGATGATCAGCAAGAACAATAAACAGAAAGGCCATACCCCTTTCAGAGAGCTAAGCTTCTCATGACTAGTTGATTTTTCACCGCGTGGCGCATGTGCAGGGCGTACCAGCGCAATCAGGTAAATAGCTAACATATAGAGCGCTAAGCCAAGCAAGCCGGGTATGACACCCGCCACAAAGAGATGCCCTATGTTGGTCTGCGTCATAATACCGTAGATCATCAGGATGATCGAAGGCGGAATCAATATTCCTAAAGTACCTCCGGCCGCAATCGAGGCGGATGCTAACGAGTCCGAGTAACCATATTTTTTCATACTCGGATAGGCAACCTTAGACATAGTGGCAGCTGTTGCAAGGCTGGACCCACAGACGGCACTAAACCCCGCACACGTTACCATGGTTGACAATGCCAGACCGCCTTTGACGTGCCCAAGATACGCATTAGCTGCGCGGAACAGGTCCGACGAAATACCTGTTTTAGACAGGATATTACCCATCAATATAAACAAAGGAACCACTGCCAGCTCATATGAAAATACGGCTTCAGAAATGGTCATGGATATCATCGTCAGCGCAGACTCATAACCCAGCTCGATACCTATCCCGATCACAGATACGCTCAGTAATGAGAATGCGAGGGGAAGGCGCAAAAAAGCGAGCACCAGCACTGCGGCTAATGCAATAAATCCGGTAATCATATGGCTTCCTCAGGATGTACATCGCTGCTGCGATGAGACGGTAATATGGCAGCCAAACTACTGATAAAACAGCTCAGACTGATGAATGCATACATATAACTGCGAGGGATCAGTAACTCCTGACTCACTTCCTGAATCTCTTCAGCCTCGATGGCTGCCACCGCGAACTGATAACTGACCACTAAAAGAATGAGTCCGATCAGAATACAAATCAGGCCGCGCCACCAGCGCATGGCATTGGACATAATGAAACGATCAAAAAGGTCAACCGCCAGGTGCCCTCGCGCTGAAGTCAGCAGAGGTAAACCGGAGAAAACGATCAGGGCCATTATATGCTCGGTGATGTCATGTGCACCGTAAATTGGCATATCAAACAAACGCCTTCCAATGACATCGGCAAAGGTCAGGATTACCATCGACAGAAGCGACATAATCAGCAAAACCTCTGTACCGTAACGGATACGGCTTAAAATCAGATGCATGATGTAACTCCCTTAATAAGCGGAAACGGCTGCCCCGAGGCAGCCGGTCATCCGGGTTACTGTCCTGCCACTTCGTTATAGCGCTGACGATGGTATTTAACGATATCCATCGGCTGGTCTACTCCAAAGCTGCTACTGTCAGCGGCCCACTCTGCGATCATCTTTTCACGGATGCTGGCAATCCTCTCAAGCAGTTCTTCAGACGGTTTGCTGAATTGATGATTATCCTGTTTCAATATAGCGGAAGCTTTGTCGATCTGCTGCTGGAACTGACCGCCCCACAAGTGCGCAAAGGTTTCTCCGGAAACAGACATGATGGCTTCCTGATCAGCAGGTGTAAGCTTGTTCCATTTTCGTTCATTCATCACCAGGAAGAAGGTTCCGTCATAGAAGCCACCCGGAATAAGGGTATGATGAGTCAACTGATCGGCCAGACGGAAATTGACCACCGACTCCAGTGTGTGCAATGAAGCATCAAGCACCCGGCTTTCCAACAGTTCGTACGCCTTGGTTGCCGGTGCAGCGATAGGCACCGCGCCGAGCTCTTCGATCAGACGTTTCTGAACGGGCCCACCCATCCGGACTTTCTGATTGGACAAATCCTCCAGTGAAACAATATCTTTGCTTCCATGGTTGATTACACCCGGCCCCAGAGAACCGACGCCAAGCATCTTAACGCCAGAATACGTCGGGTTTTTACTCAGATATTTCTGATAGGTATCCCACAGTGCAACTGAGGATGCTTCAGCTTTCTCTCCGTTGAATGGCATCTCAGCAAACCAGATCGACTTAAATCTGTCAGGCTCATAGGTAAAATTGCCCCAGGTAATATCGACGACCCCTTTACGGGCCAGCTCCCAGTGTTGCGCAGGACTCCCGACCGGCTTGGCTAACATTCTTACATTGACCCGTCCCTCTGTCGCTTCTTCAACCCGGCTTGCCCAGACATTGAGAATGTCGGTAGTGACAAAATGGGTGGTAGGAACCCAGTTTGACATCGTCAGAGTCGTAGCCTGAACCGTGGCGGTAAAACCTGCTGCGAGTATTGCGGCACTGAGTGTGCTTATAATTGTTTTAATTTTCATGCTTGATACCTGTATGAATTGAATGAACTCAGTTGCGTGTAAAATAGTGCTCAATTAGCTTTAGCCATAGCTGGCCACCACCGTTCATGCACTCGTCGTTAAAATCATAGTGAGGATTGTGAACACTACAGGGGCCAGCTCTCTCCCCCCCGGTATAGCCGTTATCACCATTACCTATTAATACGTAACAGCCAGGAACATGCTGCAGCATGTAAGCAAAATCTTCACTGCCCGTCAGTGGGCTGGCATCAATATCAACATTTTCTGCCCCGAAAACAGACTGAGCGACCTCCCCGATAACGGCTGCTTCCTTGTCACTGTTAATCAGCACCGGATAGCCCGTTTCGTAAACGACGTGCGCCTGACAGTTATAAGAAAGTGCAATCTGCTCTGCCAGCGTATGGATACGATTACGCAAAGTCTCTCTGACGTCTGGTTGCAGGGCCCGAACGCTGAGTTCCATCTCGCAAAGTTCAGGAATGATATTGTACGTTTCACCGGCGCGAATGCGGCCGATACTAATCAGACCGGTATGCAGAGGATTAAGATTCCGGGACACCAGACTCTGTAACCCCAGTATCAGAGCGCCCAGAGGCTGAGTAGGGTCTACAGCAAGATGTGGTAAACCTGCATGCCCGCCCTTACCGGTGATTCTGATGATCACTTTGTCAGATGAGCACATGAAAGGGCCGCGTTTAAACTCACATTGCCCCACCGGGATTCCCGGAAAGTTATGTAATGCGAAAATCGCATCGCATGGAAAATCATCGAACAACCCTTCATCGATCATGCGCTGAGCACCACCGCCTCCGCCGACCTCCTCTGCAGGCTGAAAAATGACTACGAGAGTTCCCTTCCATAAATGGTTATCTGAGGCATGTATTTCACTCAGCAATTTAGCCGCGCCCAACAGAATGGCAGTATGACCATCGTGCCCGCATCCATGCATTTTGCCCATAACCTGGCTTTGCCATGGCAAACCCGTTTCTTCCTTCAAAGGCAGTGCATCCATATCAGCACGCAGACCGATTGTAGGCCCCTCACCACTACCAAACACTAATCTGCCTATAACACCGGTTACCGCAATACCTGTTGTGACTTCATATCCCCAACTGTCCAGGCATTCAGAAATTAACCGGCTGGTATCCCGTTCTTCGAAACCCAGTTCAGGATTCCGATGAATGGTATGCCGCCACTCCATCATAGCCTGTAGGTCCAGCTCAAAAAATGACATGACATAAACCCTGTTTTTATTCGATACATTAAACATATACCTTTTAGTGATTTTAAAAAGACACTAATATTGCTTAGGTGAACACTTTTTGAGATCACCTGTTATGAAGAATCAGCAAATAAGAGGACTGGTCCAGATCGCCGAAAGCGGCTCTATCCGAGCGGCTGCCAGAGAGATGAGACTCAGTCAGAGCGCACTGACAAGGGCCATGCGCGAGCTTGAAGAGGATGTGGGTGCCGAACTTTTTAGCCGTAGCTATCGGGGAGTAACGTATACACCTGCCGGAGAGGCATTACTGATACGGGCGCGCTTAATCTTAGAAACGATTGAAAGAGCCCGTGACGAAGTGAAACAGATTTCCGGAGGAAAAGGGGCCAGAGTCAGAGTGGGTATCACTCCTATTGTTGCTATAACGTTTTTCCCGGAAGTGTACCGCCAATTTGTTCAGGCAATCCCGGATGCGAGCCTTAGCCTGACAGAAGGCTTACTTACCGGCATCCTGCCTGACCTGATAGAGGGTAAACTTGATTTCGGGGTTGCTCTTGCAACACCGGAAGAACTGCCATCTGAACTGTCATTCACCGCGGTATCAAAAGTCCATTCGTGTGTTGCTGGCCGTATTGGTCACCCCAATGCCCAAACGTTGCAGTGGGAAGAACTACTTGAACAACGCTGGATACTGAATCTGAATAAAGGCAGCAGTTCAAATCTGTTACTGAACTGGCTGGAAGAGCAGCGTTTGCCAAGGCCCGCCAGCATAGTTCAATGTACATCGCCCCAGATAATGCTGGAGATGATGCGACGAACTGACCTGATTGGATATGGACCTAAGGGCATTTTTGAAGACAATATGAGTGGTGCGGGTGTTATCCCTTTCAAAATTGAGCCCCAGCCACACGAAACAGCCATTGGTATTATCAGAGTACGTGGCATTCCGTTAACACCCGCTGCAAAGTTTTTGGAAACGCTGGTACAACGGAATCTCGGCCACCTGAATGAAAGCGCTGATTTACCGGGATAACTACAGAGCTTTTTCATTGAGCGCAGCCCCTTTTCAGCGTCACCTTCAGAAATTATCAGGGGCTTTTTCCCCTCGCCTTAACGGTTAGCCTGTTGATTGCTCTGATCGGGCCTTAACGATGTCGGAAATAATGCGTCACCGACGGCGATACCCTGCGCGCTCTATGAAACACAGTTTTTCATAGCAGAAGCCTGCCAATGCTTTGTTCAATCTGTCACAACATATCAAACCGATAGCATATCAAGTCAAGCTCCGTTGCTCAGAGTTTCTTACGCTGTAACACGACTTCAGCACTATGAATCCGTTATAGATCGCTAAGCAGAGCCATGAACGACTGCACGAAGGCCTAAAAAATAGCTGAAGAGGCCCGGTTTTAGCAGGCAGTCACACCATCGGTGTCCAGTACATCCAGCCGCCTCCCTGAATCGCGTTCTGAGCGGTCAGCGGGTGTAAAAATTATTACGCAGAATTTCCTGCCACTATTCAGAGGAAAAGCAGATGAGTGCTTACGTTATTTTTGATATCGATATCTATGATCTCAAGCGCTACCAGGATTTCATGACCCAGGCAAAACCTGCACTGGAGTCCGCCGGAGGCAAATACCTTGCCCGGGGTGGAGAACACAAAGTCCTTGAGGGGGACTGGAATCCGCGCCGGGTTGTGTTGTTTGAATTTCCCTCAATGGATAAAGCTGAGGAGTTTTACTACAGCGACATCTATCAGGGACTTAAAGCGATTCGGGACGAATGCAGCTCAGGACGCGTTGTCCTGGTTGAGGGCATCTGATTCCGCCTGCTGACCACCCCGCAGTGCCTGATTTAAACACGAATTACCGATAATCATCCAGGGATACACATTATGAATCTGAACCTGAACGGCCGCACCGCTATCGTCTGCGGCGCTTCTAAAGGACTTGGGCGCGCCTGCGCGCTGGCACTCGCTGAAGAGGGGGTTAATCTGGTGATCAATGCCCGGAATGCCGATGCACTGGAGACAACTGCCGCGGCGATACGCGCCCAGACCGGCGTCACGGTACAGGCGATCGCCGCCGATATCACCACTGAATCGGGGCGCGCGCAAGTGCTGAGCGCCTGTTCCGCGCCTGATATTCTGATAACGAACGCCGGCGGACCTCCTCCTGGAGACTTTCGTCAATGGGATGAACAGGCGTGGTATGCGGCAGTAGATGCCAACATGCTGACGCCGATCTTTCTGATGAAGGCCGTGGTGGACGGCATGCTGGAACGCGGTTTCGGGCGCATCGTCAATATCACCTCGTCAGCCGTCAAGGCCCCAATCTCCATTCTGGGTCTCTCTAACGGTGCCCGGAGCGGCCTGACCGGTTTCGTAGCCGGACTCGCCCGCGAGACTGTGGCAAAAAATGTCACCATCAACAACCTGTTACCCGGCTCATTCGAGACCGATCGTTTAACCTCCACCATCGACTCCTATGCGAAGCAGCTGGGTGTCAGCGCTGACAAGGTTCGCCAACAGCAGATGCAGACTAACCCGGCAGGACGCTTTGGTGATCCAGCCGAATTCGGCGCTCTGTGCGCCTTTATCTGCGGAGACAAAGCAGGCTTTATCACCGGACAAAACCTGCTACTGGACGGTGGAGCCTATCCGGGTACTTTTTAGTCTAACGCTGTGCCTCCATGCGCTCCCTGACCCGGGGCGCAACCTCCTTGGTATTATCATCCATACAGAGTTTTACACAGCATCCCTGTCAGGGTGCAGAGTTATAGTGTAGACATTTGTCTCAACCAGACACAGCGAGATAATTCAGGATCACGTACGAGCCAGACACTCAACGGATGAAATGAGTCAAGAGATGTCTGTTACGTCCCTGGCAACAAACGATTTAATCTTTTAGATTGCCCTGCGGATTAACAAAGTCCAGAAAGACAAAGTCAACAACCTGACGAAGGGGTTCAACCGACTGTTGAACCTGAGCCCGGATCAGAGCGCCCTGCCAGGCATCCCAGAAAAACAGCGCCAGTTGTTGCGAAGGATAATCCCCGCGAACCTGCCTGCTCTGCTGTGCCCTGCTAAGAATCGCCTGCATCGGCTCTAAAGCGGTTTCGATATTATGTTGTAGCTGCTGACGTAACACCTCTCCGGAATTGGCCAGCGGCCCCGCATTGTTACAGTACAGCGTCTGCCAGTCTTTTTCCTGCAACTCGTAACGGCTAATCAGCACATTCAGATATTCAACGATATCCTCGAGCTGACCCGCTCTGTTCAGACCAGGCAATGTCAGCCCGCGACAACTACAGGATTCATCGTGCTTCAGCACTTCAAGGACAAACGCCTCTTTTGACTGAAAATAATTATAAAAACTGCCTTTGGGCACCTCTGCCGCCAATAACAGTTCATTCAAGCCTGAAGCATCAACCCCTTTTTTGGCAATGATACTCAGCCCGTTACTTATCAGGCGGGATTTACCATCTTGTTTTTTTGACATTTAGCACCCTGCACCGAGGAAAAAATGTACCGAAAAAAATGTACCGAAGAAACTGCACTGAAAAAATGCACCGAAGAAAATGCGTACGTGAATCAGACTCGTATATCTTCTACACCAGAAACCAGACGTCCCAGCTTAAACACGGCTCAACCCTCTTTTCTTCAGTGGAACAACAACCTCAGGCAGTCCGGATTTCACAGATCAGAAAAAAGCGGACGCCCGGACTCAAACGAGACGAGCGTCCTTAAAGAGCTATAAATTGACACGGTAAAGCAGTTAATTAACCCCGTTCAAACAGCGCAGCAATTCCCTGACCGCCACCGATACAGAGGCTGACAATGGCATAACGACCATTAATGCGGGCCAGCTCATACAGCGCTTTAACAGTGATTACCGCTCCGGTAGCCGCAATTGGATGTCCAAGCGAGATACCACTGCCATTCGGGTTAAGCCGGTCACGGGGAAGGTCAAGTTGCTGGGCAACGGCCAGTGCCTGAGCAGCAAAGGCTTCATTGACCTCATACACATCAATATCATTCACCGAAAGATTATTACGATCCAGTATCTGTTGGATTGCCGGTACAGGACCGATACCCATAATTTTCGGATCGACACCCACGACTGCATAATCGACCAGACGCCCCATAACCGACAGACCTTCGGCTTCTGCCTTCTCTCGATCCATCATCACAACGGCGGCCGCCGCATCATTCAGACCAGAGGCATTACCGGCCGTCACGGTTCCTTCTTTCTTAAACACGGGCCGTAATGACGCCATATCTTCGAGCTTGCAGTCCATACGAACATGTTCGTCAGTATCAAACAGTGTCACACCTTTACGACTTTTCAGTTCGACAGGCATGATCTGCTCTTTAAAATATCCCTGCTCAATCGCATGCTGAGCCCGGTTGTGGCTCAGCAATGCCAGTTCATCCTGCTGCTCACGGGTAACTCCGTATTTTTCAGCAACATTTTCTGCAGTAATCCCCATATGTACATGGTTAAACGGACAGTGCAGCGCGGCAACCATCGGGTCGATCATCTGACCGTCACCCATACGCTGACCAAAGCGAGCGGTCGGAAGATGATAAGGAGCACGACTCATTGATTCAGCGCCACCCGCTACCACGGTATCGCAGATTCCCAGCTCAATCTGTTGTGCAGCCGTCAGAATTGCCTGCAAACCACTACCACACAGACGGTTCAACGTCAGCGCCGGAGTTTCTTCCGGCAGACCGCCATTGATGGCCGCAACACGACCCATGTACATATCAGCCGGTTCTGAGTGAATCACGTTACCAAACACACTATGACCCACCGACTCAGGCGCAATACCCGCCCGCTTAACAGCTTCAGCAACCAGGATTCCGGCCAGCTCACTGGGTTTATGGCCTTTCAGGCTTCCGCCATAGCTACCAATTGCAGTACGAACAGCACTCACGACGACGACTTCACGCTTTTGCATAGGATTATCTCTCATAACAATGCTGGCTATCACTCAGCTTTGATTATCTGATGTATATGGCACGTTGACTGCTGCACCATTTCGAGTGTGATCCATTTTCAATTCAAAAGACACAATCAGCAATGGCTAAAGAAGCACAATAATTGACAAAATAGGACATTCTACATTCAAGCAGGTGTCTTAAAAATTCAAGACAGTCTATTTATAACCCAACAGCAGCACCTGAAGCTTTCTGCAATACCGAAAGTAAACAGCCGTCTGAAAATTACAGACAACATTGATATCCCTTCCCCCGAACAGAAGTGCTAAAAACCATAATAAAAACAACAAAATATTAAACATAATCATTTAATAACAACATGTTATAAAAATAATTATTCATGAAAATTAAAGTTTTCATACTGAACTTAACAAACATGAGCAGACTCTCAAGAATGCAGAACTTTTTTACGTGACATGCCAGCCACCGTATTTTAAACCGGCATTATGTCGAGGCATACTATCAACGAGCGTATCAAAAGATAATTAAGCTATAAGATCAACAGCCTAACGGTAAAAATTTTATAACTTTATCGGACAAACAACTCAGAGTTAAAACACTCGATAAAACAAAGCACTCCCTCACACGAAAATCACAAAAAATCTCAGCTTTTGTGCCTCCCGCAGAGCTAACTGAACCCAGATCACGCATCATCAAAAGCGGATTTGTGTCTGCGCAGAGTCTTCCCAATGTTGCCGGCAGATCAAAATTCATACGCAATATGTCAAGTCACATTCACTTTCTGTCAAGCCCGCCCGTCAGCAAAGGCATTAAATAGTAATGTCTTCAAAAACATTTCCTGAATGCATAAGCAGAAGCTTAACGGTCATTTAAGAAGCTGAAGACTTGCAGGCTTTATAACGAAGGCAAGCTGACTGGCATCCGGCTTAGTACGACAAACAATAATAAATTCTGGTTATAAAATGAGTGCACCTTTTCAAAACCGCCAGGAGAACTCCGGTTTCTCCTCGCCATCACAACCGTTAAAGGGGGTATCACCACCCCATCTCAGACCGTTACAAGGCGTACAGCAGAGCTGCACTTACTGACCACCAGTATCTTTCCCTATCAATAAAAACAACTACAGGATGACAAACTGATGAAGAAAGTCCTTACAAGATCACCAGCGTCTCTATTCAGACGCAATCCCGTCAGCCGGCTTGTTGCCCGGTCAGTGATGGCGAGTGCGATCGTCATTGCCGGCACACCTCTGGCACAGGCGATGAACTTCGAACTTGAAAACGGTGTAACCATCGATCTGGACACCACGGTGGGCTACAACGTACAGGTGCGTCAGGAGAGCCAGGATCCCAATATACTTTCCTTTGGTGGGCTGGGCTTCCTGACGGATGATGGTAACCGCAACTTTGACAAAGGCGATCTGACCCAGAACCAGCTCAATGTCAGTGCAGATCTGGATGTTAACTACGGCGATGGCGGTGTCTTCGCCCGGGCACGCGGCTGGTATGACAAGGCCTATGATTTCAAGACAGCAAAACCCTTCCAGCAGGATGGTATAGATGACCGCAAATCCACCGCCGAACTGTTAGATCTGTTCTGGTATCAGGGCTTTGATCTTGGAGATCAGTTCCTCAGTCTGCGAGTCGGTAAGCAGGTGGTTAACTGGGGGGAAAGTCTGTTTATCCCCGGCGGTATCTCCAGCGCCATGGGCCCGGTGGACGCTACTAAGGCAAGCTCACCCGGCGTAGCACTGAAAGATATATTCATGCCGTTGGGACAGGTATACGGTGAACTGGCGTTGAGTGATACGCTTTCTGTCGGCGCCTACTATCAGTACGACTGGGAAAAAACCCGTATAGACGCACCCGGGACTTACCTGAACGTTCTGGATGGACTGGGTCAGCAATCAGTGGGCGATACAGATGACACGATGCAAGTCGTCACCGAAGAGAAAGCCGATAAAGGTCAGTACGGTATTGCACTGCGCTACCTGGCAGAAAACCTGAATAATACAGAGTTCGGCTTGTATTACCTGAACTACACCGACTTTACACCGGCGCTTGAGTTCCTATCCGTGGACTCGTCTAACCTCAATCAACACTACTATGACAATATTGACCTCTACGGTCTGAGTTTTGGCACCGTGTTCGGCGATATGAATGTCAGTGGTGAAGTCTCTTACCGTGATGGCGTTCCAGTCCGTTATGGCGTCGGTAACGGCTTTGCATACGCTCCTGCTAAAGCAGTCCAGGCTCAGGTCTCCGGCATCTATATCTTCCCGCAGAATCCACTGGCTGACACCCTCACCTTCATCGGTGAAATCGGCTACAACCGAATCATAGATATTGATAGTCCACTGGGAGGCGGCATCGATGATCTGACTAAAAACCGTAATGCAGCAAGCACAGTTGTCGGTCTGAATGCAGATTACCTGAACATCGCTCCCGGCCTGGACCTGAAAGTATCCGGCACCTATCGTAACGACTTCCAGGGGTATTCCTCTATGGAGTTCAGTTTCGCCGAGGGTACCGAGCAATTTGCACTAAAAACTGACTTTTCTTACCTCGGCAACCATAAGTTCGGCGCCAGTTACATCTGGTACCTGACGGATACCGATGAAATTCTGGCGCATGATGGCAGCCTGGCGTTCGGTCACCTGAATGCTGACCGCGACTACCTTGCAGCCTACTACAAGTACACCTTCTGAGTCGGACACTAATAATAAAAATCAGGCTCCGGCCTGAGGAGAAAACAATGAATTTTAACAAAACTCTACTGACCGCCAGCATCACGGCGATGGCGCTTCATACCAGCTTCGCACTGGCTGCCGTCAGCGCAGAAGAAGCCGCCAAACTGGGTACTACACTGACACCGGTAGGCGCAGAGCAAGCTGGCAACGGCAGCGATATACCCGCCTGGACCGGTGGTCTGACAAAGGCTCCAGCCGGTTACACCGAAGGTGGCAACCTGATTGATCCGTTCGCTGACGAAAAACCGCTGTATACCATCACCGCGCAGAACTACAAGCAATATGCCGACCAATTGTCAGATGGCCAGAAAGCGCTGTTCGAGAAAAAGCCAACCTTCGAGATGAATGTCTATCCGACACATCGTACCGTGCCGGTGCCGGACTTTATTGCCAGGAACACCCATAGCAACGCACTGAATGCCCAGCTGACACCAGACGGTAACGGCGTTGTTAACGCCTATGGTGGCACTCCCTTCCCTATTCCGCAGAACGGCAATGAAGCGATCTGGAACCACACCCTGCGCTACTACGGCGAGGGTAAGGATGCCACCTACGAAAGCACCACGGTCTTCGCCAACGGCTCCCGCACCCTCACCGCCGGCCATCTGATCGAGTCATATCCGTACAACTACAAGGACGGGACTATCGACACGTTTAACGGCAATATCATCCAACTTCTGCTGCAATATTCCCTGCCGGCACGCCGCAAGGGTGAGATGACTCTGGTACGCGACCCGGTCAACGCGAACAAACAGCCACGCCAGGCATGGCAGTACATTCCCGGCCAGCGTCGTGTTCGTCGCGCACCGACCATCGCGTTTGATACGCCAGATCCGGGTTCCAACGGTCTGGCCACCTATGACCAGGCATTCATGTTCAACGGTTCTCCTGAGCGTTTTAACTGGCAACTGATCGGCAAGAAAGAGATGCTGGTGCCGTACAACTCGTACAAGTTCCTTACCGCCCACAACAAGGGTATGAAACTGGAAGAGATTGCACCGGCTAACCACACCAACAACGATCTTGAGCGTTGGGAAAAGCACCGTGTCTGGGTTGTCGAAGCCACTCTGCGTGAAGACAGTCGCCATATATATGGCAAGCGTCGCTTCTACCTGGATGAAGACTCCTGGTTTGCACTGATGGCTGACATGTACGATGGGCGTGGTGAACTGTGGCGTTACGGCCACTCTCACTTTATCACCCTGT
The DNA here is from genome assembly GCA_018223185.1 of Oceanospirillales bacterium. Taxonomy (GTDB): domain Bacteria; phylum Pseudomonadota; class Gammaproteobacteria; order Pseudomonadales; family Balneatricaceae; genus Amphritea. The sequence goes on along the minus strand of JAAEYW010000001.1, from coordinate 56,675 downwards.
ACGCAGACGGCAACGCCATTGCACGCGCACTCACCAACTATGATCTGCAGTCTGGTGATTACGCGGTGCAGGAATACGATGTCATTCCGTACTCCACGACTGCAACCAAAGATGACAGTTTCTACACGCCACAGAACGTGCGTCAGATGTCTCGTCGTTAATTGACTCATCGAAGCCGGTGGCGTGCCACCGGCTTCACTCTCGCCTTTTCGCCAGTACGCTCCCACAGCGTACTGCCGAAAGTGCGCAGAGCTGGTGACACATAAACTATTGCTGCCGCTCCCTTACATCAATAAGAAGAATAAACGTTATGAAACATATAAATAACCAACGTACTCTCTCCTTCAAAATTTTCACAGGTATCACCTTCTCTCTGCTTAGCACGCTATCGATAAGTACGGCAGCGGTTGCAGGTGATGCCCTCGAAGAGAGCGCCAGCCTGTCTCCTCTGGCAACCCACAGTCTGCTAATGGACGTAGATCGCGTTGGCAATCACCTGATCGCACTTGGTGAGCGGGGGCATATATTACTGTCTGAAGATGAGGGTAATAGCTGGCAACAAGTGCCCTCTCCGGTGCGAGTAACACTGACAGCAGCGGACTTTGTCGATGACAAAACGGGCTGGGTGACAGGCCACGACGGCGTAATACTCAAAACGCAGGACGGAGGCTATACCTGGACCAAGCAAATGGATGGTTATCAGGCAAACAAGCTGATGCAGGATCTGGCTCAACAGCGTCTGGCACAATCAGAACAGGCGCTCGAAAACGCAACTGCTGAACAACAGTCAGAACTGGAAGATGAGATCGGGGAACTGACCATTCAGCTGGAAGATGCCGAGGCTTTTAGTGATGAAGGCCCCAGCCGGCCATTTCTGGGCGTCTGGTTCAAAAATGCAGATGAAGGCATTGTCGTCGGCGCTTTCGGCCTGATTCTGCATACCATCGACGGGGGCAACAGCTGGAAAGCCTGGTATGACCACATCGACAACGCCTCCAGCTTTCATCTGAATGACATTACCCAGATCGGAGATCAGCTCTTTATCGCAGCCGAAGCCGGCACCCTGTATCGCTCCGATGACTGGGGCATGACCTGGGAGATGCTGGACAGTCCCTATGAAGGCTCATTTTTCGGCATTATCGGCGACGATAAGGGCCGTATCATAGCGTACGGACTCAGGGGACACGCCTTCCAGTCACTGAACTCTGGCGATACCTGGCAGAAGATCGATACCGGGATCGATAGCAGCCTGTTCAGCGGAACCCTGCTTTCCGACGGATCGGCGGTACTGGTCGGCGCCGCTGGCATATCCCTTCATATTGATAGCAATGGCCGGGTTATCAACACCAATCAGTCTCCCTCCCGACTACCTTTCAGCCACGTAATCGAGAGCAAGAATAAAAGCCTGTTGATTGCAGGCCCTGGCGGCATCCATACCGCAGCTGTCACCGAAGGTAAATAACAATGACACATACAGCCAACAACAGCACAAAACAGAATCGACAGCCCGTTTCAGCAGGCACAGAACCTATTCTGGAACGCATTTTCTTTCATCACCGGCCACTGATTATTTTGTTCATGCTGGTCATGACGATCTTTTTTGGCTATCAGGCGAGTACCATCAAGCCGGAAGCCAGCTTCGAGAAAATGATTCCGACCCAGCATCCTTATATTGCCAACTATATGCAACATAAGGATGATTTGCGGGGCCTGGGCAACGCCATCCGTATCTCAGTGGAAGCCACCGAGGGTGACATTTTCGACAAGGATTTCATGCAGACTCTGCAGCAGGTCCACGATGAAGTGTTCTATATTCCCGGCGTCAACCGGGCAGCACTGCTATCGATCTGGGCCTCTGCGGTACGCTGGAATGAAGTCACCGAAGAGGGTTTGACCGGCGGTCCGGTCATCAACGATACCTACGATGGCTCCCCTGCAGAACTGGAAAAGCTGCGTACCAACGTCCTGAAATCAGGGCGTGTTGGATCACTGGTGGCCAACGACTTCAAGTCTGCCGTTATTTACGCGCCGTTAATGGATACCAATCCAGATACCGGCTTGCCAATTGACTATCAGGAGTTCTCTAATCAACTGGAAAAGCTGATTCGTGACAAATACGAATCAGACACTGTGAAGATTCACATCACCGGCTTTGCTAAGGTCGTCGGTGATCTGATCGACGGTGCCAGCCAGGTTGCAATCTTCTTCGCCGTGGCACTCGTCATCACGCTGATTCTGCTATATGCCTACTCACGATGCCTGCGCAGCTCCATCGTGCCGCTGATGTGCTCGGTGATCGCGGTTATCTGGCAATTGGGTTTGCTGAAAACGCTGGGTTATGGCCTGGACCCCTACTCTATGCTGGTGCCCTTTCTGGTCTTTGCTATCGGTGTCAGCCATGGTGTGCAGATCATTAACGCCATCGGGCACGAAAGTGCCAGCGGTGCCGGTAAAGAACTGGCCGCACGGCTGGCTTTTCGCTCACTGTACATTCCGGGCATCATCGCCCTGATCAGTGACGGAGTCGGCTTCGCCACCCTGATTGTTATCGACATCGCCGTCATTCAGGATCTGGCCATAGCGGCCAGTATCGGCGTAGCCGTCATCATCCTGACTAACCTGATACTCCTGCCGATACTGATGTCTTACACCGGTGTCAGCCAGCGATCCGTGAAGAGGCAACAACTGATAGAGGAACAGGGTAAACACCCGATCTGGAAGCTGCTGTCCAGTTTCACCCAGCGTCCGCAAGCCAGCCTGCTAATCCTGATCGCACTAGGTCTTGCGGCTGCAGGCGTCTATCAGAGTCAGAACCTCAAGGTCGGCGACCTGGACGCCGGCGCACCGGAGCTGCGTCCTGATTCGCGCTACAATCTGGATAACGCATTTATTAACGAGAATTACTCTACCAGCACCGACATTTTCGTGATCATGGTCAAGACCGCCAAAGATCAGTGTTCCAATTACCACACCCTCGATGTCGTAGACCAGCTGCAATGGCGTTTGCAGCAACTGCCAGGTGTGCAGTCTGCGACCTCCATGGTGAACGTCGCCAAACAGGCGATGACCGGCTACAACGAAGGTAACATCAAGTGGATGGCGCTGAACCGCAACCAGGCCCTGCTTAACCAGGCCTCTATTACCGCGCCGCGCAGCAGCTTCAATGCCGATTGCAGCCTGATGCCAGTATTTGTTTACCTGAACGACCACAAGGCTGAAACCCTGGCGACCGTAGTCAAAGAAACCGAAGCCTTTGCCGCCAAATTCAACAGCGATGATATTACTATCAAACTGGCAGCCGGCAATGCAGGTATCGAAGCGGCTACCAACATCGTAATCCAGAAAGCACAGTATGAAATGCTGATCTGGGTGTACTCGGTGGTTGGCTTCCTCTGCCTGCTGACTTTCCGCTCCATCCGCACCGTCACCTGCATCCTGCTACCGCTGGCACTGACGTCGCTGTTGTGTCAGGCGCTGATGGCCCGACTCGGCATCGGTATCAAAGTGGCCACCCTGCCGGTTATCGCACTTGGCGTGGGTATTGGTGTTGACTACGGCATCTACATCTACAGCAAACTGGAGACCTACCTCAAAGAGGGACAGAGTCTGCGCGAAGCTTACTTCAACACCCTTAAAACCACGGGTAAGGCGGTGGCTTTCACCGGTCTGACCCTGGGTATCGGTGTCGGCACCTGGTTCATGTCACCCATCAAGTTCCAGGCCGATATGGGTATTCTGCTGACCTTCATGTTTGTCTGGAACATGATCGGTGCACTGGTATTCCTGCCTGCACTGGCGAGCTTCCTGATAAAGCGGGGTCCGGTCGATAACAAACAACAGCCAGCCCTCGTAACCGAGCACGGCAAGACAACGGTCAAACAGGATAAGTCTGATAAGGAAGGTTTCGCATGCATGAGCTGAAGACACTACTGGTGGTGCTCAATCCCGCCACAACTAAACAGACGGCTCTCAACAAGGCCGTGAGCATTATCCGGCACACGGGCGGCAGTATTACTGCACTGCTGCAGACCCGCAAAGCTGAACCGGAGCAGCTGACCAGACTGCAGGAACAACTGGAACAGCTACGGCAGTCAGGGCTGACCATTACGCTTCGGGCCAGTGACGAAAAAGATCTGCTCAGAGCAGTGCTGCTCAGTCTGCACGAACAGCAATATAACCTGATTGTGAAAGCGCCTCAGCCATCAGGTGTCGCTGACGCACTGTTTACATCAAAAGACAGTAAACTCCTGCGGACCTCCAGCGTTCCCGTACTGATGGTGCGTTCTGCCCAACAGACAGAGGGAGCACCAATACTGGCCGCTGTGGAAGCTCAGCCTGCCGATCAGGAACACCTGCACCTGAACAACTGCATTCTCAAACGCGCCAGCTGGATCGCCGGGATGTTCCGGCAACCACTGCATCTGTTCAGTGCATTGCCATCACCGATGCAGGACCCGATTCATCACCACAACAATCCGCAACAACAGCTGCAGGATTACACCGAAGCCTGCCTGGCACTGGCAGGCCGCTATGATATCCCAGCAAACCAGGTTCACGTTGCGTCTGGCCCGGCAGAACTGCTGATTCCGGATCAGTGCAAAGCACTTGACGCGCAGCTGCTGGTATTAGGTACCGTTGCCCGCACCGGTCTTCGCGGTGCACTGCTTGGGAACACGGCCGAACAAATTCTGGAGCGTGTTGACACGAATATTCTGGTGATCCCGCCAACACAAGACTAGAGCGTCATTCATAACATACGCCGTCTGTTAAAAACAAATTCAAGATGAGAACACAGACCATGACACTTAAAGACGTTTCTCTGGACGACAAGTACACCAAGGAAACCGGTACAGTTTACATGACTGGCAACCAGGCGTTGGTCAGGCTTCCGTTGTTACAGAAACAACGTGACCAGGCCAGAGGACTGAATACTGCCGGTTATATTACGGGCTATCGGGGCTCGCCAATCGGCACCTATGATATGGAGCTGAGCCGCAATAAGTTAATACTTGATGCACACGACATCGTATTTCAACCCGGCGTTAATGAAGACCTTGCGGCTACCGCTGTCTGGGGCACTCAGCAGATTGAAACTGAGGAACAGAAAAAATTCGATGGTGTTTTTGCCATCTGGTATGGCAAGGGACCTGGCGTATTCCGTTCCGGCGATGCCATCAAGCACGGCAGCTTTTTCGGTGCTTCGCATAATGGAGGGGTACTGCTGATCGCGGGTGACGATCATGTCGCTAAATCATCAACCATCGCTCACTATTCCGAGCCTGAGATGATTGCCCATGGCTCTCCAATCCTCTACCCCTCAACCATTCAGGAAGTGATCGACTATGGTCTGATCGGCTGGGCGATGTCTCGCTACTCCGGTGCCTGGGTGACGCTGAAAGTAGTGAATGAAACGATCGAAGGTACCGCCACGGTAGAGCTCGACCCGGACAAATCGCTGACCCAGGATCCCGAAGGACTGGAGATCCCGGCGGAAGCTCACTTTGTGCCACCGACCGGAGGCCTTGGACCTGCTGCCACCGCTGAACGCATGGCGTACAGTGCACGTATCCCGCTGATAAAAGCCTTCGCACGCCTCAATAAGCTCGACCGCATGACACTGGAAGCCCCTCAGCGTAAGCTCGGTATCGTCTGCAGTGGCAAGGTATATCAGGATGTGATGCGTGCTTTTCAGCTGATGAAAATCGATGCGGATAAAGCACGTTCAATGGGTATCAGCGTTTACAAGGTAGCAATGCCCTGGCCGCTCGAAGATCAGGGCATCGCCGCGTTTGCTGAGGGTCAGCAAGAGCTGCTGATTATCGAAGAGAAAATGCCGGTCATGGAACCGCAGATCGCCGACCAGTTATTCAACTGGCCGGACGACCGGCGCCCCCGCCTGATCGGCAAGAAAGATGATCAGGGCCAGTCAATCCAGAAAACCTATGGCGGCATAACGCCTCATGAGGTTCTGTCACTGATCCGCGACCGTCTGGCAGCCAATAACATGCTGGATGATGCCACCGGTAACGCCTGCAATGAGTATCTGAGTTCCATTACCGGAGCCTGCGGAGCCATTATCCCGCAACTGGTACGTATCCCCTATTTCTGCTCGGGCTGTCCGCATAATAGCTCGACCAAAGTACCTGAAGGCTCCAAAGCGATGGCCGGTATCGGTTGTCACGCCATGGCCGGTTTCATGAACAGGGAAACATCATTCCCGACCCAGATGGGTGGCGAAGGCCACAACTGGGTGGGGCTATCCCATTTTGTGGATACCAAGCACCGTTTCCAGAATCTGGGAGATGGTACCTACACCCACTCAGGCCTGCTGGCAGTCCATGGCGCCGTGGTCCAAAAAGCCAATATAACCTACAAAATTCTCTATAACGATGCGGTAGCAATGACCGGCGGACAGCCCGCCGAAGGCAGTCTTACACCGCAGCAGATCAGCGAACAGGTTACCGCGCTGGGGGCAAAACGGGTCGTCGTCACAACGGATAATCCTGACCATTACCGCGATCAGCCTGCTTTCGCCAAAGGAGTGCAAATCTTCCACCGCCGCGAACTCGATCGTGTGCAACGAGAATTGCGTGAAATACCCGGAGTTACAGTGTTGATCCACGATCAGACCTGCGCGGCTGAAAAGCGTCGTCGCCGTAAGCGCGGAGAATTTCCAGACCCTGATAAACGGATGTTTATCAATGATCAGGTCTGTGAAGCCTGTGGTGACTGCTCTGTACAGGCCAACTGTGTCAGCCTGCAGACCCGCAAAACGGAGTTCGGCAACAAACGCGTCATTGACCAGTCATCCTGCAACAAAGACTACCGTTGTGTTGATGGTTTCTGTCCGTCATTCGTTACTGTCCTTGGCGGTAAACTACGCAAGGCTGAAACCGCTCAGCTGGGCAATGCCCTGTTTGATGGACTGCCAGATCCGGTTCGCCCCGAATTCGACAACTGCTACGCGGTCATGATCAATGGTATCGGCGGCACCGGCGTCGTCACCATCGGTGCGGTGCTTGGCATGGCGGCCCATCTTGAAGACAAGTCGATCTCGATCTATGACATGACCGGATTTGCACAGAAAGGTGGCGCCGTGCAAAGTCACCTGCGTATCGGTCACAGCCAGAGCGATATCACCAGTCTGCCGATTGGTCCGGCTGATGCTGATCTGATTATCGGGTGTGACCTGGTGGTTACCGCCAGTGAAAGTTCTATGCGGTCAATACGGCAGAATCATACCCGGTGCGTGGTCAACAGCGACCCGGTCGCAACTGCGGCTTTGCAGCTGGTACGTGATTTCGAACTTCCGGCACAACCCCTTTTACAGGGTCTGGAAAAAACCCTGGGCAACAATCTGGCCAGCATTGATGCAACGAAAATTGCAAATGCGCTGACTGGCAACAGTATCGCATCCAACATGTTCCTGGTTGGCGTTGCTTACCAGAAAGGCTGGATACCTATTAGCGAAGAAGCGATTTTCAAAGCCATAGAGATCAATAAGGTCTCGGTGGAGTTCAACCAGAATGCCTTCCGCCTTGGCCGGGTAGCTGCACATGATATGGGGCGTATTACCCGCCTTATCGAAGCTCAGTTAAACGCCAGCAAACCTGATCTCGCAGAAACACCAGAGCAGGCACTGCAGCGCCGCATCGCTTACCTGAACGACTACCAGAATCAGGCCTATGCAGACAGCTATCAGAGGTTCATCAACCAGGTGCGTGATAGCGAACAGCAGAAGATGCCGGGCAGCACTGCACTCTCGGAAGCGGTGATGCGCAACTACTTTAAGCTGATGGCCTACAAGGATGAGTACGAGGTAGCCCGCCTCTATACTGACGGCAAGTTCCTTAAGAGCCTGGACCAACAGTTCGAAGGTGACTACAAACTCAGGTTCAATCTTGCACCACCCATTCTGAGCCGCCGCGACCCACTGACCGGTCATCTGCGTAAGCAGGAGTTCGGCTCATGGATGCTTAAAGCATTTGGTGTACTCGCCAAACTGAAAGGTCTACGCGGAACAGCTTTCGACCTTTTCAGCTACACGGCGGAACGTAAGCAGGAACGCCAGATGATTACTGACTACCGGACAACGATCGGGTCTCTGCTGGATCAGCTGACAGCGAAAAACTACGACATCGCAGTCAGCATTGCCGAACTGCCAGCCGGTATACGCGGCTATGGTCATGTCAAAGAAGCAGCAATAAAACAAGCTGATATTGACAAGGCAAGACTGCTAAATGACTTCAGTCAGGCTGAAAATATAATTATTTCAGATAAAAGCGACCTGTTTTACGAAGCCAGCTGATCAGTCTGCCGCCTGATGGCAGAGAATGCAGTCCAGCATCAGGCGGCAATAAGATTATAGGCTCTTGGATTTCTACTAAACTGAAACTCAGCGCTACCGCTCATTGATAACAATGTTCAATGACAAATATCCTCACAGGCTTTCGGCGCTGCGCTTTATCCTTGCGATGGGGAGCCTTCAGTTCGGTAGGTCTAAGGGTTTTTCATACAATAACAAGGGGACTATACATGCGTTTTAAGAAACCCAAAAGCCTGAAAGCATTTGCGCGTAACGCCTGCGCAGTGGCCGTGGCAACGGCATCCATGACAGTGAGTGCCGCCGATCAGCCTAATATTGTTGTTATCTTCGGTGATGATATTGGTTACTGGAACATCAGTTCCTACAACCAAGGAATGATGGGCTATCAGACCCCGAACATCGATAGCATCGCCGCTCAGGGAGCTAAATTTACTAACTATTATGCCCAACAAAGTTCGACAGCGGGTCGCTCAGCCTTTATAACCGGCCAAATGCCGATCCGTACCGGGTTGACCAAAGTAGGTATGCCGGGCTCTAAAGTCGGTATTAGCGATAAAGATCCGACGATGGCCACTATGTTAAAAGAACTCGGCTATTCAACAGGCCAGTTTGGTAAGAACCACCTTGGCGATCGTGACGAATTCCTGCCAACCGCACATGGCTTCGATGAGTTTTTCGGTAATCTGTACCACCTGAATGCAGAGGAAGAGCCTGAACACCCTGATTACCCTAAAGACCCCGAATTCCTCAAGAATTTCGGTCCACGTGGCGTACTGCATTCCTATGCTGATGGCCGAGTGGAAAATACCGGGCCGTTAACCCGTAAGCGCATGGAGACCATCGATGATGAATTTCTGAGCGCAGCGGAAGACTTCATGACCGACCAGGTAAAGGCAGATAAACCCTTCTTCACCTGGATAAACACCACGCGAATGCACAACATTACCCATGTGCGTGCAGAAAATCGGGGCACTACCGGTTTAAACGAATATGCTGATGGTATGGTTGAACACGATTACCAGGTCGGTGAAGTGTTACAGAAAATCAAAGACCTCGGTATCGAAGACAACACTATTGTCGTCTACACAACCGATAATGGTCCGATGACCGGCACCTGGCCCGATGCTGGCGTGGCCCCCTTCCGCAGCGAAAAGAACACTGGGTGGGAAGGTGGTTTCCGCGTACCGGCGATGGTAAAGTGGCCGGGACATATCAAACCGACGACGGTTATCAATGGCATGTTTGCTAGCGAAGACTGGTTCCCGACATTGCTTGCCGCAGCGGGCAATAACAAGGTTAAAGAACAGTTGCTGGAAGGCACCACCGCTCAGGGTAAAGAGTACAAAGTTCACCTGGATGGTTACGATCAAACCGATCTGTTGACAGGTAAAGGACAAACCAAGCGTGAAAACTTCTTCTACTGGAGTGACGATGGTGATTTGTTTGCAATGCGGCACAACCGCTGGAAGTTCCACTTCGTTATCCAGACCCATGAGAATGGACTGGGTGTCTGGCAGCAACCCCTGACCCGATTGCGGGTTCCTCTGCTATTCGATATGAGAATGGATCCGTTCGAACGCGGTGACGGTGGAATGACCTATGAACAATGGCTGGTTGATCATGCATTCCTGATAACCGGCATTGCACTGCCGGAAACCATGAAAATGATGAAAACGCTTAAAGAGTTTCCGCCACGTTTCAAGCCTGCCAGCTTCACCATTGATGCCAGTAAGCTTTGATGTGACGTATTAATCAACAGGGGTTGGCCACGCCAGTCCCTGTTCAGTTAGTGAGACTGCCATGACCAAAGTTTTTGCCAGCGACTCAACACATATGGATCTGATCCCGCTTGCTTCGGCACAGAAAGACAACCAGGAAATCCCAGCATACCAACGGCGCTTTCACGTAATGGCAAAGCCCGGTGGTTCCAAATGTAACATCGACTGTCAATATTGCTTTTACCTGCACAAGGAAGATCTCCTGCATCAACCGCAGCAGCCTAGGATGGACGATGCAACACTTGAGCGTTTCATCAAAAGTTATATTGAGAGTCAGGATGGCGACGAAATCGTGTTTTCCTGGCAAGGCGGTGAACCCACCCTGCTGGGACTGGATTACTTCAGAAAAATTGTTGAACTGCAGAAGCAATATCAGCCGGCGCACGCTACCATTCAGAACGACCTGCAAACGAATGGCATACTGCTGGACGATGAGTGGTGCCGCTTTCTTAAAGCGGAACACTTTCTGGTCGGCCTGTCCATTGATGGTCCCCAACCCCTGCATGATAAATATCGGCTGACTCGCAATGGAAAACCAACGTTTCATCTGGTTATGGACGCCGTTGCATGTCTTAAAAAACATGAGGTTCCATTCAATGCCCTCGCGGTGATCAACCGCCACAATGCAAAATACCCGCTTGAAGTCTATCGTTTTCTTACCCGTGAGCTGGGCGCTACTTACGTACAGTTCACCCCCTGCGTCGAGTCTGTAACGTTCAGGACAACCGCACCGCAATTCTGGAATGACAATGAATCCCCCAGGATTGGTGAAGCAGCAAGTAAGCCAGGACATCCCGAATCAGTTGTAACCGACTGGTCTGTTAATCCTGATGACTGGGGTAATTTCCTCATCGAAGTCTTTAATGAATGGGTCAATAATGACCTTGGCCGGGTGCTGGTCAACCTGTTTGAAACAGCGGTCGCACAAACCATGGGACAACCGTCTCAGTTATGCGTCACTGCTGAGTTCTGCGGCAAGGGTCTTGCCATTGAACACGATGGTTCCGTGTATTCCTGCGATCATTATGTCTACCCGGAATACAGGGTCGGCAATATACATCAGCATCAGCTTAACGAAATGGTTTTTTCGACGCGCCAGGAAACTTTCGGCATGTCCAAACGGGATAGCCTGCCACAGGCGTGTAAGTCCTGTGACCACCTGAAGCTCTGCTGGGGCGAGTGTCCCAAAAACAGAATCATCAGAACTGCTGACGGTGAAGCCGGTCTGAACTATCTGTGTTCGGGGTTGAAAAAATTCTACGACTACGCAGCTCCAATTCTGGTCGGAATTAGCGTTATGCTGCAACAACAGGAGCAAACACAGGCAGACAACCGTGAATGAATGTCAGACAGCGCTGAACCAGCTACTCAACAGGATTGATGCCGCAGTGGTGGGGCAACGCCACGTTGCCCGCTCAATCGTTATCGGTTTCATCACCAGCGGACATGTGCTGCTGGAAGGTTTACCCGGCACCGCCAAGACCCGCTCGGTGAAGATACTTGCCAGCCTCCTGAATGCCCGCTTTGGACGCATTCAGTTCACTCCCGATCTGTTGCCCTCCGATGTCACGGGAACAGAGACCTATCAGGAAGACGCCACCGGAAAACCACAGTTTCATTTCCAGCCCGGGCCGGTCTTTAATCATATTCTGCTGGCCGATGAAATTAACAGGGCTCCGGCGAAAGTGCAGGCAGCACTGCTCGAAGGCATGGCGGAAGGCACTGTTACCGTGGCCGGTGTGAGTCACCGGTTGCCAGAACCATTTATCGTATTAGCCACCCAGAACCCGATTGAACAGGAGGGCACTTATCCCCTGCCGGAGGCCCAGATTGACCGTTTCATGCTAAAGGTCACCATTGATTACCCGGATGACTCCGCTGAAGTGGATATCATTCGTCTGGTGCGCAGTGAAGAAAAACTGATGGAGGCAGGATTCGCCGCTACAGATGAACTTGCCGGGAAGCTCGACCCCGCTATCATACTTGAAGCCCGTGCTCAGATCGCAGATATACAGGTCTCCGACCTGGTCGAGCGTTATATCGTCAACCTAGTCATGGCGACACGACACCCGGAACGCTATCCCGACACCCTGCTCAGTGAATGGATAGAGACCGGCTCCAGTCCCCGAGCCTCGATTGCGCTCGATAAATGTGCCCGTGCATGCGCCTGGCTGGAGGGGCGGGATCATGTCCTGCCCGATGACGTGCGAATAATGGCAGGTCCCGTGCTAGGGCATCGTCTGAATACCGGTTACAGCGCTGTCGCCGATGGAGTAACCCACAACGATGTTATACAGGTACTGCTGGATAATGTGCTGGTAGGATGAAAAAGCAGATGGCCAGCCAGCACGATCCGCGTCTGTTCACTGATCATGAATCATTGGTTGCTCTCCATCACAGAGGGGATCTGCTGCACCTTCCCTCTTTTCTTCAATTGCACAGCATCCTCTCAGGTCAGCGTCAGTCACCATTGCGTGGCCGGGGCCTTAATTTTGAAGAGATGCGTCATTATCAACAGGGCGATGATGTCCGGCATATCGACTGGCGTGTCACTGCGCGCACCGGAAAACCTCATGTGCGTGTCTACAATGAAGAAAAAGATCATCATGTAACACTCTGTATCGACCAGCGTAACAGCATGTTTTTTGCGTCTGTCGACACCATGAAATCAGTCGTTGCCGCAGAGATCTCCGCTATCATCGGCGGGTCCATTCTTCGCACAAGTGACCGCGTTGGCATATCGATTTTCAGTGACCAGGGAATCATTGCCAATAAACCGACACGAACCCGCTCCAACTATCTCTATCAACTGCGTCAGCTGGTCGAGGTCAATCAATCGCTGCATATCAACAATCCGTCACTGCCTGAAAACCAGCTTACGGCCATACTGAACCGTTTACTGCAGAACCGCGATAAAAATACGCTCATCATCATCGTCAGTGATTTTCATCAATGCGATCAGGAATGCATTAAAAAACTGCAATATTTGCAACGACACAACCATGTACTGTGTATATCAATAACCGATCCGCTCGAGCAATCATTTGACGCCAGCGACTGGATCATCACCGACGGCGAGCTACAGATTAATATGGATAGCCGTACAAGCCAGGAAGCCATGCGGCAGCATCTGCATGAAACGTATCATCGTCGCAGAGCCAGCCTTAGCCGGCTGATGCAGCTGAATCATTTACCCTTACTTGAGCTAGACACATCAGGGCAGCATATTGAGCAGCTCCTGCGGGGACTCGGGGGGTAGTCATGGCACTTCAACAGCCTCCCGAATGGCACGTATTGAGCAACATGATCGATGTTGCCAACCCCACATCAATCTCCTGGTGGCCACAGACCACAGGCTGGAAAATACTCGGTCTGCTATTGCTGATCCTGGTCACTCTCTGGCTATACCACCGAGTGAAAATTTATCGCTTTAACCGCTATCGTCGCGAAGCACTTTATGCCCTGAAACAACTTCAACGAAACGCTTCCTGCACCCCCGATAGCCTGTTTCATATATTAAAAGTTACTGCCGCCTACGTAGAACCCGCAGTAGCTGCCCGGCTGGATATGTCGTTTTTCTCCTATCTGGACAGTAGTGCCAAACTAAGACACAAGTTCGACTCCGAGCTTGGGCAACGCTGGATTGAGTCATTACTGAATCCCTCTTTGACCCTGTCAGAGCCGGATGAGCATATGCTTTACGCCTTGACGTATGCGTGGATCATCTCGCACAGAAACCCCGATCAGCCGAATGGGCTCAACTGGTGGCCATCATGAATATTGAGCTGGCGTATCCTTTGTGGTTGCTGATTACCCCGCTGCCCTTACTCGTATACTGGTTTTCTCCGGGCTATAAAACCCGGCGCTCCGCTATTAAGGTGCCGTTTTTCAGTGTCCTGCTGGAAGTGATCGACGAAAGACCTGAACCGGGAGCCAGTATTCTACCTGCTGCGCTCTGGCAGCGCGCGGCACTCATTCTGTCCTGGTTGCTGATCGTATTGGCCGTTGCCAAACCTGTATGGTTAGCCCCCCCTCAGCATCAACAGCAATATGGCCGCGATGTAATGATTGCCGTGGATCTATCGGGATCGATGGAAACCACCGATTTCACTTCAGCAAGCGACGATAAGATCAGTCGTCTGGAGGCGGTTAAGCACGTTTTAAAAGACTTTTCAGCAGCAAGATCCGGTGACAGGCTTGGGCTGATTCTGTTCGCTGATGCGGCCTTCATTCAGGCACCTTTCACCGCAGACCATACAGTCTGGCTATCACTGCTGAATGAAGCTCAGGTTCCCATGGCGGGACAAAGTACTCATCTGGGAGACGCACTGGGGCTGGCGATTAAAGTACTTCTGGAAGACAGTGCCGGTATCGACGCCGCAGAAAAGATGACGATCATTCTAACTGATGGAAATGATACTGGCAGCTACATTCCCCCAGAAGACGCTGCTCAGGTGGCACGAGCCAAGGGAGTTAAAGTGCATATCATTGCAATGGGCGACCCTGAGACTGTCGGAGAAACTGCACTCAATATGGACACTATCAGGCTGATTGCTGAAACAACCGGCGGTCGGGCTTTTCAGGCACTCAATACAGCCAGCCTGGATCAGGCCTACGACACCATCAATGAACTGGAACCCGCGCTATATAAAAGCCAGACCTATCAGCCAAAAATATCATTGCACCCCTACCTGATGATGATCATCGTTATCATCTACCTGACTGCATTTTCCTTAGCGATGCTGAAACATCGCAGACACCGGAGAGTGCACCATGACTGATCTGTCAAACCTGCAAGCCATAGCTCAACAATTTCACTTCATACGCCCCTGGTGGTTACTGACGATTCTGCCATTCGCAGGTCTGTTTTATCTGCAGTATAAGAGGGGCGATTCAAGCGCCCAGTGGCAAAAGGCACTACCTAAACATCTGCATCAGGCACTCACGGTTGAGGGAGCTAACTGGAAACGTCACTATCCTCTGCACACTCTGGCCTTTATCAGTCTGTTAGGCGCTATCGTATGCGCAGGCCCCACCTGGGAACGGCAACCTTCCCCCTTCAGGGAGGACAAAACGCCATTGATTATCTTGTTGGATAACAGTGAAGCGATGCTGGAGCAGGATATCCCTCTGGATCGCCTGACAAGAGCCAAGCATAAGATTCTCGACCTGCTGAATCTTCGTATCGGTGGTGAAACAGCGCTGATTGTCTATGCTGGCAGTGCTCATCTGGCAATGCCACTAACCCGCGACAGCGCTGTTTTCAAACCGATGCTTGAAGCTCTGTCACCGGAGATAATGCCTAAATCTGGTAAAAACAGTGCCAGTACACTGCGATTGCTAAAAACGTTGCTTAACCAGAACACCCAGCCTGGCACCGTCCTTTTAATCTCCAACGATGTCACGCAGCCGGGATTGGGGCAACTCAGTCATTTTTTTGCCAACACTCCCCACCAACTACTGATACTGGCCATGGGCAATCCCGACCGATCCAGCAAGCTGCCACTTAATTATGATCACCTGAAAACCCTTGCCGATCAGGCCAACGGGCAGATTCATATAGTCAGCATAGATAACGATGACGTTCTGTGGGTCAGGCGTCAGATCGACTATCAGTCATCACTGAATCTCAAGAGTGATATTCCCTGGCAGGATATGGGCTATTACCTGCTCATCCCGATCATGTTGCTGATGTTACTGTGGTTCCGCCGCGGCTGGATAGTGCAGTGGGCCATTGCCGGACTCAGTATTTATGGATTGTTAGTTAACCCTGCCAGCAGCTACGCTCAGGAAGTTACCAACGGAGGACCAACTGCTCAGCTAACACCTGCCCAACAGGTGTCGTGGACAGCGCAAGCCCAACAATTATGGATGGATCTTTGGTTAACTCCTGATCAGCAGGGCCAGTGGTATTTCAATCAGGGTAAATACCTGCTGGCGGCACAACACTTTGAAGACATACTGCATAAAGGCGTTGCATTCTACTATGCCTCACACTTCGCTGAGTCCCACGCTATATTTATGCAGTCCAATGATAAGACGCAGGCACTCAATGCCGCCAATGCGCTTGCCCGGCAGCGAGAGTATATTGCGGCCCGTAGCCTGTTGCAGGAGATCATTCGAGTTCACCCAGGCTACGCTGATGCCCGGCATAACCTGGCTGAAATTGAAGCATTGATCGAAGAGATTAATCGTTTTTCTGAGAGCCAGTCGAAGGGGCCCGATGCAGCCAGTGAAAGTTCGTTTGAACTCGGTGATGAGCCACAAACGGCGGATGGCGCAGAGGAACGGGTCGCCGAAGAGGAGCTGCGAGTACAAAGACCCACAGCAGAACAGTTATTAGCCGATGATAGTCTGACCAAGCGATGGCTTGAGCGAGTCGAAGCCAACCCGAAAGCATTTCTTCAATCAAAGTTCAGCATTCAATACCGACAACAACTGGAGCAGTAAGCCATTGCAATTACTCATGTCACTACTCTTGAGTCTGTCCCTCCTCTCGACCGTTGGAACTGTCTGGGCAACTGAAGCCCCCGATTCCGCTGAAGCGACGGTACTCATCGATTGCTGGATCAGTACGGTAACCGGCAAAAACCTGCCACAGGTGTCGGTTAACGAGCTCATCACCCTGCACATCGATATTACCACGCCCACCTGGTTCGGCGCAGGTCCTCGTATAGGAAAAATCATCGTTCCCAATCTGCTTGCAATGAAAAATCACCAGACTCTGTTCAATTACAGCAGTCAGAAAGCAGGGCAAACCTGGTCCCATCAACAAATTGAAATCCCGATGTTTGCATCCAGATCAGGTGAATATTTTATTCCCTCTACACCGGTGTACGTTCAGGTTTCACTGCCGTCAGGCAACAGAGTTAACACCACTTTGATGACACCCGCCTTCCACTTCAGCGCCATGAGCCCATCGCCACACATCACATCGCAAAGCGTATGGATCGCAGCACCTGATGTACGATTACAGCAGGCATGGCAATTCAGCAATGAGCCCCTTCAGACAGGAGACAGCCTGATCCGTACTGTGCAACTGGAAGCTGAAGATAGCCTGTCAGTACTGCTGCCAAATCTAACGGATCGTACACTGAACGATTCCTTTCAGACTTATATCTCGCCGAGTCAGTTTAATGACACAAACCAACGTGGTACGCGCACCGCCAGCCGCAGTGAAAAAACCACCTACATTGTCCAGCAGGGTGGCAAAACTGTCATTCCAGATCTCCGGATTTTATGGTGGGATACCGATGACCACATCTTAAAGGAATTGACTCTGGCTGGTCGGACGTTAGAGGTCAGGCACACCCCTATATCCTGGCTTCGACAACATTCGATGACCATCACCCTGAGCACTCTGATACTGCTGGTTTTCTGCTACATAATTTTTCGTTTGAGGTACGGTCTGCACGTTCACTCAGGTAACAAGTACCTGTCTCTGTTCACATCCGCCTACCGGGGAGACTGGCCCCAATGCCGTACCCTGCTTTACCGCAGACTTTATGAAGCAACAGGACACACTGCATTCCGCCATAATCCGGGTTCCTCACGCTTACAGCAAGATACCGCGCTCATTATGTCCGATAATCCGAATAAAAGTGCCGTCTTCCGCCTGTGGCTGGCACTCAGACGTAAGCAGAAACACAAGGGGTATCAATATCGCGTGTTAACTCGCCTTGCTCCGTCCAAAAAACAGCAGAAATAAACACCTGCCTTCTGTTTTCAGCAATCCCCCACCTCGACAATTTGTCATAAATAGTCAAATGCCTTGCATATTTTATCAACTACAAAGCGCTAACGTTTCTATAACCTGAAATGCTCACATCTCTTTACTTTCAGATGCCTTCAGGAATATAACAATGATAAAGAAAACGCTGATCAGTATTGCAGTTGCCAGTATGGCAGTACCCTATACATATGCGGCCCCAACCCAGCTTTACTGGGGCGATACTCATCTGCACAGCTCGTACTCAGGCGATGCCTTCGCCATGGGTAATGAAACTCTCGATCCCGACACCGCTTACCGTTTCGCCAAAGGACAGCCGGTCATCCATCCCTTCAACCGCGTCCGGGTTCAGCTGAACCGCCCACTCGACTTCCTGGTGGTGGCAGACCATGCGGAGTACATGGGCCTGATGCAGCTGGTTCGCGATAAAAGCTCGGTACTGGAAAATTCTGAAAACGGTAAGCGCCTGCTTGAGATGTGGGATACCAAGGGCTCCAAATCAGTCTATTACGATGCCGCTGGCTCAATCGTAAAAGGCCAACCGTATGATGATCTTCTGACGCAGGCGATTCGCCAACCGGTCTGGGACAAGATCATTGCCGCCGCCGAGACCAATAATGAGCCAGGCACCTTCACCACCTTTATCGGCTGGGAGTGGTCCTCCATGCCCGGCGGCGCCAACCTGCACCGTATCGTCTTTACCGATAAAAACGGCGATACCGCCAAGCAGTTTCTGCCCTACTCCTCCACTGACAGTAATCGGCCCGAAGACTTCTGGAACTGGCTGGACAAAACATCCGGTGAAACCGGGGCCGACTTCGTTGCCATTCCACACAACTCCAATATCAGTAACGGCCTGATGTTCAACGACGTGGACAGCAATGGCCACCCGATCAGTGCCAGCTATGCCCGTACCCGAATGCGCTGGGAACCGGTTGCCGAAGTCACCCAGATCAAGGGCGATTCAGAAACCCGTTCAAGCCTGTCACCAAATGACTCCTTTGCCGAATTCGAAACCTTCGACCACGTCATGACCTTTGGCGCCAAAGAACAAGCTGAGGAGGCAGACCAGGCCAGTAACTACGCCCGCAGTGCGCTGAAACGAGGACTGGAAATCGACGCCAAAACCGGCGCCAACCCGTTCAAGTTCGGCATGATCGGTTCCACCGATTCCCACACGGGCCTGAGCACCGCCAGCGAACCCAACTTCTGGGGCAAGTTCGGACTGGATTCCATCCCCGAAAACAAGGATAAGGAAACCACCCCCCATGCCGACGGCTGGAGCATGTCCGCCGCCGGTATGGTAGCTGTGTGGGCAGAACAGAACACCCGTGAGTCCCTGTTTGCCGCCTTCAAACGCAAAGAGGTCTACGCCACCACCGGACCTCGCATGCAGGTGCGCCTGTTCGGGGGATTTGATTTCAACGCCACAGACGCAAGCGACAATGACCTGGCGGGGGTTGGCTATGGCAAGGGAGTCGCCATGGGCGGAGACCTGAGTCATGCGCCTGAGGGCAAGACGCCTTCTTTCCTGATTCAGGCGGTCAAGGATCCTGATGACGCCAATCTGGACCGGGTACAGATGGTCAAGGGCTGGCTCGACGCTGACGGCAATAGCCATGAGAAAGTGTTCAACGTCGCCCTTTCCGACGGTCGTGAAGATCTGGGAGCCGATACACTACCGGTGGGAAACACCGTCAATCTTGAGACCGGACACTACCGTAACAGCATCGGTGACGAAGAGCTGGTCACTGTCTGGCAGGATCCGGAGTTCGATGCCAGCCAGCGGGCATTCTATTACCTGCGGGTGCTGCAGATTCCAACACCACGCCACACCATGCTGGACGCCGTCGCGCTGGGCAAACCCCGGGACGACGTGAATCATCCGGCCACCATTCAGGAGCGCGCCTACTCCTCACCGATCTGGTACACGCCCTGAACGAATCACTCTAACTAACTAACTACTGAGCATAACAATGATAAAAACAACTCTCTCAGTCATCATTTCAGCCACGCTATTCTCCTTCGCCGCTCAGGCGGAGGAGAACTTCTACTCGCCGCTGACCAGCAAGACCTTCCCACAACAGATGTACTGGGGTGACACCCACCTGCACACCAGTTACTCCTTTGATGCTGCCATGATGGGCAACAAGGGATTAGGACCCGAGGAAGCCTACCGCTTCGCCCGCGGCGAGGAGATCAAAGCCCACAACGGTATGATTGCTAAACTCAACCGGCCGCTGGACTTCCTGATGGTCTCTGATCATGCGGAATACCTTGGCCTGATCCCCATGCTGACCGCGGGTAATGATGATCTGCTAAAAGACCCCATTGGTAAGCGCTGGGCCGAGATGCTGAAAGCCGGTGGCAGTGAATCACTTAAAGCCTTATTCGAACTGCATCACGACATCGACAACAACCACAAAAGTCTGGCCAATGCCGACGTGGAGCGCAGTGCCTGGGATGATATCGTCGCTGCGGCAGATAAGTTTAATGACCCCGGCAAATTTACCGCATTTATAGGCTACGAGTGGACGACCATGCCCGGTGGAGACAATCTCCATCGTGTTGTCCTGTTCTCCGATGATGCCAGCAAGGCTGGACAGGTACTGCCATTCTCTTCGTTTGACAGCGAAGACCCGGAAGATCTCTGGCGCTACCTGCAGGATTACGAGAACAAAACCGGTGGTCGTGTGCTGGCTATCCCGCACAATGGCAACGTCAGCAACGGTTTGATGTTTGCGCTGACCGACAGAAACGGACAACCACTGACACGTCAGTATGCCGAAACTCGCAGCCGCTGGGAGCCCGTGGTTGAAGTCACCCAAATCAAGGGGGATGGAGAAACACACCCTGAGTTATCACCCGATGACGAATTTGCCGACTTCGAAACCTGGGACAAGGGCAATCTGATAGGCATCGCTCTCAAACAAAGCAATATGCTGCCCTACGAATACGCCCGTTCCGCCCTTAAACTGGGACTACAACAGGAGGCCAAACTGGGCGTAAACCCGTTCAAGTTCGGCATGATTGGCAGTACTGACGCCCATACCAGCCTGTCGGCAGTGGAGGAAAACAATTTTTGGGGCAAGTTCTCTGTCTTCGAACCCAGTGCCAAACGTGCGGAGATAGAGGCCTATACCGAGGGTAAACAGGGCAAGGTGTACTCGCTCAGTGTCGATGAAACAGCAGCAGCCGGCTATGCCGCGGTCTGGGCTACGGAAAACACCCGAACCGCGCTGTTCGACGCCATTAAGCGGCGTGAAACCTACGCCACCACCGGCCCGCGCATGAGCGTGCGCTTCTTCGGCGGCTGGGAGTTCGACGATAATGAGGCGAACTATCCCGACTACGTGGATCGTGGCTACACCAAGGGGGTACCCATGGGCGGCGATCTGACCCAGGCACCCGCCGGCAAAGCGCCCCGCTTTATGGTCACAGCCTCCCGCGACCCGGACGGTGCCAACCTCGACCGGGTCCAGATCGTCAAAGGCTGGCATGAGCGTGATGGCAGCCTGCATGAGCAGATTTACAATGTCGCCTGGAGCGGCGACCGAACCCCGGACGCCAACGGCAAACTTGCCGCGATTGGCAACACAATCGATCCCGCGCAAGCCACCTGGACCAACACCATAGGTGCTGCAGAGCTGGCCACCACCTGGACAGACCCGGATTTCGATGTTGCTGAGCGAGCCTTCTACTATGTCCGCGTGCTGCAGATCCCAACCCCGCGCTGGACCGTCTACGACGAGAAACATTTCGGCGAGCCGCTGAAAAGCGAAATGCCGAAGTGGATACAGGAACGCGCTTATACCTCGCCTATCTGGTACACACCGGCAAAGGAGAACTGAGTCATGATCAGAACACTGATTAAAGATCCCTTATTACATTTCATGCTGCTCGGTGTCTGTCTGTTCGGTGTCTACAACCTGACCGGCAGCGAGGAAAAACAGCTGGATAAAAACACCATTGTGGTTGACCGGGATGCCTTGCTTACCTTCATGCAGTATCGCGCCAGGCAATTCAATGCCAAAGACGCCAGCCAGCGTCTGGACTCAATGTCCGGGGATGAACGGGAGCAATTGATTCATGACTTTGTTCGTGAAGAAGCACTCTATCGTGAAGCTCAGGCACTGGGCATGAGCGATAACGATTACATCATCCGCCGTCGCTCAGTACAGAAGCTTGAGTTCATTGCGCAGGGTGTAGCAGAGCAAACCGTCAGCATGGCTGCTGACAAAGTGGAGACCTATTTCAACGACCACCGTCAGGATTATTACGAAGAAGCTTCCTACACCTTCACGCACGTGTTCATTAAAAATGATCCTGGCGACAGTGATGCCGCCCGGCAACGTGCAGCCGATCTGTTGCAGCAACTGAACGGACAACAGGTTGAGTTTTCCGCGGCAACCCGGTTTGGAGACCGTTTCCTCTATCACCGCAACTATGTGGAGCGTACTCCGGATTTCATCGCCAGCCATTTTGGCGACGCATTCAGGAATCAGCTTTCGCAGATGAAGCCTGACAGACACCAGTGGCAGGGGCCGGTGACATCCGCTTATGGTCAGCACCTGGTGATGCTGAGCAACTATACCCCCGGAAAGGTACCGGAATTTACCGATATCCGCTCACGGGTTGAACAGGACTATCGTATCTGGCAGCAGCGCCAGAAACAGGAACTGGCCATTCAACAGATAGTGGAGCAATACCATGTTGAGAAACATCTCTAAACTGTTGCTGACGCTGATTCTGCTGATACCGGGCTTACTATACGCGCATGATGCCCGGCCACTGTCTTTACAGATCAGAGAGGTGGGCGATCCGGTATCGCAGCAGTATCGCTATACCCTCAGAATGCAGATCCCTCCGTCGATTGAAATGGATAACAAACCCTTTCTGGTTCTGCCAGAGGTCTGCCAGCAAGAGCGTTTCGGTCTGATTATACAGCTGAGCTGTTCTGCGCCTCTGACGGGCCAGACCATTGGTATCGGCTACCCGAAATTCAATCCGTCGATTACAACGCTCATCCGGGTCAACTTACATTCCGGTGAAACTTATCAGACACTGTTATCCCCCAGCGAGAGCAGCTGGAAACTGCCCACCGCAGAAAATGCCGCGGCGATCATCAGCGAATATACGACACTGGGTATCCGGCATATTCTCGCCGGCTGGGATCACCTGCTGTTTCTACTTTGCCTGCTGATGATTTCCGGCACCCTGAAAAGAACGCTGATCACCGTCTCCGGCTTTACCCTGGCTCACTCGCTAACCCTGATTCTCACCACTCTGAAGGTGATCAGTCTGCCGGTCGCACCGGTAGAGGCAGTCATTGCGCTGAGCATTCTGTTTCTGGCCACCGAGGTAGCAAGGGGTGAGAAAAAGAGTCTGGCCTGGCGCTATCCGGTCGCCGTATCAACGGCCTTCGGACTGATACACGGTTTCGGTTTTGCATCGGTACTGAAAGAGATCGGCCTGCCGCAGACCGAACTGACCACCGCCCTGCTGTTCTTCAATATCGGCGTGGAGATCGGTCAGGTCATCTTTGTGCTCACCGTGATATCGCTGTTTGCGTTGCTGCGTTCGCGCTCATTCATTCCGTTCGCCAGAGTACAGCAACTGCTCATCTACGGTTGCGGTTCACTGGCCGCATTCTGGACGCTACAGCGTATCACCAGCTTTTAAAAATCGACAGGTTATCGGGCAATCACCGCGACCCGATAACCGTTGATCTACCCTCTCTGGAGACTACTGATGGCTAAACTGATTCACTCAATGATCCGAGTCACCGATCTGCAGCGCTCAATCGATTTTTATCATCGGGCTCTGGATCTGAATATCGCTGGGCGCTTCGATCTGGATACCTTTACGCTGGTTTATCTGAGTAATGATGAAAGCGAATTCGAACTGGAGCTTACCTGCAACCACAACCGGACAGAGCCCTACAGTCACGGTGACGGTTATGGCCATCTCGGGGTATCGGTTGACGATGCCGGAGAACACCATGACAAGCTGACACAGCAGGGCTTGCTCCCCTCTGATCTGACTGAATATATCCGTGACGGCGTCCTGATATCGCGGTTCTTCTTCGTTACCGATCCCGACGGCTACAAAATCGAATTTCTGCAACGGTGCGGCAGATTTAACTAATTCAGAAACCATACCGGAACCGGAAAAAATATGACTGCCAATGATCCGATTATGAAAATACGCAGCAGTGCACTGACGGGGTTCACCGAACACTGCCGCCGTCACCTGCTAAACCCTATTCACCTGCTGGCCCATGAGAACCTGTCCCCTGCAGTGCTCCGCTCTCAGGAGTTGCAGATTCCTTATGAAAGCTTTGTAAATATACTGAACCGAGCAGCATCAGAGGCAAATTATCCACTGTTCGGGCTGACGCTGTCGCTACGCAACGGTATAGAAGCGCTCGGCACGCTCGGTCTGATGGCCAGTCAGAGTGCCACCCTCGCGGACGGTCTGGCAGTCGTTCAGAAATACCTCCATTACCACGTACAGGGAGTGTCTCTTAAACTAACACAAGACAACAATGAGGCCCGTCTTATATTTGATATGCAACTCAGCGATAACCTGGATATCAGACAGTTACAGGAGCTGGGAATGGGCCGTATCATCAGTGTATTACGAGCACTATCTCCCACAGATATGAAAGTAATCAGCATCCACTTCAAACACTTACCACTGACATCACCAGAAAAATACAGCGACTTGCTGACTCAGGTTCCCCATTTTGGGGCCGGGGAGAATGTCATCTGCTTCCCTGCCCATTTCCTCACCCTTCCGCCTCCTCCGGCATCGGAACGTGTTCGGCGCTATTTCGAATCGTTTCTGAATCGCATAGGACAGAATCAGAGCAAACCACTTAAACAACAGGTGGTTCGTCTTATCCATGAGCTGATACCCACGGGAGAAGCCTCTGCAGCAGCCGTTGCCAGATTATTGGGGATGCACACCCGGAGTATGCAACGTCAGCTGAGTGACATTGACACCGATTTCAGAACGCTGCTCGAAGAGGTACGCTTTAAGCTTGCCTGTGAAGCACTGAGCAATTCGGAAACAGCACTGACTGATCTGGCACTGCAGCTCGGTTATTCAGAACTCAGCGCATTTTCCCGGGCCTTTAAACGCTGGACCGGCAGATCACCCCAGCAGTGGCAGGCACAAAATGCCAGCACCCTCACGCCTGCCCCCATACCCGATGAAGACTAACAACAGCGACATACTTGATAATCTATGCATATAATTTAACATTTTACGACAACCTATTCAGATCCAGATTCACGTACCGCCCTTAATATCATTTAAAATCATAAAGTTAATATAATCCTTCTGCTTTTTATTCGTTTTCCAATTATTTGACAATTAGCGTCATCGGGGTAATTATTAACTCCTATAAAAAAAATAATACGGAATAAAATTATGACTCACCCCGAGTTCATGCCAAGAGTGCGGAGCGGCGCCCTGACTGGCTTTCAGCCATTATGTAGCCGTTTACATATTAATCCGATTAACCTGCTTGCCTCTGAAAACCTGACCAGCTCAGTACTCAGATCTACTGAACTGATGATCTCCTATGACAGTCTGGCCCACGTATTAAACCTTGCCGCCGACACGGCAGATTACCCGTTGTTTGGTGCGGATATGTCGACGTATCAGGGATTGAAAATTTTTGGCCCACTAGGGCTGCTGGCGGCAGAAAGTGAAACGATAGCAGAGGCTCTGGAGGTTATTCAGAAATATTTTCACTTCCATGCTCAGGGTGTCATTCTGAATGTTGCAACAGATAAGCGCGATGCCACCATCTCCATAAAAATTCAAATAGATCCCAGCATCAGTCAGGAACAGTTACTGGAAATGAGTCTGCTGCTTGGCTACGAGGTTATGTGTGAGATGTCTCCGGATATTGCTGCCAGCACAAAGGTCCACTTCAGGCACTCGCCTCTGGCACCAATAGAGCAATATAGTAAAATCACTTCGGCTCGACTTTGTTTCGACCAGGAAACGGATGCAATTATTTTCCCGGCCCACGTTCTGGGTCAGAAACCCAGACCCGCGTCTGCCGATGTTAAAAGTTATCTGGAAACATTCCTGGATCGTGAGTCAAAAGGGCACGAACAGCCATTGACCGTTAAGGTGTCCAAACTGATCTACGAACTGATGCCAACCGGCGAAGCAACGCTGGCCACCATCGCGCCGATTCTGGGCCTTAATCTGAGAACCCTGCAACGGGAATTACGACTTGCCGGAACCGAATTCCGAACACTGCTTGACGAAGTACGTTTCGAGATAGCCCGGGAAGCCCTGGACAAAAACTACTCAATCACCGATGTTGCGCTGAATCTTGGTTACTCTGAACTCAGTGCATTTTCACGGGCGTTTAAACGCTGGGCAGGGGTAACTCCGCAACAATGGCGTCAGACCACTCATCAATCAGTGGCCTGAGCTTCCCCTTCTTCCCTCTCCCCCCCAAAAAGGCCGGCGCACAGCGCCGGCCTTTTAGCATACGGACCATTTCCCAGCTCGCAGACGTAAAATGATAAATTCGGTTCACCTTTTATCAAGCATGTTCTGCTCATTCCGTTAATCTTAAATGACTAAATGCATCATTCGCTCGCTGAAAAACTGACGGCAGTTATCAGGCAGACAACAATAAAAAGGCATACACATGAGTCAGAATATTATTAAAGAGCTGACAGAGATTGTCGGAGATAAAGGCATCCTGACCGGCAACGATGTTAGTCAGCGTATGGACGGCTGGATCGGAGCCCCCGCCTGTAAGGCTATCGCCATTATCCGTCCGGCCAGTACTGAAGAACTTTCTGCCGTCATGAAACTGTGCCACCAGCACGATCAGAGTGTCACCACCCATGGCGGTCTTACCGGCCTGGTCGGCGGCGGGATTACCCGCAGTACTGATATTGTTGTATCGCTGGAACGGATGCGAAACATTTCTCATGTTGATACTCAAAACCGCACACTGACAACCGAAGCAGGCGTGACCCTGCAGGCAGTTCAGGAAGCGGCTGACGACAATGGACTCTTTTATCCGGTTGACCTGGGAGCCCGGGGCAGCGCCACGATCGGCGGCAACATTGCGACCAATGCCGGTGGAAACCGTGTACTGCGTTATGGCATGACCCGTGAGTCGATACTGGGACTTGAAGCAGTACTCGCTGATGGCACAATCATTTCCTCAATGTCCGGGGTAATCAAAAACAATACCGGTTATAACCTGCCTCACCTGTTTATCGGCAGTGAAGGGACTCTGGGAATTGTCACCCGGGCAGTCCTCCGCCTGCGTCCCAAACTGCAGGGTGAAGCAACCGCTTTGGTTGCAGTTGAAAAATTCGAACACCTGAGCCGACTTCTGAATATGGCGGAAGCCTCCCTCGGCGGCAGCCTCAGCTCGTTTGAGGTCATGTGGGACAACTTTTACTCACTGGTAACGGGTTTTGAACGTCATAGCGCGCCGCTGCCTGTCGGCTCACCTTTCTATGTCATTATTGAAACACAGGGCAACAGCAACGAGCTTGAACAGGAAAGACTGGAAAATGTACTGGGCGAAGCACTGGATCTGCAGCTGATCACTGATGCAGTGGTCACCCAGTCGGTCAGCGAACGGGAAAAGGTCTGGGCAATACGTGATGACATAGAAGCCCTGTTCAGCCTCGCACCATTGCATGCCTTTGACATCAGCCTGCCGGTGACGGTTATGGAAGAATATCTTACAACCCTGCAGACAGAACTGGATCAGAAATGGCCCGACAACCGCTGCATCGTATTTGGCCACCTGGGTGACGGCAACCTGCATATCATCATTGGCCAGGTTTCTGCCGAAGAAAAGAAACAGGTCGAAGAGATCGTTTACCGCAACGTCCACCCTTATGGCGGTTCAATCTCAGCTGAGCATGGTATCGGATATGAAAAGAAACCTTACCTCCAGTACAGTCGATCAAAGGAAGAGATCGCGCTTATGAAACTGATCAAACAGGCCATTGACCCTAAAAACCTGCTCAATCCTGGCAAAATGTTTGACTGATATCCGCACGGTCAAACACTCTGCTATACCCTTTTAACACCCTTCAGTTCCGCCCTTACCCTTCAGGTTCTCCTGAAGGGTTTTTTTCTTCTATGGCGGATCAATTTACTGTTACACGCTGTCACGTTCTATCAATCTGCCGACGCCTATTGTCAAGATACAAATGCCCCTCATCCCTAGCATAGGTATAAGAGAACTGCTTTGACCCTCTCGACTGAAGCCGGTTTAAAACCTTGCCAAAGTGCTGCCTGATAACTGTTCCAGACAGCGTTTACAGCACCAGCCCGGTCAGCTGATCGAAACAAAGCAGTTACTCAGACCATAATTAAAATAAGGCTAAGAACGATGGGTAATAATAACAACCTCCCCGCCGCCACCCGAAGACTGTTTCTGCAACGATCCCTGATCGCTATGGCAGCAATAGCAGCCTCACCGATGATCAGCACTCAGGGATTCGCAGCCACCGGCGAAACATCAAAGGTGCCGACTCTGAAAACGCTGACGGCGGATGATTACAGAATTCTTTCAGCTGTCAGTGATGCCATTATTCCATCTGGCGGAGCCTTTCCGACAGGTGCTCTGGATATCGATCTGGCAGCACGGATTGACAGCTACATCCCACCGGAAGATACAGACCTGATTCAGGGTATTCGTGGCGCGCTGATGTTTATCGAGCACAAAGCACCGTCACTGGTTGGTAAAGAGGGTCTGTTCTCTCAGCTATCAATTCAGGACAGAGAGGCACTCCTGCTGACCCTGAGAGATGCTGGCGGCGATGCTACCAGCGTATTTGCAGCCCTGCGGGGACTCAACCTGTTCTACTTCTATACAGATGACAACGTCTGGCCGCATATCGGCTATGAGGGTCCACTGGTCAAACGAGGCAAGCCTGTCTATCCACAGGTCGGGAGTTAATATGATTATCCAGGGTCACGAAATTTTTGCACCGTTAAAGCTGAAAACCCACTCAGTAGTGGTCGGTTCCGGTGCCGGTGGCGGTGTTGCCGCCTATCACATGGCAGCGGCTGGACTCGACACAGTTGTACTTGAAGAAGGCGGCTACTTCCAGGCCAAAGACTTCAACCAGCGTGAAGAAGATATGATGCCGGCACTCTACCGCGGCGCCGGACGTCAAACCACCACCGATGGCATGATCTATGTCTGGCAGGGATCGACCTTTGGCGGTTCCACCGTCATCAACACAGCAGACGCGACCCCGATTGAGGCAGAGGTGCTGCACCACTGGCAACAGAAGTTCGGACTGAGTGAGCTGACCGAGGACAATCTGGCGGCCTCCTACGAGCGGGTTTTCAAGACATTGAATGTACACCGGCTGGAAGAGAAGATTCTCAACCGCAACAACAAGATCCTGCTCGAAACCGCCAACCGCCTGGGTTACAAAGCGGGCGTATTCAACTCCAACCGCAAGGGCTGTATCGGCAGCGGCTACTGCTTCACCGGCTGTGCCTACGATGCCAAACAGGGTACCAACCTGACCTATCTGCCGCAGGCATCTGAGCTGGGTGCGCGCATCTATACCGATGTCCGTGTGGACAGAATTGAGCGTCTGTTCGGTAACAAGTATCGCGTTCATGGCAGCGTAGTCGAGCGTGGTACACGTCGCTTCCGCCATCCGGTCGAGATCGACTGCGAGCGCATCATCATGGCCGCAGGCACCGTTCATACACCGGCCATTCTTAAGCGTTCGGGCTTTGACAAGGGTCTGCCACAACTGGGCAAGAACATTTCGTTGCAACCGCAGATCGGGATTTCAGCCGTATTCCCGGACAGCGAAAAAATGACCTCCTGGCGTGGAGCGCCTCAGTCCATCTACATGAACGAATTTGATGACAACCGTGCCGAACATGGCCTGGGAGGCTTCCGCATGGAAGGTGTCGGCGGTATGGCCGGTGTTTTCGCGCAGTTCTCTAACAGCATTGGCCTTGATCACAAGCGCATGATGCAGCAATACCCAAGCACACATTACTCTGCCCTGCTGGTACCCGATCAGCCGACCGGCACCATGGACTGGGAATGGGGCCCGGATGGTAAAGTCAAACCGAAAATCCAGTACACACCCAGCGAAGAGTGGAAGCAGCGTTTCAGACGCGGCATGAAAACAGCCAGTGAATTTCTGCTCGAAGCCGGTGCCCGGGAAGTTAATTTCAACAGCCCGGTATACGGTTCAATAACCAACGGCGACCAGTTATCACGCATCGATGACTATCCCGTCGAGCCGGGTCTGGTAGCACTCACTTCCGCACACGTTCAGGGCAGTTGCCGTATCGGCCTGGATGCGAATGTCGGCGTGGTAGATCAGAACCTGAAACTGCACAACCTCGACAACATCTACATCGTCGATGGCTCCATTATGCCCACCACAGCATCAACCCACACCATGATTCCAATCATGGTGATGTCTGACCGGGCAATGCACAAGCTGGCTCACGGCGCATAATTTATTTCAACCGTATCCGTTTCAGGAGCCCTGACCCGGCTCCTCAGAACAACAAAAAAAGGCAGTCCCATGCTGAATGACAGTACCCGAGAAACAATCGCCAGGCAGATTTTCACCTGCTTCAAAACCAAAGATCAGTTGCCGCTGCTGACCAAATCACACCCCGATCTTGAAATGGAAGATGCCTACCGTATTCAGGAAAAGGTAGTGCAAAAATTCATTGCCGAAGGGCGCAAGATCAAGGGTTACAAAATTGGTCTGACGTCCAAAGCGATGCAGGACATGATCGGTGCCACGGAACCGGACTACAGCGCCATTCTGGACGACATGTTCGTCAATGAAGACGCCCAGTTAAGCCGCGAAGACTTTGCCATGCCCATGGTTGAAATCGAGATCGCTTTCGTGATGAAGAAGCGTCTGCAAGGCCCCTATGTCAATGCTGCAGAAGTGATTCAGGCCACTGACTTTATTCTGCCCTCCATTGAAGTTGTGGATTTCCGGGTTGCTCCCGCACCGGGCATCAATGTCCGCGACACTATTCCCGATTTAGCCGCTATCGGCAAGGTAGCACTGGGTGGCAACCCGGTTCGTCTGGACACTATCGACGTCCGCAACATCAGTGCAGAACTGCTGATTAATGGCGAGACCCGCGAATCCGGAAAATCTTCGGCTGTTCTCGGCAATCCGGTCACCGCAGTGGTCTGGCTGGTTAACAAGTTATCTGAATTCGGCGTCGCCTTTGAACCGGGTGATGTGATCTTCTCTGGCTCCTGCGTCCGCGCTCTGCCGGTTCAGGCAGGTGACAGCGTGACGGCACGTTTCGACAACGGCCTGGGTGACGTCAACCTAACCTTTAAGTGAGATATAACTATGTCAAACTATCGTTCTAAAATCACCACTGAAGGCCGTCAGGCCGCCGGTGCCCGAGCCCTCTGGCGTGCTACTGGCGTATGCGATGAAGACTTCGGCAAGCCAATCATCGCCGTCGCTAACTCCTTCACCCAGTTTGTCCCCGGCCATGTTCACCTGAAAGATATCGGCCAGCTGGTCGCTCGGGAAATTGAGCGCGCTGGCGGTATTGCCAAGGAATTCAATACCATCGCCATTGATGACGGTATTGCTCAGGGTCATGACGGCATGCTCTACTCGCTGCCAAGCCGCGACATTATCGCCGACTCCGTCGAATACATGGTCAACGGCCACTGCGCCGATGCCCTGATCTGCATCTCCAACTGCGACAAGATCACTCCGGGAATGCTGATGGCCGCTATGCGCCTTAACATCCCGACCATATTCGTGTCTGGCGGCCCGATGGAAGCAGGCCGTGTACAGCTGGCAGAACAGGTGCTGCGTATTGATCCGGTCGACGCCTACGTAGCCGGCGTTAACACCGCGATCAATGCCGATGAAGCGCTGAAACTCGAACAGAGTGCTTGCCCTACCTGCGGCTCCTGCTCGGGCATGTTCACCGCGAATTCGATGAACTGTCTGAACGAAGCTCTTGGACTTGCGCTGCCGGGTAACGGTAGCATGCTGGCGACTCATGAGGACCGCCGCGAACTGTTCCTGGAGGCAAGCCGCCGCATTGTCGAAATCACCAAGCGTCATTATGAACAAAACGACGCTAGCGTACTGCCGCGCAACATTGCCAACCGCGATGCTTTCCGCAACGCAATGACCATGGACATCGCTATGGGCGGTTCCACTAACACCATTCTGCACCTGCTGGCAGCAGCACAAGAGGGCGGAATCGACTTCACCATGGCCGATATCGACCGTCTGTCACGTGAAGTGCCGCATCTGTGCAAAGTCTCTCCATCCACCAACCAGTACTACATGGAAGATGTCCATCGTGCCGGTGGTGTATTCAGCATACTGGGAGAACTGGACCGGGCTAAATTGCTCAACACCAGCACCAGCACTGTCCACAGCGCCAGCCTTGCTGAAGCGCTGGAACAATGGGATATCTGCCGTACCGACAACCCCGAGGTCGAAACCTTTTTCCGGGCCGGACCTGCCGGCATCAGGACTACCGAAGCATTCAGCCAGGCATGCCGCTGGGACAGCCTGGATCGTGATCGCACGAACGGCTGCATCCGCTCGCTGGAGCATGCTTACAGCCTGGAAGGCGGTCTCGCCGTCCTGTTCGGCAACCTGGCCGAAGATGGCTGTATTGTAAAGACAGCCAGTGTCCCTGAGCACATGCTCGAATTTGAAGGCATTGCCCGCGTATTTGATGATCAGGATAAAGCCCTGGCGGCTCTGAATGCCGATGAAATACAGCCCGGCACCTGCCTCGTTATCCGCTACGAAGGCCCTAAGGGAGGCCCCGGTATGCAGGAAATGCTGCTACCCACCAGCTTGCTGAAAGCTAAGGGCCTGGCCACCTCCTGCGCCCTGCTGACCGATGGCCGTTTCTCAGGCGCCACATCAGGCTTATCTATCGGTCATACATCGCCAGAGGCTGCCAACGGCGGTGCCATCGGCCTGATTGAGGATGGCGATCTGATCAGACTCGATATCCCCGGACGCAGTATCAATATTGTCATCTCTGAAGCCGGACTGGACGAACGCCGGGCGCAAATGGAAGCACTCGGCAATCGGGCCTGGAAACCCTCCGCTCCGCGCAAACGCAACGTCACCCTGTCCCTTAAAGCCTTTGGCATGTTGGCCACCAGCGCTGACAAGGGCGGTGTACGAAACCGCGAATTGATAAACGAACAGTTCGATTAATACTGAGAGGCTAATATGACAAACCCTGATCACAACGCCATTGCCCGACTCGAAGAACGCTTCCTGCAGCAGAAAGCGGCCTACCTGAAAACCCCACACACTCCGATTGCAGAGCGTCTGGAGCTGCTTCAGGCAATTCCCGGGATGGTGCTGGGTAATGCCAAGCGTCTGGCCGAAGCACTCAACAGCGATTACGGCTACCATCCGACACTGACTACCTACGCACACGATATCGTCAGTGTCGCGGCGCGTGCGCAATATGCCATAAAAATGTTGCCAGAATGGACCGCTCGCGATTATCGCGAGATGGAATCGCATATTTATGGTGGCTCAAAAGCCTATATCGAATACCAGCCCAAAGGTGTAATCGGCAACATGCCCGCCTGGAATTTCCCGGTCGAGCTTACTGTAGGTCCCCTCTGTGAAATGCTCGCCGCCGGTAACCGGGCGATTATCAAACCATCTGAGCAGACCCCTGCCGTTGGTGAGGTACTGGAAGAAATTATTGGCGCGACATTCGACGCTGACCGTGTGGCAGTAGTCAATGGTGGCATTGATCTGGCCCGACACTTCAGTACGCTGCAGTGGGACCATCTGCTCTACACCGGTAGTACCGCAATCGGCAGTGAAGTGATGTGCAACGCCGCAAAAAATCTGGTGCCGGTGACACTGGAACTCGGTGGCAAGAACCCGACGGTGTTCACCGAAGAGGCGCTGACTCCGGCTAATATACGCACCATGATTGGCGCCAAAATGACCAAGAATGGCCAGCTCTGCATCAACGTCGATCACTGTTACGTTCCGGCCAGTACCCTTGACCGTTTCGTCCAGATGATCAGAGCCTATGTTGAAGAGAGCGTGGGGGATTACACCCTGGCACCGCAGATCTGCGCGGTGATCAATACCCGTCAGTTCGACCGGCTTAACCGTTATCTGGATGATGCGCGTCAGCGCGGCACGCAGATAATTGAGCTGGGCAGCCCCGCTCAGCGTGGCGATGAAAATGCGCCATCCCGGATGCCACTGACCCTGGTGCTCAATCCTGAGCAGGACTCTCTGCTGGGTCAGAACGAAATCTTCGGTCCGATTCTGCCAATCTACACCTACACCAATTTTGATCAGGTGATCGGCTCTATTCAGTCAGGTGAGCGTCCGCTGGGAATCTATATCTACTCCGAACAGCAACAACTGGTGGACAAACTGCGCCAGAACACCTCATCCGGCGGTTTCTGTGTCAATGCCGCTGTGTTGCAGGGCGCACAGGAAAGCATGGGATTTGGCGGTGTCGGCAAAAGCGGCATGGGACGCCATCACGGCATTGAAGGTTTCCGCGAATTTTCAAACCCCCGCGGGTGCGTAGAGATGGCCGCAGACAGCAATCTTGACCTTATTCTGTCACCACACGGTGAAGTCACACGGGAGTTCCTCAAGCAGGCCACCGGTGGTTGGCTGGACTGAGCAGCGTATGCCCCTTAAATGGGGCATATCCCTTTTTGGGATAGCTACTGTGTAATAACAGCGTTGTGATAACAATTTTGTAATAACAACAAAACCGAGAAAAATCCCATGTTAAACCTTGCACTACAAAAATGGCGCGCCAAACAATCCAGTCTGGGAATCTGGTCTAACCTGCCCGATATCCATATGGCAGAGGTTTTTTGTCGGATGGAGGTGGACTGGATCTGCTTTGATCTGCAGCACGGTCTGATGGATTACAGTGATCTCACCCGACTCCTGCCAGCCATCACCGGCGTACCGACAACACCGCTGGTGCGGGTCGCCGCCAATCAACCAGACCAGATCGGCAAGGCACTGGACGCCGGTGCCCATGGCGTCATCGTGCCCATGGTCAATTCAGCAGAAGACGCCCGACGCGCTGTTGCCGCCTGCCGCTATCCTCCGTTGGGCAGCCGTTCATGCGGCCCGATGCGGGATGCCATGCTGGAAGGTCCTGGCTATCTGGCGACCGCCAACGAACAGATCGCCTGCCTGGTGATGATCGAAACCGAAGAGGGGCTGCGCAATCTGGATGAAATCGCGGCAGTGGATGGCGTTGATGGACTCTTTGTCGGTCCGATGGACCTGTGCTACGGGCTGGGTCTGACACCGGGAAGTTTTACAGATCCTGCCTTCACCGCAGCCATTGCCAAGATCCTCAACGCCTGTGAGAAGAACAGTCTGGCCAGCGGCATGTTCGGCTACAACGCCGAAATGGCGGCCCACTCAATTGAAAACGGCTTCGACTTTGCCTCCATTGGCACCGATATCAGTTTCATTCGTGCCGGTGCCATGCAGGCGCTCAGCACAGCAAAGGGCGTCAGTAAGGAAGATGCGCCCACCGCTCGAGGCGGCTACTAAGCCACCTCAGGCGATGGTTTTGGCTCGCCGGCTCGCCAGATCAGGCGAGCCCATACGTTCGACAGCACTAGCTCAAAAGGAGAGTAAATATGTCCAAGAAAAAGATTGAGCAACTTCGTAGTCGACGCTGGTTCGGCGGCACCCCTCTCTCCACCGAGCACACCGGCCATGCACTGCAGGCGGGCTACAGTCGCGAAGAGTTTGAGGGCAAGCCAGTCATCGGCATTATCAATACCTGGAGTGACATGAACCCCTGCCACGCCCATTTGAAGGAGCGTGCCGAAGCGGTTAAACGGGGCGTCTGGCAGGCCGGGGGCTTCCCGGTAGAGCTGCCAGCCATGTCTCTGGGGGAAGGCTATGTTAAACCCTCCTCCATGCTTTATCGCAACTTCCTGGCGATGGAAACCGAGGAATTACTGCGCTGTCATCCGATTGATGGTGCAATCCTGCTCGGTGGCTGTGACAAAACCACACCGGGGTTACTACTGGGCGCCATCAGTATGAATCTGCCGACCATCTACTGTCCGGCGGGATTTACCATGGGCGCGACCTTTCGTGGCGAACGTTTCGGAAGTGGTACGGGTGCCTTTCGCTGGGCTCCGGAACTGATTGCCGGCAAGATGTCAGCACAGGAGTGGCAAACGGTTGAGCAGAAAATCTGGAGCTCTCCCGGCACCTGTAACGTCATGGGTACCGCCTCGACCATGACCGCCCTCGCCGAAGTTATGGGCTTTTCATTACCCGGCGCATCCTCCGTGCCTGCCATGGATTCCCGGGGACACCAGCTCGCCGCCGCAGCCGGACGCCGCATCGTGCAGATGGTCTGGGACGACCTCAAACCCAGCGACATCCTGTGCGACAACACGTTTACCAATGCGGCCAAAACCTGTGTCGCTCTGGGTGGCTCCACCAACGCCACCATTCACCTCATCGCGCTGGCACGCCGTGCCGGTGCCAGCTTCACGCTGGAAGATTTCGATGCCATCGGTAAACAGGTGCCGGTGCTGGCCAATGTGCAACCCTCTGGTGAGTACATCATGCCCGAATTCGCCGATGCCGGAGGCCTGCCGGCCATGCTCACGGGTATGGCAGAATTGTTGGATCTGGACTGCCTGACTGTCAACGGACAGACACTGGGTGAAAATATCCGTGGGGCGAAGGTTGAGAACAGTGACATCATTCGTTCGCTGGACAATCCAGTGGCCACCGAAGCACTGGCGGTACTGAAAGGCAATCTGGCGCCCAATGGCTGTGTAATCAAACCCAGCGCCGCAGACCCTGCCCTGCAACGACACCGGGGGCGCGCACTGGTATTTGAAGGTCCCGATGATCTGGCCGCACGCATCCACTCTCCGGAACTGAACGTCGACCCGTCCACGGTGCTGGTATTGCGCAATGTCGGCCCGCTGGGCGGCCCTGGCATGGCCGAGAACGGCATGATCCCGATTCCGAAGAAAATGATCGAGCTGGGCGTTAAAGACATGGTCCGCATCAGTGATGCACGTATGAGCGGCACCAGTTTCGGCACCTGTGTGCTCCATGTCAGCCCTGAATCCTGGATCGGCGGCCCGCTCGCGCTGGTAGAGGACGGGGATGAAATCGAGCTCAATATTCCGGAACGCAGTATCGCCCTGTGCGTCGACGAGGCGACACTGGAGCAGCGTCGCCAGAACTGGCAGCAACCTGCGCCGCGCTTCAAACGTGGCTGGGGACTACTGTTCAGCGACAATGTGACTCAGGCCCATGAGGGCTGTGATTTTGAGTTGCTATCAAGCCGCGAACCCAACCCGGAACCGGCGATTCACGGTAAACTCTGACATCCTCTTTGTCGGTATACTTCGTCTGTATAAGGCCCGGAAAGTACATCCGGGCCTTATTGCATTCAACCCTCTGCCCTTCGCCTTCGACCGGTTCACGTCATAACTCAGCGTTAGCCAGTTCAGGTGCCCTGAGTATTCAAACGCTTCGTTTGGCCTGCGTTATCTCTAATGTCCAGTAACTGTCGCAAACTGCCAAGACCTGCAAATCGATTTCCTCGCATGATGAAAAGAAACGGCTTAAAAGATAATAACGAGAAGGCTTAAAAGGTGATTACGACAGAATTCGATTATATTGTCATTGGCGGAGGGAGCGCGGGGGGCGTCGTCGCCAGCCGTCTCAGTGAAGATGCAAATATCAGCGTCTGTTTAATAGAGGCAGGCAAGACCGATAACAGTGTATTCATCCATGCACCGGCCGGCGTTGCGGCAATGGTTCCTAACGGAATCCATAGCTGGCATTACGACACCGTGCCACAAGAAGGCTTTAAAGACGGACGCAAGAGCTTTCAGCCCCGAGGCAAGACGCTCGGCGGCTCCAGCTCAATCAACGCCATGATGTATATCCGCGGCAACCAATGGGACTACGACAACTGGGCGGCCCTGGGTAACGAGGGCTGGAGCTTTGATGAAGTGCTCCCATACTTCAAAAAGGCTGAGCATAACGAAACCTTTACCCATGACCCGTACCACGGAACCAGCGGTCCGCTAAACGTTACCGAGCTGAAAAAACCAAGTCCATTTAATGATCTATTTCTTGAAGCCTGCCAGTTAAACGGCATCCCCTATAACAGGGATATTAATGGTGAACAGCAGGTCGGCTGCCGCTTGAATCAGGTCACCCAAAAGAACGGTGAGCGCTGCAGTACAGCAAAGGCCTACATCACGCCCAACCTGAATCGCGCCAATCTGACAGTGATCACACAGGCTCATGTCAAGCGTATCATCTTGAAGGACAACACCGCGACCGGTATCAGCGTGCTGCATAAAGGACGCAGCATTGACATACATGCACGCAAAGAGGTTATTTTGAGCGCGGGAGCCTATGGTTCACCGCAAATTCTCGAGCTGAGTGGCATCGGTAGCAAACACCATCTGAAACGACTGGGCATTCCGCTGCAACACGAACTACCGGGGGTTGGTGAAAACCTCCAAGACCATATCACCGCCGTACCGGTCTACCGCTCCAAGCGTAAATCAGGCACTTTTGGCGTCTCCGTACAGGGTGGTTTGGATATTCTGAAGGGAATGTCTGACTGGTCGAGAAAGCGCGACGGGATTATCACCAGTAACTTTGCTGAATCGGTTGCCTTTGTTCAGATGGACCCCGATGAGCCCGGTGCCGATATTGAATTTGAATTCCTACCCGGCATCGTCGATGACCACGCGCGCAAACAGCATCTCGGCCACGGCTATTGCCTGCATGCGACCCTGCTGCGCCCGAAGAGTATCGGCAGCGTACACTGCAAATCGGCCGACCCACTGGAGCCACCGCTGATCGATCCGAACTTCTTTAATAATGAAGAGGATCTCGACCGGCTGGTAAAGGGTTTACAGCTGGCGTTGGAGATACTGGAATCCAAGCCCTTCGATGCGGTTAAAGGCAAGATGCTGCATCAACTGGACCGTCATAACCTACAGCAATTGAAAGACTACTGCCGCGAACGCGCCGATACCGAGTATCACCCGGTAGGCACCTGCAAGATGGGACCAGATTCCGATCCGATGGCCGTGGTAGATGCCCGGCTAAGAGTCAAAGGGATCAACGCGCTGCGGGTCATTGACGCCTCTATAATGCCATCCCTGATCAGCGGCAATACCAATGCCCCGTCCATCTTGATTGGTGAAAAAGGCGCAGATCTTATTCGACAGGCATAATAGCAACGCTTGTCTCGTATACGATGTTGAGAAGTGCGGTTGAGAAGTACGGTTGAGGAGTAAAGTTGAGGAATGAGGCCTACCAGCGCTCACCCTCAACCAGAAGATTGCAGATCACTCCTCAGTCACAGTGCGCTGGCGTTGCTCCCCCATGCCTTCAATACCCGTCGTGACAAGCTGCCCCGGACGCAGGAACACAGGCTCTGGCGCCTGTCCCAGCCCCACGCCTGCCGGAGTGCCTGTCAGAATAACGTCGCCAGGTTGCAGGCTGAAGAACTGGCTCAGGTAGCTAACCAGATAGGCGACACTGAAGATCATGTTGCCAGTGTTACTGTTCTGGTAACGCACACCATCGACCTCCAACCAGATATCAAGTGCCTGCGGATCACCCGCCTCGTCCGGCGTCACCAGCCAGGGGCCCAGAGGCGCAAAACCATCGCAGCTTTTGCCTTTGGTCCACTGGCCGCCACGTTCTATCTGAAACGAGCGTTCCGACAGGTCGTTTGCCACACAATAGCCAGCGACATGTTCAAGTGCCTGCGCCTCACTAACATACTTAGCGGTCTTGCCAATCACAACCGCAAGCTCCGCCTCCCAGTCCATCTTCTGCGCCCCGCGCGGGAAAAGAATATCGTCATCAGGACCACTGACGGCGCTCGGGAACTTGGCGAAGATCACCGGCTCATCCGGAATCGGCAGTCCGGTTTCCTCGGCATGATCGCGGTAGTTAAGTCCAATGCAGATGATCTTTCCGATACCGCTGACACAGGCTCCCAGACGGGGACTATCGCTAACCAGAGGCAGGGTATCAATATCGATCGACCGAAGAGTGTTGAGGCTTTCCGGCGCAAGGCTCCCCCCTGTGATATCGGTAATAAACTCCGACAGATCGCGGATATTTCCAGCACTATCCAGCAGCCCGGGTTTTTCCTGCCCGAACGGGCCGTAACGTAAAAGCTTCACTATGCTTATCCTTTTAAACAGCCCTATTGATTATCTGTCGCCAGAGGCGAGACTCAGAGCCACTCGCCAAGTACCGCCCTGAAAGGCGTCTTTCCGACATTGCGCAGTTCTCGCCGAATCGGCCCGTCGTGCCAAATAAACGCGCCCGGGCTAAAGCCGATGGTTCGACTGACGCCGTCATCTTCAATCTCCAGCGTCGCGTCACCCAGAGCGACCAGCAAACCGGAAAAGCGGTAGTCCAGCAGCCCAGTGGATTGCCCCGGCGGCAGGTCGATCGCATAACAGCGGATCGACTCGCCCTTGAACGGGTCGTCGATCGGGGTGTGATAAGGGGCCGTCAACGGTTGTTCCGATACCACCTTAGGGGCACCGAGGTACTCGGCACCAATCATCTGCATCAATCCGTGCCCGTCGTTACGCACCCGATGAATCAAGGTCTCACGACCATGAGGACGACAGCCACACAGCCCTGACGGGAGTTCATGGGTGACGCCATCCGTCTCACCGTAGGTCTGATCGAACACACGGGTATCGTAAACGGTGACGTAGAGGGTGTTAACGCTATGACGGTGATAGAGAGAACGCTCTCCCGGTGCGAAGCGCACATCGTAAACCCGTGCATAGTCGTTTATGAAGCGGTGATAGTGACGGGGTTCATCGGCCACTTCCACATATCCCTGGGCGGGTTCGGAGGTGACATCCTGGCACGTCAGGCTATCAGGATGATAATCGTCTGACATCAGCACATACCCTCTGAGTAATTAAGTGGCCTTCCGGCAAAAAGCCCGCAATCGCGGGCAGACAGGGTGGGTTATCAGGATCTCAGGCTGCGGTAAGGCTGATCACCCATCTCGTTAATCAGTTCAGCACCTAAACGCTCCACATCACGGAATGCCTGACGCAAGTTATCAGCGGTAACCTCAAAAGGCATGTTACCGATGAATGGAAATGCCAGAGTTGCTTCAATGACAGTGCCAACCGCGACTTCATCCTCAAGCGACATCCCCAACTGAGAGAAGTTAACCGGCAAACCAACCGTCGCAAACAGACGTGCGCAGCGCTCCGCTTCAGCGCGGTCGGCCTCCAGCATCAGCTGTGTCAGAACCCCTATCGCCACCATCTCACCATGGAGGTAATTGTGATCCACCTCCGGCAACAACGTTAGCGCCTGCGCCAGGGCGTGCGCACCCGCGACACCAGTACACTCGAAACCAGCACCACTGAGCAGAGTATTCGCTTCCACTACGTGGTCCACTGCCGGCGTGACCCGCCCGGCACGAACATCATCAAGCGCTGCGACAGCGTAATCGTAGAGAATGTCGGCACAGGTCTTCGACAGTGCCACACCCGCCAGTGTCGGACGATCACCATAGGGAGTCATTCCGGCAGGATTAGTATGACAGGCACGGGCCTCATACCAGGTCGACATCGCATCCCCCATACCGGCTACCAGAAAACGGGGCGGGGCCTGAGCGACAATTTCAGTATCGACCATCACCAGCGCAGGATTTTGCGCAAACACCTCATAGGTCTCGGTGGCCCCTTCCGGCGTGTAGATAACGGACAGAGCAGAACAGGGGGCGTCGTTAGAGGCCAGCGTGGGCATGATGACCACCGGCACTTCAAGGCGATCGGCGATACATTTACCGGCATCCAGGGTTTTGCCGCCCCCCAACGCGATCAGCGCATCAACCGGCGCCTGCTGACGCAGTTCAGCCGTCCGTGCGTCTATCTCACGGAAAGAGCACTCGCCGCCAAAGGTCGAAACACAGGTACTGATACCGGCCTGTTCCAGTACAGCAATCAGGCGTTTAGCTTCACCCTGCTGACTGCGCGGGGTACAAAGAATGGCACAATGCTTTACTTTTAGAGCTACCAGCGGCTCGGCAGCGTGGTCGATCAGACCTGCAGCCTGGATATAGCGCGGGGTGCTACGGAAAACGTATTTAGTGAGGGGTTGTTGTTCAGACATGAGAGTTCTCCTGCCAGCTATCGCTGCCGTCAATCAAAAAAGAGCTCGACAACTAAAGCCGTTAAAAATGGGATCCCGTCAACAATGAAAGCAGCCGGGTATTGCAGGCCACAGAAAAACCCTGTGACCTGCGGTGTCATAATCCGATCAGAGCCGGAACTTAAACACCAGATTCATAAGCTTTTCATAGCGCTTGCCATAAGGCGGGGCCAGCATCAGGACGCCGGACTTTCTGGCTTGCTGGAACACCGGGCGAATCTTGGAGAACTCAAGAAAACCTTCCTTACCGTGGTAATGACCCATGCCACTGTTACCCACGCCGCCAAATGGCATGTCGTGCTGAGCTGCATGCAGAAGAGTCTCGTTCAGACAAACGCCTCCGGACAGGGTGTTGTAGATCACTTTCTCCTGCGTCTTTTTATCATTACTGAACAGATACAGTCCTAACGGACGCTCACCGGCATTAATATACTCAATCACTTCGTCGAGAGTGTCATAAAGCTTTATCGGCAACAGCGGACCGAAAATCTCATCACGCATGATCAACATATTGTCGGTGACATCGAGCACCGCAGTCGGTGGATATTTGCGGTCTTTCGCATTGGGCTCACCCTTCGATACCAGGCGTATTGTTCTGGCGCCCTGCTGAGCGGCATCCTCAACAGTATGTACGATGCGCTCAAATGACTTGTCATCGATAATCGAGGTAAAGTCACGTGAATCAGCACTGCCGTAACGCTCGCTAACCACGGCCTGAGCATACCTGATGAATTCATCAGCCTTGCCCCGCGGCAGGAACAGGTAATCAGGCGCAGTACAGGTTTGGCCACTGTTAACACACTTGCCCCACAGAATACGCTCGGCAGCCGTACGCAGATCATAGTCTTTAGCAATGATCGTCGGCGACTTGCCCCCCAGTTCCAGCGTTACCGGTGTCAGGTATTTGGAAGCGGTCTCCATCACGGTCTTACCGGTATTAGGCGATCCGGTGAAAACAAAATGATCCCAGGGACGGTCAGTAAATTCGCTGGCACGCACACCTGGTATCACCGCAAACTGCTCGTCACTGAATTCCGCGGATACCAGTTTATCCAACAGACGGCAGAGGTTCTGTGAGTTGGCCGCCATCTTGACGATCACGCGGTTGCCGGCCGCCAGCGCAGCAATAGACGGGCCGAATGCCAGACCCAGCGGATAGTTCCAGGGACTGACAACGCCAACCACACCCTTGGG
This sequence comes from Oceanospirillales bacterium, assembly GCA_018223185.1. Taxonomy (GTDB): domain Bacteria; phylum Pseudomonadota; class Gammaproteobacteria; order Pseudomonadales; family Balneatricaceae; genus Amphritea. The sequence continues at coordinate 13,373 of JAAEYW010000001.1, read as the reverse complement.
CTGCGGAATCACCTGATTTTTAGCACCAAAGAAGTTTAGCCCGACATGACGTTTCTCGGGTTTCATCCACTTTTTCAGATGTTTCTTATGATAGGCAACGGCACTGGTCATCTGCGAGATATCCAGAAGCTTGGTTTCCTGAGGGCAGCGATTGCCGAAGTCAGCATTAACCGCCGCGCAGATGGCATCCATGTTCTCCATCAAAATCTTGTCGATCTTGTTCAGCGCATCCAGACGTTCCTGGTAACTGGGATAAGGTTGTGAGCGTGAAGCGGTACGCTGTTTGTTAAAGACCTTATCGATACGGCTTAACTCTTCTGTGATATGTAATGCTGCATTAGTCATGATGACCTCAATCTTGTTTTAGCTTTATAAGTGTTCAATACACGATCTGATGCCAACAGCACTAACCCAAAGACATGAATAAAGTTGCATACACACTTTATATTCACAGCCACCGGGCTCTACCAACTTTTAAGATGTTCGGTGCAGAAAGCGCTTCACAACAGTATTTATGGCTATTGTCACGATAAACAGCATATGCAATCGCTCCCTGCCCAGCTTGACACTACACGATGATGATTTGACAAAAGGTGTCAGGAGGTCACCAGCAAGAACGACTCTGATCGCGGATAGATAGCTTCATTCAACACAAGCGTCATATAACACAATAAGGACACACCGGACGATGGAAACCATCCGCTGAAAGATTCACATAATGTCAAATTTGCTTCAGTTAATGTCAAGCAAGGGAATTGTCATCTTTGCAATATAAGAAGGTAAAAGGATAGAACACTTAATCCTGATAATAATAACCAGAAGATGGAATATAACGATGGCGACTAAAATTCTTAAATCCAGCGATTCAGCCTACGACTTTCCCCTGTTAATTAAACAGTTACTCACTTCAAATCAACGATTTGAACAACAAAACCAGATTATTTCCGGGCAACACCGCTATAGTTATGCAACGCTGAACGAGCGCATTAAACGTCTGGCCAATACCCTGAAAGCAGCAGGAATTGGCCCTGGCGATACAGTGGCCGTTATGGACTGGGACAGCCACCGCTATCTGGAATGTTTCTTTGCTGTGCCGATGGTCGGCGCGGTGCTGCATACCGTCAACATCCGTTTATCACCGGGACAAATTCTGTACACAATGAATCATGCAGAAGATGACCTGGTGTTAGTACACAACGATTTTGTCCCCATTATTGAAGGGATCAGGAGCGAACTGAAAACCGTCAGGGGCTATATCCAGTTATCCGATGATTCGAGCCTGACAGATACCGATTTTGAAACCATCGGTGAATATGAGTCGCTGCTGAATCAGGCAGACACCGAATATGACTTCCCCGACTTCGATGAAAACTCCGTAGCCACGACATTTTATACCACCGGCACCACCGGTAATCCTAAAGGGGTTTATTTTTCCCATCGCCAGTTGGTTCTGCATACCCTGAACATGGTCAACGCCCTGTCCACCCGTAGCAGCGAAGGCCCGCTTCTGAGTCATGACGGCGTTTACATGCCGATTACGCCGATGTTCCACGTACATGCCTGGGGTATCCCCTATGCGGCAACCATGATGGGGGTTCAGCAAGTGTATCCCGGTCGCTACGATCCTGAGGCTCTGACCCGCCTTGTTCGCGATGAACAGGTTACCTTCTCCCACTGTGTGCCCACTATCCTGCAGATGGTGCTGCAATCAAACGCAGCGGCAGACACCGATTTTTCTGGCTGGAAAATCCTTATCGGGGGCAGCGCTCTGACATCAGGTCTGGCCAGCGAAGCGATCGAGCTGGGCATTCAGCCATTCAGTGCCTATGGCATGTCGGAAACCTGTCCGCTGATGGCGATCACAAGGATGACCCGCGAGCACTTTACACTAACCCCTGAGGCCCAGCTTAACCGGCGTATTCAGGCCGGCACTCCAGGCGATCTGGTGGATCTTCAGATCTGGAGCCCTGACGGTGAACAACTGCCTCACGATGGCAAAGCGGCCGGTGAACTGGTTGCCCGCGCGCCCTGGCTGACTCAAAGCTATCTGCATGAGCCGGAAAAAGGCGATGAACTGTGGCACAACGGCTGGCTGCACACCGGCGATATCGCCTCCATTCATCCGGATGGTTCGGTCGAAATTAAAGACCGGATTAAGGATGTAATCAAAACCGGCGGTGAGTGGATCTCCTCGCTGGAACTGGAAAGCCTGATCAGTACCCACCCGGATGTAGTTGCCGTGAGTGTTGTCGGTGTCCCGGATGAACACTGGGGTGAACGGCCTGTGGCCCTGGTCATTTCCACTAACGAAGAGTTCACCACTGAAAGTGTCAGCGACCATCTGCAGCAATATGTCAGCAACGGCACGATCAATAAATGGGCGATCCCTAAAGAGGTCCATCTGGTCAGTGAGATACCGAAAACCAGTGTTGGAAAGATCGATAAGAAGCTGATCCGGGCGCAGCTGAGCCAGGATTAAGTACGCTGTCCGGGGCCGGTTTTTCACCGCGCCCTGTCGTGAACATACACATTTAAAACAGTTTTGTTTCCTGTCGGGAGTTTGTTAACGGCTCCTCCCGGCGGGAACATTTATGTCCATTCACCATGCTATCCGGAGAATAATAATATGATGGAATATGCTGGATTGCTTGGCAGTGTTGTGCTGCTGATAGTACTGGCGCTGCGCGGGGTGAATATCATCCTCTCCACGCTGATCTGCTCGCTGTTCGTGATACTGACCAACGATCTGCCGCTGGCGCCAAGCCTGTCGGAGTATTATGTGTTCGGCCCGCTGGGGGCATTTACCTTCGCCGGCAAATTCTTTCTGCTGTTTGCCGCAGGCTCAATCTTCGGTCGGGTGATGGGCGAGAGCCATGCCGCCGCCGGCATTGCCATGGCGCTGATTCGTCGCCTCGGCGCACACCGGGCGCTGTGGATTACCACCCTCGCCTGCGCTCTGCTGACCTACGGTGGCGTTGTCGTTTTCGTGGTCATCTTTGCAATCTACCCGCTCGGTCTCAAGCTGCTGCAGCAGGCCAACATCCCCAAGCGCCTGTTCTGCGGCGCCCTGGCGCTGGGAGCGGCCACCTTTACCCTGACGACACTACCGGGCACGCCGTCCATTCACAACGTCATCGCATCGGTGGCCTTGGGGACAGACCTCTTTGCTGGCCTGTGGATAGGTATTGCAGGCGGGCTGGCCATGTTCCTGCTAGGCATGTGGTATCTGGAGCGCGAACGCAAGCTGGCGCTGATCAACGCTGAAGGCTTTGTTCCCGGCCCCGCCGATCATATCTCCGATCTTGACGAAAGTGAGTACCCGCACTGGCTGCTCGCCGCACTGCCTTTGATCATCGTTATCGGCATCATTCTGTTGCCTCGGCTGGTTGGCCTGTCACTGGAAATCACTACCCTGCAGGAAGGCTCTCTGGTACGCACCCTGCTCGAATTCGCGAACAGCCAGCCAATCATCTGGCCGAGTCTGGCCCTGTTCACCGGCTCGATTCTGGCAGCCCTCCTGTTTCCTGGACTGCGCCGCCAGACTCTGGCGGTGATGGGACAGGGTACCCAGGATTCAGTCATGCCGCTGATCAACACCGCAGCGGTCATTGGCTTTGGCGGCATTGTGACGCATACCGCCGGCTTTCTTGAGTTCACCTCAGCGATGGTCAACGCCGATCTGCCGCCGCTGATTTCAGCCTTTTTCTCGGTCAGCCTGGTGTCGGCTATTACCGGCTCCGCCTCCGGTGGGTTGCAGATTTTCATGCAAACCATGGCACCGGCCTATGTCGCCATGGGGCTGGATCTGCAGGAGCTGCACCGCATTACCACCATGGCCAGCGGCGGGCTCGACTCGCTGCCGCACAGTGGCGCCGTGGTCGCAACGCTGACCATCACCGGCCTGACCCATAAGCAGGCCTACAAGGATATTGGCGTGATCACTGTGGTGATTCCGGTGCTCGTCACGGTTGCAATAATCGCCTTTTTATCGGTCTAGCCGGCGCAGTCCCGTGAGCTGACCAGAAACCAATAACAATACAGGATCAACCCCATGAGCAAACCAACCATTCTTGTTACCCGCCCCTTGCCTCAGGCCATGCTGAATGCCCTGGGTCAGTTTGGCGAAGTACAGGTCGTTGACCTGACAGCACCGTCCATCCCCGCGGGTAGTATCGTGGTCTCGACTCCGCTGGACCCCATTAAAAGCGAGACACTGGCTAACCTGCCTGAATCTGTTGGCCTGATTGCCAACATCGGTATCGGCCTGGATCATATCGACCTGACCGCCGCCCGCGAACGGGGGATTGCCGTCAGCAATACGCCAGTAGTCACTGAAGACACGGCCGATCTGACCATGGCGCTAATGCTGGCCACCTGCCGCAAACTGAGCGCCAGTGAGCGCTATCTGCGCAGCGATGACTGGGCCTCTGGCATGGGTCAGCTGGGCATCCGTGTACATGGCAAAACGCTGGGCATCATCGGTATGGGTGCCATTGGCGAGGCCGTTGCCCGCCGTGCGAAAGGGTTTGGCATGTCAATCATTTACAGCAACCGGGGTCGCAAACCCGAAGTTGAGGAAACACTGGACGCCCGCTTCTGCGAAACCCGCGATCAGTTACTGGCCGAAGCCGACATCATCTCTCTGAACTGCGATCTCAACCCAAATACCCACCATATCATTGATGCTGACGCCTTCAGCAAAATGAAGCCGGGCGCAGTACTGATCAATGCCGGTCGTGGTCCCCTTGTGGATGAAGCCGCTCTGATCCAAGCCCTCAAGACAGGCAACCTCGGTGGAGCAGGCCTCGATGTCTATGAATTCGAACCCAGGGTTAACCCAGAGCTGATGGCATTCGACAACGTGACTCTGCTGCCACATATCGGCAGTGCCACTGGTGAATGCAGGGCGGATATGGCCCGCTGCGTGTGCACGAATATTGCTCACTTCCTGCAGCACGGTGCGCCACAAAATCTCTGTAATTAATTGCGAGCGAGATATCAAATGAGTATTTTCAACGTCAACCCGGTCAGTACCGGTGATTACCGCCGCCTGGCCAAACGCCGGCTGCCTCGTTTTCTGTTTGATTACATTGACGGCGGCGCCAATGCTGAGCGGACTTTATTGTCGAATAGCAGCGACTTCGAACATTACCGGCTGGTTCAGCGGGTCATGAAAAATGTCGAAAACGTTGATACTTCGACGACCCTTGCCGGACAGAAAGCCGGTATGCCAGTGGCACTGGCGCCGGTCGGGATGGCAGGAATGTTTGCCCGGCGAGGCGAGGTTCAGGGAGCCCGCAGCGCCCAAAAACTGAACATTCCATTTACCTGTTCAACGTTGGGTATCTGTTCGGTGGATGAGATTACTGCCGCCACCGGCGAACCCATCTGGTTCCAGCTCTATATGCTGCGCGACCGGGATGTAGTGCAATCACTACTCGACCGTGCCCGCAATGCGGGCTGCGATACGCTGGTATTCACGGTAGACCTTGCTGTTGCAGGTCTGCGCCTGCGGGACTTCCGCAATGGCATGCTGGGTAGCAACCCGGCAAGTAAAATATCCCGTCTGGCTCAAATCATGACCAGCCCGGCATGGGTCATGGATGTTGGCATCAAAGGCAAGCCACACACCATTGGCAATCTGGATAAAGTCGTGCCGGACCCGGATGACCTTAACGCCTATAAAGCCTTTATTGAAAGTCAGTTCGATCCCACGGTCACCTGGGATGATATCGCCTGGCTGAGATCGATCTGGCCCGGCAAAATTATTATTAAAGGTCTGATGGAAGTGGATGACGCCCTGGCTGCTGTCAATGCGGGCGCAGACGGGATCGTAGTATCCAACCACGGTGGCCGTCAGCTCGACTCAGTCGCGTCCAGCATCGCTAAGCTGCCAGCGATCGTACAGGCGGTCGGTGGCAATACCGAAGTTTATCTGGACGGCGGGGTTCGGGATGGTACCGATGTGATTAAAGCGGTCGCGCTGGGTGCCACCGGAGTACTTATCGGCAGGCCCTGGATCTGGGCGATGGCCGGTGCAGGTGAAACAGGCCTGTGTAATTATCTTTCCACCCTGCAGAAAGAGATACAAACCACGATGGCTCTTCTGGGTGTGCAACGGATAGAGGACGTTACCGCTGAGGTAATCGAAGCAGCATAGCGGCGCTGACACATTAACGTCTCTGAAAACCAAAAACCGTACTCGATGCCGAGTACGGTTTTTGTCCAAAAGGCAAACGCACCTATCCTGAGGTTTCTGTACTCTTAAGCACACGAACAACCACACTAATAACCACACCAAGGTGCTGCCTCATGCACTCGGTTCTCATGCACACGAATCAATCACTGACCCTGCCGTCAGGTAAACGCGCTGACGATTCTTTGGCCATATTTTATTGATCAGAGCACCAATGGCTCATATGGTGGGTCTCCGGTCTGTTCTCAGCCCTCTGAAAGTCACCAGTTTAGGCAGTAACAGGCATATAACGCGAATAAAACAATTTATGATTCCCAGTAGTAACGATCGCCCTAGCATCACTTTCCGGTTATCGGGTTCGAATAAACACTAAGCACGTCAGGTATGCCTAGCATGAGTATAAGTAAGAGCAGTTCTGATATTCAGGTATTCCCATGGAACGAGAATTTCATAACCGGTATCGAAACAATCGATAAACAGCATAAGGTTCTGGTATATCTCCTGAACAGCCTTGCTCTCAGTCTGGGGAATGAAGCTCCGATCATAGACACGGACCAGATCATAGCCGAGCTTTTCAAATACGCCGATTATCACTTTACTTCTGAAGAAGCTATCTGGGATAGCGCATTCAAGGGTGACAACTGCATCGCACTTCACAAGGAGTCCCACAGGGAGTTCATCAAGGAATTAATTGGCATTCATGAACACATAACAAGTGGAAGTTCACTTCAGGTACGGGACGACTTACTGAGATTTTTAATCCACTGGCTGGCGCATCATATTCTGGATGATGATATGAGAATGGCCAAAGCTGTACATGCTGTCAATGAAGGACACAGTGTGGCTGAGGCGAAAGTGATCTCAGCTAACGCTATGTCAGGGTCCACCAAGGTTTTTATAGACACCCTGTTAATGATGTACGGTGACCTTTCCAGCAGAACGCTTGATCTGTTGCGGGAAAAATCTCAAAGACAGAATGCTGAAAACGAATTACATCAGCAGCAACAGCGTGAAAAAGTCTTTTCAGATCAGGTGATGCAAAGCATTCCCGGACTGGTGTATGTGTATGACGAGAATCAGAAGCTCGTACGCTGGAACAAATTCCATGAAAAGGTGCTCGGGTATTCTGCTGCAGAGCTGCAGGGCAAACCCATTCAGGAGCTTATTCCCGAATCTGAACAACTTCAGGCATCAATCTTTAATATTACATCAGGCGAGCTAATCGAATTCGAAAGCAAGGTTCGTTCTAAGGACGGTCAAGAGCAAACGTATCTCCTGACAGCTATCCCTTTCCTTGTCGATAACAAACCAGGGTTTGTCGGCACGGGAATTGATATTTCACAACTCAAGACCGCAGAACAGGCGCTTGAACGCGAAGCCGCTGAAACAAAGGAAGCATTAACCGGAACCATCCTTGCTGTCAGCCGGGCAATGGAAGCACGGGATTCCTATACCGCAGGACATCAGCAACGGGTCGCTAAGATTTCAGTAGAAATAGCCCGCAGGCTGAAGCTAAGCGAGCATGTGATTGAAGGCATTCAGCTGGGTGCCAGTATTCACGACATAGGTAAAATAGCCATACCAACCGACCTGTTGGTCAAGCCAGTCAGATTGTCCTCTATTGAATTTGAATTGGTCAAAACCCACGCTACGGCGGGCGTCAACATTATTGGCAATGTCAGGTTCCCCTGGCCTATCCCGGAAATGATTGCTCAGCACCATGAACGTCTTGATGGCAGCGGTTATCCGGCAGGCCTGAAAGGCGACGAAATAGGTCTTGAAGTCAGAATACTGGCGGTCGCCGATGTTTTTGAGGCGATGTCCTCGCACAGACCTTACCGCCCCGCCCTGGGGATTGAAGCGGCCAAAGAGGAACTGATTGAGAATATGGGAGTTAAATATGACCGGCAGGTGGTAGAAACACTCATTGAACTGTTGCGGGAGAATCCTGACCGGTTTAATGTCTAGCCGTCAGTAACTGCACTCTATCTATTCCAATTCAATACAACAGGGCTGTCGGGTCGAATGAATATCTGGGTTAATACTCCTTCAGAAACAGACACTAATAACGCGCCCTATACGCTGTCCCGATTCATCAGTATAGCGATCTGGTCTGCCATCATTATCTGGAGCCTGATTTGTGGCGCGGGTTCCCTGTTTCAGATCTACTCACTCAATCAACAAGCAGTAGAGCTGGCCCGGATCCAGGCCCAGGAGCGTTTCACCAGCCAGGCGCTGATGTTAACCAACCCGATGTTTATGACACGTGAAGCACACAAATTCAGCCGGGAAAATTCTACTTTGCTGGGTCACCTTACCAGCCTGCGCCCCAAAGCCCCCGAAAATAAGCCTGATAAATGGGAAAAAAAGGCCTTATTTCTGTTTGAATCAGGTGAGCAGGAAGTCACCGAACTAAGCTATGTGAACGGCAAGGAACAGCTCCGTCTGATGCGACCACTGATGACTGAAGAATCCTGTCTGCTATGTCACGGACAAGACGGCTATCAAATTGGCGATATTCGGGGAGGCCTCAGCGTCTCTGTCCCTTTGCAGCCTGCCAGAAAAATCATTGAATCGCAGATTATTATCTCGGCTGTGGGGTATTGCCTGATATGGCTGCTGGGTCTGGCAGGAATCCGATGGACCGGAGGGCGAATAAAAAGCCAGGTCACACATAATGAGCAGACACAGCAGGCGCTGCAGGAAAGTGAAAAAAAGGTCAATAACCTGGCTCAGGCCATTGAACAGAGCCCGGCCAGTTTCGTCATCACCGACCTCGACACCCATATAGAATATGTGAATCAGGCATTTTGCCATGCTTCAGGTTATGACAAAGAAGAACTGCTTGGACAGACAATCAATATCCTGAAATCCGATAAAACGCAACCCGAAACCTACACCAGCCTGTGGCGTAGTCTTGCCCGGGGAAAACCATGGAAAGGAGAACTGTATAATCGCCGTAAAGATGGCTCTATTATCGTTGAGTTCTGTTCCATATCACCACTACTTGATCATAATGGCCACATCACCCAATACGTTGCCGTAAAGGAAGATATTACTGAGAAGCAGTATCTGAGTAAGGAGCTTGAACAACATCAGCATCATTTACAGGAGCTGGTTGAAGAGCGGACCAGAGAGGTTGTGCAGGAACGTCAGCGGGCCGAAGATGCCAATAAGGCTAAAACACGTTTCCTCTCCAATACCAGCCATGAAATCCGTACTCCGATGAATGCGATCATAGGCCTTACACATCTGCTGCAAAAAAGTGAGCTGACTCAGGATCAGAAAAAGAAACTGGAAAAAATTGATACTTCAGCCAGTCACCTGCTATCCGTTATTAACGACATACTGGACCTTTCCAAAATTGAGGCCGGTAAACTTACGCTGGAAAATAGTTCGTTCAGTCTGAATGAGCTGTTTGAGCATATCAATAGCCTGCTCAAGTTTCAGCTGGAAGATAAAGGCATATCTCTGACCATTGTTAATCACGGAGTGCCTGACTGGTTGCAGGGTGATGTTGTACGTCTGAGACAAGCCTTACTTAACTATATTGGCAATGCCATTAAATTTACTGAGCAGGGCGGTATTACCCTCACCGCCACGGTTGAACAGCAGAAAGACGATGACTACCTGATTCGATTTGATGTTGAAGATACCGGTATCGGCATTGAAAACAATAAAATTGACGACCTTTTCAAACCGTTCCGACAGGCAGATGAGTCCACGACCAAGCGATATGGCGGAACCGGATTAGGTTTAGCCATCACCCAGAACCTTGCCTCACTGATGGGTGGCCAGGTAGGTGCAAGCAGCGTTCCGGGCCAGGGCAGTACTTTCTGGCTGACTGGTCATTTCAAAGCAGCGACCGCACCTCTGGAACGGCCAGTTAATGAAGCAGAAGAAATCGTATGTAACGAAGATGAACTACGGGAACAGTTTAAAGGGCTCCCTGTCCTGCTGGTCGACGATAACGAGATTAACATGGAGGTTGCCACTGAACTTCTCGAGGATGCCGGATTTATTGTCGAGCAGGCAGAAAACGGGCGCATCGCAGTAGAAAAAGCACGGGCACACCCATTCGAATTAATTCTGATGGATGTCAAAATGCCTGTGATGGACGGCATTGAAGCAACCCGACTGATCAGAATGCAGCCAGCCTATGCCAACACACCTATTCTGGCGATGACGGCCAATGTTTACAAAGAAGATCAGGAGCCCTGCATCGAGGTAGGAATGAATGATTTTATTCCGAAACCTGTCGACCCCGATACTATGTTCAGGATCATTGGCCTCTCGCTGGCACAAAACAAAAACCGGGCGAGGACTCATACCCCGACTGAAACAACGCCAGCAATTCCCTTTGTGACGACCATAAGCGACAACAGCCACTCCGAACATATACCGGATAGTTCATCAATTGACTTTACAATACTTCGCCAGACTTTCGGCGATAATATTGAACGCCAACACCAGATTCTCGCTAAATTTATGCTTCAGATGAAAAACGTCAGCGATGATATGCGCACGGGGTATGAAGCAAATGACTGCGACATCATTGCGTTTCAGGCGCACAAGCTAAAATCATCTTCCAGTATGGTTGGCGCAAACCCGCTGGCTGATATCTGTCAGGCAATGGAAATTGCGGGTCAAGAGGGCAACTGGTCAGAGATTCTGCTTTATTACCCTCAATTTGAGCAGGCACTGCTAACGGTTAATCAGGCAATTAAAGCGACCATCGCCTCAGATGAGGCTTAAGAAGAGACGTTTTCAATGGAACACTTTAATAAATCACAAAATAGCACCACACAGGAGTTTCGCATCCTGCTTGTGGGTAACTCTTCTGATGAAATCAGAGATGTCTGCCATATTCTCAGAAAAGAATATACCCAGTATATAAGCTCAGTCTTTGAGCATGAAGCGGTGGAAAACGTTAAACGGCTCAAGCCTGACCTGATAATAGTTGCCTGCAGTACCATCACTGTCGCCGAAGACGTCATTGCCGATATAAGACGAAAAGTACCGGCAGAACAGATTCCGTATACTCTCATGTTTTGTTCGATCAAAGAGTCTTCCGTGGCGTACAAACTATATCGCGAGGGCGTAATTGATTATTTCGTTGCGGACCGACCGCTTTATGACCCCTATAGCGTCGTCGCAGCGGTAACCCAGGCACTCAACCACACCCAAAACATTAAACGCATCGGCCGTGATTTTGGCCAACTGGATAAATATTTTGCCGATACGCTTAATTCAGGGGATGACAAGCTGCATGAAGCGGTCAGAACCTCAAATCAGATTACCCGTTTTATTTTCGATGAGCTGAATAACCTCAAGGTGCAACTCAATGCCGCAGGAAGAGAAACCGGCATACTCGATACCAGCTATGTCAATCAGCAGCTTACCAGCTTACAAGAGACCAAATTACATCCTACCCAAAATCACCTGTTGAAGGTTTTTCAACAACAGTCTGAGTGGATAAATGAATTTCGCCAGGGCTATGCCGACAAAGTTGTGCAGATGCAGGTACAACCGGATGATAACATTACTATTCAGGTGCTTCTGGTTGATGATGATGAGTTCTACCGTGAAGCCCTGGCAGCAATGTTTGAAGACACCAATCTCAAAATTGAGGGTGTGGGCAGCGGTAAACAGGCACTCGAATATTTACAGGGAGAGAAACCCGACCTGATTCTGCTGGATTATCAGATGCCCGGGCTGAATGGACTGGATTTGTTACAGCTCATCAAGAAAGACTCCTTACTACGGGATATTCCCGTGATTATGCTGACAGGGTACAGCTCCCGCGAAATAGTGGGTAACAGCATTATCACAGGCGCCACGGATTTTATTGTTAAACCCAGCGACCGGGCAGTGATGATTTCTAAAATAGAAAAAATAACCGGTAAAACCGTATAGCAGAACGCTTAACACTATTGACTCTGGGAGCCTGTAAATCACTTTGTGCAACGGACGGAGTTAAACCTGTTCCTATTGATCATCAGAACACAGACCATACCAGCTTATATCTGGCACGTAGATAGCCTCTATCACTCAGAATGGACTATTCATTATCTTATTCGGCTCAGCTTGTGAGCCGATTAGCTCATTTATTCGGCTCATAACTTAATAAAAGGGCAAAAACAGAAATCGCAGACTCAAAAAAACCAGCAAGGTGCTGGTACGTTTGATTCAGTACATCTGATTCGCTTTAAGCAGCCCTGCAATTTTGTCAGCTGCGTAAGCTAATTTAGGATAGAAAACAGACTCAATATCACCCGGCTGAGATAACGAATTTAACCAGACTAAATTAACGCAAGCCTGTACCTCTCCCATCACAATGATTGGTACAGCTATCGCACTCACTTCTTCAAATTCACTATCCAGAACGCCTCCCCAGAGCCCTTCCTCTCTCACGGCATATCCCCGTTCCAGCACCAGATCAAGCTCCCGGGCAAAACTTATCGCATCGTATCTGGCAGAGCCTTCAGTTTTAATTCTTCTGAGACGATCAACTATCTTTTTTCGCTCTTCCTCAGAACTCCAGGCAAGATAAGCTCTGCCCATCGCGGAAAGCAGCATATCGGCTTCAAAGCCCATAATTTCTCGATTTATAACCATAGGGCTTCGCCGACGGCTGGTTTCGACTATCTCCATACAGTCGCCGTTGTATATAGCTAAATCGGACGGCCAGACAACCTCTTGTTGTAACTCAGCCAGCACGGGTGCTGCTATTTGTACCAACGCATCGTGGCTTTGGATATGCTCGCCTAATTCATGAATCTGGTAAGTCAGCCGGTAACATTTGTCCCCCATATTCCTATAAACCCAACCAGACTCTTCCAGGGTAACCAATACTCTCAACAACGTGGCTTTATCAAGCTTTGTTATATCGTGTAACTGTTGGAGGTTTAAAGGTTTAAGTGTTTTGTTCAGCGACTCAACAACCAGGAGACCTCTTTCCAGTGAACGTATTTTCTTGCTCACATCTACTTCTCTCTATGACCGGACTATGATCAGAATAAACATTACCGTCATATTGAACAAACACTTTATGTGTTTTAAAAAAAAGGTTCATCGCGTGTTACCGGGAAAGGATTTCATCGTGGTAGATAGTAGTGGAGTTATATATTGCAGGGGCCCTTAGAATCTAAAACAGACTCACCACAGAGGACACGGA
>JAAEYW010000043.1 GCA_018223185.1 Oceanospirillales bacterium | reverse complement strand
TAACGTTATCGGCTCAGCCAGCTAGCGCATAGGTGTGGTTAGAAGGACGCTTACTGATTAAATATCATAAAGTATTTGATTTGAAAGAGTATAAGAGATTTAAATATGCTTATCACGCCCACATTATACGTAGTAAAGATCCTCTGGTAAAAGAGGTTAAACTGTATGCGAAAGAAATAGGGCATAGGTTCTCACTGTCCTCAAAATTCATGTCATTGCCGCTTGTATATTCTTTGGTGAAAAATTTTTACCTGAAGTTTTGATCATTTAAGGATAGAAAATGATTCCTGATTTATTGTCGTTGTTTAATTATAAGTATTCAAGGATGAAACGTCGTCATTTGATAGATGATATTTCTAAAGCGGTGAATGTTAAAGATTACTTGCTCTTGGAAAAGCTGATTAGCTCCGGTTTTAACTCCAGATATGAAAATGTAAGAGATGTCGCTAAAGCTAAAAAAGTTATTCTTGAACTCCGGGAGCTGTTTGAAAATAGTGCTTCAGAGAAAAAGAGAATTCCTCTTTGGTGGGCTGATTCTCCTTACCCGGGGAATCTTGGCGATAGTTTAAATCCATGGATTATTGATGGGTTAACAGGTATACCACCTATAAAGGTGGGTTTAAATGATCCTGGTGTTATGCTTGCTATTGGTTCTACAGCTCAGAAAGCCAAAGATAATACCCTTGTTTGGGGGAGTGGATTTATTTCTAAGGATTCACCGGTAAATGCAAAGTCTGAATATTGTGCTGTAAGGGGACCCTTAAGCAGAGCGATGGTACATAAAGCAAATGGTTTATGTCCTCCTATATATGGTGACCCGGCATTGTTTATGCCACTTGTTTTTCCCAGGGTTAAAGAAAGTACAGGCCGTATTGGTGTTATTCCTCACTATATTCACGAGGACCTGATTAAGAGTGGTGACTATTTGCACTTGAGCGTGAAGCGGGCGTCAAAAGCGGACTTTCAAAAGTTTGTTGATGATCTGTGCGAATGCTCCTATGTTTTTTCATCGTCTTTACATGGATTAATTATTGCCCGGGCGTATGGTATTCCTGCAAGAAGGCTTATTTTTCCTGGGAAAAAACTGTCCGGAGACGATATGAAATTTGATGATTATTATTCAGGCATTGGTCTGAAGCAGGTGTCGGATGCAATAGATCTCTCTGGACTCTCTAACTGGGACGAAGTGCGACTTAAAGAATACAGGTCTTTTGATGACCCAATACCATTTGATGGCCATAATTTGTTATCTGCCTTTCCATATCATGACTATTTATCTGAGGATGTTGTTAATAGGGCCGGATCTATGTTTGGATAATTTTCAGTATAAGTATTTATTAATGCAATGAATTTACTCTTAGCTGGGCTGTAATCTGGCAATGAATGAGAGGCCTATACCGGCGTGTCTAATGAGTTATTTTTGTAATCAGACAGTGGTACGGCGTAGCATAGTTGCGATGTACTCTCTAGCGGTTAGCTATTTCCCTCCATCTCCTGTAGCCTCATAGGCTTAAGCATATTCCTTGTGATCCATCCATCTTATATCAAGCCGTCTGCTATTCACTCAATCCGTCAGGAAACAGTATGGCAGTCCGCGTCCGTTACGATACCCACGAGTTTAATCATGTCGACATTCATCTGCGCAGCCTGCGAAGCAATCAGGAGTTTGAAGATGATGAGGGTCAGGCTGAAGCATTAGGCATCTCTTCTGCCAGCTGGCCTTTATTTGGTATTGTCTGGCCTTCAGGTCAGGTACTCGCTCATCACCTGTTTCAGACCGATGTCAAAGATAAACGTATTCTTGAGGTGGGCTGTGGTATTGGCCTGACCAGTATTTTGCTGAACCATCTGCAAGCTGATATCACGGCTACCGACTATCATCCTGAGGCAGAGGGGTTTATGCAGCATAATACCGATCTCAATGACGATCCCAGGGTGCCTTTTGTTCGCACGGGATGGGCTGACCAGGAGACTGATTTAGGTCAGTTTGATCTGATTATCGGTAGTGATCTGCTATATGAGGATGAGCATGTGAAACAACTGGCGGGCTTTATCTGTCAGCACAGCAAACCTCACAGTCAGATTATTCTTGTTGACCCTGGCAGGGGGCGGCACGCACGTTTCAGTAAAGCGATGGCTGACGCGGGCTTCAGTCTGACCATTGAAAGGCCGCAACAGCCTGACTTTATGGTAAGCCCATTTAAAGGCGTTATCCTCAGTTATTCCCGATAACCCCGTCGCCTTCGCGCTGGCTTCAATAACCTGTTGTTACGTAAAAAAAACGGGGCTTTCAGTCAGGGTAAACAGTCGGAGGATATGACGTTCTGGCAGCGTGAAGTTTTCCGCTGAAAGGGATGACGGAGCGCGCGAATATGTCCTGTAAAATATGTTCCGGTAACCCATCTGAAAACTCAATTGATTCTAATCACTGGCGATAAGGTCGCTGCCAGGAATCACATTTAATAACGATCTGATTCAGGTCTGTTCAGTGTGAACCGGTGTTCAGGAGCGGGCACGATCAGGGCCGTGCATTTAAGTCAAAAGCGATTAAGTGATGATCAGTTAAGAGTCGGTATTGGAAACAACATCGTTTCACCAGGTCGGATGACCTGGGAGATGCTCAGGCAGGAAGGAGGTGGGGCGAGCTTTCGGGGATCACTCAAATACGATACGCAGGGGCTCACCAAAATCGTCATAGATCACCTTTTTGCGTTGTCGGGTCGTTTTTTGCGCCGCTGTGGCCCGCTGGGTGCGTTCAGCTTTGCGGGCATCAATCTGAGCCAGTACGCCGTTCAGGGGAGTACGTTCCTGACGCTGTGGATTGAGGATAAATCCGGCATTGCGATAAGAGCCATTGACCAGACCTGTAGCACCGGTAGCGACTTCAGCAACCTCTCCGCCCTGTTTAAGGAAGGCCTGGGTTTGCTGTTGTAATTGCTTACGCAGTTCCGATTTGGTTTGGCGCTTAATCATATGTAATTTCCCCTGACCTGTATAATAAACGATCAATTATGCACTATTAACCGCTGCAATAGCAAAAGAGATCCCCATTTTGTGGTAATAAGTTAATTATTGGTCCCATCGGGTCTGTGAATCAACTTTTTCTCCAGTTCGACGGCTAAGAAGAATAACAGTCCTACCATCAGAATTTTTCCCCAGGCCGCGGCATTAATCGGGGTTGTATGGAAGAACAGCTGCATAAGTGGAAGATAGGTAAACAGCAGCTGAAACAGCATCACCAGCGCGATTGCATACAAAGCATAGCGGTTTCCCAGAATCCCATCCCTGTTCAGTACAGAGCGGGTCAGAAACCGGGAGTTGAGCAGGTAGAATACTTCCAGTACCACCAGAGCGTTCACTGCGATAGTTCTCGCTGTATCTATCTGCGTACCGTTGCTGCTCTCCCACAGAAACAGACCAAATGTTCCGCTAACCATTAGCAAAGAGACAAACACAATTCGCCAGATCATAAAGGGCGATAGTATCGCTCTGCGGGTGTTACGGGGTGGGCGTTGCATGACGCCGGGTTCTGTTGGCTCAAAGGTCAGAGCCAGTGCCAGTGTGACCGCCGTTATCATATTGACCCAGAGAATCTGGGCCGGTGTAACCGGTAGCATTGTCCCGAGCGCGATTGCGGCCAGCACCGTCAGCGCTTCACCGCCGTTGGTTGGCAGAATAAACAGGATAGACTTGGTGATGTTATCGAATACAGTGCGTCCCTCTTCGATCGCGTAGGTAATAGAGGCAAAATTATCGTCAGCCAGAACCATCTCTGACGCTTCTTTTGCGGCTTCTGTGCCCTTAACACCCATGGCTGTGCCGACATCAGCGCGTTTTAGTGAGGGGGCGTCGTTGACACCATCGCCGGTCATAGCAACGACATGCTGCCGGGTCTGCAGGCATTCAACGATTCGTAGCTTATGCTCGGGGCTGGCCCGGGCAAATACATCAATATCCTCAACGGCATCGTCCAGCTGGCTGTCGGTCATCAGCTCAATCTGATGGCCAGTTAATGCGCGGGGTGACTGGATTATTCCCATCTGCATAGCGATGGCGGTGGCTGTAATGACATGATCTCCGGTAATCATTTTTACTTTGATTCCGGCACGGTGGCATTTTTCCACCGCTTCAATCGCTTCATCTCTGGGAGGGTCGATAATACCGACCACGCCGAGCAAAATAAGGCTACTGTTAATATCATCGAAATGCAACGTGCGGTGCTCATCCGGAATATGACGCATTGCCAGAGCAAGCGTCCGTTTGCCCTGACTGGCGATCTGTTCCTGCTGGCTGATCCAGAACACTTCATCCAGGGGGGTGGTATTTTCTCCTTCAAGCTGCCAATGGCAACGGGGCAGGATCGCTTCAATTGCACCTTTGACATAAACCACGCCGTTACCTTCATGATCATGATGCAGGGTGGCCATAAAGCGGTGTTCTGATTCGAACGGAATAAGGTCATCCCTGGGCATCTGCTGCTGTAACTCCCGCAGAACGATACCTGATTTAGCGCCCAGCACTAACAGTGCTCCCTCGGTGGGGTCACCTTCGATCAGCCATTCACCCTCTTTTTGTATCAGCTGTGCCTCGTTGCACAGGACGCTGGCCCGACAGAGCTGCTGTAGTTCTATCTGGTTATGCAGGTTGAGATCCTGGTGATGGCAGGTAAAGGTTCCGTGAGGGTTGTAACCAACGCCGCTAATGTCGGCATTGCAACGAGCCATTACCACTGTGGTAACCGTCATCTCATTGCGGGTCAGGGTGCCGGTTTTATCTGAACAGATAACCGATACTGAACCCAGCGTTTCTACTGCGGGCAGGCGGCGGATAATAGCATGGCGTTTAGCCATACGTTGCACGCCGATGGCCAGGGCAATGGTGATGATGGCCGGTAAACCTTCGGGTATTGCGGCAACAGCAAGACCCACTGCTGCGAGGAACATATCGCTCAGCGCATATTCTCTTACCCAATAACCAAACATCATAGTGGCTGTGGCGATCAGCAGGATTGAGCCGGTCAGCCAGCGGGCAAAGCTATCGAGTTGGCGTGTCAGGGGGGTTGCCAGGGTTGTTACTTCAGCCAGCAGCGTACTGATGCGGCCGATCTCTGTGTCAGCCCCGGTGGCGATGACAGTGCCTGTGCCCTGACCAACGCTGACCAGTGTGCCGGAGAAGGCAATGTTTGTCCGGTCGCCCAGATCCGCCTCAGCCGCGACCGGCTCAGTCTGTTTACTAACGGGTATGGATTCTCCTGTCAGCAGAGCCTCATCGATGCTCAGTTCTTTAAGCTTATGCAGATGCAGGTCAGCCGGGACCCGGTCTCCGGTCTGAATGAAAACAATATCCCCGGGTACCAGTTCTTCGGCGGAAACTTGTTGCCTGTGGCCGTTACGGGTGACAACGGCCTGTTGTGAAAGCATATTACGGACAGCATCAATCGCTTTTTCCGCCTTGCCCTCCTGAAAAAAACCAACCAGAGCATTAATCAGTACAACAGCTACGATAACGCCGGAGTCCACCTGATGGCCTAAAGCGGCTGTTACCAGTGCGGCTATTATAAGCACGTAGATGAGTACGTTATTGAATTGCGCCAATAAGCGCATTAGCCTGCTTCTGCGGGGAGGGTCCGGCAGACGATTGGTTCCATATTTTTGCTGCCGTTCGCTAACCTGTTCAGATGTCAGGCCCTGAGGAGACGTCTCTAATATCTGGTGTATCTGTTCGGAGTTGCAGGCATGCCACTGAGTTTCAATTCTGTCTGCATGGCGGCCTGTTGAGGTATCCATAATGATCGTCCCTGGTGGTTGAAAATGCAGTATAAGAATAGTTAATAATGTCGCAGGAATTCTACTCTGATGCTCGGTATTTAAGCCCGGTCAGGGATTACCGGAGTAATCCCTGACCGGGGTCATACGTTGGCGGGGGAGAAGGTCTTCGTTTTTAAAAAGTGACTGAAGTCAGTTGAGTGTTACGCTGCCTCTCAGCCTGCATCAATCCAGTGAAGCGCTTGCAAAAACTGGCTTTCGGTGAAGTGTTGGGCATCGCCACTGATAAACGCCTGTCCCAGTTTTACGGCCCAGTCGAGCCAGTTGCCACCGCCCACTATAGCAAGACGTATTGATCTGCCCCAGTAAAAGTGGACACCTGATTAAGCTACATTTTTCAGTTCAAAC
>JAAEYW010000042.1 GCA_018223185.1 Oceanospirillales bacterium | reverse complement strand
GTGGGAGCGACGACCTGGTCGCGATAGAATTGCAATGTAACGAGATAGCGAGCATGCCAGAGCGTCTCCTACCCGGTCTGATATTGCTTTATCTTGTAGACATGACTGCGTCGCTTGCTTGAACAAGCGTAAGAGCAAGAGCCGGCGGTGCAGTCTTTGGGGTGAGGGGCTTCGTAGTGTATAGGTCTCAGGGCTTTGTATCACGCGGTGACGCGCTTGTTCTGGCAACTGCCGTTTTATCAGCTATAAAAAAACGCACCCTGAGGTGCGCTTTTAATACTCCGTAGGCGATTTTAAACCCGGGTTACTTTGTATACCGCTTTCAGTGCTTTCAGTTTGCGCATGACTTTCGCCAGGTGGACCCGGTCCTTAACAGTAAGATCAATGTGGACCGTATTGAGGGCATCGTCGGTTTCGGTGATATCTATTTTCAGTACGTTCGCACTGGCACCGGATGCCGTTGTTGCAAGGGTAGCGATAAGGCCCCGTTTGGGTTCGACTTTCAGGTCCAGATTAACGATAAATTCATCATCAATACTGTTGGACCATTCGAGATAGACACATTTCTCTGCATCATCTTTCATAAAGGCGATATTACGACAATCTGTACGGTGGATAACCAGGCCCCGGCCGGTACTGATATGGCCAGTGATACTGTCACCCGGAATAGGGCCACAGCAGCGCGCGTAATGGAGTACCATCCCTTCGGTGCCCCGTATGGCCAGAGTGGTCTTATTGCTGTCAGGGGTCTCCTGCGCCTCATCCTCTTCATGTTCTACGGGGCGCAGTCGTCGGGCAACTACATAGGCCATACGGTTGCCCATACCGATATCCTGAAGCAGTTCGTCCAGAGATTTGAGCTCTGCTTCTTGCAGCACCTGGGCGAGCGCGGTTGGATCAATATCTTCAATGCTGGAACCGTAGTTAGACAGGAACTGGGTTAGCAGTCTGCGACCCAGTTCTATTGATTCTCCGCGATGCTGTACTTTGATGAAGTGGCGGATCGCGGAACGCGCTTTACCGGTGATAACAAAGTTAAGCCATGCCATATTTGGCTGGGCGCTTGGGGTAGTAATGATCTCGACTGTCTGGCCGCTGTGCAGGGGTTGTGAGAGTGGTGCTAAGCGACGATTGATGCGACAGGATACACAGGAGTTGCCAATGTCTGTATGCACCGCATAGGCAAAATCAACGGCCGTTGCACCCTGTGGTAGTTCAAAGATCCGCCCCTTGGGCGAGAACACATAAACCTCATCGGGGAACAGGTCGGTTTTTACGGTTTCGATAAATTCCATGGAGTTACCGGCCCGCTTCTGCATCTCCAGCAGCCCCTGTACCCATTTACGTGCCCGGTTATATCCGTCAATTGCTGAGTTTGAGTCACCGTAGATTTTATAATGACTGTGTTCGGCAATCCCCTGGCTGGCTACCGCATCCATCTCTTTAGTGCGAATCTGCACTTCAATTGTGATGTCGCGCGCGCCAAACAAGTCGGTGTGGAGGGACTGATAGCCATTCGCTTTAGGGATGGCAACGTAATCTTTGAAGCGTCCGGGAACAGGCTTATAGAGGTTGTGCACAATACCCAGTGCACGGTAGCAGTCGTCAACCGATTCAGTGACAATCCGGAAGGCAAAGACATCCATTATCTCTGCAAAGGATTTGCCCTTGGTTTTCATCTTACTGTAGATGCTGTACAGGTGTTTTTCTCTGCCTGACACCGTTCCGGGGAGTCCTTCCTGCTTGAGCCGGTTGCGGATTGCCTCTTCAATGGAGGTGATCACATCTTTACGCTGTCCCCGCGCCTGCACTACAGCCCGACGGATATATTTCGCCCGCATCGGGTGGTATGACTGAAATGCGAGGTCTTCGAGTTCGAGTTGCAGATCGCGCATTCCCAGGCGGGCAGCAACCGGGGCATAGATATCGAGTGTTTCACGGGCGATGCGTCGTTGCTTTTCGGGTGGCATAGCACCCAGAGTGCGCATGTTGTGAAGCCGGTCTGCCAGTTTTACCAGAATTACCCGGATATCAACTGCCATCGCCAGTACCATCTTCTGAAAGTTTTCTGCCTGCGCTTCTGCGCGGGTTTCAAATTCCAGATGGGTCAGCTTGCTGACACCGTCTACGATATCGGCAACCACCGGGCCAAACTGACCTTCGAGTCCTTCACGTGAAACGGCGGTGTCTTCAATCACATCATGCAGCATGGCAGCCATCAGGCTTTGATGGTCCATATGCATACCGGCAAGAATTGAGGCTACTGCAAGGGGATGGGTAACGTAGGGCTCACCGCTTTTGCGGCGCTGTCCGTCATGGGCTTGTTCAGCATAATAATACGCACGTCTGACCAGCTTGATCTGTTGCAGATCAAGATAACCGGTCAGACGATCAGAAAGCGCATCAACAGTTGGCATCAATTACTCCTATGCCTCTAGCGTAGTCAGATTTCTCATGACCACAAAAAAACAGAAACTATAGTGATGATGCCTTATTCGGACGGATTGAAAAAGGGTTAATCTTCTTCGCGTTCATCCAGAATGCTTACGTCGATATGCTGTTCTGCGATTTCACGCAGAGCAACGACTGTAGGCTTGTCATTTTCCCACTCAACTTTAGGGTCTTTACCACCCGTTGCGATCTGACGAGCACGCTTAGAAGCGATCATTACCAGTTCAAAACGGTTGTCTACATGTTCAAGACAATCTTCAACAGTTACGCGAGCCATTTAGCGACCTCGGATATAGGATTCAGTCATTCAGGCCAATTCTGAGGCCTGATTCGGAGAGCCGGACAGTCTACCTGAGGCGAGCTATTCTGACAATAGGTCAGTTAGCATTGTGGCGTACTTTTGCTGCTGTCGGATAAGCTCCAGTCTGCGGGCAGTAAAGACGGACTGGAGTTCCTGCAACGCAGTATCAAAATCATCATTGACGACCAGATACTCATACTCGCCGTAATGACGTATCTCATTCAGTGCTTCTGACATCCGGTGGTTAATCGTCTCTTCAGAGTCGGTGCCCCGGCCGGTCAGGCGTTTACGTAATTCTGTTATAGAAGGGGGAAGAATAAACAGAGAGACGCAGTCCGGCATCTGTTTGCGAATCTGCTGC
This sequence comes from Oceanospirillales bacterium, assembly GCA_018223185.1. GTDB lineage: Bacteria > Pseudomonadota > Gammaproteobacteria > Pseudomonadales > Balneatricaceae > Amphritea. The sequence continues at coordinate 10,444 of JAAEYW010000042.1, read as the reverse complement.
GCGCCCTGCCAGTCAATTTCCAGAATGACATCCAGACCCTGTTGCAGTTGCTCTTCAACCCATAATTGAGAGGTTCCGTATTTATTGGTAAACACCTCTGCATATTCCAGGAAGTGTTCCTGCTCAATCATGGCGTTGAAGGCAGCCATGCTGACAAAGTTATAGTCTTTACCATCGGTTTCACCTGGACGTATATCCCGGGTGGTATGGGAAACTGAAACACACACTCGCTGATCCTGACTCAGCAGGGCTTTAACAAGACTGGTTTTACCTGCACCAGAGGGTGCTGAAATCACATATAGGGTTCCGAGTTGTTCCATGTTAGCTGATACCGATTGGTCGTTTTTCAAAGGCGAGAATATACCCTATTAGAAGGTACTCCGCGACCGAATCACACTCGGCTCATACGAAAGCGATATCTCCGGAACTCTAAAACTACACCGTCCGGGGTTATCTGATCTAACACAAGGCCGGTACTGATTGTGTCTCCTTCACGAAGGATCCGTCCGTTCACCTTGACCATCCGGGCTGTTGGGTCACTGGCATAGATATGCACGGTAAAACTTAGTTGCGGCAGTGAACGCTGAATTTCTACCGGCAGTTGTCGCCAGTATATCAGCTCAGGTTCTGAACTCTTCTGTACTGGTGGAATGGCCACTTCTGGTGCAGCCTCTCCTGGCATAGATACGGCCGGTTGTGGAGGGGCAGCTGATATTGTCACCGGCTCAGGAGCCGAGCGCCTGGGTTCCCGGACGGTATTCGGTTGGGGCGGTGACGATATAGGAGCTGATTCAGCAGGTGTGTCATTCAGTGTGATTTTCACTCCGTGTAGTCCCTGAGCCGGTTCTGTCGTTGCAGGGAGTTGCTGATGTGCGTTGTCTGAGAGTATGCCTGTCGTAGCTGAGTTATCGGGCGTTTCTCTGGCGCTGAACCAGATGACAGCTATGCCGGCAAGAACAACCGCTATGAGGACAAGCCGCCAGCGTGAGGCGCTGCTCCCGGTTGCGGTGTTGGCGGGAATCAGCAGCGGTTGAACAGGTTCTGCTGTGCGTTGCTGATCAGACTGCTTGAGGGCATCAAGAATATAAGACATAGCACTACCTCATCCATCCTGTACCAATCTGGGAACAGACTGGCTGGTTGCACTGTTCAGGTGTATTGCCGTACGCGGACCAATGATGCCATCGGCCTGAAGCCCTTTGCTCTGCTGAAAAGCTTTGACCTCTTTTACTAGCTGCGGACTGTATATATCGTTGGGAAATGTACCGACGGGCCGGCCTGTGATCAGCGATATTTGCCGGGACAGCCATTCCACATTATCCAGCTGGCTACCGGGTTGAATCATACCGCTGTAATTCGGCGGCAACTGCCAGAACACTGTATATGTCTCCTGCCAGAACGGTTTCAGATCGGCCAGGGGCAGGGTCAGGCGCTGGTTGTCCAGAAGCAGTTCGGCATTGTTGTTCTGAACCGCAACCAGCGTAGCGTAAAAGTCGCCAAAGGTATTGCCGAGCTTTATGACTGCCGGACGATTCAGCTCAATCAGTTTGTCCAGTGATCCGCTGTTAAACAGACAGTCATAACCGAGTTCCCGGGCATAGCGGCAGACTATCGGGTGGCTTCTGGGGTCATATTCCACCCCCCAGAGTTGAAATAAAGAGCGATAAGCATACACCTGATTAAGTTCCCGTTCACTGTTATCAGGCCATGTTTGTGTCGCAAGGATTACCGTTGATGACAGCTTTTCGGACGCAGGGGGAGGAGGTACTTCTGTTGCTACGGTCGATGAGCTGAACCGGTTTAGCCAGGGGCCTGACAGGTTTTCGAGCTGACTCTGGAATATCCAGCCAAGTGACGTGATAACCAGCAGCAGTAATGCCATTGTTGACCAAAGTCCCGGAGAGATCCCTGTTTCTTTACTTTCACCGAGTACTTCTCCGGCGGCTTTCGTCAGGGTATTTACCTCTACGCGGTTCTGGCGTTCGACAAACGCACCCAGCAAAGCCCGGTCACAAACGACGTTGATAAGGCGGGGAATACCTTTCGTTATGCGAAACAGGCGATTGAGAGTTGAAACCGGAAACAGACGGCCCTGTACGCCAGCGACAGACAGACGATGACTGACATAGGCTTCCAGTTCACTCCGGCTCAGGGAGCCCAGATGGTAACGGGCAGTGATTCTCTGAGACAGTTGTCTGAGTTCTGGCTGCTGTAGCTGAGTGAGCAGCTCAGGCTGACCGATCAGAACAATCTGCAGCAGTTTACTGCAATCAGTTTCAAGGTTGGTCAGCAGTCGAATCTGTTCCAGAACACTGACACCCAGATTCTGTGCTTCGTCAAGAATCAGAACCGTATTCCGATCCCGGGCATGGGCATCGAGGAGGTAACTGTTAAGTGCATCGATATAGTCTTTAAGACGGGTTCCTTCACCCTTTGGGTAGCTGATATGCAGTTCATCACAGATTGCAGCGAGCAGCTCCTCACTGTTGTATTTAGGGTTTAGGATCAGGGCAATATCGGTATTGTCAGGCAGTTGATCGAGCAATGCCCTGCAGACAGTTGTTTTCCCCGTCCCAACCTCTCCGGTCAGCAGGACAAAGCCGCCATTGCTGCTGATTCCGTAAAGCAGGTGTGCCAATGCTTCACGATGCTGCTTACTCAGAAACAGGTAGCGAGGGTTCGGTGCAATAGAGAACGGCGGTTCATCCATGCCAAAATAATTGCTATACATGACAGATACCTTTTTTAAGGTATCTTTTACTATAGAACTGAAACCAGTTTTTTTCGTACTTGAAATGCAATGAGGATAGATATCGACCAAGAATTGATAATCTGTAGCAATAAAGAGACGGTAATGTTAGTCCTTTGTAAACATAGATTTACAAGTTTTTAGCGACAGGCGTCAAGGAAGTTTCGCATGAAAATAGCGACACAATATTCTTATATTGTATGAAAAAATATCCAACTACGATGATTTGGCTCAACTAAAATTAGCTATGCGATACGTTAATGATAGAAGAGTGAAATAGCTATGGAGAGAATGACAGGAATGAAGTATTCAGGCAGGCCTGTCGATCTGTCTCGTAAAGTGCTTTTTCTCGATCTTAACCCTGACAACAGGGTGCATTTTCCCGAACAGATGGAAGCTCAGTGGAGTATCCATCGGGTATATGATCCGGAAATTGCGCAGGAAGTATTGGAAAGTACTCCTTGTCCGGTTGGGCTTGTGCAGCTGGATAATTTGACCGCTAAGCTTTATGAACAGATACAACAGTTGGTTAATGATACCCCCCATACGAACTGGATAGCCCTGCTACACCAATCCTCACTGGAGCACCCGACGATACGCCGTCTGGTGCATGACTTTTTCTATGACTACCATTCACTGCCTTTACCTGAAGTGGAAAACCTGTGCCGGTTAGAGTCAACACTGGGTCATGCGTATGGCATTGAGCTGTTGGACACGCCACTGGTAAGCAAGGATCACCATGAGCTGGAATGCCAGATGGTGGGAGGCAGTGAGACAATACTGAAGGTTTTCAGTCAGATTCGTAAAATTGCAGGCACTGATGCTCCGGTACTGATAACAGGAGAAAGTGGCACGGGTAAAGAGCTGATTGCTCAGGCGCTTCATCTTCGTTCCGATCGCTGTGATGGCCCGTTTATTCCGGTTAATTGCGGGGCGCTGCCTGATACTCTGATTCACTCCGAGTTGTTTGGACATGAAAAGGGAGCGTTCACCGGTGCCCACAGACAAAACATAGGCCGTATCGAAGCGGCTAATAATGGCACAATTTTTCTTGATGAGATCGGTGATCTGCCGCTTGATCTGCAAACTTATCTACTGAGGTTTTTGCAGGAAAAGACAATAGAGCGGGTGGGTAGCTCGGCCAGTCGGCAGGTGAATGCCAGGGTTATTGCCGCGACTAACGTTAACTTAAGCCAGATGATTCAAGAGGGTCGATTCAGGGAAGATCTGTACTTTCGGCTGAATGTTCTGAATATTCAGGTACCTCCTTTGCGGGAACGTGCAGAAGATATTGTCCTGCTGGCTAAGTATTTTTTTCAGCACCTGAAACAGGAAAGTAATAGTCCGGCAAAGGGCTTCAGCAGAAGCGCGCTGGAGTATATGAGTCAGTACCACTGGCCTGGAAACGTCCGGGAACTGATTAACCGGGTACGCAGGGCTCTGGTGATGGGAGAGCATAAGCTGATTACACCAGAGGATCTGGGACTGGAGGAGCAACGGGCTACGCCGTTGGTTTGTAGTCTGGAAGAAGTGAAAAATAAAGCCGAGAAAGCGATGATTAAAAAAGGCTTGCTGGCTTCAGGCAACAATATAACCCGTGCTGCTCAGGCTTTAGGGGTTTCCAGAGTGACGCTATATCATTTGTTAGATAAACATAATATACAGCGTTAAGCAGGTAATACAGCTCAGTCACCTGAGTTGTAAGCTTTGCCTGTCAGTCTTCTGTTTTTTCGGAATGTTTTAAATATAAAAAACCTAAAAATCAAATAGATACAATATTGGCACCAGCTTTGCTGCATTTTAGTATAAGTTGGAGCTACATAATGAATAGTAAAAGATCAGCAGAGGCGAAAGATAAAAGGCTTTCTGCTGATATGAACAACCCTCTGGAAGTGGACGATATCGGAGCCAGTGCAAAAAAATCTGCTATTGAGCAGATGGATTTGTCAGACGCTCTGTTTCTCGATACTCTTCTCTACGATGCAGTCGAAAGATGCCCGCGTCACATTAAACTGTGGGATGAATGTATACCTGCTGGCGAACTCCTCCATTAAGCTGTCTCCGCTCATACTTCCTGATCAGAATTCCAGACGAGTGTTTCAGAATCGAGACATTAATAGTCTTTATTAATCATAAAGTTGCTATTTTCCAGCAATATTGTGTCTATAAACGGCAACATATTTTGTGTTCAGAATAGATTACAAAATGCTCAGACTGTTAATAAAACTTAACGCTTGAAAACATAGGGTTATACTGCCTGATCTCTGGTATTTACCGCAATAACCCATACAAGAGCCAGGGTATTTCGTGAGTTTTATGTTTTTCCTCTAAAGTGTCTGAAAAACAGCGACACATCTTCCCTGTTATCCTGCCTTATTATCCATCAGATCTGTCTATGTAAGCGTGTTGTTACAAGTAACCTTTTGATTAAAAAACAATCAGGTGTTTCTGGCATAGCTTGTGCTGAGTAGAGAGCATCAAGGACGCCGGTCTTATTAACCGGGCTGATCAGATCAGTATAAACGGTTATCTGACAGCTAACGTGCGGTAATGCTCCGCAGACAATACTTAATTTTTGACAGATCCTCTCACGAAAAGGCAAGGCCTGGCGTGCTCAGGTTGCGCAAAGTCACGGACTCTTAATATAGGAGTAGCCGGACTGCCGAATGAGAGCTTACGTACTCAGGCCTGTTTGTCTGGAGGATCTTCAACCTGCTTATATAAGAGGGGATCCTGATTTGTTAACCCATAGGCCTGCAATTAAAAATCTGCTTAGCGCCCTGCTACTTAGCTCTGTTAGTTTATTATCTTCATCTATCGCTATCGCACAACCATCTGAACACGCACATCAGGTTGAGCATGGCCAACTGACCGCTGCACAGAAAACTGCTCAGCATGAGGCCGCTATTGACGCGACAGAGTCCTTTATCCTGGTTCGTAAGGAGTGGGCTCAGGCTCGCGGTGCATCGAACAAGGCCATTACACTGGAAAAACTGATTGCCGCTGCAGAGTCTCGCCGTGAAATAATGGCGGAACTGATCCGTACTAATCCTGCTGAGGCTATACGAGTAGCCATTCCTGAAGAGAAGCAGGTCGGTCTGCCGGGCGATGTGCTTGCCTATATAGAGCAGCCGCTCCAGCTGGAAGGTGAGTTGGAAGTTATCTATGTTGATAACTTTGATAACCCTGCTGAAAGTCGGGTTGAACACGCCCTTAAAACACCTTTCGGGGAACGCTTTACACTGCATTTTGCCGACAGGAATGAGAATTTTCAGACCGGCCAGCGTATCGCTTTAGATGGCTTATATCTGGATGCCGGCGAAGCGGATAGCGATGGATCGGTTGCTGTTGGTTCCGGTGATGCCGAAATCCTGACGCTGGGGGCGGAGAATGGCCCGACATACGGATCAGATCCGGGTGTACTGGGAAACACTTTCGGAGAGCAGCGTACGCTGGTGATGATGGTCAACTTCCAGGACGATTCAGGCAATAAACCCTGGACCCGTACCGATGTTCAGAACACGTTTAACCAAGTAAACGATTATTATAAGGAAGTTTCCTATGGTAAGACATGGCTGAAAACAACCGTTGCTGGCTGGTATACCCTGCCAGTTTCAGGCGCCACCTGTAATCGGACTGAATATACCAACGCGGCTGATCTGGCGGCGGCAAATGCCGGTATCAGTGTGAATGACTACGATCGCATCGTTTACGTCTGGCCGCGTCTCAGCACCTGTGGCTGGGGGGGACTTGGTACTGTGGGTGGTGCTCCATCCAGAGCCTGGAGTAATGGTAAAAATGTTTATTCAACATTCACCCATGAACTGGGACATAATCTGGGTTTGTACCATGCCCATGATCTGGACTGCGGTTCTGTAACTCTGGGGTCCAACTGTTCTGTAGTTGAGTATGGCGATACCGCCGATATGATGGGCGCAGGTCGCGGTCACTTTAACGTGTATGAAAAGAGCCGGCTGGGGTGGTTGCAACCTCAGACGATTACCAACAGCGGAACCTATAAGCTGGCGCCGCACGAACTCGATAGCACTCAGCCGCTAGCGTTAAAAGTACTGAAAGGCTACAACTCAACCTTTGGTGCTAATGACTGGTACTATCTGGAATATCGTCAGGCGATAGGTGCCGACATTGCTCTGAGCTATAGCACTGCACATAACCTGACCAGCGGTATCACCGTGCATACCGGTAATGAACAGGCGGGTAACACCAGCTATCTGCTGGACATGAATCCGTCCGGCAACTTCGCCTATGCGGCTATTGATGTGGGTCAGACCTACAGTGATAAAAATGCCGGTATCAGCATGACTACCCAGTGGGCTGACAGCAGCGGCGCTGAAGTCTATATCGATGTTCCGGGTGGCCAGCAGACCTGTACCCGTGCTAATCCAGGCCTGAGCTTTTCTCCTGGTCAGAGTGCCTGGGTTGCTGCGGGAACTGCAATTACCTACAGCGTGACACTGCAAAACAATGACAGTAGTGGTTGTAGCAACAGTAGCTTTAACCTGAGCGCTGCGCAGCCAGCAGGCTGGAGTGCACAACTGGATAGCGCTTCTCTGACGCTGGCACCAGGACAAAGTGCCGCGACAAACCTGACTGTAGTATCGCCGGTGACTGCTGCGGATGGTTTTTACAGCATTACCACCAGTGCCGCCAGCGGCAGCTATTCTGCCAGCGGCAGCGTTACCTATGTGGTTGATAATCCGGTCAGCAACAGTGCGCCGGTTGCACTTGATGACACCGCCGTTACCGACAGTGGTTCAGCCGTAACGATTACGGTGCTGGGTAATGATAGTGATCCGGATGGTGATAATCTGGCGGTAACGTCTCTCAGTGGTGTGGCAAATGGTTCAGCCATAATCAACAGTAACGGTACAGTATCCTTTACCCCTGCTGCTGCTTTCAGTGGTACCGAAGTCTTCAGTTACAATGTCTCTGATAATAAGGGCGGCAGTGCCTCGGCGAGTGTGAGCGTCACGGTTAATGCGGCTGTAACCGCTAACACGGCGCCGGTGGCGAATAATGATAGCGCTGTGACTGACATGGACACAGCGGTCCTGATTCCGGTTCTGACAAATGACAGCGATCCTGATGGTGACACCCTGACGATTGTCTCCACCAGTGGTGTTAACGGCAGTGTAACCATCAGCAGTGGTGTTATGACGTTTACGCCGGCTGCGGGCTTTACCGGCTTGGAAGGCTTTAGTTACACCGTATCTGATGGTAATGGTCATACTGCCAGTGCAACCGTTACTGTCACGGTCAATGCGCCTGCGAATCAGAACAGCGCTCCCGTGGCTGTGGATGACAACGCAACGATGACCAGTCTTGGTGCCGTTGTGGTTGCCGTGCTGGCAAATGATTCCGATCCGGAAAGTGATGCGCTGTCAATCTCCACGGTGTCGAAGGCCGCAAAAGGCACGGTTTCTGTGAACAGTGACGGTACTGTGACATATCTGCCGGGTAATCGTTTTAAGAACTCTGATAGCTTCAGCTATACCATTACCGATGGTGATAAAACGGCAACCGCAACGGTTTACGTTCAGCTACAGCAGTCAGGTGGTGGCTCGGGCGGTAAGGGTAACGGTAAAAAACCTTAATTGATTCCGGCTCCGGCAGGAGTGGGAGACTTTATTCCTCAGGGGCCGTCTTTGAACCTTGCTCTCAGACGGCAGAGGAAACTCAGGAAACCTGCAGGGAACAGGGCGCCAGGGATGGCTTTTCTTTCAGCTTCCGTTTGTGAAACGGATATTCTTCAGAGTCAGCAGTCCTTCTGACAGTGGCTTTTTCCAGCGTTTATTTGCACCGGAAATGGTAATCCGGGCGACGCCGGACGCATCAATGACGACCGGGTGATCGATGTCCGGGAACCCGCTATCCAGCTTCAGAGTGACAGGCTTGGCAAACAGCTCCGGCTGAAACCTGATGGTTGATAAACGAGGGCTGGACGCTGCAATCTGCAGGGCTCCGCTCAGGGAACAGTCATTTTCAACTTTGGTGCACCAGCGTTTATCAGAACTATCCAGTGTATCGACCTCCAGCACAATTCTGGCCTGAATCTCAAACGCCCCGATATCAGTAATACCTGCGGTAAACCGCGGATCACCATTGCCCCGCTGGTCCCATACCAGTTGATCACCCCGTGCACCCAGTGCTGCACGGTTATTGCCGTGGTTAACCGCCAGGCTTCTTCCGGATATAGGAATAGTTTGAGTCGGACCGTTGTAGTATCCCAGCTGACCCAGTTCCACATTCTGATTTGAAAAGGGTGAACCACAGCCTTCGTGGCTGCTGATAATATTTCGCTGTGCGGGTGTGTCAAAGGCTGATCCAGATGCACAGTCAGCGGCGATAATACTGCCAGTGAGAATTGAGTTGGCCATCTGTAATTCGCCCTGGTTGTAAACGGCGGCACCGTGATCGGCACGGTTCCAGGCAAAGGTTGCATTGGTCACCGTGACCTGTCCGGTATGGTTATACAGTCCGCCCCCGGCCTGTCCGGCTGTATTGCTGGCGATGGTGCTGTTAATCAGCCATAAACGGCCGTTGTTATGGATAGCGCCTCCGTTTTGGGTAACAGAATGGTTTAGCAAGCTGACCCCTTCGAGAATGGTTTCACCCCGGTTCAGAACGCCCGCTCCGTTGTCGGCATAGCCATCGGCAATGGTCAGGTGCCGGATGTCGGCACTGACCGCTTCAGCCACCTGAAATACGCGGAACTGATTGTTGCCAGAGAGGGTCACCCCGGAAGCCTGCCACAGCATGTCATTGATAAAACCTTCAATTAACAGATCGTCAGTGATCTCAGGCAGGGGGGAGGCCAGAGTAATCTGTTGGGGCTGGCGGAACAGGTCGGCATCACTGTCAAACTGAATACGGTCCATCCCCGGGGTGGTGTTGGCCAGGATGATCGCTTCCCGCAGGCTTCCCGGCCCGCTATCCGCCGCTGAACTGACCACCAGGGGTGGGCGTAGCTCACCCTGCGTTGTTGCTGGCATAGGCGGTGGGATTTCCTGACTGACTGGCAGCCGGGAACAACCGGCAACAAGAAGTATCACAAGGGGAAGTATCAGAGAGGGGCTGTTGAATTTCATCGTTCCTGATCCATTTAACAGGTTGATAAATTAAACGTTAGCACAGTTTTGCCAAAGCAGTAGTCAGGAATAGAGAAAGGCGATGGCCGGGGCCATCGCCTTTGGGGGATGTCGCAATGATCGTCAGCTAGTGCTGAACCGGGACTCCCTTAGAAGGAGTTATCATTGGATAATGGGCATCCCAGATTGTTATCCTGGTCAAGCTCGGTAGCCAGAGTCAGGATAATGTCACGATCCTTAGTTTCGAGTGCATCAACCACTTCCATAATGATACTGTCCGCAGACCGGGTGTAGTTCACACCGGTATGGGTTGAGTTCAGTATCGCAGCAGTTGCAGCCCGCAGCAGGATCTTAGCTGCACCTTTCTCGTTGTCGTCACCACCCTCGTAATTCAGCGCATCCATCAGGTTATCCGTGTGATTCAGACGAGTCTTAGGATTGCCGCTGAAGTATGAGCTTGGGATGGTGTGCGCTGTGCCATTGTTGTACTGGAAGATATCCTCAACCAGATCAGTGGTTTCATAGGCAGTATCTGCCCAGCTTCCGGGACTGTTTTTCCAGAAGCCTGGAGTACAGCCTTCGTCAC